>CAVZOL010000012.1:0-60948 GCA_963776895.1 Ignavibacteriota bacterium | reverse complement strand
TTTCGCACATTTGTTCCAACAAGTATTCATAATGCCACTTCCTAAAGAACTCGTTCATAATGAAAACTATCCTTTGGCTTCCTTTTCATCCTTCATCCATCTCCGAAGAGGCGGATTCATCCTTTCCCCAAGAATAGGTGCTCATTAGTGTACTTCCAAAGATAACACATTTAAAACCCAAATGCAAGCGATTCCTGAAAAGAATCGAAAATAATTGCTCGTGTAGTCACCTGGAGTATACTCCAGGTGACTACACGATCCCAATAATTTCAAGTTCCAGTGATCCCATCCTTCCCTAATCCTGATAATCCTGTGAATCGTGGTTCAATGCTGCACCACCACACTCCGCGACTGCATATACCCACCTGCCGACACCCGAATAAAATAGATGCCGGATGGCACATCCGAAACATCCAGCACAACTGTACCTCCTACTCCTCCTCCTAAAGAAGGAGGGGGCTGGGGGGTGGTCACTTCCCGCCCCAGCGCATCGAACATCTCAATTTCCACCGCGTGGTGGTCGCCGACCCCGGCGACTTGAATGGTAATCTCATTCTGCGCGGGATTGGGCTGAATACTTGTGATCGTAAATGGCGCGCCTGCATTTGATTCCGGATCTACCCCGGCTGTCGTATCCGCTACACCCACTCCGATAGCGCGGATCGTATCGACATGATCGGACTCGCCATCGAACCAATAGATCAATATGCTGCCACGTTCCGTGTCTGCGATCGTGGGCTTGAAGGAAAGAACGAAAGATTTCGGAGAACTGGAAGGAATAAAGCTTGCCGTAATATTCGTAAAACTAAAATCTACAAATTGCGCGCTATCGGGGTAGAAAATAATGCTATCCACCACCACCTGTTCACACCCATGCGCAGCAATGCGGAACGACTCCTCGATGGTCTGCGCAAGGTTAATCGACTGAGAACCGAAATCGTAGAGCTGCTGCGCGTTAAGATCGAGCACGCCTGGATTGGGCTGGATGACGAGCGACATCTGGAACGAAGTGTCACCTTCTAAAAAATCATCGTCGCTATAATGCGCGTGAACCGTAATGGGATATGTGCCGCTCTTATGCGGATAGACCGTAACGCGCGGCGTATCCGGAAATTCATTCCATGGATGATAGACCCCTTCTGTAGAATACGTGGCAATAGTAGAATCGATCCCATCGATGGTAATAGCCGTAAGGCCGCCATAGTGGCACGAATCCACCGTGTATCTAAACCAAAGCCAGAACGAGTTGGAATCGCATAACGTCGTTACCAGCGTGTTATTCGATGGACCTCCCATTACCGCATGCCACATGGTTATTGTTGGCGGCGGCACTGTCGGTACTATCCCATCCGGGCCGGTAGTAGTGATTTTCCATAGAGCGTTCGTGTCATCAACCGCATACATCACATACCCATGACCCGTTACCGAAAGCGTGGGAGTAATTCCAGGGTGAGTTGGAACCACGAAGCTGGAAGCACTACTATATTGAGTATAATACTCGCAGCCATCACCGGCGACTGAATTTATGCCGTTGGGGTATTCGTCTGAAGAAGGGAATGAAATTATATCTTGGGTATGGGGAATGACATAGTAAGCCGTCGTATTTCCGGTGGTATCGGGCACAAACCAATGCTTGCCAAAATCGGTGCTTACATCACCAGATTCTATCAACACAGAATCATGATTGCCGGTAATAAATCCATCAAAAGGATCACCACCATAGTAAAGAGGATTTATCTTCCATGTTTTGCCCTCGTCGGAAGAATAACCGCTCGGGCAAAAAATAGTTGAGATAGCCGAATATATCTGACCGAACTCCGTGTCGGAAGAAATGCGCGACCATGTATTGCCACTATCTAACGTATGATAGATCCCTGCCGCAGTATCAAGTTTAGAGGTACCAATGGAAGTAACGCCCGGTATCACGGAATCCATAGTGATCGGCGAGGCACTCATGTATCCATGAGACGGCGAGACGAAGTACATGCTATAGATCAAACCCCAATGGTTCTTGAGATCGCTGTTTCCGAGATCCATTAGAGCCCACGTTGTGCCGCCGTCTGTCGTGCGATAAATAGCTATCGTATCGGTGACGATATTTGGATAACCAGGACGATATTGGGAAATTTTTCCGATGGTGAATACGAAGCCGTAATTCTCATTGAGAAAATACGTACCGACATTTTGCCGAAAGGACGCAATTTGCTGGTATTGCTGAAATTGCGCTGATGCGCCTGAAGAAGCAAACAGAATCACCGAAAATAGAAGAGATTTAAGAATGGTACGCATAATATGTTTCTCCAGGAATAGTTTAGAGTTAAATTCTCCGAAGATGGCATTGTCCCCTATTGTTTAAAACGCACAAGGTCGCTTGGGTTACAAAAATAATTTATGAATTCTTTAAAACTATCGAAATTGGAGCAAATTCGATAGTTTCTTATATCCCTCCCTCCCATCGACTCTCACGAAATCGGCAGGAGCCTCAATCGCATTTTTACTTCGTCCACCACAAGGATCGCGCCCTGCTCCAATGCGCCCATGTATTTTTCCAGTGCGTTTAAAATGAGGGCTTTCAAGTGGAGAGGTGTCACATCGGGCGTTCGGGCAAGCATAACACTTGGCCCCTTGGATTTAGCCATCGCAAGCAACGTTCCGAAATCAAGATCGTGCGTAAAGATTACGTATCCATGTTGTCTCCAGCCCACTCGAATATCTCTTCATCCGCTGCACTACGGTTCCCAATCTGCGACCAATGCGTTGCTTCGTAGCCTGCCTCACTAAAAATATCAACCCAGGATGGCGGGATACACACGTCGATCAGAATCTTCATTGGTACAAGATCCGTTAGGCTTCCACCATCGGCAGATCGATCTCTTCGGCTCTCCACATTGCATATTCCAGCGCGGCTTTAATATCGTCGGCTTCCAGATATGGGTAAAGCTCCAGAATTTCTGATTGTGAGTGCCCGGAGGCAAGCAAACCAAGCACCGTCCCGGCCGTGATCCGCATTCCACGAATACAAGCTTTACCGCCCATTACCCGTGCATCGAACGTGATTCTTGAAAGATGTTCCATGAAACCAGCAACATCCACAGGGAATGCTATCGTTCATGCTTTGAGTTTCCGTTACTTCACCAGCATCAACTCTTTCGAACGGATATTCTGCCCATCCTTAAGCGTCGTCGAGGATGCGCGCAGCATGACCGGGCCGGAGGGAAGGTTCTGCGGAAGCGCAAACTCTCGGTCGTTGGTGCCGGCGGTGCCGTTCAGGATGCCCGTCCAGAGGGTGCGGCCAAGAATATCGGTGAGCGAAAGGTTCACGTTCGCAGCTATCGGCAATTGGATGACAACATGCAGGTTCCCATCGTCTAAGAGTTCCGCGCGGTCCAGCACGATGGGCTGCCCGAGCAGGAAGCCCTCCAGCAGCGTATCGCCGCACACCTTCTGCCCGAGGAAGAGCGCGGAAGAATCCGGCGTAAGATACAAGATCGGGCAGTTCCCGTTCGTCCCTGGGAACGAACCGGAAACCGTGATCGGCGAATACGAGGAATCCGCAACGTAGGTTCTGAACCATAATTGCGCGAGCAATCCCGGTGTAGAAGAAAGCGCAGCCGGCGAAGTGAAGTGCAGTGTGTCGGTCGCAATTCCCAGCGTGTCTGTGGGTGGTGGCCATGTTTCGGTGAGCGTTCCGTTCAAGTCGGCATGATCGTAGGTCAGCACATCATGATTGTATGTGAGATAAAGATCGAATTGCAGCACGCTTACGGAGGCGGGAAGTCCGGAAAGGCTCACATCGGCCATTGCCTGAGTTCCAAGCGAAACCGTAGAGGTGTGGATGGTAAGCACGGCATGGGTAGAATCGACAGAAGGCAAGATAGTAAGCGTCACGGGTTGGATGGTCAGCGTCTCGGAATCATCGCCACAGTAGCTTGGGGTTGCATTGTTTCCAACCACGGTTACCCCGACGGATTTCGATCCCTGGAACAGTAACTGGAAAAGATCGCTGCCGGTAATGAACGGCTTGCCAGAAATGGTTACCGTCACGTAGCCCGGTGTGGAAGAATCCACAGTATAATTTCCGTTCCTGAGGATGGCGCCTGGTTGAAACCCAATGAGCAGCAGCGCGGCCGGATCGTACGTGATCGGGACAGTCAGTGAAATCACGTTTTCCGGCGAGAGGATTGGCGTGGCAAAGGTCGCGTTCACGATAAAATCGTTACAGACCGGCGCAGAATCGGCCTGAAGCAGGACGGCGTGCGAAACGTTAACGCGCGGCGGTTCGGGAGCCGTCGTGCCTGCCATGAACGAATAGGAATCCCCGCCATTGAAGCCGGTAACCAGTGCAAAGAGCGGATCGGGAGAAATGATCGTATGTTCTCCGGGACTGATTGCAGGATTGATGGCGCTGAATGCACTTCCATTGATGATAGAAGATGGCACGCCGGTGAGGGAAAGCGGCGTCCCATCGATAGTGCTTCGGCTAAGATCGGCCGTCGGAACAACGATGGGAACGAAGTGCAGGAAGGGCTGGCCGTTTTCAGGAGGTAGCAGCGGCGTATTCCAAACAAGGGTATCGGTGTAGTATTGCGTATCGAGCACACTCACGAGCGTAGGATCGCCGACCAGATTGCCGAAATCGAAAAAATCGTAGAAATCGCTTCCGCGCGTCAATTGGTGGGCTTCGACCTGCACCGGGTTCCCTTGAAGATCGAACGTGCGTACTTCCGCCGTGCCGGAAAATATTGTTGCAATGCGGCCTTGCGTCGAGGTCAAAAAACCATTGTCTAATTTCGCATAAAAATCCCGATCGCTTGTAAGAACAAGCTCGACTCCAAGGTCGGAATTACCCATCGGTTGAAAGAAAAAGTGGGAACCCCACCATTTTTTTCCGATCAATTCATCCATCAGCTCGTTGCAGGATTGATCCCCAACCGGAACGTAACCGCAGGTCAATCCGGAGATCACGCTGACAGGTTTTGTCGAGTGAATCTTCGAACCCGAAAGCGATGGATCCGAAGGATGATCCGACGTGTCTGCCTTCACAATATAGCACTCTCCACGATCTAATTGAATCGTAACGGGCACCCCGCCCAGCAATCCATTCATCGTATTGATGGATGGCGTGATAGTTACGAGCGTGGAATCTGATGCGGCAGTGATGAGAAATTCATCGCAGTTGCGCTCGCCAGGCGTGACAATGGTGTCCGATGGATCGTCCCAGATTCCCCATCCAAATGTTACGTAACTCGTATCGAGCGCATTATCGGGAAGGATTTGCGTGGCGTCGCCGGCATCGAGTATGTAATCGTGCAGCACAAGGTTAACGGGTTCCGTGGTATGCACGAGCAGTCCCTTATTCGTTTTCCCGAGATCATTCAGGAGCAGGAGATTGTATGGAAGATCGATAACCGTTGCCGCGCCCGGTATGAACGTGAAATCCTGAATATAACCGGATGGAGAAGTAACCACGCCGCAACCAGCGTAGGCGCTCACCACGGTCAGCATGAGGAGCGATTGTTGCGAGGACTGAATACTATCGCCGACAAGATAATCCGCCCCTTGAATAATGCCAAAGCTAAAATTTTGTCCAGCGCGCGGAAGGATGGTCTGCGCGCTCGAAAAACGCGGAGAATAAAGAATTCCCGCGACGAGAAGAAGTACGTAAAAACCGGACATGAACGATCTGACCATCGGAAGCAGCTAAAAGCTTATTGTATTGGAACATTTGGGCATGGGAAAGAAGTGTCCGTCCATTACGGCTGAATTCGGTTACTGCCGAATTCACTCGGGCAATTTACCGTTTAACCTGCATGACCGATCTTGCGCCCGCACAAAGCCTACGAATTCAACACGCATTGCGTGCATTATATCGCTGGGCCACAGAGCAGGATTTTCTCGGGCACGACCCGCACGATCTTCTTAACTCGCCATTACTATCGAACGTCAAAAGTGCTCCGATGCGGCTTATTGCTTTGCAAATCGGACGAAGATCTGCCATTAATTTGCATGCCATCCTTCGCGTTCCTAAAACTGAGAACGCGAAAGCACTGGCGCTCTTTATTATGGGATTGCTTCGAGCGCGCGAGGCGATCTCACCCGATTGGAAAGGGGAAGCCGAAAAACTCTGCGAGCGTCTGCTCTATTCGCAGAACAAAAACGGCGGATGGGGTTACGCATTCCCCTGGCAATCGCGAACGCATTTCCTTCCTGCGAATACCCCCAATATCGTAACGACGTCGTTTACAGGTACTGCGCTTGTGGAATTATATGAACACAGTCCATCCCCAAAATTATTGGACGCCATTCATCGCGCAGCACATTATATTCTTTCGCTCAAAACAGAATTTCCTGCATTCGGTTACGCAGAAAACGATCCGCAAATAGTTTTTAATGCATCCATCCTCGGCGCGGAATTTTTATTGAAAGCTGGAAAACTATTATCTAATAGTGAATACATTGCGTTATCACGAGCGGCGGCGGAATTTGTGGCCGATCATCAACGAAAAGATGGCGGATGGGATTACGGACTCGAAAAATCGCAGCACTGGACGGATTCTTTCCACACTGGATTTGTCATTATTCCGATGAAGCATATTGCAGATACGATAGGCGATAAACCTCTCGCTGAATCCGCTCAACATGGATTCGAGTATTACAAAAAAACCTTCCTCGAACCCGATTTTGCGATTCGCTATTTCCCCGGCAAGCGCTATCCCATCGATGCCCACGCGATGGGGCAAGCGATGGTAACATTCGAAACCTTCGGCGATCGCGAGACTGCACAGCGAATTGCGGAATGGTCGATCAATAACATGCGATCTCCGAAGGGATATTTTTACTATCAAAAGCACAGATTGTTTACAAACAAAATTCCATACATGCGCTGGTCGAATGCATGGATGCTTCTGGGACTATCATCAGTACTGAGTACCGAGTTATGAGTACCGAGTTTAGAAATAATGACGCGATGCCAGCCGTGCCCCACTCGGTACCCGGTACTCGGTACTCGGTACGCAAACGTATCTGGATCGATCTTGAGAATTCCCCTCACGTCCCATTCTTCGTGCCGATCATTCTGGAATTAGAGCGCGCTGGTTGCGAAGTCATCCTTACCGCACGTGATTTCGCTCAAACGCGCGAACTTGTCGAGCGCGCAGGACTGAATGCTCGCATCATTGGCGGAGAATGGGGGAATAATACCACCATAAAAACATTCGGTCTTCTTCAACGCGCATTGCGTTTAGCGTGGATGATGCGTGGCCGCAAAATATCGCTTGCCGTGGGACACGGTTCCCGTGGTTTGTTGCTTGCCGCGCGAATGCTGCGCATTCCGGTTCTTGAACTTTACGATTACGAAGGCGCCAGCGTCCGACTCTTCAATCGCCTCAGTAATTTCGTGATGACGCCGGAAGCCATTCCATTTCCCACGCTCGAAAAGCTCGGACTATCGAAAGAAAAGCATTTAACGTATCCCGGTCTAAAGGAAGATGTCTATTCGAACGATTTCAAACCGGACGATTCAATTTTGCGAGAATTGAATCTTGATCCGGCGAAAATAATCATCACCATTCGCCCGCCATCCAGCACCGCACATTACCGAAGTGAGGAATCGTTCCGGCTCTTCGATGGGATTATGCAGTTACTAAGTGGTCGGGATGATATTCAAATGATACTTCTTCCTCGAGATAAAAACCACCCCCCAGCCCCCTCCTACTCCGCTTCGCTTCGCAGGAGGGGGAGTTTTATTATTCCCTCAAAAGCCGTCGATGGCATGAATCTTCTCTATCACTCCGATCTTGTTATTTCCGGCGGCGGCACGATGAACCGCGAAGCCGCCGCGCTTGGCATTCCAACCGTAACGATCTTCAAAGGCCCGATGGGCGCGGTGGATCAATGGCTGATCGATGAAGGTAAAATGATCGCGATTGACAGAGCCGAAGAAATTGTGCCGATGCTGCGAAAACGCGAAAAAACTCTGACCATTCATACAGGCAAGACAAAGGATATTATTGTTGGAACGATACTGCGTCTTTCCGGCCTTGATTAGAACGTCATTGCGAGGAGAATTCATCGACCGTAGGGAGATGAATTCTTCGAAGCAATCTCCGGATGTTGGACAAAGAAATTTTAGATCGAATCATTCTAATGAATCCTCGCACTCTCATTATTTTTCTCCTGTTCTTATCGACAGGCTGCAAAATGAAAGCCGGGCAAAGCCTAACCAATAACTCCACCGATACCATCAAGAGCAAAACAAAAATGACTATTACATCAACCGCATTCCATAACGATTCCACCATCCCACAAAAATTCACCTGCCAGGGTGAGGATATTTCTCCCGCGCTCGCATGGAGCGGCACACCCGATGGCACGCAAAGCCTAGCGTTGCTCTGCGAAGACCCGGACGCGCCCGGCGGAACGTATATTCATTGGGTCATCTATAACATTCCCGCTACCGAGCGCGGACTTGCAGAAAACTTCCCGAAGCGCGACAAACTGCCGAACGGCACGCGGCAGGGCGTCAATGATTTCAAGCAGATGGGCTATGGTGGCCCGTGTCCGCCGCCGGGGAAGGCGCACCGGTATTACTTTAAGCTTTATGCGCTGGACGCGATGCTTAACATTCCCGGTGAAGCAACGCGCGATCAATTACTGAACGCGATGCACGGCCACATCCTTGCCGAAGGCGAGGCGATGGGAACATACGCGAGGAAATTATGAATTAAGAATTATGAATTAAGAATGGGGAGTGCAGAATGAAATACAGATTTCTTTTACTGCTATTATTCGCTACTCAAAATACGGTAAGCCTTGCGACGGTGAAAGATACGCTGCCTGGGCCAGTTGCTAAAGCTATCTCGCGGCTTGAGTCGGTGAATTCAGCGGAACTTCGCTACGCGACGGTGGAACAATCTCTTATGTCCACCCATGAAGAAAGGGATACGTTCGCGTTAAAAGTGTACGGGCTGCATGATGGACCATTTCGTCTTACGATTGAAAAAAAGGATCATAAGACGTCGTTCAGAGATAGTTTATACACCTCGGTTAATTTGAATCCTAACGAAGTATTCTACGACACTATCCGGAAGGAATCCATTCTTGATAGAATTGGCTATGAGGTATTTAACCCCATCTTTAATGCCGGCTCCAAAGTTCGAGAACGTCTTCTCTCTGGGAATCCGATTCGCTGTTTCGATACTTTGATCGGCTCAAAAACTCTGCATGGCTACGCAGTTACTGAGCCGGTGGATGACCCATCGGATACGATGATTGGCCCGTTCACCCGCACCTATGTTGTAGATGACGATTCTAACCTCATCTCGTACAATACCGGAGGCATCACATTTCATCAATGGAACATGAACGGCGTGGAACTCCTCTCAGCGCATTACAATACGATCTCGGAATCCAATGTAGATAGTGCGATCCATGATATTGCGCAACTTCTCCAGAAGGATCATTACAGAGTTCTTAAACGCCGTTCAGATACCTCACTTACGGCGAGTCTCCCAAAGAGGGGAACAATTTTTTCTTTCTCGGGCACGGAGCCGGACGGAAAAACACTCGATCTTGATAGCATCCATTCCAAGATCATTCTTCTTGATTTCTGGTACTCAGGCTGCGGGTATTGTCGTTATGCAATGCCATTCCTGCGGAGCCTACAATCAAAATATCATAACTTAGGATTCACTATCGTCGGCGTTGATCCATTCGACGACGAACCTGCCGTCGTCCGCAAGGTTGTTCAATCGGAATCATTAACAAATCCAGAAATAATGGTCGATCGGAAGGTTACGGATTCACTTGGAGTTTGGGTTTATCCAACGTTCATTTTTCTCGATAGCAACCATAAGTTGCTGTCTTCTCGTACAGGCTACATGAAAGACTATGAATCGGAAATAGAGAAACAGATCGAAGAATATCTCACCAAAAGTGATTAAAACGAGTTGAGGATTATTTCCACCATTCGTAATTTGAAATTCGTAATTCGTAATTAACCCTGCGACCTTTTCCCCGCTAATTACTCTTACCTACCGTGGACGCATCATGAAGGATGATCCCCACAACCGCGGTACACTTTACGCATGAACGAAACTGACGAGGCCGTGAGGCTATCTATGGGTAGCAGCACGTTTGCGGGGCACACTGGCACGAGTCCATCGGACTTGGGTCACGCTGGCACAAAACAGCGCGAATTTCTCGCGCTGCTCATGCCTGTGCTCCCAAAACTCTCGCGCTTTTGCCAGGCGATGTGCCGCGATAAACACGGCCCGAATGGCGATTGGAGCAGCAATGCTGAACGCGCGAAGGACCTCGTTAGCGAGACGATCCTTAAAGCCTACGAACACTTCGACAAGATCCGCGAACCGAATGCTTTTTTGAGCTATCTCTTTACGATCGCGACGCGCACCAACCGGCACGAGCGAGTGAGAAGCAAAAAATGGCAGCCGATCTCGGAGCTTGAAATGGAGGAATTCGCGGACGAACGGAATGCGCCCGATGCAAACGCCGATGTCGCTCATCTTTACGCGGCGCTCGCAAAGCTTCCCAAAAAGCAGCGCGAAGCCATCGTCATGAGCGAGATCACGGGATTAAAATTGGAGGAAGTGGCGGAGATACAATCGTCGTCGCTTTCGGCAGTGAAATCCCGCGTGTCGCGCGGACGCAAAAAGCTCGCAACACTGCTCGGTGTGAATGAAGAATCAGTTCCCGCGCCATCGGTGGGTGTTAATGCACCCAGCGTAACGGGCAACGGACAAAGCTTCTATCATACACGGTTCGCATTCGAGTCAAAGGATAAATTATGAGTGATAGGAATAATAAATCTCTGAACGATCTCTTCCGCTCGGCGCAAGCTGAAGCGGAGCAGGGTGTTCTCTCGCAAAGCGAAGTCGAGCGTCTGCTTCAGCCAGGCAAGCGTAGTGTACCGGTCACACAATCCATACAGCAGAGGCTCTTTGAGCGACTGCTCTCTACTCCACTAAAAATAGGAATGACCGCCATGACTACCGCAGCATGTATCACTCTCGGATTACTCGCCTTTTGGCCGCAAACACCACAGCAAAGCACAACCACTATCACAAAAGCTCCCATTTTGTCCCATAGGACTTATGGGTCACAGGGGACTGTCGAGGCTACGCAAAATATTTCACAACCGACGGCTAACAATGCCACATTTGTCGCAGCAAATAACCAAGCGGTTGTAGCTACCTCAATAATTCCCGCAACACCCATTGCGACTGCCGACAGCCTGCAACCCGTCGAGCTAACGCCCGAGCAGCTTGCCCAGCTTGGCATTGTGCTCGAAGATAATGGGGATATTGATTTTTATACGAAGTCCAGTACCACTGGTGAAGTGAATAAATTGGGGCTTCCGCCATCGTGGGGTGTGCAACTGCATCTCAGAGAAAAAATTTCGGATGCGGACATTGTGGGAGTAACTATTCCAAAATCTGCGCCACGGCTTATAACCGAACCTAACGGCGCAAAGAGACTATTCTCGTTCGAGAGCGATACGACCATTGCACAAAAAGACGGGAACCGCTCAATGGTAATGCAAATGCAGAACAAAGTGCAAATATCACCCGGAGAAGAAGAATCTCAAGCAGTACAAAGAACACGGGTAGCTATCAAAACGGAGGTCGATACTTCCAACCCTGAGAATGTTCAAGTTAATGTTTTTCTCAATTCCATGGCGGATATTTCGAAGGAATTGAAAAACATCATGTCAGGTATTGTCCCCAATGGTCTTGATTCACAATATTGTCATGCGATTGCCGTTGCTCTGAATGCCGATGCCTTGAAAGGTATTCCCATGGATTCCATTACAGGTTTTTCTAATGTGAAAATTTTAGGGCCACATGATTCACTGAGCCGAGGCAACCGAGGCAATATTAACATAGCCGTAAAATCGACAACTTCCTCAAAAAATCTTAATACGCAGATTGAATTAAATACAAAGAATAGTTCACAAGAGCCGTTCAAAAGGACACAGGTTTCTATCAACAGTTATGTGGATAGTGTAAACCAGGGTGATGTGCAGCTTGATGTTCCGCTTGATTCAATGGCCGACAATGTTATTAAATTGAAAGGCATTCTGTCACAAATGGAGAATTCCATTGACCTTTCCAAACTCATCCCCGTCCGTGTTATCAACCTAAAGAACGCTGCCCATCCCAACGAACTCATCTTCTGGTACGAGCCATCGCCGGAGCTAACTGCGGCGATGCCTGCGGCGGTGAATGCAACTCCTGCGCCGCAATCGAAGCAGATTGCGATCTCTGTTTATCCGAACCCAACGTATGGACCGGCAACGGTCCACTATGAACTATCGGACGCACCTCGCGCATATTTCAGCGTGCGTAATCTGCTCGGCCAGGAAGTGTTGAATGGCGGAGTGACTTCGGGAACCACCGGCGATGCCAATCTCGATCTCTCGCAATTACCGGCGGGCGTCTATCTCCTCATCACCACCACCGATAACGGCGAACGCGATGTGGAGCGGGTCGTGGTAACGAAATAATTAACGAATGGCGAGTGGCGAATGCACGAATGGCGAATAAAGATCCCATTCGGCATTCTCCGTTCGCCATTCGCCATTTTTCCCCTCCTAATTTGCCAGCACTTCTGACCGCCCATCCAGCGAGTAAGCAAGTTCGCCGCCGACGGCAATTAATTCGGCAGGGATATTCTCGGCACGCCACCCACCTTTAATGCGATGCGCGTGCCGGAGGTCGTTTCCCAGCTCATACTCCACAAGCCGGGTGATGGTATGATGAATATCCTCCATCGAGTCCGCGCCATCTATCACATGTATCCGGTCGGGATGCTTTTGCGCGAGCGCCATGTAGCCATCGGCCACATGACTGAAAAACAAGCGGCTCTCGGATTCCATCCTGTCATCACCCATACCTTTGCGGCGGTGAATGGCAAGATTGATCGGAATGTCGATGAGGAACGTAATATCCGGAATGAGTCCGCCGGTAGCAAGATCGTTAACACTGCGAATGTAGGCGAGCGGCAACCCGCGTCCGTAGCCCTGATACGCGATCGTCGAGTCCGTAAAACGGTCGCAGATGACGATGGCACTGCGTTTCAGCGCCGGCTCAATGATCTCTTCGACAAGCTGTGCGCGGCTTGCGGCAAAGAGTAAGAGTTCCGCCGAATGAGATACTGGCGCTTTGTGCTTGGCATCCAGCAGAATGGTCCGTATCTGTTCTGAAAGTTCCGTGCCGCCAGGTTCCCGAAGGAGCAAAACTTCAAAACCCTGGTCTGTCAGGCGGTCTGCAAGCAGCTTGGCTTGCGAGGATTTACCGCATCCATCGATGCCTTCAAATGTAATTAACATATATGTACCTCCTTATTCTCGAATTTTGGCTCAGCGAGCAAGGGGTTAGCGGGTCATGGGCAAAACGAGTGAGAGCTCGTTCTGCTCTACGCTCGTCATCGGCTACTCGTTACCTGCTTCAAGATGATTAGATGTTTGAGAATTTACGTATAAGAGAACGACGTTCGCCCGTCATTCACTTCCACAATATAACAATTTTTTTGCAAAAGTCAAGTAGCGCGCATCGAAAGTTGGAAAAGGTGTCGTCTTCCGGTGGCACGCCCGAATTGCCTGTTGAAACAAATGTCTTGCTGTATCGTTTTCTTTGGCTTACGATAAAGTTAGATCATGGATACATTAAAACAAATTCAAACGAGAGAATTAGATCGCGTCATTAATGGCGAGATCACCATCGAAGGCGGTGGATTTCAAGTTCGCAGGCCATTTCCGACTCGCGCGCTCGATCATGTCGATCCATTCCTGCTCTTAGATGAAGCAGGCCCGATCCAGCACAATCCCGGCGATGAAGATGGCCTTCCCGACCATCCCCACCGAGGATTCGAGACGCTAACCTATATCCTCGAAGGCGAAACCCGCAGCCACGACTCCACTGGTTTCGTAGATGATTTCTATGCCGGAGATGTCGAATGGACTACTGCCGGACGCGGCATCATTCATGGCGGCGGGCCAACAGAATATACCCGCCAGCATGGCGGATCGATGCGCGGTTTTCAGCTTTGGGTGAACCTTCCCGCAGCGAAGAAAATGATACCGCCGCAATCGCTGCGTATTAAAGCGGAATCCATTCCGGTGATCGAAGATGCGAAAAGCGGCTATAAATTGAAAGTGCTCGGTGGCAATGCTGCGGGTCTGCGCGGGCCGATCAATACCACCTGGCCGATCCTGTATCTGCATTACACGATTCAGCCGGGTGGCCATGCATTGCTCGAGGTTCCCACGGGGCAAAATATCATGCTCTATGTCTTTGCCGGAAGCATAAGTGTCGGCAAAGAAGCTGCGCGCCTGAATGCAGGACAATTAGGAATTCTTTCGGATGGCGATCAGCTTGCAATAGCGAATACCTCCGATGAAATTGCAGAGCTTATCGTGCTTGGCGCAGAGCCGATCAACGAGCCCGTCGCGCGCTACGGCCCGTTCGTGATGAACACGCGCGAGGAAATCTTTCAGGCCTTCGACGATTACAATGCCGGGAAATTTGGGTCGTAGTTCGTAGCCGTACCCTTCAGGGTACGGCGAAAATAGAACATTGTGGCGTATTCGCCGTGACTTAAAAGTCACGGCTACAAAATTCAAGGTAACAAAAAAAAGGGCAGGCTTTCGCCTGCCCTTTCGCAAACTGAAGTTTGCGCTACATTTTTGCGCTACATTACTGCCCGTTTTTCTGGATGGTGAACTCCACCCGGCGGTTGAGCTGGCGTCCTTCGGGTAGATCGTTCGGGAACTTCGGATCGTCGATGCCGTGGCCTTCTGCGGTTACGTTGGCCGGCAGGGAGGTCATGGTGCGCAGTGCGGTGACCGCCGCATTGGCGCGCGCTTCGGAGAGCGTTTGGTTGTACTCTCGGGTTCCGGTGGAATCGCAATAGCCATCGATCTTCACGCCCGTGGCGCCTGCATTGATGCTTTCGCCGATCAGATCCAGCATTTGCCGCGCGCGAGGATTGATGTCGGCACGGTCGAAATCGAAGGAAAGCATCGCATACTTTTCGTAATTGTTATGATCCACCGTTTTCGCTTCGATACGTGTGAATCCATCGGCCTTGGCAGTTTGACCGGAGGTGTCCATGACGGTCAGCGTATAATGCACCGGCTGGTTGACATACTGCTGCGCGTTCGGAATGTCCGCAGTCGTCGATGTGGGCGGCGCGCCGGAACCCGAAAGCGGCTGTCCGAGCGGCACTCCGTCCTTATCGAGCGCAATGGTCCAGCTCTTATAGGCATGCTTAGATGGATCGGGCGTGACGGTCGTGTTATATAGCACCGTCGTCGCGCCCACGCTGACATTTTGCCGGTTATCGATCTTGACGGGAGCCGTCAGCCCTTGATCGTTGGAAGTGATCTCGACCCGGCGGTTTTCTGCCATGCCGGCTTTAGTTACCGGGTTGGTCGGAATTTCCGGCAGATTACGCTGGTCGATCGTGATACGGCCGGGATCGATGCCCCAGGTGTTTTCGATGTAACTGGCAACGGCCGTCGCGCGCGCTTTCGAAAGCTCGATGTTGTTCTTTTCATCGCGCGTATTCGAATTCGTTCCAGTCAGTGTGATCGTCATACTCGGATTGTTCTTCATTCTGGCTCCGATCACGTCCATCACCTCATGGTTTGCCTGGAGCGCATCCTTTCCTTCGAGTGCGGTTTGTACGCTAAATCCGGTCGCGCCGTTTTGATTGTAGCGCGATGGAATCACGGCCGAGCCTTCATCGAAGAACACATACGGCAAGAGCGGGATCGAGGAGCGGTTATTCGTCGCCTGCTGCGGTGAAACGAGATCGTTCACGGGTGAGCCATCCGGCATAACGCCATGTGCCGTGATCGTTGCCGAGATCGGTACGGGCGGCGGCGGCGGCGGAGGAGGTTGCGCTAATGCAAATTTCATGGTTACGCCGAGCGAAACGGTAGCCGGATCGACGTCGAAATTGAAATTGGTCGCATAACTCGCAAGCGGATAACTAAAAAATACTTCCGGCGTCATCCAAATGGTGTTAGAGGCATTCACAGGAATGTCATAGCCCACGCCTACTTTTAGTGCCGCGACAAGACCGGAGTAATTCTGGAGCGTACCGCTGCTATCTCCGTTTTTATAGGTGATAGCTTTGATCGGCGCAGAGAAATTAATACCGCCCATGACATGGAGATTGCTGAACGAGTATTTGATCAGAGCGTCTAAGCCGATATAATCCATCGAGAGCGAAAGCGGAACGGCCGGATTTGGCGCCGTTGAGTTCGTTGGGGACATAGACGATGCATTGTTCCATTTCAAGCTGTAATTATTGTACGAAACACGCGGAGCAAGCATCCAATTTTTCCAGAGCGGGATTTCCGCGAGGATGTGGAACTCCGGCTCGAACTGAAGCGAGCTTTGCGTGTAGCCATACGTGCCATAGGGATTCAGATTCGATCCCGCGTTGGTTCCCGCCGTGCCGGAGATCTGCCAGTTCGCATTCGCTGCGGCGCCGAAGCCCAGCGTTACCGTATGAGGCCACGTAATAGCCGTATCCGAGGATGCGCCACCCGTTTGTGCGCATGCATTACGCGCGGAGAAAAAAACGGTGAAAAAAGCAAGCGCCACGACGGACGAGGCGAGCCGCGACGTCCAGCGGCGGGGAATGATACGTAGTCTATAAGGTTCCATACTGCTTAGGTCCTGGGATTAGTTACATGAATACTCACAGCGCATCCCTCGATCGGAAAACATGCGCAACCCCGCTTCGCCGAAACCGTTGTTTCGGCGCGATCGGGGAACGCACAGGTTCTTGAAGGAAATGCCCGGTGAGAGTTAATTATCAAAATCGTGATCGGCATAACGAATGACGGTGCATCTCATGCGCTTTCGGTACTTCTCTTGTACTTCATGAATTTTCTTATGCAACAAACGCATTCGGCAGACAATGAGTGCTACCATTGCTATGGCCTCATCGCGGGATGCCCCTCCGCTGGCGGCATGGGAGTGGATCGCCTGTGTTGCACCTTCTATAATAGCAACGTAGATGTACGAAGCGCAGCGAAAACTGTTTCCTCGCCCGTTTCTGGCGATTTTATTAAAAGTTCCAAAAAATCCGCTTCGGTTTGCTTGGCCGTCAGCCCACCGATCGAGACGTTGCATTTCACCAATGAAGCGCTTTGAAGACACTCGTTTTGCCATGCGCTCCCAGTGTTCTGAGCCGAAATTGCTTGGTATCGATAAAAACCATCACATCTTCAGCAGGCACCTAACCCGTATGACAATGGGAAAAATACCCTAAAATGTATCAAAATGAGACAATATTCATCTCCTTGTGCAGCTATGAGAATTGCATGTCTGGAGATGTCTCTTTTTACTACGCGTGTCTAAAAATAGGATTTGAAAATTGAAGAATTCTTGCGTTTTCGCAAGAATTTCGGCAATAAATTGAATTTCTTGCCTTCACTTTTCGTCTATTGCAGTGAAGGTCTGACGATTCAAATAAAATCGCTTCCTTCAAGGATTCTCTTACGGTGAGAATTATAGTTTAGTTAAGGTGAGACTTATAGTTTAGTTAGGCCTTAGTTTAGTGATCAGCATGAAACACTTCATAGCAGCCATAGCTCTTTCGATGACGCTTGCCGGACTGGCGAGCGCCCAAAGTGCGTCTATCGCACCGACCATGAGCCTTGCTTTTGCCGGAACACCCGAAAATGCCACTCCGGTGAATGCGACTCCTGTGAATGCGACTCCTGTGAAAGATGCCTCACCGGTTGCCGCTAATGCTGAGAAAGCGCTGACGGATTCGAAGCATTCTCAGAGAATGCTAATGGCGGACAGTATGACGGCAACGACAATGAAGCTTGTTTCGGATCATGCGAGCGGTTCGACGGAATTGCTTCGATCTGGTAAGATGCTGGAGCTTTCCTCCACAATGGGTGGAGTTCATAGCGCACTGGAGCAGCACTCCATCAATGTACAAGTGACCTACGATGCACGCCCGGTTGGAGGCATTCTGAATATCCGCGTCGAATTGGTGCCCGTCTTTGGTGGGATCGGATCGGCGGTTCGCCCGACGATAAGCCGTGAGTTCGCAGAAGCCGTAGAAAATTTCGACGATGACTTTATCAGCGAAACGATCATGAAGCTTACGAACGATCTTGCAGCCGAATTGGCCGCCAATGAATAAGTTTTTTCTCTCGACCGCACATCAACTCTTTAAGGACTGATAAACTTAAGGAATAGCAAGACGCGCATGGTTCTCCAGGCGCGTTTTTTTATGGTGCCCGTTCAACTTCTTACAATATCTCATGTTTTCCTAATCTCTGTAACCGTCTTGGTGGAATCAAGCGGGAATGAACCTTTAGATCTCAATTTACATGATCGTAAGGATTATGGATGAATGAGGAAGCGGAACGTAAAGGACATCATTGAGAACTAATAGGGGATGAATATCGCATAGTGGATGAATATCGCAAAAATATGTGCGGAAATGGGGTAGGATCAAAGGGGCATGAGATCGGAAATTTACCTCAATTCGTAATGATTTCTTAAGCAGAATTTTACACTTTAACCGGGAATCCATTATATGAATAATTGTTTATCGTCGAGTATTTTTCTTCAAAGCTTTTTCACGTTAGTCATTTTCATTAATCCTTATGCTTAAGACATCACGCATTCTTCGCACGGGCCTTTTCTTGGGCCTTGTTGCTGTTTCTTTTTCGCTATGGAGCTGCGATCAGAGCGGCTCGCCGAGCACTCCTCAGATCGTTATCCCAAGCTCGATCGCTCCAACCACGGGCAAGAGCGATTGGTCGGGCCAGCCGCAGTTTATTCAGAACGCAATTGCAGTTCAGGGCCGTCATGAAGCGGCTTTGATGGCGATTCCGGGCGTTATCGGCGATGGCGTCGGTATCAGCCAGACGAACCCGACGGCCGCGACGATCCTTGTATTCACAAATGAATATGGCATCGAGGGAATTCCAACTTCGTTAGAGGGCATTGCCACGGAAGTCAAAATGGTCGGGAAAGTCACCGCCCATTCGTTCACTGGCTCGTATCGCGATCCGCTTCCATGCGGAGTATCGGTTGGCACTAACACACTGCTGAATAACGAATATTGCATTGCCGGTTCGATCGGCGCGCTTGTCAACAGTACGCTAACGAAGAGCGGTACTTCCACGTATGGCGGCGCAATGACCGTGTATAGCGACCAGTATTCCTGGGGTTCGACCAAGCCGGTGTATATGCTAAGCTGCAATCATGTGTTTGCGGATGAAAATTTGGCAACAAACCCCGCACAGCAGGATCAGCCGGGCCGTGCCGATCAGGATTGCGGCACAGCCGGTCCGGTGGGTAAGTTGCATTCGTGGAATTTTATTAAATCTACGCGCAACAGCACCAACTATTACGACGCGGCGCTTGCAGAGTGCAATCCCAGTTTGACGAACGGCTGGTCGCCGGCGATGATGTCGAACGCTTCGACCACGCCGTACACGCTGTCTTATACCCCGGCCAACACGGCGGTTGCACCGAGCGTCGGTATGGCCATTAAGAAGACGGGCCGCACTACGGGCTACACCACGGCAAGCATCTATGGCATCAATGTAACGATCACCGTTGGCTACCAGAATTTCAATGCGGTGTTCGTCGATCAGATCTATGTCGATAATGGCACGTATATTCGAGTCCGGCGACAGCGGATCGATGTCGGTTGTAAATAGTTCCGGCAGCAATAATAACGATCCCGTCGGTCTGGATTTCGCAGGAAGTTCCACGGCGTGCTTTATGAACCGCATGGATCATATTGCCAGCGATTTCGGGCTTTCCTTCGTGCAATCAGGTTTCTAAGATACCGTTTTTTCCATATCACTATTTGCAATGAGTGGCCTCTGCCTGCATGATCGATCATGCGCAGAGGCCATTCGTTTCTAAGCCATGAAGAAAAGTTGGCTGACAGCGGCAATTCTGCTTACGGCCTGTGCCCCAAAGCCACAGAACCAGGATATGAATGCAGATCAAAGCCATGCGGTTTTAACGGTGAGCGATTCTCTAAAACCGATCTCCGAAGTGCTGGCTAACCATACGCCGGAATGGATGAGCATTCCCGGCGTAACCGGAACCGGCGAAGGTCAGAAGGATGGTAAGCCGGCAGATCTTGATCTTTGTCGATTCGCTGACCGATAGCTTGAAGTCCCAATTACCGGCGAATGTAGATGGGTACCCGGTTGTGGTGAAGGCGAGCGGGAAAATTCAAGCGCGATGAACGGTTTTGCCGGATGGCTGTCTCTAAGCAACGCATTTTGTTGAAGATTTTTTTGTAACCCGAGCGAGTCAGCGCGTTTTAAACAATGGAGGGTTGAGAACTCTGCTCATCCCTGTTTCTGAATAACCTGCAAATCCATGTTTAAATCCAAAGTCGTTCTAATTGTGATGATTTCATGCCTGGCCTTTGCGCCAGGCTTACGTAGTCAATACCGGTACACGATCACGCATCCCGATACCGTCGGTCACTACACATACGCATTTACAAGCCTCGATTGCTTTGGCGAGGTGTGTACCGCCGGCGGCATGAAGACAGACTTGAATTTGTCGGTTCTCGATAGCGGAAAATACCGGCTCATGTTTTTTCGAAGCACCGATGGCGGAAATTCCTGGATCGAGCAAGATCCGAACATACCACCCACTGGAAATCATGCCTCTACGTACCAGAGCTTGAGCGAAATAGATCGAGTGCAGCAAATCGATGCCATGCACGCGGTCGCGATCGGGAAGCTACTACATGGTGTTTACTTCAGGTTTATTGCTATTACCTCCGACGGAGGTGCAACATGGCAAAACGAATTCGACTCCAGTTCCACAGTAGAAACTCCCATACCTCTATTCGACATTGATTTTTCCGACACGTTGACTGGAATCGCAACTGGGCTGGACCAGCCGAGTGGCGGCACATGGCCTCTGCGTTTTTTCACCACCCACGATGGCGGTTCGACATGGAATGAGGCTGGCATTATTCCATCTTATGTCGATTCGACTCCGACTCGCTTTAGGATCCATTCCTACGGCGATGAGGCGTTTGCTGCGTACCCGACTTACTATTCAGCGGAAGGAGTTTCTGTGCTATATCACACGACGGACGACTGGCAGAACGTCGATTCGACTAAGCCCATATTTTTTCCCGGTTGGACATGGCCACAAAACGGTGGAGATACGACCGATACTAATCTGGATTACGCCGCGTTCGGGGGCGAGGATACGATTCTGGCAATGGCTGGAATGTTTGTTGACTCTAACGAAGGACCGTGCCTCGATCTTTTCAGGAGTCTGGATGGAGGAGCAGATTGGTCACGAATAGATTTTCCGGATACTGTGCAAGGCAAAGAGACAGCTTTCACATTGTTTAATTTGGATGGCAGTATGGTGTTTATAGGTGGCCTCTGGAATATTGGCAGTAGGATTTGCGTAAGCACAGACCATGGCATGTCGTGGGAAACAGATACGCTCCTGGCTGGCGATACTATTTTTCCCGCAGGTCAAGTACCGCTTTTCCCGATGATTGCTTCGACAAACGACGGATCCGGTGTTGCAATTTTTACAGAGGATGCTGGTGCGCTTTCACCATTCGGGTCAAGTTACCTCGCTCGGATAGAACAGGTAACTTCGAGTGTGAACACATCGATCCTTCCCACTCCAGATATAATGGTTTATCCCAATCCGGCTGTAAACACGCTCACCCTCAATGCTTCCGCCGGAACGATTTCCATTCTTGATCCGCTTGGCCGCAGCTACACTGTTCCCAGGAATGGGAATTCACTCGATATTTCCTCACTTCCTTCCGGCGTGTATTTCGTAAGCGATGGGCAAGCGCGGGCGAAATTTGTGAAGGAATAGGATCAATTACAAATTACGAATTTCAAATTACGAATGAAGCGAAATGGAATTCCCCATTCGTAATTTGAAATTCGTAATTCGTAATTATTTTGCTGCCGTGCTGGGCGCAAGTTCGGCAGCAACGGCCGCGGCGGCAGATTGCGGGATCGGCGCGTAATACAGCGCTTTGCAATCGGCCTGGCCGGTAGTGGTTACCCACGAAATGAATTTCTTGACCATATCGCCCTTCGGGGAATCCTTCCAGGTGATGATCCAGCTAAATCCGGTGATCGGGTAGCCTTGCGGAGCCGTCGTATTGGTGATCATTGAGGTCATGTTATCCGGCATTGGGAATGCTTCGGCAGCCGCGGCCGCGCCATCGACGCTCGGCGCGATGAAATTCCCGGAGGAATTCTGCACGCTCGCATAGGCAATATGATTTTGTTCGGCGTACGCAAGTTCCACATAGCCGATGGAATTATCGTGCTGCTTCAGCACTTCGGCAACGCCGGCATTTCCTTTGCCGCCAATGCCGCCTTCGGGCCAGTTAACGGTCTTGCCCTGACCGACTTTCGCCTTCCAATCCGGGCTGACTTTCGAAAGATAATCTGTGAAAATAGCCGTGGTTCCCGAACCATCGGAGCGGTGAGCGGAAAAGATCTTCGCATGGGGGAGTTTCATATCGGCGTTCTGGCTTTTAATGGCTTTATCATCCCAATAAGTGATCTTTCCGAGGAAAATTCCTGCGATCGCGTCGGGCGTAAGCTTCAGGCCGCTTGAAATGCCGTTAACATTATATGCAACGCATACTGCGCCAATAACGGCCGGGACGTGAATGACGGGCGCCTTCGCGCGAGTAAGCTCGTCCTGGTTCATGGGCGCATCCGAGCCGGCGAAATCGACCGTGTGGTCGATCAGGTTATTGATCCCGGCGCCAGAGCCGACGGCCTGGTAATTAACGGAGACGCTATTGGCCTTCTGGTATTCCGATGCCCAGTTGGTCATGATCGGATTGATGAAGGTCGAGCCGGCACCGGTGAGGGTGGTCGAGTTTGCCGCTGAGGTTGAGTCAGCAGAGCCTGATTTTCCGCCGCAGCTTGTAAGCATCGAAGCCGATGCTACGAACACTGCGAGCAACGCGAGACTTAGGAATGATAATCGTTTTTGCATGGTGATCGCTGTTAAAAAAATGAAGTGAATCGTGAATAAAACTGATGCTTTCAATACAGGGAACGAGGGATGTAAAAATATTTCATCCTTACATCCCTCACCCGCAGCTTCGTAATGGGAGTGCTTAGAATGCGGGTACAAAAGGCATTTTTACCCAGTTTCCGTTCGGGAATGGGTGATAAGTTATTGTTAACAAATGGTAAGAGAACGATTACGAGCTTTTCGTATCGATCTCGGGCTGAACGTGCGAGCCTTCCGCTACGCCATTGCCAAGATTGAGGCCGATCTTTTCATTGCCTTGAAGACCATCCAAAATTTCAATGGTTTTCCCATCGTTGTTCCCGATATGAACCTCACGATAGCTGATTTTATTGTTGGCATCGACAATGGGAACGAAGAATTTATCCTTTCTCACGATAAGCGCTTCGGCTGGAACTTCTATTTGCGCCGGGAGCGATACTTTCAAATTGATATTCACCGTACTCCACGGCACGATCTTCCGGTCGGTATTCGGTACTTCGATCTCGACCAACTGCATGCGCGTTTGTGGATCGAGTTCGCCGGTGTAACGCGTAACCGCTGCATTGAGGACAAATCCCGGACGTTCCGGTAGTGTAACTTCAACGGGATCTCCCACATGAACAAACGAAGCGTAGCGTTGATCGAGATAAAAATCAATACGAAGCCGGTCCACTTGTGCGATAGAGACGACCGGTTGCGTCGTTGTTTCTTGGTTGACGGCATTTTGAATAAGTGCCCCTGGGTCAACAAATCGTCCGGTAATTCTCCCGGTAAATGGTGCGGTAATGACCTCGTAACCTTTATTTGTTTTATCGACGGCGAGCGTTTGCCTTGCAATTTCCGCATCGGCAGCACTTTGCTCGGCAGTTTCCGGAGCAACAAGTTTTTCCTTCAGCAATTGCTGATTGCGATCGTTGATCTTGGTTTTATTCTCATAATCTGCAAGTGCGGCCATGTATTGCTGATCGGTTTCCGGGGATTCGATCACAGCAAGCGTCTGGCCTTGTTTTACCTCGTCGCCTTTATCGACGGATATACTGTGAAGATACCCTCCGATCTTTGCAAATAGCGTTGTGCTCGCATACGGGAGTGCATCACCTTCCAAAGTGATAGATGTTTGCGCAGGTGATAGGGTAGGGCTGACGGTGCGAATGAATGGACCTGCGGTAGCAACTTCGGCTCGATGCTCCGTTTCGGTCTCGATCTTATTCTTTTTTGAAAAGGTAAGTACGCAGAGCACAACGATCGCCGCTGCTACAATGATAATTGCCCCAGCATATAATCCCACCGGGCGTTCGCTTCCTGATTTAGTTCGTTTCAGTGACATACGTTTATGTTTCTACGTTGGTTTATGCTTCTAAGCTAAATGAACCCTCTGGCGAATCCTCTTCTATCGACGCATTTCCGGTTTCGCCGTCAAATTCCATCCCTTGTTTTTCCGCCTGGAAACGGAGATCGAACAAATGTTTCTGCGGCTCTTTCTTACGCAGGATCGAATAAACGAGCGGTACAATAAAAAGCGAGGTGATGGTCGCAACCAGAAGCCCACCAATGACGGCGCGCGCGAGCGGTGCATTTTGCTCGCCGCCCTCGCCAAGCGCCAGCGACATTGGAATCATTCCAACGATCATCGCAAGCGCGGTCATGAGCACGGGCCGCATTCTGGTCTTTCCTGCTTCAATGGCAGCTTCGAACGCAGAGATGCCCCGCTCGACTCGAATGTCATTCGCAAAGCTTACCACTAAGATCGAGTTCGATACCGCAATGCCGATCGTCATGATCGATCCCATCAGCGAAACCACGTTGATCGTTGTGCCGGTGACCGCAAGCATCCAGAGAATGCCAACGAGCGCGCCCGGTATCGAGATCATCGTGATAAATGGATCCAGCCAGGATTGGAAAAACATGACAAGCAGTAAGAATACTAAAATAATGGCAAGAATGATCCCAAACCCCAAATTGCTGAACGAATTATTCATGACCTCGTTCTGGCCAAGCACTTGAATTTTCATTCCCGCAGGAAGCGTCCCAAGTTTGCCGATCTGTTTTTGGATGTCGCTTGCTACGGAGCCGAGATCGCGGCCTTCAACATTGGATGTTATATCGATCACACGCTGTACGGTATGATGATTGACCTGGCTTGGCGTTACGACCGTGCTCAGCGCAACCACATTACCAAGCGTCTGCGACGGCGCTTCGGGAACTCCCATTGGATTTAGCTTTTGGTCGCCATGATGCGCATCCGTTCCGGATGTGATCGGCGTGCGAAGCAGGTCGTTCACGGAGTTAACTTTATCGAGCGGCGTTTGCACGACGACATTATAGTTAACATTATTCGATGGATTCACATAATAATTGGGCGCAACCAACTGGCTCGATGAGAGCGAGACCAGCATACTGCTCGTCACATCACGCTCGTTCAGGCCCATGAGCGATGCTCGCTCGCGGTCCACGCTTACGCGAAGCGTGGGGTAATCCAACGCTTGTTTGATGGTAACATCCGCCGTTCCGGGAACTCGTTTCATCAGGTCTTGAAGGCGCTCAGCATACGAAAATCCCTTGTCGAGATCGGGATATTGCACCTGCACATCGAGCGGTGCGGACAGCCCGAAATTCAGCACCTGGCTAACAATGTCCGCGGGCTGAAAATAAAAGATAGACCCAGGAAAGTCTTTCGAAAATGCTTCACGCAACTTGGTCATATACTCCTGCGTCGGGTGATGCTCCGGTTTCAACGCGATCAGGAAATCGGCATCCATACCTTCTACGTTATCCGTGCTGATATAGGCCAGGTTATAGGAACTGTTCGGCACGCCGATCATGTCATTCACGGTTTCAAGTTCAGTGGCGGGAATTGTTTTGCGGACGACATCCTCCACCTGAATTGCTTCCTGTTCCGTTTCTTCGATGCGCGTGCCGATCGGGGCGCGCATGTGCAGCTTCATGAGGCCCGTATCGGTCGTCGGAAAGAAATCCGTGCCGATAATGGAAGGCAGAAAAAAAGTGAGCGCAAATACCGTAAGCGCAAAGCTCACGGCAAACTTTCGGTTGTTTAGAACGCTTTCAAGCAACAGGCCGTACCCGTGCTGTAATCGCTGGAATGCCTTATCCCGGCGCTCATCTATACGTTTGAAAAACCGTCCGATCCTTCCCAACGGTTTCTGTGCCTCGCCGGTGTGGTGTATAAACGACTCGTCATGGTGCTTTTCGCCGGCCAGCAACAGCCTTGAGAGCATGGGAACTGCCGTCGTCGTGACGATGAACGAAAAGATCATCGCCGCGACTACAAAAAGCGCCATCGGAATAAAAAGATACCTTCCCGGACCGGTTAATAGCGCAACGGGGAAAAAAACCACGCAAATGGCAAGAATGGCAACAGCCGTTGGGAGAAGGATCTGCTGCAAACCAGTGAGAATAGCCATCGTCAGTGGTTTGCCAAGCATCCGGTTTCGATGGATATTTTCTATGGCAACCGTCGCGCCATCGACCAGCATACCGATCGAAAGCGAGAGGCCGCCCAGCGTCATGATATTGATCGTGTTGCCTGTAAACTTTAGTACCATGATCGCCGCCATGACCGAAAGCGGGATCGAGGCCGAAACAATAATAACACTCCGCCAGCTGCCGAGGAATAGAAGAATGAGCAATGCTACAAGAACGGAGGAGATCAAAGCTTCCCGCACCACGCCATCGATCGCAGCGCGCACAAACGTCGATTGATCGAAATCTACTTTTACATCCAAGCCCTGAGGGGCAACGGATTTGATCTCGGGAATCATATCCTTTACCGATTGCACTACGGCAAGCGTAGAGGCATCGGCTTTTTTCAGGATCGCGATATAGGCACCGCGCTGCCCATTGACGCGCACGATATTTGTCTGCTCCGAAAACCCATCGCTCACATGCGCGACATCACCAAGCATAACACTCTGATCGCCGGTCACCTTCACTGGAATTTCATTAAATCGCTCCACGGTCCTGGGGCTGGCATTCGTCGTAACGTTATATTCCACGTTACCAATACGCGCAGTTCCCGCAGGCAAGATAACGTTGGAATTCTGAAGCGCCGTTACGACATCTCTCGGAGAAAGTCCGCGAGCTTCTAAAGCTTTGGGATCGATGTCAATGGAAATTTGCCGCGTCATTCCACCGTACGGCGGCGGGGCAATAAGTCCGGGAATTTCGAATAGACTGATACGTATGAAATTTCTGCCATAATCGAAGATCTTCTCCTCGGGCATGGTCTTACTTGTGAGCGTAAGCTGCATGACCGGCACATTCGATGCATTGAATTGCAGAATGACCGGTGGCTGCATACCCGGCGGCATCTGGCTGATCGCCGTGTTGCTCGATGCGGAGATCTGGGCAATTGCGGAACCAATATCCGTTCCTTGCTGAAAATAAACTTTGAGAATTCCAACACCGGCGATGGACTGCGATTCAATTCGCGAAACCCCATTCACGGTCTCGGAAATTTGCCGCTCGTTGATGAGCACAACACGGCGCTCCATGTCATCGGCGGAGAGGCCCCTGAAATTCCATACCACCCCGACAACAGGAATATCGATCGATGGAAATATATCCACCTGCATGCTCTCAAGGGCGATAAGGCCCATGACGACCAGCAAAAAACAGGTAACCGCAATGGTATATGGGCGCCTAAGCGCTAATTCGACTAACCACATAGTATGACGATAAAATGACTGACGGACACTATTATTCGGTGTTTTGCTGCGAAGGTTACATTAATAATCACATTTCAGTTTCTGATGGAATCCCATGAAAAAAGCGTGGCGCAACATAGTTGCGCCACGCTTTGAAAAAATTCCTAAATAAACCTCTTACGGGATATTCGCAAAGGCGGTCAGACGAATGACAACATCGCTGTATTTGGATGCTGCACCGTTTTCCGCCTGGTAGCCGTCAATCCAAAGATTGGGCATGAAGTGCAGGTTAGCTTCCGGTTGCCAATCGAGGCCAATCACGCCGAAACTCTCCTTATAATACGCTCCCTGGCTGGCGTCCGCATCGGCATTCGGGTTCCACATATCGTATCGCGCGAAATAACCGAGGGTTTTCCCAATAATTTGTCCGCGTACCCAAATAGAAAGGCCTGTTGGGTCTTGGTTCGTATCCACCCCCTTAAGACCCGCCATGGCTGGCTGTTGCACATACTCGATGCCGATCGAGCAGGGATCGAAAAGACCCGCCACAAAAAGCTTGCCCGTTAAATAATGAGAGGAATCCGACGTGGGCATGTAATCGCCGTAAAGCTCAACGGCAAGGTGGCGATCGAAGAAAAAGCCATTCAGCGATGCATAGTATTTTTTATACTGAGAAAAATCGGGTTTTTTATTCGAACCATCGCCGATCATTGCAGTATAACCGAGATTTCCGGTCGAGTCGAATTTGCCGCTCATCTGGATACCGAAATCTGTTGAACTTCCGATGGAGCGCATGTCCATGATAGTCTTTTCAATCGAGCGGTAGGCCCAAAGATACTCCGTCGTCGGAACGAAGGTGGGTGGCGCCTGTTGACCGAATGTTAACTTTGCGTACGGAATAAAATTTTTCCATTGCACATTTGCGAGCTTCACGTATGTCCCGTTTGTACCATCCGCGTTGATCGGCCCGGACTGAGAGGCGGCATCGGCGGCTGTAGAATAAAACTCGGCAGGTTCGTCGGCAAGCAGCACCTGGCCAGTAAAATTTCGTGTAAAATTATAATCGTACCCGAAGTAGAGACGGCGGAAGTCAAAAATTCCATAATAATTGGGAGTTTGCTGGTAAACGGGAGGAGCTATCTTTTGTCCCGTGTAAATCCCTTGCGGAACCGCCACTGTATCGCCTTTATTTTTATACGAATAATCGCCAAAGAACTGGAATTTCACTTTCCCGTTTGGCACAAAGGGAGTGGTGCTGGTATCGATGGGCGAGTCCGTGTGCGTCATCGACTTAATGAGCGTGGCATTGTCCTGTGCATGCGAGGATGTTGCCAACCCGATTATAAATAGTAGTGAAAAAGCGGAAAGGAGAATGAGTTTTTTCATTGTTAAAATAAGTAAAAAATGAGCGAAGTTACAGCTTAGATTAAGAAATCGTTAGTTTGGGGATCGCGAAATCGCAGCCACACACGTAATCTATTACGCGGCACAAAAATACACGTTTTACGATTATGAAATTGTTATCATGAAGTTAACAGACAGATAATCTTCCTCTGGAAAATGAGGATTCACTGTTCCGTAGCCGTGACCTTTAGGTCACGGTGTGAATCTTGTGCTTCGCGACCGTGACCCTTCGGTAAGCTCAGGGCAGGCTCTAAAGGTCACGGCTACACGTCTTTATTCTGTCGTCTGTCCACGCAGCGCAAAGCGAGCAGCCAGCGAAAGGACGAAAATGATCGCGAGCAAAATGATGGCTCCAGCAAGCGCAAGATGATGCAGGCTCTCGTAAGGAGAAGTTGCATAGTTAAAGATATTGAGCGGAAGCGCGTCGATGGGGCGGTCCAACCGGGCGTTGAAATCAAGGTTGCCAAATGCAGTGAAGAGGAGCGGGGCAGTCTCCCCGGCAATACGTGCAAGCGCAAGCAAAATGCCCGTTACAACTCCGCCTCGAGCAGCCGGAAGAATTACGCTCCAGGTGGTGCGCCAGCGTCGTGCTCCGAGCGCAAGCGAGGCATCGCGCAATGCAATGGGCACGAGTTTCAGGATTTCCTCCGTGGTGCGCATGACGGTCGGGATCATCAAAAAACCGAGCGCCACACCACCCGCGAACGCCGAGAACGCATGGCCGGGGTCCAACTCCGCAACCGGCAGTACAACGATAAGATACGCGAATATTCCCATAACAATACTCGGGATCGAGTTCATCACATCGGTAAAGAAGCGCAGTGTGCGGGAAAATCTGGTATTCGTTTCAAGCTGATAGACCCCGCCTAAAATACCGATCGGAAGGCCAATGACAGATGCAACGCTCATCAGAATAAGCGTTCCTACGATGCCATTTCTGAGTCCGCCGCCAGGCTGGCCTTGTGGCACAGGACCATCGGTGAACGTAGCCAGGCTGATCGAGCCAATCCCTTGGATCACCAGATAAACGAGTACACTCAGCAGTGCAATAACGGCAATAATCGCAGCAGCAAGCGACACGCCGCCCATGAAGCTGCTGAGGTAGCGTCGGTATCGAGACCGCCCCGTTGGTTTTCCAAGCATCGACGACGATGAGGGTGTTGAGGGTTCGCTCATTTTTGCTTACGGTTCGTAGTCGCGTTAATATCCTGCGCGGTGTAGAAAATGAGAAGCTTCGCACCGGCATTCACAATGAGCGTGATGAGAAACAGGCATAAGCCAATTTCGATCAAAGCCGAACGGTAAAGCCCGGACGCCTCCGCCAATTCATTCGCGATAACGCTTGCAAGCGTATATCCTGAACTAAAAAGATTGAGCTTGAATACCGGAGCGTTACCAATAACCATCGTGACGGCCATCGTCTCGCCTAAAGCGCGGCCAAATCCGAGCATGACTGCGCCAATGATTCCCGCCCGCGCGTATGGCAGCACCACGCCTTTGATCGTCTCCCAGCGCGTTGCGCCGAGTGCATACGATGCTTCGCGTACCGCTCGCGGAATGGCTTGCAAAATATCGCGCGATACCGCTGTAATATATGGAAGGATCATGATCGAAAGTATCATCGATGCCGAAAGCATATCGTATCCGTTCGGTGTATCGCCGAAGATCGGAAGCGCGGAAAGCGGCCCTTTGCTGATCGGCCCCTCGATATATTTAACAAGCCAGGGCTGTAAAATGAAAAGTCCCCACAAGCCATAGACGACGCTCGGAATAGCCGCAAGCAATTCCACCATGAACGACATCGGCTTTTCTAACCAGCGCGGAGCCATCTCCGAAAGGAAGATGGCCGTGAAAATGCTGATCGGCAGCGCGATCACAAGCGCCCAGAACGAGGAATAGAGCGTTCCCAAGATAAAAGGGAGCGCGCCGAAATGATTGCCGTTCGGATCCCAACTGCTATCGGTAAAGAACCGAAAACCGAACGCCGCAATGGATTGCCGGGAACCCATCGTAAGCTCATAGATCGTGCCGGCGATAATAAGCAGCACGCTGAACGCCGCCGCAGCCAGCACCCAGCGGTAGATCGTATCGGCATAGCTCTTTTTGCTTACACCCATATTGGGTTTAGCAAAAGAAGGGATAACTTCGATGATCGCGGTTTCTACTGACATGATGAATGCCTGAAAAGCCAAAAACCGGCCAGTCTGTTTCTCAAAAGCAGTTATGAAATCGTTAATTCCGATCTGAGTGCGAATAAGGAGTCAGCCAAAAAGCGTGTCTCAGTGAAATAGGTGCCATTTCTTTTTCTTGCTGAGTTCCCGCCCACCCTCTAATCCATGCTATTTTCGCCGTTTGTCGGAAAAGTTATCCACAAATCGCTTTCATGGAGAACTCGTTCATAAAGAATACCATTGATTTTCAATGAACTCGCACCTCCCCCCGTTTCATCTTTCATCTTTCATATTTCATCTTTTCCCCGGATAGGTGCCCATCAAAGCAAATGCTAATATACGCACATTAAAACCCAAAAGCAAGCGAATTCTGAAAATAATCGAAAATAATTTCTAATTAATGATGTAGCGCAGGCGTCCTCGCCTGTCCCCGGGGTTGTACGCATAGGAGAATGGGGGGACCGGCGAGGACGCCGGCGCTACATAAATCCTATTTCAAAATGCAGTGAATGAACCCTGCGAAGCGGCGGCCTATCTCAAAATTTCGCTCGAAGATGAAGACCCGCGCATTTTCCTCAATGCACTCGGACGCGTGGCCCGCGCCAATGGCGGACTTTCCCTGCTCGCCAGAAAAACCGGACTCAACCGCGAAAATCTTTACCGCACGCTTTCGCCGAAAGGAAATCCGAAGATCGATAGTGTCGGAGCAGTCCTCCGATCGCTTGGGTTGAAACTCTCGGTGGAAGCAGTTGGGGTGCGGGCTTCGAGGAATACGCGTGTCTGAATAAATCGAGGCGGTTACAAGCGAGATTTTTATGGATTGACTGAGTAATTCGTAGTCGTGACCTTCAGGTCACGGTGTAGCTTGCGCTCCGCGAGCGTGACCTGAAGGTCACGGCTACAAATATTGGGTTGAAGCTTTCGGTGGAAGCGGTTGTGGTTCCGGCTTCGAGAAATGCTCATATTTGAGCGATTCTATCTCACAAATCAGGAATCTCACGAAAATTCTCCAAAGTTGAATGCAGATTTTTATTCCAACCTAAAACATTTACATCATGAATAATAGCCTCCAACTCTTCTTTTCCAAGTGCATTTGGATTTGATTGATATGCGAAATGAAACCGGTTCATCTCTTCGTCAGTAGCCATAGCCCATAGGGATCCGGATGAAAAATTATCGTTTATTCCATGTGCATACATTGCAATCGGTAGGAGACGTTGCGCATGATGATCAAATCTCTTTTGAAAAAAAAGAAATGTGAACCCCACATCGCCGATTTTTTGATACCTTTTTAAATGAAAGACATCCTCTTGCGTTTTTGAAGGTGCCAATTCTGAATACTCTTTGTATTTATCAAAAAAAGCTTTCGCAAAAATCCGCCTCTCAAATCTTGACAGCAACATTAATGGTTCTGCAATGAGCCAACCATTTAGCATATGTGATAGCTCACGAATAACAAGTTCGTCAACAAAATAGCTTTGTCTGTTTTCCTTATCCCGAGCAAGCTTTTGAGGGTTGGCAAGAAAGTTCCCCCATGCACCCTCAATATCAAATGCAGCCATGGCCATTCCACTCACATCGGGCATTTGTCGCGCGTTCCCAAGATAAATTGCTAATAGATCCTTTTCCCGCCCTGCGACCATAATCTTTTCAGAAACACGAAACATTTTTTCTCGCTCGACAAAGTAGCCTACTAAGTCCTGAATTGTGTCAAGCTCGTTGAAGAATGTTTCAACAGTATCACGATCAAGAATGCTAATAAATTGATTTTTTTTTGTTTCTCGACTTAACTCGTAATATTCTTCTCCTTCACCAAGATTAACAACGAGCCGAACCACTTGCTTAATCGCGGAGGTTTGGATAGCAACGCGACCACGGGAAGGATGCATTACAATTACGTCTCGACCAGAAGACAAAAGCTTTCGTTCAGCTCCTTGGATTTGTCTAATGGCTTTTTCAACAGTCTTACGATGATATCGTTCGTGATTTCCTTTGAATTCGTAATTTTTTACTGAAATGAGAATCAAGACATCTCTAAGCCAAATTAGAAGATCAATGATTTCCTTTTTATCCCCTTCTTCATCTTTCGGGTTCGGGAAACACCAGTGCGAGAGGTATGACCTGTCTGCCAGCTGATGCACGAATTGCTCTCCTTCTGTTCCTTTATCTTTAATCATGATTAATAAATTACTTAGCGAACTATTGATCGAAATCTTCTTCGCTCTCGGAATTTCCTTCCACCAGATCAGAATCGTTTTCAATATTCGAAATGATGCCAACATCTAATTCGAATGAGGGAATACGGGTATGTATATAATTGCTATCCTCATATCTTTCCATATTATAGTCCAGAATCTTGTTTAGTTTTTTGTATCGAGCGTTACTTATGAATCTTAGTTGACATTGTCCGTTTTGAGTGGTTTTCCTAAAATCATTCCCATAGGCCTCCCTAACAAAATAGGTTCCTTCCGGAATATTCTTGATAAAGTAAGAATCTCCAGCTTTAATATAGACAGCCCTAACGCATCTATGAGTCAACGCGTTGACTAACTTAATGATAACGTCATACTCGTTATTCATAACCGTTACCTTAAGATAATTGTCGAGCGTATCATTATAATCCGGCTGGATGTTCGCACAAAAAGGAGGCTCTTGACCCGTTAAAAGACTAAGTTTTTCCCAATCAGCAAATGGATCAATTTTGCTCTTAAAAACATCGCCCGTATTATTTTGAGTTTTTGGCGAATCATATTGTGGAATGGCATTTCGGTAATCAGTGTGGTTGCTCGATCCAGTTGAATCGGATGAAACAGTTCCAACTGAAGTGGGCGCGGGTTTCCATTGTGATAAAAATAATATAAATCCGCCAACAAGGAGAAGAGCAATAATCGCTTTTCGATCATTATTTCTATTCCGAGAATTCTTGTGTCTAAAAGTTTCGGGGCCAGGAACACTGCTCATGTGGAAACTATCTGTCCCGGTGTGATTTGGCTCAGGCGTTTTTCCTTGATTCGAAGTGGGAACATTTTGGGTGAAAGAAGTAGCATTGCTCGAAAGCTTCAAATGATCATCATACTGTCTCCTCTGTTCAGGATTAATAAGAATTTCGTATATCTCATGAATATGTCTAAATTCGGTAGCAAAAAAAGAGGCGTCAACATCACCCGGATGCTTGTCAGGATGGTATTCCTGAGCCAACTTATGAAAAGCAACACGGATTTGATCAGGTGTTGCACCTTGAGTTACTCCAAGTATTTCGTAGAAGTTAGGCGATTTCATTTGGTGAAAGTACGAACATAAGTTTGAAGGATTTTGATTTCAGCAAACTCAGTAATTACCTTCCCCAATCCACCACCATTCGCTTTACCTCGGCGGAGAGCGGCGTGGCGCGCGTTACGGTTGTGAACCTTCTCGGCGAAGAAGTTGCGCGTGTCTTCGAGGGCGCGCTCCCATCCGGCGAGCACAGCTTCCTGTGGAGCAAGCCTACCGGCTTGCCCTCAGGCATGTACGAATGCGTTGTGGAGATGAACGGAAGCGTTCAGCAGGTGCCGGTGGTGGTTACGCAGTAATTGGGGTTTGAGAGGAATTCGTAGCCGTGACCTTTAGGTCACGGTGTCGAGGCAATCAATTTCAGCCGTTCACCGTGACTTAAAAGTCACGGCTACAAATCACCGGTACAAAGTTATGGTTTGGAAACGAAATAGCTCCATTGCGGCTTTGCTATAATGAGGAGAATATAGCTTATGTACACTCAAATTATTACCCCCACGGAAGAATCGATCGTTCTCGATGTGCCACGCGAGATGATCGGGCACGCGATCAAGGTCACTTTTGATGAACTTGCGGAGAACGGGAAAGAAACGGACATTCCCCAGTTTTCGTCCGTTGAAGAAGTTCATCGGCATTTCAATGCGGTTAGCATCGACACCCGTGGATGGAAATTCGATCGTGAAGAAGCAAATAGACGACGATGAGAAAGTTCATCGATACGAACATTATTGTTTACAACTACGCAAAAGTAGAGCCTGAAAAATACGAGAAGGCAAGTAAAACATTACTTGAAACAGGTCGAGTTTGTAGTACTCAAGTACTTTCTGAACTCTCCAATGTGCTTTCCAGCAAATTCCGCTTTACGTGGCCCGAGATTGGCGCGATCTTCGACGAAGTAGTGAACGCTCTCTATGTTTCGACCGTATCCATCGCCACAATAGAAAAAGCTCATGCTCTTTCGGAACGTTATAAATACTCTTACTACGACAGCCTCATTCTCGCTTCCGCAATCGAATCACAATGTGAAATACTCTATTCTGAAGACTTTCAGCATAACCAGCTTATCGAAGGCGTCCGAATCATAAATCCGTTTCTCTGATTTCAAAACAAGGCGCGTATTTCGCGGGGAATGACAATTTCGGAGTTCGGAAATCTCATCCCGTCATCTGCTGTTTAGGATCTTGTCACAAATTCCTTTTCATGTCAATACGTGCAGCATAAAAATTTATAGGGTTATGAAATTTATCATTATCTTTCTTGCCGTTTTGTTTGCACTCACATTCACCACAACCACGCAGGCACAGGTGTGGCACTCGAGGTTGTTCGTCGAGGACAGCTTAGGGAACTACACCATGCTTCAAGGCCCTCCGAGCGGCGGGACGGTTTCGTCGCCCGCCAAGGGCACTCTTGTGACAACGTCCACACTTTCGAATTACCTTCCACTCGCAGGTGGCACACTTTCGACTCCTTCGCTTGCAACGCTTCTGACGCTCACCTCGACTGCATCGGCGCCTGCGACAGTTCTCTCGATGAACGGCGGCAGATTAGTGATACAGAGCACGGAATCGACTCCATCCAGCGGATCGACGATCGCCCGTAATGTTAGCGCCGTCGTCGTCGCAGATAACGGAATAACGAACAGCCCTGCTACGATCACGCTTCCGGCAGGAACCGAAGGACAGATCCTTTATATCACGACGCAGGACCCCGATGGTGTGACGATCACGACAACGGTGAACTCTGTATCTGCCAACGTGACGATCGCGGATTCCGAAGTTGGAACCTTTATGTATCTCGGCGGCCAATGGCGTATCCAGCATTGAGCAATTGCTTCCATGCTACGCATCGCAGTAAACCAGTGAAAAAAGTATTCAGGAGCCGCTCTATACGGATTCGATCCTTGCTTTGGGGAGCAGCCCTTATCGTGCTGACTGCTTTTTCGACCGAGGTTGCTTTTGCACAAGTCACAGTGCTGGTTCCACATGCTGGAAAACCCGTTGGTTCGAGATCGACCATACACGGACATACCTCTACGAAATACTTAGTGCTGGTCGATCCCGCCGTGCATAGTGCCGTGGAAAAAGCACCCGAGAACCGCACTCCCGCCGAGCAAAAACTGGAATCGGCGTTGCTTGAGATCGCGGATCAGCTTGCTATCGACTCCACGTTTGCGAAAAACGCCGCGAAAGTAGAACAGCCCGGTCTGCCTGACAGCCTGCGGCCTCAGCATCTCTCTGCTCGCGTGGACGATCAGGATCGGGTGTTCGTCTATGTGATGGCTTCTCCGGGATTTACAATGGCCGATGTCGATTCGGCGGTCGTGGCAGTCGGTGGCGTTGTCAATCCGGGAGATCCCAAGGCTCCCGCGATCGTCCGGTCGTCGCCGTACCGGGAAGTTTGGATTCCGGTGCATGCACTCAAAGTTTTTGCAGCACACCAGGAAGTAGGAGGTATTCGCCGCGTGCTCGATCCGGTCTTCAACACGGGATCGGTCGAGTCGTTGGGCGTTTCGCGTTTGCGCGCCGATGTCAGCACTACGCTGCTGAGCGCAACCGGTTCGGGAATCAAAGTTGGAGTCATGTCGGACGATTGCGCCAGCGGGGCAGGCGGATACCTGGATTCCAGCATTCGCACCGGCGATATCGATTCCGATTTCGTTTCGCTTTCCGATCCCGATTCCGTTTCCGGGTCGCATGAAGGACTTGCCATGTCGCAGATCGTGCAGGATGTTGCTCCAAACGCGCAGATCTATTTTGCGACTGCCGATAACACACACTCGGAGTTTGGGGATGATATGTATGCGCTTGCGAATGCAGGATGCCGGGTCATTTGCGATGACGTGCAATATCTCGATGAACCCGTCTTTCAGGATGGCGACCTTGCAGGCTATGTCAATGATCTTTGTGCGAACTACGGCGTGGTCTATATCTCCTCGGCAGGGAATCAAGGAGGATCCAGCAACTATCAAACATATAAGAATATGTCCGGCACCGGCCTGATGTCCGGCAAACATGTGTTTGATTTTACCGGATCGAGTTCCGAATATTTGCCGGTTACCCTTGCAGGAGGTTACCCCGTCGATCTCGAATTACAGTGGGACGATCCCTGGGGCAGTTCCAAGAACGACTACAATCTGTATCTCATTAATCCAGGCAAAACAAAGATCGTTGCATCCAGCACGAACGTGCAACCCTCCAATCCCGACCCGCTCGAAATTATCGAATACACTGCCCCCAGCAATGGAACGTATTATATCGCCGTAGAGCGAAAAACAATTTCGAGCTCCGATCCCGATTCGACCGCCCGAACAAAACTAACCGGGTGGCCCAACGAAGGGATCATCACGTTCGGAACTGCGACGAGCAGCACGTTCGGACATTCCTGTGCCGATAGCTGCCTGTGTGCTGCCGCCATCGACGCCACGAGCTCCAATTATAATACGATCGAGGTCTTCAGCGGACAGGGGCCTTCCTACAATATTACCTTCGGTACGGGTACCCGAACGATCAACGAAACGCGGCAGAAGCCGGATCTTGCGTGCTTCGATGGCGTTAATACCAGCCTCGCCGCGTTTACGCCGTTTTACGGCACCAGCGCATCCTCGCCACATATTGCGGGCACGGCGGCGTTGCTGCTCAGCGCGGAACCCACGCTGACGGCCACGCAGGCCCGCGCGGCCTTGCGCGCGGGAGGCATCGACGAAGGCGCCGCTGGGAATGATTATGTATTTGGATACGGCAGGCTTGATGCCTTCAAAACCATCGCGCAGGCGCTTTCCGGTACCGGCAAAAGCTATGCCTTATTCCAAACCGTGAACACATCGATCCCTGCCGGGGGAAGTCTTAACGCGACCATCAGTCCCACGCTCACGGCCAATGCCGATTCCGTGTATCTGAGCTTCACCATCGACTCGAATTCGAAGTGGGGAAACCTTACGGTGAAGCTCACTTCCCCGGATACCACTGTCCGAACGGTACTAACCCGTCCACCGAACGACTCTGGAACTTCTACAGGCGAACACCCTAATGTGGTCCTCGGCGACAATGCTTCAACGGCGCTCGAATCCTATAGCCCCGGCGCGACGGAAGTGATCGGGTTGTACGCCCCACAAAACACGATCTCCTCATCGTCCGGATTCTACAACCGGCGTATCGACGGGAACTGGACGCTGAATGTCGCCGATTCCGGCACGGGCGTATCCGGGACGCTCAAGAATTGGGGAATTTATTGGAAGGTACTTCCTAATGCAAACGAAAGCCTAACGCTTTCGGGAACGGCGCCGTATATCTGGTCAAGCGATAGCAGCCTTAAAACGGTAACCGTTTCCCAAACGGTCAACAACGGAGCGATTCCCGTCATAAAACTCGATACCGTCACAGCCAATGAAGCGATCGCAAGCGGAGACATCGTTGCGACCACTGGAACGAATACCACTTCGATACAACTGCGCGCGAAGTGCGACGCGAACACCGGTCGAGTCTATACCGCAAAATATGAACTGACCGATATCGGTGGTTACGATTCAACGTTCAACCTCTATGTTCCTGTGCTTAATAAGATCGGCCATAATTCCGCATCTCCGATCACAAGCAGTGGCGGGACCTCCCTTGGTGTACCAAGCGTCAATCCATTACTATCGGGAACCACAATATTTACCTATACGCTTTCAACCGCAGAAAATATCGACTTGAGTATTTTCGATCTTCGCGGCAAATGGCAGATCAGCGTGGATAATGGCGCCAAATCCTCCGGGCTTCATACCGTATCCTGGAGCGGCGACGGGGCCAATGGAACCCTCCTGCCCGATGGTACTTACATCTATCAGCTTTCCGCCGGCGGCGCATTCTTTGACGGCACTATCACGCTCGCTCATTAATGGAATGCTGGCCTGAAGCGGCTGAATGAGTTTTGGGCAGTTGCTCAATTTGAATTTTGATGATACATTATCATGTCATTCCCGCGAATGCGGGAATCCAGTGGGTGCGTATCTGTGCCGTTTCGTTCATATGGCTAATGGATTCCCGCTTTCGCGGAATGACAATTTCATTCTTCGGAAATCTCATATCCCCATCTGCTGTTGAGGGAGTTGCTCTAAACTCCAGCTTCATGCCAAAACAAACAGCAGAAAAATCCGAGACAGCGACGGCATCCCCAAATGGTAGCTCCGTTATATCCATGATCTCCAATTTAACGTCAGGAAATGGCTCTAATCGAACGCATTCGAAGGATTTCTGGCTGCGCATAGCCAGAACCGTCCTTACCTCCCGCGCGCTCGACCGCATCGAAGAGCAGGAAATGACCCCGAAGGGGCTTGTTACCTATCAATTTTCCGCGCGTGGACATGATATGGCCCAAGCGATCTTAAGCGAATGCATCACGCATCCACACGATGGCGCAACCTGCTACTATCGCTCACGTCCGTTCGTGCTTGGTCAGGGACTTACTGCAGAAGAAGCGTTTCGCGGCTCGCTCGCTCGTGCCGGAGGCATGACGGATGGGCGTGATATTGGAGTCGTGCATTTACTTCCGCGCAGAGAACGCGCAACGGTGCTTCCTGCTTCGGGCGATGTTGGCGCGCAGTATTCTCCGGGTGCCGGATGGGCACAATCCATCGGATATTACGCCAATATATTAAAGGATGATAGCTATCGCGGTGCGATCGCGGTAAGCCTGGGTGGCGATGCCTCCACGGCAACGAATGGCTTTTGGGCTGCGCTGAATATCGCGACGACGCTGGAACTTCCGATGCTTTTCTTTATCGAAGACAACGGCTTTGGCATTTCCGTCACCAGCGATCTGCAAACGCCGGGAAGGAATATCGCAAAAAATCTCGCCGCGTTTTCCAATCTTCAACTCTTCGAATGCAAAGGCTACGAGCCCGAAGATGCCGAAAAGAATATTCGTTCGGCTGTGGAATATGTTCGCGAGTGGCAAGGCCCGGCGCTCATTCGCGTTGAAGTTCCACGTCTTTCGGGACACTCCTTCACCGATACGCAAAGCTATAAATCGCCGGAACTTCGCGCGCTCGAAGAGTCCCACGATCCGCTTCCAAAGTTGGAAGCATTTCTTACAAAAGATCTTATTCTCGCAAAAAGAGTGGGCTTCCTTAATGGAAACAGTCGAACGAGATGTTCGTGCAGCCGCCGACTGTGCGCTTGCTGCCCCAGTGCCGGATACAAACATTGTATTGCAACATGTTTTTGCACCTTCAACCCAATTCCTCTCCCCTGTAGGGGAGAGGTTAGGTGAGGGGTCGTTGAAAGAAGCTGGACCACGCATGAATTTGCAGGATGCCGTGAGGAAAGTATTGGAAGTGGAACTTGCTGCAAATCCCAAGCTGCTCATTTTCGGTGAAGATGTCGGCGCCAAAGGCGGCGTGCATGGTGCGACAGTCGATCTGCAAGTAAAATTTGGCGCGGAGCGCGTGTTCGATACGTCACTTAGCGAAGAGGGAATCATTGGTCGCTCCGTCGGAATGGCGATGGCCGGGCTCAAGCCAGTTCCCGAAATTCAGTTCCGTAAATACGCTGATCCGGCAACGGAGCAGATCAATGATTGTGGTACTATTCGCTGGCGCACGCTTTCGAAATTTACAGCACCCGTTGTGGTAAGGATTCCCGTTGGCTTCGGAAAAAAGACGGGCGACCCCTGGCACTCTGTTTCCGGTGAAGCTGCATTTGCACACACGATCGGCTGGCGTATAGCCTATCCTTCGAACACCGAAGACGCCGTCGGCCTGTTACGATCTGCGTTGCGTGGCGAAGATCCAACATTCTTTTTCGAACATCGCGCGTTGCTCGATACTCCGCAAGCCCGCGCGAATTATCCCGGCGATGATTTTATACTTCCGTTTGGCAAGGCGCGGATCCACAGGGAAGGAAATACCGCAACCATCGTAACATGGGGCGCAATGGTCGATAGGGCAACACAAGCGGCAAGCATGATCGATCATGCGGAGGGACTCGATGTTGAAATTCTCGATCTCCGCACCATTGTTCCGTGGGATAAAGAAGCAGTTTTGGCTTCCGTGAGAAAAACCAACCGCGTGCTTGTCCTTCATGAAGATGGTTGGACCTGTGGACTCGGCGGCGAAATTGCCGCGACGATCTCGCAGGAAGCATTCGAGTTCCTCGACGCGCCAGTCGAACGTCTCGCGGTTCCCGATTGTCCCATTCCGTACAATACGACGCTCATGGACGCCGTCGTTCCAACGGTGGCAGGCATCCGCAGTTCACTGCAAGAACTGCTTCGCTACTGAAGTTGAGTCCATTCCGCGCGAACTGGGAAGGTTTTAATGCCGCTCAAAAGTTTGCGGCTGTGGCGCTCTGTGTCGCGATTGTATTCGAACTGACTTCATGGGCTGTTTTTCCCTTCAATGGCTACGATAGCTTCTCTCACATCTTTTGGATAGGGGAGTGGCACAGGATGTGGCAGGCCGGGATTTTTTATCCCCGCTGGCTGTCCGGTTCTTTTCATGGCTTTGGTGCGCCTTCATTCTATTATTATCCGCCATTAACGTTCTGGGTTTCGAGTGTGCTGTATCTGCTTGCCCCAAATGCAAGTCCGGATGCTATCGGAAAATATCTGGGAATTATTGCTTTTGCATTCTCTGCCGCAAGTATGTTCTTGTATTTGCGATGGCGTTCTGCGAAAGATTCAACCTCTCCGGGCCCGAGCATTGGAATTCTGCTTGGCGCATTTCTCTATACTTTTGCGCCATACCGGATCTTCAACTATTCTACTCGTGGCGCGCTGCCGGAGCACATTGCAATGGGGCTTGTCCCGTTCGTTTTTTGGGGAGCCGATCTCATCATGCAACGCAGGCAGCCGAACGACATTCGTCGCGGGGCTACGCTGATAACATGCTCGCTGGCTTTGCTTATTCTCACCAATCTTCCAGCTGCCGCCGTTGCGGGAATCGGGATTTTTTTATATGTGATTTTTCAAAAAGGACAAGAACGACAAACAGGACTACCGGTGCTTCTCGCGGGAGCGATCTCTTCGATTTTGCTTACGGCATTTTATCTGCTGCCCGTGGCGGCAATGATCGGAGATGTGCAATTAGGACGATTGTGGCGTCCGGTTCCAATCGTTCAAAGCTCTCCATTCCTTGCAATTTTCACCGGTCAGGCGCTTACGATCAATAGTTACACATTCGTTATGCTGGTCGGCGCATGCCTCTTAGGGTTCGCATGGATGCGTGGCAGGAACATGCATCAACCGCTATTCTGGATCGTTGTCTTTATTATTGCCGCCCAGCTTCCGTTCCTTACGCAATATCTATATCGCTATATTCCTCCGTTCACGATCGTGCAGCTTGCGTCGCGGTTCTCAATACTCTTACTTCTGGTGATCGCGATCGTCTGGCAAGAGGAATTGCAGAAGAGCGATCCGGTCAATCGAGCTCCCATTGCTTCGATTATCGTCGCCTTTTGGTCGATATGCACAATAGTGTTAGTCGGACTTCAGTTGGCAGACGTTCACGTTCACAAGCATGGCCCACTCCCCGTAAGTGAAGCGCCGGAATATGCCACGCGCTGGGCAAGACCCTATTACGTTTGGGGAGATTCGCTGGCAACGCCATTTGCAAATGATTCTCAAAATATTGTGTGCCCGACACAAGATAGTGTATCCGTTATTACGGACATTCGCGCACCGTTTTCGGATACAATAGATTACGCGGCACCGGTTCCAACGAAAGCGTTAATCCGCCGCGCATATTGGCCAACATGGAAAGCAACCATAGATGGAAAGTCGGTAGCAACCGCACCGGATAGTCTTGGAAGGCTTACGCTAACAGTTCCCGGTGGGAAGCATAGACTCATTCTTCGGCTTGAAACATCACGCTCGGCAGAAACTGGTTCTTGGATCAGCATTTCCTCGTTATTTGTTTTGATTACAATCTGGATATTTACTTCAAACACACGAAAATCTAAATCCCAAAAATCGTCCGCGTAATCCCCTTTAATCAGCGTAATCCCGATTCTCTTAGTATCTCCCGCGCAATCACGATCTTCTGAATGTGCTCCGTCCCTTCATAGATCTGCAATCCTTTAATATCGCGATAGTAGCGCTCAACAGGATATTCATTCGAATACCCGCGGCCTCCATGCAATAGCACGGCATCCGAAGCAGCTTTGCAAGCAGCGTTAGTTGCAAAATATTTTGCTATGCTTGTTTCGAGCTTTGTTGGCAGCCCTTGATCTTTCATCCATGCCGCGCGATAGACGAGCAAGCGTGACGCATTGAGCGATGCCTTCATTTCCGCGATGGTGGATTGGATCATTTCGAAATCGCCGATGCGCTTGCCGAATTGCTTGCGTTCTTTTGCAAATGCAACGCACGCATCCAGGCATGCCTGATGTACTCCGAGCGCACCTGCGGCAACGCCAAGCCGCCCGTGATCTAAGGCCGACATTGCTACTTTAAATCCCATTCCTTCGCCTCCAAGAAGTAGATCTTCGCTCACGAGTGTATCTTTGAACACAATGTTGGCATGATCGCTTGCGCGGTGGCCGAGTTCCTGACCGGGCATTCGGTTTCGTTCAATTTCGGGATTATTCAGGCGCACGAGGAACGCGGTTACTTGCTCGTGCGGCTTTTTGTCGGTTAGGGAATTGAGTTTTGCAAAGACTATTGCAATGCGAGCAATATTTCCGTTGGTGATCCATATTTTTTCACCATTCAAAACATATCCAGCAGTGTGTTTGGTCGCTGTTGTTTGAATGCTTGCTGCATCGCTTCCAGCTTCGGGTTCCGTCAGGGCGTAGCAGCCAATGGCTTCACCGTGAGCCATCGCTGGCAAATACCGTGATTTCTGTTCCTCTGTGCCCCATTGATAGATACACTGCATCACAAGCGAAGAATGCACGGTCATAAATCCGCGCACACTGGAACAGGCGCGGCCCAATTCTTCATAGACAAGCGCGAGGGAAATATTATCCATTTCGCTACCGCCAAGCGAGTTGGGAAGCGTTCCGCCGAGCAAACCGAGTTCCGCCATCTCTGTAACGAGCGTGAGCGGCATTTCGCCGGATTCATCCATCTCCCGCGCGATCGGGCTAACGCGGCCTTGCGCGAAATCTCTCGCAATACGTTGCCACTGAAGTTGCTTTTCGCTTAATGTAAAATCCATTAACTCAATTGAGAATGTCTTGAATTTTAATTCCTAACTCGTAGATGTAAACTACGGAATACTCATGTCGTCCAACATTATTAGAAAAATAACGTCCATGAGCGAGCCAGTTCCGAAGTCGAAGCGCATCCTTATACTTACCGAATAACGATCGTTCTAATGGTCGTTCTTCTTTCCATGCATTGAGGATGTCTTCCAACGGCGTGCGAGATCCGAAGTTGGTATAAAGTGTTCGAAAACGACGGGTTTTCCTGCGTTTTTCAGTATAGTCTTCACGAAGAAATGCTTCAATTGTTGCGAGCAGAACTAACATCGAAGTCCATTCTACTTCTTTCCGAAAAAAATCAAATCGCTCCAGAACTACTTCTTTATTCATATCCGCAAATTCAGGGTATCGAATGCTCTGATTAGTTCCGAACGCAGCAAGTATTTCTTTCTCGAGATTTTCAAGAGCATACAACTGAACTTTACTAAACTCCAGTGTATCGTTGAGTGAGAGCGGGTTTGCGCTTAGCCGTGCCGGAGACATTAGTCAGAAACCATCATGAAGAGCATCTCTTTAAATGCTTCTTCGGTGAGATGGGTAAGAGAAGGTTTAACGCCGCCAGAAATATACTCTCGATGAGATAACTGCCACTTTCCCCATTCTCTCATGATCAAATAGACCTGAGAAAAACCTAAAATATCGACCCTACCAAATGCTCCATAGACCATCGTCCCAATGGGCTTAAAAATCACAAGTCGATCGGCAACATCGACAAGCATTTCCGATATCTGGTATTCTCCAATCCCTTCCTCATAAATGGAAATCGGTCGTTCTCGATAAAACACAGGACCGTCTTTTGCGAGCTCATGCAGCCATCCTTTAATTTGCCCGAAGAGCCCTTGAACCTCTTTGATAAAACGCTCTTTGCGTTCCTCCCGTTGAACTTGAATTTGCTGCGGATCGGTTAAGCTCTTGTGTTTCTTTAAGTACTCCTCGATCGTTCGAACCGGTCTTGTAGTTTGTGCCATGTTCTCATAACCAACGTTTTTCAAAAAGATTCGTTACTCATTCACCACAGCAATTCCTTCGATCTCGATCAGTGCATCGTCTTCAAAAAGCGCAGATACTTCCACCAGCGACATCGCCGGAAAATATTTCCCGAAATAATTTCGATACACTGCGCCGATCTCTTTCAGATGTTCGCGATACATTCGCTTATCTTTCACGAAGATAAGGAGCTTCACAATATCCGTCATTTCCGCGCTTGCGGTGCGGAGTGTTTCCTGCAAATTGGAAAGCGCCTGATCGAATTGCTTTACCATATCTCCGGCATGAACAACGGCACCCTGCCGATCCATCGAAATTTGTCCGGCGAGATAGATCGTCCGCTTTCCATCGGATTCGATACCGTGCGAATAGCCCGTTGGCACAGCGAGAGATTGTGGATTGATAATTTTGTTCACGATCCCGCAAACGCATTCTGCGCCACCTGCGCGGGAACCGTCGATTGCTTCGAGAGCACCAATGTACCGCCGACGAAATCATGCAACGCCTGTTTCTTCGATGTGAATGCAGCCATGATAAATCCGATCATGAGCGTCATCCAGGAAAGAATTTTTGCGAAGTACCGGCCCGTTGCGCGGCCAAAGGTAATGCGCCTGCCATTGAGATCGGTTACGCGAAGCCCAAGCGCCATTTTGCCGAGCGTGCCCTGCTGTTTCGAGCTTTCCATGAGCGCGTGGTAGAGCCATGCCACCACGATAGTGATCATCCACAGGCTCATCATTCCTCCGGCAAAACCCGTGTGATCGCCGTAATTGTAGTAATTCCAGCCACGCATGCTATGAGAGGTGTAGCTCTCGGACCACATTCCTACGCCAAAGAGGAACATGGGCACGCTGGAAGACCGCACCGAGGATCAGCCAGTCTAAAACAAACGCGACGAACCGCCGCCAAAAACCCGCGTACCGAACAGCCGAATTCTCCACCGCCGGGGTTGGAGTAGCAGGACTCATTGTGTATTCCATAGGACGAATTAATTTAGTGAGTAAATCAGTGAGTTAACCTCAACAAAGATACGAAAAAATGTGTGCTCAGCGCCCTTCGAACCTCGCCTCCCGCTTCTCAGCGAATGCTTCATGGAACTCCCGGTGATCGCGGGTTTGCATCATCAGCGCCTGCGCGGTTGCTTCCTGCTCGATAGCTGATGCGATGTCCATATTCCATTCGTTATTCAGTAATCGCTTTGTGAGGCCAAGCGCAAGGCTAGCACTTTTTGCAAGCCGCTCAGCCAGCGCAAGCGATTCTTTCTCCAATTCCGAAAGGTCAACAACTTTATTAGCCAGCCCGATTTTTTCTGCTATGTCAGCGGTAATGGTATCGCCCAGCATCAGTAATTCCGTTGCGCGCGCAAGGCCAACCACTTTCGGCAGCAAAAATACTGCACCCATATCGGCGGCTGTTAGACCAACTTTTTGAAACAGGAATGCTATCTTAGCTTCTTTTGCAAAAATGCGGAAATCACTGGCAAGCGCGATAACAGCTCCTGCTCCTGCAGCAATGCCATTCACGGCTGAGATGATCGGCTTTTCAAGCTGACGCATGTTCACGATTAGTTCTCCGGACATGCGCGTAAAATCCAGCAAACCCTTTACATCGCGCTTGAGCAGCTCGCCGATGATCTCATGCACATCACCTCCGGAGCAGAAGCCACGCCCATTGCCTTCGAGCACGACAACTTTTACCGCATCATCCGAGCGCAGACGATAGAAAAGGTCGGTAAGATCGCGATAGACTTTGAAGGTAAGCGAGTTCAGCGTTTCAGGCCGCGCAAATTTTACGCGGGCGATGCCGTTGGAGACTGAGTAATGAAAAGAGTCCATATAATAATGAAAAGTGTGTAACGAGTAACGGGCGATAGTGATTCTTCCCTTATCTTAGAATTTTGACTCGGTGTTTTTACCTGTCATCCTACGCTCCGCTTCGGATGACTCCGCTCCGCTTCGGATGACTCCGCTCAGGAGGACATTGCTATGATTGTTATATTCCTGCGGGACGAAAGACCCACCCTAAAATGTTCTGTTTACCGTTTCATAATAATCATCGAAAAATGTCGTCCGATATCAAGCAAAAGATCACCTCGCTCGCCGAAAAATACTATCCGGAGATGGTCCGGTTGCGTCGCACTATTCACGAAAATCCCGAGCTTGCCTTTGCGGAATTCGCAACGAGCGCGCTCGTTGCTGAGACGCTGGAACGCACCGGACTTGCCGTAAAGCGCGGCGTGGCAAGGACGGGCGTGCTCGCATCCATTCATGGTAAAAAGACTGGGAAAGCTGTTGCACTCAGGAGCGATATGGATGCGTTGCCGATCCAGGAAGCAACCGGACTCCCGTTTGCCTCAAAAAACCCAGGCAAAATGCATGCGTGCGGACATGATTCCCACACTGCAATCGGGCTTGGCGCGGCGATGATCCTTTCAGAATTGAAGGATGAAATTTCGGGCGAAGTGCGCTTCCTCTTTCAGCCGAGTGAAGAACTGGTTCCCGGCGGCGCGCCGTATATGATCGAAGAAGGCGCGCTCGATGGCGTTTCCAAAGTATTCGGACTGCATGTGCTTTCGCAGGCCGATGCGGGAACCGTTGGCTTCTGCCCCGGCGAAATGATGGCGAGCGCGGATGAGCTTTACATCACCATCAAAGGCAAATCCGGTCACGGCGCAAGGCCGCATCTTACGGTCGATCCTGTTGTCGTAACTGCGCAAGTGATTCTCGCATTGCAAACGCTCATCTCGCGCAATCTCGATCCATTTGCGCATGGCGTGATCTCGATCTGTAGCATTCACGGCGGCTTTGCGCCGAATATCGTTCCGCCGGAGATCAAGCTTATCGGCACTCTGCGCTCGATGTCACGAGAGTGGCGCCGGTTCGCGCATGAACGCATCCATGAGATCGTAAACGGAATTTGTTATTCCGCGCGAGCCGAAGCAGAGATAAACATTGCATCGGGCTATCCGGTATTAATAAATGACGATGCCGAAACCGCCTTCGCGGACTCCTGCGCAAGGGAATTATTTGGCGATGACCGCGTCTTCCGCGCCGAGCGCCTGATGGCTTCGGAGGACTTTGCCTATTATCTCGAAAAAGTACCCGGCACGTTCTACCGTCTCGGCATCCGCAACGAAGCCCAGGGCATCACCGCCGACATCCACAACGATCACTTCACCATCGACGAAACCTCCATGAAAGCCGGCGCCGCCATGCAAGCGTATCTGGCGATCAGGGGGTTGATGGATTAAAATTGGGAATTTCAAAACCGGCTTCATCAGCAATGAGACGAATATAGTTTAAGAATTGACTGCTTACGTTTTGAACGAGTGTCTTCTTTTCGTCTTCGGTTAACGGCATATCAAAGTATTTGCTGAACGATGCAGCGGGATGGCGATGTCCAAATGAGGACTCTATTCTATACTTACCAGGTGTTTGAAGGCTTGGAATGATTGAGTTTTCTTCCGCAAATTTACACTCGAACCGAATACCAACAGTTTCTGTCTCGGGGTTGATTTTCAGTTCTTCCCATAAAAATATCACTTGAATATTGTATAGATCGAACTCATCCACGGGATGGCTTTGAAGTAAGCTTATTTCCATATTTTGTTCTCTTCTACCTATGCGTGTGACCGAAAGTTTATAAGAATGCTTTGCGAAAAATTCATCGAATATTTGTAGTTTTTTCCCTGCAACGTCTATTAGTGGCAAGAACAATTCAAAAATAGTTCTTCGAATCTTCTTCTCAAGAATGAGTGGATTAACTTTTTTCTTCGGATGTTGCAAACTCGCTTTCAAGATCGCTGCTTCTTTTTCGACATCTTCCATCGATTCGCCTCTTGCTCCGCGAAGCCAGAGATTTTGGGACTCGATTTCACGCGCCGCAACATAGCGATAAAATGGCTCTACATCGCCAACATCGGCATGTTCGAGCGAAGCGATGTAACGGTCTTTTTCTTCGGTTGGAATGATAACAACGGGATATTCGCACCGCAATAGAACATAGTTCAGTAAAATTCTTGCAATGCGCCCGTTGCCATCGTCGAAAGGATGGATCAGTACGAAGCGGAAGTGAAATTCAGCAGCGAGAACAATGGGATGAAGTGTTTTCCGAGCTTCTTCCGCACGATACCATTCTAACAACTCCGTCATTTTCGGAGGAACATTGTATGGTTCGGCATATCGAAAAAGCTCGCCGGTTGCCGTGCGGACGTGATTAGGGAGCGTCTTGTATGTTCCGGGATGGATAGTCTTGGTAGTCGGTCGGCCTTCTTCCGTTACGCCTTGCGATTCGTATGGTTCCTCTCCTAATACGATTCTATTGAGTTCCTTAATGTCCGATTCTGTCAGAGGTGTGGTGCTGTTTGCCAGTTCTTCAATGACTCGGATTGCCTTCCCATGTCCCACAACTTCCCGATATTCGCGGCCCGGTTTCCCGGCGGCGGGGCGGTCAAAGATTAGGGCGATCTCCGTTTCTCCTCGCGTGTAAGAATTCCCTTCGAGATTGCAGCTATGATAGGTCCAATCAATATAGAAACGCCGAGCAATTTGTTCCTGAATGCGCGCATTTAATGGCAAAAGAGACGCCATTTCGATCTTCTGTTGCTCAATACGTCGTAGCAAATCTTCCAATGCCTCAGAAAAGGCAGGGATCGGTTCGTCGCGAATAAGATCTGACATCGATCAAGAAACAGGTATCCCGGAGTTTTTATCCCACAAGAAAAGCTATTATTTCTAGCTCGACCGGCGGGTGATGAATTTCCCATCGCCGTTGTAGCAAAACCGCCATGTTCCAGAGGCTACCTTCTCGTCCAATTTATCTCGCAGCGATTGTTGTGGTAGGAACGTTATCCAATCCTAATCACTTATGATACATCATGTCAAAGAGCCTTTCTTTTAAATATCGAAGAGGATGTCCTGCGCGAAGTAGATAGGGCCGCTCACGACCTCCATCTGGCGACGCGAGACCTTTCTTCAGCAGGCTATTCGAAGTTATATCCAGCAGATCGGGCATCGGAGGCTTCGGTCAAAGCTTCGGAAGGAATCCGCGCTTACGGCTGCGGAGTCCATGCGAGTTCTGAAAGAATTCGAGGCAATTTCCTAATTTAGCATGATGCACCGTCACGGAGAGATTTGGCTTGCTAATCTCAATCCAGGAAAAGGCACGGAACCAGGCAAGATTCGTCCGGTTATTATTCTTCAAACGGACGACCTCAATTCCACGCATCCCTCGACCATCGTATGTCCGATCACAACAAATGTTATCGAAGAAGCTGATGTGCTTCGTGTTCATCTTGACCCCGGCGACACAGGGTTAGAGCAGCGATCCGATGTGTTGATAGACCAGGTTCGGGCAATTGATACCACGCGATTGTTACGAAGATTAGGAGAAGCTGATTTCTCGATAGTAGAGCAAATCAATGCAAACATTCAAATTTTGCTTGCGATGTAAGACTTTTTTCGTTGGGACTAAATATTAATTGAAGCTGTTCCAAATCCCTCATGTTCCAGCGCCTACTTTCTCGTCCAATTTATCTCGCAGCGATCGTCGCAGTGGCGGCGTTCGTCGTGTACTTGCAAACGCTGGCTCCGAGCGCGGATTTTATCGACGCGGGCGAGCTTGCGACAGTCTGCGCCACGCTCGGCATCGCGCACCCAACGGGTTACCCGCTTTTTACGCTTGTGGGCTGGGTCTTTGCGCATCTGCCAATTCCGGGTACAATAATCTATCGGTTGAATATCATGGCTGCGTTCTTCACCGCGATGGGAGCAGGCGGGGTGGTGCTGCTTTCCAATGAGCTTTTTGCCAATTGGATGCCTGAACGACTCAAACGACCGAAGGGACAAAAGAATAAGGCCCAAAACGCCAAGGGCAAATCACAGAAGGGAAAAAATAAAAATCAACCCCATGTAGCGCCGGCGTCCTCGCCGGTTCCCACTCCTAATGCCGGTGGACAGGCGGGGACAGCATCGTCGGCTATGCTTCCTGCGCTACTCGGATTTGCCACTGGCCTTATTACTGCATTCAGCGCAACGTGGTGGGCGCAGTCGTGCTCGATCGAGGTGTATCCACTGCATCTTTTTATGGTGCCGTTGGTGCTGGTGTTCTTTTTGAGAATGCTGCGAAACGATGAAGGTGAAAAGATCGGCAGGGATGGAAAGCTTTTTGCAGTGTTGCTCGCGCTCAGTTTTACTAATCACATGACGACGATCTTGCTTGCGCCGGCATGCTTGTATATGTTTTTCGCGCGATATAGAATTTCGAGGTTAGCTTGGAAACGCATCATAAGGCTTGCGCCATTTTTTATTGCAGGTTTGCTTGTCTATATATACATGCCACTACGCTCCGCGCAGTTCCCCCCGATGGACTGGGGACATACTGCGACCTGGACCAATTTTCTGCATCATGTAACAGCAAAGCAATTTCAGATCTGGATGTACACCGGCAGCGGCGCAGCGGCGAAACAATGGGCGTATTTCTGGAGTCGGGTTCCAAAAGAATTCACCATCGTGGGCGCGCTTATCGCGTTGCTCGGATTGTGGAAGATGTTTAATGCCGCCAGTATTCGCCGCACGCATATTCTTGCCTTTACACTGTTACTCTTTTTCGGATGCCTGTTCTATTCGATCAATTACGATATTCACGATATTGATTCGTATTTTCTGCTGGCATTCCTCGCTGTGGCGTTATGGATCGGAGCGGGAATGCAGTCCCTGTCCAATTGGCTCGCGACCTCCTTTTTCAAGCAAGTAAAAAAAGAATATGTACTCGTTGGTGTTGCCGTCCTTATTGGGCTAATTGAGATCGGTGCGAATTATTCCGATAACGACGAGAGCGGGAATTATATGGTAGAGGATTACACGATGAACATGCTCCGCAATCTTCCGCCGAATGCCATCGTCTTTTCAACACAATGGGATTTTTGGGTGAGCGGTGCATTTTATTATCAATTGGTCGAGCATGTGCGCCCGGATGTGTTAGTGATAGATAAAGCAATGCTGCGCGACCGTCCGTGGTATTATGCGGAACTCGAAAAGCGAGCGCCCAAAGTATTCGCCAAAGTAAAACCGGAAGAGGACGCATTCCTGAAGTTACTCCGCGCTTTCGATAGAGGTGAACCCTACGATCAGAGCGCGATCGCGCCGGCGTATGAAGATTTTACGTCCGCACTGGTGGAACGCAATCTCGACCGGCCCATTTTTGCCACGCAGGAAATGGTGGATCAGAAGGACGATCTATTCGCTCCAAAAATGAAGCTCATCCCTGCGGGAATCGCTTATCGCATATTCCCACACGATACAACATTCGATGCTGCGCAGCCAAAACTTACGTGGCGCGACAAAGGTTACCGTTTGCGCGATTATTATACCGACGATTCCCGCCTGCTTCAGGCGATGCCCATTGCGACGTATGCCGCGCTGCGATTGCGGCTTGGCGATACGACATCCGCCAAACGATTCTTAGACGATGCGCTTCTGTTCACACCCGATCTTGCTGCAAAACTCGATGGCATGAGCGACCGTGATCGCGAAATAGCGGATGCAGCTAACGAAAAATTCACGCAGATACAGGCGCTAAGAAATCAACTGAATGCTGCACATTAAAACCCGGCCTCATTTTGGACTTTTGCTTCTCAAAATGAAGCCTTGCTTTCATTCCCGCGAAAGCGGGAATCCAGCTTTGAGAGTGGCACAAAGCCGGGCCTGGATTCCCGCGTTCGCGGGAATGACAGGTCTTAATATTTTCCGAATCGATACCAGTTATTATGAGCTTTACACACCGAATCAATCCTGAAGATCTTCACCGCATCGATAAAAGCGACATGGCGGGGCATATCGCAGGGATGGGAGAACATCTCCGCGAGGCCGCGCAATTAGCTTCTTCTCTCGCACTTCCGATCAGCGGCAAAGACTGCACATCGGTGATCGTTCTTGGGATGGGCGGCTCGGCCATTGGCGGGGATCTGGTTCGGTCGTATCTCTCGGGCAAACTTTCGGTGCCCGTAACGATCAATCGTTCCTATGACTTTCCTTCGTTTGCGAATGAAAGCACGCTCGTTATCGCGTCGAGCTATTCCGGCACGACCGAAGAAACGCTTTCTGCATTCGAACAAGCCGTCTCGAAAGAAACTGCCGATCTTCTGCATTACTACCGGAGGAACACTCATGGAACGGGCACAAGTGCTTGGGCTTCCATCCATTATTTTCCCTCCCGGAATGCAGCCACGGGCTGCACTGGCATGTTCGTTCGCACCGATTCTTCTCGCACTGGAACAACTGGGGATGACTAACGGGGAAGCCCAGAATATCGAACGTGCGGCCTTGTTACTCGATACGCTTTCTGAGCGTTACGGAACTTCCCATCTCGACGAAAATAATCTTGCGTTCAAGCTTGCCGGAAATATCCTGCACCGCGTTCCCGTCGTTTATGCATCGTATGATTATGACACGATCGCAGTTCGGTGGCGCGGGCAAATTCAGGAAAATGGCAAGCATCTCGCCTTTTGCAATGTGCTGCCGGAAATGAATCACAATGAGTTAGAAGGATGGGCGACTCCTGTCGATCTGGTGGACAGGTTTTCCATCCTGTTGCTTCGCTCAAGTGATGAAAGTCCGAGAATAGCAAAACGATTCGAAGTGATGAAAGAAATTTTCCGCAGCAAGCAAGTGGACGTTTTCGAACTCATGGCCGAGGGTGACTCGCGTATAGAACGCATGTTCAGCCTGATCGCGCTTGGGGACTGGATGAGCTATTACATGGCGCTCTTTGCAGGCATCGATCCCACGGCGATCGACGCGATCGAGCAATTCAAGCAGAAAATGGGTTGAAGCTTTAAACTGCACAATTTACGCGACTGTCCATTCTTTTTCGTATTTTCGTACTGTTAAGAAGCTAACCACAGCATTAAGAAAGGCAATAAATGAAGAAAATTCTTTATAGCATAGCAATTTCGATTCTTTTATCGGCGAATATCCACGCCCAAACGCCGGATACCGGCAATTGGATGACGTTCTGAATACTGCCGGGATAATTCAAGGATACAACGATATGGTATTTGTCACCGATACCATTGGCTATATTTTTGGCAATTTGTCGCCTTCTACCGCTGACCTGGAGGTTACCAACGATAGCGGTGACGATTTTAGCACAGTGACGATTCAAACGGGGCTAAAGTCACCAAACTTTGGGTCGAGCATGGCATGGCCAACACCGTTAAACGGCTACATTACCGCCGACACAGGTTTCGTTGCGAATAATGATTATGAAGAATTCTCTATCCATACCTCGAATGGAGGAACCTCGTGGACGACGTCCAAACTCAGCACTCGAATTTGCAGCTTGGGAATCTCTATTTCCCAACCGCGAATGTTGGTTATGCTACCGGATCGTTATCGGACTTGTCGGGATACTTTGTGGCTAAAACGACCGATGCCGGCGTCACATGGGATAGCATTTCCGCTTCCAGCGATTATATCTTTGGCAGCATGTATTTCATCGATGCGAATAACGGCATGTTCTTAGCGCAGAACCAGAACACGAGTGAGGTTAATGTCGCATACACGATCAACGGCGGAGCATCGTTCACTTACCGTTCGCTTCCGACAACTTCGACGCCTACCTTCCTTTATTGGAATAGGGAGGATAGCTCGTGGATCGTGGGTGCCGATAGCGTCTATCGTTCGGTCGATTCGGGACAGCACTGGACATGTGTAATAGCTAACGACACTTCGACCGGAGCCGGTCCCGCAGCGGTCGGAGCATTTTATGGCGACACCGGTTTTGTATTTCTTGGAGTCCAGCCGACTGTTCTGATGACCACCGATGCAGGTATTTCCTGGACCTCGAGCCGACTTCCTAATAACATTAATGGGACCTCAGCGGACTCCGTCATTCCTCTTGCAGCCTCTATGCCAGATCAGTACGATTGCTACTTGTTGGTTTACGATAATAATGCTGTGGCCGATGGCCTGATGAAGATCGCATTTGGGGTGCCTGTCGCCGGAAGTGGCGGGAATGGTGTGGTACAAACGGATGCAATACCGGCAATTCCGTTTGCCGCCGTGTATGGAACCGATGCGGTCACATTCACTATGGCTCCTGCTCCCGAAACGCGATCCATTCAAATTCTGGATGTGCTCGGAAGAACGTGTGCTACTCTTCCGGTCGCGCCTTCTTCAGCCAGTGGACAGCTTGCCACGGATGAACTGAGGGCTGGAACCTACTTCGCTCAGCTCGGCGAGTCAGTCGTAAAATTTGTGATTCCCTAAACAGGGTAGCCGTGACCTTCAGGTCACGGTCGCGCGGAGCGTAATTGACACACCGTGACCTGAAGGTCACGGCTACACGTTCAATGCGATCGTATCTTTGCGATCGCGTCTGTGAGAGAGGGAAGTATTTCGAAGGCATCGCCGATGATTCCGTAATCGGCGATGCTGAAGATGGGCGCGTTCTCGTCCTTGTTGATCGCTACGATCGTTTTGGAACTTGACATTCCCGCTAAATGCTGTACAGCGCCGGAGATCCCAACCGCAACATAAAGTGTAGGCGAAACTGTTTTTCCTGTTTGTCCCACTTGCTCGGAATGCGGCCGCCATCCGGCATCGACGACCGCGCGTGATGCACCAGTTGCGCCGCCAAATGCCGCCGCTAAATTCTCGATCATCCCCCAGTTTTCCGGGCCGCGCATTCCACGCCCACCGGAAACGATAATATCGGCTTCCGCCACATCGAGTTTGCCTTGCGAGAGCACAAGCGATTTCGTTTGCTCTGCAAAATCAGCTTCATCAAAATTAACATTGATCGAATTAATGGATGGTTCGCTCGCCGGTGCATCGCTCGAAGCTTTCCATAAATTCGGGCGCGTAGAATAAATCTTTATCGGTGTCGTAACTTTAACATTCATCTGTGCCTTGCCGGCATAGACGGGATGTGTCGCGATAATATTGCCCGCGTCTGTTGAAAACGCGGTAACATCCGGCACATAACCTGCTTCGAGGCGAATAGCTACACGCGGCGCGAGATCTTTACCGCGTCCTGTTGCTCCGATGAGGATCACGTCTGCCGAAGCTTGTTTTGCGATCTCTGCGAGTGCGCGTCCAGTCGCGCGGGAAGAATAACTGGCAAGCCGGGCATCGCTCGCAGTATAGATCGAACTAACGTTCAGCCGCTTGGCCTGCTCGATCAGCGTGGATGAATCCGCACCAATGATCGCCGCGCTCACAGTTCCGCCCAGCGCATGTGCCGCGCCTATGGCTTCCTGCGATGGTTTGCGAATTTGACCGTTACGTTCTTCGAGATAAACGAGAATGTTCATAGGTTGTGTAGCCGTGACCTTCAGGTCACGGTGTGATTTGGATTTACTTTTTACACCGTGACCTGAAGGTCACGGCTACGATGTTAAATTACTTTTGCTTCTTCATGCAGCAGTCGTGCAAGTTCCTGCGCGACGGATACGCCGTTGCCATCAGCTTTCAGAATTTTGTTTGCACGTTTCTTTTCGGGTTTCGTCATTTGGAGGATTTCCGTGCGGGCAGCCCCTGTAGTTCCCGCGATCTCCTGAATCGGCTTCTGCTTGGCCTTCATGATGTTTGGCAGCGAAGGATACCGTGGCTCGTTCAACCCTTTTTGAGCAGCAACGATGCACGGCATCGTTAGCTCGATCACTTCGCGCCCGCCTTCGACTTCTTTTTCGACGGTTGCTTTATTCCCTTCGATAGATAGGCTGACTGCAACGGTTGCGGCAGGAAGATTTAAAAGTTCCGAGAGCATCGGCGCGATCTCCATGCCATCGAAATCAATGGACTGCTTGCCAAGCAAAATGAGATCGGGGTTAAGCGGCTTTATCGTACCCGCGAGCATCGAAGCCACCTGAAAAGCATCGTCGGCGATGCGTGAATCTTGCTTTTCACCTTTAATGAGAATGCCTTTGTCCGCGCCCATGGCAAGCGCCTGGCGAATGGCCTCCTTCGCACTGTCGGCACCGACAGAGATCACCGTTACTTCGCCCTTAAATTTATCGCGTAACCGAAGCGCCTCTTCGACGGCGAATTCATCGTAGGGATTGAGAATGAATTTTACGCCCGCCGGATCCATCGACTTGCCATCGCCGGCAACATTGATGCGGGTGGTGGTGTCCGGTACGTGGCTAACGCAAACGAGAATATTCATGTAGTAAAGTGCTGACGTGCTTATGTGCTAACGTGCTCGGAATCAAGCATTATTGGATTTAGAATTGTCCCAGCCTTCTATGCTTTGGCGGAGCCGATTGATAAGCCCGCTAACATTAATGCTAAAAATTTTCAATCGTTCAAACTCCTCCTCGTTAATGTAACCTACGTCTGAAGCAACATAAAGGTGAGAACGAACCTCTCCGCACGATCCCTTCGCAATCGATAGAAATTGATGAAATTCTGCTCTTCGCCCTCGGTCAAATCCTTCTGCGATATTCGCCATCACAGAAACGGAGGCAGCTTGAATTTGACCTGCCAGGCGGTAATCCTTCTCGAATGAGGATGACTTGCTGATACGATATATTTCTTGCATGAGAATTCGCGCCTGCTGCCACGCAAACAAATCTTCAAACTGCGAAACCTTAGCCATACCTATTTCCCATTAAATTTTACTATTCCCCGCAGCACTTTTAGCACCTAAGCACTTTAGCACTTTTAAGCACTTATTATAAATGACATCGGCTCATCCATGCTCTCATTCATTGCTTCGGCTTCGAGGTTTCCGTAGGGCGTAATGAAATGTGCCAGGTCCTTATGAGTGTTGGTCTTAAACACGAGCCGGCGGTTCAAAATTTCAAACAGGTCTTTCGAAAGCAGAAGCTTTGCAATGGGCTTTGCTCTTTCATGGAGATCGCGCGCCTGGGTATAGATGGCGTTCTTGATGGTATCAAAAGTGAGATCGTCCTCTGATAGTTTTACGCGAATGAGGTCCGCATCCATGGAAGGTGAGTCGCTTGGCATAGGTATTAGAACAGCCGGAGTGGAGATCAGTTGCGTTCTGTTAAAAAATACTTGATTGGGTAGAGTGTCATTCTGAGCGTATCAAAACGAAGCGAGAGCTTCGTTTTGTGGAGTCGAAGGATCTCATGCGATCCACCTCAAGGTTTAAGTACATGAGTTCCTTCGACTGTGTTCGTTCTCGCTTCGGTCGCACGAACTCCACTCAGGATGACAATCGATTCAATCCGAGTTTTTTACCAGATGCCCAGCATACAGAAGCGTTTTGTAACGTATGTCGATCTTACCGTTCGATGCATGCCTGTCAAAGATCGTATGCAACTCTTCGAGCATCGGTGCATAGTTTGCATCACCGACATTCGGTACGTATGATGAGGAAAGCAGCCTTCCCTCCACGCCATCGTAATCGAGACGCTGAATATTTTCAAATTCCATTTCTATCACGGATGCTCCTCGAAAAAAATCTCCGACTTTTTTCGAATCTATATTCCGGTGATTGATCTCATTGTAATCGGTGCCGAATTCCTGAAGCAGCGCTTCGTAGTCGATGAGAAATGGGGTCGTGTTGGTTTCGCGGTCATTCCAAAGAATGACGATCCATCCACCAGGCTTCAGGATTCGTTTGAATTCTGCATACGCCAGATCGAATTTGAACCAATGGAATGCTTGTCCGGCAACGATGTAATCTACGCAGTGATCAGGAAGCGTAGTCGCTTCAGCGGTTGCATCCATACTCCGAAAATTTTTGAAATTTGCGAGATAATGTTCGCCCGCTTCGCGCATGGGAGCGTTCGGCTCGATCGCATACACAAAATTTCCGTTTTCGAGAAAAAGCTCGGCAGAAAATCCTGTGCCGGAGCCAATATCGGCAATAATGTGATTCGGACGAAGGCCGGTTCGCTCGCGTAGCGCATAAATTACTTCTTTTGGATAATGGGGACGGTATTTAAGATATGCTTTAACGCGTGATGAAAAGCGTTCGGTGGAGAGAGTTGACATAAAATAAGGTTACGATTAAATAATGCTGTGGTTCCGAGATTTCTCTGTCGAAGCAAACTCTGTCGTAACTTTGTAGTAAAGGTGACCGATCGGTCGCCAAGAAGACATACCAACTATCTATGGGTTTTTCATCTTTCCTTCGACGGCTGCTGCCGCAGGAAAACCAATATTTTCGGCTTTTTACGAGCAATATCGCCAATATTCAGGAGGCCGCGACGGATCTCCGGAAATTGCTCGACGCCAAAACGACATCCGACCGGAAAATTCTCATCACCCGAATCGAAGATGCCGAGCACCGTGGCGATCAGATCACGCATGATATTTTTGCCGATCTCTCGAAAACATTTGTCACGCCGATCGACCGTGAGGATATTCATGCGCTCGCCGGTGAGATCGATGACATTCTCGATCTTATAGAAGATGTTGCAGTGCGTACCAGTCTCTATGACGTGACGGAGTTTCCGCCTGAATTCCGCGATCTGACCGATACGCTGGTGCGAGCAGTCGAAGATCTCGCCGTTGCAGTCCCGCTGCTCGGAGATATGAAGAACGTTAAGGTTATTCTGGAATCTTGCGAGCATGTCAATACCTGCGAGAACGCAGGTGATGATATTTATCACAATGCTATTGCACGTCTGTTCCGTGATGTGAAAGATCCGATCGAACTCATCAAACTAAAGGAAATTCTCTCGGATATTGAGGAAGCGATCGACACATGCGAACATGTCGCAAATTTGATCGAAGGTGTTGTTGTAAAATACGCTTAAGCGACCGTGACCCTTATAATAATAGTCATTTGCATCGCGTTCGTCTTTGATTTCTTCAATGGCTTTCACGATGCGGCAAACTCGATAGCCACCGTCGTTTCGACTCGCGTGCTTACGCCGGGTCAGGCTGTGCTGTGGGCGGCATTTTTTAATTTTGTTGCCGTTTTTGGGTTTGGTACCGCTGTTGCAAAAACAGTAGGTGCGGGAATGGTGGATATTTCCGTTGTTACAACGTATGTAGTGCTTGCGGCGCTTCTTGGAGCAATTACATGGGATATCATAACGTGGTGGCTTGGGCTGCCCACAAGTTCGTCTCATGCTCTTGTCGGTGCATTTGCAGGTGCAGCAGTTGCGAAGGCCGGGTCGTTCGGAGTCATTATCGCCTCCGGGTGGACGCTTACACTTAGCTTCATTGTCTTGGCACCAATGGTTGGCTTGCTGCTTGGCTTTTTTATCTTTCTTCTGGTCACC
>CAVZOL010000011.1:0-40827 GCA_963776895.1 Ignavibacteriota bacterium | reverse complement strand
ACGCATCGTAGGTTTCGCTTTCATTGTAGATACAATTTGATCAAAGGACACTTTTTCCTGTTCGCTGGATTGCATATCCTTCAAGATCCCGGCGTTTTCGGCAAGCTCTGTTTCGCCAATGATATAGACGAATTTCGCTCCCACGCGATTGGCTTCGCGCATTTGGGCTTTCATTGAGCGAACATTGAAATCGGCGGTAACGGAAATGCCGGATGACGTTAAACTTGAAGAGTATTTCAAATGACTTCAAGGACGCCAGAAGGACTCAGCGTGACAGCAAAGAATGTCGTGCGAGCATTCGCAAAGAATGGATTCTTCGGCCACTCGATTTTCCTTTCCTTGCTTTCGAGAGCGATCAGCAGTCGTTCGAAACCGGCGGCAAAACCAACAGCCGGCGTGGTCGGTCCTCCAAGTTGCTGTACGAGGCCGTCGTACCTGCCGCCGCCGCAGAGCGCATCCTGCGAACCAAGATCGCTGGAAGTTATTTCAAATACGGTTCGTGTATAATAATCAATGCCGCGCACAAGTAGTGGATCGACGTTAAATTCGATCCCGGTTTGACGAAGCAAATTTTGCAATCCTTCGAAATGAGCGCGGTCTTCTGCTGAAAGATAATCGGAAAGCAGCGGAGCACCATTGATCACTCCTTGATCGCGCTCGTCTTTCGAATCCAGCACACGCATGGGGTTCGTTTCGGTGCGGCGTTTGCTTTCCTCGGAAAGCAGATCGAGATTAAGCCTTAGATGCTCGACCAAAACTTTCTTCCATTCTTCTCTTGCGCTTGGCGAAGCAAGGGAATTAAGTCTTACCTTAAAATTCGAAAGTCCAAGTCTTCGATATACCGCAATTGCAAAAGATATCGTCTCGGCATCTGCAAGCGGGCTATCGGGGCCAAGCAATTCCGTACCGAATTGGTGGAATTGCCGAAACCTTCCCTTTTGTGGCTTCTCGTATCGAAAGTTTGCAGCATGATTGTAATATAATCGCAGGCAATCCGATTGGCCGGTGAGCATTCCATGCTCGATCGCTGCGCGAACAACGGGAGCTGTCAATTCCGGACGCAATGCAAATTCTTCATCCTCCGATTTCGATTGGAGCAGGAACATCTCTTTGGAAACGATGTCCGTTTCTTCGCCAACGGCTCGCTTGAAAAGCCGTAACTGCTCGAATGCGGGAGTGCGGATCTCACCGTAACCAAAGAGCGCCGCAACATCATCGACAGCACGCTCTACTTCGCGCCATTTCGCGGCTTCCTGAGGCAGAATATCTTTCGTACCGCGAGGAGCCTGGATGAGTTCGCTCTTGGATAACTTATTCTCCAATGCGCGCTTCTTCCTGATTGAATATAGAGATCACTTCTTCGGGCGATTTGGCGTTTATGAGCGCCGTCCGAGCAGCATCGGAATTCATTACTTTCGAGGCGCGGCTGAGCAAGCTTAATCGCTGGCTGACGAGGCTTTCCTTGCTCACAAGCAAGAGCACCAGCCGCACCGGCTCGTTATCCATCGAGCCGTAATTCACAGGCTGCGCGGTCGTGGCGAACGCGAGGACAATGTCATCCACCGCATCGGTCTTGCCGTGCGGAATCGCGAAGTTCTTGCCCACGCCAGTGGACATGATCTTCTCGCGCTCCAGCACGGCAGCGCGTACCTTTTTGGCATCGAGGACATGCGGGTTTTTATCCGCTAAATTCAAGACTTTATTGAGCAAGTCCTCTTTCGAATCGGCTTCGAGGCCGATCACGATATAATCAGGTTTGAGATAGTCTGTAAGCTTCAATGTATGTGCCCAAACACTTTAGAACGTGAAAAAACATTTCAAACCTTCAAGCAAGAAGGTATGAAAACGATAGAACAAATGGCAGTTCCCCTTCCGATTGGGCCAATTGGCGAATCTTGCTCTTTGAATGATTCACCTTCATTTCCTGTTTTATTTTGGCTATCAACGAAAAATAGCATTTTATAAATAAATTAGCCTGTTTCTTAACTATTTCCGCATTCAAATGACGATTTCCTCCCTCTTCACCCCACTCCACTGGCAACTTCTGATGTCACCACCAAGCGGCGGCGCAGCAGGTGCACAGAGCGACCCCATTACCGCGTTTCTGCCGCTTATTCTTATCGTTGTTATTTTCTACTTTCTGATCTATCGCCCACAGAAAAAACGCCAGAAAGCTCGGGAAGAACTTGTAAAGGCAGTAGAAAAAGGCGATAAAGTGATCACCGCGAGCGGAATTCACGGCACCGTCGCGCAAGTCGAAGACACGACTGTGCTTCTCCAGGTTTCGGATAACACCAAAATTCGCGTGGAAAAGACTTCGCTGGGAACCGTGGTGCCGAAGAATGCGGAGAAGGCGGCAGAGTAATCATGCTAAATACCATCGACGAAGCTCTTGACGACATCCGGCGCGGACGGATGGTCATCGTCGTGGACGATGAGGAGCGCGAGAACGAGGGCGATCTCGTTGCGGCCGCAGAAATGGTTACGCCGGAGATGATCGCGTTCATGCTCAGACGCACGAGTGGAATTATTTGCGCGCCGATCACCGAGGCTCGCGCTGCCGAGCTTGATCTTCCGATGATGGTGGATATTAACACCGCGCGGCATGGAACTCCGTTTACCGTCAGCATTGATTATTTGCATGGAACTTCCACCGGTGTTTCCGCAAGCGACCGCGCGAAAACTGTGCTGGCGCTGACAAATCCCAAAACGGTCGGTCATGATTTTGCAAGGCCGGGACATATTTTCCCGCTTCGCGCAGTAGATGAAGGCGTGCTTCGCCGCGCCGGGCATACCGAAGCTGCTGTCGATCTGGCGCGAATGGCGGGATTCAAACCCATTGCGATCCTGTGCGAAGTGATGAACGAGGATGGTTCCATGTCACGAATGCCGGAGCTTGTGAAATTCGCAGAGGAATTCGATCTGAAGATCATTTCCGTGCAGGATCTCATCGCGTACCGCATGACGCGGGAAAAGCTGATGCACAAAATTGTCGAAGTGAACCTTCCCACGGAATACGGGGATTTCCGTTTGCATCTCTACGAAAATAAAGTCGATCACAAAGAGCATATCGCGCTCACGAAAGGCGATATTGCGAATGGCGAGCCGGTGCTGGTGCGCGTCCACTCCGAGTGCTTCACCGGCGATACACTGGGTTCCCTGCGCTGCGATTGCCAGGATCAGCTTCATGCCGCGATGATGATGGTCGAAGCGGCGGGACGCGGAGTGGTCGTCTATATGCGTCAGGAGGGGCGCGGAATCGGTTTGGCGAATAAACTGCGCGCCTACAAATTGCAGGAAGAAGGCGCAGATACCGTCGAAGCGAACGAGGCGCTGGGATTCAAAGCCGATCTGCGCGATTACGGATTGGGCGCACAACTGCTGGCCGATCTTGGCGTGCGCAAAATGCGCCTCATGACGAATAACCCGAAAAAAGTAGTGGGACTTTCGAGCTATGGCCTCGAAATCGTCGAGCGCGTCCCAATAGAAATTCCCGCGAACGCACGAAATGCCGGTTACTTAGAGACCAAACGCAAAAAGCTAGGGCATATCTTGACGGGGATGCATGAAGGGATTGGACCGAATGGGAAGAAGTGAGCATCGCAGTTTTTGAATCGCGCCCATTCGCCAATAGCTGAATTTATGTGACACTCCATCCGTTTTCGTTAGTCTAAACAGCTAATTTCAAGAATCGCACAATATTGAATGCGACTTTATCGATTTCGCGTGTTTTAATGATATGGCAATGTCTCACTTCCCTCTTCGGATCGCGCTTTTTGCTTTTGCGATGGCAGGCTGTCTCGTAGCGCCGATCGGCACGGCGCACGCGCAGTGGAATGAGGTCGCGCAGTTCAGCAGCGGGAATGTTGGCCAGGGTTGTGTCATCTATTTTATCGACTCCAAAACGGGATTTCTTGGATTCGGCGACGATAATAGTTCCATTTCGTTCAGTCCGATCTGGAGAAGTTCCGATAGCGGCGTTACCTGGACGCTGGCTGTTTCCCCGACTGTTCAGCCCAACGAATACGTCAATGATATTTGGTTTAGTGCCCCGACCGACGGATGGGCCGTTATTGGCGGCGATAATGGCGGATATGGGCGGCTGTGGCACACGACGGACACCGGCAATACCTGGGTGCAGCTTAATAACTTTAATTCCCACGATCCTTCATCGGTTCGAAGCACCTCGAACAACCTGTGTGTCGCCGGGGAAGATTTTGGGCTGATGATCTCTACCGATACCGGCGTAACCTTTAAACAGGTCTTCAATGCGTCCATGCGCGGTCTGGACTATGTTGACGGCCTTCACATTGTCTGTACGCCTTATCTTTCGCCGGATTACTATGTTTCTGCGGATGGCGGTTCTACGTGGTCACCCTCTGCCTTGCATAGTGGAGATTCCTGGGGAATATTAGGCGTGAAGGGTTCATCCGATTTTTATATCGCTCCCGAAAACTCTTCCTCACGTAATCCATCCAACGTTTATCAATCCACGGATTACGGCGTAACCTGGAGCGTCATTAGCGCCCTCCCATTTAAAACGACGGGAGAGATCAAGGGAACCGGATGTGCGATGTTCCTGCAAAGCTCCGGGCAAGTGCAGGGCCAGCCTCAGGGCTTATACCGCTCCATGGATAACGGGGTGACATGGAAGAATATCGGCGGCCCCAATAATGTTCTCGAATACCAGATTTGCCTTCATCGGTGGTGGAGGAACCATATTCGCATTCGATGACAACGGCATCCTTTGGAAAACCACGGACGAAGGCGATGGATTTGCCGGTGGCGGCGCGCCTTCGCTCGCGATCGCGCCTGCTGCGATCGATCTTGGTACTACCACGAATTGCCAATCGATCGATACGACGATCACCATAACCTACACCAACAATAGCTGCGCCGTCGATACGTTGAACTCCTGGAGCATGTCTCCCTGGGGTTCGGGATTTACTATTTCCAGTATTTTACAACCTCCGCCTCTCATACTCTTCCCCGGCGCAAGTGATTCATTACACGTTACCTATATCGCAGGCGTCGGGCAATTATACGACACAGTTGTGATAACCGGAGAACCCAATAACACCTCGGTCTGGCGTATTCCGGTCCAGGTGAATATTATTCCCATCGACTCGGTGGAGTTCACCGTTGCGCTCAGCCCCGACCCCATCAAACCCGGCGATACCCTTACCGTGACCGTCACCCCAGATCTTTCCGTGCAGAACGTAGGGTTAGTGAACATCAGCGGGACGATCGAATATCGTTACGATTCTTACAATTTCATCTCAGCGACGGGAGGCACAGAGCTTGCACCATTGCAATACACGCAGCCGTTTGCTGTCAATGGAACCGCTCATTTGCCATTTACTATTTCGAGTACCTCCACTATTGCACTTGATTCCGGGACGCCAGTTTTGACGCTGCGACTGGAAGCCATGCTCTCCGATTCGACAGTGAGCAGCTTTGTGCTGGACTCGCTGCTGCTGAACGGTTCCGATCCCACGTATGAGAATTGCGTGCTATCCGCTTCCTCCGGCAGCGCGGTCTCTCATATCGCGCTTTCGTGCGGCGACACGTTGATTATGCTTGCCATGCAGAACAATCTCGCGTTCGAGGTCGGGAACCCGCAGCCGAATCCTGTCACAGTTGATGATGGCCGTCCCTCGGTGCTACCGCTCCTTGCTTCAACGGACGGAACCGCTGAAGTGCGCGTAACCGATATGCTCGGCAGGACAGTCGTGAGCAACAGCATCCCACTCACCGCCGGAGTTGAGGCAAGCTACGCGCTCGATCTCTCGAACCAGCCCGCCGGAGCATACTTTTATACGTTCGTGTTTTCCTCCATTCATGGCACCGTCTCGAAAAGCGGAACGGTGATGTTGTTGAAATAGATGGGAACTTACGGGCGCGGGAAGGATGTTCACAGATAGGAGCAAAAAAATATGCACGTACATTTGAAGGAACGAGTAGAGGATGGGACCGAGGTCGTCGTGCTCCCGAAGGAGGAGTTCAAGACCTTGTGGGAAATGGCCGAGGATTATGAAGATCTTCTCGACATTGAAGAGGCCATGCGTAAGAACGCAGACGATCCCGGCGTTCCCTATGAAGAATTTCGTAAAACACTTGGGCTATGATTCCCGCTAACGCACGAAATGCCGGTTACTTAGAAACCAAGCGCAAAAAGTTTGGGCATATCTTGACGGGAATGTGTGAAGGGGTTGCGCAAATGGGAAGGGTTGATAAAAAACAATAAGCGCGGATTCCAAATTAAGTCAATTCGAATTCCATCTTTTCGAAAACTGCGTCTATAATTATTTTTCGCGTATAACGGCAATAACGCGTTTCCGTCGAAGCGAATGATCCATTTTCATATAACTTATTTGATGGTGCGCCGCCACCACAGAGATTGAAATACTCACATTCCATCCGGCATGCATCAATACCTTTGTTGATCTCTCCGAAGATGTGTCGAAATTTTTCAGAGCTCAACGATTCAGTGAAACCTACTTCATTTACATTGCCTAAATCGAAATTTTCATAACCATACGTCGCGTCTTTCATTCCTAGTAGCTCAGGTGAAAACGTTGTAAAATTTCCATAGATGTCGAGTGCGATAATCTGGAGTGGACCGTTCATTTGCGAGTAAAACATAGGTGGGAGTTGCGTAGGACCCTCAAGCAAGCGCGTGTGCAGGTTGAATAGTTCACGAATGTGGAGGTATCTTTCCTGATTCAGTTGTAGTTCGTAAAGTTTCGACCAGAATTTTTTCAGTTTCTCCTCTAGAGGAGCCTGTATCGTGCTTTTTATGTTCGCACCGTCTTCTTCATCAATGTTCATTCCGAGCGAACGAATCCCCATCTCGAAAAAGAAATTATAAATCTCTTCTGCGTAATCAAGAGAAAGATCAGTGATCACACCTATTATATGAAATTCAATGTTGTTTTTCTTCAGTAGTTCGATTCCCTTCATCACTTCTTTGAACGTGCCTTTTCCGGCACGCGTGAGGCGGTTTTTGTCGTGAATAAATTCAGGCCCGTCGCAACTAATGCCAATGCGGATATTTTCTGCAATGATGAAGTCGCACCACTCCTGGTTTAGAAGCATTCCATTCGACTGAATATGATGCACTACATTTTTGTTTTTAGGAATAATCTTTCTTACTTCACTCACGACTTCTCTATAAAACGAAAGAGGTACAGCGAGGGGCTCACCCGCATGCCAGACGATGCTGAATTCCTTGTTGATTAGCATTTCATCAACGAGACGTTGAACCGCTTTAGTAACAGTGCTTACTGATATTCGATTTTTATTGAGACGGTCTGGTAAATAGCAATATTTGCAATCAAATCTGCAAAATGGCGATCCCTGCACAATAAGCAGATCTATCGGCCCGACTGGGAATTTGTTTTCGTTTGCCAAGTTCAACGGAATTTAAAATCACTCACGAATTGCCCCACGAGTTCCACGAATCCCATGTGTTCCATGTGTCCCAGTTATTCCACGCATCCCATGAGTCCCATGTGTTCCACGTATCCCAAGTGCTCCATGTGTCCCAGTTGTTCCAAGCATCCCAGTTATTCCACGAATCCCATGAATCCCATTGTCCTTTTATTCTATTTCCACCATTGCTGAGGTGGTGATGTAAAGAGATGTAGTTGATGATGCTGCTGCTCTCTCCGGCTTCGATTTTTTTCTTAATTGCATTGCGAAGCTTTATCACTTTTACATCCATTTTCTTGGATGGGAGTGCGCTGGCGTGTGAAGCTGAGAAGAAAAATAATCCACTCAGGAAGAGGCGAACAGGTTTCCAGTTGATTTTCATATTACTTGCGAATCAGAAGGTTAAAAAATGATTTGCGTTTTGTTTTTGCAAGTTCAAAATCGCGATAATAATATCCACGAATACCAAGATTGACATCCGTTTGTGTGCATCCTTCTGTTGTGCCATCATGCACAACATTTTCGGTGGGCGCAAGATAAGCTTCATACGGGTCGATACGTAACCTGATAATGGGATAATCAGGAAATAGTTCATAAAATTTGTACAGCACTTCGTAATGATGTTGATTTTTTTGATTCAGAAAATTTTCAGGGAAGCCTGCCATCTTCGCCATCTGACGATATTCCAGATTGTAAAAAAGGAAATAACGCGGATCGAGTCCAAGATTGAGGCAAATGCGATTGCGCGCGATGTGGCGTTCATTCATTTGCTTTTTTTCCCAACTATCGAGATGCATGCCGATAAAAAAATTTTCGTTACGATTGAATGTTGTTGTGCGTAATCCAGGTCTGCCAACGTAAATGAAATGCGGAACGGGAGGATCATCGCCTTTGTGCCAAGGGGAAAAATATTCGATGAATTCGCCGAGCACTTTTTTGTAAGCGGGTGTTGCACCGATTCGTTGCGCATCTGCATCATTTTTGCAAGAATATAATTTCAGATTGTGGAAAGATTTTTTTAATTCTTTCGGGATAGTGACAATGGCGAGTTGCTGGTAAATTCCGTTTTCATTTTCTTCCGCCTGGAGAATTTTCACCTCATCTTCATTTGGAGATGTCCACGGTTCGCTTGGAACAAATGCACGCTTAAAACAGGGCATTCCATTGATCATTTTTACTTCTTCAATGCCGCTACTCAGTGCAACACGGTCGCGAAGAGGCGCTTCACAGAAAATTTTCATGCCGGGAGAAACTCGTGATATCGAGGACATCTTTTCAAAATTTAGAGTGAATTTCAAATACCATTAACCGTGTCTTTTATTATTCAACATTCTCAAATTGAGGGGGGGCGTCCTCTTTCCAGTTATCACCGCTTCCTCTCACCGTAATGGTAAAGTGAGTGCGAATTTTTGCTCCGAAGGAATTTTGAGAATCCACATAGGAATAAATTGTGTAAGATCCGTCAGCATTCTTCGTAATGCTTGCATCGCCCGAATATGGAAAGTCAGCCGTACTTGGTGCCTTTAAATAATGCTCAACGATAATTTGTGCGCCAATATAAGCGTCTCGCTTCTCGTCGTCCTGTGAAGGAGAATTGCTTCCACTACCACCCCTATCATTGCTGCCAATAGCCATAGCGATTACGAATACTACAATGAGTCCGAGGCACCCTATCCCACAGCCTTTTGCAATTCCAGACGATTTCTTTGGAGGGGAATTAACGACAACAGTGTTGAGAGCGGGTGGATCAGGTGTTTCAATTAATCGCTTTTTCTCAGCAGCAAATTCCTCATCCGTCAAATCGCCCTTACGGTGAAGTTCCGATAAATGTTCGAGTTCTTCCGAATGAGTCATATCACAAATATAATACACTCAGGGTGCCTGTCTATGAATTCAACACTTTATCCCACTCATTTATTCTACCTTTATCTGGACGTTCGAAAAAATAAGAAGGTCATTCTACAAACGGGCCGTTCCTAACGGGACTGTCGGGCTGGAAGCGCCGACCCCTTCGATAAGCTCAGGGCAGGCTCTAAGCGATAAATTTCAATAAATCTTTGGCAATCCCTTGACATTACCTATTTAATTGCTTATATTAGTACTACTTTGATGGGCACCTATATGGGGAAAAGATGAAAGATGAATCCGCCGCGGCGGAGAAAGATGAAATGGGGAGGTGCAGAAGTTCATTGAAAATCGAGCACAGATGTAGATTTCGGTATGAACGAGTTCTCCATGAAAAGAATTTGTTGCAACAAATGGCGAAATTAGCTCAAAATCGAGAGGTCATCGGGAACTCACAAGAAAGAAAAACGGCACCTATTTCTTGGTGACAGCCAATGACTTCATTTTGCAACACATTCCTCTGGCAACCCGCATGGCATTCCGAATGTTGAAAGATGCGATGAAAATTAAACTTCTCGATATTTGTCATGCTCGAAGCGGCGATAAGGGCGATGCTGCGAACGTGGGCCTTATTGCTCGCGAGGAGCGGTATTATCCGGTCATCAAATCGAAGGTGACGCGCGCGGCGGTGAAAAAGCATTTTAAGGGGATCTGCTTTGGTCCGGTGGAGCGGTTCGAACTACCGAATTTATGGGCGCTGAATTTTTTGCTTCACAATACGCTCGGCGGCGGCGGGACGGTCAGCCTGAAGCAGGACGCGCAGGGCAAAACGCTGGCTGCCGCGCTCCTGAGAATGGAGATCGATGTGCCACCTGCCCTTCTGCGGCCTGTGAAGAAAGCAGCCGGCAAAACTTCCCGGCGCTCGAATAATGCTTACACATCACTGAAATAATGCTTACTCGCCGCTATGGGTGCGCGATAGTTCTGATATTGCTGCTCTGCTTTACCGGCTGCCCTTCGACGGTCGTGCCGCAACCAGGTGATAGCTACACGCTGCATGTCGCTAACCTTCCATCACTCGATTCGACGAGCAGCCAGTATGTGCTTTGGGTGCAGTTTAGTGGGAGTTCAACATGGTATTCCGCCGCGCTTGGAGCGGGGCAGACGATCGGGGATTCCATGGAATTTTCGGGCAGTATCACGCTCCCGCAATCACCGAATTCGATCGCGGAGGCGTATGTTTCGATGGAACCATCGTCCATTCCGGCCAGCCCATCGAGCATTCTGATCGCGGGAGCATTTAATGGAAGTAGTGGTTCCGGAGTGTTAACGACAACGAATACCGGCGGCGTTGGAAATTTCTCGCAGGCGCAGGCAACGGCAACGTTTACAACGAAATCCAGCAACACTACTTTGGCTGAAAACGAGTTTTTCCTGATGCGCTTTGTGAATGGAGTTCCCGAACCAAGCTGCACGAATTTACCGGATGCACCGAAAGGATGGAACTATGGATTATGGGTCGTCGATACGAATTTTTATCCGCAGCATAGATTCTTCTATGGAGCGTTTACGAATCAGGATAGTTCCGACACCCATCCAACGAGCACGGACTATCCTTTTCCCGGTGGATTTTACATCGCGCCTCTGAACGATCCCGGCGCTCAGCTTGAAGTGACGTTGGAACCTTCCCTTGCAGTCGCGGGGAATGATCCGAAAGGCTCATCGCCATTGGTTATCCTATCGGGTCAGCTTTTTTCGTATCTCAACTTGAACGATACGCTTGCATTGCAAAATTCGTGGCAAGCCAGCGCGCCATCCGGGAGATTGAATATCCATTGATGCACTATTCAGTCACCATTCGACCGGAATACGGATTATGTCCTGATCTGATTTTTTCAGATCCATGCTGCCGAAGAGCCGATAACCCGGCGGAGCGATCGGGGCAGGCTGATTCGACAGGAATTTTAATTCCTGCGATTGGTAAGGGAACAATGAAAGCTCAGCCGGAGTGGGCGCAAGGTAGGTATCTTGCTGAGGATAGCGGCGCTCTACGATATGCAGATGCCAGGGATGCGGCCGATCCGGCAGCGCAAGGCCGCCGCGAATATAGAGCACGTAATTTCCATTTCCACTTGAAGTTCCCGAAGAATCTTCGTTATCTTCCGATCCAAATAATACCGGTACTGTTTTCTTTCGATAATCGAACGCGGAATTAAATACCGCACTGGAATCCGGATGCAAAACCTGACAGGCGATATCGGTAAAAAGATCGTAATCTTCTGCTGGAATGGAAACGTCGAACACGACGCCTCGCTCTCCGGGCTTGGCGAAGAATGGAAGCGAAAACTCATCGCTTTCGGCAATAAGCGTATCGATGGTACGCTCATAGCCGCTGATATTCGCCTGAGGCTCGGCATGGTAATTCAAGAGCGTAGAATTTGCAATGGTTGTGGTGAGCGTTGCGTCTGCCACGGTCATCGACTCCGGCAGAAGTATTCTCCATATCCAACGGTTGAGCTTCAAGGGTGAAATCAACGGCGAGATCGCCTTCATCCTCGCTGGACATGGTTCTCGATAGATCGGCTTCCCAAATCCCGGGCGTTAACTGGGAACCGGAGAAATAGAGTGTCGATGTTCGCTTGGAGCCAGACCGAATGCCAAGCCGGGAAATTTCCTGGCCGGCGTTATCGAAGAGCAAGACGGAGCAATCCCCTTTCGTATCGCGCGAAGAAAGCGTAACTTTAACTTCTTTTGCACCAGGCGGAATAGCGAAGAAATAGCGCTGAAGCGAATCGGGGGCAAGCGATACATCGGTAAGGGCGACACGGTAATCGTTATGATCGGAGAAAGTATAAGGAATGATAATGGAGTTGACTAATTCGAATCGGGCATCGGCACGCGTATGCGGAGCGCCCTTTTCATACGCCCATATCCTTCCCGAATACAGACCTGGCTTTTGCAACAGCTTTGCATTATAGCGCACATCCACATTCATCGAGCCGCCGCCGCGCCGGTAAATACTCGATTGGAGCGGCGACATCCATGGTTCATCCGAAACAAGTTCGAATGCTTCCATGCCAACGGCACGCTGGCGGGCGCTCATTCCTGGTTGTTCTTCCGGTTCGACGGTGAAGGACTCGCGGTCGCCATCTTTCGGATAATTCCCAGCCCGGAAATAAGCGGCCGTTCCCGTTTTGATCTCGGAAGGAATGCTCGCTTGAATATCAACAGGGGTCGGTACATATCCCATGCGATGCCAGCGAGAGAGCATTTCAAATGCTGCCGGAACATCGATCATGCCATATCCTTCATCGAGCGGCGTCGCTTCTGCAATATGGGTCGCGGAAAGCATCACTGCGCGCTTGATAGCGAATGCGTTCACTTTCCAATCGGGATAGGTTTGCGTCATTGCCGAGAGCAAAAGTGCACAGCAACCCGTGGTATAAGGCGAAGACATGCTCGTTCCATTATACCGGTCTCCGGTGACATAATCGGGAACAGTACTTACTGCGGTTCCCGGCGAAATGATGTCCGGCTTTGCAAGTTCGCCGCCCCGCGAAGAAAAATCGAAAATAACGGGATGGGTAAGATATAGATCATAGAGATCGCGCGCAGCATCAGCCGGCAACGCCGCGCCGCTTGCAATAACGCGATCTGCCGAACCGGGAAGGCCAATACTCGATAATCCCGGTCCTTCGTTACCACCGGATACGCACACCGTAAGATTTGGCGTTGCTGCGAGGAGGCTATCGAGCCATTTATCCATCGCAGCCTGCCCCTCTAATTCATTCCCAATGCCAAAACTCATGTTAACAACAACAGGCTTGGATTGCGATTTCGCAGTCTCCGCCGCAAACTCGAAAGCCTTTTGCATGGAACCACTGACCGTCACACCGCCCGCGTTGTTATCGGCAAATTTTACAGCAATGACCTGTGCGCCGGGAGCCACGCCATTGAATCCGGCTTGATTGTCAATGTTGTGCCCAGAAGCAATACCTGCCACATGCGTACCATGACTTCCATCGTCGAAATAGATCGAGATGATCTGTCGATCAGGATAGATATTCACAGCCCCTGTCAGCCGGCGGCCACTTGAAAGATGCGGAGTCCGTCGAATGAAACGCGAACGTATCGAAATGTTCGTGATAATTTGTAACTTTATGCTCATTTGAAAGATCGCGGTCTCCATCGGAATCCACATAGGCTGCGTAATGATCGGCAGAATCCATATAGACCAGCACACCGAAAACATCGGTGTCGCTTCCATTAAAATTCAGATCGCCGAGGCCGTTTTGAAATCGAAGTTCATTCAGCGCACCATAATAATATCTGCCATCCACGGGTTTTGCATCGATGGCATTCATTCCGCGCAAGACAGTCTTGCCATTCACGCGAAGTTCATCGCCAACACGGTCGGCCAGAGCATACACCACATCACCGGTGCCGGAAAGATCGCGCACATCGATAATTTTCTTTTTTCCTTCAGTCGTTGTTTGAAGTCCGTCAATTCCGGGATCGACTCCCGTATCGAAAATAAAAATGATAACTCCCCGACCATCATAATTCGGATGATCCTCGACAAATTGATCGGCGTGAGTCGCACTGAGCGGGAGAAAGCTCCAATCCGTTTTGTTTGCAGCTTTATCAGGTGGCATGATGGGCTCACCGCTGCTTGGCGGAGCTGCGCTTGGCCCAGTAAACGTCTTTCCACGCTGTGCCAGAGCAGCAGTAGAAAGGATTGATAGTGCAAAAAAAGAGAGAAAAAGTGTCCTGCAAGTCATCCGATATGTGCTAAAATGCTTAATCCTAACGTGCTGAATAATTCAAAGAAATTGTAAACTCCGAGCATGGGCAGATTAAGTCCTTAGGCATCCCGGAAACTCGCAGCATGAACCTGACTGTTACCGCCCCGCATTTCATACTTCATATTTCATACTTTCTACTTTCCCCATTGGTCAGGTAGCTCAGTCGGTAGAGCAAAGGACTGAAAATCCTTGTGTCGGCGGTTCGATTCCGCCCCTGACCACATTTCAATTACCAATAAAAATTGAGAATTAAGAATTGGACCACTCCCGCCTCCGGACTGTTCATTGTTTGGTCCCTTTTCATCCTTTGTGGTTGTGGAAAACGCGAAGCGGAAGTCATGCGCCCCGGTTTTGGCGGGAAGAAATTGGGCGGCCGTTATACGCTGAATGAGATCCGCGGGAATCCATCGAGCCTCGATCCTGTGCGAATGAACAGCAAAGTCGAGGACGATATCGGAACCAATATCTTCGATAAACTTGTCGAAAATAACTCGAAACTTGAACTGGTACCTGAACTTGCGAGATCATGGGAGATTTCTCCGGATGGGATGACCTACACTTTCCACCTTCGCACGGATGTTTTCTTTCACGACGATTCTTGCTTCCCGGGCGGACATGGAAGGAAAATGAACGCAAGCGATGTGAAATATTCCTTCGAACGTGTCTGCAATCCCAAAACACTTACCTCCGGCTATTGGGTGTTTCAGGATATTGTGCAAGGGGCGAATGATTATTTCGATGCGATGGGAAAAACCACTCCCCAACCCCCTCCTTCTGAAGGAGTGGGAGTTATAGGATTTCAAGTTGCGGATGATTCTACCTTCATCGTCCATCTTATAAAGCCGTTCGCTCCATTTCTTGAGCATCTGACGACAAGCTTTGGCTATATCGTACCGCGCGAAGCTATCGAACATTATGGAAAGGATTTTTTTCAGCACCCGGTGGGAACCGGAGCGTTCCGGTTCGCGCATTGGATGCCCGATCAGGAAATTCTGCTTACGCGAAATCCGAATTATTGGGAATTTGATTCTTCCGGCAACCGGCTGCCACTGCTTGACGAAGTGAAATTTACGCTCATCAAAGACGACAAGACGCTGCTGCAATCCTTCCTGCAATCCAATGAGGACGAAGATTTCACCATCCCGACCGAAAGCTTTCAGGATATTGTAACACCAGAGAAAGAACTCACGCCGCAATATTCAAAGTACACATTACAGCATGTTTCCGCAATGAACAGTTATTTCATGGAATTTCTCTGCTCGAAGCCGCCATTCGATAATATGGCACTGCGCCGAGCAATGTCCTTCGCAGTCGATCGCGAAAGCATTGTAAAGTACGTGTTGAAAAATGCTCCGCATGGGATAGCCGATCATGGAATCATTCCGCCTGCATTTTCACATTATCCAATTGACGAAGTGCACGGTATCACCTACAATCTTGATAGTGCCAAACGATGGCTTGAACGTGCTGGCTTTCCTGCGGGACATGGCGCGCCACCAATTACGCTCTCGGTTTATAACGAACCACGTCCGATGCAAATTGCGGAAGCTGTGCAGCAAATGTGGCACAATATCGGGCTAAATGTGAGTTTACAGGTGATGCAATCTGCGCAGCTTCTCGATGGCTCGGAGGATGGAAGGCTCAATCTCTGGCTCACACGGTGGTACGCCGATTATCCTGAACCGGAGAACTTTTTGAACCTTTTGAACGGACGGCTCCTCCCCAAGAACGAAACCGATAAAAGTTATCCAAACAGCGCCAGATGGAACAACGAGCAATTTAACGATCTCTTTTATCAAGCCATTGCGACGACCGATGAAATGAGGCGAATGGATCTTTATGCAAAAGCTGAAAATATCGCAGCATACGAAGCGCCTTCCATTCCGCTATTTTACGAAGAACATTACCGCTTGCTCCAGCCTTACGTCCGCAATAATCCGCTCGATCCGATGAACCGTATCGATCTGAAATATGTGTGGTTGGAGAAATAACCTCGATTTCCAGGATTTTGCTGATTAACAAGATGGTTTTCTATTGACGAACCAATAATAATCAAGACCATATCTTTTTTGACATCTTTCTGATTCCTCCAAATATTTATCCTCTTAATCCATTCTAGATCAATACTCTTGATCAGCAAAATCCTATAAATCGTGGTTCTGATTATTCAAAAATTTGGCGGCACATCCGTGCAAGATGCGGCTTCTATGTCGCGGGCCATCGAGATCGTGCGGGAGCATGGAATTTCACGCCGCACACGACCGCTCGTTGTGCTATCGGCTTGTGCCGGTGTTACGAATACGCTCATTCGTATAAGTGAACTCGCGATGAAAGAGACAACGAATGAATCACTTTCTACGATCGATCAACTTGAAGTCCGCCACGCAAGAATTGCTCGAGAATTGATCGAGGAAGAATCAGTGATCGCACATGTTCACAGCGCTCTTCACGCCATTTGGGAAGAACTGCGGACATTAGTCCGAGGTATTCATCTTTTACGCGAACTCACTCCTAAAAGCTTAGACCAAATTCAATCTCTCGGTGAGCGTGCCTCATCAACGATTTTTCATGCTGCGCTGAACGTGCAATTAGAAGAGAATGGCATCGTGTGCCACTTCTTTGATGCTCGCAATTTTATTGCTACCTCGAACGAGTTCACTGCGGCAAGACCACTTATGCCTGAAATTGCGCGACGTATGAAAAAGATACAAGCAGCTCTCGCAAAAGGCGCTGTCGGCGTTACGCAAGGATTTATCGGCAGCACCCTCGCGGGCGAAACCACGACCATCGGGCGCGGCGGTTCCGATTTTTCAGCTGCCATCATGGGCGTGGCATTAGGTGCGCGTGAAATTCAGATCTGGACTGATGTTGCAGGAATTATGACCTGCGATCCGCGTATCGCTCCAGCGGCGCATACCATCAAGCGTATTCCCTTCCATGAGGCGAGTGAGCTTGCATTTTTTGGCGCTAAGGTCTTGCATCCAGAGACGATCTGGCCAGCCGTTGAAAAATCAATTCCTGTTCGTGTACTCTCTTCGAAGGAACCCGAAAAAGAAGGCACTGTCATAGTGGAGCAAATTGAAGGGGCAGGAGCAATGACTGGCATTGCCGTGAAAAAATCGATCTCGCTCGTGCGTATTTCCACAAATGGGTCGCAACCGAATCCTGCCGTCCAACAAACCGTTTGGGATGTTTTGGGCGAAAATGGCGTGATTCCACTGGCTGTTTCGCTTTCCGTCGATGCGGCTTCCTTCGCATGTGGCGATGCAAATGCGATTCCCCTGCTCCGCGCCGCCTGTGAAGGACTTGCACGGCTCGACGTGCAGACGGATCGTTCCCTCATCACATTAGTTGGTTCCGGACTTTATACGCAGTCCGGGATCGCGGCTCGGTTGTTTCGAGTGGTAGGCCGCACCAACTGCGAAATGATCTCTTACGGCGGATCCGAAAGTGCGATCAGCATCGTCGTTCATGATGATGTTGCAAATCGTGTTGTGAAAAAACTTCATGCGGAGTTCTTTGAATAATACCCGGATCACGCGGATTGGATAAGAGACACGAATGATCCAGGGATTTAATATCAACAATGATGCATGTTGTTTGGAATCGGTTTACTTTTCGTTCCCAACGCTGGTAGTTCTCTCATCCGTGTAATCCATCCAATCCGTGTAATCCAGGTTCAGATTCCAAAGAGTTGAAGATACAAATACGTGAGAGGTGCAACGAATAGGATAGAATCAATACGGTCAAGCACGCCACCATGACCAGGAATGAGCGTGGAAGAATCCTTTACTCCGGCATCCCGCTTAAGCATGGATTCTGCAAAATCACCAATTTGTCCGAACACCCCGACTATGATTCCCATGGCAATTGCCGTTGAAACAGAAACCTCTTCGAATCCGCCAATAAAGGCACGAGCAACGAGCCATGCTGCAATTGCAGCTACGAGTCCGGCAATGCCGCCTTCCCATGATTTATTGGGGCTGACGCTCTCGGCGATCTTATGCCTGCCGAATGGCTTTCCCACAAAAAAGGCGGCGCTATCACATATCCAAATCGAGGCCAGCATCATAATGAGAAAAAATGATGCACTCTGAGATGAATCATTCACGTTAAAAAGAATTTCGCGAATTCCAAAGAACGATCCAAGTCCAAAGCCGATATAAGTTGCGCCAGCGAGTGTCACCGAAACCTGAACAAGTGGATTCGGGTATCCTTTGAACAGCTCCGATGTGAATACAGCAATGACTCCCGCAATCATAATAAGCGGTAGCAAATAAATGGTGAGTGTTGCGATCGAAAAATGTAGATGAAAAAATGCCCCTGCACGCAAAAGCTGAACATGCGCGAAGGATACTATGATGAGTGCGGTAAGCATCATTCCGATCGTACTTTGTGGGACAAAGCCCTTCGCTTTAGCAAAACTATAAAACTCATGGACGGCCAGCAACGCAACAATCAGCGTAAGGCCCAATAGGCCAAACGGCTTAAAGATAATGATATAACAAATGATCGGAATAGCGATGACCGCTACCAAAACACGTTGGGCGAGATTACTCATAATGATCTTGAATATAATCGTTCATTGGAAGTTCCGTCCCGGAACTGTTCTCTTGCGCTAACCGCGCTTCAAGCTCTCGCTCCGCATTCCCACGAGCGTGAAGTGGGGCCGTTACGCGATTAAAAAGGAATAAGAACAGCGTCATCCCAATAATAACCGGGACGAGTACGATCAACGCATCGGTGCCCGATAGTTCATCGGTACTTACAAGGCTCTGTGTAGCTTTAGCTGAAACCTGTTCAGGGCTTAGATAAAGTGCTGCCACGATAAAACCATTATTCGCGATATGTGCCAGCGCGCCTGTGAAAAGGTTATTTGTGCGATAAGTCAGCCAGCCAAGCGTAAGGCCAAGCCCAAAGAGTCCCGGAAATTTGAATACGCTGGCATGCATCATTCCAAACAGCACGGAAGTAATTCCGAGCGCAACAAAAGGCCGCGTATGCCAATGGCCACTTCGCTCAATATTCGTTTGAGTAAAGCCGCGAAACAGCGCCTCCTCGGCCAGCGCCGGAACGACAGCTACAAAGATAAATATGAGCATGAAATCGATCGATCCATGCGCAGTGACAAGTCCTTTCATACTTTCATCGCCGGCATTCTCGTACTGCTCGAGTGCCGGATAAATACTCGGAAAAAACTTCCATACATGTTCGCTGAGCACCGAAAGCGCGCCGCCTCCAAATTGAGCAAGCAGCATGATGGGAACTGCAAGTATATAAGCCAATGCCGGAGTTTCATAAAAACCTTCCAGGCGAAAGACCGCGAAGAGATTTTGCCGGAAGGTTTTTGAAATGACGATGGCTCCCAAAAGCAGTACCGTAATTTCCGCGAGACCATTGATGGCAAGCACGGCGATCGGGTGGTTTTCGTAATGTTCCCCGATCACTGCCAACGTGACGCCGCTGCCGATACCTTGAAATAGAATGAAAAGAACTAAAACAATGAGGATAACTGCAGGTATGCCCAAATAGCCATGCGTCATCCACCCACGCTGCGCCACTCTGAAAACAAGCCACCCAAGCAGCGCGAGCACCATGAAAGCGCCGATCGCAAGCAGGCCGAGCGTATGCAATGAAAGCATCGGATGAACAAGAATGCCGACGTTATTTCCTGGCAATCGCGATCTCTTTCTTTTTCGATGCCGATTGATAGATCGCTTCTACTAAGGTCATTCGCTTTGCGGCTTCGTAGCCCGACGATACGAGCGGAACGATTCCCTTTACCGAATTGATGAAATATCGAAGCTCGTTCTCATACGATTTCTTGTACAGCGCCACCGGCGTTTGCGGCTTTGCCGGCGTAAGATTGATAAGGTTACCATGCACGCGTTTCATCACTTTCAGTGGGTTAATGAACGCGCTGCCATCGTTCCCATAGACGTTGCAATAATAAAAATCGCTCTCGCGCTGGAAAGTCCAGCTCACTTCGGTGGTGAACGTAATATCGCCCGCAAGCCGAATGAAGATCGCGGCGGAATCCTCGACTGTTTTCGTATGCAGATGATATGTGCTTGCGCTCACCGTTTGCACATCCGGGTAATCCAGAAGCCAAAGCCCAAGATCGAGCATCGCGATTCCAAGATCGAGAATAACCCCGCCCCCGGATTTCTCCTTTTGTTGATGCCACGGCGATGTACTCGATTGCTGCTTCAGCCAACCCGATTTAATGTAAAATACTTTTCCGAGTTCCTTCTTATCGATAAAAGTCTTCAACATCATCGTATCCGGGCGGAATCGGTTGTTCATTCCAACCATCAGCTTCCGCTTATGCTCCTCAGCAGCAGCGGACATCTCACGCGCTTCTTTCGCTGTCCGCGACATCGGCTTTTCAACAAGCACATCCAAGCCATTTTCCATCGCCTGAATGGCCAGCGGACGGTGCGTATCGGTTGGCGTGCAAATATCGACGGCATGAACGTCCTTCGCTATAGGCGAACTGAGCAGCGCATCGAGCGACGTGAACACGTTCTGAATATGCGAGCGCAGGGCAATAGCCTGCGCCTTGCGTTTATCCGGATCGATCACGGCCACGATCTCGACATCCGGCATGTGTTCCAATACCGGCAAATGAACGATCTGCGCTACGTTTCCGCAGCCAATGAGAGCGAGCTTTACTTTATCCATGCCACAAAAATACTCAATTATGAGACTCATTGTGAGAGATACCGATATTTTAGTATGGGAAGAACACCCCAATTTCGAACTAACGAGAGATTGACTTCGAAAACTCGAAATGTCCCAACATCAGTTTCGCCAAGAAATAGGTGCCGTTTTTCTTTCTTGTGAGTTCCCGATGACCTCTCGATTTTGAGCTAATTTCGCCATTTGTTGCAACAAATTCTTTTCATGGAGAACTCGTTCATACCGAAATCTACACTGTGCTCGATTTTCAATGAACTTCTGCACCTCCCCATTTCATCTTTCATCTTTAATATTTCATCTTTGTCCAAAGAGGGTGCCCATCAAAGTAGTACCAATATAAGCAATTCAATCGGCAATGTCAAGGGGTTGCGAAAGATTTATTGAAATTTATCGCGTAGGTCGGCGCTTCCAGCCCGGCAAGCCACCCTCAGATTGACTGGGGAAGACATATTCGTAGCCCGGTGAGTCCGGGGTTGGAGGTTTTTTTATGAGCCAAGAGTCCCGAAGGGAAGATAGGAAATAGCCGGGGACGTCAGTCCCCGGTTAGTGGATTGTTTTAGACCCAAAAGTCCCGCAGGGATGACACAAATCATTGCAAACATGGAACACGAAATAGGTGCCCAATATGTTCTCACTCCTCCAAAGCATCGCCCCGATTTCATAACCAAACCATAACCATCCACCTTCATGACGCTTTTTGAAAAACTAAAACAGTGCAAAAGCGAGGAGGATGTGAAGGATATTTACATCAAGGCGCTGGGATTGAAGGGGTATTCGAAAAACCTCATCGATATTCAGACCAAAGAAATTTGGTTCGAGGCGAAGGATAACTCTAAGCTTTCCAGTTATGCGATGTTCACGCAACTGCTGCATTATGTGCAGCAGGCATTGAACAAGGGCGAATACGTTCCCCCATTTCTTGCGGTGGTCGATACGCAGAAAGCGGCCATCATGAAGAGCGCGGACGTTATTCCGTTCCTCGAAAAAAAGACGATCAAGTGGGGCAAGCGGGCCAGCGATGTTACGCAGGAAGCGCTCGACACCGTCTCGCAGTATATCGGTACGCACCTCGTTTCGTTCAAGATCGAAACGCAGGAAGATGAGTTTATCCGAACCTTCAAGGACGCGATACAAAAGGGCGAGATCATTCGCACCCAGATCACGCCCGATAACCTGAAACAGGTGTTCGATAAATGGGTGACGATGATTGGACGCGAAATAAAAGGCGTGTCGGACGACGATTACGCGCTGCTCTTCTTTGCCGATGTGATGACCGATGGAACCGTATCTACGCACGATAATCTGACGGCACAGTAATGTTCCACAAGGACAGAACAAAAGACTGCAATAGGCGGTTAAACTTTTTGAATACGATAAAACATTCACATGAATTACTACTCTGAACTCCTCGGCTACTCGTTGCAGGAAGCAACTGAACCGCTTGTTTTGCATGGTGACGCTGTAGATATTTTGCCTCAGTTTCCGGTAGAGTTAGTGGATTGTGTGATGACGAGTCCGCCTTATTGGGGACATCGTGTTTATGATTCAGGCGGAATCGGCTTAGAGGAGACACCGGAGGAATATGTAAATAACTTACTTGCGATTACCAGTCACATCCGCCGTCTTTTGAAGAATACGGGTTCATTCTGGCTGAACATCGGTGATTCTTACTCAAAGAAGAAATTGCTCGGAATCCCATGGAGGGTCGCACTCCGAATGATGGACGAGCAAGGATGGGTGCTTCGTAATAGCGTAATATGGAATAAAGTGAAGGGGTCGCCCGACAATTCTCCGAATAAGCTTAGGAACGTTCACGAGAACGTCTTTCATTTTGTAAAGAATGAAAAAGATTATTATTACGATGTGGATGCCATTCGAAATACACCTTCAAAATCAAAGATCGTGAATGGTTCCGTAGTGAGCGCCACCGGCGTTAGCGGTGTTCGATACAAAAGGCAAATAGAATTATCGACCTCTCTTTCCAGTATTGAGAAGGTCGAAGCTCTAAAAGCACTCAATGAAATTCTTCTTTCGGTGCGGACTGGCGCGATCTCGGATTTTCGAATGATAATTCGCGGACAGCAGCGTTCCACGCATTCTGATTCCGAACGCGTTTCCGGGCGCGCTCGCGAACTTGCCATGAAGGGTTTTTATTTTATGAAGTACCATCCGAATGGCACAAAGCCCTCCGATGTTTGGGATATTATGCCGGAAGACACCCAGGGAAGGGACGCTCATTTTGCTCCTTATCCTTCTGACCTATGCCGAATCCCAATTGTCGCTACGTCTCCGCGCGGCGGAATCGTATTGGATCCGTTTTGTGGGACGGGCACGACACTCTATGTAGCCAAGCAATTAGAACGAAGGTCAATTGGTATCGATTTGTCTGCAATCTATCTCAAGCAAGCCGAATTACGCAGCGCAATCCTCTTATGAGTCAAAGCCTCGCCGAGCTTTTCACAATTAGCACTTCTATCCCTGACACCGATTGGTCGAAGGTCGTAGCGAAGTCACATTGCTCCTATCTTTCACGGAAGTGTCTCAAAATTCGTAAAAGCGATCCATCAATTTCCATTGGAACTTGCAGCGTGAATTCAAGCGGGGATGATCCTATTATTATTTGCCCCCAGCGTCTTCTAGAGAACAAACAAATTTTTCTCGATTGCATCCATTTGCTAACCTCACATCAGCCGGGAAACCGCCTTCATATTGTGTCGGAAATATCGGTACCTGGAGGAAGTGTAGATTATTTCCTTGTCTCCGAAGAAGGAGGCAAGGTTCGTGATTTTGTCGGGATTGAATTACAAACGCTCGATACGACCGGTACTGTTTGGCCGATACGGCAGCGATTTCTCATGGAGCATGGTCTGAAGGTCGCCACGAAGGATACGAAAAGTCCGAAGGGGTTTGGGATGAATTGGAAGATGACCGCGAAAACGACTCTTGTGCAACTTCACCATAAGGTTGAGACCTTTGAATACCTCAACAAGAAGCTTGTAATCGTCATCCAGGACAAGCTACTAAATTATGTTCGTCGAGAGTTCTCATTCGCCCATATTCAAGGCACTCGCTTAGGAGACTCCATGCATTTCCACGCCTATTCGCTCGCGCGAGGAAAGAACCATCATTACGAATTGAAACTCAATGAGCGAATTAGTACAGACTCGGCAGGGGTATCTAAAGCAATGGGTCTTCAAGCCGAGGCAAAAGTAGAGATGTCTCAAATCCTTGATCAGCTTGAGGCTAAGATTTCCGATTCGACTTTGCTAAAAGTCTTTCCAGAAGCGACTGAGGAAGTGGCTTTTTAGTGTGTCTTTCGATTTATTTATGATGAAATGGGGTGTTTAATCAATTCCTGCAACCCGACAAACCGTTAAGCGAAGAATTCAAGAACGACTGTTTGGTCTGGATGCTTTTCAATGGCAGCAATCTCACCGCCAGCGCCAACGATTTGGAATGGAACGGAAAAAAATGGAGCATAGTCAATCATTTCATTCCCTTCACCGAGCAAGAGGTTGGGGCGCCCGACAGATTCGAGAGCGATTTTATGGTGCAATACATGCGCGGCAAACCCGCCGCGGCGGGTTCGAAAGAGGCGAACGCGGTACTCGATGCAGGTAAAGCATTGTGGCAAGCATATTTTTCCGATACGGACGTTCACACCGTCCGCGACGAACTAAAACTAAACCGCGCGGATGTGGGGTGGTATCAAATCCGCAAAGCCCTGCAATCCCGCAACGCGAGCGGGGATTTTCCGCCCGACAGCTTCAAAGCATTCGAATCGGCCTACAAAGCACTGACGGAAAAGTTACAGCCGATGGTTTATGAGCTGGGGTTTTTGAAAGCGAGATCGTAGGGACGTGCTGCGCACGTCCGCCCCGCTCCGTAGGAGCGGAATATTTGTAGCCCCCTGCGTGAGCCGGGGGTTAGCGGAACCAAAAATTTAAAAGCTTCCGTAGGAGCGGGATATGCGACCATACGATCTTTCCCAAAAAGAACACAAGGATTGGAACGAGATCTTCCAATTACAATTGTTCCTCCCTTTTATGCCCGAACTCAATGCGAGCCGCTTCGAAAAGTCCGAGACTCCGGACTTCTTGTTTTATTTGGATCGAGCAATAATTGGAATTGAACATACGCTTTTCTCAACTGATCTCAAATTACTCAGATTCGAACGCGAGTCGGAAGAGATACTTTCAAGAGCCAAAGCATCTTTTGAGGCGAAGCATCAGCACAAATTAACCGTCCGTGTCATGTGGAATGACTTACACTGGAATAGCATATCACGCGAAGAAAAAACTTCACTTCCTCTCGAAATTGCCGATTTTGTAGGACATCATTTTTCGGGCGAGCGCTTTTCGTCATTTGATTGGCGTTATTTCTATGCTGAAAATTTGAGGTTAAAAAAATGGCTGTCCTACATTGACATCAATTATTTGGGACCTGATACAAAATCACTCTGGGCCTCATCCCGTAGTGGAGTAATAGGCGCTCTTTCGATAGACCGCCTTAAAGAAATTATATTAAAAAAAGAAGAGAAATATGCGAATTGCAAGAAACGATGCGATGAGTGCTGGCTTTTGATCTTTGGCTCGGGAGGCGGAATGTCTTCGATGGTTGATTTTGAGGAATCTATAAATATGCTTTCAAAAACAGAATTTATTACTTGTTTCGAGCGAGTTTTCTATTTTGATGCTTTTTATAGAAAGAAAATTGAATTGCGTATTAAACCAAGGGCGGAGGTGTCGTCCCACCGGGACTCTGGCTCTTAAAAAAATCCCGCACACCCCGCGCTTACGCACGGGGCTACGAATATGCCGCCGCTACGCGGCTGAGAAAAATAGTCGCGGAGCGACGGAGTACTCGCAGCCAGGGTGTAGCGAGCTTGCGAGCGGAACCCTGGGTTAGCGTTACGTTTTAGGTTCCCAAGCCCTGAAAGGGCGTTGTACAATCCCGGCGGCAAACATCGCCCTTTCAGGGCTAAAAATCTTAATCCGCCTCATAACCCAGGGTTCCGGCTTCGCCTGCACCCTGGGCTGCGGGTACTTCGTGGCTCCGCCACTTTTTTCTGTCGTCCCTCCGGGACTTTTGGCAAATAAAAACCCAGATACCCCGGACTCACGTCCGGGGCTACCAATATGCCGCGCCTCCGGCACTGAGATCGCTTCGTGGCTGGGGTTGCCTTATTTCAACACCATCACCGTTCCGCTTTTCGATATGGTGCCATGAATCGAAGAGGTAGCCGGCTTTGCAGTGACGTATATGTTCTGTCTGGGGAGTTTCCTATCCCCCGCTCTTCCAATCGAAGGTCTCTAAAAAACTGGTATCGAAATCGCTGGCTTGGGAAGCGTTCGTTGCGCATGAGTGCTCAATGGAATGATAAATTTATGCCATTATATTACCCATACACCAAAACCTTCCCAATGGCGGGAAGCGATTCACGGGTTTTGAGTAGCTCACGCTCAATGTTTTCGAGTTTTCGAACCGTTGCGCGGTCGAAATACCGCTCGCCACATTGCGTACATACGAGTGCCTCGACGGTGACATAACAATGTCATCGCCGACGTGAATTTCCTCGCGCACACTGCGTGGCACAATTTCTTCGCCACGGCAGATTACGCATTTCATTTGTTTCGCCTCGTCTTGTATGCTATCCATAAGTCTGGGTTTGGTTGATAAACGGTAACTACTGTTGTTCGTTCCGATTCGGAATTATAACCAAATACTGTATGAATTGGTCTTCCATCAGCGTTACTTCCGTATACAAGGCATGCAGGCCACGGAAATGCATTAGGGTATTCTTCTATGATCTCTCCATTCATTAGCGATTGCATAACGTCGTCATCATAGATTCGTCCGAATTCATCGTTTCTCATTTCATCCAAAGCATGATCGCTATATCGAACGCGTCCCTGTTCGAAACATGATCGAATGTGCTCGACATTAAAATCCATCTTTGAACACTTCTATTATCCCCCGCTTTTCCAATCGAACGTCTCAATAAAACTGGTATCGAAATCCCCGGCGCGGAAGCGGTCGTTGCGCATGAGTGCGCGGTGAAATGGGATCGTTGTTTTAATGCCTTCGACGATCATTTCATCCAAGCAGGATTGCATACGGTCGATAGCTTCTGCGCGGTCGCCACCAAATGCAATGATCTTACCAACAAGCGAATCGTAATATGGCGGAATCTGATAACCGGCATAAACATGCGAATCCAGCCTCACTCCATAGCCGCCCGGAGCGTGGAAACTTGTGATCGTACCGGGCGATGGACGAAAATCTTTCTCGGGGTCTTCGGCATTGATGCGGCATTCTATCGCGTGTCCCTCCGGCCTGCGTGGCCGCTTGGAAATCTTGCCGCCAGCCGCCACATGTATCTGTTGGCGAATCAGGTCAAGGCCGATTACCTGCTCGGTCACTGGATGCTCCACCTGAATGCGGGTGTTCATCTCCATGAAATAGAACTTGTTGTCCTTATCGAGAAGAAATTCTATCGTGCCCGCACCCACATATCCACGCTTGATGCGCCTTTTATGGCCGCCGCGCCCATTGCGTTTCGAATCTCTTCGGTATAACGACCGGCGATGGAGATTCCTCAACCAACTTTTGATGGCGCCGTTAATCGAGCATTCTCGCTCGTTGTAATGCACGACCGTTGCCATTGGTATCTCCAAAAACTTGAATTTCGATATGGCGCGGCTTCTGAATATATTTTTCGAGTAGACATCGCCATTATTGAATGCTGCAGCGGCCTCTGTTTGCGCCATTACCACTTGCTGCTCAAGCTCTTCGATGTTATGCACAATGCGCATTCCGCGCCCACCGCCACCTGCCACAGCTTTTATGATGACCGGAAGTCCAATCGTTTCAGCGACTTGCCGGGCTTCATCAAGGTCTTTTATAATGCCATCGGAACCCATTACTACTGGAACTCCGGCCGCTTTCATCGTGTCTTTTGCTCGGGCTTTATCCCCCATCGCCTCGATCATGTCTGGTTTAGGACCTATGAAGGTAAAACCGGATGCGTCGCAAATATCGGAGAATTCTGCATTCTCTGCGAGGAATCCGTAACCGGGATGTATAGCTTCCGCGCCGGTGAGATGTGCAGCGCTAATAATGCGCGGAATGTTAAGATAGCTCTCTTTACCCGGCGGCGGGCCGATGCAAACGGCTTCATCGGCAAAACGGACATGCAGAGAGTGACGATCGGCTTCGGAATAAACCGCAACAGTTTTAATGCCCATCTCGCGGCAGGTGCGGATGATGCGAAGCGCGATTTCGCCGCGATTGGCTATGAGAATTTTATGAAACAAAAGCGTTGATATTGGGTTGCTCTAATCCTTTGGGCCTCTATCGTCATCGCCTTTTCTTCGCAATCCCCATCCAACGCTACCTCCGGCGAGAAAGAAAGCGAGGGCCTTTAAAATTTCGACGGCAATGGCATCTTTGCCCATGGCAAGAACGATGCCAGTGAAAACGAGGAGTGAGCCAACGATAGCCCCTAAAAGGATTCGTTGGCCAGCAACAAGTTTAAGCAGAAATTTACGCTGCTCACTTCTATCTCGTGAGTCATAATCGAGTGAGGCCATAGCATAACGATGACCAGCTTCCTGCTCTTGGAGGCTCAGTGAAAGTTGCTTTTCCTGTACTGCAACGAAACGCTCAATGAGTTCTGAATTTACCCCCTCGTCGGGCCGCTTATCTGGTAAGAGTTGCTCTTCGTTCGCCATTTTTGTTGGTTTTAGAAAATTGTTGGCGATAAAATGGATAACGATATCGGACTCGAATCCGGCCAAATCCCGGCTCTCCAAGTTTCGGTGGAATAACCTTCGTTTCCTTTATCACTCCTGCCGCTGCTTTATACAACTCTAAAAATTCCCTCGGAGTTAAGTCTTCCTGAAGGAGCGGGCTTACCGGATAATCAACAAAGCTGGTTTGTGTCATAAGTAAATGCAATAACGAGATCTTCGTTTTTTCGTTTCCGCCGCTTAATCAACTTCAAGAACAAACAATGGCTGGCCATACTCGACGGGCTGACCATTTTCCACCAAGATCTTGATGATCTTACCTGAGGCATCGCTTTCGATCTCGTTCATAAGCTTCATGGCTTCTATGATGCAAAGCGTGGTGCCATTCTCGACCTGCTGCCCCACTTGCACATACGGATCGGCGTCTGGGGATGGCGCGCGATAGAGCGTGCCAACGATCGGGGATTTCACTTCGTGTGTTTTCACCGAAGGCTCCGATGCCACGGGTGCTGCGCTCACTGCCGGTGCAGCTTGTTGCTGCGGCATGGGATAGCCGCCCATCTGCGGCATTGCAAACATCGCCTGTTGCTCCTTCGCACGTCCCAGCGTAACGCGTGAGCCTTCCTCGTCGATCTCAAGCTCGGTCAGTGTGCTCGACTCGAAGAGTTTAATGATCTGCTCTAAGTAGGATAGATCCATCTTGATTATTATGCTTTTACACGTTCCAAATACATTCCAGTCCGCGTATCGACGCGCACTTTGTCGCCTTCGTTAAGAAAGAGCGGCACGTTGATGACTGCGCCGGTTTCGAGCGTGGCCGGTTTGGTAGCGCCGGTCGCGGTATCGCCTTTCAGTCCGGGATCGGTTCTCGAAATTTCAAGAATTGCAAAATTCGGTGGGTCGATAGCAACGATAGTGCCATCTTCGGCGAAAAGAATATCGCAATTATCCGATTCCTTCAAGAATTTTGCGCCTGCGCCGACAGCTTTTTCCGATACATTGATCTGTTCGTAGGTCTCGTTATCCATGAACACGAAATCCGAGCCATCGCGATAGAGAAATTGCATTGGCTTTTTCTCCATGCGAATCATCTCAACTTCCTCACCGGAGCGAAAACGGACTTCTTTCAAATTGCCCGTTTTCATGTTCCGCATTTTCGCCTGCACGAAAGCGCGCAGGTTACCGGGTGTCCGGTGGGTGTATTCCTCGATCTGGTAAAGCTCGCCTTCCATTTTGAGGACCGCGCCTACCCGAAAATCATTCGTAGTTGCCATTAAAATCTAATTTTTCGCTTATTTCGCTGATTCCAGCCTATTTTCGTATTGGGGATGGTTATTAAGAACGCACGGAAAACAGGCCGATTCTCAGGACGTTCCGCCCAAGCCATGCAAAATTACGAAGAAGAAAACTGGGGCGAGAGTTTTCTGCGATTACTTTAGGACAAAATGGGCGGTAATTCGCGATTCCGCATCCACCTGATAGTTGAATTGCTGCGTGTAGCCATTAAAATTATTATCACGCCACATGCGAAGCGTGGCGGGGCCGGCGACTAACGGATGCGGCCCATACACCGTTAGAAGCGTATCCAATCCGTTGTTAGGCAGAAGCCATTCATACGTGGCATTACCCGCGGAATCGAAGACATCCACATGAATGAATTGTCGCGTGCTGTCGGGAACCCATTGCAACACGATCGGCGAGTCAATAGCAACAACCGTCGTGTCGTTGGGAAACATTATTTTAGTCGGGATCGAGGGGTTCTGGTTCCTGACCGAAAGCTCTGCCAAATTACTCCGATTTCCTTGGCTAACCGACCAATTCAATGCACCATTAGCGACCGGTGCTATTGCATTCGAGGAATAGGATTCGTTACTCGAGTTAAAAGCAAGCGGTGAAGAATTTAGCGTAACACTCCATCCGCTATCTGAAGATGGATACGCTCCTGCCACATAAGCTGTTGCCTGAAGTACCGCGCTTGTCGAATCGTATTCCAAGATGGTCTCAAGCGTGGCCGTATAAAAAGATTGCTGATTGTAATAATTTTGCCCCACTTCGTCAGGGCCATAGCATCCCCATATTCCAAGCATCGGAATTATCAGAATGGCTTGCCGAAAACGCGGTCGAACTATCATCGCTGTAATTAAACACACCCATTCCGGAAGAGATTCTTAATCTCTGTTCATGTAGTAACCCTGGCTGCATGAGAAATTTATCGATCGCCAAGCCATCCTTCAAACATCAGGCGTAAGTTCTAATCAGCCAGAAGTACATCTGCCGGGACGCCAAGTTCACGGTGAAGTATCTTCATCATGCGGACGCTGGGTGTTCGCTTACCCGATAGAAGTTCGGAGACCCGGCTCTTAGAACCAAGTATTTTTGCCAGTTTAGATCGAGAGACGCCATGCTGATCCATATAAAATTCTATTGCTTGTTCTAATGTAGGCGGAGGAATGGGATAATGCTTCTCGTCGTAGGCTTGAATAAGCGTTACCAGCACTTCTAATTCATCGGCGTCCGGAGATTTAGCCTTAGCGTACCACAGCTCCTCGATCCGCTTGAGCGCCCGACTGTAATCGCGTTCTGTTCTGATCGGCCTGACCATCGTGTTTCCTCCTTAAATCGTTAACGCATCGATTCGATCGTAGGCAGGATGCGTTCCAATGAATCGAATGAAAAGTAATTCCTTATCGCACCGAACGAGCACGACGAGGCGATACTTGTTGCCGGGCAATATTGAAAACGGCGCGGTCTTTGCCAACAATACTTGCCGTGCCAAATTGGCTTTTTATCTCGTGCATGTTTTTCCATGTGGCGGCGCGAGCAATTCGCAGCCATGCTCGAATCGGCCCTTCCGCATCTGGATGCTTCTGGTAAAAATCCCGCAGTGGCTTCGGCGAAATGATATGCACAGAGATTTCAACGGGACCTAACGTAATGTCGTTCCCATTCTGGGAACACACGAAAAGCACCACTATACACAGCCTGAAATCCGGCAACAAACTGAAAATCTGTGCTACACGCACATAACACACTGAGCTGTTGTTTTGAAGTGTAAATGACATTAACAGGAATTCTCGGCGCGGACTGGCTTCGGAAACATGGGGTAAACCCTCCGATCACGGATGAGGAGCTTCGTGCATGGCGCGATTATCTGGAAACATCGTTACGCGCGGAACTACAATTAGACGCCGATCTTGCCATTGGTGGGCGAACCCGGTTCGCTTTCACAACGCCATCGGATACCCACACGATCGTGGAGATCGAAGCGTTTGCCCGCAAGCATCTCGATCAATTTTTGCACGGACGGGCGAATAACAATGCGGTGACGCTTACTGCGTGAGTTCCTTAAGAACTTTCGTAACTTTGGCTGCGCCTTTCGGCCCCAGATTGGAAAGTGCCGTCCGAAGCACGGGAATTACTTTTCGCGCAGCACGCTCACTCGTGCGCGCGTAATTATGCAAAATTTCTATTGCGTGATTTGCAATGGCGTGTTGCGGCTCTTCCGACAACAGCACATGCAGCTTCGGGATAAGGAATGCCATGGCCGCCGGCGAAACTCTGGAAAGCACCGCAAGCGCTTCGATCGAAGCTTTACGGATTTCGCCACGCGTTGAATTGAGAAGTTTTGCAACTTCCCGAAGATGGGGCCGCGCTATGTTCGAGCGCATCGAGATACGTGCCTATTCGATCACGATCGACTTCGTGACCGATGTTCCTCCGGCGGTGAGTACCAGATAATACTGGCCCGCTGCGATGCCGGAAAGATCGGCAACGAACTCGTGATCGCCTTGTGATGCGAACTGATTTACCAGCACGCGCTCCTGCCGTCCGAGAACGTCATACAAAATAAGCGTTGATTGCTCACCACTCGGAAGTGTGTAATCAACATTCGTGCGTGGCGATGAAGTTGTGATGACGCTCGGATAGACTGCGCTGATCGCCATTCCGGAATTGGAAGCGGGCGTGGACGCAACGCCATTGGTTGGTCCCACAGGCGGAAGCGTGGTCAGATCCACATAATACATGCCCCTGCCATAGGTTGCGGCAACGAGATAATTCCCGCGTACCTGCAATGAACTTACCATCGCCATGGGCAAACCATCTGCGACGGAATACCAGGTCTTCCCGGTATCGCCGGAACGAAGCACGCCATAATCGCTCCCAACATAAACAATGCCATTCGGATCCATTGCGACGCTGCGGTAATTTAAGGCAGGAAGGTTGGTAGCGGGCGAAGCCCACGTCTGGCCATTATCTGCCGAGAACCAGAAATGCTTCGAGCTTGTCCCGGCAACGACCATACAAACGTTCTCTGGGTTGTTGGGGTCGGTGGTGATGGCTTGCGGCTCGCCGCCAAAACTCATTTTGGTAGTAGTACTGCCGGGCTTATACGCCGGAGTCCAGGTAATATTGGTTATATCGGTGCTGTAATAAAAGAAATTGCTCGAAGTACCGATATAAATAAAATCGTCGTCGTAGGATGCAAGATTCACCGCAACCGGAGAGCCGCTGATCGTGGTACCTGTGCCGATATTCGTCACTTTCGGAAAAGCCGATGGCCCAATGTTGCCGTTCTGTTCAAGATATAAGTTTACAGGGCCGCAAACCGCAACGACACCGGGATCCTGATCCCATACATCGTACTTAATATAGAATGGCGCCCCATATTGAGCTTGTTCGTTAAGTATCGCAGTGCCAAGAATATTCTGAGCGTTGTCCTGGTCTGCTCCACCAACATCCCAGGCATTACTCCCGCCAACGCTCACGCCACGGGTTTCCGAGCGATAGAGTGTTTCATAGACATACGTGCCAAATGTAGTATTTCCGTCGACCGGGGAAACGAACATGGTGCCTCCATCGCCGCCCATGATCGAGCGGTAGGTTGTGTCCGTTCCGAACGTGTATCCACTCAATCCATTATCCTGCGCGCCGGCGCAAAAGAAATCCGGGGTACCATCCGGCGTGATCGCCATATCTCCTCCTACGAAGGAAAACGTTCCGAGGTGATCGTTCATATCCTGCTGCCAGTCAGAGCCGTTGTTGGTACTGTAAAAAATACCGCCATCGGTCAGCGCATATAACACATTGGTGTAGAGGTTGTACTTGAGCACATGAATATCGGCATGAGAATAATTATAATTCTCCGGCTCTGTTGTCCAATCTGTCTTTTTCGATAAGCTTGTTCCTGCTTCTGTTGACGCATAGATGTCAAGCCCACCCACGACCACAGTCGATGGGTCCTGTGGATTAACGGCCATTGCATTGGCGTAAAACGCCTGCTGGCCGAGGTAATTTACATTGCTGGATTTAGTTGTCCAGGTCTCTCCGGCGTCTGTGGAGAGCGCAAGAGTGCTCCCTGCTTCATTTGCTGTACTGCCATCGGAGTTTCCATTGCCTGTGCTGAGATAGATAGAATCGGAAGATCGAGACATTCCCAAAATCATAAATGTGCCTGGGGTCGGGAATGTCGATGGCAATGCTGCCCATGTATGCCCGGAATCGGTTGATTTCTGAATTTGCGCTCCGCCGGCGGCATAGACGATAGCTGGGTTATGTGGATCGAATACGATACTCGTATAGCCTCCAAGGGAAAGCACTACTGTCCATGTTGCACCACTATCATCCGACAAGCTTACACCACCCGAAGAGGCCAGGTAGATGAGGTTTGAGCTTACTGGATTAACTTCCAATTGAGTCGTCGCGACTTTCGGGCTACCGGACAGGAGCGTCCAGTTCAGGCCACCATCCTCGGATTTATATACGCCGACGCCAACATCATCGCCGGTGGCTATGTTATCCGGTACGCCATTCGACGCGCCGGTTGCAGCATAAACGGTGTTTTGATTGATCGGATCGACGGCTACTCCGTCGAGAATGAGCGTTGACCAGGTATCGCTCAGCGAGGTCCAATTCACGCCGTTATTCGTCGTTTTCCAAAGTCCACCCATCGTTACACCATAGTAAATGGTTCCTTTTGCATCGAAGGCAACGCACGATCCCCTCCCGCTTACCTTCCCTACATCGGAGGTAGCAACTTGCGTCCAGGCGGCGGCGGAAAGCGTCGTCATGGCCTGATGATTGTCCATGTGCATCAGTTGATCGTACCCGATCTGGCGCACGCTGTCGTAATTCGCTTCATTCATCGGATTGATGAAGTGCTGAAGCCACTTCATAGCATCGCCGGCATGGTCTTCTTCCCAATTTGGTGTTTTGGAGGATGAGCTATTTTGTGCCATGGCAGAACCGCACAGCATCGATGACGACGCGAGCATGGTTAACGAGATCGAGAGCCAAAGCAAACCAAATATGTTGAATCTTTTCTTCACGAATATGCTATAGAGTAAGAATGTACTGGAGATAAGGTAATAAAATCGACGAAATTTTGCCTCTGTTCTGTAACCTAAGGCAAGTTAACTGCTGAACACCGAAATGGTGCGAGAGTTTCCACATTTTCGATGAATATTAGTTCGCAATTACCGTCGCAAGGATATAACACCATAACCCGCATTTTGCAACAGACCTCCGTGGAGACACTAAGATCGAGCCACATCGACCTTTGTTCCTTATAGAGCGTAACAATTTCAAGTGATAGGACGGTTTATCCGTAAATTTGCAGCAATGAAAACAATCGGTTCTCCACTCGATGCGAAAGCACTTCCCTATCAGACCCTCTTAGATTGGTCGAATAATACGCTTCGGAAATTCTCGGCATTAGGCCAAGAAGTTCAGCTTGGCGGCGGTGTTAAGAATATCGATAAGCAGCATGAGAAAGGCAAATTAACTGCTCGTGAGCGTATCGCAAAGCTCATCGATCCAGGTACGGAATTGCTGGAGATCGGGCTTTTTACTGCGCATGGAATGTATGCCGATGAAGGCGGCGCGCCATCGGCAGGGGTGGTTGTCGGAATTGGCCGAGTAAGTGGACGATTAGCCGTTATTGTTGCTAACGATGCCACGGTCAAAGCCGGCGCGTGGTTTCCGATGACCTGCAAGAAGAATCTGAGGGCGCAGGAAATTTCTATCGAAAATTATTTACCGATCATTTATCTCGTCGATAGTGCGGGAGTTTATCTACCGATGCAGGATGAGATTTTTCCCGACAAAGAGCATTTCGGCAGACATTTTCGGAATAATGCAGTGATGTCGTCCATGGGAATTGTGCAGCTTGCGGCTATCATGGGGCCGTGTGTGGCTGGTGGAGCGTATTTGCCGATCATGTCAGACGAGGCACTGATCGTCGAAGGAACCGGACATGTTTTTTTAGCTGGAAGCGCATTAGTCGAAGCTGCGATTGGTGAGAAGACGGATAACGAATCGCTCGGCGGAGCCAAAGTGCATTCCGAAATTTCCGGCGTCACCGATTACAAAATGCCGAATGACGATGCCTGCATTGCCGAGCTTCGCAGCTTGATGAGCAAGCTCGGCAATTCGGAGCACGATCACTTCAATCGCATCGAAGCAAAGTTACCCAACTTCCCCGCCGATGATCTGCTTGCGCTCGTTCCGCAAGACCGCGCAAAGCCCTACGATATGTACGAAGTCATTGCCCGCATTGTGGATGGTTCCGAAATAGATGAGTACAAAGCCGATTATGGCAAGACGATCATTACAGCTTACGCGAGGATAGATGGATGGTCGGTCGGTATTGTTGCGAACCAGCGAGCTGTCGTGAAGACGGCGAAGGGCGAGATGCAAGTCGGCGGCGTGATATACTCTGACTCCGCCGATAAAGCAGCCCGCTTTATTATGAACTGCAATCAGAAGCATATCCCGCTTGTCTTTCTTCAGGATGTGACGGGCTTTATGGTGGGAACCAGGTCGGAGCATGGTGGAATTATTAAGGATGGAGCGAAGATGGTTAGTGCCGTAGCGAATTCCGTGGTTCCGAAATTTACGTTCATTGTTGGGAATTCGAATGGAGCCGGGAACTACGCAATGTGCGGCAAAGCGTACGATCCGCGGATGATCTTTTCGTGGCCGACCTCACAAATTTCCGTTATGGGTGGTGCGCAGGCATCGAAAACGTTGCTTTCGATAAAATTAAGCAGTATGAAAAAATCTGGAGGGACGATTTCGGACGAAGTACAGAAGCAAATGCTCGCCGATATTCAGAAGATCTACGACGAGCAAACAGGTCCGCTTTATGCCGCCGCCCGCCTCTGGACAGACGGTATTATTGACCCGCGCGACACCCGGTCTATCGTTTCTACCGGTATTTCGATGGCAAATCACGTCCCGGAAATACCAAAATTCAACGTTGGCGTAATTCAGGTTTGAGGCTGTTCTGGCGCGGTTAAATCGGCTTTTGTTCCTTGACAAATTAGGGCGTCTGAGTATAAATTGAGTAGTCAAAGTTGGTAACATCCGGTGGGTTATCGGGTTATTAGGGCACGTTCGATAACGAACGGCTTTTTAAGAACTAAAAACTACTTAACTATGAAACCTACGATACAACATCCTCGGCGCCCCTCTCGGGCTATTCTTTGGTCTCTCGTGTTGGTCGCGTTCGGCCTTTTGGCCGGGAACTCTGCGCGGGCGACTACTACCTATTTGTATTCCGGTTCACACTCGCTGCTCTGGACTACGAATTCTTCAAAAGCGATCCTCGTAACGCGAACCGGCGGATACGACACGCTAACGGTCGATGCGGCACTCACTGGGAGTTCCAACTTTACGTTGAATACTGCCAGCGTCTCGTGGCCGGATTCCACAACAGACTCCAGCTATCGGTATGACACTACATTATACTTCCTGGTCTCTTTTTCATCGCTGAACAATGACACATCCTATGCTACGTTGATACTCCACGATGATACCCGCTCGGACACTATCCTGTTGACCGGAATCGGTACATTCGACAGTACCGATTTTACATTGGCATGGACCGAGAAAAATTTCACGTACTCGAACGATTCGGGCACTACAAACGACTCCGCGCGAGAAGAGGTGACGAACCACCGTTCGACCGGCATTTCGGTCTTTGCTATACTTGGCGATAGTACCTACTGGAATATCGGAGGTTCCGGTTCTACTACGATCACACTCTCCGGCAATGCATTGAGCAATGTACAGATCACTTATAAGCCGCATGGCGTTTGGCACGATTCGACCGAGGTCTATTTCATTTGTACCTCACCGTACTATGAGTACCGAACTGTTGAGGTCTATGTCACCGACCCGGATTACGCGCCGCAAACGTATGCGCCAACAGTGACCGGGCCGAATTTGGGAATCGTAGCCAACGACAGCACCGGATGCGGAATCGCGACCATCCACAACGCGACCTCGCAGGCTGTTACGATCACGGAAATTCAATCGGGATATACGGATGGATGGGCGTTCTCCGATCTGCCGAGCACACCCTATTCCCTTGCCGCCGGCGATAGTACTATGTTTACCATCTGTTTTTCGCCGACGAATTTTCTTCCGGGCACTACAAACGCAGATCCTATCGATGTTTCTTATCTCGACAGCAACGGGCAGTCGGGAACTGCAACGGGATATGCATACGGATCGACCCCAGCAGCGGGTCCGTGCGTCAGGGCGCTGTCCGATACGATCCAGCTCGATGAAGTTATCTCCGGAGGGTATGTCGATGCCTATGCGTCATTTGTCATGCTCGAAGATTCTACTCTGATAGGCGGCACTGGCGAGGTATATCCCTATGGCAAATCCGTTCAACTTCTCAGCCCGAGTCTGCCAATGTCAGTCTCTACCGGAGATACGGTAACGTTCTTGTTCCGTGTAATTCCTGCGGGTGATTCGGATGGTAGTTTCTATAATTATCAAGGATATTACCCATTCTATTTAGGCGATTGCGATGCAGAGATTGCATTTGCCGGGTCGGTTACCGATAGTACGAACACCGATCTTCAGCTTTTCCAGAATGAGACCGGCCTCATGGCCCTGACAAGTTCGGGTTCCAGCAAAATAGATACCTTCTGGTTCGATAATAACGAATCCGATCCGGTGATCGTGACGAATGTGCAGCTTTCACAAGGGATACATTTCTCCATCGTCGGCGAATTGCCGCATAGCTTGGACGATACGCTCATTTCCGGAAGCAGCATGGGTGTTATCATTCAATTCAATGGAGATACGAATGGATTCTACCACGATTCACTGACCGTGACAACCGAGGTTTCGGGAACTCATGGAAAGGAGCAGATAACCTCGTTTAGCACGACGCATCTGTTTAATCTCGAAGCGATTCAGACACAAGGCTCGGCGGGAGTCTCAGAGCCTGTTGCCAATTCATCTGCCACCATCTCCATCAACCCGAATCCCGCGAGTGGGCCGGTTACGATTGCTGTAAACGAGGCACAAAAAGCAACTATCGAAGTTTTCGATATTCTCGGAAATCAGATCGTCAATGCCGACCCAATGGGATCGTCCGCTTACGAATGGAACGCAAGCGGCATGGCAAATGGGATCTATATTGTACGCGCAAGCGGCGTGGATGTCAATGGTACGCCGTTTGTGATCTCGGAACGAATGGTGTTGAACAAGTAATTGCTTATGTGCATAGAGTGCTAAGCTGCTGAACTTCCTCTCGTGTTCAGCTCTTAGCACTTTAGCACTCGGCATTTCAGCATGATAGACATAGAGCAAGCAAAACAGGCGATAGCAAAGGCACCCTCGACGGATGATCGATCATCCAATGAGGAGCGCCTTCGCCTGCTCTTGCTTCACAGCAAGGATTTCTACCGTCAAAACCCCAAGCAAGCCGAAAAATGGGCACGCGAAGCACTAAAGTTGGCAACGAAATTGAAGGATGCGGAGGGAATTGCGCGGGCGCATTACAATATCGGCGCAACTTCCTTCCAGCAAGCCCAATATAGCATTGCAGAAGCCTCATTCGAAAAAGCCATTGAATTAGATAAACCCAATCAATTTAAAAATCCCTTGCTCGAAGGCCCCATTTTCTCGCTTGGGCTTGTCTATGCGAAGCAAGGTAAATTTAGGGAGCTTTCGAGCTTTACGAACAATCGCTTACGCTTTGCAAGCAGCATGGCCGCAATTCCGAGGTGAGCATTTTGTGTGCAATGGGAAATGCCGCTATTGAGCTTGCTGACTATCCAAAATCACTCAAATGTCTTTATGATGCAGTTGCTATTATAGATGAAAACCACGATATTCTTACGAGATCCATAATATTTTCTAATATTGGGCGTGTTTATATTGAAGTTCAGGATCTTGTTAAAGCAGACGATTTTTTTGTGCGAGCATCTATTTTATCTAAGGAAGTAAATGACGTTTCTGGTTTGAGCAGCATTATATACAATCGAGGGATTATTGCATCTAAACATGGAAAGATAAAAGCTGCTGAATCACTCTTTTCTGAGGCCCTCGATCTTGCCGAGTCTGTGAACCGTCGCGATGCCGAAGGATACGTTTTAGAAAGTCTTGGAAATCTTAAGCTGGAGGAGGGCCATCCTAAGGAAGCTCTGAAATGCTATAGGAATGCAGTTGAAATATCAAAGTCCATCGATCTTAAAACAGTTTTGTGCGCGAGTTTAATCGGGCTTGGAAAAACCTATCTTGCTTTAAAGCGGCCCTTGGATGCGATCAAGCCACTGAAAGAGTCGCTTGGCATGTCATCGGAATCCGGAATGCAGAAGCTCGAATGCGAATCACTCGGAGTGCTGGCACAAGCGTATGAGGCCGCAGGAAAACTGAAAGACGCGGTGCAGTATTACAACCGGTTTATCGTACTGAACGCCGCAGTAAATCAGTCAGGAACGGCAGCGGGCTATCGTTGAAGTCCAGGCGCGAGTCGAAATAGATAAAGCCGACCGCGAGCGAGCACGTATGGAACTCATTGCAAAAGATGCGAACGAGCGGGCGGAGTTGCTGCGCGGCGAAACAGAACGGCAATCGAAAGAGCTGACCGCGCTCGCATTGCAATTAGTCGAGAAAAAATGAATTCCTTTGTAATTTGAAGGAAGAAATCGAACCGGCTATCAAATCCGCGAAGAAAGCAAAATCTATAAGCCGCCGCATTGACGATCATATCAAAAGTGACCGCGATTGGGAAACGTTCGAAAACCAGTTCAATCAGGTTCACGGCGGTTTCTTGCGCGAGTTATCATCTCGCCATCCTTCGCTCAGTCCGGCAGAGCTAAAAATTGCCGTACTTACCCGACTTAATCTGCCGACAAAAGCGATGGCTAATCTGCTGTGTCTATCTACGCGAACTATTGAAAATCATAGGCAAGCCATTCGTAAAAAGTTACAGGTAGGCCCTGATGAAAACCTCGTTACCTCCCTCACAGGCTTTGGGAAAAACG
>CAVZOL010000010.1:0-1354493 GCA_963776895.1 Ignavibacteriota bacterium | reverse complement strand
AATGAGGTTGCTGCGCCGCTTGTGGCGCTTTTGTACCGAGCAGGCGGCCGCGCCAGAAACGATCGCGCACAGGCTATGCGATCTGGATCGCGACGCTCCACCTGCCGTCCTTGAGCTTGGCGACGCGCAGGACACTGCCAGTCTCTTCTCGGTTCGCTGGGTCGTTGGGTTGGAAATTGCGCGTCACGAGTATCTCCATTCCCGAGCAATAGTAGTCGCTCAGAGTTACGAATCTCATGCCATTTCGCGACATATTGATCGTCCAACATGTCTCCGCGGGGAGTTCAGTATTCTTGGGACGAACCCGCACGGGTTGGGAGACCCTCGCTCTGCGGATACCCCTTCGAGACTCGGTCTTTTCCTGATCTTGCGTCTGCATGGTAAGCAACATCTCGGACCATGGGACGTGGCGCACGGCGATAACCTCCCCAAGAATTAATTCACCAGAGTAGGCGGCTGCGCGATTAGTGTTCGCAGGTCAAAGCGCTCTGGCGCGTTATCTGCTACGGCAAAGCGGTTCCGTTGCCCGCACGGCCCGCGGTTAGGAAGCTGCTGTGAAGATGAACATTGTCCTAGAGACGATCATTGCAAGGGCGGCAAGCAAGTTCGTCATCGGTCACGCGGTGCTTGGAAAGCAGGACCGACACATCGGCCTCAGTCAGCATCCCTTTGGAACGCAGCAACCGGATCAGCCTTAGAGCTAAAGTGGCCTCTTGCGACTCGGGTACCCGTGCGGTCGCCTGCTGCTCAGGACTCGGGAGGGGCTGGGGCAGTCCGCCATTCAACCATCTGAGCACCACCAACTCCTGGTCGAAGGACGGTTCGGAGAATACGAGACCCATGCCCATGCCTACTTGACTGAAGGCGACACGCGCCGCAGTTTCAAAAACCTCGTCTCCACAAGTCAATTGCAACTGCACGCGGGTTCCGTCGGGAAAAGGATTGATCGTGTCGAGGTAGCAACCCGCTCCGTTCAGATCGGAGCAGCGGGCTTGCAGGCGGGCTTTGGAATTGGAATCGACTACCGATGCCATCGCTGAGAAAGGCTGGCGTTCGGTGATGCGGCGTTCTCCCGTTTCCGGGATGCGATGTTCTTTAGGCGCCGTCTCGAAAATAGGCTGCTCGACGGGCGACTTACCTCGAATTTGAACCGCGACACCCAGTTGTCCATCGGGCAATGTGTCCAGGCGCACGACTTCACCGTAGTCTTCCGATGCGGGCACGGGATCATAGGTGGCGGCATAAGGAAACACCACACGGAGCGGCATGCGTCGGTAGAAACTTTTGCTGTTGGTTGTGAAATAGAAACCGCGGCGGGTCGAGTTCAGGGTCTCCAAGACTTGATCGAAGTTTCCGTCTTTACTGTTCGCCGGGCCCAAACGCACGAGCAGACTGAGGCGTGCGCGCCGTAGCTTACGGCGTTCCGGACGAGACTGGGACAAATGCACCGCAGAAGCATAGGGATGGGCCTGGTTATCACGCTTGGTCATTGCATACCTCAAGTGGGACGGGTGCCGTCAGCACCAATAGTCTGGTAATTCTGATTCAACCGCGACGACTCAACTGCGACTACGATTAAGCGCTCGAGAAACGAGGGCACTTCCATCGTGTGTGTCGAGCACCGTAGGTTATGAGGCACGTCGGCCACCCTTCGGCTATCCGGTAGCGCCCTGTAGAATCAATAGGATACGGGCTTGGCGACTCTTGCGCAGACGAGATATTGTTCGCACTGCGCGCAGCTGTCCGCGAAAACTACATACGAGGAACGGGGATGATTGGAGACTGGAAGACGCGGCGCCCCGAAAATCAGGTGAGAGAACCCACGCGGACCTGACCTTGCAAAAATAATCTTTATTTCCGATTCGTCGGAATTGGGGCCCCGGTCAAAGGAATCTGACTTGACAGTGAATTGGATTCGGAACATTATCCGCGCGCCCGGCCTGACGGTGGGCCCCGGCTGGCAGAAGTGGTGAGGAAGTAGCTGTGTTCTTGGCAGGGAAGTACGAGGAGGGTGCGATGAAGCTTTATCGGAATATATGGAGCCGCGCTGCTGCATTCGGCGGCCTTACCTTGTTGGCATTGTGTGCGGGGCTGGGAGCCCAGGAGCTAAGCGCACCCAAGTACAAGTTCGATGCCGACTGGCCCAAGACTCTGCCGAATAAGTGGAAGATGGGAGGCGTCACCGGGTTGGCGGTGGACAAGGACGACAATGTCTGGGTCTACGATCGTCCAAACGATTTGAGGGACATCGAACTCAATGCCGAGATCAACCTGGCCGACTGCTGCGCGCGCCCGCCCTCGATGATCCACATCGATAAAGACGGGAACGTCATCGGTTACTTCGATCCGCCCCAAGGTCACGGCATGGCGGTGGATAGCAAAGGGTTCGTTTACCTCGGGAACAGCGTTCACGGGATCGGTAACGTCCGCAAATACGATCCTAAGACCGGCAAACTTCTCGCCGAATTGCCTCACACACCCGAGACTGAGAACGGCGGCGGTGGCGGAGGCGATGACGCCACGGCGGCTCACGTCCCAGGTCATGGTGGCCAAGGACCGGTGCAGACAGCTCCTCCGCCGGGCGGGCGTGGCGGTCGTGGCGGTGATCGGCCCGATCCAGCAGTTCGAGCGGCGGCCATAGCGGCTTTCCGCGCGAAGTATCCTCCGACCACGCCGATGATCGTGGGTGGAATCGAAGAAGTGCGGCTGGACGAACCAGCTCACGAACTTTATGCCGCCGACAATTACCTTGGCGGTCGCGTGATGGTGTTTGACTTGGACACGTTCAAGTTCAAGCGCGGCTGGGGCGCGTATGGGCACAAGCTTTCAGAAATCAGCATCGACGACAAAGACCGCGATTACGTCGCCGGCGGTCCCATGCCCAAGGAATTCAGAAACCACCTCACGCTAAATGTCTCTAAGGACGGATTCGTCTATGCCGCCGACCGCGGCGCCAATCGCATTGACGTCACCACGAAAGAAGGCAAGTACGTGAAGTCGTTCATCCTGGCGCCATCGACAGGAGCGCCAACGCCGCAACAGACCGTAAACAGAGGGCTGGAAGGCGCACCCGGTGGAGTGGGATTCTCGCCCGATCCTCAGCAGCGATTCTTGTATATTTCCGATCTTTCGAACAATACCGTGTGGTTCCTCAATCGCCAGGATGGAAAGGTGGTGGGAAGGCTCGGCAGCATGGGCCAAAATGGCGGGCAGTTCTTCGGACTTCACATGATCGCGATCGATTCGAAAGGCGACATCTATACAGGCGAGGTTTTTAACGGTGAGCGGGTGCAGCGTTTCGTGCCGGTCAAGTAGAAGCCACCCGGCGGATCGATTTTCTCGCTGCCTTACTTAGGGGCCGCTGCTTTAAGTATGGGCCCCTATCTGAGGAATGAGCCGATTTTCGGCACGGTCAAGGTTTTCCCGAAGGTTCATCAAGGTTAGGAATGTGGCCAGGATACGCCTCTTGGTCCCGTCGGAAAGCGGCGATGTGCCATTGAGGGCATGGGCTAGTTTCACAGCCGAAGTGCCAAGGTAATCCGTGATCTCCGCCTTGCGTGTAGGACTAGCCTTGTTCACGGCAGTTTCGCGACGCAGTTCGGCGCAGGCTTCTTCGACATTCAGGGTGAAATGCACGATGCAGAAGCCGTCTTCGTTGAGAGCAGTTGGGACCGGAGTCTTGCAACCCGGGCAGATCCGATCCCGGCTGGCGTCACCTACGTGTATCTGGCAGTGCGGTTCCATCGTTTTTCCTCACGCGGCAATAGTTTTACTCCAGCGACGAAGACTCACCGGGCTCTGCGGTCCGCTGGAGCGTCGCGTCGATGATTTTCGCAAGAGCAAACACGTGATTTTGGAATTCGGCAGTGTGCACGGCAAGGGCTGCGTCAATACTTAGGATTTCCTTCACGTAGCCGAGCGACTTCCGGTTGGCGCCGGCTCCGTCTCCGGCTGCAACGTTCGCCAGATCACGATCAAGCCCATCCAGACTGCGCGCCAGATCGTTCAGGTCCACCAGGAGAAGCAAGTCGACCCTCAGCGTTTGCTTGCGCGAGAGCTCTTGGATTTCCTCGTGCGTGTTGTTTAGCGATAGCAGGCACTGACGGTAGCTTCTCTCCAGTCCCTCACCATCCTGGGGGGCCAAACCGAGGGATTCCACATTCTCATTTTTCAGACGCGATTCCCACTGCAGCACCGCTGTGTCCAAACTCCCGAGGAAAAGAACAAACTCTTGGTTGTTCATGAGGTGCAGCGCCGCGGACGGCTGTCCCGTTGCAGGCTGCCGGAGGCCTTCAGCAAACGCCGGAAGCGCTAGCAGTAACGCGAATGCCGCGCTCGCGAATTTTCGAGTCATCTAAATACCCCCACTCAATCTCGTAGCACCCGACGCCCATGAAAGCGCAGGCGGCGTGCCATCCGTTCAAGGACAGGTACTCTCTCAGGCACTGACGATGGGCACCTCACTGCGATCCAAGATGTTACAGGCGCAGCGGCGAAAGTTAGTCGGCCTGTCCTGAGTAAGCAGCCTTCTTGGGGAGCGCCACGGAACGTCGTCAAGCATGCCGCGAAATGTCGGCAACCACGTTCAGCGGCGCAAAGGATATAGACGCTGAACAACGGACCCGCGAAACCTAGACGCCCCTGGCTTTGACGCGAAAGGCCTGTTTCTGAGAAGCGGGGTGATCTCAATGGGTCGTTGGCAACGCTAGGACAAAGTCCCAAGTCCAGCGATTCCATAGGCTAGGGGAGGTCCGCGAACACAACGCAAAGGAGAAGGCGTCCTGTTTAGGCAAAAGTGGAACCGCAACACCAAGGGATGGGTCTCTAGAAACGTATTGTCAGAGCAAGCGGTCAGATGTTGCATCGACAGGTTGAGCCGGCAGGGCTTACCGGAAGGTGGCGTTCGGGAAACGAGTTTGGGCGCCGGTGCTTACTTCGGGGGGCCTGTTGTGGAGCTGAAACCCGCGTAGGACAGGTAGACGCCGATCAGAAGCAAGAAGGTGGCGTAGAGATTCGGATGCTGTTCGTAGCCAAGGCCGACGATGAAGACTCGAGATTCCGCTTCCGGCGATAGAACCAACAAGAGCACGCCTTTGATTAAAGCTGCCCAGCCGAAGAGCGTCACGATGATGGGCAGTGCACCGCCTGACCACACATTATGGGCGAGAACGATTGCCAACCCAGCAGTCATCCCCAGCAGACCGGCGATGAAAAGCAGCGGAGCATCCCGGATGATTGCCTTCATAATTTCTACTGTGGTTTGCGGGCGCACAAACATCGACAACGACAGCGCGACGCAGTAAAGCCCGAGTAGCTTGCCAAGAAATGCTGTGCGTGGCGAAGTCATTGGCATTTAACCTTTAGGATGTCTCCCGATGGGGCTACTGAGTGGGGCATCGTACGCCGTCCCTGCCATCAGCACAACAAAATCGTAGCCGATCTTCCAAGCGCCTCAGGCTCAGTCGATAAGCGCCGTGAAACATGAGTAGGCTCGCTTACCACGGGCTCTGAAACACCTGCGTAGCCGACCAGAGCAAAATGATTGCGGTTAAAATCGCCGCCGCCATGAACACCAATGCCATTTCGGAGACGGTCCGCCTGACCATCGCCACAGCGTTAATAATTATGGCGATCCCTATCCCCAGATATCCGATTAGGCGCGACGCCTCATAGAAAAACCACAGTCCTGAGTTCAAGAACCACGGTGCAGAGACCAATTGCCACGGTCCCGACTCAGAATATTGTGAGTCGTACGACAACCCGATCGAGCTGAGGAATGCAAAGAGCGCAGGCAGGGCCAAGAAGAGAACTGCTCGCCACTGCCTGCCGCCGGTCTCTTGATGTCGATCGATTACCGAGTGCGCTTGCATGGTACTCCTCCTTCGCTGTGCGGATGGTCCCAGCCGCGAAATCTCCCCGCTTATGCCGCAACTCCTTCCAAGACGACCACGACTCTCGCGGGCATGGTGACTGCCGCTTTGAGTGAATGTGAAATGAGGCACGCACGTCCGGTCTTCTCGAGTAGCTGTATACCGCGTTGGCGATCGCTTTCGCGTGCGACGGTCAGCTCAGGGGTCAGCACAATTCGATTGAATGCGTATCCCTTTTCGTCCTTCTCAACGGTGCCTTCGACAATCATGCCTAGCGACACTGGCTGAAACTTCGAAGCCTCCGCGACGGCTTTGAACGTAGTGACAAAACAAGAGGCAACCGCAGCCAATAGCAAGTGCTCCGGGCTCCAAACGCCGCTCTCACCGCGGAACTCGACAGGCGCGGAAAATTCGATTGCCTTCGCGGCCGGGTCTCCCTCGACCGTGCCGCGCGTCCCTACTTTCCAGTAGGCGTTCGCTTTGAAAATCATGGTTCCCTCCACGCGGTTATCTTCCGCCCGTGCCCTTCGGGAATATGTGACGCCAATCACTCCTGGCAGTGACCCGTTAATGCCAGCGCATCCGACCATTTCGGAAAGGTACATTCCTTTGTGTCGCAAAACTCAAGTGAAGATTAGCGGCACCTGTCCGTCCGGACACTAGCGCGTCATCGCGGGCGTCCGTAAACTGCAGGCAGGATGACTTCGAACACACTCGTTTCAGAGGCGAAATATGCTTAGGCTTGATTATCTTTCATGCGTTCTAACCATCCTCTCGACGGTTCTCGTTGGCAAGAAACTGTGGCAAGGCTGGGTCGTCGCTGGGGTGAATAGCATCATTATCTGTATAATCGGATATGCGAACGGCGGAATTCGGATTCGTCCCCGGCAATCTCTTCTGCATAGGACTTTATGCAAACAATTTTTGGAATTGGCGGCTGAAAGCCCTGGTTGCGAATCCTCGATCCCGCCCGCTATCCCATACCTAATCGCGAGACCGGCTGTGCGCGCACGTCCCTAGCTCAGTCTGCGGTGTTTTGTACTCGCCTCAGCCCCGGTGGCCTTGCTCATAATTCATATGGGCCGAAAGGCAGCCGAGCTTCACGCCACTGAAAGATTTGCCTCGGCTTCGGCGCCGGCTTCCTGACTGCCCTCAAGCGTCATATCGCGGGCGCCAAAGCCCACGCCGATTTGTTTGAGGAAGGCATTGGGAGGCTCGCCGCCGGCAAAAATCCACACAAAATCGTTAGGGATTTCGCGCGATTGTCCTGCAACTGTGAGAACCACGGAATTCGCCTTAAACTCCACCGAGTTTGATTCGAAAAGTACTTCTATCTTGCCTGTACTTCTGCACTCCTCGATGCGGCGTGCGTTGCGTTCCTTGATGCGGCTGAAAGCTTCCCGGCGATAAGAGAGTGTGACGCGGTTGCCGGTCTGCTGCGCCAAGCCCATGGCTGCCTCGACCGCGCTGTCGCCTCCGCCGACGACAAGAATTTTCTTATTGATGTAGTGGTCGGCCTCAATGAGGCGGTACATCACCTTCGGCAATTCCTCGCCCTTCACCCCGAGTTTGCGCGGCGTGCCTCCGCGACCGAGTCCGAGCACCACGGCGCGGGAGAAGAACTGGCCCTTGGCAGTGGTCACCGTGAACACCCCATCCTCGCCCCTCCGGATGTCCTGCACCTTTTCTCCGGCACGAACCTTGAAATCCGCCCGCTGCAGGACCTTATTCCAGAATTCGAGCAATTCTTCCTTGGAAATCTCTGTACGCTTGAATTTGCCGTAGAGCGGGAACTCCACAGGACTCGTCAGCACTAACTTCTGACGTGGATATTTTGCCACCGTGCCGCCAATTTCATCCTGCTCGAGCGTGAGGTACTTGAGCTTTCGCTCCGCAGCCCGAAGCGAGGCGCTGATTCCAGCGGGGCCGGCGCCGATCACCAGGACATCGTGAATTTCCGCAATCGCTCTTTCGGGTCGCGCGGCGGTCAGCCTTTTCGCGATGGTATCCACGCAATCGCGCCCTTGATTGATGGCGTTTTTGATAAGAGCCAATCCGCCGAGTTCCCCGGCGATGAACAGATTGGGCACTGTCGTCTCATGCTCGGGCGTGAGAAGTGGCATATCGGCGCCCACACCCGGTGGGGCCATGACCATCGTGATCGCACCGACGGGGCAGGCATCGGCGCAGAGGCCATGCCCGATGCACTTGTAGCCGTTGACAATCACAGCCTTGCCGCCGAGCATCGCCAGGACATCGCCCTCGGGACAAACTCTCGTGCATGTAGCGCACCCGATGCAATCCATGGCGGCAATACGCGGATGTTGAGCTAACGGTCCTTCCGAATGCAGTTTGCCTTTCTCCGCGGCGGCGCGCGCCGATACTTCCCGCTTCTTCAGATGAATCAGGTGGCGGCGAACGAAAAGCAGCGTGATCACTGCAGCGATAATGAAGGCGATGAACGTCTGCATGTAGTTCCGATTGTCTCCGGGCCGCCGATTCCTGGTGCGACGCGCCTGCCTGCGTCAGTAATAGCCGAGCATCAACATCAGAATGACGTGAATCGAGGCGAGCAAGGCGAACGAATAGCTGAATGGCCGGTGGATCACGTGCCACAGCTTGAACATCCGCTGAGACTTCGAGAAGAACAGGACTTTCTTCGTCAGCAACGCCTGTTCCCGAGCTAACGAGATGGCAAGCTCCAACCGCCGGTTCTCGCCACGCCGAAGACCCACCAAAGACCACCATTTGCGATGCGACCAAAGCATTCTTTGCCTCAGCCGCCACATCCGAAACGGGAAGACAAGATCGAACAGCATCATTTTCCATAACGCCGAGAGCAGAGACATCCCCTCGGCTTGCCGCACATCGGGCAAGATGCAACAGCCCCTCTACTTCATTAGCCGAAAGTATGCCCAGATTCTTGATCTGCGCGGCAAGCTTGGTGCTTTGCTCCTGGCCGTCCTTGAGCGTGAGCGCCGCGAAGTTCAGCGTTCGCGGAATCTGCGCGTAGATATAGCGCCCAACCAATCCGCTGAGCGCCACGAAAATCATGATCCAGTAGGTCACGCCGGCTATGCCGCCGAACTTGAACGAAGAGTGAAAGGTGATGAAGAGTGGCGCGATCAGTCCGAGCAGGACGTGAAAGTCCAGCCAATGCCGGGAACTGCCCTGCCTCCCAAGCCAGGCCCAACGCAGACGAATCGGATAGAGGTACAGCAGTAAGAAAAGAAAGAAACCGATTATGCCCAGGTGCAGGCCGATCGTCCCGCTCGGCTTTAGAAGCGCATGCTTCGGCGAAAGCGCGCGCTGTTCTGGAGAGGAGAAGTAGTAGCCAAACCCGTAGACGAACACAACGAGCATAGACAGACTTGCCGCCCAATAAGCGATTCGCAGGCGCAAGCGGTGTGCGCGCTCCGGGTCGGCAGCCGCAGCCGCTGCAACTTGCGGAAACGTTGGATTAAGACTCATGGGCGTGCAAATCGCTCCTTCGTGCTAACACAGACTCGCTGATACAGTCGCATTCCGACAATCAGGCAGCCGCGGGCTATCGAGTGATAGCGGGCGGCTGCCTTTTTCGACTGACTCCCCGCCGAACGACGCGCAGATTTCAACCTATTCCACCAATCTCCGTGATCTCGCGGCGCTATCGGCATCGTCGTCTGCAGTCTTCTTGCTTTCTATGTCGTTCACTTCTTCGCTATAAAGCATGGTGTTGAGAGTGGCGGCCGTCGCGACACCATTGGCGTCTGTGGTGACCGTGATGGGGTCTGCTTTGTTAATCAAACTCTCGCAGTCTAGAATCTCGTAGCTCGCAACAAAGCGTTCCGCCATGAACGTAAATAGCGTCGTTGCCGCCGCTGCGGACGGAGTCGTGAAGTTGTTGAGCACTGTTTGGTTATGAAACATTCTGCTGGGGGCAATCCTTAACATCTGCCGGCAGTAGCGCGCCGTATCGATATCGAAAACAGAGTCCGCGATTGGTTGATCCACACCCCTGCGGTAAAGATTGGTTTTTGCAATATCCTCGTCGCCGGAGAGTTCCGCCATGGGATCTCCGCCTGGAACCAACGCAACCGGCGTGGCCTGTTCCATTCTCGCCTGCAACTCATTCAGCGGCTGGGCCGGCACAACCTGCCCAGGGTCAGCGAGGTCCCGAACAGTCCACGGCTGGCAACCGAGAGCGCCATCCAGGAATACGTCGGTCAGGCGATTGTCGCTGGGGTTACCAAGCGGTGTCGCGCCTTTGAGCGTCATGAGATTCTTCTGGGTATATTGCGCAGTCGTGCCGTCGGGCATCGCGAGATAGAGCGTGGGCAGGTTGTCGCTCTGATCCTGATCGACGACAAAGAAATCGCGGACTGTCGGACAAGCAAGCCCGTCTGACGCGGTCCCGAGCGCCGGAACCTTGAGCATGCCATCCGCGATCGCCGCGTTGGCCGCCCGGAAAAATGCGGGTGCATTGCAATACGAGTATTGAGAGAAGACGCTACCCGGCAATCCATTTACACAATTGGCGCTCGCCAGGTCGTGCGCCGAGTCTGCGGTCAGCGTGAGATTGTCTGCGTTATACCCAAACCAGAGAGCTACGATTGCGTTGGGCGGAAGCGTGGGAACAACAGGCGCTGCCGCAGGCGTCGTCCCCTTGTCGATTATGAGCGGATTGTAGACGGAGATTGCGCCGGTCGCGGGATCGAAGATGGCCGCTTGCGCGAAGGCCGATTGGGCGGTGTTGGCTTCGTTGCAGGGACCTTGCGCCGGGTCCGTCGCAGTGAACTGAAAGGGCGTAGCCAGTCCAGCCGCCGTCAGCGGGGCCTTGGGTAGAACCAAAGTGCAGTCCGTATTAGGACCGGCCACCGTTTCCGCTGGCGGCGGAGGTGGCGTCACCATTTTTTTCCTTCGATCCATTCCTCGAAAGCCCGGAATATTTGTCTGGCCGAATGCCATTCCACTCGCAACGAGGAGTAGCAATGCCAAGGTAGAAATAGATGCCGCGTTAATTGTTGAGTTCTTCATGCCGAACTCTCCTTGTTTGGCCGCACGAATTTGCGATGCCCAATTGGCCCGCCTGAAAGAAAGTAGGAACCGGCCTAAAACGAAAAGCCGTTGTTCAAGTCACAGTTCCTGAAAATGGCTGGCTGAGGAACACAACCTAACGGCGGGCGCTTTGCAAAACTACTGTTCCAAAGGATGAATAAAGGTCAGGGGTACCGGCGTACACCGAAGGACAGGTGCACGCGCGGGGAAAATGCGATACAGATGTGTGGAACGGTATAATGCCCAGCCGTCGCTTTCCCGAAGGGTCTAATCTGAAATGTCCGCTAGCACACTAAGACTCCGAATAGCAGGCTTCCTCGCGCTTTTCCTGCTGGGCTCCCTTTCGGTTGGGGCGCAGAGTAATAACGGTGAGCTGTGGCTGAGCGTCTCCGATCCATCCGGGCTCGGGGTCAAATGCGTCGTCCGGATCGTCAGCGAAGCCAACCAATATCGCAAAGAGTTTGCGAGCGATGATTCGGGTAACCTCATCGTGCAACGCCTGCCATTTGGCGTCTATCTGATTGACATTCGCCAGCCTGGCTTCGCCGAAGTTTCCCAATCCGTGGAGATTCGCTCAACGATTCCCGAGCAGCGCAGCATTGGGCTCAATCTCTCCGGCGTAAAATCCTCAGTGACCGTGAAAGAGACGAACACGCTGATCGATCCGGATCGCGCGGGCGCCGTGAATCAAATTGGCTCGCAGCAGATTCAGGACCGGCTCACTTCATTGCCCGGCCGTTCGCTGCAAGACGTCGTGAATTCTCAGCCCGGCTGGCTCTACGAAGGCAATGCGGTTCTGCACCCGCGCGGCTCGGAGTATCAGACCCAATTCGTCGTCGATGGCGTTCCCCTCACGGACAACCGCTCCCCCAGCTTTGGACCTGAGATTGAGGCCGCGGATGTCGATTCCCTCACGATCTATACAGCCGGTTTTCCCGCCGAATATGGCCGGAAAATGGGCGGAGTGGTCGAAGTCAACACTCTAACGAACGCGCAGCCGGGATTTCACGGGCAAGCTGTTCTCGACGGAGGCAGCTTTGATACGGCCGGCGCATTTCTCCGAATGCAGGATACTTGGGATAAGAATACGCTGGGCTTCAGCGCCAGCGGCGATGGCACCGATCGCTATCTGAATCCCGTGGTCCCTCAGAATTACACCAATGCGGGAACCACGGGCGACTTCTCGGTCAGCTACGAACGCGATTTCAGCCTCAGCGACCGCGTCACCGCGAGCGTCCGTCACGAGTTTTCGCGTTACGAGATTCCCAATGAGCAGTTGCAGCAAGCCGCCGGCCAGTTGCAGAACGGCGACAATTTCGAAACGATGGGCATCGTCTCCTATCAGCACACGTTTTCGCCCAACGTTGTTGCCGATTTCCGCGGCATGGTGCGAGGCAACGCCAACGGTTTAACCTCGAATCCGATGTCCACGCCCATCGTCGCTTTTCAGCAGAACCATTTTCGCGAAGGCTATTTCAAGGGCAGCCTGGTGCTCCACCGTGGCCGCCACGAATGGAAGTTTGGCGTTGAATCGGACAATTTCTCTCTGCATGAGAACTTCAGTGACGCCATCACCGACCCGTCTCAGTTTGATCCCGATACCCCGGCAACGTTTGCTTTTTCGGGGAGCCATGCGGATCTGGAGCAGTCCGCCTTCGCGCAGGATTTGATCCACCTCGGCAAGTGGGTAGTCAGCGCTGGTCTCCGTTGGGACCACTATCAGCTCCTGGTGAACCAGAACGCGCTGAGTCCGCGACTCTCGCTTTCGCGTTATCTGCCGTCGCTTGGGTTGGTTTTCCATGCGTCTTACGATCGACTTTTTCAGACACCCTCGTCGGAAAATATTCTCCTTTCCAGTTCGCCCGCGGTGCTGTCGCTGGACCCGCAGGTCTTGAGACTGCCGGTTGAGCCGTCGCATGGCGATTACTACGAGACCGGATTCTCGAAAGCCTTCTTCGGGAAATTCCGGATGGACGCAAACGGATTTGTCCGGCAGGTGAACAACTATGCGGACGACGATCAATTGCTCAATACCGCCGTCAGCTTTCCGATTGCATTTGAAAGGGCATTTCTCTACGGGGCGGAGGGCAAGATCGATATTCCAGAGTGGCGCCGCCTTTCCGGGTACGCGAGTTACTCCTACATCGTGGGCATGGCCTGGTTCCCGGTGACCGGCGGCCTTTTCCTGGGTGACGATGCGGCCAATGCCATCGCCCAGCTCGGCGGCCACTTCCCGGATTCTCAGGACCAGAGAAATACCGCGCGCGTCCGCTTGCGCTACCAATTGACCAAGCGCCTATGGTTCGCGGGAGGAAGCGAATACGGCAGCGGACTTCCTTTCGAGTTCGACGGCGACGAAAGCGACGCGCTCGCGCAATACAGTCAGCAAGTGGTGAATCGCGTCAACTTTGCGACCGGTCGCGTAAAGCCCTCCCTCTCCGTCGACGTGTCCGTTGGTGCGAACATTTACACATCCGACCGGCTGAACGCCCACGTTCAAGTGGACGGGGCGAACCTGAACAATCGTCTGAATGTGATCGACTTCGGTGGACTCTTCTCAGGAAATGCCATCGGCCCGCCGCGCAGCTATTCCCTTCGTCTCACGACCAACTTCTAGAAGTCATCTAGAAGTTATCTCATAAACACATTTGAGCCGTTGCTGGATTGCAAGTCATGCGAAACAGAGTAAATCAGATGCATGGACCTCACCGACGCTCAGTGGGCGTTTCTGGAACCGCTGTTCCGTCCCAAGCGGCGGAAAGATGGGCGAGGCCGACCGTGGCAAGACACCCGTGCGGTGATGAACGGCGTGTTGTGGGTCTTACGCACGGGTGCTCCCTGGCACGATCTGCCTCGTCGTTATCCGCCTTATCCAACCTGTCATCGACGCTTCCAACAGTGGCAGCGTTCCGGGCTGCTCACCCATGTACTGCAGAAACTGGCCCAAGACTTACGCGACCGCGGGAAGCTCGATCTGAGCGAATCCTTCATCGACGCCAGCTTCAGTTCGGCGAAAAAAGGGGCTCTGGTGTCGGCCCTACAAAACGCGGCAAAGGCAGCAAAATCATGGCAATCGCAGACGGCCATGGTCTTCCTCTCTCCGTGCACGTGGCCAGCGCTTCGCCTCATGAAACAAAACTCGTCGAACCCACGCTCGACCAACGCTTTCTCCGGGAAATCCCCGAGCGAATGATTGGCGACCGTGCGTACGACAGCGATCCGTTGGACCAGCGCATCCAGCAACGCTACGGCCTACAACTCATCGCGCCTCACAAATTTGTGCGCGTCGCGATCGCCACACAAGATGGCCGCTGCCTGCGTCGCTACCGCCGCCGTTGGAAAATCGAACGACTGTTTGCTTGGCTCCATAATTATCGTCGCGTCGTCATTCGCTGGGAATACTACCCAGAGAATTTCCTCGGGATGGTTCAGCTTGCGTGCGCTGTGATCCTCCTGAGGCATTTATGAGATGGCTTCTAGTCATCTCATGAACGCCCGTTAGGGGGTCGGAGCTTCAGCTCCGACATTGGAAGCCAAGAAAATGCGGGTTTTAGCCCCTGAGGACACTCTTCTCTTCTCGTCGATCCCATTTATGAGACAAGACAAGTTCCAGAGGGATAATTGAGACGCTTCGCCAGATTGCTGGCGAGGTCACGCTCACCGGTTACTCTGCTCAGCTGTCGGCACCGTTGCTCGAACTCGCCTATACGCGCTGAAACGATGAATGTTGCGCCAATGCCAGTGCCGGTTCGCTGTTTCCACGTCAATGACCGCGGATGCGGGCATCCAGTAGGACTTCTCGGAGTCGTCAAGTTTCGTGGGTAGATACTGAATTTCGCTGCGCATCGTCCCTATGCCCAGTTCGCGCATCCCCGAGCCACTCGAAACAATCAGTTTGACCACCGTTCCTTGTTGCGGCTCGATCCAAACCGTGCCCTCGAGCGCCACCGAATAGTTTTGTCCGCGGATTTGCAGCATCACGGGAGAAATAGCGCCGGGCACGGATTGGAAACGAAATCTAGCCGTACGGACGCCATTAAGGTCCTCGTCTCCGTCATCTTCGAAAACGTAGCTCGCGGCATACGCGGGGTGAAGAATAAGAAGCATGTTGCCGAAACCGTCGGTTAAAAGAACCGTGCGGCCCGGATCGTGGAACGGCGCCTGAAGCTGCGCTCGCGACTCCACAAACCTCAGTGCCTTGCCTCCGGTGTCGGCTTCAATCCGGTAGTTAAAGAGGGAATGTTCTTCGTATGCGGTCCTGTCGTATCTGTCGAGAATGCTTTGGGTCACCCTTTCAGTGCAGCTCACATCCGCGGACTGTTCCACCAATGTCTGAACTGACGCTCTCGCCCTCGCAAGCAGCTCCGCCGACGAATCCGACATCGTGCCGGCAGCAATCGGCGCCAAAGATTGCGAGCGAGCGGGAACGGCACCCAGAACAAGCGTCAGCGCGACAAGGCAAAGCCAATTGCGCCCTCTCGATGGCAGAATACGGGGGAAGCACGCCGCCTTATGCATCGGGAAGATCATCGGGCACGGAAACTCCCAAAACGATAGCCAAACATGGTGTTCCATTGTTCATAATTCATCGTGATCCCTCTGCTCCAGGTATATCCCGTTTCGAAGAAATAGCGTGGGCCCAGGCTCCATGTGGCCGATCCGGTGACAAAATGCGAAGCGGTATTCGTCGTCGAGTCGGAAACGAGATTCTGGCTTCCGGCCACCAGATCGATCTGCAGCGCATCCTTGAGGCTTCGCGATGCGGAAACAGCCCGATAGTTTCCTTGGCCGAACGTGCTGGCAAATTGTGAATATCGCAGATCCGCATGAAAACCCGATTTCAGGATATTGCCGAAGGAAACTCCATACATCTTGTTCCACATCCCCTTGGCGTCGGCGATTGATTTGCTACGCCCTACTTGTGTGAACAAGCTGATGCGGTGGGGCAATTCGAAGCGGGCGTCCACGCTGAGCCCTTGAAAAATGTATTTGTCGAGCAGCGTGGTGCCCAGAAGATCCGGATCAAACGACGGCAAACTGTCAAAGTAACTGTGATTGAGTCCGACGCTCAGTCGTGGAATTGGCTGGACCCGAAGGGAAGATGAAGTGAAAGAGATACCCGTATTGTTGCTGCCCGCGCCGGGCACGGGAGAGGTCCTGGCGGCGTCTATCTGCGTGGAGTTGTACAGCCATAGATACCGCTTCCACGAAATGGTGTTTTCAACAAAAGCAAATTGCCGGGCCGCGCGCCACTTGACGGCGGTCAAGGCCACGCCTTCCGTGCCGCCGAAATGCAGACCGCTGAAGTCGCCGGCATCGAGAATAGTGAAAATTCCGGCGATGCCCTGGTCAGGGTTGTAGCTCCAATCTGTGGGATCGGGCGTGGAACCGCCAAAAATTCCCAGCGTGACATGCCGAGTAATTTTCCTGCCGAAGTACCCACCGTCAATTGTTGGCAAGCTTGGCGCGCCAGGCACAGACAGGCGGCCGAACCCCGCGATGATCGGCGACGTCGGACTCTCGTAGTAAAAACCAATATGATAGGTGCGATCGATTCGGTCCGCGAGCGACTCGAGTTGTTCGCCGTTTAGCCCCGAATAGGTTTCTCGGAATCGGCTGCGCCAGTAGCCGGTGAAATTCCAGTTCGTGCCCGCGATCTTGGTCATATCCGAGCTGATTTGGAGGCCGGCTTCGCTGGCCCTGAAGCCGCCTTGGACCTGCGTTCCGTCATAGTCCAGGCCGATTCTGCACTCCGGCGTGCCCAGACTGCGGTGAAGCAAACCGCCCGGCGTTGGGCTGCGGCGCATTGTCGTCCCGCGGATCGCCGTCCGAGAAGCCCAACGAAATCGGATGATCTTTTGCTTGGATGAGGCCTTCGTCTTCTGGCCGCTGCGATTTGCGCGCGGAGGTCATGAAACCGATGTCTCCGATTCGCACCTCCTCGGGAGAATTCAAAATCTCGCAGACGGCAGACGAGTCCGCCACGATTAGCACTTTCAATTCGGCTATGGGTCTTCGCGGTGCTCGATGGCCCCGCGCCGCTCGATCCCGCGGCTGACTCCGCGTGAAATAGCGAGAGCTTTGTCCCTTCCTGCAGCCCCAAATTGCGCCCAATGTCGATATAGACCGCGCTCTCCTCAATGTGCAGCACGTGAAAGACAACTTGTTGCGACTCCTGTGCGCGAATGACTTCCGATGCGAAACCCGCAAAGATGCAAGCCAGCAGGAATAACGCCGGAAGCCGGATGGCGGCGATGGTCACGTTAGTGTCCGCCTCCAACCTTATGGCCGAGCAGGGGAACTCGTGCCTGCGGAGACGTGGCGCCAATCCAGGTAGCCGTTCCATGGCACGTCGCGCACGCCGTCGAGTATCCCGAAGCAATATGCGGCGGCGTAGTGGCTTTCTGGAAGTCCTTCGCGTGGCAGGTGTAGCAATTTGACGAGGTGCCTTTGTACCTCCCGCTCGGATGGCAGGTCTGACAATCGGCAACGGCGTGTGCCCCCGTAAGAGGGAAGCTCGTGACCTGCGAATGGGGGAACTTAGCTCCCAGCCAAGTGTCCTGTGAATGGCAGGAATCGCAAGTTTGCGGAAAATTCAGGGCCACATGATTGGGATTTGTCGTTTGTTTGAACTCCGTGGAGTGACATGCGGAGCAGTACGGCAGAACGCGATATTGCCCGCCGACAACGGATTTGTGACAAGCCTCGCATTCCACCGCGGCGTGCGCTCCGATCAGCGGAAAGAGATTTTGATGATTGCGGACCTGCTGCCGGGACGTGAACCACCCTTGCAAGACATGGCATTGAGCGCAATCGGCGCCGAATTTTCGCAGATGAATATCGGCATGACAGTCGGCGCAATTCTTACCGACGTCGCTAAATATCAGCTTCGTATGACACTGGGTGCAGACTACTTTTTCGTGCCCCCCGCGCAGCGGGTAATGGGTTTGGTCGTGATTGAATTCGGGCGCGACGCGAATCGGGGTCCAACCGTCCGTCGTATGGCAATTCTCGCACCGCATGGATAAAGGCCCATGCGGATTCGTGGTGGCGCTCTGTTGGGGTGTAGACGCCAAGGCGCTTACTGAGCAGGACGCAAGAAGGAGCGCCAAGACGACACCAATGAATGGATATCTCGCCACCGCATAAGCCTCTTTTACTGGAGATCCGCCTCCACTGTTCGCGGTGCGGACGTATACGCTTGAAAGTCTGCCTACCGCTGAGTTTGCCCACAACTGTACCCTGGAGCAGTTGTCGGTCAGGTTGGTCCAAACACTACCGGAGGGCGACCACACATCGGGCGGGTAAACTGCTTTTCGCAAGACGATTGTTTAATGGGGGCAATCATCTTCCTGTTCCTGGTGGACCTAAAGAATCACGGGTTCCGTGGCAAGCGGCGCATTCGGTGGGAGCGAGGCGGTAAAAGACCACAGCTTCACCGTCAATCGCCCGAGTCTGCGTATGACACTTGTCACAGGCCACATTGGCATGTCCCCCGGTCAGAGGAAAGGAAGTGCGTTTATCGTGATCGAAAGTCGAAGGCGCCCACCGTTCCGAGGTGTGGCAGTCCGCGCAATGCGTTCTGTCGTCCTGGGCGAACTGACCGGCATGCACGTCGGCGTGACAAACCTCACAGGTCTTGGCCGTTCCTTTGAAGACAGCTTCGTGAGCGCCCGCCGGAATCAGATGGCAAGAACTGCAGGAGACGGCGCGATGCGCGCCAACTAATGGAAACTCGGTTTTCGAATGATCGAAACCTTTCGCATCGGTCCAGGAGTTCACGTTATGGCAAGCCTCGCAGCCCAGCGCCGCACCGTTAGCGCCCTTCTCAGCCATGCGTGCCTTGAATTGACCGTGGTGCGGATCCGCGTGACAAGCGGTGCAGCTGCGATCCTCGAAATGAAAGGGTAATATTTTGTCGATCCGCCCCGCAGCACCTTCCTTGTGACACGCGATGCAAGGAACCACTGCGTGCGCGCCCTCTAGCGGGAAACGCGTGTCACGATGCATGGCGATCGTAAATTTCGAGCGGTGAAAATCATTCACTGTGTGACAGGATTCGCAACGGTTCTGGTAAGGAGCCTTGGCGAACTGTCCGTCATGCGCGTCCTGGTGACAATCCGTGCAGTGTTCGAAAGCAACTTTGAAAACCGTGTCGGCGCGAGCAGGGACATGGCACTTGCCGCATTCCACACTGGCGTGCTTGCCCATCAGTGGATATGCCGAAGTAGCATGTGCCTTTACGTCGAATAGGCTTGGCTTCCACCCATCCACGGTGTGGCATTCCGCGCATTCGCCTTTACTTGAGCGAGACTGAAACTGGCCCTTGTGGGGATCGGGATTGTGGCAATCCGCGCACTTCGCATGCGCCACCGGCGTTTTGAAATCCCCATGTGTGTGACAGTCGGAGCAGGCCACGGTGGCATGTTTGCCGAGCAATGGAAAATTCGTCTTGGCATGATCGAAGCCTTCCATCTGAGCCACGCGCGTCCAGGCCACGGTGTTGTGGCAGGATTGGCACGTTGCGGCGAAGCTGCCCTTGTGTGGATCCGTATGGCAGGCTGTGCATTTGTTGAACGCAAGGCCGGTGTATTTCACGTAGGGCTTGGCGTCCTGGACCGAAACGTGGCATTTGGCGCAAGCCACGGTGGCATGCGCCCCGGTGAGTGGGTACTTGGTGGTGGCATGATTGAATCCTGGGGCGGGCTGCCATGCGCTCGTCGTATGGCAACTCTCGCAGTTATGGCCCAGTTGGCCGCGATGCTCGTCTGCATGGCAGCTTAGACAGTCGGGAGAAAGGCCGAGATAGGTGTGGTTCAGGTCTTTGATCAGAATGCCGGAGCGCGCCGCGGCCGCGATGTTCGCTGCTTTGTGACAATCGTTGCAACCCGCAGTAGCGTGACGTCCCGTGAGCGCGAAGCCTGTCTTGCTATGGTCCAGTGCCTCTCGGTTCGGCTGCCAATGAATCAGCGCAAAGTCGGTTCCATTGTGGTCAGAATGGCAGCTCACGCAGTCTTTGCCGGTCGCATTCTGCGCCAACCAAACGGCATGCATCCCGCGCCGTTGAGTGACCTCCTGGTGAATCTCTGTGTGACAATCCAGACACTTGAGCTGGCTCGCTCCCCGTCCGAATTCATGGCACTTCGTGCAACTTAAAGGACCGGAAAGCGATTCGTGCGGCTTCGCGATCGGACCGGGAGAAATCTGGGCATGACCAAGTGCCGCAAAGAGCAGCAGAGACAGCGCGCACACGACGATTCGAATGGCCCGATTCGAGAATCGGGCGACATCGGTCCGCTTGAGTAGAACTTTCTGGGGCATACGCGTGCTACAGGACTCCTGGCTCGCGGCCTGGCCGGCTCCGGATGCGATTCAATCGCCGCGTACAAAAATCCTAGCATTCGCCTAAGTTCTCTTGCGTTGGGATTCCACACGTTGGCATGATGACAGGCACCTGTACCGAATTGCCCGGAGGTACAGGCGAAACCTGGAATAATTCCTAGCGGAAGGTCAGCATCTTGTTGAAAAATCCTCTTAACGTGTCAACCGGGAGAGACGCCGTGGTGGCTGTCGTCATATCTTTCGGGGCTTTTTGTTAGTGTTGTGTCTCCCAAATTCGTTGCAATTGTTTTCAGGGGGTCGGAGCTTCAACTCCGACATAAAACGAGAAGAATAATCGAGGGCTTCAGAGTCTGTGTGAGAACGCGCCCGAGGGTGGCTTTTGTAGCGCCATCCTTCAGGATGGCATCTTCAGAATCAAGGAAATGCCCGCTCAAGGTACACGCTGCGGCGCCCGAATCTGAGTTCTCACACAGACTCTTCAGCCCCTGAGGACGGGCTTTGTGGCGTCTATTTCCGGGACCGCACATTAGATGCTTTTTGCCGAACGGCTCGCGCCCTATATTTTGGTGGAGGGCTCGGGTCCCCTGTAATCGCCTTCTCAACGTCTCCGCCATTCTCACGGGCAATGTCCCCGAGCAACCGCTTGCTTAATGCCGAACGAGGTTCGGTCGCAGTGATGTCCTCCGTCGACGCATATTGATCTCTGTGCTTAATGAGCAGCCATGATTTATCGGCTTTGCTCCCATATCCGCGGGTTCGCACCAGCACCCAATATCCGCGCAGCTTTTTCCCGTGCAGCGTGAATTTCAAATCGCCCTTGCGCAGCGCGCTCTCCACATCGTCCACCTCGGGCGTCCACCAGCCGGTGTCCCAGACCATCACCGTGCCGCCTCCATATTCGCCTTCGGGGATGATGCCTTCGAAGCGGGCGTACTCGCGAGGATGATCTTCCACTTGCATCGCCAAGCGCTTGACCGTGGGGTCGAGCGATGGCCCTTTTGGTACCGCCCATGAAAGCAAGACGCCGTTGAATTCCAGACGAAAGTCATAGTGCAATTGCGTCGCGCGGTGCTTTTGCACCACATACAGCAGGTGGGGCTTTTTCGTGTCCGCGTCTTCTCCCGGGGGCTCCGGAGAAATCCCGAAGTTGCGTTTCTTTCTGTATTCGCCCAAAGCCATATCGTTGTCCTCTTTGTGGACCCGCCAGTATCTCTGCGTTCCGGGTGTCTATTCCTTCTCTAGTCGATCGGCGGCGCTACGTAGTGGCTGTCGTTTTTCGAAAAACGCGGCCCATGGATCCTTTTTTCTAAGGCGCTCACGAAAATTGCCAAGATTGAAGCTCGCCGGGTCAAGTGATGGCTGAACTTCGATCCATGCCAACGGGGTCGAGACAGGAGCGTGTGGCTTGCGCCGCACCGAGTAAGGACTCGCGACCGTCTGCACCGCTCCGTTTCGAAACGGATCCAAATATACACGTTTTCCTCGAGACGCAATCGAATGCTCGACGGTCAGATATTTTGGATGCGCCGCCGCTAGCTTATTTACGAACTGTTCCGCGAATTTGAGCACCTCGTCAGCATCTGGTCCAACCCGAATGGGAACAAAAACATGCAACCCCCGGCTGCCGGAGGTCTTCGGGAAAGATACCATTCCCAGGGAATCGAGACTCCCTTTCACCAATAGCCCCGCCCGGGCAGCATCGGCAAAAGTTCCAGAAGCTGGATCGAGATCGAAGCACACCCAATCCGGTTTTGGAAATGTCTTCGCTCGGCTTCCGCACACATGTACGGGAATGCAACCGAGATTGGCCAGTGCCAGTTGTGTGGCGAGCGCCCCGCCGACAACGTAGTTAGTCGCTTTGCGAGCGCCGGTCGCGTTCACGATCCGCTTGGTTGGAGTTCCGGGCGGCATGTTTTTCGGTTTCTCTTTTTGGTAGAAACAGGAGCCCTCCAGCCCGTCGGGACAGCGCTCCAACGTTAGAATACGGTCGTTGACGTAAGGCCGCAGCGCCGGAAATACATCCCGATAGAAATTGACGAGATCGAGTTTGGTATAGCCCTCTTCAGGCCAAAACACTTTGTCCGGGTTCGACACCTGACCTGACGCGGCTTTCAAGGATCGAGCCATTCAAGCCTCCTCTCGCACGACTTCTTTGGGATCTTTGTCGTCGCGGAGCCCGAGATATACCGGATGACGCAGTTTGCCGTCTTTGGTCCACTCCGTGAATGATACTTGCGCTACCAGTTTGGGGGCCAAGAATGTGGCTCTCCGCTCACGGACTTCCGACGAGAATGGCGACGTCGCTCGCTTCAGCTCACGGAACTTTCGATAGAGCACGGCCAACGTCTTTTCATCGAAGCCGGTGCCGACTTTTCCCACGTAAAGCAGCTTGCCTCGGGAATAGACCCCGAGCAGTAGAGCGCCGACATGCTGTCTGGAGCCTGTCGGCTTAGTAAATCCCCCGATGACAAATTCGTCTTCGTGATGAACTTTGACTTTAAGCCAATCCGCGCTGCGCCTTTCCGCGTACGGTGACGCCAAGTCTTTTCCTACGATGCCTTCGAGTGCACGCCGCGACGCAATTTGAAACGCCTCGAGCCCATCGGGAGAGAGCCTGGCCGACAGTCTCAAGAGCGCGCTAGGTTTCATCACGCTTTCTAGCGCTTTGCGTCTCACGGAGAGAGCCTGTTTTCGCAGGTCCTTGCCATTCAGATAAAGGCAATCGAAGATCGTATATTGCGGCTGCCCTTGTCCCTGCTGTAACAGTTGAAAACGGGAAACCTCCTTCGCGTCAAATACAACAATTTCTCCATCCAATAGGAGTGTTGTGGGCGATAGTTTCTTTATCGCAGCCGCGATCTCCGGATAACGAGCAGTGCGGTCGATTGCGTTCCTCGACATCAGCGTCACCTTCGGACCTTCCTTGTACGCAAGAATCCGCACACCGTCATATTTCTCCTCAAACACCCAATCTGCTTTAGTGAATGGCTTATCGACTAAGGTTGCTAGCATCGGGGAAAGCCGAAATGGCACGCGAGGCATCGTAGGTCAGAAACTGCCTTTTTAATTTAGCATTAGGACGGCTCCGCTACCCCCTACCTGAAATGATGTAGATGCGGAAGACAAAAACTAGGACTACTCTAACTACGGACGCTCAGTTCAGACCAGACATGGCCGAAAAACGCATCGTTTTCAAAGGAGGTTTCGAGCGAGAACTGCCGAGTGTGGGCATGAGCCGGGACACACTGCCGCGGCGTATCTTTTTCCTGTCACCAGCGAGTATCTCGGGAGTGCGCTCGAAGATGCTGTTCAACCCCTGCGGCCAATTTGACCTGGCACAGCGCATTCGGCATTCGGGTGTTCCGCTTGGAGATGTTTATAGCTTCATTAGCCGCTTATATTTTCGGGGCAAGCTCCGCTATGCAGAAACGTTTGGGAATCCGCCTCCAGGAATGTCCGCCGTCCACATCATAACTCCGGCAGCAGGCCTCCTTCTTCCAACTGCGCTGGTGACCCTGGCAGATCTTGCGAGTATTTCAGCCGCATCCATCGATCCCTCGAACCGCCAATATCGCGAAGCTCTCGATCGCGATGCGCTTCGATTACGAACCCTGATCGAACCCTCGACCGAAGTCATTTTGCTCGGCAGCGTTGCGACTCCAAAATACGTCGAACCTTTACTCGAAATCTTTGGAGAAAGATTACTGTTTCCCGCTGAATTTGCGGGCCGCGGAAATATGAGTCGGGGCAGTCTGCTCCTGCGCCGATCATCGGAAGGGCAGCCGCTGGAACACGTGCCTGTTGCGCACGCCGCACGGCACGGTAAACGACCCACCAAAAACGGGCGATCCTAATCCCTCGTCGGCAAAGAAGTCGTCGACCGGTTCATTTTCATATAGAATGCGCCGAAGCCCAATCACCATGAAAACGCAATTGTCAGTCGCAAAGCTCGCCACACTCGCTATAGCGCTCTGTATTCTTGTGCCACTCGCCGCAGCACACGAGCATGACACATATAAAATCGGCAACAGCTATTATCTGATCACCGTGGGCTCGCTCAATGAACCCTTTGTGGTCGATGAAATGTCTGGAGTAGACCTCCGCGTATCACAGGTCGCAGGACCGGGCGACAACGGCGCCATAAGGGCAGCAGGGAATGGCACGCCCGTTACCGGGCTCGATCAGACGCTGAAAGTAGAATTGGCGGCAGGAGATAAGAAAGAGACGCTCGCCCTCGATCCGTCAGACAACGCTTCGGGATCCTACACAGCTGCTTTCATTCCCACCGTGCAGACCACCTACAGCTATCGCCTCTTTGGGACCATCAACAACAACCCCATTGATCTCACGTTTTCTTGCGTGCCGGGTGAAGTTTCGGAGACCGCTGAAGATAATTCGCAAGTGAAAGTCTCCGACTCGGTCATCCGGATTCACAAGGTCGGTGCTTTCGGCTGTCCTGCCGCAAGGAGTGCCGCGGGCTTTCCGGAACCGGCTCTCTCCTCCTACGAGCTTAATCAAAATGCCCAGAATCTCGCGGCGGCGGCGCGCACGGCGGAAAAGCAGGCGGCAACGGCCGAAGCCTTGGGCATCGCCGGATGCATAACCGGACTTCTAGGACTCATGGTCGCGGGAATAGCCTGGAAGAGAAGATAGTCTTGCCCAGCCCAAAGCGCACAGCTCTTATGGTTGTCATCTTTGCGATCGCCCAGGTCGCCTTTGCCAATGGCCTGCCCGGGCAACGCCTCGAAAAAGTGGTCGGCGATCTCATTGTGGACATTGGCACAGACCAAACCTCGACGCCCGTAGCGGGAAAACCGATTGAATTCGACTTCAATCTCCTGAGAAGCGACACGCGAGAACCTGTGACCAACACCAGCGTCGGTCTCGACATTGGGCATAACGGGAAATCGATGGTCAATTGCGACCTCATCACCGAACCTGCGCTCACGTTCCTTTTCTATACATTTCCGGAAGCAGGCGATTACACTTTGAAAGTAACGTTCTTCGACAAAGATCGCACGCCGCCGGCGCTCGCGACCGCATCGTTTCCGATTACGATTTACGGTTCCACTGACAAAACGCGCGCACTCTACATTCTTGTATTATTCGCGAGTATCATCTTCGCGCTCGGTGGAGGCTATTGGGCCGCGCGCAGGCGCGCACCCAGATAGCGTAGCGGCGTACATTCTGGAGTTCGTCGAAACAGTGTTCAGACCGTCATTCCGAGCCCCGGCAGGGGCCGGGGTAAACTCCGCGGGGAATCTATCCCTCTGTCGTCGGATCGCCGCGGTCACGCGTCACAAGTGTTCGGATGACGTTATGCATACAGGCTTCAAGGCGTTATTCAAAGCACTCTGTTTCCTGCTCGCAATAGCAGCACCATTCGAACTCGCCTTCGCGCACGCAACGCCGATCCAGTATGTTCCATCGGCATCCTCGGTTCTTTCGCAAGCGCCAACCGAAATTCGAATCCACTTTAGCGAACGCATCGAGCCTCGTGTTTCCAGCATCATCGTGCTCGCCCCCGATGGTTCGCGGGTCGACCTTAAAAATTCCGCCGTCAATGCCGAAGACCCCAGGGTCTGCCACGTGAGTGTGAAAGACGCCGGGGCGGGCACGTACACAGTTTCCTGGCAGGTTATTTCGGCCGATGACGGCCACTTCACGAAAGGCGCGTATGTTTTTTCCGTGGGTAATGCGCAGCCGAACGCAGCCTCAGAATCGGGCGGATTCCAGACCGTCCACAGCTCAAGCGTTCCGGAAGCCCTGACCCTCGCGGTCGAACTGATTGGGGATGCGCTGATTTTAGGCGCTCTCATCGTGCTCGCCTTCATCTGGCGGCCCATGCGTAGGCATTTCCCAGAAGTAAAATCCCCCGAAAATGATCAGCAGTTTGCTCAGAGATTCCAGTTCCTGCTCACTTTCGGATGCATTCTGGCCCTGCTGGGCGGCGCAGCCTACCTTATCTACAAAACAAACGAGCTGGCGTCGCTTCAGGAAATAGCCTTCAGCGCAGCTTGGGCTCCTTTTATCGGCACCACCTCGGCGCTTTACACGATAGTTCGCATGTCGGGCGTTGTCTTCATTTGGATCGCCTATCAGGTGACGCGGAAACGCATCTTTTTCGCGGAACGGACCTCGAAAACCGAAGCCGCCCTATTCGCGGTCTTGGCGCTGATTGATTTCGCGCGTGCGCGCGTCAGCCACGCCGCTGCATCCACCTTCGCGCCTGCGTTCGGCGTATTCATGAACTTCGTCCATCTCTATTTTAAAGACGTTTGGATTGGAGGAATCATCGCGCTGGTGGCGCTCCTCTCGCCGCTCGTCAAGAAATCGCGGAATCCGCGCATCGCCGCATTTGCGCTTACGGTGTTTTCAAGAATCGCGAGCCTATCTCTAGGTATTGCGGGCGTTACGGGTGTCTATATCGTCTGGCTCCATCTCAAGAGCTTCTCGTTTGTGCTCACCACGGATTGGGGGAAAAGATTTGCTGTCCTCTCGATGCTCGCCGTATTTCTGTTTTCTCTACGTCTTTGCCACCAATTATATTGTGAGCCGCGCATCGTAGCGGCAATCAAAAACGGCGACGAGACGCAGTTGGCTCGCTTATTTTCATGGCTTGGCTTCACCCTGCCTGCGGAGATGGCCATAGGCATCGCCATCCTAGCCGTCACCTCGCTTCTCATCATCACCACGCCTCCGCTGGCTCCTCATTACAGTTTCGCGAGATCCGTCACGAGTCAAGGCGCAACGCTCTCGCTCACGGAGCAGCCCTACGAAAACGGCAAATTTCTTGTCACCGTTTCAGATCCGCTAAAGAGCGGCGGCGAGGACGCGAAAAACATCGCCGTCACCCTCACCAATCAGGCGGCGGGCATTGGCCCGATTGCTCCTCTTCTTGAAAAGAGATTTGCCGGCGGATATGTGTTCGATGAAAATGTCCTGGCTCCTGCCGGAATCTGGACCATCAACGTTACCGCTCAGAGGGCGGGAGCCTACGACGCCACCGCATTGTTTCGTGTGAAGTATCCACAGGAAATAACGGAAAGTGACGCGCATTCGCAGGACAGGAGCTTTGGGTTATTTGAAATAATCCATCTCATTGTTGCGCTTGTGATCCTGGCTGCTTCGATCCTCCTTTATCGCAAAAGCTCGAAACTGAATCGATCTCTGCTCGCCGCGTCTGATCCAGCGCCTGCCAGCACGGCAATAGTCTCCGTGCAGCGAGGCGCCTGGATTCCTCCACTTGTGCTGATCGCCGTCGTTCTCTTCCTAGCCGGCGGACTTCCCGCAGTTTCTCCAGGCCTTTTGGAAAGTCCCTTTCAGCAAGCCTGCGAGCAAGCAAACGTCATGAACGTCTGGCACGAAAGCGTTCCGGAGCGCGACGGAAACGCGACCGCCGACCTAGCGCTACCCGGCTGCACAGTAGGCATCGGGCTTGGGCAATATCATTTTGTGGACGCGCGCGAGTTCGCCTACTTCGAGAGGCCGGCGCGGGCAAGGGCGCAGCTTGCTACGACTCCCGCAGTGCTAGCACCGAATCTTCCTATCCTATTCACGTTCACCTTGCGCGATTACCAAGGCAATCCCGTCCAGGATCTTGTTCTCGATCACGACCGCATCATTCATGTGATTATCGCGAGCAAAGACTTCTCGGTCTTCTCACACATCCACGTGGAAGATTCCGGTCCGGTAACTCCTGAAATGCTCCGAGCCGCCCAGTTTCCGGTGCGCTACACGTTCCCGAAACCGGGCCAATATATGGTTTCCGTGGACTTCACCGAGAGAGGTTACCTTTTCTCCGATCAGTTTTACTTGAACGCGGGGTCAGCCATAATGAGCGCCCCCAAAGACGAGACCTTCTCGTCACAAGAAAGTGTGGATGGCTACGACGTAGCACTTAAGACCTCGCCAGCCACGCTCAAAGCTGGCGCCGCTGCCACACTCGATTACCACATCGAAAGAGACCACAAGCCTCTAACGGATATGAATCCCTATCTCGCCGTGCCCATGCATATCAGCATCATTCGCGACGATCTCATGGGATTCCTCCACATCCACGGGCTGCTCCCCGTTTCACTCGTCGGCAAGCTATTGGGTGAGAGTATGCATGCCTCGCACCTTTTTCTGCCCAGCAAATTCGGTCCAGATATCGAGGCCACAAACTTCATTTTTCCATCTTCAGGCATCTATCACATCTTTGGCGAATTTAGCGTAGCGGGCAAAGTGATCGTGACCCAATTTACGGTAAAGGTCGAATAGACCGTTCCGCACCAAAACGGTGTGGCTGCCCCATTTTTTCTGCGGTGTGCGCAGAAAAAGTGGGGGTTTAGATTCAAGTCCATGTTGCTCGTCAGCCGCACGAGTAAACTGCTGCCTTTCGCATGCGAATGCGTTGTCCTTCTGAGAGGCTGTGATTGGCGTGTGCTTATGATCTGGTGTGGATGGGTAGCTTCATCGTTCCACACGAGAACGGTCGGGTGCCCCATTGTTTCTGCGGTGTGTGCAGAAAAAGTGGGGGTTTAGATCCAAGTCCATTTCACTCGTGAGCCACACGAGTGACTTATTCCCTTCGCATGCAAACGCGCTGTCATTCTGAGCAAAACGAAGAATCTCTCCCGCCGGAAAGTAAGGACTAAGAGAGATTCTTCCCGCACAATCGGCACTCGAAATGACAGTGTTTGCCTTTGTCTCCGCAAACTCTTCGAGTCCGCCTAAGTATTCGGCCTCCAGTCTGGGTTTCGTCAATCGCATCCATATATTCTTTGAATTGGACCGCCCTCACGCGCTGAGGCACCGTAATTATGAGCACGCGGCTCCCCCCGGCTTGCTTCGCATCTAACGTTTGCGAGCTTGCTGCCGCTGCTGTCAATCGACTTGCTGGGAGGCCAACGGTGAAGATCATATCGAGGGTCCTTTTAATTGCAGGTTTACTGTCTCTGCCCATTTACGTGCGTCCGCAGGATGGTGGCGAACGGCGCGGCCCGGACGGCCATTATCACGATCAGCAAGGAAACGTGCAGCCGGATTCCTGCAACAATATGCACGACAACTCACATCCGTGCGATTGCAACCGCTCCGCGACGAGCTGCGACGTCCACGACGCCAAGTACCCAGGCAGCAAGTGCCAGACGTACTGCCGCGACAAGGCCTGCAAGTGCGCCAGCCCCTGCGACAGTTAAGAATACAAGCGGGTGGGTGCCGCACCCGTCGATTTTACGGGTGCGGGTTTAAATCAACGTCAGGCAAGCCCCGAGCCACAATCGGCTTGCTTCAAGGAAGCCGGCCGGTCTTATCCAGTTCGCGATAAAAGCCCAGGTCGGAAGCGCGCACAAGTTTGGTGATATACACAATCTGCCCATAGTGCATTCCGAAGTGTTCCACCACCTGGTAAACCGCCTCTAAGCCACTGACCGTGTACCCCTGAATCTGGAACGTAGCGAGCAAATCGGCTTCCGTCAGTCGAGCGAAAACCTCTGACGCATCCTTCATCGTCGCGCCAAGCTTTTCCAGAAGGGCAGCAGCCGGAATCATCTGGTGCTCAGAGAACTCCGCAGGCCTGTTGCGAGCGTCTTCCATCCGGTTGAACGACGAGACCAGCCACTGCCGAACGTTTCCGTTCAGGTGCAAGATCAAATTACCGACACTGTTGCTGGCCTCGTTCGGCCGCCACCACACCTGCTCGTCGCTCAGCAATTCGACGCACCCAAGCAGCCGAGGCCAATATTCCTCAAGAAGCTTCCTGCGCGAAAAGTCCAAAAAAAGGGCGATTGAAGTGGGCTCAGTCACGGTAGTCATCCTCATTCAGCCAAACGGCGTGCGGAAGGAACTCCAGCGGCTGTCATTCTGAGCGCAGCGAAGAATCTCTCCTACGGCAAACCATACCGAGTAAGAGAGAGCCCGCGCAAAATCGAGGCTCGGAATGAAATGTCCATCTTCTTTCGCAGGCTTTCAGTTCGCAAATCTGTCCGCCGCCCGTGCTTTCGCTTTGGCCGCCTCTTCCTCTCGATTTTTCGGCGGCGCATTTGTCGCCAGTGAACGCAGCAGCCGCGCAGAGACTCCCGCGATCTCGTCAACCGCAGCCTGGAACGCGGCTTCGTTGGCCTTCGACGGTTTCGTGAAACCGCTGATCTTCCTCACGAATTGAAGCGAAGCATTCCGAACCTCGTCGTCCGTAACCGGCGGCTCGAAATTGAAAAGCGTCTTAATATTCCTGCACATTTCCTGTCTCCTCGCCAATATTCTAACGCGTGTGGCCGCCCGTCAACGAGCGAGAAGGGTCTGGTGGGAAGGTCTTAGGGTGCCGCACCCGTCGCTTTTACGGGTGCGGGTTTAGAGTCAAGCTGGGCAAGCCTAGAAGTCCTCAAGCCAAGGTCTCGCTTCGGTGGTTTCCTAGATCGATTTCACCCGCGCCCGAACCGCCTCCCGAGTCGCGACCGCATCCGCGATAATCCGTTCCGGCACCAAAGCCGTGAACTTCCCGCCGCGCTTGAGAATTCGGCCGTCCACAACCACGGTATCCACGTCGGAAGGCTCCGTAGCCTCGACGATCATGTGCGTGGGCTCGGTGAATACGCCCATGGTAATGCTATCTGTTCGCACCATGATCAGATCGGCGCGTTTCCCCGGCGTCAGCGAACCCACCAGATGGTCAATGCCCAATGCCCGCGCACCGTGAATCGTGCCCATTTCGAGAGCACGCCGCGCCGAAAGCTTGAACTCATCAAGGGCCTTCGCATTTTCCGCGTTGCGCAGCAGTTTCAGGATGCCAAACATGTGGCAATTGCCGGTCAGCGGCGCCGTATCCACCGAGACGCATACGTTGATCCCGGCATCCATGAATTCGCCCGCCTTCGTCAGGCCGTAGCCGATGCGCAACTCCGAACCCGGCGAGCAACTGATGGATGCGCCGGAGTCGGCCACCAGCTTCATCTCGCCGGGCGAGGTCGCCAGCATATGGATGAGCAGCACGTCTTTTCCTAGATAAGCGCTTTGCGCCGCCACTTGCCCCGCAGGCCCATCTGCCTTGGAAGCGAGATGCATGGAGATCGGCGCGCCCAGCCACCGAGCGGTCTCAATCTCTTTGCGCGCCGCCGCGACGCTTTCTGGTGTGGGCGCCGCACCATTAGGTCCCGCCGCCGGAACGCCTCCCCACATGTAACCGAGCGAAAGCAGACCGTCGGGAGAGTGCTTGGCCCACTCGTCGTGCAGCTTTTCAAAACTTGCGATGTCTCTTGCTTCGCCCGGCGGTATGCCCCTGTAGGGACCGTACGAGAAGCGTCCGCGAAGGCCCGCTTCCTGCAGCGCGCGAAGATCAGCCACTGCATAGTCGAGACTCCGAATGTTGTGGCATTCGTCGTTGACCGTGGTGGTCCCGGAATAAATTGCCTCCGCCACGGCAAGCCGTGTGGACCGATACATATCCTCGGGTTTCATGGCCTGACCATAGACCGTGGTCATCGGGAAGTATCCGTCGGCAGTCTTGTCGCCAGCCATGCAGCGCAGATAAGTGGTCCACATATGCCAATGCGTATCGACCATGCCGGGAAGCACAATCATCCGCCGCCCATCGATCGTTCGCGCCCGAGGAGCTGTGAGATTCTTTCCGACAGCGACAATAGCGCCGTTCTTCACATGCACGTCGCCGTCGGCAATATCGCCGAGACCGGGATCCATCGTCAGCAGGTAGCCGCGGCGCACGATGAATTCGCCGCGAGAAGGCAGCCCTTTCGTCAGCTCGCTTGCCTGATTCGCGGCGCCAGATTCTTCTTGCCCCCGCTGGGCGCTGGCATCGAAAGGGGAAGCTCCGATCAGACTGGTGGCCGTCAATCCCGCCACGGTTGTTTTCACAAACCCGCGCCTGCCGATGGTTTTGAGACTCATGGCGATTCGCCTCCGGTGAGTTGTAGCAGTATACGGCCACCTGGCGGGTGGCGAAGCTCTAGCAACGGAAAAGGTTCTCAGGGTGCCGCACCCTTCGTGTGTAAGGGTGCGGGTTTAGATCTCAAGTTAGGCAAGCCCCTGACTCTCCCTCACGTTGCTAAGCTAATTTCGGTTCACTGCAATCAACCTCGGATGTTATAAGAGTTGCGGTCTAGGCGGTCAAAATAGTAAGCAGGAATTCTATCTGGAAATCGATTCCAAAGGGATCGCACCTGAAAGGGTACTTATGTTCAAGACATTCGCTGCATCGGTAGTTCTCGTGACGGCACTGACGTGGGCGGCTCCCGCCGCATTCACCCAGGACGCCAAGACAGTTCTCGCCAATGCATCCAAAGCGATGGGAGCCGACAACCTGAAGACCATCCAGTATTCCGGCACGGGAACGGAATTCGCCTTCGGGCAAGCCGTCAATCCGAGCTCCCCTTGGCCGGGATTTGCCGATAAGTCCTACACGCGAACCATCAATTACGAGACGCCCGCATGGCGCGTGGACCGCGTCCTCGCCGATATTCCCCCGGATCGCCGGGGCGGCGGGCTGCCTCCCGGCCCGACGCAGACCGTGGTCGTTACCGCGAATACTCCGTGGGCAGTACAGCTGGATCTGTGGATGACTCCTTATGGATTCCTGCGAGAGGCCGCGAAGAATGACTGCACCATGGCGTCAAAATCCATGGGCGGGAAGAAATACACCGTGGTGACCTTCACCGCGCCCAACAAAGCCAAGGTCAATGGCTACATCGACGCACAGAACATGCTCGATCGCGTCGAGACCTGGGTCGATAATCCGATGCTCGGCGACATGCTGGTCGAGGCCAATCTACAGCGACTACAAGGATTTTGGCGGCGTGAAGTTCCCGACCACTATCGAGCTGAAGCAAGGCGGCTATCCCACGCTCGACCTCAGCGTCACGGACGTGAAGCCCAACGCGCCCGCAAATATCCAGGCTCCCCCGCCTCGCGCCGCCCGCGCCTCCCGTCTCGTCCCAGAAACTTGCGGACGGCGTTTACTTGATCCTGCCGGCCTATGCGGCGCTGGCCGTGGATTTCAAAGACTACATCGTGGTCATCGAGGGGCCGCAGAGCGAAGAGCGCGCAAACGCGATCATCGCCGAAGCCAAGAGGGACATTCCGAACAAGCCCATCAAGTACGTGGTCAACACGCACAACCACTTCGATCATTCCGGCGGCCTGCGAACGTTCATCGCCGAAGGCGCCACGATCATCACCTATCAGGGCAACAAGGCCTACTACGAGAAGATTTTCAAGCTGCCCCACACGCTCAATCCCGACCGGCAAGAGACAGCCAAGAAGAAAATCTCCATCGAAACCATGACCGATAAGAAAGTCCTCACCGACGGCAACCACGTGATCGAGCTGTACCGTCTGCAGGGCAGCAACCACAATGACGGTTTGATCGTCGCCTATCTGCCCAAGGAAAAGATTCTGGTCGAAGCGGACGCTTTCAATCCGCCGGCCAATCCCAATGCGCCGCCGCCCACTCCGCCCAATGCCAATAACAAGAATCTCGTGGAAAACATCGACCGGCTGAAACTCGACGTCGAGACCATCATCCCCATCCACTATCCGCCGGATAGCCGCAAGGTCACAATGGCGGACTTCAATAAGGCAATGGGCAAGGTGAACTAGCGGAGCAACCCGGGCAACACGCCGATATACGCCTTCGTTCGGTTGAACGAAAGCGAAACCCCAACGGATTGTGGGAGGAGCGCGACAATGCGAAATCCCTTCACGAACGCGATCGCGGCCCTAGCGGGAGCTCTAGTCTTGTCATCTCTCGCGTTCGCTCAAACCTACGGCGACAAGCTATATTCGCCCGGAGCATGGCGTCCGGAGGAATTGCCTGCGGGCCTCTCAAACCCCAAGCCGTTCAACCCGCATGACCTGTCTGCCGTTTGGTCCACGCCGACAGCTGGTAACTTTGAAAGGCACTCTCTGAACGACAAGCGGCTCGACATTAAAGATAAGAGCGTTCCAGGCGAGATGAGGGCTGAGAGTTATCCTCCCCCGATGACACCTTGGGGCAGAGCGAAGTTCGAAGCCTCTCGCCCGAGTTATGGTCCCAGGGCCGTCTCTCCTGGGGAAGGGAATGACGATGTCTCGACCTGCGAACCGATGGGTTATCCGCGCGATCTATGGGAAGCAAACCTGCGGCCCTTCGAATTCGTGATGGCCTCCGACCGTGTCTTGGAGCACATGCAGTATCACGATTTGTGGCGCACCATTTGGACCGACGGGCGAAAACTCCCGAAGAATCCCGACCCGGCCTGGAACGGATACTCGGTCGGCCATTGGGAGGGAGACACGTTCGTCGTTGAATCCAACGGTTACGATGACAGAACCTGGCTCGATCACTTCGGCGACCCCCACAGCGATCAAATGGTACTGGTGGAGCGCTGGAAGCGCGTCGATGCGGACCACCTTACGTTGGATATGACGCTTACCGATCCCAAAACATATACCGCGCCATGGGTAGGCGACACGATCACCTTCGAACGGGTCAAAGTGGCGATCTTCGAAGAGATTTGTGCGCCGTCGGAAGAGAGCCACTTTAACGATCGGATCCGTGATGCCGCAGTGGGCAAAGCAAAACCTTAGCGTAATTCTGTTTTCGTCTTGGCAATCCGCATTTTCGTCTGAAAAGGACACCCGTTTGGCCGACAAATTCGACATAGTTGTCGCTGGGGCGGGGCACAACAGCCTAGTCACCGCCGCCTATCTGTCCAAAGCTGGATACCGCTGCCTGATTCTCGAAGGCCACGCCGTCATCGGCGGAGGCGCTAGGTGCGAGGAACTGACGCTCCCGGGCTACAAGCACGATTCCTTCGCCACCGCTCACGTAATCACGCAAAACAGCCCGACCCTTCTGAATGACGAACTCAGCCTCGGCGAATATGGCCTGGAATACATCTTTCCCGATCCCGTCGCGCACATCGCATTCGACGACGGCTCTTACATGACGCAGTGGCGTGATTTCGACCGCACCTGCGGAGAATTCGCCAAATTCTCCCGCCGGGACGCCGAAGCCTACCGCCGCATGATGTCCGAATTCGATTCCGTAAAATCCATCTTCAATGAGGCGCGCTTCACCCCAGTCGGTTTTGGCAAGCCGCTGAATGAATTGCTCGCCGCGCATCCCGACGGCAAGCTCTGGCAGCGCCGCCAGGCGATGTCCTCCTGGGAGATCATTCGCGATAATTTCGAGGACGAGCACACGCGCTGCTTCATGCTCTGGTTCGCGATGCTGAATGTAGTGCCTGCGGATCAGCCCATGACCGGGCGTCTGGCCTATGCATTGATCAACGAGCGGCAGCGCTGGAGTTGGTGCATCCCCAAGGGAGGCTCGCAAGCCTTGCCGGATGCGCTCGCGCGTGTTGTGGAATCGCACGGCGGCGCGATCCTCACGAGCAAACGGATCACGCGCCTGATCCTCGACAATGGTCGTTGCACTGGCGTCGCGTGTTCCGACGGCACCGAGTACCACGCCGAAAAGGCAGTCCTTTCCACAATTCACGTCAAGCACTTAGTGGAAATGGCGCCGTCCGAAGCTTGGGGCCGCGACTTCCTGCAAGGCGCGGAATCCTACCAAGGTGGACCAAGCCTTTTTGTGGCGCACTACGCTACTTCCGAGCCGCCTCAATTTCCAGTCAGCGGCGGTCACATCGCTCCCGTGGCCGGCGGCACCATGGCGTCCGTGAAACGAGCGCTCAAGGTTGGATACAACTACAGCGTCGGCGCCGTCGACCTCGAAGATCCCCCGCTTCTGGTGCTGTGTCCCACGGTCGCCGATTCTTCCCGCACGCCGCCCGGCAAGCACACGCTCAAAGTGATCGATTTCCAGCCCTACGATCTTCCCGAAGGTCCCGAGCACTGGGATAAGATCAAGAACGAAGTGGCCGCCGCCAATTTGAAATATCTGCAGCGATTCGCGCCCAATCTCACCGACGATAAAATCCTCGCGAAACGCATAGAAAGCCCGCTCGACCTCGAGCGCGCCAACCTGATGGCCTGGCATGGTTCCTGCCATGGCGGCGCGCAGACTCCCTCACAGACGGCGGCGATGCGGCCGGTCCCCGGCTGGGCGCAGCATCGCATGCCCATTCCTGGCTTATACCAAACCGGCGCCACCACGCACCCCGGCGGCTCCGTATCCTGCGGGCCAGGACGCAACGCGGCGATGGTGATGCTCAAGGATTTCGGCACCAGCCTCGAGCAAGTCCTAGCCAAGAACATATAGAGTGTTTGGGATCGTCATTCCGAGCGCAGCGAGGAATCTCTCCCGTTGGGAACGTAAGAAAGGAAACGATTCCTCGTCGCTGCGCCTTCGGGAAGACACATCGAAAGTGTTTTTCGACAGCCTGCTAGAACCAATCGCTGCGGTAAGCGATCCACCAGCTGGCGATGCCTGCGGGAATGGTCGCCGCCGCCGCCCACCAAAACGGCAAGGTGAAATCGGCCAACAGGCCCAGGATGCTGAACGCCGTCCAGAAGACTTTCCGCTGCATGAGACCATTTTAGGCCCCTATTTTTATCTTCTGTTGATGAAGAAACGAGAATGTTCCTGCAAGGCATCTTGCAAGGGAATCGAGGATCGTTATACTTGCGTATGAAATACTTGAGTATAAGTTTCACGCGCCCGGACCGGCCATTGCGAAGTAATCTGCAAATTTCGCATCGGTCCTATCGAAACGTTGCGTTGGTGTTCCCGGAGCGTCGCGCGTAGATTCGTGTTTCACGCAACACGGCTTCGGCGAAGCCTAATTCAAGCTCAAGAGGTGCCTGGTAGGCGCTGCGAATGCGCGGCTTGCTTTCTTGGCGCCGCGGAACGAAGTTTACGGGCGTGAGCGTGATTTCAACGAAACAACGGGAAAACGCAGTCTTTCCCGAGACCATTCGAGAGGAGCGCGTTAAATAGACACTCATGACAAAATACAAACTCGAATACATCTGGCTTGACGGCAAAAAGCCCGTTCCCGACCTGCGCGGCAAGACTCTGATCAAGGCATTTGAGAAGCCGCCCACCCTTGCCGATCTGCCCAATTGGGGTTTTGACGGCAGTTCCACCATGCAGGCCGAGGGCAAAAGCTCCGACTGCGTGCTGAAACCCGTGGCTCTGTATCCCGATGCAAGCCGCAAGGACGCTTATATCGTTCTGAGCGAAGTCATGCACCCGGATGGCACGCCGCATTCCACCAACACGCGCGCCACGATCGAGAACGACCCCGACTTGTGGATTGGTTTCGAGCAGGAATACTTCCTCTATCAAGATGGGCGTCCTCTCGGCTTCCCGGAAGACGGCCACCCGAGCACTCCCCAGGGCCCCTACTACTGCGGCGTCGGCTACAAATACATGGGCAACCTGGCCCGCAAGATCGTCGAAGAGCACTTGGATCTCTGTCTTGCCGCCGGCATCAATCATGAAGGCATCAACGCGGAAGTCGCCAAGGGCCAGTGGGAATTCCAGATCTTCGCCAAAGGCTCCGCCAAAGCCGCCGACGACACCTGGACCGCTCGCTATCTGATGATGCGTCTCTGCGAGAAATACGAAGTGGATGTGGAACTGCATTGCAAACCCATCAAGGGCGACTGGAACGGATCCGGCATGCACACCAACTTCTCGACGAAATACATCCGCGAAGTGGGCGGCAAGGAATATTTTGAAGCCCTCATGAAGGCGTTCGCAGACAACATCCCCGAGCACATCGCCGTGTATGGCCCGGATAACCATCTGCGCTTGACGGGTCTGCACGAAACGCAGGCCATCGACAAGTTCAGCTATGGTCTCTCCGATCGCGGCGCTTCGATCCGGATGCCGGTCAACTTCATCAAGAACGGTTACAAGGGCTATCTGGAAGATCGCCGCCCGAACTCCGAAGGCGATCCCTACCAGATCGTTTCGCGCATTCTGAAGACGATCAACAGCGTCCCGAAACCCGCGCTCGCCTCCGCATAGCGAATATGTTGCTGTAGCTCAGGGCGCCCCGGCGTTTTTCGCCGGGGGCCCTGAGGCCTTCCTCAGTCTCGATTCACCGGTACTCACGCAAGTCAAATCTCGAAACGCCTTTTCCGAAAGCCTTTAAATCGCGCATCGAGGGTGCTTGAGAGGCCGTGAGGGCCCAAGGGACGAATTGTGTAGCGCCGCCCTTCAGGGCGGCATCTTTAGAGCCAAACCGATGCTAGCCTAGAAGTGCGTGCAGCGGCCGAATTCGGGTCCTAGCACAGGCTCCTTAAGCCCGCGCTGCCGTATCATGGTTCCATGATTCTGGGAGGAAAATAGTGCTGTTCGATTTTGCCGAAATCGCCGCAAAGGACTGCTACAAGCTCCTCGTCTCCACGGTCACCCCGCGCCCGATCGCCTGGGTTGTCAGCCAGGATTTGCAGGGCGTGCTGAACGCCGCGCCCTTCTCGTTCTTCAATGCATTCGCGGGAGATCCTCCGGTGGTGGGCATTGGCATTGGCAGCCACCCAGGGCGTGTCAAAGACAGCCGGGTCAACATTCAGGAGACCAAACAGTTCGTCGTGAATCTCGTCTCCGAAGAGAACGCCGGGGCCATGACGATTACCGCAATCGACTTCGACCACGGTGTAGATGAATTGGCGCAGGCCGGGCTGACCACCGTTCCCTCCGTCCGCGTCAAACCGCCGCGAATCGCCGAGAGCCCTGTCGCCCTGGAATGCGAGTTAATCCAGATCGTCGAACTAGGATCGAGCAATGGTTTGGTGCTCGGTCGTGTTGTGGCCATGCACGTTCGCGACGACGTAGTAATCGACCCGGCAAAGTTTTATATCGACACGCCGAAATTGAGACTCATCGGCCGAATGCATGGCAGCGGCTGGTACGCGCGCACCTCGGACCTTTTCGAGATGCCGCGCATCCCGCTAGAAGAGTGGCAACGCCGCCCAAAGAAATCCTAAACCCAAAAGAAGTTTTGTCATCCCGAACGAAGTGAGGGATCTGCTTTTTTGGACCGGTCGCCATCGAACCCTCCAGGCGGTATAGTCCGCGTAGCGCGGGTGCCGCACCCTTCGTTTTGAAGGGTGCGGGTTTAGGGGCAAGTCATGCAACACCCGACCAGTCCGGGTAGCTTTTTCGTCTTCTCGTTACACTTCTCACGGGTGGAGAGTCTCCGAGACGATGTTCATCGGAGTGATAGGTCTACTCTCCCTTGGGCGCCAATCGCCAATCCGCCCAACCCGGCGGTATAATTAACCCAGCCCTTCCCATCGGCCAAGGAGGTGCTCCACATGATGTGCTCCCATTGCCAGCGAGACATTTCCGATTCCTCCAACTTTTGCAGCTACTGCGGCGCGCGACAGCGGCCGAGGGGTTTCTCCCGCCGTCTGACGCGCTCGGCGATCGACTCCAAACTAGGCGGAGTCTGCGGCGGCATTGGCGAGTATTTTGACGTTGACCCAACCATGGTGCGGCTCCTCTGGGTTGTGCTCTCCGTGATTCCAGGCGCGTTCATCGGGGGAGTGTTAGCCTACATCCTAGCCTGGACCATTGTCCCCAAAGCGCCGCTCCCGTTCTCGGCTCCCAGCGCCACTCCGCTCGAACAGGCCGCGAAGTAACCGCGCTCCTTTTCTTTCTTATTTGCTGTAGCTTAGGGTGCCCCGGCGCTCTTCGCCGGGGGCCCTGAGGTCTCTCTGCCGCGAAACAACACTCTAAATTTTGACGACTGTTTGTGGCAGGGACTCTTGGTTTGAGCCACCTGTACGGATGGCCAGCTACTTCTTTCGCACTTCGCCCCGCGTGGTCCGCTATTCCACGTTTTGCTATCCTACAATGGGTATGCCCAGCCCCGGCGTTCATCGAGGAGGAACAAGTCCATGGCAAGCATACCGTCGTACGTCGAGGCGCAAAGTGTCCAGGAAAAGGGCCTGTTGGAGAACCTGATGGATTTTTCATTTCAGCGCATGGTCACGCCGCGAATGCTAAAGATGCTTTACAGTGTGCATCTTCTTCTAGGACTGATCGCGGCTGTCGGGTTTGCCTTCAACGGGTTCAAATCGTCCACCTCGGACGGGCTCCTGGCGATGATTCTGGGCGCTGCAGGCATGTTCCTGTGGATGGTGTATTGCCGCGTCGTTGTCGAACTGCTCGCAGTCGTTTTCCGCATCGGCGCCGCGATCACCAATTCGCAGAGTTGACCAAATCCAAATTTGGCAGGTGCCGCGATGGGCGATGAAGCGCTTCCGGTGTCGGAACTCACGTTTGCGGTTCAACGGAAGGTGCCACGATTCAAGTTCATCGCTGAGGCCGAGGTGACCTCGGTGCGCAATGGGATGCGTGTGGTCGCCCGCGTCTCGGAGCTGAGTGTGCAAGGCTGCTACGTGGACACGCCCGAAGCTTTTCCCGTGGGAAGCGCCATCCGCCTGCGCATCAACTACGGCGGGAGCACCTGTGAATTCGGAGGCAGAATTATCTACACCCATGCCGGCTGGGGCATGGGCGCGCTCTTCGAAGAGATGGGGCAGGCGCAGGCTGCGGTGCTCAATGCGTGGCTCGCCGAATTGGCCCGCAAGACCGCTCGCCGCTCCGAACGTCAATCTTCATTATGCTAATCGCACCTCCTCGGAGGTCGCTGCGTTCCAGAGCGCTTCCACCGGTCTGGCGGTGCCTGCATTTCCTCTTAATTTTGCGCCTTTGCTTTTCCATTGATGTGCGTGCCCAAATTCCCGCTGGACCCGCGGCTGGCTCTCTTCAGACCCAGGGCGAGGTCTACTTGGACGGAAAGGCCGCAGCGGAGGAACAGACGGTCTTCACGGGCGAGGACATCCGCACTGGATCGAATGGCGTGGCCGCGCTTTCCATCTTCGGCAGCGGCATCTTCAACATCGCGGGCGAGACGGAAATCTCCCTCCCGGCCGGCAGCTCCGGCGCTTCGCCGAGCTCTCTCGTTTCGTTAATCAGGGGAACCGTTGCCGCCCGCTCCTTCCAAAGCGAAAAGAGCTTAGGGGTCCAATTTGGCGATTTCGCTGCCCATCTCCCCGTAGAGGCCGCTGCGGCGGTCGCTGTTACGGTCGGCCCTGACGGCGCCGCCAAAGTCGAATGTCTCGATGGCGTTACTGTTGTTTCGCGGCTTCAAGGAAGCGAATCGGTGAATCTGCGCGCTGGTCAATCGGTGACCATAGACGTTCGCGGCAGGATGCAAGACGTGAAAACTGCGCAACTCTCCTCGATTGTCTTATTTGGTGAAGCGCCTGCATCGCAGCAAACGTCTTCGAATAAATCGCGTACCCCCTACATCATACTCGGGGCAGCAGTTGCGGCAGGAGGCATCGGCGCTGCGGCGATTCTTCTATCCCACAAGAGCAGCCAGCCCGCGAGCCCCTCCGCGCCATAAGCTCCAGAATCGTTCGTCAAAAACAGGCCTAAGATACTTTCCTTCAGTCGCTTGCCGCGCGGTAAACCAGGTCCAGCCATCGGCTCAGGGCGTCACAAAAGACGAAGCATGGTCATCCGCTACGAAGGGAACGTACTGAGGGACGTCCTTTCCGCCCCACTCAAAGGCTCGGCGACGGCGGAAATAGTCCTGTATCGTTATTCCTTGCAGGTGAATCTAACAACGTGCTGCCCGGGATTCGGTCACGGCAAGGAAGTAGGTCTGTCTGGTGATGGAATTGCTCCTGTCACGGTAGCGCGTTTTGCTTGGGATCACCTGACCGCTTGCTAGGTTGACCCGGCAGTCTGCGTCGAGGCGCTCTTATGGTTTCAATGACCAGGTCTGTGACTTCCCCTTACGACGCTCTTTTTGCGCGACTTGTCGAAGCGCGCCGCCAGACGGATGATTTGTTCTCGCTGGTCCGTCGCGAAGCTCTTTTCGATCGGCCCATCCCCGAACGCCACCGTCTGATCTTTTACCTGGGGCATTTGGAAGCCTTCGATTGGAATCTTATTGCCCGTGAGTCCCTCGCCGTCGAGCCATTCCATCCTGAATTCGACAAGTTGTTTGCTTTTGGCATCGACCCCACCGGCGACGGTCTGCCCACCGACCTACCAGGAGACTGGCCCAGCGAGGATGAGGTCCGTCGCTACGATGCGCGAGTCCGTTCCACGCTCGATGGATTGCTCGGTCAAATAGACGCCACGCTTCTGAGCGTTGCCATCGAGCATCGCCTGATGCACGCCGAAACCCTGACCTACCTTCTGCACCAACTGCCGCTCGATAGAAAAATCCCCGGCACTTCAAAGATCGAGTCAGCGCCGCCAACCGGAGAGCGCCTGATCGCGATCCCTGCGGGAAGCGCAACTCTTGGGCAAAATCGCGAGCGCGGGCGCATTCGGCTGGGACAACGATTCGAGGCCCTGCGCGTAGATGTTCCCGAGTTTCGTGTCGCAACTTTCCAAGTAACCAACGCGCAATTTCGAGAGTTCGTCAAAGCCGGCGGTTACGAACAAAGCTCATCGTGGGCACCCGAAGATTGGGACTGGAAGATCGCCGCGGCATCACTGCATCCCGGTTTTTGGAGCCGCAAGGAAGGCCGTGGCACAGAAGATTGGCTGCTTCGCACCATGTTTGCGGAGATTCCTTTGCCTGCTGGATTGGCCGGTCTACGTGAGTTATGCAGAGGCATCTGCCTATGCGCGCTGGGCCGGAAAGAAGCTGCCGACCGAAGCGCAGTGGCACCGCGCAGGCCTACGGCACGGCGAGGGAGCATGAACGACCTGTACCCGTGGGGCGATGCGCGAACCAAGCCCAGCGCATGGCAATTTCGATTTTCTCGCGTTGGGATCCCGACTCCGGTGACCGCACACCCGGCCGGCGCGAGCGCGTTCGGCGTTGCCGATCTTCTTGGGCAATGGCTGGGAGTGGACTTCGACGCCGTTCGCCCCGCTTGCCCGGATTTGAGGCGTTTCCGTTCTATCCCGGCTACTCAGCCAATTTTTTCGATGGCAAACACTATGTGATGAAGGGCGGATCCGCTCGCACCGCCGCCTGCATGCTGCGCCGCTCTTTTCGGAACTGGTTCCAGCCGCACTATCCGTACGTATACGCAAATTTTCGCTGCGTGGAGGATTAGATCGATCGCCGCAACCCGCTTGTTGACGCAAAAGCATCGCGCAGCACCCAAACGGCCGATTTTGCCGCCGAAATTCGCGGCCGGGCTGCCGCAGCCCGGGCAAAAAGAACTGCCGTCGAAATATCTCTACGACGAAGTCGGCTCGGCTCTGTTTGACGTGATCTGCTGCTGCCCGGAGTACGGACTAAGCCGCGCGGGCGCGCGTCTGCTGCAGCAGTCATGCCGAGGACATGGTCGCCACCTGCCAGGCGCCGGTGATGCGTGGCGGAACTCGGCAGCGGCAGCGGCACAGAAAACGCGCTGGATTCTTGAGGCCTTTCGCGCGGCGACAGAAAGTCAACTATTATCCGATCGATATTTCCCCCACGCGCTTTGCACCGCTGCCGGCATGAACTTGGCCAGGATCGATTCGTTTCAGCATTGTGGGCTTCGAGCGCGCCTATCTGCGACGGCTTGCTGGAAGTGGCGGCGCGCCGCAGCCGAACGAACATCTGCTGGTTCTATTTCTCGGCAGCACGATTGGCAATTTCGACCGGCCCGCGGCGGCGAATTTTCTGCGCAGATTCGACAGATTTTGCAGCCAGGCGACGCGCTGCTGCTGGCGCACCGATCTGGAAAAGCCGGTCTCTCAACTGATGCTGGCATACGACGATCCGCTTGGCGTAACCGCTGCTTTCAATTTGAATCTGCTGGCGCGCATCAATCGCGAACTCGGCGCGAATTTCGATCTTTCGAGCTTCCGGCACATCGTTGCTGCGAACGATGAAGAACGCCGCGTCGAGATGCATCTGCGGTCGCACGCCGCGCAGCACGTGGATTCCTCAGCGCGGGATTGCGGCTCGATTTTGCCAGGCGGCGAGACGATCTGGACCGAAAGCTCGCACAAGTACAATATTGGCGAAGTCCTCGATCTAGCGCGGCGCACCGGCTTCCGTTGCGAGGCGCAGTGGACCGATCACGAGTGGCCATTTGCCCACAGTCTGTTTGTCGCTTGCTGACGCCCGCGATGGTGTAAGATTCTTTCTGCGCAGTTCCTTCGTATAGACCTTGCGCGATGTACGTTCCAATGATTGGGTCACTTCGCCCCAGGAGACTGATTCATGTCTGAGACCGCTGTCCGCTCCGAGTCGCACCCCGAAGTCATCTATCGGTCGGAAGTTCAAATCGAGGCGCGCCCCGGAGGCCTCAAACTCGTCTCTCTGCCCGCCGAAACCGAACCAGTACCCATGGGTATGCATGGTGCGATTGCCGCGCATTACAAGCTCGCCGAAGGCACTTACACGCCGCACGCGTCGACCCTCGATTACGTTGTCGGCGCCACCGCGGGATGTTTGGCTGGTACGCTCGGGCGTGCTTTGGCAGCGAGCAAGATTCCAGTGGGTGATGGCCGCCTGAAAGTTGAGGCCATCGGCGAACTCGAGTCCGACGAAGGAGTGCTGTTCATCCGCCGGATTCGCGTCGTCGCACACTTGCAGGCGGAGGCTTCGCAACGCGCCGCGGCCGAGCAAGTGATAGCGGTGTATGCGCCGAAGTGCCCGGTATACCGCTCGCTGTATAAGGCTATCGACATCACTACGACACTCGACTTCCAGCCGCTCGGTCCCGCATAGCTTCGGGCCCGAAATGCCGCTCCCTCCCCGATTGCGGTAGATCGTTGCAAACTTTGGCGTTGCGGTGTAAAGTCCCTCCCGCCTTGGGTTCACGGGTGTAACCTCTGCGTGTTCAGGAGTGGGTTCCGGGTATACGCAGCAAAAAAGCGTCGTCGAGACGGGAGAGAGGCAGGATGATGAAACAAACGCGGTTCGTTCGACTTGGTACGAGCGTAGGTTTGGCTGCGGCGGCAGTTGCGTTGTTTGCTGGCAGCTCCTGGGCTCAGGGTGACAAGCATCTTCCTTTGGATCAGGCGGTGATGTCGGGCGCGGCCGCCAAGAAAGCGCTGACGAAGTATCAGATTTCCGCGGATATCGCGCGCAAGTTGGTGGACGCTTGTGTGGCTTACGCTACGGAGACGAACACTCCGGTCACCGTTTACGTTCTCAGCCCGGACGGCGAGATTGTAGACTCCCACCGCATGGATGGCCAAAATTCGATCAACACCGACACGGCTTTGAAGAAGGCCCAAACCGCTCTCTACCTGCGTCGCTCCACGCATGACGCGGCGAACGCATTTAGCACTTTGGATGCCCGCCTTATTCGCGTCGATCTCCACATGTACCTCGTTTCCGGCGGTATCCCCATTATCGTTGACGACCAGATGATTGGCGCCATCGGCGTGGGCGGCGGAAACGCGGACGAACAGTGCGCCTATCAGGCGCTCCAGAAGGTGCTCGGACCTCAGCCCCCGCTTGCTCCGAACCGGCCACCCAATCCTCTCGGCAATCCGGGCGGCGGGGCTGGCGCTCCGGGTGGCGGTGGCGCAGGTGGCGCAGGCGGCGGCCGTGGCGGCGCGGGCGGCCCCGGCGAGTAGTCGTAGCGCACACGGGATGATAGTCCCTCGACTCGGGGGAGATCGATCAGGCCGATGGGGCGGGGGCGCAGGTTTGTTCCGCAGCGCCTCCGCTTCGATTCGGCGTTCCAGCATTTCGTTCCAGTCCGCGATATTTCTCTGCGAACTCATTCTCAGACGTACCCGCGCTCGCTCAGGGCTGCTTACATCGTTGATTTCGGCGAGTCTGACTTGCATTTTGACAAGTCATGCTTCCTGTGATAAATGCCTTGCGGTGTGAATTACGATTGCGGCTATGCCCCCGTGCGCATTGATCTGGGAACGGCTTGCTATTGATAATCCTAAATTTGCGAGGTGAAAGATGTCCAAGGTCCGTGAGGATTCCGACTCCTTGAAGGGAAAGGTTCAGCCGTCCAAGCCCGGAGCCAAAGGAATCAGCAGGAGATCGCTGCTGAAGGGTACCGCGGGTGCCGCGCTCGGCGTCGCTGCCGTTTCGCTGACTGGCGCGGCGCGCGCTGCCGCGCAGGTCGGCGGACTCTACACCTCCAATGAACCACCCCAGCTGCCCCTGCCGATGGGTTCGCTGACCTATCTTGACCGCAAGCAATACATCCACAATATGGAGATCATCTCGCACATATCCGGCCCGACGATTTCGGGTGGCGAGCCGCTGATGGCCATGTGGGCGAGCGGCAAGCAGCGGCTCTGCCGGCCAACGGCGGCTTCGTCGACATCAGCGACGCCAAAAAGCCGGAAGTGATGAACAAGGGCGTGATTCGCGGCAACGGCACCGTCACCTACAACACGAAGCTGAAGAAATGGATCATGATGTGCACCGCCGCGCAGCCCCTCACCAGTCAACCACGCCGGAATATCCGCACGGGCAGTACGACAAAGAACTGCGTGACAAAGTGCTGGCTTACAAAGGGCTGCGCGGCATCCGCAACTACGACATCACCGATCCCATGAAGCCCATCATGCTCCAGGAATACAACACAGGCGAGAAGGGCAACGGCACGCACCACAATTTCTACGACGGCGGCCAGTACGCGATTTTCGATTGTGGCTGGGACGACCAATTGCGCCTGGAAAATCACCAGCGTCCTTATAGCAACGCCATCATGATCGTGGACATGTCCGATCCCTCGAACGTGAAGGAAGTCTCGAAATGGTGGGTGCCCGGACAGCGCCTCGGGGAAGAAGAGGAATACAAGAAGTACAGCTTCGCGGGCGACCATACTTCCTGGACCGGCAATCACGGCGCGCTCACGCGTTCCCAAGCGCATTGAGGACGGCGGCGCTATTGGCTATGGGGGCTTCGGCGCCTTCGGCATGTACTGCATGGATTTGAGCGACATCAAGCATCCCAAGCCCTTGGGTCACACGCAGTATGAATTCGACACCTTTGGCACGATTCCGTTTCACACCTGTTTTCCCCTGATTCCCGATCCCGCACATCCTCAGCTTGCAGGCTGATGGTTTGCGTACCATGAGGCGCTGGAAGCGGACTGCCGCGAAAACTATCACACGCCCGTACATGGTCGATGTGACGGATCCGAAGAACCCAAAGATCGTTGGCTTGTTTCCTCGCCCCGCCGCGCCGCCGGAAGCTCCGTATTCCGACTTCTGCTTCGCGCGCGGCCGGTTTGGCTCGCACAACACGCAATGCTTGATCCAGCCCGGCACGCCCAGGCCGAATTTCATGGCCATCGCCTGGTTCAACGCCGGCGTGCGTATCTTCGATCTTTCTAATCCGCGCGGAGCCGAAGGAAGTCGCCTATTTCGTGCCGCCGCGCGACGGCGACATAGAACAATTTCGAGAGCTGGTGGCGCGGAACCACGGAAAACGTCTTCGTCGAGTGGGACCGCAACCTGATTTGGATCGGCACTCACGAAGGCAGCTACGCCCTCTCCTGCCCGTTCCTTGGCAAGCCCGTCACGGAACCCACGAAGATCGCCAAGTGGTCTCAACCCTTCTACAACGCGGGATGGGACGCCCAGACCCCAACCGCCTTTTACTTCGGCCGCTCGACCAGCCAGATGGGCTAGGCCAGTTCCGCAGCGCCGAAGCAACGAATAGACAGGTCAGTGCCAAAAGGCCCGGCGGAAGTTCGCCGGGCTTTTGCTTTCGAGGTGCATTGAACGCGCCGAGAGCGAGGAGATTCGGGCTATCCGCCAAGCCATTGACATGGCAGGCTTGCGTGGCGCTTGTCTCGATCGATTTTGCGGCGCGTGACATATAGGGGGCATACCCCCGGGGTAGTTTGCAACAGCACCAATCGGCAGGGGTTGCGGCAAAAGGAGTTTGCAACAGCATGAAAACAAAGGGGCAGGCCCTCCTGGGGCTTCCAAGGCGTCAGGACGGTGAATTCTTGTGTTGGAGTGGAAGGGATTTGCTGGGAGGTTCACACGCTAGGGTAGCACCGGCTGTTAGCGATATAAATATCTCACTGTATAGATAGTATATTCGAATGCGCGTGGGTGCGTTCGAAATGGTTCTGCTCTTGCGCCCCGGGCTGAAGGTCTGCGAGAGCTTGATTGGTTAGCTATGTGTCGCCCCGCTGCGGCTCAGGCTGCGCTGCTGAAATACCACCCACCGTTTCCGCGGTGGGCTACGGTCTGCCGCCCCGCTGGGGCTGGAACTGCGCTACATGAATACGACCCACCTCTTTCGCGGTGAGCTACGATCTGTCGGCCCTATGGGGCCGGAGCGGCGCTGCTTGCATAAGACCGCTGGGACATTGCGGGCGGCTACGTTTTGTCGCGCCTTCCGGGGCTGGGTGGATCGGAGCAGAATATTCTCAACTGCGTCCTATTTTTACGCGCCTGGCACGGAAGGAGAACCTTCGGTAAAGCCCCACAGGAGCCTTTCTTCCATGCGCGTTTAATTGTCCGTCGGAGTATGTTTTGAGTCCCGTCAGGGACGGCATAGCGTAGCCCACCGCGCGAGCGGTGGGAACGTGGTCAGTTGCGGTACAGCCCCGGAGGGGCGGCAGAATGTCCCACACGTTCTCGCGAAACCATGTCCACGTCGTGTTCAGCACCAAGAATCGCGGAAAGATCATCCCAAAAGACACGCAAGCGAAGGTGTGGGCCTACCTCGGCGGGATTGCCAGAAAACATGAAATGATCGCGGTGGCGATCGGCGGAACAGATAACCACGCTCATATCTTGTTGCATTTGCCCGCGACGATCGCGCTGGCCAAGGCCGTTCTTCTATTGAAGTCGAATTCGTCGAGGTGGATGAGCGAGCAGTGTGCGGGATTTTCTTGGCAGGAGGGATACGGGGCTTTCAGCGTCAGTTCTTCAAACCTCGACCACGTCACGCGATACATTCAGAATCAGGAAGCGCACCACCGGAAGATCAATTTCGAGGAGGAATTTCGAGCCCTTTTGGTGAAGCATCATGTGGAATACGGTCCGAAACACATTTTTGGTTAACCTTGTGCCGCCCGTCCGAGGCTTTCCGTTCGTGGTGTGACGGATTCCCACCGCTTCCGCAGTGGGCTACATTCTGGCGCCCCTCCGGGGCTGGGTGCGCTTTGAGGGGAAACGATGCTTCGAATTTGCTGGGCACGGCGCTTGGGGAACAAGTTGTGCATATCGCCCGATGGCCTTGCGAAATCCGCAGACGAAGTAGCAGGACGAACGGGGCAAAGTTTCGCGTGAACGAAATTACTGCTCGCGAAGGACGCACCTCCCGCCCTGAATTCTGCAGTGGGTTCTATCTTGAGTCCCGGAGGGACGCCAGAACGTAGCCCAGCGCGGCAGCGCTGGGAAGATGAACAAACAAGAATGGCCAGCCCCGGAGGGGCGGCACAGGTGTCAGCTTGCGTGGTCAGGGACGAAACCACCCGGGTTCCGTCCTCGACACTAAGAGCTTGAGTGCACGGTATAACCGTACATGCTGCAAATATGCATGAAGGTTAAGAGACCGAAATGACCTTGAAGAATCGGCCCCATCCTGGCACTCTCATTAGGACCGAAATCATCGAAGCCATCGGTCTGAATGTGTCCAAGGCGGCGGAAATTAAAGGCGCGCCGCGCCACGCTCTCCGACCTTCTGCACCGCAAGGCCGCGCTGACTCCTGAAATGGCCCTTCGCATCGAAAAGGCGTTCGGCCCGGACATGGACCACCTTCTCCGAATGCAGCTCGCATACGATGTAGCGCAAACGCGAGAGAACGCGCGGCACATCTCGGTCAAGCGATACGTCCCGGCCTGAAGGTGGGAAGCGGAAATAGCATTGACCTCTTATATGCCCATACCGTCTGAGTGGTGCGCCAACTTCACGACGTTCGTCAACGAATCGAAGCGAAGGTCTGCGAACGGCGAAGTTTTAGGCGACGAATACCTGGGTGATAACCCTTTCCAAAAGTTCGTTCTGACGGAAAAGGTAGAGTCATGGGAGAACTTCCTGCGATGGCTTGACGAGCTACAGGGATCCTGGTGCTTCCGTGGACAGCGAGAAGCGGCTTGGTTGTTGCAAACGTCTCTCGACCGAGATGTGAAACGGGAACGTAAGTCCCCGAACAGCTTAAGCCTATACCATATGGACCGAGAAACCGAAACGCGTGAGCTGCTATATCGATTCCAGCAATACGCGCATAACTATCTTCGCCATGTTCCAGCGATCGACGACCTAAGTAGCTGGTTTGCATTGATGCAACACCACAAGGTGCCGACCCGCCTACTGGACTGGACTGACTCGCCATTCGTGGCGACGTATTTCGCCGCCGAGGAGAAAGCCACGGAAAAGCGACGCGGGGAGGAGGAAACCCACTTTGCGGTATGGGCGATCGATCTTGCTTGGCTGGAAGCAAAGGGACGCGAGCTCCTTCGTTCGGAAAACAGTGTGCCATCTGCGGTTGGTTGCTCCCCGGCCCAAGCCGCCGCTCATACGAACCGTTTGCTTCGAGAAACAGAAGAGTCGGTAATCGTCAGGATCAGTCCGCTGATGTCCAATCCACGGATGTTTGCGCAGCGGGGAATCTTCCTCTGCAAACTCTACCATCAGGCATCGTTTGGACAGATTCTTATGAGAATGATGACGCATCCTGAAGCTGTGGCTCGTCCCGTTATACGAAAAATCGAAATTGGGAGTAGCCTCCGGATCAAGTTCCTGAAATATTTGCGCGCAATGAACATCCACCGGGCTTCGCTGTTCCCCGGACTTGATGGTCTCGGCTTATCTTTGAAACTCGACTTGGAACTGAAGGACCAGGACTAACGGGCGGTACGGTTTCTAGCCCGCGTGCAATTGTGGCGGAACCTTCGAGTGGTTGCGCAGAACAAGTGAGGGACTTATTCTTCAACGCTGTTGTCTGTCCCATCCTGAGGATCACGGAGGGTGCTGTGTCCTCCGCCGTCCGGGCTTGGTGCGTTTGGTGCGGGAATTAGATTGGTTAGAAGTGTACCGCCCCGCTGGGGCTGGGACTGCACCACTCCCGCAGTGGGCTACGATCTGTCGCCCCTTCGGGGCTGGTGGATCAGAAGGCTCAGTATCCTCGGGCGCTTTGCATTTTCGTTTGCGCCTGCGGCTGCCGAAGGATGCGCCTGCAGTAGAGCTTTACAGGAGTGTTTTTCCCATACGCGCCAAATAGTCCATTAGGTGTATGTTTCGAGTCCCGTTAGGGACGGCAGAACGTAGCCCAGCGCGGGAGCGCTGGGAATCTTCGTGAAATACCATCCAGCCCCGGAGGGGCGGCAGAGATGTCTCACACGTTCTCGCGGAACCACGTTCATGTAATCTTCAGGACGGGTGGCGCGCCCTTGACGAGCGAGAAAGGTCTTTAGGGTGTGGGCTTAGAGTCCAGTCGAGTAATCGAGTCCCGCAACATCTCCCTTCGACCTCCGAACGCACATTAAGCGTCGATCGTCGACCATTCCTCTGCACTCACCGCGAAAATGCCTCTGGCGCACTTTACTCCAATGATAAAATGGCTCGTGAACTGCAAAGACCATTCGAATCTATCCTGGCGATCCCACACTACCGCCCGCCCGCCGGGCGCTCTTCGAGTCCCGCACATTTTTCGCCTTGTTAATCAAGATCGTGCAAATCGCGCAAACCAATTCCGCGCTGGCCAAGATCGCCCTATCTACACCAGAATCAACAGTTCCGCAAAACGCGTCTGTAACCGTCGCAGAATGAGCACTTCCAAAAACACGGCACTTAATCCCCCTGTAGAATCAATAGATCCAAGAAAAGTGGGGGGTGGGGTCGGAAGGGGTAACCCAGAAGTAACGGTCGCCCCAAAGCCAAGGACGCGAAGCAGGGCGTACAGGTACGGGGCTCAGGGGACGAAGTAGTAGCCGGTTTTGGCTAGGATTACGTAGTTGCGGCCTTTGGCGCCAAAGGAAGAGGCTAGGCGGACGTCGAGTTTGTGGGGTTTGCCTTGGGCGCCGTTGGCGGAGGTGTAGTAGCCGAGGGTGTAGCGTGTTTTGATGCGCTGGATCAGGGCTTGGAAGGTGGCGTCGAGCGACGACACGTTTTGGACGTCGAAGATTTCCCCGCCGGTTTGGTCAGCGACCTTCTGAATGTTTACGAGGCCGGGAATCGTGGCTGCGTAGAAACGCGTGGCGGGCGGATTGTAACCTGGGATCTTGAGATTGTAGACGGAGGCGTCCGCGGCGATGGTTTCGGTGACGATGTCGGCGGTGCCTTGGCCGCCGGCATCGGTACCGACATCGTCGCTGATGAGGATGATCACGCGGCGGCCTTTTGGCGCGGTCTTAAGGAGATATTCGGCGGCGACGAAGATGCCGTCGTTGATATTTGTGGCGCCGCCCGCTTTGAAGGAACTGAACTGATCGGCGATTTTGGTTTTATCTTTTGTTAGCGGGACGGACAGTTGGGCTTCGGTGGAAAAAGTGAAGAGGGCCACTTGGTCTTCGGGTTTGAGCGATGCCAGGGTAGTGGTGGCGGCATCGCGGAGCGGTCCCAGGAATGGACCGATGGAATCGCTTAGGTCCAGCACCAGCGCGACATTGAGAGGTAGAGCGTCGCGGCTGAAGAGCGAGAGTTTCTGGACCACGCCGTCTTCGCGAAGCTGAAAATCTTCTTTCTTCAGATCGCCCATGATTTGGCCGGCCTTGTTTTTTACGGTGGCATCGACCATGACCAGATTGACGTCGACGCGCATGGGAGTCTGTGCTTGGTCCTGCGCATTGCGTGAGGCCCGGCATTCCGCATAGAAGTGCCAGCACCGCTAAGAGGGAAGCGGTAGAGGCGGCGCGGAGGCTAGTGCGGTGGGGTTCCGGCATCTCGATCCTTGATTATAGCGAATGCGTGGCTAAAGGGCCCTGGGTGTGGGAGTGTAGGCGGCGGGCGGTGGAGTGCGAGGCGCGGAGGCAAAAGGCCTCAGGGCCCCAGCAGAAGGCGCTGGGCACCCTGAGCAATTATGGGCGGCTATTCAGTTTGGCGTGAACGGCGGTGCTGCTTAAAAGATCCATTCGAGTGGTTCTTCGACGAAGCGGAAGCCGCACCTTGGCATGAGGGCCGTCTCGGGCCAGTCGAGCCACACGAGCCGGGCGCGTCCGGCGAAGCGGCGGGCTGTTCGCGTCCACAAGAAAAGTTCGACCAGGTCATTTGGGTCGAGCGGGACGTTGACGCCGCAGCAAAAACCGTGGCGGCTAACGTTCTCGGTGGTGGAGAACATCTCGAAGGGCACGCCCTTCTGGTCCTTCCCGCAAAGCTTCACGCCGAGTCTCATGCGGATGCGTGGTTCCGTGCGGCGTTGTTCATGGACTCTGTTTAACGCGGCGGCCAACTGCGACTCGAGCGTCTCGAAGTCGATGGGCTTTTCAAAATAGCCTTTCGCGCCGAGCGCCTGACAAAAGTCCTTGTACAGCGCTTTCGGCGCTCCGGAAATGACGAAAACGGGAATGTGTTCGGTCATGCTCAAGGCGGTGAGACCCTGACAAACTCCGAAGCCCGTCTGCGAGCCCATCATAAGGTCCACCAGGATGACGTCGGGTTTATGCTCCAGCGCCAGAACCACACCCTCTTCCGGCGAAGCGGTGTCCAGTACGCTGTAGGAATTTCGGAGGCGAAAGCGAATCATCTTCCGGAGCGCTTCGTCGTCGTCGATAATCAGAACGCGTGGCATCCCAGCTCCCAGGTGAAAAGCTCGATATTCGCTCAGCTAGTAGCAGATTTGTATGAGCGAATGTCGCATCAAAATCTTCGCGCGCAAAACGAAGGTTGTCTCTCCAGTGTCCTGAGGGTTATTGGCAGGCGACACTTCTTCTCCCGATAGCGCGCCTAATAGGCCGCACTCACGGGTTATCTATCCGCGACAATGTCCGGCATCTAAACCGCAGGCCGTTCACGCGGATTACACTCGGGCGCGCATGTCGCTGGAGGTGCCGCCGGCAGCCGGGACGTAACACTTTTGGGTGTAGTCCATGACCATGCGATCGGCGTTGAAGCGCCAGCCAAGGGTGCGGATGGTGCGCTTCATGCGCTTGATCCAGCCGCGCGGCAGGCCGTCGCGGTCGCGTTGATAGATAGAGCGGAATGACCTCTTCGCGCAGGATGCGGTAGAGATCTTCACCGTCGCGCGAGTCGTGAACGTCCATATTGGAGTGGGTGCGGCCGGTGCCGATGGCGAAACCGTTGAGACCGTCGTAGGCTTCGGCCCACCAGCCGTCGAGAACGGAGAGGTTCAGACCGCCGTTCAAGACCACCTTTCTGGCCGCTGGTGCCGGAAGCTTCCAGAGGCCGGCGGGGATTGTTGAGCCAGACGTCGACGCCTTGCACGAAGTGGCGGCCGACGTTGATGTCGTAGTCCTCGACGAAGACGAACTTATCGGCGAAGCTGCTCGTTGCGCATCAATCTGCGCGATTTGCTGCAGGACGCGCTTGCCGGGCTCGTCGCGCGGATGAGCCTTGCCGGCAAAAACGAACTGCACGGGGCGCTTGGGATCGTTGACCATCGAGGCCAGCTGCTCGATGTCGGCTAGCAACAGATTGGCGCGCTTGTAAGTGGCAAAGCGCCGCGCAAAACCGATAGTGAGCGCATCGGGGCTGAGCACGCGGTTGAGCCCGTGGAGAGTTTCCTGCAATTCGCCGCGGCGCTCGGCCTGCTCGATGGCGCGCATGCGCACGAATTCGATCAGCCGCGATTTCAGGCTGAGGTGCGTTTCCCAGAGCTCGCCGTCGTCGACATTCTCGATGCCTTCCCACAGGCGGTGCCTCGCCGCTGTGCTCGTGCCAGCCATGCCCAGGTGGCGATCGTAGAGGCGGACCATTTGCGGCGCGAGCCAAGTCGGGACGTGCACGCCGTTGGTGATGTGCCCGATGGGTACGGCGTCCTCGCTGCGGCCGCGGAAGAGTCCGGTCCACATGGCGCGCGACACGTCGCCATGCAGCGCCGAAACGGCATTGGCGCGGCGCGCGAGCTTCAGGCCGAGCACGGTCATGCAGAACGTCTCGTAGGAGTTGTCCGGATTCTCGCGTCCCAGGGCCATCAGGCGCTCGTGCGACAGGCCCAACTGGTCGCGCAGCGGGCCGAGATGTTCCTCAATGAGGGCAGGCGTCAAAACGGTCGTGGCCGGCGGGTACGGGCGTGTGGGTGGTGAAAGCCACTTCGCGGGAGACGCGGGGCGCGGCCTGATCGAAGGCCAATCCTTCTTCTTCCATGCGGCTGCGAATCGCTTCGAGCACGGCGAATCCGCTGTGGCCCTCGTTCAGGTGCAGCACGCCGGGAGTGATGCCCATGGCTCGCAGGGCGCGGAAGCCCCCGACGCCCAAGAGTAGTTCCTGGCGAATGCGCACGCGGCCATCTCCGCCATAGAGCCGCGAAGTGAGCTCGCGATCTTCGGGGGCGTTGCCCTCGACGTTGGAGTCAAGTAGTAGCAGATCGCAGCGGCCGACCTTCACGCGCCAAACCTTTGCGCGGATGGGTCCGCTGCGCGTGTCAACTTGAACGCGTGACCGGCAGGCCTTGGGCCCCGATGGCGGGCTCCATGGGCATTTGGCTGATGTCCGTCTGCAAGTACTCCTCATGCTGCCAGCCTGTGCCATCCAGCCGCTGGCGGAAGTATCCCTGCCCGTAAAACAAGCCGATGCCGATCAGGGGGATATCCAGGTCCGAAGCGCTCTTGATGTGATCCCCGGCCAGGACTCCCAGGCCGCCGGAATAGATGGGAAGCGATTCGTGCAGGCCAAACTCGGCGGAGAAATAGGCCACGGGACGCGGCCGTAAGATCCCGGCGTAACGCGCGCCCCAGGTGCGATCGGCTTCGAGATATTCGCGCTGCCGGCGGTAGGCGTAGTTGATGCGGCTGTGAAGCACCAGTTCGCGGGCGCGGCGCTCAAGCTCCGCCAGGGGAATCTCGGAAAGCAGCGCGATGGGATTGTGGTTGAGCTGCCGCCAGCGAATCGGATCCAGATCGCGGAACAGGCTGGTGGACTCCTGGTCCCAACTCCACCACAGGTTGCGCGCCAGGGCCCACAAGCGCTCGTGCACGGGCGCGATGAAGCGGTCGAGCGTGCGGGCCTCGCTGACGACCGGAGCGACCTGAGCGGCAGCGTCGGTGAGCATCTGAATTTCATCTTCGCGGAAGACGCGGGGCTCGATGGTCTGCACCACGAGAACGCCTTGGAGCACGCCGCGATCGATCAGCGGCACGCCGAGGAAGGATTGGTAAGCATCCTCGCCGGCTTCGCTGAAATATTTGAAGCGCGGATGGTTCATCGCATGTTCGACGGCGACCGGACGTACCTGCTCGGCGACCAGGCCGGCAAGGCCTTCGTGGAGCCCCATGCGCAGGGTGCCGACGCAGGAGGGGCGTAGCCCGAGGGTCGCCGCGAGCACAAGATTCGCGCGGTCCGGCTCGAGCAGATAGGCCGAACAGACGTTCGTCGCAAAGCGCTTGGCAATCAGGGCAACAACATTTGTGAGGGTTTCGGCAGGCTTGCCAGTCTCCGCCGTGAGGTTGCCGATTTCCTCCAGCGTCAGAACGAAACCGGCATCCGGCGTAAGGACTGCTCCCTCGCCACTCGAAATTCCTTCGTTGCTCTTGGAACGGCCTCTGGGACCCTGTGGAGTCACGCTATTCACCTCTACGATTTTGGCACAGCGAATTCTTTCGACGATGCAGGGTTAGACGCATCTACATTAACGGTGGTAGCTGGCGACGGATTAGGCAAAGAACTGATGCATCCAATTCGAAATTCGGACCAATTCGAAATTCGCGTCGATTTGAAATATTGGGCCAATTCGAAATATTGAGCCTGCAGATTAAGGATACAGGAAGCCACAGGCACAGAAAGCCTGAGCGCGGCAATCGTCATCGAAACCGTTACTGGCCAACCGGATACACGTCTCACTACGAGACGGGGGCCGTGGCAATTAGCGATGTTCGGGCCGGTCACTAGAACCTGTCCCATAAATGGGATCGACAGAAGAAGAGAAGAGAAGAGAAGAGAAGAGAAGAGAAGAGAAGAGAAGAGTTTTTCCTCAGGGACTAAAGCCCGCATTTTATTGGCTTCCGATGTCGGAGCTGAAGCTCCGACTCCCTAACGGGCGTTTCTGAGATGACTAGATGACTTCTGGAGTCTGGGTCGGCGCGGCAAATCGTTGGTATATTACGGGAGCTTCTGAGGCCGAGCCGTTCGCGGCGATGGCGGAAACGGGGACACGACATGAAAATGCGCAAGCTAGGGAACTCCGGATTGGAAGTGGCGTCGCTGGCGCTTGGCGGAAACGTCTTCGGGTGGACCGTCCAACAACCCGCCGCAGCCTTTGCGCTGCTGGACCGATTCGTGGATGCAGGCTTCAACCTGATCGATACCGCCGATGTATACAGCAAGTGGGCTCCCGGAAATTCCGGCGGGGAGTCCGAAACCATGCTGGGACAGTGGATGAAACACAGCGGTAAGCGAAGCAAAGTGCTCATCGCTACGAAAGTAGGCATGGAGATGGGGCCGGGGCTGAAGGGACTATCTCGAGCTTATATTTTGCGAGCGGTCGAGGATTCGCTGCGGAGATTGCAGATCGATTGCATCGATCTCTATCAGTCGCACGCGGACGATGCCGAGACGCCGATGGAAGAGACGCTGGAAATATACGGCCAGCTAATCCGCCAGGGCAAAGTCAGGGCCATTGGCGCCTCGAACTTTAGCGCGGACCGGCTGGCCCAAGCTTTGCGCATCAGCGAAGAGCACGGTTATCCCCGGTATGAGAGTCTGCAGCCACACTACAATTTGTATGAGCGCGCGCTCTACGAGGCCGAACTGGAGGCGGTCTGCCGCCGCAACAATCTCGGCGTGATCCCTTACTTTTCGTTGGCGAGCGGGTTCCTCACTGGGAAATACCGGTCCGAGGCCGATTTATCCAAGAGCGCACGCGGGGCGGGGGTGAAGAAATACCTGAATGATCGAGGGCTCCGGATTCTTGCGGCTTTGGACCAAGTTGCGCAACGGTATGGCGCGACACCCGCCCAAGTTTCGCTTGCGTGGCTCATGGCTCGTCCAGGGATCACGGCTCCGATCGCAAGCGCCACGAGCGTCGATCAGCTGAATCAGCTGATCGATGCCGCGAAGCTCGAGCTGGATTCCGCGTCGATTGCTCTGTTGAACGAAGCTAGCAGCTAACGTGCCGAGGCTCGAACATGGACGGCTCAACTGGGCGGCTAGCGAGTCTGCGAGAGTCCCTGCTCCGAGCCGTCCGCGGCTGAAGCCGCTTCCGGAGCGAACGCTTTTTCGCTGGACTAAAGTCCAGCTTCCCCCTGCTGAAGCAGGGGGCTCCCACCAGGGGCTGTTTCCAACAAGAGGGTTCGCCCCGACGAGAGGGTTCGCCCCGAACAAAAGGGGTTCGCTCCGGAGTGGGGACGAACTTGGAGAACAAGTGCCCGGTTCTCGCAAGATCTTTAGTGCTTGTGATCCGCCGTCGGCGATAAGTGCGTGCGTCCCCAAGTTGGAGGGCCGGCGCCGGGGTCGAACGCTGCGTACGCGCACCCATAAACAAAAGCCCCAGGGCCCCGGCGAAAAACGCTGGGCACCCTGGGCTACAGCAAAAGCTCAAAACTGCGGCACCCTCCTTCTCTCTCGCTCCCTTGGCAACTCGGGGTTGACAGGACAAGTGGGCTATAGCAATTGCGCCTGCCCGCTTCGCGCCGGGTGAATTGCGACGCGGGGCTAGCGTCCGGCTGCGGCGCCCTTGGTTTCGTCGGCGCGCACGAGGGGGACATCGACCAGGTGCTCGGCGAGGAACCAGACTTGCAGCTCGTTGGTGCGAATGATCTCGCTCACCAGGAGATCGTTGGTGCCGTCGTCGCCGCCTTCGTTCGCTTGCCGCGCCATGGCCCGGGCTTCTTTCAGGATCATTTCGTGCGCTTCGAGGAGACGCGATAGCTGCACGGGCACTTCTTCGCGGCCACGGGGCGGGCGCGGGATGATGGTGGTCTCGGCAACGTCCGGAGCCATGGCCAAGCTGATGGCGCCGAGGGACTGGATGCGCTCGGCGATGGTATCCACGAGTTCGTTCTGCTCGCCGTAGTGCTTATCGAAGAGCAGATGGATCTGATAGAAGGTGTGGCCCGCGACCTGCCAATGATGCTTCTTGTAGAGGTCGCGAAGAGTGATGGTGTCCGCGAGAATCTGGTTGAGATTTTCGGCGCTTTCCGCGCAGACCTTCTCGTCCAGCGCAATCGGCAATTTGGCGATCTTGCCGTAGGCCTGAATTTCCCGGGCGTTTTGGTGCAGCAGAGGCCTGGAGCGTTCCGTACCTGTCTCGATCTGGGAATACGATGGACGCTTGTTGTCATTCTTGGGGCTCATGGTTTTTCCTCCTCCGGTCTTGCGGAATGTAGTTCTTTATTGGCCGAGCGTTTTCGGGTTGTTATTTTTTGAACGAACTCTGGCTCTGTTGGCACCCGTTGTAATCCTGGCGATCACGGTGGCCCGCATCTTGACTCTAAAGATGCCGCCCTGAAGGGCGGCGCTACAAAAGCCCGAGCTGGTCGCGTTCTCACACACACTCTTCAGACACGTCCGCTTTCCTGTGCATCGGCAATTAAATCCTCGCCTCTGAAGAGGCGAGCTACAGTTCGATCACTCCCAGCGAGCGAAAGGCCCTCGCCCACTTTGAGGATGTCAACAGAGCCGCAAGAGCTCACCGCACCGTTGGATGCGCAATCCTGGAAAAGAGGCGCAGACGCTTAGGAGCTTGATGAACAAAGCGTCCGAAGCGGCCATCTCGAGCGCGCCGGAGCGTCGTATGGCCAAAACCAAAGGAAATGAGAGATTCCTCGTCGCTGCGCTCCTCGGAATGACAACGCCGACAAGCCACTAAACCCTCAGGATCATTACTTCCGTGGACTTGATCAGCGCGGCGGCGGTCTGGCCTTTTTTCAGGCGCATCTCGCGGATGGCGTCGGCGGTGATGATTGAGGTGATGTGCTGCCCGCCGATTGACAAGGTCACCTGGGCCATCAATCCCGAGACCTTAATGTCGGTGACGCGGCCAACCAATTGATTGCGCCCGCTGACCCGGCGGAAGTTGCCGCGCCGTTCGGCGACGTCACCCTTGTCCGATGCCTGGTGGAGGAACTTGTCGATCTCCGGCTCGGGAATGCGGTGATGACCGCCGGCGGTCTTGACGGTGTGAATCTTGCCCTTATAGATCCACTGCTTCAGCGTGGGATAGCTGATGCCTAGAACCTGGGCGGCTTCGCGGGGCGAAAAGAGTTTCTCGCGTGTCATGGTTGAGAGACAGATAAACCGTTTTTCGATGCCGCGTCAATCGAATTTGCGTACTCCGAGGAAAGGAGAAAGGGGGCGATCACCCACTCATTTTTGCCTGGCTAGGCTTTAAACCCGCACCCTCAAAAACGGAGGGTGCGGCACCCACGCGGGGCCTAAAAAGCGAAAGGCGCCGAGGGTTCCGGCGCCTTTCGGTTCGTTTGCGCTGCGTTGACTTCGGTTTATGGCAAGGTGTAGCGGAGGTCGATCCACGCCGATACGTCGTGTGCATCCTTGGGCGCGTTGCCGCCGGTGTTTCCAGGATCCCACGGATAGCGATCAAGGTAAGAAAGCTGGCTGATCATCGAGAACGCCCCATAGTTCGGGTTCCTCCAGAAGTACTGAACCCAACCGATGGTTCCTTCGTGCATGAGGCGGTTGGCGGAGGTGGGCGATGTTAGGGGGAAGCCGTAACCGAGGCAAGCCGAGGGACACGTGGTTGTGCTGCTCGTTGAACCAAAGTTCCTGTCGACGTAGACGCCGCTGAAGTAGCCATACAGGAGGAGCTTGGGCGTCGTCTGATACTCAAAGCCGGCGATGCCCGAGCCCGAGTGGACGGCGGACAAGCCGTATAGGTTGCCCGCAGTCGCCGCGGTGCCGCCGCTGGGCGGTGCGGTCACGATGAAGTCGGGAACGCCCGCGTTTCCAATTTCCCGGCCGCCACCGTCGCTCCAGAAGGCGGTTTCGTAGAGTTTGAAATTCTTGAAGATTTCGAAGTTTGAGTTAAAGGCAACGCCGGCGCCGGTGATGGTGGTATTGCCAAAATTCGTCGGGCCCGCGCCACTGCCACTGGCGCTGTTGATTCGGAAAGTGCGCTCGAGTCCGACGACCTCGAAGTGGGAGCTACGCGTGCCGAACTTCGGATCGAAAGCCAGCTTCGCGACGATGTCCGGGGCAACGTTGGCGGCGGTTGCTGTTCCGCCGACGTTGATCTGGGAGGAAGCGAAGGAGGCCGGCAGTGTAACGGCGCTCGTAACGTATTGTTCCGGATCTTCGATGGAAACGCCAAAAGCGACCGTCTTGTTGGGGTGCACGATGAAGCGGAATTGCGGGGTGCGTTCCCAAACCAGGCCCATTTGGTAGTTCGTATCAAAGTCTTGTGTATTGAAGACATCGCCGGGCATGAATCCTATACCTGTGCGATTGGCCGTGAGCATGCTCCAATCCTGACCGGCGAGAATTTCAAACTTGCCCTTGCGGTAGTCGAGGAAGTAGACGCGCATGCGCAAGGTGTTGGAGTTGCTGGTGACGTTGAGGGACGCCGCGGCATTGCCCAAAAAGTCGGCTTCCAGGTAGCCGACAGCGTCGCCGCCCGCTACTTTGGAATCCACCCGCAAGGTAAGGCGCGAGTTCTGGAGGCTGAAGCGGTCTTCCGTCAATCCAGCAGTCGGGAAAACGTTGTTGTAGGGAATGGCGCCGAAGTTCGAACCGATCCCGTTGCCGGTCGCCTCGGTGCGGAACACGTCGGTCAAATCCAAGAAGCCGCCGGGGGTGAAGTGCGCGCCGCCAATGCTGAAATACAACGGCGAGGGCTGCTCGCCTTGGGGCGCGGCTGCGGCCGGTGCAGGGGCAGGCGAAGAGGCCGCTGGCGCGGGGGACGGGAATGCGGCGCTCGCCATGGTCGTGGTTGCGGGAGCCGCAGGGGCGGTCGCGTCGGTTGAAGCAGACGCCTTCAGCTGTTTCTCGAGCGCCTCCATCTGCGCTTGCTGCTGCTTGAGCGCATCATTCTGTTCCTGAATCTGCTTGGCCTGAGTCTGGAGAACGTCGCGCAACTCATCGAGTTCGCTCTCCAGGTTCGCAGCCGCTGGCTTTGCTGGTGCAGCCGTGCTGTTTGCCGCTGGCGCCGTAGTAGCTGGCGTCACCGGCTGATCGGTCTTCGCTGTGGCCGGACTGCCTTCTCCGGCTGCGCCGCCGGCCTTCGCCACTGCTGGCGATACGACCAGGCCTAGCGCCAGAATCCACCCCACTAATGCTCGCATGCATTTCCTCCTTAGAAATTAACTGCATTTGAAAAATTCGACCGCGATGACCAAAAAGGGCCTGATCCTTGAGCCCAACCCACCCCAATTTCTTGGATCAACGGCGGCTATTCAGCGCTTTGTGAGACTCCGTCCCTATGGGAGAACACCTGCGGCCTAATTTTTCCCAAGGGGATTCGACACTGATGGCGATTGAGTTGGCCAACCGTCTTGTTACTCTATCGGCGAATCAAGTATTGGCCCCACCGAGCAGAGACTGTATTCGGACCCGTTGAACCTACTGTGACGGCAATGTTAATTGTGTATTACTTCGGCTCCGGATCGGCTCGCTGCTGCCCCATCGGTAGAAGCTCGGGGAATAATGTAAGTTCTTACAGAAGAATAGCTTGCAGGTTTGCGAGGATGGCGAAAGGTAGTCCGGCCGCCGGAGGACCAAATTCTGTGAAAAGGGAAGCCAGCGTAGCGCCGCCCTTCAGGGCGGCAGCTGTCTTGGCGGCCGAAATTGGCGAGCCGGTACTATATCTGCCCTCGAAATGCCGGGCTAAAGCTCGGAGCCACATCCCTCGCACTGTCCGAAGCTACCTCAGGGCGTCATTCCTATCGCAAAATTCAGCATTGAGGTCTGCGCTTGGTAGTCGTACTTGGCGCTGGCCTCTTCGATTTGCGCCTGCGTCAGGTTCAGCTGCGCCTGGCTGAGTTCAACGATCGAACTCAACCCTAGTTGATAGCGGGATTGAGCCAAGCTCAAGGACATGGTCGCTTGGTTGAGGAGTTGTTCCGTTACTGAAAGCCGTTGATATCCGGCATTGGCATTCAGCCAAGCGGTCCTTACGTCGCGTGCGATCTTGTCCGTGAGATCCCGGAGGTACTGGGTCTGCGCTTGAGCTTGCGCAGAGGCTTCGGTGCGGAGGGATCCGAATAGATGGCCGTTAAAGATCGGAATATTGAGATTGAAACCCGCGGCTGCATAGTGATCGTTCAGCCCGTTGCCAATCTCGTGGAGGGGTATGACTCCCGCCGCCCCTACTGCAGAAAGGGTCGGAAAGTAGAGATCACGCTCGGCAGTGGCGAAGGATTGAGCGGAATTGACGTTATAGCGCTGGCTGATGAGATCGGGGCGGTTCTGCATGGCTTGCTGGATCAGGCCATTCACGTCCGGCGCGGGAGCACCCGGCATCGGTTGCTCGGCCAATTCGAAGGTGCGCTCGTCGGGGTAGCCCAACGCGACCGAAAGCTGCGCAAAAGAAGCTTCAAGGTCGTTTTGGGCCTGGATCAAGAGCAGTTGCGCTTGCGCCAAATCGACGCTTGCAAAGGTAACGTCCAATTCAGATTTCAGGGAATTCTGAGCCAACGTCGCGATTTGGTCATGAACCAACTGTCGCGCCTTCACGGTCTGCTGCGCCACTCGAAGCAGCGCTTGCGCCCTCATGGCGGCGAAATATGCCTGATCGGCGCCCAGTAACACGTCGGCGCGCGAGGTGACCACATTTTCCTGTTCTGCTTGGGAGTGCTGCGAGGAGCTCTTAACCATCTCGTGGGTACGGCCGAAATCGGTTACCAACTGATTGACGGTTAGGCCGTCGGCGAATTTATTGAAAATGCGCGGATCGTTGAAAGTACCGGCGCCGATGCGGTCAGCCGCCAATGACGCCGCTCCGGAGACGCTGCCGTAGGCGTTCGGAAAGTATGCGGAGCGGGTCGCGCGCACTTGTGCTTGGGCAGCAGTGGCAACGCTCATCGCGGCTTGCACCTGAGGGTGATTCTGCAAGGCGATCTGTTCGGCCTGTTGGAGAGTGAGCTGTTGCGCCGGCGGGGGCTGTGGCAGCGGAGCCTGCGCCGCGCAACGCTGGGTCACGAGTCCCGTCAGGAGCAGGAAAGCCGGAAGCAGGAAAACTGTGTTCGGTCGACTGATCATAGAGCTTCCTCCGGAACGATTGGCGCGGCTGATGTCTCGCGGCGCCGGTAGATCAGCACATATGCCGCGGGCACCACGAAGATGGTGAGGATGATCGAGCTCAGCAGACCACCGATGATTGCGCGCGCCAGCGGGGCGTACGCTTCGCTGCCGGTTTCCAGTTTAAAGGCCATCGGCAGCAGGCCGACTACAGTCGCGAGCGAGGTCATGAGAATTGGCCGCAGGCGGATGCGGCAGGCGTTGGCTGCCGCTTCAATCAGTGGATGGCCTTCGCTTCGCAGGACATTGGCAAAGTCCACGATGAGAATGCTGTTCGACACAACCATGCCTTGCAGCATGACCACGCCCATGAGCGATTGGATGTTGAGCGTCGTACCGGTCAGCGCCAGCGTGATAATTACGCCGACCAAGCCCGTAGGCACGGCGAGCACGATCAGGAAGGGGTCGATGAACGACGCAAACTGCGCCACCAGAATTAGATAGACCAGCAGAATGGCCAAGACCAGTCCCAGGCCGAAACTCCGGAACGAGGACTGCATGGTGACCACCAGTCCGCGCAGGTTGATGCGGATATTGGGAGGCAATTGCGTATCGGCGATGATCTTGGATATGGCCGCCGCGGGTTTGCCTAGGTCCTCTCCGGAAGGCGCCACATACACGTCAAAGCTTCTTTGTAACTGGTAGTGGTCTACCTCGGTGGGGCTGAGAATCCTACTCACGTCGGCCACTTGGTTCAGATACGTGGGCATCTTCAGGTCCGGCGCGCGCAGCGGCATGGCCTTCAGATCTTCGATGCTGGTCACTTGGTTCTCCGGATACTGCACGGTGACGAAATAGTTGTTCCCGCTGCGCGGATCGACCCAATAGCTCGGCGCGATCATGGCATTGGAAGTGAGGCCGGTAATGAGATTGTCGACGACTTCCTTGGGCGTGAGGCCCAACTCGCTCGCGCGCGCCCGGTTCACGTCTACTTGCAGCGCCGGATAATCCATATCTTGGGGAATGTACACGTCGGAAATTCCCGGCAGGGCTTTGATGCGCCGGGATAAGTCCTGTGCGATTTGGTCGTCGGTTTTCATGTCGATTCCGCTGACCTGCACATCGATGGGCGCGGGAACGCCTTGATTGAGCACCGCGTCCACCAGACCGCCGGACTGGAAATAGGTGCGCAGCTCCGGGATTTGCTGCGCGATCTGTTCCCGGACTCTGGCCATGTAGGTGTAGCTGTCAACCTTGTGGTCTTCCTTTAGGCCGACATTGACGAACGCGGTGTGCATGCCGGAGTTCGGTGTGAAGAGCGACGATAAGTCCGGCATCACGCCGATATTCGAGACCACGGTACTTAATTCGCTCGGGCGGCACGACTTGGCGCACAATCTGCTTCGACACGCGCGATGTAGGCATCGGTCAATTCGATGCGCGTCCCTGTGGGCGCCTTGATGTTAATGACGAATTGGCCGGCATCGGTGCGCGGGAAGAATGACAAACCGACAAACGGGATCAGCAGAAAGCAGGCGAAGAAGAAGATCAGGAACCCTATGAGTACCTGCTTTGGGCGAGCCAAAGCGCGGCGTACCCATTTCTCGTAGAAATTGAGCATCATCTCGAATTTGGCGTTGAATCGCTGGTGGAATCTCGCGCCCCACGATTGCTTGGCGCCTTCCGCGCCGTGCTTCGTGGTGGTGGGCGGCTTTCAGGAAATTGGCGCAAAACAGGGGCACGACGGTGACGGCGTCGAAGTAGGAAGCGAAGAGCGCCAGCACGACTCCCAGCGCTAAGGCGGTGAACAGATCCTTGCTGACTCCGAACAAGAACGTGACGGGAAAGAAGACCACGACGGCCACCAGCATGATTGCGAGCACCGCCAGCGCCACTTCGTTCGCGCCTTTGACGGCGGCGACCTTGGGATCTTCGCCCATTTCGATATGCCGATAGACGTTTTCGATGACGACCACCGAATCGTCAATTAACCGCGAGAAGGCCAGAGCGAGACCGCTCAAGACCATCGCGTTGATCGATTTCCCTCCGGCGTGAAGAATGAAGAACGTGATCATCACCGACAAGCGGAATGGAAAGAAACACGGCGACGGTAGCGCGGAAGCTTCCCAGAAAGATAAGAATCATAATGCCGGTCAGCAAGACGCCGATGCCGCCCTCGCGCATCACCGTGGAGATGGCTTCTTTTACGAAGACGGACTGGTCGAAAACCACGTTGGTTTTCAGTTGGGCGGGGATGTCGCGTAAGCTTTGGGTGGCTTTGCGAATGCCATTGACCACGGCGATCGTGTTGGTGTCGCCGCCCTGCTTCTGCACGCCCACGTAGACGGACTTCTGTCCGTCTACGCGCACGATGTTGTACTGCAACGCCGAACCGTCCACGGCCTTGCCAACATCCGAAACGAAGACCGACTTTTCGCCCTTCGGTCTTGATGGGCAGTTCATTGAGCGCCGCGGCGTTTGGCACCTGCGCGTTGGTATAAATGTTGTAGTCCAGCGGGCCGATGCGAACGTCTCCGGCGGGCAGGATGAGGTTCGAGGCGTCCGTGGCGCGCACCACGTCCATGGGGCTCAATTGATGTGCCTGCAACTTCTGCGGGTCCACGTAGACCATGAGCTGGCGGTACTTGCCGCCGAAAGGCGGAGGCACGGTCGCGCCCGGCACGCCCGCGATCTGATTGCGGATCTGATACTGCAAAAGGTCGTGCAGTTGCGTTTCGTTCAGACCCTGGCCCTGCACGGTGAGCAGGCAGACGGGCATGCTGGAGGCGTCCACGCTTATCACCACCGGTGGCAAGGTCCCCTCCGGCAGGCGGCGCAAGTCGGCCATGGCCAGGTTCGAGATCTGCGGTCACGTCGGCGTTGGCATCAGTGCCCGGCTGAAAGTAGATCTTGATCAGGCTCACGCCGGTCAGCGATCGCGATTCCATGTGGTCCACGCCGCTGGCCAACGTGAAAAATCTCTCGAACGTGTCGGTGATATCCGCTTCAATCTGTTGCGGCGGCATGCCGCTGTAGAACGTGGCCACTAATACGACAGGCATATTGATGGGAGGAAACATGTCCACGGGCATCTGGACAACCGCGGTGATGCCGAGCACGCAGACGAACAGACAAAACACGATAATCAAATACGGATGTCGTACGGCAAATGAGGGCATCGGGACTCCTATTCCGCGTTATTTGGCGCTTCGATCAGTTTCGGCGACACGACTTGGCCGGCCTTGAACTGACCCAATTCACCAAAGAGGACCGTATCGTTTTCTTGTAAACCGGAGACAATCTCGAAGCGGGTGGCGGTCTCCAGACCAAGCGTGACCGCGCGCTGCTGCAGGGCGTTGTGGTTGTCAACAACCATGACCGTGCCCTTGCCTTCGCCATTTGTCTGCACCGCTTGGACCGGCAGCGTCAGCACACCCGTTGCGGTGTGCAGCGGAACCTGCACCGAAGCGTACATGCCAGGAACGATTTCGTAAGTGGGGTTTGGCACGTGAACCTCGGTGTGCATGGTGCGAGTTTGCGGATCGATCTGATCCGAGAGACGCACCACGTTTCCGTAGAACGTCTTGTTCAGTGCGGTAACGCTCACGGCGATCTTGTCACCCATATGAACGTCTGGCACCGCGCGTTCCGGGACGGGGATGACCAGGCGCAAGAGGTTGTTTTGCGAAAGGTGGCAGAGCGCCTGATTTCCGATGTTGGAGGATGTGCCGGCGGGCAGCAGTGCGCCGGTGTACGCGCCAATTTGCGTCACCACTCCTTCGAACGGGGCGGTGATGTGGGAATATGCATACAGGGCCTTGTCTTTATCGAGCGTTGCCTGGCCGGCGACGAGCGCCTGTTCGGCTCCGGCGAGCGCGTCCTTCGCGGCTGACACGCCGGCGTTCGCTTGGATATCCTTGCCTTGCGTGACGTCGATGTCCTGCTGGGCCACCAGACCCGGTTGGGATTTCTGCACGTCGGCGAGGCGCGTAGAGGTCAGGTGGGCCACGTTGTACTCCGACTGCGCCCGGCTGAGCTCCTCTTTGGCACCCTGGATGGCGCTTTCATAGCGATGTACATTCGCGTCGTCTTGCTGGAGTTGCTGTTGCAGTTCGGGGATTTCCAGATCGGCAAGCACGTCCCCTTGCTTGACATGCGTTCCCCAATCCACGTGCAGCTTCTGGATATAGCCGGACACCTTTGCGTACACGTCGATTTCTTGATAAGGCAGGAACTCGGAAGCAATTTCCAATTGGCTTGAGAGATTTTGCCTTTGCACCTTAACGACTGCCGCGGCCGGAGCTTCCGCGGAGGCGCTCACTTTGCTGCTCCCGGCCGCAACCCGCCGTCAATCCAATCAAAATTAGGGCGAACAACCATCCTGTCCATTTCATCTGAGACCTCGAATCGCGATGTCGTGCATGAGGCACCGAATATGCTGTGATTTTTCATTTTGGTGTTTCCTTAACGGCGGCGCGGAGCGCGTCGAGCGTGAAGTCCTTCGAGCGACATAAGGAGAGGATTTTTTGCTCTTCGTTGCGGATTTTATGGGCCACGTCGGCTACCTTGTCCGCGATTTCCAGTGGTACCGTTTGGATGCCGTGGAGGTCGCCGTGGAGCAGGTCGCCCGGGCTGACTTTCATGCCTCCGACCGTCACGCTGCTTCCAAACTCAAACACGTGCGCATAAGCGTGCGAGACGGAGAGGTTGCCGGCGAACATCTGGAAGCGGATGCCTCGCACGGCGGGAATGTCGCGCACCGCTCCGTTTGTAACCAGCGCGACGCACCCGAGCGCGCGGAGTATGTTGGCGTGCACTTCGCCGACCGAAGCGCCCAGACCTGGGTGACGGTCCACGTCTTCAAGCACCACGATTCTGGGCGGAGGAACGCTCAGAATGTGGTTCCACCAGTCGGTCCGGTCGTAGTAGCTGAGACCTTCCATGGGAGGCTCCGAGGTGCGAACGCGCGCCGTCGCCGCATAACCGGTGATCGTAAGGAAGTCCGGAAATACGCAACGAACGCGTTGGTCCGCAAATCCAGTATTGCGTAGCCGCACTTCGAACGTCTCCACGGCATTCGCCACGCTTGTGGAATCGACGCGGCGCAACTGTTCGAGTTGAGCCGGGGATAACATCGTTGCTTTAGTGGTCATGTCGCTCAGCTCCTGTGCATGAGCAAGGTCGCGAGTGCCGTGGGCATTCGCCCTCGGTACCGCTTGAAAAGGGGCCCGTGCATCCCAGAACCAACTACCTAAAAGATTGCTGATAGAAAAGACGGCAGTGGTGCTCAGGAGATCGAGGGAGGGGGCCGACGGTGAATGCGGATAGAGACGGCGACACTGAGGGGTGGCGCGGCGTCGTCGCGCAGGGGGCGGCGCGTCTCCGGGGGGGGCGGTTGCACGTGCGCCAAGACCGCAACCCGTTGCAACAACTCCTGGCCCGTCAGAACAGGGGCCTGAGCAACTTTCATCTTGCTGGCGGTCAAGAGGTAGTGGCCGGGATTCGATGGGGCGAGGTACCAGCTATTCCTTGCCAGCGTGGAGAGTATGGGAACGGCGAGAAGCAGTAATAGGATGATGCCGCGTGTCGAGAAATTCTTGCAGCGAGAGGCCCACGCCTGACGGCTAATTGGAGGTAGCAAATTCACAGATGCTGGCACCGAGCCTTAGGCACGCGGGAGCCCCGCGTTAACCTGTTCGGTTCATACTACTTCGAGTGTGAAGTCAAAGCAAGCAGCGCGAGCGCGCTGGGAGTGGCAAATCGGTCTCCGGCGCGCATACATCGTGTCACGATGGAGTCGGTCGTGCGAATTCGCGTGGAGCGGGATTAATGCCAGCAGTCTAGGAGGCCGATCGAATTGACTCCTTGCAAAAGGAGAAGGGCCGGACGTGAGTCCGGCCCCGGTTTAAGTTAGGTTGTGTATGGTGATTACCAGGTTAGCTTGGCACCCAGTTGCATCGCGCGCGCCCCGCCCGATCCGAGTTGCGGATTGCCGCCGGCAACGTCGGGGGTGGCGTTCGAAAGACCGAACGTCGAGCCGGTGGAGGGATCGTTGTTAAACGGTCCCGCAGGCCCGCCGGATGGATTGTTAAAGATTGGGTGATTGAGGATGTTGAAAATTTCTGCACGGAACTGGGCAGTCAGCCGTTCCTTGAACTTGAAGTTCTTGCTGACCGAGAGATCCCAATTCTTGAAGCCTGCGTCGCGGAACAAGTTGCGGCCCATTGTTCCGCCTACACCCGTCGCCGCGGGAACCATAACGGAGTTCCCAACCATGAAACAGCCGCCGACAGGAGTGCTGCCAGTGCCCAGTAGATTGGCAAGGGCGTTGCCTCCAAATTTTGTGGCGGCCGTTATGCAAGCTGCTGGGAGGGTCGAAACGATCTTGCAGCTCGGCCCGGGAGTCGTGTCCAATTCGCTTCCTGCCAAGGCATAGCAGGGAACACCGCCTGCGCCGCCGTTGGTGTTTGTGTTGCCGTGGACCGGAGTGAAGTCGGAGGGGTTACCAGAGAAATCCCACAGTTCGGTCATCGAACCTGCGGCGTTGTTGAGTTCACCCGTATTGGTGAAGTCGTCGGACGTATCACCTGGTCCCCAAGGCTGGCCCGTCTGAATGGTCACAACTGTGTTGAGCGCCCAGCCGTCGAGCATCTGGCCGTAGCCTTTTTTACCAGGGAGATTGTAGGTGCCTGAGAGGGTGAAGCGGTGGCGGATATCAAAGTCAGTAGCGGCCCAAAGGGATCGGTCCGGAAGATAGTTATTGATGGGAATGACCGCTCCGGTGCCCCAATTGTCCGAGGACTCGCCCAATGCGTGCCCGTATGTGTAGCCTGCCGTATACGAGAGCCCGTGCCAAGGTCGCTGCGTAAGCACGGCCTGGAGGCCGTTATAGCTTGAGGTGTCCCGGTTGTGGAAAATGTCGATATTCGAAAGATACGGGAAGCACTTGCCGAGTGGGTTAAAAGGCAAAACCGGGCCGGCGACACCGGTGCCGCCCTCGGATACTGGGCAAGGTGCCGTGAAGGGCGCTGGATTTGTAGCACCGGAACTCGGTAGCGGCTGGTTAATGTCGTTCATACCGAGCAGTTTCACGCCGTGGTTGCCGACGTAACCGATATCAAGAGAGAGGCCGCTGGAAACGGCCCTCTGTAAGTCCAGCAGCCAGTTCTCGACGTAGGGGGTGCGGATATTGGGGTCCACGCCCACGATCGGGCATGGTCCCGGTGCAGTAGTGAGTAGAGAGGTTGGAGTCCCGTTCGAAACGCCGGTGATCGTGGAACCATCACCGCAGGCCCCAGACAGATTGGTGTACAGTGCGTTTGCAGGAGTCACCGTGCTGCCGGGTACGAAGTTCTGCCACTGAGTTTCAGTCTTAGCCACATTCACGCCTGTGGCCTGCACGTAGAAGTAGTTGATATTCCCCACAGGGGTCCCGGCCACCTGCTGGCCGCCTGCGAACAACGGCACACCCGTCGGAATGGCTCGGAGCCCCAGCGTGTTGCCGATTCCATTGAATACGTCGAGGCTGAGCTGTTCATAAATAATACTGCCGCCGGCACGGAGTACGGTTTTGCCGTCGCCATTGATGTCCCATGCAAGGCCGAGACGAGGTGAGAAGTTGTTATGGTCACCCTTGTAGGGTGTACCGTTGGAAGCGATCTGAACAAGCCCGGTGGGGCTCGTCTGATCGAAATTTCCCATCAAGCCGTTGGCTTCTTTGGGAACGGTATTGATTTCGTAGCGTATACCGAGATTGACGGTGACCCTGGGTTTGACGCGCCAGTCGTCCTGCAAAAAGCCTGCAAGACCGTTGTAGGAAAAATTCCGTAGTGGATCGCCTTGAGTCAGCCGAATGCGGTCCATCTCTCCTTCAAAGAACTGCTCGAGGTTTTTGAAGCGCAACGGCCCTTTGCCGTAGTTGGTGACTTGGGTCGTGCTATTGAGATTGAGCACCTCGCCGCCGAACATGAAGGCATGCTTGCCCTTGAGGACAGAGATGTGATCCAAGAGCTGTAGGCTGCCGTCTGGCCCTACGATCTTGGGCCACGAGCCCCCGATATTAAATTGGCCTCCAAAAGCTCCTTGAAAGGCGAGTTGAGGCAGTCCCCCGTAGAACGGGTTGGTGATTCCGGTGGGGATATCGTATGTGTTGCCGTCGAAGCTATAGCTTGCCGGGTTCTGAGTGTTGTCGGGGCTCAGGAACCGTTGGTAGTAGTGAGCGTAGCCGACGCGGGCATCGTTCACCCAGGAAGAATTGGGGGTGAGAGTCCATCCTACGGAGGCGGTCTGCGCGCGGGCGTATTGATTCGTCACCCATGCCGTACTCACTTCCGTCTGCGGGCCGTCCACCAGGTTGCCACCGCCCTCGCTGATGAAATACATGCCGTGGAGTTCGTTCTTGTCGCTGAGATGGTAGTCGATCTTGGTAAGACCGCTGTCGATTTGGTTGACACTGGTCAAATCGCTAGCGAGGGTGCCGCTGGGAGCGGTAGGAAACAGACCCTGGAAGGTACCAACGCTGGAACCCGCGACCGGGAGGCAGCTCGCATTAAGTCCGGCAAGGGACCGGCTGAGAGCCGTATGTGCTATTCCGTTGGGCGCCTGGTCGGTGATTGCGTTGTCGCATGCCGTCTCCAGTGCGGAAAGGGACGGCACTGTATGGTCCGCTGGATTCCCGATGCCGTACCGCTGGTCTTCATAGCTTAGGAAATAGAAGAGCTTGTCTTTCTTGATCGGGCCACCGAGCGTGGCGCCGAACTGCTCCAGCCCCACGGGTTGCTTGGTTTGCAGTTGACCGGTGGCCGGGTCGATGGAGTTATTGAAATAGTTGCGGGCGTCGAAAGCGGTGTCACGGCCGTAGGCGTAGGCTGTGCCGTGAATGCTGTTCGTGCCGGACTTGATACCAACATTGATTACGCCGCCAGGCTTCCAGCCGTATTCCGCTTTAGGGTTGACCTCGCTGCGGAATTCGTCAATCGCGTCGACGGGAAGAATGGTCCCAGCGTCGCCCGCTGCTTCGCCGGCATTCATGACGCTCTGACCGGTCCAGGGTTCGTTGCTGTTGACGCCGTCCACCATGTAGCTGTTATCGTGGGCGCGGATTCCGTTGGTGCTCTGGGTCCAGCCGCCGCCGCCGGGGTAGATGGTGACTCCGGGGCGCAGAACCAGCAAATTGGTGAAGTTGCGGCCGTTCAGGGGCAAGCTGGTAATGATGTTGTTTTGAATTGTGCCACCCAGTTCGGCGTTGGTGGTTTCGATCTGAGGCAATTCGCCGGTCACGGTGATTTTCTGGTTCTGCTCGCCGGGTTCGAGCATTAGGTCGACGCGAAGTTCCTGATTGACTTCGAGCGTGAAGCCAGTGCGCTCAGCGGTCTTGAAGCCTTTAAACGAGGCGCTGACGGAATAACTGCCTGGCAGAAGGTTCGGAGCGTTGTACGCGCCGGAATCGTCTGCGGTCAAGGTGCGTGTGACACCACGCTGGACGTCGATGACGGATATCATGGCGCCGGGCAGCGCGCCGCCGGTCTGGTCGGTAACGGTTCCCAGGATGCGGCCCGCATTACCCTGCGCGAACATGGAACTGCAAAACAGTAGTACCCCCACGGCCGCGGCAATGATGTGCGTGAGACTCGACACACAAAGACGCGCCGACGTTCCCCCTCTTTTCGTGATTATATTCATAGTACAACCCTCCCCGGGTTACTTGCGTGGATCAGCGGTTGTCAGTCTGGATGGTCTGGGGTTTCGTGGTTGAACACGCTCAAGCGGTGTGTTCGCGGTCACAGTGATTTGGGGACGCTGAATATTCCCCATTTCGATTCACCCCTTGCCGCACCCCCGGGCACGGCATATACCTATTTGCTGCCATCAACTTGCTACCATCAACCTTAAGGGAAGCTTAAGATTAGTCGGAATAAGAGCTCGTCGTGCCAGCGCATTCCGTACGGCGCCGTACGAACATATGCCCTCGACGTCTAAGGATCTCTGTGTGGGAATTCGAATCTGGGCGCAGCCGTATTCACACAGGGCAGGTGTCTGACTCTAAAGATGCCATCCTGAAGGATGGCGCTACAAAAGGCTCTAAGGGCGCCCCGGTAGCATTGACACGTCCAAATGGCAGTGGGATGGCTCTGGGCATTTAGTTATTAGGCGCGCCAATTTCAGGAAGGGCCTGGAAGGGCTAAACTGGAATCCAATGACCACTGCTGCGGGGGTTCCAAAATATCGTCTGGTTGGGAGTATGTTGCTGTTGGCGTTCGCAGCCGCATTGCCGATGGTATTTGGTCAGCAGACCAGGCACCCAGGGCCGGGAAAAGACCAGATCAGCGGGCCGGGCGCAGACCTATCGGGCGTTTGGTCGCAAAAACAGAATGCCGTCACGATCTCGCCTGCGGAGCCGCCGATGCAACCGTGGGCCGAGGCGGCGTTCAAGGCGGCAAAGCCCGGTTACGGGCCTCGCGCGACTCCCGATTCGCAGGACCCGATCCTTAGCTGCCTGCCTCCGGGAGTGCCGCGGATCATGCTGGTACCGTTTCCCATGCAGATTGTGCAGACTCCAGGGCAGGTGACCATCCTGTTCGAATACGATCACTATCAGCGGCTGATCTATACGAACCGACGCGAGCATCCGAAAGATTTGGACTTGAGTTGGATGGGCGATTCGATTGGTCGCTGGGAAGGGAATACTCTGGTGGTGGACACGGTGGGGCTGAACGACAAGACGTGGCTCGATCAGGTGGGTCATCCGCATTCGACCGCGCTGCACGTGGTGGAACGGCTGCACCGGGCGGACCGCGAGACGTTGGTGGACGACATCACCATCGACGATCCCAAGGCGTATACCAAACCCTGGAGCGGACAACTCGTCTACAAGCTTCGGCCGGGATGGCATTTGATCGAGTACATCTGCTTGGCGAATAAGACGCGGCTGAATCGCTAATTTGGCGCTGAGAAGCGCGCTGAACCTGCGTTGAGTGGACGGCGTGATTGCTGGAGCCTCGCGATTGGGAATAAATCGATGAAGTGGACGAGCAGGTCAATCATTGAGCTTGCGGCGGTCTTGGTGGTGACCGCGGTTGTGGCCGTTCTGGCGGTACTGCAATATCGCTGGACCGGCACGATCAGCCAGTCTGATCAGCAGCGCTTGAAGGTGGACCTCGCGACGAGCGTGCAAAATTTCAATCAGGAGTTTTCGTACGATTTCGAGCGGCTGTGCGAGGGTTTCGAAGTGGATGCCGAGGCGCCGGCTTCCACAATCGAACCACGGCTCTTGCATCAATACGAAGATTGGGTGAGATCGACCGCGGAACCCTCGTTGCTGATGGGCGTTTATGTTTGGCGTACCGACGGAACTGGCGCGGGACGACTGGAATCGCTCGATTCAGACGCCTTGAAGTTCCATGAGGAGATGTGGCCAGCGCGGCTGGCAGCGTTGCGGGAAATGCTGCGCCAGCGGTACCAGCAAGTTTCGCCGATGATCGGCGATCGCGACGCGCTCTACTATCCATGGACATTCTACGAGTACGAGGATGTGTCAGCGCTGGCGCGACCGCTCTTCCAAGTCTCTGCAAGCGCGTCCCTGGACGCCATGGAGGCGCGCCCGATCGGCTTTGTCGTGGTGGAGTTCGATCGAACATTCTTGGAGCAGCAATATCTCCCAGAGATGGTGAGCCGCCACTTTGGCGCTCTAGCGCTGGAGAATTTCGGCGTTACGGTGCGCAGCGCGGGCGCTCCCTACCAACCTGTCTACGTTTCGGAAACGGCGTTTCCGATTTCCGGGACGTCGCCGGACGTAAAACTGGATCTTTTCGATTCGGTCGCGGAGGAGGCTCAGCAGCGCGGGCACGCTCCTTTACAGCCGAGTAGCCAAGGCCAGCAGTGGCAACTGGCGGTGCAGCATACGGCGGGTTCTCTCGAAATGGGCGTTGCGGATTGGCGGCGGCGAAGCTTGGCGGTGAGTTTTGGCCTGCTGGGGCTGCTAGTCGGCTCCACGGTGCTAGTCGTAGTGGTGGCGCGGCGTGCGGAGCGCTTGGCGAAGATGCAGATGGAATTTGTGGCCGGCGTATCGCACGAGCTGTGCACGCCCCTAGCGGTGATTAATTCGGCGGCGGAGAACTCTGGCGGATGGAGTGGTGGACGACCCGCGCAAATGCGCCAGTACGGCGGGATGATTCGCGATCAGGGGCGGCGACTCGAACGGTTGGTAGATGAGGTGTTGCTCTTTGCGGCGGGAAAATCCGAGCCGCCAGGCTTCGATTTGCAGCCGGTGGAGATTGGTCCTCTCGTGGAGCGGAGTTTGGCGATGGCCGCTCCCATGCTGCATGAAGCAGGTTTCGCGGTGGAGCGTGAGATCGGCGCAAACCTGCCGCTGGTGGTTGCCGATTTGGCTGCCGTTGGCACTTGCATCGAGAACTTGGTGAGCAACGCGATGAAGTATGCTGGGGCAAACCGATTTATTGCGATTCGGACGCAGGCAGTTGAGGCGGCACCGCGCAAAGAAGTGGAAATTAGCGTCGAGGACAAGGGCATCGGTATTTCTCCGGCTGATGCCGCGCATGTATTCGAACCCTTCTATCGGGTGCAGGCTGTGCGTGACGGCCAGATTCGTGGCGTGGGGCTGGGACTCTACCTGGTGAAGCGCTTGATGGAAGGCATGGGCGGACGAGTGAGCGTCAGCAGCGTTGCAGGGGGAGGCTCGCGCTTCAGTCTATACTTTTCGGTGGCGCAGGGGCCGGTAGCGCAGGGCGCTACGGCGGACGACGCTGCAGCGGAGAAATTATCGCAGCCGCATGAAGGCGCAGCTTAGCACCAATGGCGAACGGGGACCGTTTTGAAAATACTAATCGTTGAAGACGAGACTGGCCTGGCGACGACGCTGCGGGACCGCTTGCGTAAGGAAGGGTACGTCGTGTCGGTCGCGCGAGACGGCACCGATGGTCTCGATTCGGCGACGCGCGAACCGTTTGACTTGATCCTGCTAGACTTGATGCTGCCGGGGCAGAATGGATTGGCTGTTTGCCAGAAGCTGCGGCAAGGGGGATCGAGCACGCCCATCTTGATGCTGACGGCGCGGCGCCAAACCACCGATAAAGTGGTGGGCCTGCGGATGGGCGCGGACGATTATCTGACCAAGCCGTTCCAGATGACGGAGTTGCTGGCGCGAATAGAAGCTCTTTTGAGGCGCGCCGCGCAAGCTCCGGGCGCAATCGCGCCGCGCTATCAATTTGGCGACGTGCAGGTTGATGTGCGTAGCACCGAAGTGTCGCGCGACGGCAAGCCGGTTCCGCTTTCGGCTAAGGAGTTTCAATTGCTTCGCTATTTGGTCGAGCATCCAGGCGCGACGCTTTCGCGCGAAGAATTGTTGCGCGATGTGTGGGGCTACGGAGGGCACCCTTCCACGCGTACCGTGGATGTGCACATCGCCTGGCTGCGCCAGAAGATCGAGAAAGATCCGAAGAACCCGCAGTGGATCCACACCATCGTAGGGTTGGGCTACAAATTCACCGGTTGAACTAGCGACATCCGTGCCAGATGGCGCTTGCCCGACGGTCCCGCGCGGGCCTTAGCGGCATCTCTTTCTGTAGTCTGCTTCCAAGCCTCTGTGCTATGACGGATTGTCGGAGGCTGGCCTAGGCGGCGGGCAAGGAGGCGGAAGATGAAGGCTTGCGTACTGCGGGCGTCTGCGCGCGTGGAGACGAACCCTCTCGAATTTCGGGACGTGCCCACGCCGGAACCAGCGAAGGGCGAAGTGTTGGTGCGCGTGAGCGTGTGCGCCGTTTGCCGCACGGATCTGCACGTTGTCGAGGGCGAACTGCCGGCGCGCAAATCACCGATCATCCCGGGGCACCAGGTCGTTGGCGTCGTGGAAAAGGTTGGCGAAGATGCGCAGCGCTTCCAACTAGGCGCGCGCGTCGGCATTGCTTGGTTGCATCACACCGACGGGACTTGCGAATATTGCCGGGCGGGCAAGGAAAACCTCTGCGATCATCCGGAGTTCACGGGCTACACCGTGGATGGAGGATATGCACAGTACGTGGTGGCGCCGGAGCAATTTGTGTATCCGATTCCCGAGATATTCTCGGATGAGCAAGCGGCGCCGCTGCTTTGCGCCGGAATCATCGGATTCCGGTCGCTGCGGCTCTCTGGGATCAAGCCCGGCGGCCGACTAGGATTTTACGGCTTCGGGGCGGCGGCGCACCTGGCAATTCAAGTTGCGCGACACTGGGATGTGGAAGTGTATGCCTCCACGCGCGACGTAAGGCACCAGCGCCTTGCACTGGAGTTGGGCGCGGCATGGGCGGGCGGCACATTCGCCGAGCCTCCGGTGAAGCTCGATGCGGCGATTATTTTCGCCCCCGCTGGAGAGATCGTTCCGGCGGCGCTGAAGGCGCTGCGGAAGGGTGGAACGCTGGCGCTCGGCGGAATTCACATGAGCCCGATTCCCGCGCTCGACTACGATCTGCTATACGGTGAACGGGTGGTCCGCAGCGTGGCCAACAACACGCGGCAGGATGGCGAAGAGTTTCTGCGTATCGCGGCGGAAATTCCCATTCGATCGGACGTGCAACTCTTCGATTTGCGCGACGCGAATCGCGCGCTGAACACCCTGAAGAACGATGCCATTTCGGGCGCGGCGGTGCTCGTGATCGACCGCGCCGCTTGACGCTCCGAGCGGCGCACTGATGGATAAGCAGCCCACGACACCGCCAGTGCCCGTCCTCGAGGCCGATCACCTGAGCCGTGTCGTTTGCGGCGTTCGCATTGTGGACGATATCTCCGTGAGCGTGGCGCGCGGCGAAGTCCTAGCTGTGGTGGGGCCGAGCGGAGCGGGCAAGTCTTCGTTTCTGCGGCTGCTCAATCGCCTCGACGAACCGACCAGCGGAACGGTGCGGCTCGAAGGGAAAGACTACCGCGAACTGCCGCCGCGCGAACTACGACGGCGCGTGGGAATGGTCACGCAAACACCTTATCTTTTCCCCGGAACGATCGCCTACAACCTACGATATGGTCCCGCGCAGCAGAGGATTGAGCTTGCTGCTGAGGCGACTGCGTCCCTATTGGATGAGGTGGGACTCGGAGGCCGCGCCGACGAAGACGTGGTGCATCTTTCTGGTGGGGAAGCACAAAGGGTCTCCTTGGCCCGAGCACTGGCTACTTCACCAGTCGTATTGCTACTCGATGAGCCCACGTCCTCGCTTGATGAAATGGCCAAAGGTGATGTCGAGAAATTAATCCTGAAGGTCGTACGGCAAAATAGGCTCACGTGCGTCATCGTCTCTCACGACCTGGCGCAGGCCTCGCGCGTGGCGGACCGGATGATGGCGATGCGCAAAGGCCGCTTGGAGAAGATCGGGAGTCCTAGCGAGGTGATTGATGCTGAAAGAGCTCTTCACTAACCAACTCGCCCTCGGATGCGCGCAGGCGGCGGTGGCTATGCTGCTGGCGTTGATCGTGATGTTGGTTGCGCGTCAGCGGGAGATCCATCTGGAGCGTGAGACCGTTGTGGCGTTGGTGCGTGGCATCGTGCAGATTGTGGCCGTCGGTTCGATTTTGGTGCTGTTGCTGCGCGGACCTGCGTGGACAGGGGTGATATTGCTCGCGGGCATGATCGTGGCGGCTGCGGGGATCTCGTCGCGGCGCGCCGCGGGCATTCCGCGGAGCTTCCAGGTGTCTCTGTACGCCATCGGGGCGGGGGCGGGTTCGGTGATTGCGCTGATGACCTGGGCCGGGGCCATAGGCGCCGCAATCACTTCGCTCGTGCCCATCGGGAGCATGCTCATCGCTAACGCGATGAATACTAATTCGCTGGCGTTGAATCGGTTTCGCTCCGAGGTAATTTCTCATACCGGGCTGATCGAGACGGGATTGGCGCTGGGGGCTGAATCAAAGCGAGTCGTCGCGCCGTACGTGCAAGTCTCGCTACAGTCAAGCCTCATTCCGGCCATTGACTCGCTACGGTCGCTGGGCATCGTATGGATTCCGGGTCTGATGGCCGGTATGCTGCTCTCGGGAGCGCGCCCGATCTATGCGGCCATCTATCAGTTCGTAACCATCGCCATGATCTTCTCGTCTTCGGGCCTGACGGCGCTGATCGGCACGCTGCTGATTCGCGGCAGCGTTTTTTCGCCGGCAGAGCAGCTCACGTTGCGCTCGGCGCCGATATCCACTACGGTCGGGGGCGGCGGGGATTAGACGGCCTTGTCGAAACTCGAATTTGGGCATTGGAGCGCGCAGCTCGGGCGGGCATGTGCTTGACTCTAAAGATGCCGCCCTGAAGGGCAGCGCTACAGGACCCCGGTCGGTCGCGCTCTCAACAGCCTCTGCAGAGGCGGCCTTGGCAAAATGAGCTCGATCACTATACGCGCGCTCGACCCTACGGAATGGCCGGCGTTCAGAGATTTTCGCTTAGGGGCTCTCGCGGCGGCGCCGGGCGTATTTGGTTCTTCTTATGAGACCGAGGCAACGTGGACGGCAGAGGAATGGCAGCGCACAGTTGCAGGTCCGGGACATCAGGTGTTTGGTTTGTTCGACGGAGAATATCTCATCGGCATTACGGCCGTGTTTACCTGGCGCGAGGACCCATCCGGTGAAACTGCACTCCTTGGGATGTCATTCATCCGGCCCGAATACCGCGGGCGCGGACTGTCGCGACTGTTCTATGAGGTGAGGCTCGATTGGATCCGGAAGCATGCGCAGTTTAAGCGCGCCGTTGTCTTCCACCGCCAATCGAATGAGGTTTCACGGCGTGCAAACCAGCGGCACGGCTTCCTTCCCATTCGCCGCACACCTCACGTTTGGCCTGACGGAACAGCAGAAGACGAAATCTTCTGCGAATTGCAGATTCAAACCACGACACTGCCGGCTGGAGACAGATGAAAATGGTCGTTACGCCGTTACCACAACGAACCGCGCTCCGCGTCGCGTCTCCACAGAGACGCCTCTCTCACCGTAAACTCATGCCATGAACATCCTGGTCACAGGCGGGGCAGGTTACGTCGGAAGCGTGGTCGTGGAAACATTGGTCGCCGGCGGTCACAAGACCGTGGTGTACGACAACCTTTACAAAGGGCACCGCGACAGCGTTGCTCCCGAGGCCGTCTTCATTCAAGCGGAACTGGCCGATCGCAAGACGCTGGAAAACGCGCTCAAAGAGCACAAAATCGATGCCGTGATTCATATGGCCGCCGATTCGCTCGTGGGCGAATCGTTCCAGAATCCGGCGAAATACTTCCAGCATAATCTTCTTGCCAGTCTGGAATTGCTGGAGGCCATGCGCGCGGCCAGCGTGCTGCGATTGGTGTTTTCCTCGACCGCGGCTGTTTATGGCGATTCGGAGCGGCAACCCATCGACGAGTCCGTTCCAACGATACCTGCGAATCCCTACGGCGAGACCAAACTCGCCTTTGAACGCATCTGCCACTGGTACGAGAAAGCCTACGGATTGCACTATGCGACGCTGCGCTACTTCAATGCCGCGGGCGCCACGAAACGGTGCGGCGAACGCCACAATCCTGAGACCCACTTAATCCCCATCGTGCTGCAAGTGGCGGCGAAGCAACGGCCGCACGTGGAGATTTTCGGCAACGATTATCCGACCCATGACGGCACGTGCATTCGGGATTACATCCACGTGAGCGATCTCGCGGCGGCGCATGTCTTGGCCCTGGGACTGGTAGAAAGGGCTAGTGGCATCTTCAATCTCGGGAGCGGCGGTGGCTTTTCCGTCCTCGACGTAATCGCGGCGGCGAGGAAAGTGACCGGGCGGGATATCCCGACACGCATGGCGCCACGGCGCGAGGGTGATCCTGCCGTGTTGGTGGCCAGCTCCGAGAAGATCAAGAAAGAGCTTGGTTGGAAGCCTCAGCAGGAAGACCTCTACGCCATCATCGAGTCCGCCTGGAGCTGGATGCGAGACCACGCACTCGCGGCGAAATAGGCTGCGTTAAGCATCCGCCCACCTGCGGACCAGGTTATGGTAGATGCCCGTGAGTTGAACGGCGCCGGCGCTGCCTGCGATCTCGTGATTCACCCGTTGGATCGCCAAGTCGAGATCGAAAAGCAACGTCCTTTCCGTATCTCCCCTAACCATGCTTTGAACCCAGAAGAAAGACGCGACACGCGCGCCTCGCGTCACCGTGCGCACGTGGTGCAGACTGCTGGCGGGGTAGAGAATCAGGTGGCCCGCCGGGAGTTTTACGCTGTGGGTGCCGTAGGTGTCGTCCACCACAAGTTCGCCCCCGTCATACTCGCCCGGCTCGCTGAAAAAAAGCGTGGCCGAGAGATCGGTGCGGATGCGATGCGGCGTGCCGGTCACCTGACGAATGGCGTTATCCACATGCGTCCCGAAGGATTGCCCGCCGGAATAGCGATTGAAGAGCGGCGGAAAGACCCTTAAGGGCAGCGCAGCCGAGACGAAAAGAGCGTTCTGCCCCAAGGCGGTGAGAATCATCTCCCCAATTTGGCGCGCTGCCGGGTGGTCCTCCGGCAGTTGCACATTGTCTTTGGTTTTCGCCGATTGGTGGCCGGCGGTGACTCGGCCGTCGATCCATTCGGCGCGATCGAGGAGTTGACGTGCCTGAGCAACCTGCTGAGAAGTGAGTAATTCGGGTATGGTTAGGAGCACGGTCGTTTTTCCATTCACTCAGAATTTGAAATTAATGCCGATCAGAGCTGTAAAGCCTGCGCCGGGGACGATGTGGGCCGGATGAATTTGGTCGTAGTAATACTTGTTGGCGAGATTGTTTAGGTTGAGTTGGAGACTGGCGTGCTCGTTCAGCGGGTAATTGGCCATGGCGTTGAACACCCAATATCCGGGTACCTCTTTGAGCAGGCCAGTGGTCGGATCGTACGGGACCGTGGCGCTGGCGGTGCGCTTATCGACGAAGTTGCCGCCGATGCCGCCCTCAAATCTTCTCCAAGGGAATCGATAGGTAGACCAGAAGTTGAACGTGTTTCGGGGTACGTTGGCGAGCGGCGCTCCGACAGCGAGGGGATAGTACTGCGAACTGACGACCTTGCCGTCGAGCAGCGCATAGCTGGAAAGCAGTTGCCAGCGGTCGGTCAGATGCCCGGTAACCGTAACTTCGAATCCATTCACTCGCTGATTGCCGCCTAGAACGTTTTGCAGAGGATTGTTCGGGTCCGGTTCGCGTGCGTTGGTTTTATCGGTGCGGAACAGTGAGCTATCGACTGCGAATTTGCCGGAATCCAGATTCCACTTGCTGCCAATCTCAAACGTTAGATTCTTCTCTGGCGGTGTGTTCGCATTCGCCGCGCTCAGCGATAGCGTTTCCGCGGAGGGATTGAACGAATTGCCGGCATCGAAATAGATGCTCCCATTCGATTTTGGCTTGTAGACAAGCGCCCCACGCCAACTTGGCATGCGGTCCACGCGGCTAAATGCGGCCACCGGCGCGATGGACTGGCTGTATTCGGTGCCAAAGCGGTCCCATCGTCCGCCGCCGATGAGATCGAATTTGCGCCCTAAACTCATGGTATCGATGGCATAGGCGCCGTAGCTGACCGAGGTTGTTTGGACACTGCTGCTGGGCACCGAGGTTCCCGCATAAGGCTGGGACTCGTTCGGATTCAGAAGGCTAGTCGTGGGAACGCCGGTGATGGTATTACGGGTCGGATCTGAAGTTTCACGCGTAGCCTCCAATCCAGTGACCAAAGTGTGCTTCACGAAGCCGGTGCTGAATCTGAAGGTCGCGTCCATCTGATCGTCGAGCATGGTCTCCACGCTGTCGACATTGATCTGATTGCGGTTGATCATGATGGCGCTGAGCGGAGTGGCCAGCGTGGTGCCGGTGGGAATCTGCGCTTCGGTAATTTGCGCGTTGCGGGCTTCGTGAGCGTAGCGCACAACGTTGCGCAACGTGATGCCGTGGTCGAGGTCATGCTCCGCCTTGGCGGTGACGATATCGTCGTCGGTCCTCAGGAAATTTGCGTCGGGGAATCCGTAGTAATTGTTTCTGGCGACCGGTGCTGGGCCGTTGAAGAGCCAGGGTATGCCGTAATCCGGCGTGTCGTCTTCGGACTGATGAAAATAGCTGAGCACGACGCGTGTTGAAGTACCCAGGCCAAAGGCGAGCGAGGGAGCGAAACCGTAGCGGCGATACTCTGCGACGTCGCGGTCGGCAACCTTGTTGTCATCGCCCATCAGGTTCAGGCGGAAAGCCGCGCCGGAGCCAAGCTGGGCCAGGGGCTCGTTGATGTCTACGGCCATACGGCGGGTTAGATCGCTGCCGGCTGTGGCGTTTCCCTGGATGAATGGAGTCATTTCCGGAGTCTTGCTCACTTCGTTCACCACGCCGCCCGTGGTGCCACGGCCGAAGGTGATGGCCGAGGGGCCTTGCAGGACTTGAACCTCTTCCTGGTCGAAGGTATCGCGATAGTAGCTGCCGAAATCGCGTATGCCGTCGAGGAAGATATCGTTGCGCGCGGTGAAGCCGCGAATGGTCAGATTGTCGCCTTGCGCGCCGCCTTCTCCTGCCGCGAGACTGATTCCCGCAACGTTGCGGAGCGCGTCTCGCAGCGTGGTGGTGTTCTGTTCGGCCATGACCTGCTGGGGAACGACGCTGACGGATTGAGGCGTATCGAGCAGCGGTTCGGTGTACTTGGCGGAAGCGACCTGATCGAGCTGCAGGGCGGAAGCGTCGACGGTCACCGACTGCTGAAGCGCGGTCAGGTCGAGCCGCACCAAGTCCGGGCTCGTGAACCGGTAGCTCACGCCGGTGCCCTCAAGCAGACGGGTGAGCGCTTGATCGGTGGTGTATTCCCCAACGACTCCAGGCGATGGCACCTTTCCGATGCCAGCGCTGGTCACGAGAACGTGCACGCCGGCGGCATTTTCGAACGCGGGCAAGATGTCCTCGATGGGCCCGGCGGGAACGTCAAAACGGCGCGTGGGCAACGCGGCTGGCGTCTGGGGCGGCGTGTTTTTATTTCCAGCAGGTCTTTGCTGCGTTTGGGCGAGCGTGACCTTTTGGCTTCCGATGGCCGTGTAAGCCACCAAAGTGCCGACGGCGACCCATTTGTACGTAATCGGCCAGATTCCGCGGCTCCGCTTCTTGCGCTTCTTTCCGTTGCTAACGCTCTCTTCTCCGTTCATAGACATCCTCCGACGAGTTCGGTTTGAAGACGCACCTGGACCGTAATGTTTGTTTCGACCCGCTAAGCTGGAAGTCGAGGCAGCCGGATGGAAGCCAGACCGGTAAACAGAACCAAGCCAGACCACCGGACGCGCGTTGTTGCTTCTATAAACCCGCGGCCGGTTTCCCTATAATGAGGCGGTCGCCAGCCTATGCGGGTTGTCGATTGCCGGGTCTTCGCGGCGCCTCGCCAGAGTGAGTCGCGGAGACCTGGTCTTTAAGTCCCTGAATGCGAAATGGTCACGATGGCCAGTGGCGCCGTCTGACCGTGTTTTTCTCTTCCGCAGATACTATTGACCCCGAGACGGTCCTCGGCACCGCCGCTGTACTGAGAGCAGAGGGGAAGCTTCCCAGTTGTTACAGTTGCAACGCGATTGCAACTGAGAAGAGGCCGAAACCTGCCGAGGTGTGGTCCACCACTCATTGATTAATATCTCTTATTCCTCTGCAGTCTTTGAGAGAGAGTTAAACTGACTACGCTGGTTCTTTTATCGCAGACGCAATCCTGTTGCAAGTAAAATCTGCGACTGATTTGGTCGGACTTAGTTTTATCCCTCGGTAGGCTCCGCAGAGGAAACGAAATGGAGTCCTCGGAGCGGCGGGATTAATCTCTTTGGAGACGTGCTGGCGCTCACTTCTGGCCCTTACTACGGAGGGTTCTGCGAGGTATGAAGGAGCGGAAGACCCGCAGCCGGATATAGTTGCGGAGGTGAATTGCGCCCTGGCTACCGCTTCGCGCTTCCGCCGATCTGCAAATCGGATTCGCGTTCGTCGGCAAGGTCCGCGAGCGAGAGGCGCAGGTTGCCGGCGTTGGTTGCATAGGTCAAGGCCAGCTCCATATCGAGAACGCCCTCGCGGACGAGCCGCTCGAGTTCACCGTCGAAATACTGCATGCCGTCCTGTGAACCGTCGCGCATGGCGTCCAGCAGGCTCTTTCCTTCGTTCTCGCCTTTTTCCACGTACTCGCGGGTACGCATAGTGGACTTCAGAATCTCGATGACCGCGAGGCGTCCCTTGCCGTCGCGTCGTGGCAGCAAGCGCTGGGAGACGATGAAGCGAAAGGCCTTTGCGAACCGGCTCCGGATGGCTTGCTGATCGGAGAGCGGGAAGGTGCCGACGATGCGTTCGATGGTCTTGGAGGCATCGATGGTGTGCAAGGTGGAGAGTACGAGGTGGCCAGTCTCGGCAGCTTCGAGCGCGATTTCGATCGTCTCGCGATCCCGCATTTCGCCGACGAGAATCACCTTGGGCGCTTGCCGCAGCGCGGCGCGGAGTGCCAGGGCAAATGTGGGCGTATCGCTGTGCAGTTCCCGCTGATGGACCGTGGCTTTCTTGTGGCTATGCAGGAATTCGATGGGATCCTCAATGGTCAGGATGTGCATTGCCTTCTGTTCGTTCATGCGATCGATGACGGCAGCAAGCGTCGAGGACTTGCCGGAGCCCGTGGGCCCGGTGACCAGGGCGATGCCGTTCCGCAAGTTCACAATTTCGCCGAGCGTCGCGGGCAGCTTTAGCTGATCGAACGTCGGAATGGTTGTGGGAATCACGCGCATGACGATTGCGTAAGAGCTGCGCTGGCGAAAAATATTCACGCGGAAGCGCGCCGCCTTTGGCAGCGAGTAGGAAAGATCCGCCGCGCCGTCCTGTTCGAGTCGTTGAGCGGGGTGCTCGTTCGATCCGATCAGATCCCGGGCGATCTGCGCAGTGTGCGCGGGGGTGAGCTTTTCAAGGCCTTTGAAGCGGAGCTCCACCAGTTCGCCGCTCAACTCGACCTGAGGTGCATGGCCCGGCGAGAAGATCAGATCGCTCACGTGTTCTCGTCCGTTGAGCATGGCGGCGATAAGTTGCGCCGTGGGCACGGCGGCGGGTGGCGACGGCGGTGCTGGGGATTCGGCGGTCATGTAGTCCCTCGTGTATTGCGCACATCCAGTTTACGAGAGCGGCGGGTCCGGGCGGGGCGTTGATGTTACGTCATGTGACGATTTAGGCGACAGACGGCGTTTGTGTGGCTTTTTCGAGCGTGGCTGAGAGATGGGGCCAAGCAATTCGCGCCCGGATGTAAGACAATAGGATATCGATGGCTATTCTCCCACATGGTGGCGGCGGGCACGGGATGGGGCTGCGCGGACGGGGTCGCGGCCGCAGCTTTGAGCAGCCCGAGCATGCCGAGAACGACAAGTCGCCGGGATTGATTCACCTCCTGGGCGAGGTGTGGCCATTCGTTCGGCCGCAGCGGTGGCTATTGCTCTCTGGTTTTGGGCTGATGGCGATCAATCGCCTCGCGGGGTTGGTGCTGCCGGCGTCGACTAAATTTCTGATCGATAACATTATCGGCAAGCGGCAGGTTCATCTGCTTGGTCCACTGGCGCTAGCCCTCATCGGCGCCACGGCGGTGCAGGGCATTACCTCGTTCACGCTCACGCAACTGCTATCGAAGGCCGCCCAGCGCATGATTGCCGACTTGCGCAAGCAGGTGCAGGCGCACGTCAATCGGCTGCCTGTGGCGTTTCATGACGCAACAAAGACCGGGGCGCTGGTGTCGCGCATCATGAGCGATGTGGAAGGTCTCCGGAATTTGATCGGCACCGGTCTGGTAGAGCTGGCTGGAAGCGCCATGACGGCCGTTTTTGCGCTGATTGTGTTGCTGCGGATCAGCGTTTTCATGACCACGGTGGCATCGGTGATTCTGGTGGCTTTCGGTTTCGCGCTGAATAAGGCCATCGGGACGGTGAGGCCGATTTTTCGGGCGCGATCGAAGTTGAATGCCGAGGTCACTGGGCGCCTCACGGAATCGCTCGCAGGAGTGCGCGTGGTGAAAGGCTACCGCGCGGAGGAGCGCGAGGAGCAAGTATTTTCGGGCGGCGTGCAACGGCTGCTGGACAACGTGCTAAAGACGTTGACCGCCACTTCGGTGATGAGCCTCTCGGCAACGGTGTTACTGGGACTAGTGAGCGCGCTGATCATGTACCTGGGCACGACGCGCATCCTCGCCGGCACCATGACCCTGGGCACCTTCCTGACCTACGTCGCATTCCTGGCGCTGCTGGTTGCGCCCGTATCGCAGATCGTAAGCATCGGAACGCAGTTGAGCGACGGCATGGCCGGCCTCGAGCGCACCGCCGACATCCTGGAAGAGAAACCTGAGGACGCCGACCCTCGCCGAACCGTCACGATGGGAACAGTGCGCGGCTCGGTCGAATTCGATCGCGTCGGGTTCGCCTACACCGTGGGCAACGAGGTGCTGCACGACGTCAGTTTCGTCGCGCAGCCGGGGAGCGTGACGGCGCTAGTGGGACCATCCGGCGCTGGGAAGTCCACGATTACCGGGCTGATTGCTGCGTTTTACATCCCCACGACAGGACGCGTGCTCGTAGATGACGTGGACCTATCAACCGTGCGCCTGGCGAGTTATCGCACGCAGCTCGGGGTAGTGTTGCAAGAGACGTTTCTTTTCGACGGAAGCATCCGAGAAAATGTGGCGTTCTCGCGGCCTGATGCCAGCGAAGAAGACGTTTTGGCGGCGTGCCGTATCGCACGCGTGGATGAGTTTGCGGAAGCTTTTCCCGATGGCTACAACACCGTTGTCGGCGAACGCGGCGTCAAGCTGTCGGGAGGGCAGCGCCAGCGCATCTCGATCGCGCGCGCGATCCTGGCCGATCCGCGAATTCTGATTCTCGATGAAGCCACGTCCAGTCTGGATTCGGAATCGGAGGCGCTGATTCAGGAGGGCTTGTCTTATCTGATGCGCGGGCGCACCACGTTTGTGATCGCGCATCGCCTGTCTACCATCCGGCGCGCGGACCAGATTCTGGTGGTGGAAGCTGGCCGCATCATCGAGCGCGGCACCCACGAAGCACTCTATGCACTTGGCGGACGGTACTTCGACCTCTACACCAAGCAACACGGTCTGCAGGCGAATCTGTTTCTCGCGCCCGGCGAAGGCGATTCGGTTCCAGCCGAGGCAGGGAATGGGAGCGCATCAGGGGAGAATGGCAACGGATCGGGGCAACGCGGCGCGGAGAGTCAGCCCAGCATCGCGCAGGCGGCTAAGCTGCTGCGCGGGCGCGAGCCCGTGAGGCTGACCTGCACCCGCACAGTTTCCTTGCGTCTTACGAAAAGCAGATCCCTCGGCTGCGCTCGGGATGACAGACTTTCGAAAAGGGTCAGTCGCGGGCGAGGCACATTCGCGTTAGCTTGTCGAAGTGATAGCCCATGATCGCCAAGCGAATCGCGGAGCCGAACGATTCGCGGTAGCGCGTGCTCGCGGACAGAAACAGTCGCCAGTAAGAGAACGCGTATCGGCTGAAAATCCCCTGCTTCACAATCGACTGAAATAGCGCTCGAACATCTTCTCGGGTGAGCGGCCGGCGCCGCGTGTGTGGCTGGTATTCCGCGAGGAAATCGCGCACGCGCTTATAGTAAACGTCCGGGCGATAGATCTGCTGCAGAATCGAGCGGTAGCCTTCAATCAGACGTTTCGGGTCCATGCGCGGAATGTAATTGAGCCGGAAGTCGATGTTGTTGCCGTTGCCGTCCGCCAGGAGGCGGCCTTCTCGCTGCAGTCGGCGATAGAGTTGCGTGCCCGGCAGCGCTTGCAAGAGACCGACCATAGCCAGGGGAATTGCGCTGTCGCGAATGAAGTCCACCTGCCGCTTGAAGATGTCTTCGGGATCGTTGTCGAAACCCACGATGAAGCCCGCCATCACTTCCATGCCGTAGCGTTGGATGCGGCGCACGTTTTCAAGCAGGCTGCGGTGGGTGTTCTGCATCTTTTGAGCTTCCTTGAGGCTTTCTTCGGCCGGCGTCTCGATGCCGAGGAAGACGCGATCGAAGCTGGCGTCCTGCATCATTTGCAGCAGTTCCGTATCATCGGCCAGATTCACGGAGGCTTCCGTATAGAAACTGAGCGGACGGCCAAGTCGATTGTTCCACTCCGCGATCACCGGCAGCAACTCCTTCACTTTGCGTTTGTTGCCGATGAAATTGTCGTCCACGATGAAGACCGAGCCGCGCCACTTCAACGCATAGAGCTGTTCGAGCTCACGCACCACTTGGGTGGGCGATTTTGCGCGCGGCTTACGGCCATAGATTTCGATGATGTCGCAGAATTCGCAGTTGAAGGGGCAACCGCGGGAATATTGGATGGCCATGGAGCTGTAGTTCTTGGGATCGATCAGGTCCAGGTCCGGCAGAGGCGTAGAATCGAGGCCCGGCAGTGCGGCGGCCTGGTAGAGGGGCTTGGCTGCTCCGCGTTCGAGATCGGCGGCGAGTCCAGCGACGATGTCCTCCGCTTCGCCGATCACCACGTGGTCGGCGTAAAGCGGCAGTTCCGACATGCAACTGCTAATCGGTCCTCCGACGACCGTGCGCAGCCCGCGCGCTCGACAGCGCGAGAGGATCCCCATCATGCCGTCTTTCTGCACCAGCATGGCGCTCACCATGACGACGTCCGCCCATTGCAGATCGGCGTCCGTTACCTGGCGGACATTGATATCCACTAAACGCTTCTGCCATGTCTTGGGCAGCATCGATGCGACGGTAAGCAGTCCGAGGGGAGGGAAGACCGAACGCTTTCCTTCAAACGAGAGGGCGTGCTTGAAACTCCAATACGTGTCCGGCCATTCCGGGTAGACCAGCAGAGCTTTCATCGCGAGTCACCTGAACACACTTTGTGAAGTCAAAACCTGGGGTGCGCCTCTGGAGCCATCATAGTCCCGACCGCGCCATCCGGCAAACGGTGGAGGGGCGTGGAGGGTCGGTCACACTCGTTTGACCCACTTTTGCGCCCCGTGCTATCTTCGTTCCACACGAGCCGAGGTAGCTCAGTTGGTAGAGCAGTCGATTCGTAATCGACAGGTCGGCGGTTCAAGTCCGCCTCTCGGCTCCAGCATTCAAGAAGCATTTTCGAGCGCCATCGGCTAGAGCTCGACGAGTTAGTCGGTTCGTTTCGTTGTGCAGCATCTCACCATTGGCGAGACCTCGCCGGTAATCGATTCATTTCAAGCTAAACCATCAGGCGCGAAGGGAATCCGGAAATCTGCCGGAGGTCCTCGGCGCGCCGACTACCTGAACGATGCAACATGCCCGAAATCGAACTTTTTTTCGAGGGCGCGGACAGCAGTCAGGCGTTTTGATCGAGCCGGCGGCGTTTCATCGTTGGCGGCATCGAAAGCTTTGAGCCGGAGACACCGCTATTTGGCACAGGCCGCGCAACACCGAAGCTTAAACATAGGAGCGCACATTTTAGCTGTCGATCGGATATGGCGTTGGGAGAGAGTCGATGAATGTAAGGTTTAGCGTTTCGATACTTAAACCGGGACGAGAGATCAAGGCGCGTATTGCGTGAAGACGAAAGTCGCGAGAGGCTTTCGCGTGGCACGGGGCGCAGGTCTTGAGCAATGCCTCGGCGCCGGGTTTGCCGTCTTTGTCGAAGTGAGCGAACCCCCACCCTCCGGTCGAGGCGTACTTTTTTGAGTCCTTAACCATAAACTGAACGTTCGTCGGAGGCCCTGGAACGAAAGATTGAGGATCGCCGAAGACTTTGTCGTTTTCCGCCGATGGGACGTGGCCATAGTGCAAAGCGGCAATGATTGTACCGTCCGGATAGGGAAGCTTCCCTTCGCGGTAGGCCTTGATGGCTACATCGTTGCCCAAAATCGCGGCGAAACTGTGGAGGGTGCCTTCTTCGTGGGCCACGGAGACTAACCTCCAGTCGCGGTACCCCGAAGGAATTTTGATTCCGAAGATCGGGACGGCCTCATCGCCGGCGAGAGCGGGCGCAGGGGCTCCAGATGCAGGTGCCAGGAATGCGACCATGCCGACCACCGTCGCAAGCACAGCTGCCAAGAGAGCGACTCGTTTCATAACATGCCTCCTTCAAATCTGGGAATTGAATACCTAGGTTTCGACCGGTTGCCGGAAGCTGGCTCAAGAGGAGGACGACCCGCGTCAGCGCTTCCCGTACGCCGTGAAGATGTAGTCCTTTTTCGCCACGATTGTATGGCATGCGAAGCCGCAATTTACGACGCCGGTCGGATCGGGAGTGAATTTGTCGGATGCGGGGTTGTAGTCAAACGCGGCGTAGGCCCATCCTTTGGTGTCCGGGAAGCGCTTCGTATCCTTCTCGATGAAAAAAACGTCCTGCAAGCTTTCCGGTATCCGAACGGAGAAGGGAGCCTCCGTGCTCTTTTGGGGTTTCCACTCGATCTTTGCGATTTTTGAGCCGTCGGGGAAGGGCTTGCCATTGCCGGGAATGCCGGCGCGGTAGGCGTCCATCATGGTGGGATTGGCCACCATGGCCTTCAGCAGATTATCGGTCTGGCTAACTGCGACAACCTGCCAGTTCTCGTATCCCCTGAAATCAGAAAACTTGAGGCCCTTCGGCACTTGTAGCGTGTACTTGTCTTGCTGGGCGGAAGTGGCCCTGCCACCTAGGCCAGCGAGCACAACCGCAATAATCACCATCAGCCAAAACAAAATTCTGGTCACGCGTCGTTCCTCCGCTTGCGCCTTGTTTTTGCTACACCGACTTGATGCACTGGAAGTGGAACGGATACAAAAATAATAAATATAATGGCTTAGGGCGGCTGGACGCGGTGCGGAGCACGGCGAGGAGCACGGACGCGTGGCTTTCCATCCGAAAAGCACCGGCGGCCAGCCTCCTGTGGATTCAGAGGGGTTTGGAGTTATCGTGGCGCATACTCGAAACGTCACCTGAGGCCGTACCGCGCTGTGCCTAGGCAGGTACCTTGTTCAAGGGATAGCTCAAATTGATGGTCCCTCCTAGCCTTTAAATCGTTGCTTCGCGGGTGGTCTCACCGCCAATCGCCAAAAAGGAGACATCGTGACTCGCAAATCTCGCTTGGACCAACTGATGACGAAAGAAAAGGAAACGCTTGTCGGAATAGGCCGCAACATCGGCACCGCGCTCGGCACCGCTGTGGCAACGATCAATACAGCTCGAAACGTCGCCAGCAGCATTTTACAAGAGGGTGCGTCGAGCGCGAGGAAAGTCGCTCGTACGGCAACGCAGGCAAAGCGCCGCATCAAAAGCGCATCTCGCAAACGATCGGCGGTTCGTTCGCGCAAAGTGCGCCCGGCGGGTAGGCGCGCCGCGCACAATGGGCCCAAAACTCGCCGGCATTCGCTTTAGCCGCGCCGGAGTGCTCGGCAACTTCCGCGGCACCCAGTCTTCGTTGGAGCGCGGCTTCGCGCGATTATGCACGCGGACAGGATTCTTTCGTTCTCAGCGAAGATAGGCGGATTGCGGTCGGCAAACTGAGATCTTGGTTCGAGGCTGTGTGCGCGCCGAGTTGAGCCGGTAGGAATGCCGCGGAAGCGTGCTGGATGACGGACGATTGCCACTTCGCTGGTGCACAGAGCTCAGAAGTGAAGTCATTAGGACTATCTCATAAATGGGATCGACAAGAAGAGAGGAGTCTCCTCAGGGGCTAAAGCCCGCATCTTCTTGGCCTGCAATGTCGGAGCTGAAGCTCCGACCCCCTAACGGGCGTTTATAAGTTGATTAGGGGACTTCTAGACTCCACATTGTATGTGCAACAGAGCGAAGGACCTGCCTTGTTCCCGGTGCAGGCCCGTCGCCCTGCCTTACTACGCCTGTAATTACAGTTTCAGAACCTTGATCATGTTCCCGCCGAGGACCGCTTCCTTTTGCGCGTCGGTCAGTCCCTCCGCGCCCAGGATCGAGTCAATCGTGTCCGGCCACACCAGCGGTATATCCGTCCCGTAGGCCACTTGGCTGGCGCCCATCTCCGCAACCAGATGTCGCACGCCTTCGGGTGTAAAGACCATGGAATCGGCAAATATCTGGTCGTGCAGGTATTCGCGCGGATGCTTCTTGTTTTGGCATTTCGCGTTTGCACGCACGTCGCAAGCGACGTCCGTGCGTCCCAAATACGACGGCAAGTAACCGCCGCCGTGCGCGCCGATAACCTTCAGGCCAGGGAACTTGTCGAGCGTGCCGTCGTAGATCAAGTGGGAGAAGAACATGATCGTCTCCAGCGGATTTCCGATGATGTTGCCCAGATCGCCCGCGCCGTCGAAGGCGCCCATCTTGGCCACATTCTCCGCACCGCCAGGATGTTCGAAGACGAGTATTCCCAGTTCCTGCGCCTTGGCCCAGAACGGATCGTATTTCGGCATCGACAGCGGCTCTCCTTGCACATGGCCCCCAATCGCCACGCCCTTCATTCCGAGCTGCTTCACGGCATGCTCCATCTGCTGCGCAGCCAAATCTGGAAATTGCAGTGCTGGCGAGGTGAATCCGACGAAGCGATCCGAGTGCGCCGCGCACCATTTCGACATTCCAGTGTCTTGCGTGTCCACGATCTTAGCGGCCAAGTCCCGGTCATCCGTTCCGTACCACCAGAAACCATTTACGTGCAGCACCTGCACGTCGATGCCGCGCTTATCCATCTCCAACATCCGGTCCGCGCCCATCGGCCTTCCGCCGCCGCCCCGCGCGTTGCGCTCCATCGGCGTGCCCTTGACTACGTCCGCCACTGAAAACGATGCGTGCGCATGAATGTCCAGCACCTTGACGGGCTTGCCGCCGACACGCACTTCCCGCCGGGTAACAGGTCCGGTGATCGGTGGCGCGGGCCGCTGAGCTGCTTCCATGAGCGAACTGCCGCCCAATGCGGTTCCTGCGGCGACGCTGGCCACCGTCTTGATAAACTCCCTGCGATTCTTCATCCCTTCCTCCTAGAATTCCAAAATGGGTAAAAGCCGCTTAAGCCTTGCCGCCTGCCTCATTTGCACGCAGTAACCTAGAGGGGGCGCTCAGAACCTCGATCTCACCTCAAAACCAAGCCGCACCGCGCGGGCCGACTCTATCGAAAACAGAGCCCGTAGTCTACCTCTGCGTTGAATCGCGAGTCTGTCTCATTATAGCTCCCAAAGCGCTGCAGGCACTTTGGCCCCGAGTTATCCCCCGCCGTAACTGACGTAACGTGCCTCAGCCTGAATTAGCTCTTTGGGAACTATTGACCGTGCACAAAGCGCTTTGTGATACGGTCAGGCCATGCCTGCGGAGGCCGGATCTTTCAATGACCCGATTGTCTTGCCCGGCAATGTCGGCTATTACCCCGGTTTCATCCCGCCGGAAGAAGCGGACAAATTACTTGCAGTGCTGTTGGGGCTTCCATGGTCGCAATCCGTTCTTCGCGGCATGGGCCCTGACTCCCCCATGCTGGCACTCATGAGCGATTCTTCCTCCGATCCGCAACCAACCAACGAAAGCGCGCCGACGCCATGGACGCCGGAAGCGACCCGCGTCAAGCTCCTCGTCGAAGAGGAAACGGGTTGCGCCTTTGATGGCCTGCTTCTGAACTTGTACCGCGATCATCGCGACTGTCTCATCCAACGCGCGAGTGGCCGTGAAGAGGAGCCGCAGGCCGCGTTTCCGATTGCCACCGTTTCGCTGGGCGCGCCCCGACGATTCAGGTGGGAAAACAGCAAAGACAGATCAATCACTACCCAATTGCTCGAACACGGCAGCCTGCTGCTCCTCCCACCTGGCTTTCAACACGACAACCGCCACGAAATGCCCAAGCAAGAGAAACCCTGCGGCCCGCGCATCAGCCTCAACTTCATCCGCAGGTCACTGCCGCATATCTGAAAAACTTGTCGGGGAGCAATCGCAGCCGTTTGGTTCGTTATTCGTGCAGAACAACACTCAGCAGGGAATCGTTTACGTGGAGTCCGCCGTTGTGATGAATGAATCCCAATTTCTCGAATTTCTTCATGAAGAAATTGACCCGCGAACGTGTGGTCCCAATCATTTCCGCAAGCGTCTCTTGGGATATCTTCGGAACCACGGACTGGGGTCTGTCCTGTTTGCCATAGCGCGCCAGCAACAGCAGAGTGCGCGCGAGCCGTTTCTCGCTGGAATTGAAGAGCTGGTCGATCAAATCCCCTTCAATCCGGATGTTCCGTTTCAACATATAAGCGATGAAGTGATCGGAGAGAGCGTGTTCGGTGTGAAGCGCTCGAGTCATTTCCGTGAGGCCGATCATGAGCAGAGTAGCGGGCGTGGTTGCCGTGGCCGTTGCGATGCGCACCATCTGGCCCGTCAAGCCGCCTTCGCCCACGAAGTCCCCGGGCCCCAGCATAGCCACGACGGCCTCTTTGCCGGCATTCGACACAACCGAGAGCTTCACGGTGCCTTCTTGAATGTACATCACGTGCTCGCAAGTGTCCCCTTGCGAGAACACGACCTCCTTCTTGCGGAACTCTACGATTGTTCTGGCTACGCCTGCGGAATCGAGGAAGGCCTGGGCGTTGAAAACACCCTCGTTGGTCTTGGTTTTGTTTGCGCCGTTTAGCTTCATATCGCTCTGTACGCTCTGGTACGGTTAGGCAAAGACTAGCATGCGACCGTTCCCTCGTCACTCGATTTGTAAAAAGGCACCCCGGCGAGCCAGATTCTGCATTTCAGCAAAATTAAACAACCACAATATCCGAATACGTGCAAAACAGCACAGACGTCCGCTCTCGCAGCACCTATTATGCTCCTACAGACTGCGAGATAGGATGAGAGTGGCTTCCACCGAGGCCGGATCAAGTCTCCCTCCGATCTCTCGGTTCCAGCAAAGCGTCCTCAGCGGTATTGGATGGCCCTGGCAACCAAGCGTCATTGAGCCGGACCGGTTTCCACCCAAAGCAACTCTTTACGACATACAAGTATGCCCTTCGAGAACTTAGAGAAAGCAGGTTCAAATGCTGTGGACAATTTTCGCGATTTTGCTTGTTTTGTGGGCTCTGGGCCTGGTCACTTCCTACACGCTCGGGGGATTCATCCACATCCTGTTGGTGTTAGCGGTAGTGGTTCTCCTGATCCGCGTCATTCAAGGCCGGCGAATCGCCCTCTGATAGCCGAAATCTAACCTCGAGCGGCGGTCGCCGCCGGAAACACTCTTCGAAGAATTTAGTGCAAGTCTAAAGTTCACCAAAGAAAGCCCAATAGGGAGGTTCACGATGTTTCGTAAATTGAGTCTTGGTGTCTGCATTTTGTTTGTCGCAAGCGGGCTTACGCCGCTAATAAGGAACAAAAGCGTTTAGAGAATTCCGGCACCGTCCTGCAGGAAGTAATGGGCATCCCTGACGATATCCCCCGCGACATTCTGGACAAAGCTGAGTGTGTCATTGTTTTCCCATCCGTTCTGAAGGGTGCATTTGTCGTCGGTGGGAGCTACGGCCGCGGGGCCATGGCCTGCCGTACCGGCGAACACTTCAACGGCCCTTGGGGTTCACCCGCGATGTACGCGCTGGAAGGCGGCAGTATTGGATTTCAACTCGGCGGGCAGGCGACCGATCTGGTGCTCTTGGTTATGAACGACAGAGGCGCTTCTGCCATTCTCAGCAGCAAAGTTAAAGTGGGCGCCGATGCTTCCGCTGCAGCCGGTCCGGTAGGCCGCGATGCTTCCGCGGATACCGATGCCTCCTTGCGCGCGGAAATCCTAAGCTACTCTCGCTCCCGCGGTCTCTTTGCCGGAATCTCTCTCGAAGGCTCCACTCTTCGTCCCGATGACGACGCCAGCGCCGACGTCTATGGTCGCAAACTTACTGCCAGGGAAATCGTCCTGGGACACAATGTCGTAATTCCCCCATCCGGACGGCTCCTCGTCCGCGTCCTGGAAAAGGACGCACCCTATAACGAGTCAGCACGCGCTTCGAATCAGTAGCCACTGTTCTCGGCCATCGCCGAGCGCACAAGCTGGACACGTAAACGCGGGGGCCTCGCCAGATTTCCAACGAGGTCCCCACCCAGCCAGATGCAGCCTTCGTGTTGCGAAGGCGCAGTGCACTTCAATCTGTCGTCTTTGGGTTGTCATTCCGAACAAAGTGAGGAATCTCTCAGTCATAGGGTCCACGGCCCGCGCCTACCGCGCGAACGGCGCGCGGGCTCCGGGCGAGAGCCCTGGGCTAAGGCAACTAAACTCCTCGAAGCCACATCACCACCCAGTACGTCTAAGTCGCTGCGGTCATGCTGGAGTGGAGAACAATCTTGAAAACGCGATCGATCGCGACGTTCCTTTTCACGGCCTCTCTGATGGCTGTTTGGCTCATGTGCCCGAAGCGCTTGAATGCGCAGGCCGCACCCGGCCCGATTGCCCCAACACAGTCGTCGCAGCAGCCGTCTTCCAACGCGCAGCCCCCGCAGCCTTCGCAACCGGCCAGAACGAGACCGTCACCGCCGCAGGTTCAGCCGAGAACGACTCTTGCCGGACCTTGGAAGCTGAATCGCGATGAAAGCGATGACCCAAGACAGAAAATTCGCGCTGCGGAGGGCTCTGACAACAGCACCGTCGGGGGCTATCCGGGTGGCGGGTACCCCGGCGGCGGATATCCGGGCGGTGGATATCCAGGCGGTGGTTATCCCGGTGGCGGTTATCCTGGCGGAGGGCCTTGGGGCGGATCTCGGAACCCTAGGAACGGAGGACAGCAGCCCGGCGGCCGCGACATCGAAGACAACCCAAGAATGCAATCTCTAATCTACGCGCCGACATCGGTAACCGTTGACCTAAAAAACCCTCAAGTCGACGTGACGGATGCGCAACTCCACAAGCTGACTTTGTATACCGACGGAAGGCAGTTGCCGAAATCCACGGACACCAGTCATGAAGAGGTCTTGGCGCACTGGGAAGGGGACCGGCTCGTGTCGGATGAAAAAAGTCCGCTCGGCGGAAAAATGAGCCGAACCTTCGAACTGTCTCAAGATGGGCGCCAATTAAACGAGACCCTTCGTATCGATAACGGTCGATCGAAGACGCCGATCGTGATACGATACGTTTTCGACGCTACGGGTTCGGGGGCGCAGACCGAGCAAGATTCCGACCCGAACCGGCCCGTTCTCAGGCGAGCTCCTAGCGATGGCGGCGGTTCGCCTCAGTAGAGATATGAGGCAGCCGATCAGCGGCGGCGATCAAAAGCACCGATTCGGCGGCATTCGACCGGCGGTATGATATGAACATGCCAAAGCTCAGCATGAAAGCATTCATCAGCCTGATTGTATGCGCCTCCGTTGCGCATGCCGTAACCGGCAATCCCCGGTACGCTTCTCGGACAGGTTCCTTGAGCGCTCTGACTGCGGAAACGGCTTCTGGCGGCCCGGGCCTGCGTCTGCCCGACCCCCAAAAAGAGCTGCGGTATTTATCCAAGAATCTCAAGCTGTCAAAGAATCAGCGGTCCACAGTCGACAGTATCCTGCAAGAGCGCGCTAGGGAGATTGGCCTGATTCTCGACGTCGAGCCGTTGTCTCCGGAGTACAGAAGCAGGATCGCCGCGAAGGTGATCGAAGACAGTAACGCCCAGATAGAAGCCTTCCTCAAGACCAAGCAGCGAAGAAAGTTCAACAAAGATTTGGCAAGAAATCCCGGCGCACTCTAGCAGCGACACTCAAACGACGATCCCGCCGTTTCCTCCTGGGTACATCTATCGCCCCCGCGAAAGCCGCGCAGGGATGAGTCTCGGTTGTGTAGCGCCGGGCTTCAGCCCGGCATCCTGTTTTTCCGTGTTTCCACTCATCGACCTCACTGAAAATCCAGCAACAGGTCCACGGTGTGCTTCTCCGCATCCGTCCGCAGCCAGTGCCCCATCTGCGCATAATGCACCGGGATATCACTAAAAATTTCCATCGTCGGCTTTTCGATCTTTGTCAGCAGGTCATCAAACGTCAACCGGTCAAACACCTGCCCCGGCGGAATCTGCCACGCAGCACGCAACCGCTTTTCGGCGTCCAGCGAAAGGCCCGTGATGACCATCGCCCCCATGCGGTATTGCGGCCCTTCATCGATGGCAACGCGATAGGTGACCTTCGCGGCCGCATCGTCATAGATCGGCTCCGGCGTCACCTTCGCGTCCAGATAACCGCGGCGCGCGTATTCGTCCTCGACGCGCTGCCACCCTGCAGCAAGTCTCATTCCGTCAGCCTGCTCCCCTGGTTTGACCACTACCAGATTCGCCAGCGTCTTGTCGTCAAGCGCCTTCGCCCCGTTCCATGCGAACCCGCCAAGCGAAAAGACCGGCCCAGGATCGATCTCCAGCGTCACCGGAACCCGCCCGCCTGACGCCCCGCTCGATGACTTGTCCGGCGATTTGCCGGCCTCGTCGTCGAGACGAACTACCGGCGCGCCGAACCGCACCCGAACGTGCCCCGTCGAAATATAGATCGGGCGCACCTGCTCGTTCTCAAACACATCGATTGCGTAACGGGAAAAGGGCTTGCCGATCAGATCGCTCTTCCGGTCGCGAAGCTTCTCCGAAACCTGCGCCAGCGAATCGCTGAAGCCGACGGAATCGATCGTGAACGCAGGCCCCTCGACGCGAAACTGCATCATCATGTCGTTACTGGTGGGCTGAGTGATCAGCGTGTGTGTAACGCTTCCCGCCACGCCCCGATCGGCCAAAAGCTTGGTCAGGGCCGCAGTCATATCGTCGACCAGCGCGCCCTCTCTAGGAGAATTCCCATCGTAGATCGGCACCGTTTCGCGAATCGCGGCCGAAAGCTCCTCGTCGGTGAACCACACAAAATTATCAAAAGACACCGGCACGGTCGGAGCGTCCGCCAGTTCGAACACAAGCGCGATCTTGTTGCCCTTGCTCGTAAAGTCGTAATTGACCCGCGCGAAAAGCCCCGTTTGCGAAAGCCGGTCCGCGATCTCCTGAATCTGCTCTCGGGTAATCGTGTCGCCCGGTTTGATCCCCGCGGCGGCAGCCACCTGCGCATCGCCATATCGCCTTGAACCGGTAGCATGAATCTCGCCAAGGACCGCGCTAGCAGGAGCCGCAGCTTGCGCGTAGCTGCGCGTTGCCGAGCCGAGGCCCAGGAAGCTCAGCGCAAAGACACACATCGCGGAGATCGTTCGTTTCCACATCGTCCAGCGCCGAATTTTACGCCAATCAGCATAGTTGCGGTAGCGCGAAGGTGCGGCTGTCCCCACAGGTCAAGTAATGTCCCAAACCGCCGATGTTCATTAGTGAGTTGTGGCGAGAGTTTGTGCTATGGCCCAAGACAGCAAATCCGCGTCCAATACTACTCCCCGCCCGGATGACCGCCGCGAATCTCGCGTCGCACTATCGATTGAAATTGAGGTCAACGGAATCGATGGCGCCGGTCGGCCCTTTCGCGCGCTCACCAAGACTTTTGAAGTGAGTGAGTGGGGCTGCAGCTTCTATCTGCCCTTCGATTTGAAAACAGACTCCGTTGTTTCCTTGAGTGTAGTCGGCAGTCAGCCGCACTGCGTGTCGGAAGCCCAGCCTGTTATATTCCAGATTATGAATTGCCGGCGAAATGCGGATCGTTGGTTGTTAGGGGCATCGAAGGCGCAACCCGAACGACTATGGAATCTCGACGAAATCGACATCCCGCCGGCCGGCTAGGCAGGCCGTCTCCAGGGTGGCAATGAGCATCGCTCTTTCCAAATCGAAGACCCGGGTCTCAACGCAGAGCGGGGGAGTAGATATCGTTGGATTTCCGCAGCTCTTGCTCACGCGCCAATTCGGGGATCCGGACGCGTTGTTTATTCCCCTTTTGGAGGCTGCCCGCGAAGCCCTTGCGATGGCCAAGGGCTTTACTTCCCAATCCGACTCCGCATCGAGCATGACTGCGGGCAAGATGGCCGGGATGCATATCGCCACATCATTTTTGCAGGACGCCAGCTTCACATTCGCGCCGAAGAATTCGCAAACGCAGTCTCATTACCTCCTCGATCTTGACGCCGAAACTATTCTTGTTCGCACCTGGCTATTTGCAACAGGTGGAAAGCGGACATCTTCTTTTATGGTCACGATCGACGGCAACATTCAGACCGGCCCCTTCACGGCCCGCACGGCGGGGGACGACACCGTCATCGCTGAATTTGACGAGCAGCGTTTGCGGCAGCCTGAGTTCTTCTCCACCATCCTCCCGGATGAGTGCCTGCGCTTCCAAATGGGCGCGGACCACTTCAAGCGCTTTGGCGCTCTCCCCGTGGCTCACGAACCTTCGGGCATAAGAATCACGCTGGCTGGCGAGGCTGGCCCAATTCCCGTCCTCTTGCGCAAAGTTGATTCGGCGAATACCTACGAGGTCGTGGATGAACGGACCGCCACGCGCACGTCGATGCTTCCGCACGACGCCACGGTTCAGCTGGGAAAGGTCCTTGAGGCGCTAGCAAAGATTTTCGACAAATAACCCGCAGCCACTCGAATGTGAGAAACCGGCAATCCGCTTGAGCGAAAGCATTTTGCCGTCATTCCGAGCGCAGCGAGGAATCTCTCATTCCTCGGCCCGTTGCGCACAAACTAAACGTGCGACCGCTCTTGATACATCCGAAACAGCCTCCCGCGAAAAAAAAATCTTTGTGCCCTTGGTGGGAGAGGCGTAGGATGCGCGACGCGGCGGACCGAATACAACCTAGATAAGACGGGTTTGTCGAGCGCCGCCCTTCAGGGCGGCATCTTAAGGTCACTCAAGTTATCAGACAGATTATGAAGCCCCAGGCGACCTCATTCTCTACAGCTCGCCGTCATCCGGCAAAGGATAGTGTCCCTGCAAAATATCGAATGGGTTGTTCGACCGTGTGTCCGCCAGCGGTTGGCGTCCGTTCCATGGGTGGTTATTCGTGTGAAGCGCCCTGGATACAGCGTCGGTGATTTCCGGTTTTGTGAGACCTAGTTGAGCGGCATTCACAACCGCACTTCGCACAGCCTCCAGCGCGTTATCGTATTGGTTTGACATTATTCCCCCCCTACATAGATCGCGCGTCGCCTTGCCGAGTTGTACATCCACTTCGTAAAGGCGTCAATAGGACCAAACGCATGCCCCTGTGCAAATCCGTCCTGCTTGTTTATCCCCGTCGAACTGTCGAAACGAAGAACGGCGGAACGTTGTCATATAATGGCATGCTGCCATCCTGCTCGCCCTGAGCCTCGAAGGGAGTGCATCCGGCCAGGATGCACGAAGGATCTCAACCTAAGGAGCTAGCAACCAAAGACAACAACGCGCCGCAAGACGGGATTGGCCTACCGGGCCAATCCTTGGGAGCAATATTCGCAGCTCAGCTGTTTGTTATTCGACGGTGACCGATTTCGCCAGATTGCGCGGTTGGTCCACGTCGCACCCGCGACGCACCGCGATGTGATAGGCCAGCAATTGCAGCGGCACGATTTCGAGGATTGGCGCCATGAGTTCGGGAGCGGTGGGAATCTCGATCACGTGGTCGGAGGCCTTACGCGCGAGGTGATCGCCTTCGGTGACCACCGAAATCACGATACCGTCGCGAGCCTTTACTTCCTGAATGTTCGAGACACTCTTCTCGTAGCGGGTCATGGAGTCCGGATCGGCCTCGTCGCGCGTGGCCAGCACCACGACCGGCAAATTCTCGTCGATCAGGGCATTGGGACCGTGCTTCATCTCGCCTGCCGGATAGCCTTCGGCGTGAATGTAAGAGATCTCCTTAAGCTTGAGCGCGCCTTCGAGAGCGATCGGATAGTGGATGCCGCGCGCAAGATACAGGAAGTCCGTGTAGCGGAAGAGTTGCCGCGCCAGGCCCTCATAGATTCCTTCGTCTTCGCCTTGCAGGATCATCTCCATCTTGTGCGGCAGGCGCGTGAATTGCTGCATCAGCATCTGCGCCGCTTCGGCCGAAAGCTTTCCTCGCAATTGGCCGAGATAGAGCGCGATCACCAGCAGGGCAGTCAGTTGGCCGGTAAAGGCTTTGGTCGAAGCCACGCCAATTTCAGGCCCCGCGTGCGTGAGAATCGTTCCGGCGGCTTCGCGCGTAATCATCGAACCGACTACGTTGCAAATGGCTAGCGTTTTCGATCCGCGCTGCTTGGCTTCACGCTGCGCGGCGAGCGTATCGGCGGTCTCGCCCGACTGGCTGATGCAAATCACCAGCGTGCGACCGTCCACGATCGGCTCGCGATAGCGGAATTCGCTGCCGTAGTCCACTTCCACGGGGATGCGCGCCAGCCGCTCGATCATGAATTTCCCGGCGAGTCCCGAGTGCCAGCTTGTGCCGCACGCGACGATTTTGATGTCGCGCAGATTGCGGAACTCGTCCTCGGTGATGTCCATCTGGTCCAGGAAAACCTTGCCGCTTTCGACGGAGATGCGTCCGAGCATGGTGTCGCGAATCGCGCGCGGCTGCTCGAAGATTTCCTTCAGCATGAAATGCTTGAAGCCGCCCTTTTCCGCCATCACCGGGTCCCAGGTAATGCGCTGGGCCGTGCGCTCCACGAGCCCGCCTTCGGTATCCATCACCCGCACGCCTTTTTGCGTGAGCACCGCGATATCCCCATCTTGCAAAAAGAAGATGTCGCGCGTGTGGTAGAGAATCGCGGGAATATCGCTGGCGACAAAGTATTCGTCCTTGCCTAGGCCGATCACCACCGGCGGGCCCGACCGCGCCGCTACGATCTTCATCGGGTCTTTCGTCGAAAGAATCGCCAGCGCATAAACGCCATTCAACCGGCGAACGGCCTTGCGCACTGCTTCTTCGAGCGGGCCGCCATCCATGTACTTCTCGACAAGGTGCGCGACGATTTCTGTGTCCGTCTCGGTGACGAACTTGTGGCCCTCTTTTTCCAGTTCGTGTTTCAACTCGACGTAGTTTTCGACGATGCCGTTATGCACGACGACGATCTCGCCTTTGCAATCCCTGTGCGGGTGCGCGTTTTCTTCCGTGGGACGTCCGTGCGTGGCCCAACGCGTGTGGCCCAACCCATAAACGCCCTCGATGGGCGAGAGGCGGATGACCTCTTCGAGATTGCGCAGTTTGCCCGGTGCGCGGCGCAGTTCGAGCTTGCCGTCGCTGCCTACGACGGCGATGCCTGCGGAATCATAGCCGCGATATTCGAGACGTCGGAGACCATCGAGGACCAGGGGAACGACCTTCTTAGGGCCGATGTAACCGACTATGCCGCACACGGTGAGGTCTCCTTGCGTTTAAACTGGGACACCGGCGGGGAACTGCCGGCTATTCAGCGTAGCATACCGGGGATGGCCGCAAAGCGGGCGAAAAGGCGGCGAATTGCCGTTGTACTAACGAGCAGTCAAGCCCGCCCCGGCGGGCTGAGCATCTTCGACGATCTGAAACCGGAACTCCTCGATGACCGGGTTCGTAAGCACTTCGCGGGCAATCTTTTCGACTTCCTTTTGCGCCGCCGCACGGTCCAAGCCACCCAGTTCCAGCACGAAAAACTTGCCCTGTCGCACGTCGCGCACCCCCAGATGCCCCAGCGAGGTCAGTGCCTGCTGGATCGCCTTGCCCTGCGGATCGAGCACCGTGCCTTTCAGCATCACCCAAACGTGAGCTTTCATGGCTGCCATTATAGCAGCCCCAGTGCGGTCGCTCGCGTGTGGAATAGCGAGAGCATGATCGCTTTTTCGTCTGGCCGGACCAATGCCGCCGAGAATCCGCCCTGCGCCACCCGGACAATCTCTTCGGTCGTGAGCCCTATGCCTGCAGCCACCTGGTATTCTTCACGAAGACTCGTCTCAAACATGGCCGGATCGTCTGTCGAAAGGCACAACGGCACGCCAGCACGCAGCAGCGCGGGCAGGGGATGCTCGCGGAGCGTCGCCCGGCTGGTTCCGAGTTGCCGAGCCAGCGCCCCGGTGCGAATGTTGCTCGTAGGACAGACCTCAAGCGGGATCGACTTTTCCATCAGGAAGTCCATGAGCCGCGGATCGCGAAACGCGGCGATGCCGTGGCCGATGCGCTCGGCGCCCATGTATTCGACGGCGTCCCAAATCTCCTCTGGACCGCCGATTTCGCCGGCGTGCGCCAGGCGATGTAAGCCCTTGGAGGCGACGAAATCGTATACAGGGCGAAACTGCTCGGCGGGAATCGAGAGTTCGTCGCCGCCAATCCCGTATGCGACCACTCCCTCGCCCATCATCTCCACGGCGCATCGCGCTACGTCCCAGGCAGGCTCCGGACCGAACTGGCGCACGGTATCGAAGATCCATTGCATCCGAAGACCCGGCTCAAACGGCGTGGTAGCCTCGCGGATGGCGCGGAAGTTTGCGGCTACGTCTTGCTTGCGCAGCAGCATCACGCCAATCGAGAGCGTGACCTCGGCGTAGACAACGTTTTGTTCGATCAGTTGCTCGGCGAGACGGCGCGCCACAAGACCATAATCCTGCGGCGCGCGCAGATAGGATGTGGCCCAGAGGTAAGCTTGGATGAAGGCATCGAAATCCGGGGTAGCGTAACGCTGCGCGACATCGAGCGCTTCGATGGAATCGCCATAGCGGGCCGCGAGTTCGACGACCGTGGCCGGCTCCATCGAGCCTTCCATGTGCAGGTGTAATTCCGCCTTAGGCAAGGAGGCGATGGCTTCATTTCTGGGGTCCGTGCGGGGCGTTTCCGGCGGCATCAACCAAATTCTAATGCCGGCTCCGGGGAAATCCTAGGCCCCCCCAAAATACGAGCAGGTTGCCAAGACCCAGTAGAGGTCATTCCTAACGCAGTGAGAAATCTCTCTTCGTATGTCGCCACCGAAAGAGAGATTCCTCGGCCCGCAGCGGGCCTCGGAATGACAACACTTTATATTTGTCGCAATGTACGGGCCGCGAGCGGCTATGCCCAGGAAAGGTTGGCGAAGCGCTCGACAAGCTTCTTCGTGCCGTGGTCGCTGAAGCGCACGGTGAGCTTGCGTTCGTCCTCGTCGCCGTCGACGCCGATTATGGTTCCCAGACCATAGGTTGGATGGCGGACGCGCTGACCGATCAGCGGATTTGCTTCGCCGCTGCGGCGTCGAAAGGAGGAGCCACTTGACGCGATACCGAACTGCGCGCGGGGCGCGGCTTGGCCTGCTGTTGAGTACCCTCCGCGCATGCGGCGCGCGAACTCTTCTTCGCTGTACGAATATTCCGGGTCGGGCTCATAGCGGCGAGTTTCGCCGGCCTCGGCTGAGCGAGCCCGGAGCGGTGTCCACCAGTTCGCGCGGGATCTCCGCGCAGGAACCGCGACGGGCGTCGAGGCTTGCAGGCGTTCGCTGCCGTAGATGCGGCGATAGACGGCGCGAGTAATGCGTGAGCGTTTCGCGCGCGCGAGTCATGCCGACGTAACAGAGGCGGCGCTCCTCTTCGAGTTCTTCGGCGTTATTTAGGCAGCGGTTGTGCGGAAAGGTGCCCTCTTCGAGACCGGTGAGGAAGACGTGATCGAATTCCAGACCCTTGGCGGTGTGCAGCGTGAGCAGCGTGACGCTGGCGCTTTCGTCGAAGTTGTCGGCGTCGCTGACCAGCGCGGCGCGGTCGAGGAAATCGTTAAGCGTCTCGCCGCGTTCCGCTGCCTTCGGCCACGGCGTTGCACCAATTCCTGCAGGTTTTCGACGCGCGCGATATCTTCGGCGGAGTCGCGCTGCCGCAGCATGTCCATATAGCCGGTGGAGTCGAGAACGTAGCGGAGAAAGTCCGCGGGAGAAAGCGACTCGACCTTGCTCGCGAAGTTCCTCGATCAGTTCGCGGAAACTTCGCAGCGGCGCAAGCGCGCGGCTTCCACCGGCGTCGACTGTTTGGCCCAGGGCCTTCCACAGCGAGCCGCCAGACTCCTTGGCGATCGAGCGCAGGGCGTCGATGGTGACTTTGCCGATGCCGCGCGGCGGCGTATTCAGCACGCGCAGCAGGGCAATATCGTCGTCGGGAAACATCGCCAGGCGCACGTAGGCGAGTGCGTCCTTCACTTCGGCGCGCTGGTAAAAACTGAAGCCGCCAAGCAGCCGGTAACGCATGCCGCGGGTGCGAAACGCCTCTTCAAACGAGCGCGATTGGGCGTTGGTGCGGTAGAGCACGGCGAGGTGCACGTTGAAGTCATCGCGCGAGATCTCGGCCACGCGTTCCCGGCGACGTATTCGGCTTCGGCGCGAGCGTCGCGCGCTTCGTAGAAAGCAAGATTCGAGCCGGCCCCGCGTGTCGCAGAAAGTTGCTTGCCGATGCGGCGCGTATTGTTCGAGACCACTGCGGCGGCGGCGTCCAGGATCTTCTGGCGCGAGCGGTAGTTCTGCTCGATGCGCAGCACTTGCGCGCCGGGGAACTCCTCGCTGAAGCGCAGAATGTTGCCGACGTCCGCGCCGCGCCAGCGATAGATGGACTGATCCTCGTCGCCCACGACGCAAAGATTGGGATTTTCGCCCGCCAGCAGGCGCAGCAAATCGTATTGCACGCTGTTGGTGTCCTGGTATTCGTCCACGTGGAGGAACCGGAAGCGCTGCTGCCAGGAGGCGCGGGCTTCGTCGAAACGGCGCAGCGCATCTGCCGCGCGCAGCAGGAGATCGTCGAAATCGAGCGCACCGCGACTGCTTCAGCATTTGCTCGTAGGCTTCGTAGAGCTTGGCGGTTCTGCGCGTGAGGTCGTCGAAAGCGTCGGCGAGCGACTGCGCCGGTGTGATGCCGTGATTTTTCGCGTAAGCTGATGCGGCGACATCACCGACGCGCGGCGTGTCGCCGGTATCGCTCAACCCCAGAGTAGCGATGGCGAGCTTGATGGCGGCTTGCTGATCGTCGTCATCGTAAATCGCGAAATCGCGCGGCAATCCGAGGCGCGCCGCTTCCCGCCGCAGCAGCCGCACGCAGAAAGAGTGAAACGTGCTGATCCAGGGATCGCTGGAGAATCCGCCACGGCTTTCCCGGAGCACCTGGACCCGATCGCGCATCTGAGCGGCGGCCTTATTGGTGAACGTGACCGCCAGAATCGAGTTGCCCGGCACGCCTTCTTCCATCATATGGGCGATGCGATAGGTGATGACGCGGGTTTTTCCCGTTCCGGCGCCGGCCAAGATCAGGACCGGTCCTTCGGTTGCGAGCACGGCTTCACGCTGCTGGGGATTCAGGTCATCAAGAAGATTCATGTTTGTTTTGGGGCCCGGAGGCTTTTGCATTCTAGCCGAGGGGGAAGGAACGGGCAAACGAGGCACGGCAGGAGAAAAGAATTCCTCGGGTTGTCCGTGTCAACCGCGGAAGACCCAAACTACAGTCATCCGCTACCGGCAAGAGTGTTGTCATTCTGAGGAGCGCAGCGACGAAGAATCTCTCTTCGCGTTCGCTGGGTGGCTTGGGCCTTACGTTGAGATCCTTCGCCCATCCTGGTCGGATGGGCTCCCTTCGAGGCTCAGGACGAGCAGGATGACATCTGTTGCCGTGACGCAGACGGAAAACGCGAGTCGACCGCTTCTAGTGCTTTGCGGCGGTGAGGTCGACTTCGAAGAAGAAAAGGGCTTTGTGATCTAGCATGGAGGAAACATCGGGAATCTCAAGGCGGGATCCAGCAAGCCAGGAATACTGGCGATCGATGTCGAAATAGACGAAGCCATGGGACGCGCTATTGGGCGCGAGAACATCGCTGGATAGGGCCATCGAGCGCAGTTCCGCGGAGAACTCGTCCCATTCCTTGCCCTTGCCCGATTTGGGGACGGCGCCGGGCAGGGGTAGCGGAAGACGCCTCATCTTAGGATTCGCTTTATCCTTCAGCAGGACCAGATCGGCCACATCGTTCGGCGCGAGTGGTTCGATTTTTTGTTTGGCGTCGCCGGGGGCGGCGATAAGTAGTCGAATGGTGTCTAGATCGATTTTCAGGGGCGCTGCGGTGTCGTTTCGGAAGTAAACATCGAGTGCTGCAACGCCAGCCTCGTACGGTGTGTGCTTGCCGAACTTTTCCTTGTAGCGATCCGTGGAGACGTAGGGATCGACGGTCACTAGCAGACCCTGGTGTGCGTCTCGCGCCGGCAGAGAGGCTGGATCAGTCTGCGCTTGAGCTACATACGTACTCGCTAGCAGCATGAGAGCCGAGCAGGACAAGAGGGCGAACAGTTGTTTTCGCATCGGGTACAGAAGTGAGATGCGCCGCGGCGATGGGCGTTGCCTTGCCAAACGCGCAAAACATGGGGGCGCTAGAGATCGATCCGCAAAAAGAGTGAGTCCGTCTTGGTGGTTTCGAAATGGCATCTCGCTTGCTGCCGGCAAGGCGCGCCTATAATATCGCTTTTGAGGTTTGTGCCGCGCTTTTACCTATTCGGCGTGCGCCGTTGCGCGGTCAGGGACCGTCGCCACGATCGGTTTTTCGAAACCGCATGTACTTTCTCTACAGTGTCATTACCGCGGCTGGGATGCTCCTGCTATCTCCCTATTTCTTGATCAAGGGGATTCGGCAGAACAAATACCTGAGCAACCTTCGGGAGCGATTCGCTTGGCGATTTCCTCCCGAATTGACTGCGCAGAACGCTACGGTTTCTGGGGCGCGCTCCGGGCCGGACGGAACAATCTGGCTGCACGCTGTTTCGGTTGGCGAAGCGTTGGCGGCCGTGCCGTTGGCGCGAGCGTTGAAGAAACGATTTCCGGACCGGCGCTTGGTGGTTTCGACGACCACGGCTACCGGCCAGGCGGTTGCGCGCGAGCGCTTGAGCTTTGCGGACGCGATATTTTATTTTCCGCTCGACTGGCGAGGCCCGGTTCGCCGTGCGCTGCGTGCAGTCCGGCCGGACGCGATCGTCATCCTGGAGACGGAAATTTGGCCGAACTTTCTGCGCGAAGCCCACAGAGCAGGAGTGCCGGTCGTTTTCGTGAATGGGCGCTTTTCGGACCGCTCGTTCCGGCGGTTGTCGCGAGCGGTGAAGGTTTCGGGTGGTTCGCTGCGGGGATTTGTGTCCGATGTTCTGAATCGAGCGACGTTGTTTCTCATGCAAAGCGAGGAGGATCGAGCGCGGCTGATTGCGCTAGGAGCGGCGCCCCGAGCGCGTGAGCGCCGTCGGAAACCTGAAGTATGATCTGGCGCCGCCTAGTGAGAGCCCGCTCGTCATTTGGTTGTCGGCGGAGCTGTCGCGTTCCGGGCGCGGACCGCTGCTGGTGGCGGGCAGTGTGATCAAGGGAGAAGAAAGTGCGGTTTTGCGCGCGTTCGAGACGGTTGCAGGCAAGTGGCCTAGAGCGGTGCTACTGCATGGCACCGCGCAAGCCGGAGCGATTTGACGTCTGCCGCGGAAATTATCAAGACGAGCGGCTGGCGCGTGGTTCGGCGGAGCACGTTGTCGCTCAACGGCTCGTCCACGAACGCGCTGCAGTCATCAGCGGGCCAAGCGCCTACCGTGCTGCTGCTTGATAGCATCGGAGAATTAGCGGCGGTGTACGGCATAGCGGACGCGGTGTTTGTGGGCGGTTCGCTCGAACCGGCGGGAGGACACAACCCGCTGGAACCGGCGGCGCTAGGACGGGCACCCGTTTTTGGCTCTTCGATGGATAATTTTCGGGAGATTTCGGAGCGATTACTGGACTCGGATGCCGCAATCCAGGTGCGCTCCGGAGAGGAATTGGGGGCCGCTTGGACGGCGCTGCTGGAGGATGAATCGCGTCGCGCGCGGATGGGACGGGCGGCGAAGGAATTAGTCGAACGGCATCGTGGCGCCACGGCGATCACCATTGAACGCATCGCGACCGTATTGGCGGAAAAGCAGGCTGGCGGCTGATGCCTTCGGGAACGCTGCGGACGGTTTTACTTCCACTCTCGGTACTATACGGAGGCGTCGCGCGGGCGCGTGCAGCGCTTTACCGGCAGGGTGTGCTTCGGAGCCGGCGCCTCAAGGGCGTGGTCATCAGCGTAGGCAATCTGACCGTGGGCGGCACCGGCAAGACGCCCATGGTGCTGTGGATTGCCGAGCGGCTGGCCGCCGAAGGGCACCGCCCGGCGATTCTCACGCGCGGCTATCGCGGCGAGGCGCAGACCGACGCGCACGGCATTGCCGCTGTCGGATGAGGTGGCGCTGCTGCGCGAGCGGCTGGGCGCGCGGGCGCAGCTCGGCGTGGGCAAGGACCGCTATGCGAACGGCCGCACGCTCGAGCAGCACGGCGCGCGTTGGTTTATTCTTGACGATGGCTTCCAGCACTTGGCGCTGCGGCGCGACGCCGACATCGTGCTCCTGGACTCGACGGATCCGTTCGGCGGGGGCGCGCTGCTTCCGGCCGGGCGCTTGCGCGAGCCGCGCACGGCGCTGGCACGCGCGGAGATCGTGGTGCTGACCCGCACCGAGCGCGCTCCGGCGCTGGAGACGGTGGTGCGCCGCTACACCGTCGCGCCGATCTTTTACGCCTGGGCTGAACTCGAGGCGGTGCTGCGCGTGCCGGCCATGGCGGTGGCGCTGCCGGAAGCCGACTGGAAGCAGCGCGAAGTTTTTTGCTTTTTGCGGCATCGGCAATCCATCGGCGTTTCTTCGACGATTTGCGGCGATGGGGATTCGTCGTGGCCGGGCAGCGCAGTTTCCGCGACCATCACCATTACACGCCCGCCGATGTGGAAGCGCTCGATCGCGCGGGCGATCGCGGCCGGCGCCGAGCGCTGCTCTGCACCGAGAAGGATGTTTTCAATTTGCGGGATTCGGTCGCAACCGCAACTTCCGATCTACGCCTGCCGGATTCGCCTGGCGCTTTCCGACGCGGAAGGATTCTGGAGCGCGGTGCTTGCGGATATTCGCCGCAACCGGCCGGACCTCAAGGTATGAAGATTTTGGTGCGGGCCACGAATTGGGTGGGCGACGCGGTGATGGCCATTCCCGCGCTTGCAGCGATTCGCGAGGCGCGGCCTGGCGCCGAAATTGCGCTGCTGGCGCGGCCGTGGGTTGCGGACCTGTATCGGGGGCAGGGCTACGCCGACCGCATTCATCGTCTACGAAAATCGCGGGCGGCATCGCGGCGTCTGGGGCGGGAACGGCTGGCCGCGGAACTGCGCCGCGAAAACTTCGACGCCGCGATGCTGTTTCAAAACGCTTTTGACGCCGCGTGGCTGGCCTGGCGCGCGGGCATTCCGAACGCATCGGCTACGCGCGCGACGCGCGCAGTTGGCTGCTGACGCAAGGCGGTCGCCGTGCCGAAGCGCGGCGAAGTGCCGGCGCACGAATCGTATTACTATCTGGAGTTGCTGCGGCGCGCCGGATGGATTGACCGCTTGCCCGCGGTGGAGCGCATCGCGCTGAGCGTTTCGGAAGAGGCGCGCGAGCGCGGCCGGCAGACGCTTCTTGCGGCGGGCGCGCGCCCCGACGCGGCGTGGATCGCGTTTGCGCCGGGCGCGGCCTACGGCTCGGCGAAATGCTGGCCGCCGGAGCGCTACGCGGCGCTGGCCGACCGGCTGATTGACGCGTCCGACGCCGATGTGATACTTTTCGGCGCGCCCCAGGAAAGCGAGATGGCGGCGCGCATCATGAGGCGCGATGCGCCACCGCGCGATCAATCTGGTCGGGAAGACGAGCATCGCGGAGCTGCCGGCGCTGCTTGCGGCGTGCCGGCAGTTCATCGGCAACGATTCCGGCGCGATGCACGTGGCGGGCGCGGTGGGCTTGCCGGTGGTGGGGATTTTTGGCCCGACCGATCCCGAGGGCACGTCGCCGGTGACGCCGCAATTCCGGCTGGTGCGCCAACCGGTTTCCTGCAGTCCCTGTTTTCTGCGGCACTGTCCGATCGATCATCGCTGCATGACGCGCATCTCGGTGGACCGAGTTTTCGCTGCGGCGCAGTCGTGCTCGAATGGCGCGCGGGATTCGGCGCACGGCGCCGAGGAGCGACGAACATTGCCTGAGGGAAGTCGGAAGCGAATCTGAGTCCAAGTTGACTGAATCGAGCGACGCGCTGCGTCCGGCGGTATTTCTCGATCGCGACGGCACCATCTGCGAAGAGATGGGCTACCTCAACCACATCAGCCGCCTGCACATTTTCCCGTTTGCGGCTCGCGGCCATTCGCCGGCTGAACGAGGCCGGCCTGCCGGTGATCGTGGTGACCAATCAGTCCGGCATCTCGCGCGGAATTTTTCCGGAATCGCTGGTCGCGCAGGTGCACGAGCGCATCACGCGCGAACTGGCGGAGGCGCGGCGCGCGCGTGGACGCCTATTACTATTGCTCGCACATCCGTCAGGACGATTGCCATTGCCGCAAGCCGCTGCCGGGCCTGCTCGATCGCGCCGCGCGCGAGCACGGGCTGCAGCTGGACCGTTCCTTCGTGGTCGGCGATCGCTATGGCGACGTGGAGCTGGCGCACGCGCCGGCGGGCGCGGCGTGCTGGTGCTGACCGGCTATGGGCGGGGCGAATACGAACTGCAGCGGCAGGAATGGCCGCGGCAGCCCGATGTGGTCGCCGGAGACCTGGCGCAGGCGGTGGACGTGATCCTCGCGGAATTGAAATGAGCGCGGAACGCCGCAGATCGAACAGAATGAGGAATGCTCCGCAACCGGTTTCTACTCGGCCGCGAGCTCGACGGCGGACCTTGCGCGCCTGATCGATCTGGTCGAGCAATTCTCGCGGCAAACGATTTTGCTGCTGGGCGATTTCGTCGCCGACGAATTTGTTTCCGGCGAAATCTCGCGCGTTTCGCGAGAAGCGCCGGTGCTGATTTTGCGGCACCGCGAAACGCAGACGCTGCCGGGCGGCGGCGCGAACGCGGCCAATAATCTGGTCGATCTGGGCGCGCGCGTGCGGCCGTCGCGGCGCTGGGCGATGACGCAGCGGGAGACGCACTGGTCGAATATTTCCGGCGCAAGGGCGCGGAGACTTCGGGCTTGGTCGCGCGTGCGCGGCCGGGTGACGCCGACGAAGAGCCGCTTTCTCGCCGGCTGGACGCACACCGCGCGGCAACAGGTCTTGCGCATGGATCGCGAGCCGCACGGCGAACTGCGCGAAATCGGCCGCGGAGGCGCTGGTGCGCAAGGCGCGCGAGCGCTTGAAGGGCGCGTCGGGCGTGGTGATCTCCGACTACGGCTACGGCAGCGCGACGCCGGAATTGTTGCGCGCGATTCAAGGCAGCGGAAGCGCCTGGCCGGTGCCGCGTGGCGCTGGATTCGCGCTATCGCCTGCACGAATACGCCGGCCTGGGTCTTACGGCGGCCACGCCCAACGAAGCCGAGATCGAAGCCGCGCATCACGAGACAGATCGGCGGGGATCGCGGCGCGGCTCGACGAGCTCGCGCGCCGCACCATGACGCGGCTGGGAATTCCGGCGCTGGTGGTCACGCGCGGGCGCGACGGCATGATGGTGTTCGAGCGCGGCCGCCCGGCGCAATCGCTGGCCGTCTTCGGCAGCGATCAGGCCGTGGATGTGACCGGCGCGGGCGACACGGTGATCGCGGCGTTTACGCTGGCGCTGGCCGCGGGCGCGACGGTGATGGAGGCCGCGCAACTCGCGAATTACGCCGGCGGCATCGTGGTGATGAAGCGCGGCACCGCGACGGTGACGCGCGAAGAATTGATCGGCGCGATTCGCTCCGACGCCACCGGGAAGACTGGCGCAGCAGCCTCGCGCGCCCGGCGAATAGAACGATCAGTGGATACGCGCGACAAAATTCTGCCGCGCGAAGAATTGGTCCGGCGCGCTTGCGTGAACACCGCGCGCGCGGGGAGCGCATCGTGCTGGCCAACGGCTGCTTCGATATGTTGCACGTGGGGCACGTGCGCTATCTCGAAGGAGCGCGGCGCGAGGGCGATGTTTTGGTCGTGGCGATTAATTCCGATGCCAGCGTGCGCCCGCTCAAAGGCGAGGGCCGCCCGATCCTTCCCGAAGACGCGCGCGCGCAACTTGTGGCGGGGCTCGGGGCTGTGGACTACGTCACCATTTTCGATGAGCCCGACGTGGTGGCGCTGCTCGAAGCGCTGCGGCCGGACGTGCACGCCAAGGGCACCGACTACACGGTGGATACGGTGCCCGAGCGCGATATAGCGCGGCGGCTGGGCGTGCGCATCGCCATCGTCGGGCGACCCCAAGGATCACTCCACGCGCGACCTGCTGGCTCGGCTGCGCAGCCTGCCTCATGCCTGAGCGTCTCCGGTCAAAGTTTCCTGGTGGTGCGGCTCGGCTCGCTCGGCGACTTGGTGCATACGCTTCCTGCGGTGGCGGCGCTGCGGTCGAGCTTTCCCGAGGCGCGGATTGATTGGGTGGTGGAGCGCAAGTGGTCGCCGCTTCTCGATCTGGTGGTGGGTGTCAACGAGGTGATACCGCTGGACCGGACCGTCTCAGGGATTTTTCGCTTGCACTCGGCGGCTGCGGAAAGCGCAATACGGGTGCGCCATCGATTTTCAGGGACTTTACAAATCCGCGGTGCTGGCGTGGCTTTCCGGTGCTTCGCGCCGCATCGGATTCGACCGCAGCACCGCGCGCGAACCGGGCGCGGCGTGGTTTTACACCGACCGCGTTCGCCCAGCCGGGCGGCACGTGGCGGAGATGAATGTGAATCTGGCAGAGCGCGCCGGCGCGAAAGCGGAGACGGCGCTGCGATTCCCGCTGCGCGTGCCGGAGGAGGAGAAGCGTCGCATGCAAGACGGGCTTGGCTGCTGCTGGTGTGACGTCGTATTTCGTCGCGAGTCCAGGCGGCGGGTGGAAATCGAAGTGTTGGCCGCCGGAGCGTTATGGCGCGCTGTGCGCGGAATTGTGGCGGAAGTACGGCCTGCGCGCGGTGGTGAACGCGGGTCCAGGCGAGGAGTCTCTCGCGGCCGCAGTGGTCGCGGCTGCGCAGGCGACCGGCCGCGCCGGTCGTGCTTCGTCCTCGCTGAAGGAACTGGCCGCGCTGCTGGCAGGCGCGAAGCTGGTGGTGGCCGCCGATACCGGACCGCTGCACTTGGCTGCGGCGCTGGGCACGCGGGTCGTGGCGCTTTTTGGTCCGACGGATCCTGCGCGAAATGGACCGCTGCCCGGCGGAGTTGTGGTGCGAAACGCTGGGGCGGAAGCAACCACGTACAAGCGAGGGGACGTCTATTCTCCGGCCATGCTCTCTCTAACCGTCGACCAAGTGTTTGCCGCGGCCGTACAGCAAATGAGCGTGACCGCGTGAGCGTGCCAGGATGGGGATGGGCGCGCTGGCGCGCTCCGCTGGGATACCCGCTTGCGGCGCTCTGCCTGTGGCTGGCGCACCCGACGATGCGGTCGGTGCTGATTGGATCGGCGATTGCTTTAGTGGGATTGCTGGTGCGCGCTGTGGCCGCGGGACACTTGCGCAAATGGCAGGCGCTGGCCGTCTCGGGCCCTTACGCGCGAACGCGCAATCCGCTTTACTTCGGTAGCGTGCTGATGGCTGTCGGTTTCGCGCTGGCGAGCCGTTCGTGGCTGGCGGTTGCGGTAGTTGTCGCTTACTTCGCGGTTTTTTATCCCATGGTGATGCGACGAGAGGCGGCGGAGTTGCGAGAGCGATACGGAGAACCTTACGAGGTGTATGCGCGGGAGGTGCCGCTGTTTTGGCCGCGGCTGCGGACGGATGGCGCTTCCTCATCGAAGCCGCCGGAAGCAGCGCAATTTTCGTTTGCGCAGTATCTGCGCAATCGGGAGTACCAGGCGGCTATCGGTTTTGTTCTACTGTTCGTGACGTTTGCCGCCATGGCGATGTGGCGGAAATAAGCGGCTATTGCAGGCGATAGACTTCGTTGATCAATTGGCGGAATTTCGGGCGGTAGAGCAGGTCGTAGACGTGGCCCTTGCCCGGGAAAAGCTCCTCGGCCAGACGCCGCGCAGCGGCAGCCATCTCCTGAGCTTCTTCGTAGGGTAGATCGCCCTGGGCGATCAGGCTTAGCGAAAGGTTGATCACGATCCGGAGCCGCCGGATGCGCCGGGACTCGTCGTCGATTTCGGCCTGGCTGGGTAGTGATGGAAGAGTGGCGCTCATGAGAAATCTTACCCCAATTATATCGTCCGCACTATGATGCAGCAACCGGACGGATTCCTAAATCACGAGCGAATTGTCGTGGTATACACCGCTTCGACGTGGATTGAGGCGATGGTTGTGCGTGGGCTGCTGGAGAGCGCGGGCATTCCGTCTCCGGCGCTGGGAGACGGGAATCCTAGCGATCCTTCGCTGACGCTGCTGGGCATTGAGATCTACGCGCTTGCGTCCCAGGCGGAACATGCGAAGCGGGTAATCGCGGAACATCTTGACGAGGAAGGGCGGGAACTCAGCGAGGAGGAGTGAATGCGTCGCTGGGTTGGGATGGGCGCGGGAAAGCAGATCCCTCACTGCGTTCCCTTCGATGCTCAGGGTGAACGGGATGACAGGCGCCTTTCGCTGAGGCGAATATTGGAACGCCGCGAAATGGGTGTTCGCCTATTTATTGGAATGGTGGATTATGCTGCGGGCTCCTCAGTAGCGTTTTGCGGCGAGGCGCTCTTTTTCCTGCCAGGGCGAAGGGTAGAAGGTGTTCATGGAGATGTCGTGACCGTCGATAAGGGCGGTGACGGCTCCGTCGCGGTCGGTGCGGTAGACTCGCGCTCCTAGGGATGAGATTCGGTCGATCACGTCTTGATTTGGGTGGCCGAAAGGGTTGGCTTCGCCTACGGAAATGGCTGCAAAACGGGGGCGCACGGCTTCCACGAAAGGCTCGGTGGATGATGTGCGGCTTCCGTGATGGGGCACCTTGAGAAAGTCGGCGCTCAAGGATGACGAATCCGCGCCGGCGGTCAGATTTCGTTCGACGGGACGTTCGATATCACCCGCAAGCAGCAGTCCCTCGCTGCCATCTTGCAGCCGAAGAACCAGGGAATCATCGTTCGTTGCGCTTCGCACAGGGTCGTCATTGAGTGGCCAAAGCACCTGGATGCGGACACCGGCCCAATCGAAGGACTCGCCTTGCACACGATGCACGACGCGAACGCCGCGCGCGCGGGCTTCAACCAGCAGGCTGCGATAGGCGGCTGAATCGACGTCGTGCCCCACCCATAATTCGCCCACCCGGAAATTGCGCAGCACGGCAAACAGCCCGCCAATATGGTCTTCGTGCGCGTGCGTGAGCGCGACGACGTCCAGACGCTTCAAGCCGCGGCTCCACAAGTAGGGAGAAACGACGTCCTCTCCCACATCGATTCCGGCGCGCATGCCGCGGACGAACGTGCTCCCTGGCAGGCCGCCGCCATCCACCAGCATGGTGCGCCCGTCGGGAAATCCGACGAAGATGGAGTCGCCTTGGCCGATGTCGAGGACCGTGACTTCCAGGCGCCCGTGATTCAGTCGAGGCGGAAACGGGTGCAGGGCAACGAGCAGCGCGAGGGCTAAGAGGGAGAGGAAGGCAGCCGCGCCGATTCTGCGCCACCCAGCGAGGATCGTCGCGGCGAGCAGAGTCAACGCCATGAAAAATGTAACCATCAATACCGCGGACGGGCCCGGTAGCCGGTATGACGCCGACGGCATGCGTGCAAACCAATCCACGGAAGCCGTAAGCATCGAGACTAAAACGCTGAGGGCGCGGCCCAGAATGTGTCCTAAACCGCGAGAGAGAAGGCCTAAGCTTAGGAAAATAAAGCCGACAGGAACGATCATGCCGGTCAGCAAGACCGCCGGGACGTTCGCGGCTAGTCCGACAAGGCTGAGGCGGTGGAAGAATTGCGCCATCAGCGGCAGCATGCCGACCTGAATGGTGGCGCTAATGACAAGCAGTTCCCACACACGCAGTCCGGTGCGGCAGGGAGCTGCGACCGAGGGTTCCGACCATCGGCTGAACTTTGCAGGGAGGCATTTGGTGAGCCATGCGATGAGCGCTCGAAGGTCTAGCCGGAATTGGGTGACTGCTGGGGAGTGGGCGGCGTCGCGTGTGACGTCGCCGATGTGGTCGAGCGCGCGCCGGTAGGGCTCGGCGGTTCGGTTAAGGAATGGTAACGCGATGCCAGCGATGACTCCCGCAGCGAGGAAGGACATTTGGAAGCTGGCGTCAAATAATTCGGACGGACGCACCAGCAGAATGGCTAGCGCCGCGAGGCCCACGACATTGAGCGCCGCCGTCCGCCGGAAGAGCAGCCGCGTGCAGAGGTAGATCGCCGCCATAAGTGCCGCGCGGATGATCGGCGGACGATCTTCGACAACGATGACATAGGCCGTCAAGGCAGCCAGCGTGACGAGTGTTCGAACCGTCAAAGAAAGCCGGAGCTTACGTCCGGCCCAGAGCAGCACCGCCGCGAGAATCCCGACGTGCAATCCGGCCAGCACCAACACGTGGTAAGAGCCGGTTTGCTGGAACTTCTCCACCTGTTCTGTATCGAGAAAGCTGCGATCGCCGAGGAGCATCGCTCGCGCCACCGCGGCGTTGGCGTCGGAACTGGCGAACATTCCGTCGATCTCGGTTAATAGCCGGCCTCTGACGCGGGCCATCCTCTGCCCGAGAGTGGGTGGCGGACCAGGAAGTTTTTCGATCAGATCGGTGCTGCGGAGGCTGGCCGTGAGGAAGATATCCTGATTTGCGAGAAACGTACGGTAGTCGAACGCTCCGGGATCGCCGAAATTGCGAATCGGCCGCGCCCGAGCAAGGGTTTCGATGCGGTCGCCAGCGCGCAGTTCGGGCGGTGCCTGCACTGACCGATCATTATTGTTGGCTCGCTCCGGGAAGTAGTACGTGAGACGCAAGGCGCCAGAGGCGGGAAACCACGCGCCTGCCGATTGCACGGCCTCAATGTCGGCGTCGTAGCGTATTCCCCAAGGAAGGCGCAAGGGATCGGCGCGGAGCCGTGCTGTCCAGTGCAGCGGTTCGTCCAGATTCAGGCGCTGCTGATCTAGCAGATGCGTGACTTGGTTCGGCGGAACCCAAGACGATGCGATTTGCGAGGCAGCGCCCAGGTAGCACCATGCGAGGAGGCTGGCGGCCAGAGCGGGGCCAGCGCCCCGGCGCAGCCGGCAGAAGCCGAGACCCGCGACCAGTGAGAACACCGCGACTGAAATGTACAGGGCGAGAGGGTGCGGTAAGTGCAACGTCAGTTTCGCGCCGGCAAGAATGCCTGCGGCAACGGAGCCGGCGATGGGGAGAGCAGGAAACTTCATTCCCGGCGCGAAAGTCGCACCAAGGTCTCCATATGATAGGTCTGCGGGAAAACGTCAAGGAGATGAATCTCACTAATGCGGAATCGCCCCGGTTTCTCGTCCGTTCCTACTAGAATCGCGAGATCGCGCGCGAGCGTGGCGGGATCGCACGAGAGATAGGCGATGGTTGCTGGGACGAGTTTGGCGATCCTAGCCAACGCTGTTGGGGGCACGCCCGCGCGGGGCGGATCGAGGACGACCAGGTCCGGTTTATCGTGCCAGCGCGCGAGAAAGTCTTCGACGTCGGTCTGGCGGAAACTAGGCGAGGCCGCGCCGCTCTGCTGCAAGTTCGTTTCAAGGTCGCGCGCAGCGGCTACGTTGGATTCGACGCCGACGACGCGCTGGAAGCGATGCGCCAAGGGCACCGTGAACAGCCCTACCCCGGCAAAAAGGTCCAGCGCCAGCCCGCCGCGCGAATCGCCCAAGACGACATCGACCAAGCCCTCGAGCAAAAAGCGATTCACCTGGAAGAACGATAGATGGCCCACCTGGTAAGTCCAGTCGCGGACGCGATAGACGATGCGACCGGGGCCCGATAGCTCGAATTTTTCGGTGCGGCGATCCTGTAACAGGATCGTCTCAACGTTGGAGATCTCTCCACGCAATGTTTCCGCGATGGCCTCGTGGCCGCCGTCCAGGGAGTCGAGGGACAAATTCAGCAAGAGCTGGGCGTCCGCGGCATCCGCAAACGCCTCCACTTCACGCAGCGTAGACGGAAGCCTCTTCGCCGCTACCAAGCCGCGCGATCGCCGCAAGCGCCTCGGCGATGCGCGGCGACACGATGGGGCAGTCATCAACCGGGCATAGTTTTTGCGATCCGGCCTCGTAGTAGCCGATGGCTGGCGAACCGCTGGGAGTTTGCGCGATCTTCCATTGTGCGCGGTTGCGGTAACCGAAAGCTGGGGAATCGTGCGTCTCGATGACGCCTTCCCACTTGATCCGGCCGAGCCGGGAGAGCGTCTCCCGCAGAATATCGCTCTTATAGCGAAGCTGCAGGTCGTAGGGAATATGCTGATAATTGCAGCCCCCGCAGATGCCGAAGTGGGGGCAGGGCGGGGCGATACGATCCGCGGACGGCTCATTGATTCGTTCCACGCGCCCGCGAATGAATTTCTTCCGGCGCTCGGTGGGGGTGATCGAGGCGAGTTCCTCGGGCAAGACAAACGGGACAAATACGGTGTGGCCGTCCGAATGGCCCAGGCCATCGCCTCCGTAGATCAATTTCTCGATGCGTACTTCGATAGGATCGGGCATTCGTCCTCAAGTGAGATAGAAGAGACTGAGTCTCGGCAGGTCAAATCGCTCAAAGAGGCGCTTTTGCGTGTACTGCCGTTCGAGCTGGCCAAGTTGCTCGGCCGTCATTTTTCGGCGATAGGGAGCCAGTTGCCGATCAAGTTCGCGCCGAATGGCAAGCATGCGTTTCGCCGTCGGCACCGGCGGTCATCGCCGCGGTGAGTCGTTCTTCAATCACCGTCAGGCGCCGTTCCAAATCCTCGAGGTCGAGTTCGCTCGGAGAATCCAGCAGGGGAACGAGACCGGAAAGACTGGCTCGGGCCTGTGCGACGCGACGCGCTGTTTCGGCATCGGAGACGTCTAACCGAGTAAGTGCGCGCGACAGCCGCTCGATGTTGCGCGCAAAAAACGCGCGCAATTCCTCGCGCGAGAAAGGCTGTGAAGCGGGCGCCGGACGCTTTGCTTCCGGACCGGCTCCCGCCGCAGCCTCCTGCTTCTGAGTTGCAGCTTCGAGGACCGCGTCCACGCAATAGGCCAGACTCTTCAGCGGGCGCCCCGCTCCGCGCCGCGAACGCCCGTAACTCTCAAATGCGCTGTCGATCCCACGCAGCACGGCGTCCAGCGGTATGCCGGCTTTTTGCCAAGTCTCCACGATAGCCCAGTCGAGAGGCGACACCAGCAGGTGCGCTCCTCGCTTGCGCCAGAAATGCTCCTCGATCTCGGTGAAATAATTGAAATAGTTGAACGTGCCCATGGGTCAGGAGTGGCCGAGGTCAGTTCTTGCTTGACGACCGCGCCGTCGAGCGTCCCGTACTCGCAGATGACGATGGCTTCTCCGTTGTGGGGCGCTGCTCCGGACGATTGCGCTCCCAGACGATGCGCAATCCTTCGAGCGTGAGGAACTCATCGATGTGCCGGATATGCCGAGAAGCACGCGCGATCAGCGGCGCTTGCCCGCCCGTGGCGATCACTTGAGTCTCGGCGCCCAGCACCACTTTCATGCGGTCGAGAATACCGTCCACCAGATCGGTAAAGCCGTAGAACAATCCAGCCTGCATCGACTGCGCTGTGTTCGTGCCGATGATTTTTCCAGGATCGCGAATCTCCACGCGCCACAGGCGCGCCGCACGGGAAAAAAGTGCATCGGCGGAAATGCCGATGCCCGGCACCAGCGCGCCGCCAAGGTATTCGCCGCGCTCGGAGATGCAATCGAAATTGATGGCCGTGCCGAAATCCACGACGATGCACGGCCCGCCATATTTGGCGAAGGCCGCGACGCTGTTGACGATGCGGTCCGCGCCCACTTCTTGCGGATTGTCGTAGTGCACGGGCATGCCGGTCTTGATGCCAGGCTCGATGAAAAGCGCCTTGGCGTGAAAATATCGCTCAGCCATTTCCTGCAAAGTCGCATTGAGCGGCGGCACCACCGAGCTGATGATCACGTCGTGAATTTCGCCTGGGTCGAGCTCCGCAAGCGTGAAAAGGTTGCGCGTCAGAATGCCGTATTCGTCCACCGTCTGGTCGCGCGCCGTGGTCAGCCGCCAGTGGGCGATTAGCTCCGGCCCGCGGAAGACGCCCAGCACCGTGTTGGTGTTGCCTACGTCGAGCGCCAGCAGCATCAGCTTGCCTCGGAGACGTCGCCGGACATGATTATTTCGAGCCGGCCATCGTCGCGGCGGACGCGCAGCAGGCCGTTGGGTTCGAGGCCTTCGGTAGTGCCCGTAAAAACGTCGTTTGCCGTCGATGATGCGCACGCGCTTTCCGCGCGCGTAACTCGAAACGTCGTTGAATCGCGCCACGATCGGCGCCGGACCTTCCGCGAGGAATCGATTGTAGTAGGTCTCCAGGTGACGCAGCAACCGCACCAGGAGTTGCAGCCGCGAATAGCGTCTTGCCGGTGACCATGCGCAGCGACGTGGCGATTTTGGCGAGTTCTGGCGGCATGGCGGCGTGGTTCACGTCGATGCCGATGCCCATGATCACGAAATGCACGCGGTCTGGCTCCGCATGCATCTCGGTCAGGATGCCCGCAGAATTTCTTGCCCGCCATCAGCACGTCGTTGGGCCAGCGCAGATCCGGGGCGAGTTCGGTTTCTTCGAAGACGGCGTCGCGCACGGCCAGCCCCGCGACCATGGGAATCAGCGGCGCCAGCAACGGAGAAATCCGCGGCCGCAGCAAGATGGTGACGTAAATGCCGCTGGTTTTTTCCGAGTGCCATGAGCGCCCGGAGCGGCCGCGCCCGGCGGTCTGTTCTTCGGCCAAGCACGATCGCGCCGTGCGGCTCTCCCGCCTGGCCCAACTCCATGCGCGATGGCGTTGGTCGAGCCAGCCTTGAAATAGTGGTAGATGCGCTTGCCGAACTGCGAATCGCGCAGCCGCCGGCGCAGCAGGCTCGGCGAGAGCACGTCGGCAACGCGCTCGATCTGATAGCCGCTGCGGGGATGGCCCTTCACGCCGACGCCGAGCGCGCGGAGTTTCTGCGTCCAGCGCCATACCGAGGAGCGCGACACGCCGATTTCGCGCGCGATTTTCTGGCCGCTGATCACGATCATCGGGTTTTCGGAGAGCAGTGTCAGCAGCGCGTCGATGCGCCGGTCGGTGGTGCCGGGAAGGTTGCGTGGGGGCATGGGCTAAAGGTGGCTCGGGAAAGCAGATCCCTCACTGCGTTCGGGATGACAAGCTTTTAGGCCCCGGCTGAAGCGTCGGGATGCTGCTCTAGTTGCGCCAAGCGTTCGACGATTTTGCCGATCTCGATTCGGCGTTCGGCCAGCGTGGCTTCCATGTCGCTGACGATTTTGACGGGCGCGCGGCTGCGGAACGTCTCGTCGGACAGGCGTTTCTGTTTTGACTCGATGTCGCCTGCCAGTCGCTCGCGCTCCTTGCGGAGCTTGGCCAATTCAGCCTGAACGTCGACGACCTCGGTCGTGACGATGCGCACGTCAAATTGCGCCGTGGCGCGGACAGCGCTGGCGGCTGGATCGAAACGCCCGCTGGTGACGCGAAGTTCGGATAGCGCCGCGAGGCGTTGCACCAGATCGAGGTTCTGCTCTACCACGAGGCGAACCTGCGCGTCGTCGGAAGAGAACTCGGCGGCCACGCGCTTTTTCGGATCGAGCTTTAAGTCGGCGCGCACGTTGCGCACCGCCCCGATCAGTTCTTGCAGCAACGCCACTTGCGCGTCGGCATCGGGATTGGTCCACGACCCAGGCGGAGCAGGGAATCGCTCTAACGCGATCGAGCGGGCATCGGCTCGCTGCGGCAGGCGGTGCCAAATCTCTTCGGTGAGGAAAGGCATGAAGGGATGCAGCAGGCGCAGCGCGGCCTCGAACACTGCAAAGAGATTGCGCCAGGCCGCGAGGGCGACTTCGCGGTCCGCATCGGCCATCGCCGGTTTGATCCACTCGATATACCAGTCGCAGAAGTCGCCCCAGAAAAAGTGGTAGACCACGTGCGCGGCTTCGTGGAAGCGGTAATGATCCAGCGCGTCGTTGACGGTCGCGACGTTTTGCGCGAGACGCGAGAATATCCAGCGATCGCGCAACGCAACTTCGCCGTGCGCCGCGTACGGTGCGGCGGCGCGAATTTCGGGCGCGCCTAGTTCTTCGATTGGCACACCGGTCGTGGCTTGAAATTTCTCGAGGTTCACGAAGATGAAGCGCGCGGCGTTCCAGATCTTGTTGGCGAAATTCCGGTAGCTGGCGATGCGATCTTCGCTGAGAACGATGTCGGTGCCCGGCGCAGCCATGCTGGCGAGCGTGAAGCGCATAGCGTCGGTGCCGAACTTGCGATTGAGCTCGATGGGATCGATGCCCGTGCCCTTGGACTTGGACATTTTCTGCCCGTCGGCGGTGCGCACGAGTGAATGCAGGTAGACGTGGCGGAATGGCACGCGGCCGGTGAAGTGGAGGCCCATCATGATCATCCGCGCGACCCAGAAAAAAAGAATGTCGTATCCGGTCAGCAACAGATTGGTCGGATAGTAGACGCGAAAGTCTTCGCTGTTATCGAGCCAGCCAAGCGTGGACAAGGGCCAGAGCGATGAGCTAAACCAGGTCTCGAGCACGTCGGTTTCTTGCACCAGACGCGACGACCCGCAGTGGGCGCATTTCTCCGGCGCCGTGCGCGCGACGGTGATCTCCTTGCAATTTTCGCAATGCCAGGCCGGAATACGGTGGCCCCACCAGAGCTGGCGCGAGATGCACCAATCGCGAATATTGCGCATCCACTCGAAGTAGACGGCGCGCCAATTCTCGGGAATGATCTCAATCTCGCCACGTTCCACGACGGCAATTGCGGGCTCGGCCAGCGGTTTCATCTTTACGAACCATTGCAGCGAGAGGCGCGGTTCGACGACGGTGCCGCACCGGTCGCAAGTGCCTACGGCGAGCATGTGATCGGTAACCCGATCGAGCAGGCCCAATTTCTTCAAGTCTTCGACGATGCGGTTGCGCGCCTCGTAGCGGTCGAGACCGGCGTAAGGCCCGGCGGCGTCGTTCATCTTGGCATCGTCGGTCATCACGTCGATTTGAGGCAGATCGTGACGGCGGCCCATCTCGAAGTCGTTGGGATCGTGCGCCGGAGTGACCTTGACTGCGCCCGTGCCGAATCCGCGGTCCACGTAGGTATCCGCGATGATCGGAATCTCGCGATTCATCAAGCGGCAGCAGACACTTTTTTGCCGATGAGATACTGGTAGCGCTCATCGTCAGGATGCACGGCCACGGCGGTATCGCCGAGCATGGTTTCCGGGCGCGTGGTGGCCACGATCAGGAATTCCTGCGAGCCCACCACGGGATAGCGGATGTGCCAGAGATGGCCCTGGCGCTCCTGATGCACGGTCTCAAGATCGCTGATCGCGGTGCGGCACTGTGCGCACCAGTTGACGATGTAGCGTCCGCGATAGATCAGCCCCTCTTCGTATAGGCGCACGAAGACTTCGGTCACGGTGCGCGACAGCTCCGGCGACAGTGTGAACTTCTCGCGTGTCCAGTCGCAACTTTCGCCCAGATCGACCATCTGGCGAGTAATTGTGCCGCCCGATTCTTCTTTCCACTTCCACACGCGGCGCTCAAACTCTTCGCGTCCAAGCGAGCGATAATTGATGCCTTGCTCCGCGAGTTGGCGCACCACCACACGCTGCGTAGAAATGCCGGCATGGTCCGTGCCAGGAAGATAGAGTGTGTTATCGCCACGCATGCGGTGCCAGCGGACCAGAATATCGATCTCGCTGTGGTCCAGCATGTGGCCGATGTGCAGCGATCCAGTGACGTTCGGCGGCGGGATGACGATGGAAAAGACCGGCCCGGGAGCCTTCGGATCCGCGCGAAATAGTTGTTGCTCGACCCAGGCTTTGGCCCAGCGCGGCTCGATGGCCTGCGGTTCGTAGGCCTTGGGGAACTCACTCGAAGTAGTCGGGTTATCCGGCACGATTCGTCCGCTTAAAGATAATCCACTAACTATACGGACCGCTGGTTAGCGGGTCAAATCTGGTTTTGTATTTGCGTAGATGCCTCGGATGAAGATTGGAGCTGCGAAGAGTTGCGGGACGCTACTTCTTGTCGACCTCGCGACGGACAAGAGCTTCGACTACGGGGCGCAGAATCTCACGAGTGACCAATTCCATTATCTTTGGTTGCATACGCTCCACGATACGCGTCACAACGGCTTCGATGATCTCCGGGTTCAGAGTTCCGGAGGGAGCGGCTTCCTTCAGGGTGGATTTCGTGAGGTCGGCAGCAACATTTGCCATTGCCTCAGCGGCGCGCGGGAGTCCCATTGGCGCTTCAGTTGCGCCGGGAGCGACGGCGCTCGCGGCCGACGTGACGGGGACCGCTTCCTTGGCTACAGGCTGCACGTCGGGCAATTTCGGGGCCCAAACAGCTTTGGCTGGTTCGACGCGAACCGTCACAGGGCGGAAAGGCGGGGGCCACGAAGTGGCGACCTCTTGCTCTTTTTGTTCTTCTTTTTCCGGCGCGACGGGCGGTTGTTCCAAAGTCGTTTCGGGCGCTACTTCCGCTGCGGCCTCGAAGACAGGCCATTTGGATTGAAGCTCTGCGGCTTGTTCCGCTGTCGATTCCAGGATGGGATCGACCGATGTGGACACTGCAGGCGCTTCATTCCCGATCGGAGGCTCAAGCGCAGGATCGGGGCCCGGGGCGATTGTAGGCGCAGACGCTGCTGCTGGTTTTACCGATTCCGGAGAGGCGGCAGGGATCGCTCCGGGCAGTGAATCCTCCGGGTGAGGCCACTCGATGACCGTCGGTACCGGCGCAAGCTCAAACTCGGCGAAGTCGGAGACTTCGGGCTGCATCTCGAACGCAAGGGTACGCTCTTCACTCGCCTCGGGCGCTGCGGCTTCTTGTTCTGCCGTTTCTTGTTCCACCGGTTCTTGTGTTATCGCCTCTAGTCTTATCGTCTCTTGCGTTGTCGTCGTTTCTTGCGCTACTTCTTTCTCGGGCACTACTTCGGCCTCGGGTGTTGCCTCGAAGGCCTTGACGGACGCTTCAAGCGTGGGCGCAACGGATGTAGGCTCCAGTTCGTCCTGCGCGGATTCAAGAGATCTCGTTGTCGCCGCCTCATGGTCAAGCTCGATTGGCTCGAACGGCTCAATCTCGGCGGTCTTGTTCAGCGATTCACCGTGGCCCCAGGAATGTTCTGTCGCGTCCTCGGCTTCCACGGGAGCTTCTGGCTCCGCTACGGCTTCAGGTGGATGGCTCCAGAAGGCTGGCTCGCCAAGACTAGGGTCGCGCGACGACGTAACGATAGGGTCCGTCTCATCGAGTGCAGGCAGTTCTTCCGCTGGCGCCTCCAAGAGCGCCCCGAAGGCCACGGGGCTGTCATAGCCGGCCCCTTTTGAGCCGGGCAGCGCCACAGCGGCCGCTGGAGCTGCAGGCTCTTCGGTCGGTTCGTCGGCGAAATCGTGCTGATGTGTTGGCGGCGCGGCTTTCGGGAGCCCCACTTCAGTGCTGGCCGAGGCGGATGCGGCAGGCACTCCCACCGCCACCAGGCGCTCGCTTGCGGACTTCACCAAAAGTGCCTTGACCAAATTGATTAGGGGCTCAGGTGGAACAAAGGGCTTTTTCAGCACCCCATCGGCACGAACGCGCTGGGCCTCGTGCTCATCCAGCGGGTCAAAAGCGCCCACAAGCAGCACTACCGGGGTGTGCATGTAGCGGGAATCGTTTTTCACGAACTCGCAGACTTCATAGCCGCTGCGAACGGGCATGAACACGTCGGCGAGGATAACATCCGGATTGATTTCCGGCACCTTGCGGACGGCTGCTTCTCCGTTGCCGACGCCTACAACTTCGACGCCCTGGTCCTTGAAGGCCAGAGCGACCATCTTCTGAATGTTACTGTTGTCGTCGGCGACCAGTATGCGAGGCAACGGTAAACCCTCCGACAGAACAGTTACGGGGTTGGGACCGAAACTGCCCGCCAGCTAAATAGTTAGCACTGCCTACAGAGTGAGTCAACGAACTTGGGGCATTGATGTGCGAGACAGCAACACTCAGCGTCGAAGCAGTTCGACACTTCGGCCAAAAACACGGCTAAAAGGGATTGAGCTTCGCGAGTCCCTTCTTTTTCTTGCTCGAAGATTCCTGCTTCGGATCTGTGCTGGCCGGGGACTGGGTTGAGTCGGTAGAAGCGTCGGTTTGGCTTGCCGTCCCGCTCGTGCTCGAGGAAGCTGCTCCACTATCCTGGGTGCCTGCTGCCGGGGCTTGTGAGGGATCGGCTAACTGGCCATTCGGTGCTGTTCCCGCCGCGGGCTGCGTCGTCGAAGGGCTCGCCGAAGGAGATGCTGCGGTCGACCCGGCCGAGCCCGGTGACACGGTCTCCACGTATGCCGAATTCCCGGCGGCGCCTCCGCCTCCCGATGCGCCCACCGTCAAACTTCCGCCCGGCGTCAGCGTATCCGTACTGTCGTCGGATTCCGGCGTCATACTTGGAGCACCAACTCGCGCCGCCATGCTCACGTCCGGCCCAGTCTTCAACATGCCCATCGGCTTGCTCAAAATGCCGCCGCGCGCGCGTGGCATTTGCTGCTCTTTCTGCATGCGGGCTACGGCGGTCGGATCCGCTTGGGGCACCGGCACATTAAATTTCGTCAGCTTGGCTTTGGCCTCCGCGGCTAGAGGAGAAAGCGGGTAGTCGCGTACGAGGCGGGTGTAATAGTGCGCCGCGACGTCGGTGTGCTCGGTGCGTTCGTAGATCGAACCCAGCATCCAATTGGCCTGGTCGGCCTCGCTGAAGAGCGGATAGCGATTGACGAGGTCCGTGAGTCGCGCTGCGGCGGCACGGTCTACCCGCCGCAGTAATAGAAGGATGCGACCTGGAAATCGCCGACGGCGAGGATCTCTTGAACCTCGCGGAGCCTTTGCTGCACCTGCGGTGTGAGTTCACTGGTGGGATATTTCTCCAGGTAGGTTTGAAACGCTGCTTCCGCCTCGAGCGCCTCGTTGCGGTCGCGGTCCGGCTTCTCCATGCGGCGATAGTGGGCCATGCCGATTTGCATCTGCGCGTAGGCCGCTTCGTCGAGGAAAGGGAAGAAGGTGATGAAATCCTGGTATTCGGCTACCGCTTGGGTCATGCCGGAGGTGCCACCCTCTTTGTAGTAGGAATCGGCCATCGCCAATTTCGCCTTGGCGAGATACTCGCTATCCGGATAGGTGTTGATGAGCGTCTGCAGAGTCAATCGGGCGACGTCGTAGCGCCCGTGCTTGATGTCGTTGTCCGCGCGCTCGAAGAGCACTTTGTCCGGTTCCGCGGAGGTGCCCGCGCCCGTCTGCGCGTTCGTGTTCTTGTGGCCGAAACACCCGGTCATCGCCAAGCCCGCGGCCAGACACACGACCAAGCATGCAGATTTACGATTCAGCATTAGGCCCCCCATCTAAATTCGCCTAGACTCCGACTTTTTGCGTCACGGCCGCGCCCGCAAGTCGCAGCAATGTGCGCACTGCCTCGGCTGGGTCCGGGGTATGGAACACCGACGTGCCCGCGACCAGGATTTGCGCTCCGGCGCGAACTACTTCGGCAACATTCTCAGGGCCGATGCCCCCGTCAACTTCGATTCGGAAATTATAGCCCTGTTTGTCCCGTAATTCCCGCAGTTCTCGAATTTTCCGCGTCGCGTCGGGGATGAAGCTTTGACCCCCGAAGCCCGGATTCACCGACATGATTAGTACGTGATCGACCTTGTCCAGCACTTCGGATAAGCGCCGCCACGGGCGTCGCCGGATTGATCACCGCGCCCGGCCGGCATCCGTGCTCGCGAATCATGGAGAGCGCCCGATCCAGGTGCGGCGTGGCTTCCTGATGCACGGAAATCATGTCCGCGCCGGCTTTGGCAAATGCCTCGATATACTGCTCCGGATTCTCGATCATCAGATGCACATCCAGCGTCAAGCGGGTTGCCTTGCGCAGGGAAGCCACCACCGGCACGCCAATCGAGATGTTGGGTACGAAGTGGCCGTCCATCACGTCCACGTGCAGCGTGGAGACGCCCGCGCGCTCGACCGTGCGGATGGCATCACCCAGGGAAGCGAAGTCCGCGGCTAGAATTGAGGGAGCGATTTCGACGGCTGTTGACACGTTCAAGCGCTGTAATCGTATCACAGCATGCTCAGGGCGGCGCTAAGTTTACGACTTTTGGAGGTTTTCAGCGGGTCTCGCGTTCGGTCGGTGCTACAGGGCTACAACGCCCTAGCGAGGCTGTCATCCCGAGCCGCGACGCGGCCGAGGGATCCGCTTTCTTGCGCCGCGCGGAGAACCTTGCTGGCTAGTTGGCAATGCCCAGGTCAACCGACGCATCGCCGGCTATGCGTTGTCCGCGCGCGGGCGTTTGGCCGATGACGGTACCTTTCGGCGCGCCGCTGTCTGCCACTTGGGTGATCTTGGCTACGTGCAAGCCGCCTGCGGCCAGCAATCGCTCCGCATCCGCCTGCGGAAGGCCGATCACGGCGGGCATGACGTATGCCTCGGGACGATCTCCGGCAGCGACCAGGACATCGACGTGGGGACTCGTCGCCTGCGTTCCGGGCGCGGGACTCTGCTTGAGCACCGTGTCAGGTTCGCTCGAAGGCAAGTAGATATTGGTGACCTCGCCGAGCTGCAGGCCGGCTTGCAGCAAAGCAATTCGGGCAGCGCGCAGCGAAACGCCCTCGACTGGCGGGATCGAGGCCGTCTGCGGTCCTAGGCTCAGACACGACGTGCGCGTCCTGCTGAATCTTCACTTGTTCACCGGGCGGCGGACTCTGCCGCACGACGGAGTTGACGGGAAGGGTGCTGTAGACGCGATCTGCCACGCGGAGTTGCAATCCATGACCCGCAAGCGCTCGTTGGGCCGCCGACGCGGATAGTCCTATGAGGTTGGGCATGGCCACCACGCGTCCGCGAATCGCGATTCGAATGGTGGTAACCGCGCTGAGAAAGCACGCTGCGGCTAGGACAAAGACCAATAGCGTCACGCGCAACGCACGCTCGAACTGTTCGCGCAGAGTCATCGGAAACTGTTCGAGACTAGCACGTCCGTGCCGCCCCCTCAACGCCGCGATTTCGGTGCGCGAACGGCGAGATGTCGATAGGCCAGTTACTCAAAAGCTTGCAATGGAATTCCACATCGATTGACGCAGGCGATATATAGTATCCGCTCGCCGGTTTCGGGAAGCGGATTCGATTTGGCCCCGATACAAAACCCGATGCAAAACGAACACAAGAAGAACGATCATGTGGCGCAGACGATCGCTACTTACAATCTGATCGCACCCGACTACAAACTCACGGCCACGGCGGAGATGCGCGCTTGGGAAGAAGAGTCCATGCGGAAGTTCGCCGGCTATCTCGTTGGAAATCACGTATTGGTTCCGGGCTGTGGTGACGGCAGGGACAGCCGCTTCTTACTTTCTCTAGAACTGACAGTGACTTCGTTTGACCTCTCGGAGGAGATGCTCAAGATTGCGAGAGCCCAAGATCCGAAAGGGAGGTATGTGCTGGCGGACCTCCGAGAGATGGATAAACTCCAGAGAGGTTATGACGGCGTCTTTGCCAGTGGCTGCCTCTACCACCTGACAAAGACCGAATTCGCAGAGTGGGTGGAATCTTGCCGGACATTGCTATCAACGGCGGGGGTACTCTACCTCAACATGAAAGAGGGCCAGGGAGAGCGATTTGAAGAGAAGCCAGGACCTTGCTATCCCGGAGGCGAGGAAGCGCGAACGCGGCTTCAAGGAAAGAGATTCTATGCTTACTATCAACGGGACGAATTGGTAGCAGGACTGCGAGGTTTTGAGATTCTGCACGAGCAGAAATTGGTTCCCGGCGATGGGGGATTCGAGTTTTGGCTCCGCAAGGTTGACGGAGCGTTTTAGCTGGATTTCCGGAACCGTGTAACCTGCGGGAGCCGGCCGGTTCACTGGAGGAGTTGTGGATGAAAAACATCCTTGCGATTCCATCTGCACAACGGCGCGCCGAATTTCTCGCTGCCGTAGCAAACAGCCGCCGACTGCATGGACACTGGGTCTCCCCACCGCGCACGAAAAAGGCTTTTGAGCAAAATCTCAAACGATTGGATTCGCCGGCTCATGTGGGCTATTGGGTCTTGACCGAAGCGGGTGAGCTCGCTGGGGTTGTGAACATCAACGAGATTGTTCGCGGCAGTTTTCGCTCTGGCTATCTCGGATATTATGCTTTTGTTCCGCACGCGGGTCACGGTTACATGGCGGCAGGAATTCGGGCGGTGCTCTACCGAGCGTTTCGCGTCCTCCGACTTCACCGATTAGAAGCAAACGTTCAGCCTGACAATGAGAGGTCTCGCGATCTGGTTCAACGACTAGGATTCAAGCTGGAAGGATTTTCTCCGCGATACCTGAAGATCGCTGGCAAGTGGCGTGACCATGAGAGATGGGCGCTAACTGCGGAAGAGTGGGCGAGGGCTCGCGGAAAATACTCACCCTCCTAAACGGACATCGGAAATGATCCGCTACTGAGAGTTTGTTCGCTGCAGCATCGTAGCGAAAAATCCATCAGTCGCGGTTTCAGGTGGAAACGTTCGGAAGTATCCACTTGGATCGAATAGGGAATCAGCAGCTGCGCCAGGGAGAAGAAGCCTCGCCAACGCGGCGCCTCCCTTCACAACATGAACGCTCGAGTCGCTGGATAAAACCTCGGCAGCCACTTGTTCATTTTCTTCGGGTTCGAGAGAGCATGTTGAATAAACGAGATGCCCGCCGGGCGATAGCGCCTTGAGTGCATTGCGCAGCATGGCTACCTGTTGGCGGTGCGACGCGGCCAAATCTTCCGGTTTCAGCCGCCAGCGGATCTCGGGGTTGCGTGCTAACGTGCCGGTGCCGGAGCAGGGTGCGTCTACCAGGATGTGGTCGAAGCTTCGGGTGAAGGGCAGCGGGCGCGTTGCGTCTAGAGCCAGCAAGCGGACATTGCTCGTGTGCGTGCGTGTCAACTGCTCTCGCGTCGAGCGGAGGCGGTGCTCGTGCAAGTCCGTGGCGATCACTTGGCCGTTTGGTCCGACGGCGCGGGCCAGCAGGATCGCCTTTCCTCCGGGAGCGGCGCAGAGGTCTAGGACGGTCTGGCCCGGCTGCGCACCGACTAGGTGCGCCACCATCTGTGACGCTTCGTCTTGCAGCGAGATTCTGCCTTGCTGGAACGCCAACACGGTTGTTGGATTGCCACCGGAAATCGTCAGAGCGGAGCTTAGCCAGCGACCTGGTGAGAGTTCGAGTCCGGCATCGCGCAACGACTGCGCGATCTTTTTTGTGTCATGCGCTGTGTGGTGCGCGGTCGGCTGCGTCATCTGGCGCGTTGTTTCGGATACTACTGTCTCGCCCGTTGTTCCAAGCGCGGTTTCGCTTGCGTCGAGAATGACGCAGCACAAGCGCGGCGGGCGATTATTGGCTTCGAGCAGCGCCAGCGTGCGCTCTGGCCCAAACGCCGCCAACCAACGCTCGACCAGCCAGGTGGGATGGGAGTTTAGGATGGCTAGCCGCTCGGCGGGCGAGCAACCCGCCGGAAGCAGCTTCTCGAGAGCTTCGCCGGAAATTTTGGCGTCGCGCGCGGCGCGTCGCAGGACTGCGTTGACCAGTGCGGCTGCCGAGTGCTTCTTGGCGCGCTTCACCAATTCCACCGATTCGCTTACCGCGGCGTGTGCTGGCACGCGTTCGAGGAAGCGCAACTGGTAAAGCCCCAGCCGCAAGGCCAGCAATACTTCCAGATCCAGACGCTCGGGCGCGCGGTCGAGGTGTCGCTGCAGCAGAAAATCCAGCAAGCGCTGCCAGCGCAGCACGCCGAGCGTGATTTCCGTGGCGAGGCCGGCGTCGGCGCGCGAGACGCTCGTGCCCATGCGCGTGTACAGCAATTCCGACGCGTAGGCGTCCTCGGCTGCGACTTCGCGCAGAACGTCAAATGCGATTCGTCTGGCGGGGGAAACGGGCACGTTGGAAGTGTAAGCGTGGCGGGCCCGTCTGGCCAGAAGGCAATGCGCGCCACGGCGAGGTCATTCTCCGAATCGTTCTCCGGGCGCGAGGCGCGCGCCGTTGAGGAACTCTGCGGCGCTCACACGCTTGCGCCCTTCGATTTGCACGGCCTCCACCGCTAGTGCCGTGCCATGACCGCAAGCGGCGAGTAAAGTTCCGCTGTTCACTGTGAGTGTGCCGGGAAGCACGTTCGGAGTCGTGCCGGCGCTCGGCAGGGAAACCGCTGCTTCGGCCGGCCTGCCCCATACGTGGCACAGCCGCCCGCGGAAGCTTGTGTGAGCTCCAGGCCATGGCGCGAGGCCGCGAATGCGGTTGTAGATCTCGTGGGCCGTGCGCGACCAATCGATGCGGCCGTGCTCTTTCTTGATGATGGGTGCGTAGGTTGCCTGCGATGCGTCCTGCGCGTGCGGCTGAATCTCGCCGCGATCGAGCTTGCGCAGCGAATCCACGATCAGCGGCGCGCCCGCTTCGGCCATGCGCCGCGACAATTCCGGCGCCGTTTCGTCCGCGCCAATTTCCATCTCTTGTTGCAGCAGCATCGGCCCGGTATCCATGCCCGCGTCGATCTGCATGGTGGTGAGCCCGGTCTTGCTTTCTCCATTCACGATGGCCCAGGCGATCGGCGCCGCGCCGCGATATTTCGGCAGCAGCGAAGCGTGCAGATTGATCCAGCCCAGGCGCGGAATGTCGATCAGCCGCCGCGGCACGATCTGTCCGTAAGCGATGATCACCACGGCGTCGGGCTCGATGCGCAGAAAAAATCGAAGGCCTCGTCGGATTTGATTTTTTCCGGCTGATAGACGTGCACGCCCGCTTCGAGCGCGGCTTCTTTCACCGCTGGCGCCGAAAGCGTCTGGCCGCGCCCGCGAGGACGATCGGGCTGCGTCACCACCGCTTCCACGGTGAAAGCCGGGTTCGGCGAGCAGTCGCCGCAGCGAGGGAACCCCGAATTCGGGCGTGCCGCAGAAGACGATGCGCATGGCGCCCTCGGACCCGCGGGCGGCTACCAGTCGCCGGCTTTCTGAAGTTTGCGAATGCGGCGGCGGATCAGGTCGCGCTTGAGCATGCTGAGGTGCTGGATGAACAGCATGCCGTTCAGGTGATCGATCTCGTGGCAAAAGGCGCGCGCCAGCAGACCCTCGCCGTTCATCTCAAACATCTTCCCGGTTACGTCTTGCGCGCGCACGGTGACGTACTGCGGACGCGCCACGTTGCCGCGAAAGCTCGGCAACGAAAGGCAGCCCTCTTCTTCGCGCTGCTCGCCTTCGGCGTGAATGATTTCCGGATTGGCCAACACGATCTTCGCTTCGGGATTTTTGCCCACGCGTGACGTCCACCACCGCCAGACGCTTGCCGATGCCGATCTGCGGCGCGGCCAGTCCCACGCCGTTCGCGGCGTACATGGACTCAAACATGTCCGCGCAAAGCTTGGCCAGCTCCTCGTCGAATTTCTCGACGGGCTTGGCCGGCTCTCCAGCACCGTGGCGCCATACTTCACGATGGGATGAATCGTTGCCGCTGGAGCTTTCTTTTCCGGCTCCTTCGTCGCGCCTTTTTCTTGCGGTCCCTTAGTACTCATCGAGTTGTCGTCCGTACCCTTCAAAATTGCGGCGCGTCTCGCGCAGCGAATCGCCGCCAAACTTTTCCATGAAAGCGCCCGCCAGCACCAGCGCCGTCATAGCCTCGCCCGCCACGCCGCCCGCCGGAACCACGCATACGTCCGATCGCTCATAGGCCGCCTGCACGGGAGCCTTGGTATCCAAATCGGCCGTGCCCAGCGGCCGCCGCAGCGTGGAGATCGGCTTCAGGTAGCCCCGCACGACCACGTCTTCGCCGTTGGTGATGCCGCCTTCAAGGCCGCCGGCGCGATTCGTGGGCCGGGTGAAGCGCCGCTTCTGCGGAATCGTAAGCGATTTCGTCCTGTACTTCACTTCCGTAGGACCCTGCCGCTGCCACGCCGCCGCCGATTTCCACGGCCTTCACCGCCTGAATGGACATCATCGCTCGCGCCAGTTGGCCATCGAGCTTGGCATCCCACTGCGCGTGGCTGCCGAGTCCAACTGGCACGCCGTGCGCCACCACCTCGAAGACGCCGCCGACCGTATCGCCCGCGCGCAGGCAGTGATCCACCTCCTGCTTCATGCGCGCCTCGGTCTCGGCGTCCACGCAGCGCAGCGGGGAATCCAGATTCGCGCAGACCGCCTCGATCTCGCCCCAGGCCGCCGCGCGCTCGCAGTCGCGCGTGGCCCACCGCCACCACGTGGCTCAGCACTTCGCAACCAAACTGCCGCAGCAGCAGCTTCGCCAGCGCGCCCAGCGCCACGCGCGCCGCCGTCTCCCGCGCCGAGGCCCGCTCCAGAATGTAGCGCGCATCGTGAAAATCAAACTTCAGCCCGCCCGCCAGGTCGGCGTGGCCGGGGCGCGGCGCGGTCAGCGGGCGCCGCGTGCTCGCGATCCTCAGCGCGATCCTCGACCGCCATGGCCTTCTCCCAGTTGGCCCAGTCGCGGTTTTCGATGCGCAGCGCGATGGGCGCGCCGATGGTCTGCCCGTGGCGAATGCCGGCCAGCGCCTCGACGTGGTCCTTCTCGATCTTTTGCCTTCCGCCGCGCCCGTAGCCCAGTTGGCGCCGGTGCAGGTCGCGGTTGATGAAATCGAAGTCGATGGGCAGACCTGCGGGCAGCCCGATATCCAGGCGATCAGCGCCTGTCCATGCGACTCCCCGGCAGTATACAAATTGCAGCATAAGTTGTCCCGGATCATGCGCCCGAATCACCTGTGGCGCGAAGCGGCGGGAAGGCTAGCATTCTAGCCAAGCCTGCGATTGGGGTAAAGAACTCCTGGCTCCATTGTTGGGATGTCTGCTTGACGCGCCGCCGCGGCGAACGCTAGGCTTGCCGGGACGCGCATCTTTCCGCGTCGGGAGCCCACGGAAGAGCGCATGGCGTCGACTGAGCCCAAATTATTAGCTGGAACGGAAGGCGCGAACTCTTCGGTTCTGGTCGAAGCGATCAAACAGTGGGTCCTGCACGTACAAAACTACAGTATTCTGTGTGGCCAAGCCGTGGTCGCACTGTTGGTGCCTCCCCATTACGTTACGGACATCTTCGATCAGATGGATATCATCGGTGTGGGATCGCTGCCGATCGTGCTGCTCACCGGCTTTTTTATCGGAGCGGTGCTGGTGTTGCAGACCGCGTCGCAATTCCTGCGATTCGGTGAGACCGCGCTGACGGGCGAAGCCGTCGCGCTTTCACTCGTGCGCGAACTCGGCCCCACCATTAGTGGACTGCTCGTGGCCGGGCGCAATGCTTCGGGAATTGCTTCGGAACTGGGCTCGATGCTGGTCACCGAGCAGATCGATGCCATGCGGGCCATGGGCACCGACCCGATGCGCAAACTGGTCGCGCCGCGCGTCTTGGCCGCTGTGTGTGTCCTTCCTCTACTGACGGCCATGGCGGACCTCATCGGACTCGTTGGCGGCGCTATCGTTTCGAATTTTACTTTACATATCGGACCGGTGCAGTTCTGGACCAGCGCGATAAAGAGCCTGCAATTCTCCGATCTGATGCAAGGCTTGGCCAAGCCGCTGTTCTTTGGCTTCATTCTTGCCACCGTGGGTTGCTACAAGGGCCTCACCGTTCGCGGCGGCACGGAAGGCGTGGGCCGCGCGACCACCCAGGCGGTGGTCATCTCCTCGGTGATCATCATCGTTTCGGACACGTTCCTGACCAAGGTCTCCCTTTTCTTCGCCGGCCACGTTTTCTAGCACCAGAGTCGTCGCCGCTTTTGTAGTCACAAATCTCTCAAAAATCTACGCCGCCGGTTCGCCCTCGTTTGCATCTATAATCGATTCGGTGTGTGTCGCTTGGCGAAGGGTGAGCCGGGCGGACTCCAAATCGGATGAGTGCTGCGAACAGCGACCCGGTCATTTCCTTTGAAGACGTGTACCTCGACATGGGCGAAGGGGATGTTCTCCATGGCGTCACGTTCCAGGTTGCGCCCGGCGAGACCAAGGTTCTCATCGGCGAGACCGGTTCGGGCAAGACTCTGACGCTCAAACTCGCCGCGGGCCTGCTGAAGGCCACTCGCGGTCGCGTTCATGTATTAGGGCGCGATCTCGGCGTCCATGAACGAGTCCGCGCTGCTGGTTTTCCGGCGCCAGATCGGTTTTGTATTTCAGGAGGGCGCGCTTTTTGACTCCATGAGCGTCGCGGACAATGTCGCCTATCGCCTCAACGAGGAACATGTCGATGCGGCCGAAATTGATTCGCGGGTTCGCGAAGTGCTGCGCTTCGTCGAGATGGAAGATTCGCTCGACCAATTTCCAGCCGATCTTTCCGGCGGGATGCGCCGCCGGGTTTCGATCGCTCGCGCGCTGGTAACCAAGCCGCACGTGGTGCTCTACGACTCGCCGACGGCGGGCCTGGACCCGCTCACCTCGCAAACGATCATCATGCTCATCCTGCGGCTGCGCGACACAGAGCATGGCACATCGCTGCTTGCCACCCACCGGCTTCAGGACGCGTTTGGTCTGGCGAACTACCAATTTGACCCTGCGCAGGGCCGCGTTACCAAAGTTCCGGCGGAAGGGGCCGCGGCTGCAACGGGCGCACGAAACGGTCGGCCATCGACGAATTTCTTGGTGCTGCGCAACGGCCGGGTGTACTTCGAGGGAAGCACGCAAGCGCTTCTCGATACGAGCGATGCGTATTTGAAACAGTTTTTGGAGTAGGGCGGCAAGTTTATTTCGGCAGCAGCGTCCTAGGAGGTTTTGCCATGGCGCAACACAAACAACTGAGCTGGAGCGAATTGCGTGTGGGAGTTTTCGTACTTGCGGGCATTCTCGTCGTGGTCGTCGGCGTCTTCTACGTGACGGGCGCCGGCACTTGGGGCGCGAAATATCGCCTGGTTACATATTTGCCGGAAGTTAATGGTTTGACCGTCGGAGCGCCGGTCGATCTCGATGGGGTGGAGATCGGCAACGTCGAGGCCGTGCGCATGGCCCCCGTCAAGCCCGGTCAGACGCGCGACGACAAGCGCAACGTGGAAGTGGTCATGCGCATTAACCGGGAGTTTCAGGACGACATCCGCTCGGACTCCAACGCTAGCTTGATCAGCGCGGGCTTCGTGGGCGATCGCGACGTGAACATCGAGCGCGGTTACACGGGCGCAGTGCTCAAGGATGGACAGGAGATTCCCGGCAAGCAGGCGCAAGCTATACAACAGGTCGTCGAGCGCAGCGCGGCCTTGGTCCAAAACCTCAATACCTTGACCACGCAAATCAACGGGATCGCCAGCGACATTCACGAGGGTCGCGGCACGCTTGGCAAACTGCTCGAGGACCAAAGCGTCTACAACCACTTGGACGCCACCATTGGCCACCTGGATCAGGTAGCCACATCCATCCAGCAGGGACAAGGAACGCTAGGCAAGCTGATAGTCTCCGACGAGCTATACACCAAACTTAACTCCGTCACCGGCCACGTGGACAATGTCATGGCCGCCGTGGAGGATCAGAAAGGCACGCTTGGCAAGTTGGTTTACGACCCTAGCTTTCACGACGACGCAAAAACTTTCTTGGACAATAGTAATGCGCTTCTCTCCGGGATTCGGGACGGAAAGGGCACGCTCGGTAAACTCACGACCGACGACGCGCTCTACACCTCCTTGCGCCAGGTCAGCGATAATCTTAAGGAAGCCACCGCGAAGCTCAATTCAAATGATAATTCGGCTGGGAAATTCTTCTCGGATCCAAAGTTCTACGACAATCTCAGCGGGCTCACTGGCGATTTGAGGCTGCTTGTCGGCGATTTTCGCGCTGACCCGAAGAAATTCTTGAAGGTGAAATTCTCGATCTTCTAACCGTTTGTTGAAAGACCGTTTTGGGATTGTCATTCCGAGCGAAGCGAGGAATCTCTCCGTATTGCAGGGCTAAGAGAATGAGAGATTCCTCGTCGCTGCGCTCCTCGGAATGACGCGTTGCGAAGGTTTTCGACAAACCGCCGAGAGCGTTCGCCTCTCCGCCCATGTGACTGGCCATCGGAGCATTCGGGACCATCCTATGCAGGTGTTTTGCGCGTGGAACTCGGACCTGCTAACGCCTCGCGCAACGAAGACGAACGAGCCGAGGGTTCGATGGGGGAGCCGAATCGCACGACCACGCGCACGGGTAGTTGCCTTGGCCAACGCCAAAACAATTTGTTTGCTTGGATGAAAAGCGCGCCGAGGTTTGCGCGGTCTACTTGGACCGTGACCACCGGCGCACTGGTACTCGGTAACACTTCTTGGACGCGCGTTTGCTCGCCAGCGCCTTCCTGAAGTTTGGAAAGGAAGCGCTGCCCGGCCACGCAGGCGATTTCGTTCGCTCGGAGGGCCTTTTCAATTGGTTCCAGCAATGAATCGGTGCGGCCTACGCTGTCGCTCCCCGAAGGTCTGTTTAGCTGGACCAAATGGCGAAGTATGGAATTGCTTCCGTCCGGCCCGCCGGAGATAGAAAAGTGGATCGGCCGGTCGACCGAAGCCGCGAGCCAGAGCGCGCCGAGGAACGTCAATTCGCGCGCCAAGAATAGCGCCCCGCCGCGCTCCGGAATGTTGTCGCGGCCCTCGATGTGCACGCGGTACAACGTGTGCGTCAGAATCCACAGCCCCAGCCGTCGCATGGAATCCGGCAGCAGCAAGACCGCATAGAGCGTGGCGGCCACGGTCATGCACGCGCCGGCGAAGAATACTTTGTCCGCGCGCAAGTGCAGGCCCTCGGCCAGCAGGTAATAGACGCCTGCCGCGAGAAACACGCCCACGAACGAGAAAAGATTCGCCGCCGCGATCACGCCGCCTTTGTCGCGCCGGATCGGGCCGGTGCTGGATCAACGCGTTCAGCGGCACGGCGTAAAAGCCGCCAAAAAATCCCAGCAGACCGAGATAGGCCGCCGCGCGTTCGAGCGAGAGGCCATGGCTCGGCGGAGAGAAAACCGAAAACGGTCATCCCCGCGGCGCCCAGCGGAATCAGTCCGTATTCGATCTTGCCGTCCGGAAAGATACCCGGTGACCAGGCTGCCCGAAGCCGATGCCCACGGCCACGGCCGCTTGCAGGTAGCTGATGTGGCGTTCGTCGATCCGCAGAATGTCGTGGCCGTAGATCACGATCGTGAATTGCAGCAGCGCCGCCAGAAACCACAGATAGGTGTTGCCCACCATGGCCCAGGTCAGCACGCGGTCTTTGCGGATCGCGCGCATTTGCTCCCAAAGATCGCCCAGCGGATTGGTATTGAATCTTGCGCGTTGGATTCGCGGCAGGCACGCGCGTGATCGCCAAAGCTCGTCGCCAAGCCCAATCGACGTGCAACGCCAGCAGGAGCACGCCGGACCAGTGCTGCTGGCCGCGAAAATAGAATGCCAAATAGCCGCTGCCACCGTGGCGGTGATCGACGCCAGAAATGTCCCCAGCTCGATTACGCCGTTGCCCCAGGAGAGATCCTTTTCGGGCAGAAGTCTCCGGCAGCAGGCCGTATTTCGACGGCCCGAACAGCGCGCCCTGCGAGCTGAGCAGAAACACGCCCGCCGCTTCCATCGGCAGGTTTCCGCGCCCCAGCGCCAGCAGCGCGAACAGCATCACGGCGACTTCCATCCATTTTGTGCCGATGGTCACGGAGCGTTTGCTGAAGCGGTCGGCCAGATAGCCGCCGGTCATGGAAAAGAGAATGAAGGGCAAGGCAAAGAGCGCGCCGACCACCAGCACCAGCCAGTCGCGCTTGGGGCCGGGCAGGCCCATATCCACGATGATGTAGATCACCAGGAATTTCAGGGCGTTGTCGTTGAACGCTCCCTGAAACTGCGTAACGATCAAGCTCCAAAATCCGAGTCCCCAACGCGCCGACCGGGCCTTTTCGCCGCGCGCTCTGGCAGGCTCAATCTGGCTTTTCGGTGCGGTCATGGGGGGAAGACTCAATTGCCGCTCGAACGAGTCCGACTTCTTCGTGGGCGTAATCGAGTCTATCGATGAGTCTCTGCTCTGGCAAGACACGTATAGGCGCGCTTGGCCCGGGCGGCTTCGAGACGGACGCGGGGCAAAAGCCGAGGACTATAGGAACATCTGTTTGGTCACTTTATCTTGAACGAGCCGTCGGCAACTTTCTCCCGATGAGCCATGTGACAGCCGCCGCAATTCACCTGGGTCGTCTGCTTCGCCGCCGCGGCAGCCTCATCGAACTTGCCTTGGTTGACGAGCACGATGACATTCGCAAATCCCTCTTTAGCGCCGGTCGCAAGCTTCAAGGCGTCGGGGACGTTTTTCCGCTGCCAATAGATCATCGTCTTGGAGATGTTTTCTTGGATCTGGTTGGCGTCCATCACAGACGCACTGGCGTTTTTGGCTGCCAGATTTTTATTCAGATCGGCAGTCAGGGTGGCGTTCGATTTCATCCACTCCTGGTATTCTTCAGCCGTCTGACCCCAGACCGCCGCACCCATAAGCAGCGTGAAGGCGAGTACGACCAAACCGGAAGCCACCTTCATTGCGTTCTCCTTTGAACCGTATTTCTGAAAGGTAGTTCTGAACCGTAGTTTCCGCGGGCCGCATCATACAATTCCCGAGGGCTTTGACACAATAACGCCGTCCCGCGCGTTGCTCTCCGCTTTCACTTCGATTGCCTGGAACCACGCAATCCTCATTGTTTTGGGATCGGCATTGGTGCGTCCCAATATGGGTCGAATCGGCCCTTAAGCAGGCGCGCTGCCGCTTTTTCATTCGAAACGGCGTGCTGACATTCGCCCTAGTACTAGGACTCGGAAGGACTTGCGGATTTTTCGCGAAGACATTTCTGAAACGCTATGGTATAAGATTTTTCTCTCAGGGGGGACAACATGTACGACATGGGCTACTGGCTTCGCGGTGTGTCGCAGGCAAAGATTGAGTCGCAGAGTAACGTTGGAGTCCCGTGTGAAATATGTCGGGCGGCAAACCAGATTCAGCGAATCGAGTTCCGCTCCGGTCCCTTCCAAGAGAGACTGAATTCCCATCACGTGTGCACGGATTGTCTAGACGCCTACCGTCGCGCGGCCAAGCATTTCCACTAGTCTCGACCTCATCTCGCGGGCATACCGTGCAGCGCCGGGCTTAGGTGGGCGGAGATGTTGGTTCACCGCCCAGTCTGGGCGCTCTCTAAACGCTCCAGGCACCCCATCGTTACCTTCCTGGAAACGATGGGTGGCATAGCGGCGTCCAAGGGTTATTATGGCCGCGCAGGAGGTCCCGCGATGAGAACCAAGTCATGGACCATCGGAATGGTCATCGCCGCTCTATTGGCGATCGCCGTTCCCGTATTCGCTCATCACGCTTGGCACGGGTACGACATGAAGAACCTGACGACCGTACAGGCGACGGTGACGGAGTTCGACTGGGAAAATCCGCATGTGTGGATGCGGTTCGAGGCCACGGACGCCAAGGGGAACGTCGAGAAATGGTGGGCCGGCGGCCCCAGCCCGAGCCGCATGGCCGGCACCGGCTGGAACAAAGACACGCTGAAGCCAGGAGATCACATTACTGCCGTCGGTAACCGCATCAGTGATGGCACCTACATGCTCCGCTTGTCCAAAGTAGTGCTGGCGGATGGCCGGTCATTGCTTTGCTACGGCCAGCAGTATGGTCCATAGTCCGACCCTCGTTGGAACGACCACAAAAACTGGCTTCGATATTCCACCAGGTCGAAAGTTGCGAGGCATGTTTTCCTACAGCGCTCGGGTTGTGCTGGCGGTGTGCCTGCTTTCGTGCGTGACTGCAGTCGCAAGTCATGCCCAATCTCTCGAAGTCGTCTGCAAGGATGGCGCGGGGGATTTCGAGTCGCTGTTTCACACCGGTGTAGAACTGCAGGTTGGCGCTACGCGCAATGGGCAACTCGCCACACGCGCGTGCGAGGGCGCCCTCGAGTGGGACAGGCAGAGGCTGGTCGTGGCCACCGATGTGGCGCAGATCGACGTCGACGCCTTTGGAGTGGACCTTGGGCTGGGCGTGCCGGTCGCCGCACTGCAAGTCCAGAAAACCAGCGACAAATGCTGCAGGGAGTACCGGATCTATTCCCTCAAGAAGCCCTCGCGTTTGCTCCGCAAAATCGAAGGGGGAAGTTTTTTCAGCGCGGCCGATACGGACCTCGACGGGCGCGTGGAAATCTGGACCGATGACGCGGGCGCGGTGGACGGCTTCGAGCACATCCCATTGAGCGCGCTGGACTTTGCGCCTCCGGTGGTGCTGCGTTTCGAGCGCGGCCGGCTGCTAAATGTCGGTGCGGAGTTTCAAGGCGATTATCGCCAACGAATCGAAACGCTTCGCGCATCCCTTAATGCCCAGGATTTGCAAGAGTTCAAAGAGAGCGATGGAATTTTGGCGCCCGGCGTTATTTTTTCGGAAGCGGCCCAGCACCTTAGAGAGCGCCTCCAAACAGTGAAGATCAAAGTCCTGGAGATCGCGTGGTCCTATCTCTATAGCGGCGCGGAAGAGAAAGCTCAGCAGACACTAGCAGATTTGTGGCCCGCCAGTGACCTCGCGCGCATTCACGGTGCCCTTTGGGCCGCGCACGACCGGGGAATCTTGAAGCAGACGGACGGCGCTTCGAAAGGAGTTCCGGCTGGTGGCAAGGTGGGGGCGAGGGTCTTCGAAGGCTTGATCGGAGTGGGCACGAAGCCGGAAGTCTCGGTGCTTCCGCAACCGATCCTGCTGCGGCGTCCTCCCCCGGAAGGATCGGCGGCAGAAATCTTGGCGACCACGGAAGTGCGACTGGTTTTAGTGGTGGATGCGGCCGGGAAAGTGCGGTCCGCGAAGCCAGAGGATACCGCGGACTGGACCGACGCGGGGCTTAAGGCATCTGTCTCAAGCTGGAAATTCACTCCCGCGTTTAAGGACGGTCAACCCGTGGCAAGCCGCGTCGGCTTCGCCGTCTCCCTTGCGCGATAGGATAGAACGGACGGTGCGATGAAGGCGCGCAGGTAGGGCGCGCTCTACCGTGCCACGCGTTACATTTTTCCGTGAGGCTTGAGCGCCGCGCCGCAGCATGTTAATTTGCTTGGAGGATCGTGCGGGCCGGAGTGGCGGAATGGCAGACGCGGCGGACTCAAAATCCGTTGGTCGCAAGGCCGTGTGGGTTCGACTCCCTCCTCCGGCACCACATTTCTGTTCGTTTTCCCCCGTAAACCGAGGTTGTTTGAAGGCTTCCGGGTCCCGTGCCGCCAGTTTGCCAAGGCTGGCCTGGTCCCGAACAGCACATCCTCGCTCCGCAAACCGCAGTGTATAATTTTCTGATGTCACAGGACGCCTACTGGCAGCCCATCGTTCGCTGCAAAACTCCAGACTGCACAGACGGCAATCCAATCTATCTCCCTCATCCCAACCTCCCGGAGAGCACGGAACCGCAACCGAACTGGCCCGCGGAAAACTGGCATCCCTTGCTGGTGTGTAAATACTGTGGCTGCGGCTATCACTACGACGCCAAGGACATCGAATGGATCAACACGCACTACTACACTGGGCTTCCTGACAATGATCTGATGCTTCTAGCCGAACTGCGTTGTGCCCAGCCCAACTGCGAACATCTCATAAAAGTATATTTGGGCTCCGACGTACGTAAGAAGGTCCGAGAAATAAACGGCAAGCTTAAAACGGGAATCACTGACGCGACCTGCGAGGCGGGCCATGGCCCTGCGTATCCTCTGGACGTGTTCCAAATAAATTCCGTAGATGAACTCGAGTAGACCGTCCGCACGACTTGAAGGTTGGCGCCTAGGGAAAGCGCCTCAAGAGTCTATAAGGCCCAATCTGCCTCGATCGAATTTCCCGCTGACGGAACAGGACTTTGAGGCGTAACCTGCCGCATTGGCGTTTCCGGCACGGAGGTGAACCCGCAATGAGTTGACCTGCCCCCGAACTCCGCACACGTCATAATACGACATCGGAACCGTTAGCCTGCTCGCCGGTGGATAGACCGTCGTCGCCGGGGCTGTGGGAAAGTGGGAATCCCGCGCCTTTTGCGGGATTTCCAAGCGGAGTGGAAAAGTTGTTTTTACTTTTCCACGCAGCGCCTTTTCCACAGCCATTCGCCCCGCCCACTTCCCGCGCGAATTCCTCCGGCGTCCGGTATCCCAGGCTGCTGTGCGGCCGCTCTTCGTTGTATTCTCGCCGCCACACCGCGATCCTTTCCCGCGCCTGGAACAGATTCCCGAACCAGCTCACCCTCAAGCACTCCTCCCTCATCCGCCCGTTAAAACTTTCCACGCGTCCGTTCTGCATCGGACGTCCCGGTTGAATGTGCACCAACTCGATCTTCTGCTCGATGCACCACGCCAGAAAATGCCGGCTCGTCAGTTCCGGCCCGTTGTCGCAGCGAATCGCCTGCGGCGTCCCTCGTTCCGCCACGATCCTCTCCAACACCCGCGTCACGCGCCGACTTGCAAAACTGGTGTCCACTTCCAGCGCCAGGCACTCTCGTGTGTACGCGTCCACCACGCTCAGCACCCGGATCGCTCGCCCGCTTTCCACCGCGTCGTGCACAAAGTCCAGCGCCCATTCCTGATTCGCCGCCGTGCAAGCTCGCAGCGGCTGCCCCTTTCGCACGCAGTGCTTGCGCTTCTTGCGCCGGATACTCAATCCTGCCTCTCGATACACTCGGTGCACTCGTTTGTGGTTCACCGCTTCTCCGCTGCGTCGCAACAAAACATGCAAGCGCCGATACCCGAATCGCGGCTTCTCCCGCGCCAACTCCACCAGCCGCCCTGGTAACCCTTCATCGCTGCGACGGCTTTCATAACGGTAGCTGGATACCGCCATCGTCAGCAGACCGCAGGCTCGCCGCTGGCTGAAGGCATACTCCTGGCATACCTGCCCCACAGCCGCCTTCAAGACTGCGAGCTCCATCCGTTTTTTCGGATCACCGATTGCAACGCGTCCTTGTCCAAACTCAGATCCGCCACCAGCTTCTTCAGTCGCCCGTTTTCTTCCCGCAACTGCTTCACTTCCTGCGCCTCGCTCACTTCCATCCCACCGTACTTCGCCTTCCAAGCGTAGATCGTGTGCTTGGACACTCCCGCTTCCCGCGCCACGTCTTCCGCCTTCCGCCCGGCCTCCACCTGCTTCAGCACGGCGATGATCTCCACCTCTGTGTGCCTCGTTCTGGACATGCTTCTCCCCCTTTCTAAATGCGAAATCATACTCAGTTTTGTGCGGATTTAGGGGAGCAGGTCAGAGTGACCGCCGTTGTCTATTAGCTTTTGTCCTATTACTGGTTTGGCTGCCAGGGCGTCTGTCGGCGCAACAGGCAGTCCCATGGCACGATCCATCTCCGCACAAAATTCAGTTTGTGACCGTGGCCGAAGGCGTAAAACTGGAGGTCCTCGATTGGGGTGGTTCAGGACGAGCGCTCGTGTTCCTACCTGGTGGCGGAGACACAGCCCACATTTACGACGACTTCGCACCAAAGCTGAGTTCTGAATATCACGTCTACGGCATCACCCCGCGAGGATTCGGCGCGTCGAGTGTCCCAGCTCCGGAGAGGGGAAATTACTCGGCGGACCGGCTTGGCGATGACGTAATTGCTGTCCTCGACGCTCTCGCCATAAACCAGCCGGTACTAGCCGGACATTCGCTGGGTGGTGAAGAGCTAAGCTCAGTCGGATCGCGGCATCCAGGGCGGGTAGCTGGACTAATCTATCTGGACGCCGCATACCAATACGCGTATTACGACCGCTCGCAGGGATTCTTGCCCATCGATTTGCAGGAACTCAAGAACGACCTGGCTGGCGTGACTATCGACGATATCTTTGCGAATCGCGAGCTAGTGCAGAAGCTGCAGAACGATCTTCCGGAATTGGAACTGGACTTGAAGATGATTCAAAAGGGCTATACACAGCCGCTGCCTTTGCCCCCGCCGACGCCATCCTCTTCCGACATGGCGAGTCTCACGACATTCCGTGCATGGCAAGTTCGCACGCAAGGTTTTGCGTTTCCGGAAGCCGAGATGCGGCAGCGCTACGAGATCAACCCTGACGGAAGCGTCGGGAAGCGCCGCGATCCCTCGCCCGCGTTCATGGCCATCATGGAGCAAGAACAGAAGTATGAGGATATTCGCGTACCGGTGCTCGCGATCTATGCCGATCCGTTAGATTGGGGCTCATACAAAAGCGTAGCCGATCGCGATATTGCCGACGCCAACAACAAGGCATGGGTTGATGGTGTCGCCAAGGTTTTTCAGGGAGCAGTTCCTAACGCACGGGTGGTGGTGCTACCAAAGACGAATCACTACATCTATATGGCGAACGAAGGCATCGTGCTCCGCGAAATGCGCTCGTTCCTCGCAGGCTTGCACTAGCGGTTACGAGTGCTCCCGGCCAAGTCTTGTGAAGTTCGCTTATCGGAGTGTAGTTTTTCGAATCGAGAAGGCCTTTGGACAGTGTCGACGAACCGTTTACGTCTTGTCTTCACTTAACATGAAAAATATCAAGAGCCATGCAACTGAAATCCGTATGCCGTAGATATGGTGTCGTGTGGCGATTTTTGGCGTTTTCGCACATACAACCGCTCTGGCGATCGATAAGAAGGACTTAGGGTCGCTTGTTCGTTCGACTCCCGCCTCCGGCCCCAACCTCTTGTACGATTGCTTCTAAGTTCCGAATTGGCCTTCGGCATCCACGGTAATTCATAGGAATCTCCCTGAAAAACAGTATGTGTGGCTCACCCGCGCGCCAGCCTATGTTTGCTTTGAGATGGCGTCGGAGCATCAAAACCTTGCATCACACCTTCGGGGGGCTGTTTATGGTCTTACTGATTTTGGGATTTTTTGCCGCAATCGGGCTGGCCACATTGCTTCGTCCGTGGCCGCTCTTTCCGACCGTTACGCCAGAGGCAGCGGGGAGGGCGCAGAATGTCGGGAAGGAGTTCGCGCAGTGGGTAGCGGGAAAGGCGCGCGATCGCGGATTGAACGTTCGCGGTGTCGCCCGGGAGATACCGCTGGAATGCCCAAAGTGCCGAAGGTCTTCGAACTATTTCGTGTATCCCGATGAAATCTGCGAGCGTTGCTGGAGTGCGCGCTTAAAAGCGGATTCGCTGCCCGCGCGCGAAAATCGCGCCTGATTTCAATCTGATTTGAGCCTGATTACGGCCGATCAGAGCCGAGCTGCCGCCCGGTGGCACACTGCATACTCACGTCGTGTTGCAAGTTGTCGTCAAGTTGGGCCTGGCCCACATTCGCGGCGGAGCAAAGCTGCGATGCGGTCAGCCCAAAAGCCCCCTGGAGTTGAGTGCCCTGCAGATTTGCGCCAGTAAGATTTGCATCTTGCATAATCGCTCCCCGAAGATTAGCGCCGCGCAGGTCCGCATGTTGCAGGCTGGTTTCCGTGAGAATCGCCTGTTCGAGATGACTCTCTCGCAGGCTTGCCCCATCCAGTTTCGCTGACGATAGATAAGCTTCGCGAAGGTCACTCATCGACAAGTTGGCTCCGCGCAGGTCGGCGGCGCGTAGGTCGGTTTTCCGCAGGGACGCTCGTTGCAGGAGTGCATCTTGCATCTGGGCGCCGTACAAAGCTGCGCCATCCATTTTAGAGTCAGCCAGAACCGCACCAGCGAGAGACGCATAAGAAAGATTGGCGTCATGCAGATCGGCTTGGGTCAAAACGGCATCGCGCAAGTCAGCCTCCCGAAGAATCGCGCGAGCGAGATTCGCCTGGTCGAGGACCGCAAATCGCAGATTGGCCTGGCGCAGGTTGGCTTCGCGCAGATCGGATTCGGAAAGGCGGGCGTTTCGGAGGTCAGCTTGCCAGAGGTGGGCTCCAGCGAAAAATGCGCGGTAGGCCTGCGCATAACGGAGGCTGGCCCCATTCAAGTTCGCTCCTTGAACCAGGGCGAGATCTTCGTCTCGGCCAGTCCAATTTCGTGGTTTCGTGGATACGGCTGCTTCGGTTAAGTGCGCGCTGGGGTCGAAGCCGACCAACCAAAGGATGTCTGCGGCCCACGTTCGCATAGTTCGAGGAGCGTGCGCCCCAGGCCCCGAAATGGAGGCGTGAGGAGCGCCCCAGATAGCGCCGAGCGACAGCAGAGAGAGAACGACCGCAAGAGCTAGGAGAGCCGTGCGGGGCCTGGAGAATAGCTTTGCGGCGGGCGCGCTTGTTTCGTCCGCAATCGGCAGGGAATCGGCGCCAAATGCCCGGTGCGTAGCGGACAGAAAGTGGACCGCGGCTGCCGCCGTTGCTACTGCTAGCGTCAAATGCAGTACCGTGCCACGCATGTCCTGTTGCCTCAAGTAGCGAGCCCAGAAGAAAAACATCGCCGCTGGCGCAGGGCCGTAAAGGAACAGTTTCGCAATGAAGGCATCGAGCGCCGCAAGCGCCGGGCGATCTTGCCGGAGCCAGCGAAAGTGCTTACGTGCCGGCCATTTTGCGAACCATGGCAGGTAGGAGTCCAAGCCGACCCCGTCCGGGAGGATTGCAGGCAGACCCGCGATCGCCTCCCACAATCGCTGAAGATGGAAATGAAGAAAGACATAGAGGCCTAGGATCAAGACCGGGCAAAAGAGAAAAAAGGGAATCAGCGGCAGCGCGGTGCGCGAGATCGTGAAAGGCAGAGCGGAAGAATTGTTGAGCAGTTGAGCGTCGGAAATCGTAACAACGCGGAAACAACAAAGAGCAGTAAGGAGCAATGTCGCAGCCAGAAGCCAACCAGTCCGAATCGCCAAGCCTTGCACCTGTTTCGCGGCGTCGGCCGGCGAAACCGATTCGGGCAGCGAGGCGCCAAAAAGATTGGCCCCGGAGAGTTGTTCGACCATCAGCGCCTTGGCGCCCGTGAACGTGGCTCCCTGAAGATCGGCCTCGCGGAATTTAGTTCCGAGCAGATTTGCGTCGGTGAGATCTGCCTGCAGCAGGCTGGCGCCGCGGAGATCGGCTAAAAGAAGATCGGATCGGCGCAGGTTGGCTTGATTGAGGTTGGCGTTTTGGAGCGTGGCGTCGGTTAGGTCAACACCTTCGAGGTTCGCTCGCGAGAGGTCTGCCGGCAGGCCTTCTTTCCCATCTGACTCAACCCAAAGTCGGTGTGATTCGAGAGATTCCCGCCAATCCTGCGTGACAGGTTTCCCTGATTTGTGTTTTTCAGATACCAAAGTTTCAAGGAGATTGACGGCTACGCGCATCATGGCAATTGATTGCGCCCCCACGACGCAATGAACAGGTCCTGCCGCACGACGAGGACTGGTGGAGCGGGCGATGGCCCGCGCGAAAGCAATTCTGGACCTTCCGAGTTCCCCTCGTCACCTGTTCTAGAGTTCAGGGGAGCAGGGAATGATAAGAGGCGGGCGTCAGTGTAATTCTGTGGCTAGGGAAGGCAAGTTCCCGCCAGGTGAGTTATCCGCTTGGGAGCCCAGTTAACTGACAGGCGGGAGGGGCAGGGCTGCCCTAGCCGGTGTGATACGACTTCGACACCAAGGCCACTTTGAGATGTGCCCATTTTGGGAAGCCCATATTACAGTTTACATATTAGGGAAAGCAGTAGCCGGAGATGGCGCCGGCCAAGACAGGGCTGCTGACAGGCGGGGTCTCGGTTGCCAAGAGTTCGACTGCGCACCAAATTCTTGCTCTCACTCCTGCTGGTGTCCGCGGGGCTGACTACGGGCACACTGTTGATTGTGCGCAACGCGGTAGAGACGCGTGTGCGGGAATCCATCCGTCAAGACCTGCAGAATTCCGTTCGCACCTACGAGAGTTTCGACCGGCAGCGCGACGCGACGCTCAGCCGAGCCGCGAAGCTATTGGCCAACCTGCCCAACGTTCGAGCCCTAATGACGACGAAGGATAAAGCCACGATTCAGGACGGGTCGGAAGACGTATGGCGTCTGAGCGCCAGCGAGGTGCTGGTTTTAGCCGATGCGCGGGGAAGGGTGGAAGCGCTGCGTTCGAGCACAACGGATTTGAAGGTCGAGACTGCGGAGCAGTTGCTGCATCACTCACTGGAATCCGGCGACGCCAGAGACTGGTGGTTTGGAGGAGGACATCTCTATCAGATCTGGATTCAGCCTATCTATTTCGGGCCGGAGGCGGATGACAACGTTCTCGGATACTTGGCAGTAGGCCACGAAATTGATCACGGCGCCGCCCAGGATTTCGGCGCAGTCGCGTCGAGCGAAGTGGCATTTGAGTCAGGCAACACCGTGGTCGCAACCACTTTTCGGGGGTCGCAAGAGATTGAATTTGCCCGACAAATCGGCGGCAGGTCGTCGAAAAAGACAGGTGGCGAGCAAGAGATTCAACTAGGTAACGAGCACTATTTGGCGACGACGGTCGATTTGTCCGCGAAAGCTGCCCCGAGCGTGTCTCTGAGTGTGCTGAAGTCACTCGATCAGGCCACGGCATTCCTCGCCGGCCTGAATCGTTTGCTGGTTGGCCTGGGTTTGCTCAGCTTGGCGGTTGGGAGCACGCTCGTTTTCCTAATCTCGCACACCTTTACCCAGCCTCTCGAGAATCTTGTGGCTGGCGTTCGGGCACTGGAACGCGGCGACTACACCTATCCGCTGGAAGCGCGCAGCGGAGACGAAGTGGCCGAAGTGACCCAGGCGTTCGATCGCATGCGGCACAACCTTCAATACACTCAGGACGAGCACCAGGAATTAGAGGATCGCCTACGACAGGCCCACAAAATGGAAGCGGTTGGGCGCCTAGCTGGCGGGGTGGCGCACGACTTCAATAATTTGCTTACGATCATTCGCGGTCATACGGATCTCCTATTGGACCGCCAAGGGATGGATGATTTCGTGCGGCGGAGCGTGGAACAGATTCAAAAAGCAGGAGACCGCGCGGTGGTCATGACCCGGCAGTTGCTTGCGTTCAGCCGCATGCAGGTCCTGCAGTCGCGGGTGCTCGATCTGAACACAGTGGTGCACGAGATCGGAAAGATGCTTCCACGGCTTATCGGAGAACACATCGAATATGAGTTTTTGCCCGGTGAGGAACTGCAATCGATCAAAGCCGACCCGGGACAGATCGAGCAGGTGATCATGAATCTGGCCGTGAACGCCCGCGACGCCATGCCTGAAGGCGGCAAACTGACGATCCGGACCAGCAACGTGGCCCTCAGCCGCGTGGACACGGCCCAGCGCGCGCCTATGCTGCCGGGACTGTACGTGTTGCTCTCGGTGACGGATACGGGGCAGGGCATGGACGAAAAGACCGTGCAGCACATCTTCGAGCCTTTTTTCACCACGAAAGAGGTCGGGAAGGGCACGGGTTTGGGGCTGGCCACGGTCTACGGCGTAGTGAAACAAAGCGGCGGCTTCATCTGGGTGGATAGCGCACCTGGAAAAGGAACAACCTTCGAGGTGTACCTGCCGCAGGTCTCCGAGGCAGCGCAGGGAGCGGATTCTGCCGGGGTGCCCGCGGCCGAGCTACGCGGGACAGAAACAATCTTGGTGGTGGAAGACGAGGTAGGCGTGCGAGAGTTGGCCTGCAGATTCCTGAAAGCAAGTGGTTACCGCGTACTAGAAGCTGCCGACGGTATGGAAGCGCTGCAGATTGCCAGCCAATACGAGGAGACGATTCATCTGGTCCTCACCGATGTGGTCATGCCTCGGCTCAGCGGCAAGGCCTTAGCGGAGCAATTACGCGCGCGCCGCAAGGACACCAAGATATTGTTCATGTCCGGCTATACAGAATATACGTCGAGCGCGAACGGAGAATTATCGGCGCTGGGCACCGCGCTGCAGAAGCCGTTTTCACGACTGTCTCTCACCGCCAAGGTGCGAGAGGTGCTGTCGGGAACCCCCATCCGAGAGGTGGACGGCAGCGTTGCGGCCCGCATCTTATAGCCAACCTAGTTTGTAATACTGCAGTCGGGATCATGACCTAAAGTAGGCTGAGTCACTTTGAAGCGGGGGAGAACATGTCCATCCATGGCTTCCGGAGAATTGCGCTCATTCTATGTTTTGGGTTGGGGATTCCTCTAGTGGTTCGAGGACAATCCCTGCCGCCAAGCGCGCAACTCCCATCAGAGGCGGAGTCATCCGCGTCGCCGCCCCCGGCCGAATGGCAGGCACTTACGGAGGCGCTGGGCGATTTGCGCACTCAGGTGCGGGAATTGTCGTCGCAGGTGAGCGAACTACGCTCCGAGAGTAAGGAGGCGCGGGACGAGGTGCGGTCGCTGCGGGAGGCGTTGAATAAGCGGAATGAGCAGGCCGGCCCGGTTGTCGAGAATGCCGCATATCGCGCGGATTCCATAGCTGCGCGCGAGACTATTGTGACTGCTCCCCAAGAGCAGGGTTCCGCTCCACAGGCGGAGTCTGCTGCGCAGTCGAGCACCGAAGAGCGCTTGGCGAAGATCGAGGAAGACCAACAGCTTCTCGACGCGAAGATGGCGACCCAATATCAGAGCAAGGTTGAGAGCGGATCGAATTACCGGATTCGGCTCTCCGGGATCGCGGTTGTAAACCTTTATGAGAATCGCGGCACGGTGGACAATCAGGACTTTCCGGTTATAGCCGAGCCAGGGGATCCGCTGGGGTCGGCTGGTGCATTTGGGGGATCGCTGCGGCAGTCGCAGATTGGGTTGCAGGTGTTTGGGCCTGACATCGCTGGCGCTCAAACGAGCGCGGATGTGAAATTCGATTTTGCTGGCGGCTTTCCGGATCAGCCCAACGGGGCCACCATGGGGCTGGTTCGATTGCGAACGGGTACCCTGCGAATGGACTGGTTGTACACATCGATTGTCGTGGGCCAGGATCGTCTTTTCTTTGCGCCGCTCGCGCCCACATCGCTGGCGACGCTTGCGACTCCCCCGCTGTCGTATGCCGGCAACCTGTGGAGTTGGACACCGCAAGTTCGCGTGGAACACCGCGTCGAATTGGGCAATGGGTCGAGCCTGCTGGCTCAGGGCGGCATTCTGGATTCGTTCTCAGGTGACGTGCCCTTCAGCGAAGCCGCTCGCTATCCGTCTTGGGGGGAGATGTCTGGCCAGCCAGCTTATGCGGCGAGGGTGGCGTGGAGTCATCGCGTGCTGGGCCAGGAGGCGACAGTCGGTGCGGGAGGATATTACGGAAGGCAGAATTGGGGATTGAATCGTACCGTGGACGGTTGGGCGGGCACAATCGACCTATCCCTTCCGCTGAGCAATCGCTTCGGTTTGACGGCGGCGTTTTATCGGGGCCGGGCCGTTGCAGGGCTGGGCGGTGGACTTGGACAAGACGTCGTATGGAACGGATCGTTCACGAGTCCGACGACGGCGATTCATGGATTGGATTCCGTGGGAGGCTGGGCGCAGCTAAAATTCAAGGCAACGTCGAAGCTGGAGTTCAACGCCGCGCTGGGAGACGATAATCCGTTCGCCCCTGAATTGCGCAGAGGGAGCGGCGAGGCGGGCTACCTGGGCGTGACGCTCTCGCGCAACTTCAGCCCCTTTGTGAACTTTATCTACCAGGTGAGATCGGACGTGTTATTTTCTCTGGAGTACAGGCAGCTGCGGACATTTCAATTGGACGAGACAGCGGTCACGGCGCATGAGGTGAACGTCAGTATGGGGTACCTGTTCTAATGCGTGCATCCCGACGGAAGCACTCGAAGAATGTGGCGATTTTGTGTGCGGCGCTGGGTTTGTGTTCCGGGGCAGCGATGGTACACGCACAACAGGGCGCGGTGACGGCACAGATAGAGATTTCACAGCCGGGTTCGGCAGCGCACGCCCAGAAGGGTCGTGCGACAGCCGATTCTTCGGGTGTCGTGGTTTGGCTTACTCCGCTAGATTCGCCAATTCAGGGGGCCAATACGCCGCCGCGAGAGACTCCTAGGTTGATCCAGCGAAACAAGACTTTTGAGCCGCATGTGCTAGCGATTCAGGCAGGTTCCACCGTGGAATTCCCGAACCAGGATCCTTTTCTCCACAATGTCTTTTCGCTCTTCGACGGCAAGAGGTTCGACTTGGGGTTTTACGAGGCGGGATCGAGTCGCTCGGTACAGTTTGACCGGGTAGGGGTAAGTTTTTTATTTTGCAATATCCATCCGGAAATGAGTGCGGTTGTAGTTGCTGTGGACTCGCCTTATTTCGGAGTTTCGGACCGCGCTGGCCGGGTGGCTATTGGCAATGTTCCGGACGGGCGCTACCGCATGCAGGTCTGGTATGAGCGCAGTTCGGCGGACGACTTGCACACGCAGGGACGTGTTGTGACGATCTCGGAGACGACACGAGCGCTTCCGGGCATTCATTTGGTTGAGAATCCGAATTTCACGCTCGCGCATACAAACAAGTATGGGCAGCCATATGTCCCGCCGGAGACCGGGCCGGCGTACTAGTGCTCGCGGCCTCTAGGCCGGAAATGCTTCTACCATCAGCGGAGCTCTTTCAAACCCTATGATTTTGCCTCGTGATCGTCTGCCTTATTCAGCCATCGTGGATCGGCCTCGTTTGCATCTGCCGGGCGGCGCGCGCGTGGTGGTGTGGACGATCGTCAATCTCGAGGTGTGGGACATCGCCAAGGCCATGCCTCGACAGGCGCTTTCCGCACCCGGAGGGAACTCGCCCCTTCCGGACGTGCCCAACTGGACGTGGCATGAATACGGCATGCGCGTGGGCTTCTGGCGATTCCACGCGCTGTTCGAACAGATGGGAATTCGTCCGACGTTGGCGCTGAACGCTCGCGTGTGCCTGGACTACCCTCGTGTGGCGCAAGCTTGCAAGGATTCCGGCTGGGGATTCATGGGGCACAGCTTTCAGCAGGGGCCGATCCACGCGGAGCCGGATCAACCCGCCATGATTGCACGCACGCTCGACACGATTGAGAAGTTTACGGGAAAGCGTCCCGTGGGTTGGCTGGGGCCGGGCTTGACCGAGACTTATGAAACGCCGGAGCATCTCACGGCGGCAGGCATTCGGTACATCGGAGACTGGGTGCATGACGATGAGCCGACGGAGATCTCGACGGCAAATGGGCCGCTGATCACATTGCCGTACACGCTCGAGTGCAACGACATTACGCTTATGGTGGTGCAGCATCACGAGGCGGCCTATTGGACCCGCAAGTGCCTGGATGCCTTCGAACGCCTCTATCGGGAAGGGGCAGATCGCCCGAAATTTCTGGCCATCGCGATCCATCCGTATATCAGCGGACAGCCGTTTCGGATCAAGTATCTGGAGAGCGTTTACGAGCAAATCGCGGAGTCTTCCGGTGTATTGCACTGGAATGGAGAGCAGATATTAGATTGGTATCTGGGTTCGCGCGGCCGCACCTAACGGCGGCGCATAGCGAACATACCCTTGGAATGAAATTGACTGTCCGCCCCGCTGGCTATGACGGTGATATAATCTCACTCGCCATGCGCAAGTTTCTCCTCCTCGTGGTTGCCGCACTCGCGATGGCCGTTCCTTCGATTGCCGCGCCTCCGATCGCAGGCCTGTGGGATGCCGTGGTGGTCACGAATCAAGAGCAGATTCCGTTTCGGTTCGAGATCGATCAAAAGGACAATCAGGTACAGGGATTTTTCTTTGAGGGCGACCGCAAAATTGGTTCAACCTCGGGCAGCTTTCAAAATGGAAAGCTCAAGCTGGATTACGATTTTCTGAATTCCACGCTCGAAGTGAGCCTGGAAGGCGATCAACTTCACGGCACATACCTGTACAAATATCCGGGCTCAAGACCCATGGAGATTCGAGCGCGGCGTTTTGTTCCCGTGACGGTGGGGGAGAAGAGTCCACCACAGGTGGCAGGGAATTGGCGCATGCGCCGCGTGGCACAGGAGGCCAAGGCGCCGAGGGACTTCCGGACCTGGAGTTTGTTTCTGCGGCAGTCGGGAGCGGAAGTTACTGGCTCGATCTTGCGCGTAGACGGCGATACCGGGCTGCTCAGCGGACATTGGCAAGACGGCAAGTTGGTTCTGAGCCATTTTGCCGGAGAGCGGCCGATGCTATTTGAGGCGCATACCAACCCCGACGGCACGCTGTCGATAAACCTCGATCACCAAGCCAACTTTGTCGCGGCGCGAACGAAAGAGGCCGCGGCCAAGGGGATTCCCGATCCGCCCGATCCATCGCGCTACACCAGCGTAAAGGACCCAACCCAACCCTTCCATTTCAGCTTCCCCGACCTCGATGGGAAAATGGTGTCGGATTCCGACCCGCGCTTCCGTGGTAAAGTGGTGTTGCTCGCGATTGGAGGAAGTTGGTGCCCGAATTGTCATGATGAGGCGCCCTTCCTGGTGGAACTGTACAAACAATTTCATGCTCGCGGCTTGGAGATAGTTGGTCTCATGTTCGAAGCCGATTCCGATCCGGCGGCGGCACGGCCTCGCGTAACGTCGTTCATCAAACGCTACGGGATCGAGTATCCCATGTTGCTCGCAGGCACGCCGGATGAGATCAATCGCAAGATTCCTCAACTCGTGAATTTCGGAGCCTATCCCACAACCATCTATCTCGGGCGGGACGGGCGCGTGCGCAGCGTTCATGCTGGATTTGCGAGCGCCGCAACCGGAGATGAGCACGTTCGTCTGGAAACCGAGGTACGGGGACTGGTCGAGAAGCTCATCGCCGAGAAGTCCCCGGACGCTGCTTCACAAGCTTCTCGGGGCTTGTAGCCGGCAGGGTGCGAACCAATGACAACGAGAATGGCAACGATGCTTCGATCCAATCTCTGGAATACGGTGCTTGCGCTGGCGGTGTTGTTCGCCTGCGGTGCTGGAGTTCGGGCGCAGGCACAGGCTTTCGCGGCCACGCACGCCAAGGTGAGCCTTGTCGCGGAGCAAAACACGCTCGATCCCGGGCACCCCGTGTGGATTGGTGTCCTGTTTGATTTGGAGAAGGGCTGGCATATCTACTGGGTGAATCCGGGAGACTCCGGCGAGGCTCCGAAATTTCAGTGGCAGCTTCCGGCGGGGTTTCGTACCGGGGAAGTTCGCTGGCCCGTTCCCGTGCGAATCGGCACGGGTACCCTGATTGACTATGGCTATGAGGGTAAAGTGCTGCTTCCGCTGCCACTTGATGTGCCTTCTACTTACAAGCCGGGTACGCCGGCGACGCTCTCGGCCGACGTGAAATACCTGATTTGCCGCGAGGTGTGCATTCCCGCGAAATCCCAAGTGAAACTTGCCTTTCCAGTGGCAGGCACCGCGCTAGGCGACACGGCTGCGCGGCATAGTCTCTTTAGCGCCACGCGGGGGCGTTGGCCCCAGCCTTTGCCTTCGGGTTGGAAAGTCCAAGCGACCGACGGCGGGAAGACTTTCGTTCTGAATGTGGAGACTGGAACGCGTGAAACCCAGGCAACATTTTTCCCGCTGGACGAAGATCAGATCGATAATGCCGCGGCGCAGTCCGTGACACCTTCGGCGACGGGCGCGCGCATCACGTTGAAAAAGTCCGATCAGTTGTCGAAGCCGATTGCGACTTTGCTTGGTGTGGTGGTGCTTAGCTCGGATCGTGCATTCGAGATTTCCGCGCCGGTTGGGGCGCATCGCTGATGAGAATCCCATTGTGACGGATTGGAAGGAACACGGCATCCGCATTGTCCGGAGCGGCGAGTTGGATGGCAACACGGCTCAAACGCCTGGTATGACTCGTGCTGCGGCTATCACTCATGCTCGCACCGGCGCGGAGAAACTCTGGGCGGGCACGGTAATTGTTCATCCGGACGCGCGCACCGGGCCCCATCACCATGGTGAACTCGAAACCGTTCTTTACATTGTTCGAGGCCGCGCGAGATTCCGCTGGGGTGCACATCTGGAATTCGTGGAGGAAGCCGGTCCCGGAGATTTCATCTACGTGCCTCCGTTTGTGCCGCATCAGGAGTTAAACGCCAGGCGGGATGAGCCGGTGGAAGCGGTGGTAGTGCGAAGCGGCCAAGAGCCGGTCGTTGTCAATCTCAATATCGAGAGTCCCGAGCCAGCCCCGGAAAGTCCGCAGCCCGATCCTTTCCATTCCAAGCCGCCCAGGTCTTAGTTCGGCATCGATTCATGGTCGCTTCGTCTTGTTGGCCGGACGCCAGACCAGCGAAACGTGCAAAAACTGCGAATCTGTGCTAGGAGTGTAGCCAGAAAAGCATGCAGGAGTGTGTGTTATGCGCGTCTTATTGGTGGAAGACGAAAAGCGTCTTGCCGAGAATGTGGCGCGGGCTCTTCGCGAGGGGGCAGGTTACGCGGTGGACATCGCCTCCGACGGTGAGGAAGGTCTCTATCTCGCCGAATCCAGCAATTACGATCTGATGATGCTCGATTTGATGCTCCCGAAGGTAGACGGAGCCGAAATGCTGATTCGATGCCGCAAGCGTGGGAACTCCACTCCGGTTTTGATTCTTACCGCGCGTGACGAAAAAGAGAACATTGTTCGCTTGCTGAACGCCGGCGCTGACGACTACGTTGCGAAGCCCTTCGATCTGGGCGAACTCATGGCCCGCGCCAAGGCTCTGGTCCGGCGCGGCAAAGGGCAACGATCGCCGGTTCTTGCCATCGCGGATCTGCGCATCAATACGGTTGAACGCACGGTGCGGCGCGGCCAGCGGGAAATCGCCCTAGTGCCTATGGAATATCGGGTACTGGAATACCTGGCTCACCGTCCGCGGGCGGTAGTCTCCAAGAGTGAATTGCTCGAGCATTTGTACGACTACAACTGGGAGAAATTCAGCAACGTGATCGAGGTCTACATCTCCGGGTTGCGACGCAAGATTGACGGGAACCACGCCGTGAAACTGATTCATACCGTGAGGGGACATGGGTACGCGCTACGCCCGGAACGGGAGCACGCCTGATTGTTCGGGAGTATCTGTGTTCGGCGCGTCAATTTCCCGAACGCGCCGGAAGTGAGATGATCTCGCCGTGAAGCGCTTGTCCCTAACCGGCCGGATCATTGCCGGGGTGATCGTTTGCCAGCTCCTGCTGACTGGGGCAATCACCCTGGTGTCTTTGTATCTCGCGCGCCGAGGCGCTGCTTGACGCCTTCGACTCGGAATTGACAGGTCATGCACGTGAGCACCTTGGCCTGCGTTCGATATACGGATTCCGAGCCGGTCGATGTACTCTTCGACCGCTCTCTCTTGCCGCCATCCACTCGCAAACATCCCGACAGATTTGAGATTCGCAAATCGAATGGCGATCTGCTGGCGCGTTCCGATCAGCCAGTGCCTCCGGCCGCGCTCGAACAGGGCAAGGAATACGTCAATTTTAAGGCCGCCGGTGTCACCTACCGCGCAGTAGCGTTACGTGAGACCCCCATTCTTGATAATGAGGATACAGTCACCGTTCCGTTCCGAGTGACGGTCGTCTATGCGTCTTCCTTGAGACCCGTAGAGGAGCATTTGGAAGAGCTGGCTGCCTCGGTGGCGGGCTGCAGCCTGTTACTGCTCGTGGCCATGAGCTTGGCGGCAAGTTGGGCGGTCCGTCGTGGGCTTGACCCACTCCGCGAACTGGCGGCGCAAGCCAGCATGATCTCGGTTCGGAACTGGAGTTTTCATCCGCCCGAAAGCGCTTCGGCCACTCCGGAATTGCTGCCCTTAACGAACGCGCTCGATGCCGTCCTGGCGCGCTTACGGGATGCATTCCGGCAGCAGCGCGACTTCACCAGCGACGCTGCGCATGAACTGAAAACATCGGTGGCCATCGTCAAGTCGACGCTGCAATCCCTCTTGCATCAGCCTCGGCCTGAGGCGGATTATCGCGCCGGTCTGGAGCGCATGCTGGAGGATTGCGGCCGTCTGGAGGATCTGCTGCAGCGGATGTTGCGCCTCGCGCGGATCGAACAGGCCAGTGAAAACGGCATGCGACACGTTGGATTCACGGAACTTACGTCTACTTGCGAGGCGGCCATCTCTCGAATGGAGGTTCTGGCCCAATCGCGCGGAGTGGGGGTTGAACTCGTCGACTCTATCTCCGTTCACCTGCGCGCCGATCCCGAGGACTTGGAACTCATCTGGGTGAACCTACTGGAGAATGCGGTGAATTACAGCCCCGCCGGAACCACGGTAGGCGTGCGAGTCAGTCGAAACGGTGGAGAAATGGTGAGCGTATCCATAGAGGATTGCGGACCGGGCATTCCTCCGGAGGAATTACCCTATATTTTTGAACGATTTCGCCGCGCAGACCGCTCGCGGGCTCGGTCGACCGGGGGCTTCGGATTGGGGCTGGCGATTTGCAAGGCGATGGTCCTGGCATACGGGGGAAAAATCGAAGCCGCCAATCGTTCGCAGCAGGGAACGCAGGTACGCGTCGAGCTTCCTGTGAACCTCGCCGGTTCTTAAAAAAAAACCTTGTCTTAAGCTTTCTTTCAGGTTCTGCCGCGTAGAGTGCCGGGTAACGAGACCCCGGTACGCTTAACGCCTCTCCCGGTTCCTACGCCGGGAGGGGCGTTCTTTATGGTGTCCGGGATTACGAAATGAAGTTTCTGGAATTTAAGGTTGGCTTAAGGTTGGAGGAGATAAATTTAGATATTGGTGTGTCCACTTGATTGCTTGATTGAAGAACGCTTATTTTTAGCGGCGCTTGTCCGCCTGAAAGTTGGGTGACATTAGGGACATTCCGCCGAATCATTTGAAGACCCGTCGGGAGCCTGCGGGCGCCCGGAGACGGTCGACTGCGGTAGCTTCGCAAATCGGAGCTCGGTCGCCTTGCGGGATGCTCCGCGCTCGCGGCGTTGCGAACAATTGGAGGTTTGAGATGAAGCAACCATCACAACTTAGCTGCCGAAGGCCGGCTGAGCGCGCCACCGAAGTCGATGCCCTGAGTCGCGGATGCGTCCGGCGCAGGCTAGCCATTGGATTGAGCCTGATTACCGCTCTGGCGATTACGACCATGCCGCTGGCAGCGCAGACTGCAAACACTGATGGTTTCCCGCAGAGCGAAGTGGAGTTGGCACGCCCCTCTGGACCGGAGCAGTCGGGCGCGCCGATTACGGTGACCCTAAAGGATGCCTTGGATCGGGCTCGGAAGCTCGATCCTCAGTTGGCTTCGGCTGACGCGGACGCGAAAAGTGCCCATGACGATCGCCTTCAGGCCAGGAATGCGTTGTTACCGAACTTTAATGCCTTGAGCCAATACCTCGGCACGCAAGGCAACGGTGGCAAGGTTTCCGACGGAAGGTTTGTCACCAATGACGGCGTCCACGTATACCGCGATTGGATCGTCCTCAAACAGGATCTCTCTCCGAGTACGCTATTTATGAGGACCGGCTACACCCGGGCGGCGGCAGCCGAGTCTTTGGCCAAGGCCAAAATGGAGATCGCGCAAAGGGGTTTGACCGTAGCCGTGACCAAGACTTTCTACGCATTGGCCGTCGCGCAGCGAAAATACGCAACCGCACAGCAGGCGCGAGACCAGGCCAGAAAATTTCTGCAAATCAGTCAGGATTTGGAGGGCAATGGTCAGGCCGCGCATAGCGACGTGATTAAAGCCGAGATTCAAGCGGGGCAGCAAGACGCCGCTTTTGACGAGGCCAGGCTGGCAATGGAGGGCGCGCGGTTGGATTTGGCCGTGATTCTTTTCCCGAACTTAAATGAGAACTTCACCGTCGTGGACGATTTGGATTCGGCACAGGCCCTGCCGACGTTCGGCGAAGTGCAGACCATGGCCAGCCGGGACAATCCCGATCTGCGAGTGGCGATTGAGACGGCCCGGGAGTCGGACCTGGATGTCACTGCGGCCAAGGCCGCATTCTTGCCGACCATGGGCGTGGAGACGGATTATGGAATCGAGGCCAATTCATTCGCTTTGCATAGTGTACGGGCCGCGTTTCCCGAGGCTGGCGTGCTGCCGAATCTGGGCTACTTTCGTGACGGCAAGCTTGACGGTTCCGGTGTGGGATTGGGGAACGCTACGAAGTAAGTTGCACCAGGCGGAGTATCACCAGGAGGTAGCGAAGTCGCAGTTGAGCCTGGCCCAGCGAACCATGTTGAGTGAACTCTATCAGGCTTACAACGAGGCGGGCGTTGCGCGGACCTCGGTCGAAACGTTGCGCCGAACCGCGGATTTGGCTGCAGACAGTCTGCGGCTGGTGAACTTGCGCTACCAGGCCGGTTCGTCTACCGTGCTCGACGTCGTGGATGCGGAGACCACACTGACTCAGTCTCGCAATGCATACGACGACGCCCAGGTTCGCTATCGTATGGCCTTGGCGACTCTACAAACCTTTACGGGAAGTTTCTAGAATGACCCAAAAAGATAGCGACAGGAACATGACTAGGATTGCACCGGCAAAAGCCGCTTACCACTCGACAGCGACGAGTGGCTCGAATTCGCGCGAGGATTGGATGCGCCTCGGAGCGCTACTCCTGCTCTTGGGCAGCTTGACCCTCGCAGGCTGTTCCGCCAAGGAAGCGGGGGAAGAGGAAGCACCCACCGTGACCGTTCAAGTTGGGGCGGCGGAAAAACAGGATATTCAGCGTAAGGTGACTGCCGACGCGATTTTGTATCCGCTCGATCAGGCCGCTCTGGTCCCGAAGATTACCTCGCCTGTGAAGAAGTTCTATGTGGAACGGGGCAGTAGGGTGCATGCAGGCGAAGTGCTGGCGGAGCTCGAAGCGCAAGATTTGGATGCCTCGGTCAATGAGAACCAAGGCGGTCTAGAACAGGCGCAGGCGTCCTACGAAGCTGCGGTCCAGAAGGCGCAGCAGGACCGCGCAATAACTAAGCAGGAACTCGAAGACGCGCAGAAACTCTATGATGCGCGGCAAAACCTGTTTAAGCAGGGGGCGGTATCGGCGAGGGACGTCGCCGATGCTTCGATCGCCTTGACGCAAGCGAAGGCCGCAGACGAAACGGCGCAGAAAGAACTAGACCTCAAGGTCGCCCAAGGGCAATTGACGGCGGCAAAGGGCAAGAGCGCCGGTGCGCAAGCCCAATTGAGCTACACAAAGATCGTCAGCCCCATCGACGGCGTTGTGACTGATCGGCCAGTTTATCCTGGCGAGATGCCCGCGACAGGGACGCCCATCGTAACGGTTATGAATCTTTCCCAAGTCGTTGCGCGCGCGCATATTTCGCAACAAGAGGCGTCCGCGATGAAGGCTGGCGACCCTGCCACGATCTCGGTGCCGGGGCAGAGCCCGGACGTGAAGGGCAAGGTTACGCTCGTGAGTCCCGCGCTGGACCCGAACAGCACAACAGTTGAAGTTTGGGTGCAGGCCCCGAATGCGGCAGACAAGCTCAAGCCCGGCGCGAGCGTGCGCGTGACAATCGTCACCGAGACGGTGCCGAAAGCGATTGTGGCGCCAGCCGCGGCGCTGCTAACCGATCCGGACGGGATAACGTCTGTAATTGCATTGGACAGTGAGAACAAGCCCACGAAGAAGCATGTGAAGGTGGGTATCCGCAGCGGCGATGACGTGCAGATCCTGAGCGGACTAAAGGATGGCGACCGCGTTGTTACCGTAGGCGCGTTTCAATTGTATAACGAAGACGATCCCATCCTGGCCAAGACCAAGATTCAAGTGCAATCGCCGACGCTACCGGACGAAGATGAGGACGAGGATCAGTAGCAGCAGGGTTCGACTCTTAATTCTTGGTTAGGAGAATTCGGCGCCTAATTTTTCAGCGACGGCGGTGAACGGCTCTGTCTTTGTAAGCGACACATCTGCGGGCAATACAACTGTGATCGATCCGAATACACTTGCCACTCCCATACCTTGTTGTCCTACAGTAACCAATCCTAATAAAGCCGGATCTGAGTATTACATACAGTCGACAAATGCCTCCGGCACTGCTCTTGAAACCGCCGCAGGTGTCACCATCATTGGTGCTAATGTTGTTCTGAATTCTACGGGCCGGTTCAGTCGGCGCAGGATAAAGCAGCAACCCGTGCAGGTATCAACGCCTGTGCTCACATCCAGCGCCGCCGTTTCTTCCTGGGTTTCAGATGCAGTGGCTGTAACTGTGACAGGAACTAACACAGTGGCAAACAATGGCACATACTTCTTGCAAGATACATTTGCGCCGGCTTCGTCTACTACTGCAATTTCTTTTGCCAATCTCTCGAAAGTCAGCGGACAGAATCTCGTTTATTATGCCTCTGGAGCGCAAGCAGCCATATCGCTTGCCAGCATCAGCAACACGGTCACCAATTCTGGTGCGGCTGCATTTGTAGCTGGCGACTCAATCACCGGCTCCCTGGCTAATGTGACTGGTGCTAACGAAATCGTACTTGCCTCTACTAATGCGGGTTCGATTGGCACAGCAGGTACAGCGGTAGATTTCTCAGCTCCTAATTTTTCGGCCTCGGCAGCAGGCGGCATAGTCAACATCAAAGATAACTTTGCCGGCACGAGCAATCTTGTAAATCCGAATAACAACCCGAACATTATTCCCTGTTGTCCGGTGATTAGCTCGCCCAATACGTCGAGCGGCAGCTCTACTATCAATACTCCAAATGGACCGCTCAACATTGCCGCTAATTTGACGAGCAACAATGGTACAGTCTCACTGACCTCACCGTCGTCTGTCAGTGTCGCCAACAACCAATCGGTGCAAGGACAAGCCTGTATCGATTACAACTCCGTCGCTTACCCTTGGGACAAGTAGCAGCGTCGAGGCAAATCCGGTTGTCGGGAATTCAAAGCAACGGACCCGGCAATACCTTGAATGTGACTATGGATCGGGCTCGTCTCTATCCTCGCCACTGAACAACGTCAATTTCAACCCGACTGGAGCTGGTCAAGAAATCACCGGTCCGCGGTCCGGGCAATATTTCGGGAGCCGGAGTTGGCGTAAATGGTGGCACAAATTCAGTAAAGCGCTTCATGTCAACTCAGTCAGTTGCTGCGTCGAAGGGCTTGGTGCGCTTGAACCCACGCTGCCGACTGCGTATCCAGGCTCCCCTGGGCGGATCTGAAATCACACTTACAGTGGCAAGCGGCAGTACCGGTGTAGGGCCGCTCTATTCACCCGGAAGCATTCAAGTAAGTGATACCGACGGCACCGCCGGCAATGTCAATATCTGCGGCAATGTGATCGGTCAATCTGTAGCAATTACAACGCCGGCGATTACGTTCACAAATCCGGGCAACCCAGGCACGATTGTTGCCACCGGGGGTGGTGTGGCGCTTCAAGGCAACACCAGCGGTACGAATGCACTCAATCTGACTTTTATTGCCGGATCCGGAATTTCCGCACCCAATCAGACAATAAACTTCAATCCGTCAAGCCCGGGACCGATTACCACGATTTCCAAAGCGCTTGGCGATATTGCTGCCGGTCCCAATGGCTCTGTTGGTGTAAACGGCGGTCTCAGCGGCAATGTTTTGTTGAATGTCAACTCGATCAACTGTTGCGTCAAGGGACTCGGTCCGGACAGACCGGCAGGAAGTGGCGTACCTCTGGGCGGATTGACTGTGACTGTGCAAGTTGCCACAGGCAATGCAAGTATAGGACCGATATCGGCAGTTGGTGCCGTCAATGCCAGCACGACAGATCCGACCGGATCGTTGTCTTCCGGTTCCGGTAATTTCAAATGCTCCGCCAAATCTGCCAAGTCCTCCATCACAGAATCCAAATCCAGTTGTTAAACTTGGCAGTATCAAAAGAACCGCAGTCTAACCTGACACAGGTTTCACTAGTCAACCTCTCAGCTCTGGACACAGGCTACATCACCAACGGGTTGACGCAAAACGACTTGAGCTACAATCAAATCTACGAGATTTTGTCTGGACCAATCGCAGACATATTTACCTGTGCGCCACGCAAACTATACGTTCCAAAAAATGGCGCGAACCTCCCGACTTGAGTGAATGGTTGCTTGTTGATAATGATAAACAACCGTTCTCCCTGGCAAATGACGGCGCCTTCATTCTTGCTGAAATGGGTTCTCAATTCGCCTACACCGCCAGGGCAACCGTAAGTCAGAGAGCCGGGCGCATGGCTGTATTTAGCGGCAAAGCGAGCATTTCGGTGCTTGTCGGCAAGGGACGTTTTGAGCTTGCACCGTTCTCAGTAATTGTTTTGACTGTGAATAATACAGATCATTTCTCAGGCGTATGCGCGGAGGGCACCTGCGAATTCTATGGCGCCGCCGGTCAGGGCACTGTCGGACTGAAAACCTTCGACCAAGCCACGGTCAGCACAACTACAGGACTGCATGGACAGCAGCAACTCTTGGTTGCACAATCCAAAATTTCTGCAGACATTCTAGCCGGCGATAAGCTACTCAAGAAAGAAACTTGCTGCGACCCAATACAGAAGAAACGCATACATAATGTACGTGATTCAATTCAAGCTGGTAAGGGTAATTTAGGAAATATTTCCTCTTCTCTGTCAATCCCGGAAGCAGAGCCTGAACCAACAACACTTAGTGGTATTGCCTATCAGCAAGTTCTGCCGGCACCTGGTGCGGCAGCGGCAGCAACCCGCTTGCATACAGCCGCCGACCATGGTTATGAGCTGTTCACTCTTGGAAGCACGAATTATTCTTCGCCGGATCCAAATCATCTTGTTCTTGGCGAAGGTGAAATGATCGTCATAGCCAAGCAGGCTTGCGAAGTTCAAGCCGGAAATACAATTTTCCATCTCGCACGGTACGACAGCCTCAGTAATACACAAGAACGGCATGAGCGCGGTCAGAATTCTGGCGAGGATTGGGCTACAAAAGCCGGCGTCTCTGTGAGCGTAAATGGAAAATCTGCAGGCTATGTTGAGATCGGCTGCGAAAGAATTGTTGGCACTAACAAAACCAACATCAATCACTTTGTCGAATCAGATTCGATTGGTCGCAGAAGAAGCACCGTACTGGATTACTCGATCCAAAACGTGATGCTAATGAATTGTGAATACTCACTCGTTTCATACTGTATGCAAAGCCCGGTCATGCGGCTCTTGTATAAGTCTGACGGTGAAGCCAGGCAACTGATTGAGCGCTTGATGAAAGTTGCAGTTGGTTTGAATTTGGTCACAGCATCCCACGGCAACTACGGCAGCGGCGACGTTAAGTAAAAATGCACGATTCCTGCCCATCTTGGGACCTGCTCAGATGGTTCCAGGCTTAATGCCGCAATCGGTGAATTAGCCCGCCACGCTCGCCAATTAATCTGGCAAGTGTCGAATCAGCATTGGCTCGGTATAGAATAAGGCAGCACATTTGAGTTCCTTCGGAGTGGCTGGGCTGTAGTCACCGACTTGAGGGAACAAACATGCCTGAAAATATTCCCGAGACTGCGGAACCATCTCAATTTCGCGCTGCAGAGAAAGCACAGCCAGCAGAGCAATCCGGGCTGCGCGATTTTATCGAAAAGCTGTTCAATCGCGATTATCCCGACAAGAAGGCAGTCGAAAGTGTCGCCGATGCGGTCGCTAGTGGAAAGATCGAACACAAAGACGAAGTAGCAGGCGAAGCACTAAAGGCATTTCGTGGACAACAAACGAACGAATTCGAACGTGCGGTGAACAAAAAGCTAGAAGAAATGAATTCGCCCTACAAGATCAAGATCGACGACAGCTTCGCCGGAATTCAGGATATTGGTAATTTAAGTGTCGACCTAATTGAAAGAGAGTGGCAAGGTTGTGGATAGATGCGGTACAGCAGTGGACAACAGTCCTCGAGTGCCCGAGCCGCCATTCGACAAAATATTTCCAGAACCGGAAAGAAAGCCGGACGAGAACTTCCTTCTGACTGGCCGAGGCTGGACATATTCGAACCGCCATCAAAGCGCAAGTAAGCAGCCGCTGAAAAGCGCAAGTAAAAAGGCCGCCTCTGAAGCAACCTCTGAAGCGCGCTACTGTCCTGGCTGCCAGCCCGCTTGCGGGCAGACGATGAATCCGGACCTGTTACTTTGATTTCGGCACGAATGAGTTGCCCCGATTATAATCAAATATTATTTGCAGTTTCATTCTTTGCACGTGGCTGACCTTTTGTCAGCACACCAATTAACATCATAATCAATCCAGCCCAAATAGCCGGAATAAATCCATGAATGGTTAGATAGTGTGGTTCGAAGTCAGCAAGAAGCTTGAGCGCGAATGCGGGCATCAGCCAGAATCCGAGGATCCATAATGGGACTATCCACAAGAGCGCCAAGCCAAAGGAAGTGATTGTGAAAAGGTTCCAAATGCTAGTGCCACCAAGTCAACAATCCATAGCATAAATCCGAAAAACAATGAAATTAGGAGCGCAGTGCCAAACCCACCATGGAATTCGATCCCAGGAATCATTGGCAGCAAAAACATAAATGCCAGAGCGGTTAAAGCTAATTTCAAAAGCACCTTCATCCGACGACCTCGACTGTGTAACACCTACATTTATAGCAGGATATTTACTCTTCGCCGAATTTAGTAGTCAAATCTTACGGTTTATTCGCAGCACGGTTTATTCGCAGCACGGTTTATTCACAACGTTGTCTATTCACAACACTGTCTATTCACAACGTGGTCTATTCACAACGCTGTCTATTCACAACGCTGTCTATTCACAACGTGGTCTATTCACAACGCGGTTTGTTCGCAGCATGGTTTATCACAACCAGATTATTCCAAGCAACGTCATTCTGAATAGAAATCGCCAGAAATTCAATTATAGCTATGCGCTAAAGACTGCCGCTTTCCTGTATTTGACACTATCCAGCGCAACAAGATGATCGACTTGTCGACCGACTTCTTTAGTGATCCACTTTTCACCGGCAAGACCATGCATGGATGATATAAGCAATTCTTGCAAACCTTCTTGTGACTGGACATTGTCGCCTGGCAGAAATGACATTCTTTGATAGTAATTGAGGTTCTTATTCTGCGGACTTTTCTTGAACTTGAATTACGGCAAGTCATCCCAACAAAAAAATTGATTATGTTTCCAAACATGCGATTTACCCCGATTATAAATCTCAACCAGAAATGGATGACCCAATCCATTTCTCGAACCCCGATGTGGTTGATATTCTCAAAACCGCTAGCCAGTGTCAGTGGGGAAAATAGAAGTCGAATCTTAAATGTGACTTTTTAGTGAACAACAGCGGAATGAGTGACTGCTGAAGGTTTTTGCTGAATTAGGCTTTTGCTGAAATGGTAACTTATTACGACCAACATTGGGTGATCTCGTAGGGGCGTATTGCCTGCGCCCTTTCATCAATTGCCGTCGTTAAAGAGGGCGCAGGCAACGCGCCCTTACAAGCCGTAAAACCAATGAGCCGGACCACTAAGCCGTTTCGGCTTGCCCACCTGGGGTCAAATCCTCTTGCTTAACGGCAAGCTCACTGCCCTTGTTCTTATCCAAATCAATTTCAATTTCATCCCCACGCGGAAAGTCGCCGGCGCGGCGCCTTCGGTAATCTGTACTTGCCGAAGCCGAACTTGCTTCCGTCCCGGTTGGTCGGCTGGTCGGACGTCTAAACAGCTGCAAGAAAGCCTGCAGCGGCGTTTGCGTTTCTGTTTTTCGCCTTCCTGGTGATACATATAATTGAGCGCATCAGCCAGCTCTTCAGCTGAATTGTAGCGCACGAGCATACCGCGATTCGCCGCTGAAATTGCCCCGGTTTCTTCTGAGGCAACAATGCAAAGACCATCATATTTTTCAGATAAACTGAGCGCCGCCCGATGACGTGTGCCGTATCGATAGCTCAAACTCAAGTTCTCAGTCATAGGTAGAAGCAGCAATAGAATCTTGCTCTGACGAATCACCACAGCTCCATCATGTAGCGGCGAGCTTGTATTGAAGATACTTATTAAAAGACTGGCACTTACTTCAGAGTTCAAAGTAGTGCCGGGGCTGACATAATCACGCTCACCCTCAGGCGGTTCGACCACAATTAGCGCCCCAATTCGATTGCGAGACAGCTCGCTTACCGCTCTGATAATTTGCTCGATTACTTCTTTTGATTTTCATTCTGTGTATCTGAGAGCGAGAAATCAACCTTAAACCGCGTGCGACCAAGATAGCCGAGCCCTCGACGCAACTCCGGCTGAAATACAATCACCACAGCAATCAACAAAACCGGGATCATTTCACGCAGCACAGCAGTGATGATCGTCAAACCCATAACATTGCAAGCCACCCAAATCGTCGCAGGAAGAACGTCTGATCCCCTTGACCAGACGTTCAGCCTGCGTCGCACGAATACGCCGCCAGAGCCAGATAATCGCATATAAAATGATCAGGATTTGAAAGGCAACTTTAGCAGTATCCCAGGCGTTGGAACCGGCAAGCTGGTAATAGCCAATCAGCTGGTGCCAGATATCGTCCATCGCTACCCCTTCAGGCGTTTCGGTATCCTATCCTTCCTTCGAGCAAGTCTTCGTTGCTCTCGCGTTCGACGATAATCTCAGCGATTCCGTCGGCGACAAGCACGCAGACTGGCCGCGGGCTGCGGTTATAATTTGACGCCATGCTGAAATTATAGGCACCGGTGCCAAATATCGCGATAAGATCGCCCGCGTTTGCTGCCAGGTAGGCTTCTCTTATGATTATATCCCCTGACTCGCAGTACTTGCCGACAATTGTTTGCGGATGCTCCGCCGGCTGGGCGTTTACACGATTAGCCAGGCAGGCGGTATAGCGAGATTGGTAGGTTATGGGGCGTGGATTATCAGCCATTCCACCATCGACTGCAATAAATCTTTGACCTCCGTTTTGCACTTTACGGTGACTACTTTATATACAGTGACACCGGCCAGGACGATGATCAACCGGCCCGGCTCGATCATTAATTTGGGCAGTGTCAATTTATGTGCGGCAAATGCTTCTTTAACACGCGAACTGATGCTCTTTGCCCATTCAAAAGCGCTATGGGAGAATCGTCGTCCGAATATTTGATGCCAGTCCCGCCGCCTACGTCCAGGGTTATAAGTTCAAACCCCATTTGCTGTTTGAGATTGGCAGCCAGTTCAGCCAAATGTCGACTGTTTGAATATTCGGCTCAGTTTCAAGCACCTGGCTGCCGATATGCGCATGTAGTCCGATTAGATTTATTGAGTCGAGCTGCAAGGCTCGTCTAACAATCTTAGGGACCTCGGCTAGCGGAATGCCAAACTTGCTGTCATGTTGACCTGTCTGAGTGTGCTGGTGCGTTTGTGTCTCCACCCCTGGTGTCACTTGTAAAAGATCTCCGGGCGCGTTTTCCATTGAAGATGCAATATTGTTGAGCATCTCAAGCTCAGAGTCATTGTCAACGACGACAAGCACATCACCATAGCTAAGACCGGCTCTCAACTCTTGCTCTGATTTGTTGTTGCCATGCATGCAAATACGTTCTGCCGGAAAGCCAGATTGGCTGGCGGTATACAATTCCCCTTCTGATACCACATCTAATCCGAGATCAAGTTGTTTGACGAGCTGACACATGGCCATGCAGAGAAATGCTTTGCCAGCATAAAAAATTTGTGCATCAGCATAGCCACTGAGCCCCTCTTTTGTAGGCGGCTACGCCTTGCCTAATTGTCGCTTCGTCAACTAGCCAAAGTGGTGTGCCAAATTCTTTAGCAAGTGCGGTGACGTCGCAACCGCCTATCACAGATGATCGGCTTGATTCACCTGGCACGACGTAGGTCGAATCTGCGTATTTGGCGCGAGTGTCGAACTGAATGAAGGGTTCATCGATAAGACTCCAGAAACGTCTCCCCGATTTGGGGCGCAAGTTTGGGCATGATCATGCCATTATCTCTGAAAATGTCCGGGCAATTCAGATCTTATTGAGAAATTTGTGCGTTTATACTCGGCATTTACAGGTCTACTGGCATGAGCAGCAGGCCGATTAAATTTGATTCTCGGCTTATGACCGTGACTTATGCTAAAGCGCAGTCGCCAAGAAGTAATCTAACTTATAGTACAGAAAACGCGGACAGCTGTTATTGCCACGTGCTATAAATACACGCCTGCCCGGGAGCGCCGGCTTCCAGCCGGCGTATTTGCAATTGTCGTGTCAGGACTATATGCCGGCTGGAAGCCGGCGCTCCCGGGGCAAAGCAGGCTTTCGCATCAAGCATTTCGAGTTGTTTAGCATAACCTGGTCGATACATTAGAGACGGCTGGCGATACTTTTGTCCTAAACGTTGGCAAACTCACGAGCACGTCCAGCGTGTTGCATTTCGCCAGTGGTTCTGTGCTGTCCAGCGTGCTGCATTTCGCCGGTAGTTCTGCGCTGGCGAACAGCGGCTGCTACCGCTTCTCTAGATGGTGTTCTCACAGCCGCCGACGGGCTGGGTGAAAAGTCTTGGTCTGGAGTTGCGTCGATGAAGGCACCGGCGCCCAATCTATCTCCAAGTCCAGTCAAACTAAATCCGAGATTTCGTTGGTCGACCATCGGCAGGATCGCCGCATGGATTTTGCAATGACCGCCACGCAAATAACGCTTTGCCGACTCGGGCGTGCCGTGAGTCCAACCGTCCGAGGCGCTAAACACTCCGACAATGCGACCGTTAGCAACATAAACAATGCAAATAGTTTCTTCCTCAGTCGAATTGACCACAACACATCCCGGCATGCCTGAACGTTGCAGAGCGCTTAGCGCATAATCAAAACTCGTTTCTAAAGACTGACCATAATTTGTATCGAGTGTCTCGCCATAGAATAGCGACGCTGCGGCAAGCACCAGATCTTCAGGCAACTCGTAGGCGTCAAGCATATTTCCGGGAGCAGCGAGATCGCCAAGCGCACATTTATGCGCATCTTCATGAAGGTATTGACCGCGCATTGTTTTGCAGCCGTACACCGCACCAACAACACGTCCACGAAACAGCAAAAGAGCTGAGCGCGATTTAGAACGATGAGAACTAATCTTCAAGCAGCCTGTTCGTTCCGCGCCTTCCAGACGCACGCAAATGATGAAATCTGAGCGCCACGGTATCTTTGACATCTTCTGTTCGTTCGGCTGTTTCTGGAAGAGTCCGACAGCGCGCTTGCATGAATCGGGCAAATCGTAATGCGACCTTTTTTGTGTCGCCGCTTTCAAAACGTCTTCTGTCTTCTTTCGAAAAAGTCTCTAAACACAGCTGTTTCCTTTTAAGTTCTTGCCGCACTAAGTTCGGAATAGTGGCTGATTGCCGAGATGGTGGAGATGACCGAGGTAGTGGAGATGATCAAGGTGGTGGTGGTGGTCACGCTCGAAGCGATGACGCTCAAAGCGACGAGGCTTGTTGTCTTCGTTATTCTATTAGTCGATAAACTAACAGACTGCGCGCCCCTCGTCACTGGTGGAATTACGTACACCAGACAGCGTGAAGCCACAGCCCCCCGGCTGACGCCGTACTCCGCACGGTGGCGGGGACTTTGAAGAGTCAGAAATTTCTATTATTTGTAAACGAAAGTGGTGCTAGAAAGTAAATTTGAATTGGAGCAATCAGTCTCCACCCTTCTTCAACATGTTTCGAATGCATTATTGACAAGCTCTGTTGCCCGAAAAATCGGCGGTGGCAAAACATCGCCCTATCCAAACCGGCAGCCCTGAAGTGAGTTAGAGCTTTTCGTCTACATGCAACAGAACCGTTTCAGGGAATTATCTTGAACTAAATGCACGTCATAACTCGCCACTACCAGCAATACCATTAAAAGCCTGCGAGAAATACTCGGCAATGCTCAATACTGAACCGATTGAATCCAGAAACGGCGTCGATTGAGCTGCTTCTGGATTCAGAACCAACGACACGTCTCTATGTAAATGCGTCTGGAACATGTGTAATTTCGGGCTCGACAATATTTGCGTTGTCTTTCGGAATGCCGATCACAATCACGTCATAGCGCCAACGGCAAAATGCAAAATCAGGTTGCGACAAAAATTTCTGCGATGCAACAAGAATTCGTCGTTGTTTTCGATACCCGACCGCTTCAAATCCGACTTCCGGAATGCCGAACACCGGTCCATCAGTTGTACGAGTCTTTACTTTCGACAAATACAAGTACACCATTTTCATCCATCACCACAATATCAATTTCGCCGGCGCGACCTGCCCGGTAGTTTCGGGCAAGCAATCGATAAGAATTAGTCTCAAGATAAGCAACAGCGAGATCCTCACCGCGTGTTGCAATTCGCTTTGCTTTCAAGCTTTTGCGGTGGCGTCTTTCCGCTTGACTGGGGTATAATCGTTTTTCCAAATTCATATTGTCTTTCCTTATTATGGGAATGGCTCACAATCACTTAACGAAAAAACAGTTGTCAAAGTTCAAAGAAAAGAAGGCAAGATGCTCGATATAAAATTTCTTCGCGACAATCCTGCGGAAGCGCAGCGCACGCTTGATAGACGCCATGGCGGCTATAGTATTGAAGAGCTAATTACTGTTGACAAGCAATCGAGAGAATTGCAAGCAGACTGGGAAGCTCTCAACAGACGTTCAAATGAAATTTCAGAGCAGTTCAAAACAGGCAAGGTTGCTAAGGAGCAAATGGATGCCTTGCGCAGGAAACCAAGGAGCTCAAGAAAAGCGCGAAGATATCGAGCCGCGGCGGACGATCTTCGCTTCCGGAAATGCTTTCGCAATATCGTCTTCCACGCGCTGCGTGCCCGTTCCGCCTAACCTGAGCGCATCGCTGCCGCAGGTGGAGCACGTTGTTCGGCGCGGCATAACAAATCCACAGTAATGACAGCGTAACTGATTTTTTGCGCTGTGATACGTTAATGTTACCGAGCAATTCGGGCAAAGTTCCGGGTTGCCACAATTCCGGCACTCCAAATATGTTGCATATCCGCGCCGGTTTTGAAAGAGAACGATTCCTTCTTTTCGTTCCAGCCGAATTTTCATCGCCTCGCGCAGTTCCGGCGAGAGCGCGATTTTTGCTTTGGCAAAATCGCGGCGGTTTTCTGCCGTCCGCAGATCGACAATTTTTACCGTTGGCAGAGCCGCGTGTTTTGCGCGTTTTGTAAGTTCCAATAATTCATACTTGCCTTCACGAGCATTGTGATACGATTCAATACTTGGCGTGGCACTCCCAAGTACGGCAACTGCATTCAACATCGCAGCGCGGACAACGGCAGCATCGCGTGCATGGTAGCGTGGCGATTTATCGAATTGCTTGTATGTCGCTTCATGCTCTTCATCGACGAGAATAAGCTTCAGGTTCTGCACGGGCGCAAATACTGCGCTACGTGCACCAATAGCCAGTTTCGTCCTTCCAGCAATAAGCGAGCGCCACGCCGCAGATCGTTCCCCGATCGACATGCGCGAATGCAGCACGGCAATATCCGAATCATTTCCCAAACTCAGCCTTCGTTTGAACCGGTCTATAAGCTGTGGCGTCAGTGAAATTTCGGGAACCAGAATGAGAACACCATTCCCTTCCGATAGCACTTGCCTCGCAAGTGAGATATACACTTCCGTTTTGCCCGACCCAGTAACGCCATGCAACAGAAATGTTTTACTCTTTCCAGATTTGATAGAATGCGAAACAATGCTTACTGCAACGTGCTGTTCAAGCGTAAGCGCAATATTTGAAATATCATCCTCATGGGTTGTTGGCAAACCATGAAGTTCCGCGGAGCTTTTTTCCCTGCGTGTAGCAACGACAAACCCTTTTTCCTGCAAGGCCTTAAACGTGCTTGCCGATGCTCCTGCTTTTTTTATCAGAAGCGGGGCGGACATCGGGCGATCCGGCTCCATCTGCATCTGCTGCACGATCGCAAGCAATATATTCGCCTGCCGTGGCGCGTGTTTTTCAAGATCGTTTAAGACACTGGATAATTCCTCCGAACCAACGACAAGATTCGGCGCAAGCTGAACAACTGTTTCTTTCTTGATCGATGCTTGTTTCGTAAGCTGCCGTTCAATGCGGATCAATCCTGCATCCTCAAAAGAGTGCAGCGTGGCATAGAGGCTTTTCGAATTGGTAACCTTTGCAAGCCGGTCGATAGAAATCCCATCTTTCTGTTCAATAATAGTTCTTAAAACTTCAGCGGGCTGCGGTGTTAGGTCACTTGCGTCCTTCATGTCCCTTGCACTATCCGTTGCAAACACGCGCGCTTTCGTTTCCGGCTTCAATCCTTCCGGCAACGCTGCATTGAGTACCTCACCCCACGATGTGAGATAGTACATGGCCAGCCACTTCGTCCACTTCAGAAAATCTTCATCGAAAACGGGAGTTGGATCTAAAACATCGGTAATAGGCCGTACCTTAGTCTTGATTGAAGGCGCTTCACGCGTTATGCTAACAAGAACTCCTGTTTTCTCGCGCTTGCCGAGTGGGACGAGCACACGAGAACCAACTTTTGCACGTTCGGCAAGTTCATCCGGAATGGAATAGGTCAATCCCTCAGCGCCGCCGGAGTGAAATTTAAATGGGAGCGAAAGTGCTACGACACCAAATTTTGCTGGTAATATATCAGGGAGCATCGCCGACGACGCTTGTGCCACTGGCTTTTTGATCTTCGCCGGTTGCACCATTTTCGCTTTTGGAAACACGCTCCATGATAAGCTGCTTCATCTTTTCCTCAACCTGCTGATGTGCCGTGCCACGCACGATAAGCTCTAACTGCGGGCAAAACGCAGAATAGACCGCTTCTCCCTGCCGCCGAACGAGTATTTCGTATTCTTTATCTCCAATGCGCATACTATTTTAACTTCTAATTTTTTAATTGCTCATCGCAGCTTCTTCTTCCATTTTCACAGACGAATGATCGCTTTCCGACCATATAGTAACAGAAGCAAGTTCCGCAGCAAGCCGAATCCCCGTGAGCACAAGATCGGGGTTGAAATGGGAAACGATAGAAGTGCGGCCTTCGAATAGTCTCGAAAGTCCACCGGTGGCAAAGATGATAGGCTCTTCATTCGGGAATACGGTCTTGCCTAACCGTTTAACGAATCCTTCAAGCTGAGCAAGTCCGCCAAAGAGGATTCCCGACTGCATGCTCTCAATGGTGGTGCGGCCAATAATGCTTGCTGGGAATGAAAGCTCGATAGCAGGAAGCTGGGCTGCGCGTTGGGCGAGCGCTTCCGCTCCAAGTTCAAGTCCGGGTGCAATGGCGCCGCCTAAATACGTGCCATCCGCTGTGATCGCATCGTAGGTGGTAGCCGTACCAAGATCGACTACGATACAGGGCCGGTGTTCCCGTTCGCCGTGCAATTTCCATGCGGCAAGCGCGCCGAGCAGCCGGTCGGTTCCCAATTCTTCCGGATTCGGGTAATCGATGCTCATCGGGATCGTCGTGCTCGTAATGACGAGTTGTGTCGAGGATGGAAAGATCTCGTGAAGCACCACAATAAGCTCATCCGAAGCCCAGGGAACAACGCTTGCTATGGCAACCGTATCAGGTGCAACAACGCCTGCGAGCGGAGCGTCCAGCGTTTCACGCGTCAGCGCGCGATGCGTCAGCGTCCGCGTTGGAATATCGAAACGCTGCGCGAGCTTTCCGTCTTCATCGAAGAGGCCAAGCGTGGTCGATGTGTTTCCAATATCTACTGCGAGCAATCCCATTTAAATATTAAACACAATTATTGCTTTAAGCATTCAGTCGGAATGTTATGAGTAGGATGAGTTCCACAATATGCTGCCGTTGTGCCGAATTACGACAGAGCCATTCGGCTGTTCCAATCGGAGCGCACCATGCTCATCTATATCGTTATAGTGAACGGTTGAAAGGTTCTCGCCATCGCTTGCTAACCACTGAAATACAGGTATTTTTCTCATCCACACTAATTCCTTGCGAAGTCTTGAAATGATGTCGTCGCTGTGTTTCTGAAACTCTTGTTCCAATCTATCGAGTACCGAATCCCGAACTTCATTCACCGAAATATCAATATTATTCAACAATAGCGATGTAGCGATCATATTCAATTCTTCGGGAAATTTCGATTGCCGAACATTGATCCCGATACCGATCACCGCCGATCGCATCACCGAACCATTCCACTGCGCTTCAAGCAATATGCCACAAACTTTCTTCCCATTCAGCAAAATATCGTTAGGCCATTTGAGACGAAGATCATTTTTGGAAGTTCCAGCTAACGCGCGCAACGCTGCGATTGCGGCAAGTGCAACCCGATATTGCAACAAATTCGCTGGTTCTGGAATTTTCGTTAGCACGACACTCATCAAGAGCGATGCACCCGGCTCATCATTCCAGACGCGCCCCGCTGCGCGTCCGCGACCTCCGGTTTGGTGATGCGCCTGAATCACATCCCCATGTTTCGCCTCACCGCGAGCAAGCATTTCGCTTGCTAACGTATTCGTCGAACTGAGTTCCGCGAATTCCAAAATATTCCACATGGCTTCCACTAACATTCGCTTTGTAAATTGTGCTTCACCAAATTACTAAAAGTTGTGTTACAACTCGGTACTCATCACTCATTACTTGGTACTTTCCCTTGCTTGTCTATAAATTTGGTGGAGCATTAGCTCGCTCGAAGCGTGGCCTGGAGGCGCTCGTTAAGATATTGAATGAGGCCTACAAGCTGGAGGCTACGCGCGCTCGCCGTATCAAAAAAACCAGCAGCGCGACGCACGGCATCGTCCTCGTCACCAGCGCCATCGGCCACACGACGCGCCATCTTGCACTCGCTGCCGAGCTTGCCGAAGATGGCTGGCTGCCCGAAGCGGAAGAATCCCTCAACCGCACCATCGCGCAGCACCAGCAGTTGGCTGGCTCGCTTGGCCTTGACGACGAAGCAGCCCTCCTCGACCGCTTCGAGTCCATCTCTGCAGACATCGCTGCCCTGCTCGAAGGCGTTGCCATTCTGCGAGAACTTTCGCCCAGAACTCGCGACGCCATTCTCGCATCCGGCGAAAAACTGGCTACCCTCCTCATCGAGGCGCTGCTGCGCGACCGCGAGTTCCCGGTGCGCGCCGTCGATGCAGCGGACGTCATCATCACCGATGAGCAGTTCGGCCATGCCGCGCCATTACGCGAGGAGATCGCATCCCGTGCCGAGAAGCTCATCGTTCCACAGCTTCGACGCGGCCACATCGTGCTGGTGCAGGGCTTCGCCGGTGCTACGCTCGATGGCATTACGACCACCATGGGCAGCGAAAGTTCCGATCTCACCGCCACGCTCCTGGCTGCCGCGCTGGGCGCGAAGGAGATCGTCATTTGGAAAACCCTTCCCGGCCTGTACACTGCCGATCCCGAATTCGTCAAGGCGCCGAAGCTTATTCGCTCCATGAGCTTCGACGAAGCCGAAGAGATGGGCCGCCGTGGCGCGCGAATTCTGTTCCCATCGTTCGCGCATCCCCTTGCTGACCGATCATCCAGTGATACCGTCCTGCGCATCGCCACGCCATTCTCGCATACCACGGGGCATACGGTTCTGGAACGTGACTCGCCAAGTTCCCGCAGGTCGCAGAAACCCCTTACGATCGCGCTCGAGCAGCATTTGCTGCTGCTCACAATGCCCCGCAGCGGACTTGCCGCCATCAACAGCAGCAAAATGTCCCAGCTTTCAAGGCGCCGCGAGCAGCGCATGCAGGAGGCACTCAGGCAAGCGGTGCTGCTCTGGGCCTCGCCGGAGCAGATCTCCGCGCTCATTCGCAAAAGCGACCGCCGGGCCATTATCCGCGAACTGGCCGGCTCCGATTTCACTCACGATCGCTCGTTCGCAGAAGGCGAAACCCTCGCCGCCATCTCGCTTATTGTCCGAAAGAACGGCCAAAGCGATACCGCGCTGCTTGCCGATGTAGCCCGCAGCCTCCGGCCTTTTGCGGTGCATGCCATTCTGCCGACCTCCCGAAGCATTATCGCGCTGGTAGCCGATGCCGAAGCCATCCCTGCCCTCCGAAAGTTGCACCATGATCTCTTCGAAGGATGAAGGCTGAGGGATGAAGGAGGATCTTTCCAATCCCCTTTTCATCCTTCATCCTTCAGCCCTCATCCTTGTCTGAAAGAAACAGGTGCCATTTTTCTTTCTTGTGAGTTCCCGATGAATCCTCGTTTCCAGGCTGTTTTCGCCATTTGTTGCAACAAATTCTTTTCTCAAAGAACTCGTTCATAACGAAAACTACCGCCGACGCCTCCCAGATGTCAATGAACATGACACGAACACATTTCTCATAGACACTTGGTGCTCATTATCTCACTACCAAATGTACAACGCTTTTTCGGAGGTGCTGTGAAATGCGGAAATTTTTATAAATTGAGCAGAGGAGCTATTTGCATTTCAGGAGGAACAAAAATTCACGATGAGGTAAAGAAGCTTCTTTCAACCATTCGTCCGTCCATGTCATTTCAGCCATGACATTTTTGCGATAATCAATTTCTAAGATTTCAATTATCTCACCCCGATCACGAAGCGCACAATTTAATTCTTCAGCAGTTGCTCTGCCTCCAGAGCTATATGAGAGAAGTATCCACTTAGAATTTGTTGACTGCAGGAGACGTTTAATTGCCTCGACAGCTATAAACTGGCCGCTCTCATCTTTCCTGAACTCTTCGAATACCGAACCGGCGAGGATATCAGAAACGTCTGCCCTACGTCTCGCTTTTCCAACAATCCTAGGTTGATCGTTCAAAATGATTGTCGACCAAAGATGGTAATATGAAGCATAGCGAACGCGAGAAGGAGGCATCTTTTCGTTATTGGAACCATAAGGAGGATCATAATAGGCGAGGTCAACGTCAATTTTGCTCGCCAATTCGAAAATATCTGAGTTGTAAACTGAATGGTGCGAATCGTAGCTTTGAATGAGTGGGATTTTCAGAACGAGATCGTTATAGGATCTTGGAGACCACTCCCTTAAGTATGAGGCATAATGGCCTAAAGTACTATCGACTTTATCTAAGGCCAGAATAAGGCTTGTAAGTGCAACGCTTTTTTCTATCTCACATAGTTGAAGTGAATCAATTTCTTCTCGGATTCCATTGAGTTTGCGTGTATTTTTTGTTTGCCAAGGCTTCTTAAAGCCGTCGACCAAATCCGATTCTTTTGTTATCGTGGAACCTCCATAATGCTGGGTAAACCAGCCATCTTTGGGGGCCATAGAATTTAAGTGAGCAATTAGATCCCTATATTGGGAGGGCGGTTCTTTACTTAAGAGATAGCAAGTCCCAAAAATCTTAGACCATATTGCAACGTCATTACAATGAACTGAGTAGCCTGATTTTGCAAGAGCTTGAGACACGCGAGTAGTGCCTGCGAATCCATCTAAAATTGTCTTTGCATCGGTTCTTCTAATTAGATCAAGAATAGGCTGAATGAGTTTCAGCTTTGAACCGGTATATTTTATGCCCTCAGTCTTCGGGGCACTCAAAACAACGTCATTGAAGAGTTCCATCATAATCCTGCTCCCTTTTTCATTTCTAAAATATCATTCTTTATGATTTCTAAGGCCGATGCATGGCCGGCTGCTGACGATACTAATGCATGTGAAAACAACTTCACAAGCACAAGATTATGAGAGTAGCTAATCCATCCATCAGTAAGGCTGTTGAAATACTTCAAGCCATTCCTAGTGTGGGTCCATAATCCGCGTTGTAAGGCGTTAGCCTTGGCATCGCCATATCGGACTTCACAGATATAATTGTCCTCTGCATCCTTGAAAACATAAACAGGATGTATCCTTCCTCTGACCCCGGGATTATGTCTCTCAATTTTCTCAGTATTTTTTCGAGCAGTTTCATAATCGAAGACCATAATGTTGCAAACACTCTCTCGCTCGTTGTAAATTAAAGGTAGCACGTTTATCGTATTAAAGACATCGAACATTGGTTCTGACAAAAGTTTGTCAATTTTCTTTTTTCCACGAATGCCAGCTCCCTCCTGCATTAGCCTCTTAAACATCATCGTTGTCTTATCAGTGGAGAGTTGAAGAGGGCCATCACCATAAGCCTTAAGACTAATTGGGAATTCGTCTTTAGTAATTTCATTGATTATTTTGATGTCCTCTTCGTGACTTTTCGCCCGGTATAAATCTTTGCCAACATGAATCGATCGAAAGTCGTACATGTACTGGTTGATAAACTCAGCCATTGCGATTTCAGCGAGATCGCCGTGCGTTTTATTCCCGATAAGCCGCATTGTGAACACATTGCTCAACGTTGTAATGATGAGATTCGGATGCTTCTTGAATAGAAGCTTCAATCTGACCGTAAAATCCTTATAGGCTGACGCAGTGTTCTCTAACATTTTATTCTGTATGATTTCTTTGCCGCACCGTCTCGATGATCCATTAGCTTACCCCCCAACATATCGGGCACCTATCTACGGTTCCATTTGATTTCGATAAAAAGTGAATGGACGAACTCCATACTCTTTTCATGATCAAGGAAGCGCTTGAGATATCACATTGTTTAAAGTCTGCTTAATCCACCCGAATCACTTTATAAATTATGAAGAACAATTACCAGACGGATTCGCCAGCCATAAATCTTGACGATGCAGATTTCATACGCGTTGAATATAGCGATGGTGGAGCTCTTTATTTTGATAAGGACTATAAATTTCACGAACAGTTCGGTCACAATAAAAGAAAAACGAGGCAGTTCCCATACCATAAAGATCTCTTACAATTCGTCAAAGATTATCCAGATCGCAGTTTATACTTCACATGGGATGATTGGGTGAAGCCATTCAAGAAAATCGATCAAGGCTTTCTCATAAATATGAATGCCTACTGCGTCTTTTGTGCAGCAATTGGAAGCAAGACAAATGGAAGAGCGAAAGCATTTCTAAGTCATGAAATGAGCATCAACGATATTGCAACCTCTGACGCCGAGAGGGATGAGTACGTCAAACGAAATGCTAATGAGAAAAATATTATTGATGCAATAAATAACTTAGATAAAGGTGCGCGGGAAAGGGTTATTGAATTTGTTCGCACGCTCGAAGGGATTCAACCGAAAGGGAACCCCTCAACCGAGATGAATTATGAAGAGTTTATTAAAGCCCTGTCGAAATTTCTAACTTCGCAAGAAACGCAATTAACATTTTATTCCAACTTACCCAAAATTCAACTTGCGATCCTGAATGCGCACAGGGACTTCTTATTCTCGAATCTTGATAAGAACGAAGTGTTTATCCAAAATTGGTTAGACGAAGACGGCGGAAAGTACCGTAAGCAAAGGTGTCTAATTTTTGGCCTCGAATACGTGGACCCGAAACGGGAGGGTGCACTGAGCGGGAAACGATTTGACATCCTCGCAGAACAGAATCTTGACAATCATGTTCTGATTGAGCTTAAGTCCCCCAGTGCTCAAATTTTCGACATAAAAACGAAGGCAACTCATAACGATGGCATTATTACCGAATACCACCTTTCACCAGAGCTCTCGCGTGCGATTCCTCAGATCTTAGGTTACAAGAAATGGTACGATGGCGCGTCTGCTGAAGAAATACAAGCGCTTGGTATAGTCAAGAGGCAAATTAGCAAGTGCATCATCGTAATAGGCACTAGAAATGATGACCCTGTGTGGAAAGAAAACTTCCACGATCTAAAAAACAGTCTAAAAATTGAGCTTCTCACATACTCTGACCTCTTGGATCGTCTAGATAATACGATTAAAAATCTTGAAAGCACCCTATGAAAAGTGGATGAATATCATAAAACCTTGGATTATTCACTTACACCACCCAAATCCCCCGCCCCTCCCATATTTAATCGTATTTTTGCACGAAGGAAATTACGACCACACATTCCATTTTGAGGTTGGTTATTTCTTCGGTGCTCGCGTGGTTGTGCGTTTACTTTCAAATCGTTTTACATCTTTTTCGAAATCACTTTCGAAGTCTCGGTCTTGCAGCACACGGAATTTTCCGAATTCCTCTTCGGCTAATTGTTTGGCCACTTCGTGACTGATCGATCCGGCGTTCGTCAATATATCATACTCGTTGAATTGCAAAAAGGCATTGAGTTTTTGTACCCAATCGACCATCTTCATCGGTATCTGCCGCGCCGCCTGATTTTCCGCATAGTCAAGATACATCGATACGATTCGTTCCAAACCCTTGATCTCGGTTTCGTTCAGGTAATTCTTTGCAACGGTAACATCACTTTTTAGTATCTTTCCACTTGGAGCGTTCTTCCATGTTTTCAGTCCCATATTGGGATTGGCCGCGCTCGCACGCTCGGCGATCAATTCTGCGGCAGTATGTCCGGTAATCGCCCAATGCAGTTTATTCTGAACGGTCTTGAAAAAAGTCTGCGTGATCTCCGCGTCCTTCACGTAATCGATACTGCATTGTTCGTAGATGTCAGTGATCTTGAGATAGAAGCGACGTTCGCTTGCACGAATCTCTCGAATGCGATCGAGGAGTTCGTCGAAATAGTCCTTCCCGAATCGTGAACCTTGCTTTAAGCGCTCATCGTCGAGCACAAAGCCTTTTATCGTAAATTCCTTTAGAACGCGTGTTGCCCAAACCCGGAATTGGGTAGCCTGAATGCTATTGACACGGTAGCCGACCGCAATAATGGCGTCTAAATTATAATATTCAAGCTGTCTGGAAACATCTCTGCCGCCTTCTTTTTGAACTGTCAAGATTTCCTTGACAGTTGCTTCTGGTTCAAGCTCATGGTCCTTGAAATATTTCTGGAGGTGAAGGCTAATATTTTGCTTCGTTGTCCCGAAGAGCTCCGCAAGCCGATTGATCGTGAGCCAAAATGTCTCCTCCTGAAAAAATACCTCAACTCGCACGGAGCCATCAGGCGTGGAATATAGAATGATCTCATTTTCTTGTGGCATTGAATTCGGGTTTCTGATTTCTCTTCTGGACTGTTTATGCTTAAGTAGGTACAAAGATACGGGATTCATCCGTACTAACCAGATTTCGGACAAAAGGCTTCTCTGTTACTCAAATCCCCCGCCCCTCCCATATTTAATCGTATTTTTGCATTAAGGAAATTACGACCACACATTCCATTTACACTTATGAAGACCATTTCTTACCTTAAACCCTCTAATATCATAGTAGCAGCGGCGCTGTGCGCGGTGCTGGCGTTCGTTAGCTGCAAAAAGTCTGGCGGGCCGGGCGGCGATACGATCCGCGTGGGCGAGTTCGCCTCGCTGACGGGCGGTACGGCTACGTTCGGGCAGTCGGTGCATCAGGGCGATGTGCTGGCGATCAACGAGATCAATGCTGCCGGCGGCGTGCTCGGCAAGCAGATCGACCTGATGACCGAGGACGATCAGTCCAAAACCGAAGATGCGGTCGCGAGCGTGCAAAAGCTCGTGAATTCGGACCGCGTGGTTGCGGTGCTCGGCGAAGTGGCCTCGAGCCGCTCGATGGCCGGCGCGCCGATCTGCCAGGCCGCGCACGTCCCGATGATCACCCCCGCCTCGACGAACGAGGACGTGACGAAAAAAGGCGATTATATCTTCCGCATCTGTTTTACCGATCCGTTTCAGGGTCAGACGATGGCGCGGTTCGCTATGAACTCGCTCGGCAAAAAGCGCGCGGCTATTCTTACGGATGTCAAGCAGGATTATTCCGTCGGTTTGGATGATGCGTTCAAGAATACCTACACGTTTAACGGCGGTACGATCGTAAGCGAGCAATCGTACTCGACGGGCGATAAGGATTTCCATGCGGCGCTCACGAGCATCAAGGGCGCGAATCCGGAAGTGATCTTTGTGCCGGGATATTATACGGAGGTGTCGCTGATCGTGCGTCAGGCGCGGGAACTGGGAATCGACTGCCCCATCCTCGGCGGCGACGGCTGGGATTCTCCCGAACTCACGAAAGGCAACGAGCAGCAGTTCAACAACACGTTCTTCTCGAATCACTTTTCGACAGAAGATCCGGATACGACCGTGCAGGGTTTCATTAAAAAATATCAGGACGAGTACCATGCCGTTCCTGACGCAATGGCGGCACTCGGATACGATGCCACCCGCATTCTCGTCGATGCCATCAACCGCGCGCATTCGACCGATTCTGCAAAGCTAAGAAATGCGATCGCGAGCACTACGAACTTCCCCGGCGTAACGGGCAATATCACGATCGATAAGTATCGCAATGCCTCGAAGCCGATCACGATCATCAAGATCGTCGATGGGAAGTTCCACTTCGCCCAGCGCATCGGCCCGAATGGCGAAGCGATGACGCCTTACACTCCGTAGTTCATAGTTGAAAAGTGGATAGTGGATAGCAGGGAGAGAATTACCAAGATAATCCCTCCTTCTTCACTGTTCACTTTCCACTATCAACTATCCACTACGTAAATGGAATTCCTCCAGCAATTAATAAACGGTATCTCTGCTCGGCGCGATCTACGCGCTGATCGCGCTCGGCTATACGATGATCTACGGTGTGCTGCGATTTATCAATTTCGCGCATGGCGATGTGTTCATGGTCGGGTCGTATGTTGGGTATTATGCTGCGACGAGCTGGGTGAACCATTTTTTCCCGATCGGAAGTGTGGAATCGACGATTCTTGTCTTTCTTATCTCGATGACCGTTTGCGCGGCGCTTGGCGCTACGATAGAATTCCTTGCATATCGCCCACTTCGCAAAAGGCCGAAGCTTACGGTGCTTATTACCGCCATCGGAGTCTCGCTATTCTTGGAATACACAGGACAGCTTGTTTTTTCTGCGAACCCTCGCGGGTTCCCAGCGATCATTCCGGATAATCCGATCATCCATACGAAATTCATCACTCTGGGAACCGTGGAAGTGGTGGTGATCAGCGTTTCATTCGTGCTGATGCTGCTCTTGCGCGTGATCGTTCTGAAAACCAAGATCGGCACCGCCATGCGTGCGGTAAGCTACAATCAGCAAGCCGCCAGTTTGATGGGAATTAACATCGGGCGCGTGATAACGTTTACGTTCATCATCGGCAGCGCGCTTGCCGGCGCAGGCGGTGTGCTGTATGCCACGGAATATCCCAGCATCGAACCCCTCATGGGGATTTTGCCGGGATTGAAAGCATTCGTCGCCGCTGTGCTTGGCGGCATCGGCAATATCCCCGGTGCCGCGCTCGGCGGAATGATAATTGGACTCGTGGAAACGTTCATCTCCGGCACTGCGGCCTCTACGTATAGAGATGCCATCGCGTTTGCCATTTTGATTCTGATCCTCGTATTCAAACCGAGCGGATTGTTAGGGAAGCGGGAGGTGGAGAAAGTCTGATGGCACTGAAAGTTGTATTCGCGGAACTATGTTGAGCGCTGCACAAGTACACGCGAAGCTTTCTGAACTTCTCGCCCTTCCTGGCGAGAGTGAGTGCGTGGAGTGGAAGGAAGCAAACACGTCATTTGATCCTGAAAAACTTGGAAAATACTTTAGCGCTCTCTCGAATGAGGCGAATCTAAAAGGGAGGGAGTATTCATGGCTCATCCTGGGAGTAAAGAATGACAAAACTGTTTGCGGTTGCCATTGGAAACTGCAACGCCCTGAATTAGATAAGCTCAAGCAAGGTGTGGCGGAACATACGACCGTCAATCACACTTTCATTGAGATATATGAAGTCCCTACACCTGACGGGCGGGTAGTGCTCTTTCAAATTCCACCTGCGCCCCGTGGAGTGCCTATCGCCTGGAAGAGTCATTACTATGCTCGGAACGGAGAATCGCTCGTTGGCCTTAGCATAGATAAAATGGATCGCATCCGAAGGGAAGTACGGCATGACTGGTCTGTAGAAATCGTTGAAGGTGCATCGATTAATGATCTCGATACGAATGCTATTGCAAAGGCTCGAAATCAGTTCTCAGTAAAGAATCCGAATCTTGCGAAGGAACTCGACAAGTGGAGCGACACAACTTTTCTGAATAAAGCTGAAGTATTAATGCAAGGGAAAATTACTCGCGCCGCACTCATATTATTGGGCCGTCCTGAGAGTGCGATGCTTACGGGACACACGCACCTTACAATTTCTTGGATACTTCAGGATGGAACGAATGCTCCGGCTCTTGACTACAAGCATTTTTCTCCGCCCTTCATTCTTGCTGTTGACGATGTGTTGAGCAAGATACGGAATCTCACGTATCGATACATGCCGGATACCTCTCTTTTCCCACAAGAGATTACCACGTATGACTCCTACGTTATTCGAGAAGCATTACATAACTGTATTGCTCACCAAGATTATTTACTCAGCAGCAAAATTAATGTTATTGAGAAACCGGACGAATTGCTATTTGGGAATGTCGGTTCTTTTCTTCCCGGTACTGTTGAAGCTGTGATTGAGCGAGATGCTCCTAGTGAACAATATCGGAACCCTTTTCTTGCTAAGGCAATGGTCAATCTCAATATGATTGATACAGTTGGCAGCGGTATTAAACGAATGTTTAGTGTTTCAACGCGAACGCTTCTTTCCACTTCCCGAATACGATCTCGACGATCCTCAGCGCGTGGAAGTTAAGATTTTCGGAAGATTAATAAACCAAAATTACACGTCCCTATTGCGAGAGCGGCCTGACCTTGATCTCTTAACGGTTATGCTTTTAGACCAAGTGCAGAAGAATAAGTCGATCACAAAGGAAGCCGCGAATCGGCTGAGGGCTTTGCACCTTATCGAAGGACGATTCCCTCATGTATTTATCTCGTCGCTTGTCGCAATTGCTTTAGATCAAAAGGCGGATTACATTCGGAATCGACCTTTCGACGATGTCCATTACGAACAGCTTATCACTTCCTATTTGGAAGAATACGGCTCTGCGAATTGAGACAATTTTCGCAATCTTCTTTTCAATAAGTTCTCTGAAGTTTTAACGGAACTTCAAAAAGAGCATAAACTGCACAACCTCTTGGAGGGTTTGAAGAGAAAGGGAATGATTTTTAGTTCCGGCGGGCGCAAATTCGCTCGCTGGCACTTGCGAACAGAGCAACCTGACAATCACTCGGGTGCATTGTGAATAACTATAAAAAACTATTAGCAACTAAAAGAATTTGCAAAATCCCCTATTCTAGGCGTTTTTCAGCAGTTTCTTTAGTTAAATATGTAATTATTAATCACAACATGACAAAAAGGGGCATTCCTGTCAGTCAAACATTCGAAGCATTAATTGAACCTTTTCTCGACAGGATACTTATCGTCAAAGCAAATACATGAAATCCTACACCTGGCTTCTCATAGCTATTGCCGCCATTATCGGCGTCTCGTTCGTCACGCCGTTCATCAACGATTATATCGTGGGCCGAATAATGTATATCGGCATTATGATCTCGCTGGCGGTGAGTCTCAATCTCATCAATGGGTTTACGGGGCAGTTCTCGCTGGGCCATGCGGGATTTATGGCGGTGGGCGCATATACTTCGGCTGTTATCACGACGTATCTCAGTACGCATGGTTATGCGATGGATGGTATGATGGGAATTTTCGGATTTCTCATCGCGCTCGTAGCCGGCGGCGCGCTTGCTGCCGTTACGGGACTCGGCGTGGGAATTCCCAGCTTGCGGTTGCGCGGCGATTATTTCGCGATCGTCACGCTTGGTTTCAACGAGATCATTCGTGTTATTATTCAGAATGTCGATTTCAAGATCGATGGCGTGGATTACATCGGTGGTGCGCGCGGATTTAGTGTATTGCCGCTCACGACGTTCGCGTGGGTATTTATTATCGCCGCCATCACGATATTTTGCGTGGAGAATTTGGTGAACTCCACCTATGGCCGCGGCTTCCTCGCCGTCCGTGACGATGAAGTGGCCGCCGAAGCCATGGGCGTGGATACCACGCGCTTTAAAGTGCGTGCCTTTGTGATCGGCGCATTTTTCGCCGGCATTGGCGGCGGATTGTTCGCGCATTCGAATTACGACATCACGCCACTCGATTTTACATTTCTTCAATCCATTGATATTGTCGTCATCGTGATTTTGGGAGGCATGGGTTCGACAGTCGGCGTTATTCTCGCCGCCATTGTGCTGACGACGCTTTCGGAACTGCTGCGCTCCGTGCCGGAATACCGGATGATCATTTATTCGTTATTATTAATTATTCTAATGATAACACGTCCGCAGGGCTTGCTCGGCCCTGAAGTAATGGAACGCATCATTCGCTGGCGAGGGCGCCTGCGCCACGCAGAAATAGCCGCACCTACTGAACCATAATGGAAAAATTATTTTCACCGTGGCGCAGCCTGTACATTTCTTCGTTTGCGAACGAAGAAATAAAAGAGACCTGTGTTCTATGCGACGCATGGGCCGCAAGCGATGACGAAGCCAGCTTAGTCGTGTATCGCGGGAACGAGGCATTCGTTCTGATGAACAAGTTCCCTTACAACAGCGGACACCTTATGGTGCTGCCGGTGCGGCACACTGCCGATTTTACCTCGTTAACGAAGACGGAAATGATGGAAACGATGTCTCTGCTTGCGGCTTCCGAACGGGCGCTGCGTGAGTTATCGCATCCGCAGGGGTTTAACATAGGAATGAATCTTGGCCGCGTAGCCGGCGCAGGCATCGAAGCGCATTTGCATTGGCATATCGTTCCCAGGTGGAACGGCGATACGAACTTCATGCCGATCCTTGCGGACGTAAAGGTCGTCAGCGAAGACATGGCGGAGCAATCGAAACGCCTTCGGGAGCTTTTTCCGAGGATGGTTACTGCGGCCTGATAGAAAATTGTATCGTTGAAGTGGACAGCCTTCTCTGATTTTAGCGATCGCTTGATTTTTCTTCGTAAATTTGTATTATTAATTTTTTGAAGACCATGAAACTTCAGCCTGTTTTCTTCGGACTTCTCCTGACCTTCGCCTTATCTGCGCGCCTCTCGGCACAGACGGTTACCTACGATTCGATACCGATCGATTCGGTTTTTTATGCCGCCGATACGACGTATTTGGATTCCCTTCAAGGTGGCCCGGATGGATTGCAGGCTCACATGGGTGAAGGCGATTATTTTGCCGTGCAATTTGCGGCATCTAACCGTCAAGTCGTGACGATGGATAGCGGTGCCGTGCTGCAAGTGTACTGGGATCGTGAATTGAGCGATAGCTGCGCGATGGATATTGAGTTCCAATATTATAATTTCTCCGGAACCCCGACGTTAGGCCCCACGGTGTATATGGTGGAAGCAGGTCCGGAGCATATTCCCAACATGACGACGATCGTCGTTCCCGGTTCGGGATATAATACGCTACAACTTTCGCTCGGCGCGAGCGGTAATGCAGGCGAGCCTGGCGCGGATTCCTGTTTCCTCGATGCCATCGTGCTCGTGCAACACGGAACCGCCACGGCTGCGGTAGCCGCGAGCGTGAGCGCACCCCAGCCGGCGCTCATGAATTATCCGAATCCGTTCTATCATACGATGGGAACTCGCGTGCAGGTGCATGCCCCGGTCGCCGGAACCGGCTTGCTATCCGTCACGGATGCGCTGGGGCGCGAGGTAGCGCGTGTGCCGCTTGGCGAGCTTGATGCCGGCGATGTGGAAACGAACCTTACGCTCGATCGCGCAGGCATTTTCTTTGTACGGCTGTACGTTAATGGCACGCCAACAGGCTCGCCGCTCGAGATTTCAGGAGAATGACCCGATCGTAAAGGAGAAATTGGCTGGGAAACCGATATTATTATTCGATTTCGTGCCAAATATGAGGAATCTATCGGCAATCATGAATGTAGTACCCCCTCAATTCGGAGGAATTTTGCCGCTTTCGGAATTCGTGCCGAGGCTCGTGCTTTCGGCGATACTCGGAGGCATCGGGATTCTTGCAGTATTTGAAAGCGTTTACTTGAAAGATCAGATGACTGAATTCGGGTCTCGCCGCATCGGCGCATGGCTAACGGTATTCCGAGTAACAGCTCTGGTGCTTTTCATGTGCTCTGCCGCTATTTCCATGCTCTAATGGATTGGTAGAACTACCGCGACTCGCTAAGATCCTTTGAATCGAATAATAAGATCCTTTGAATCGAATAATCGAACGCTTGAATCGGAAGTAAGGACTGCTTTAGGATTGCCGCAACTGGTATTCTGATAGTTTAGCGTGATTCCAGACACGACCAAGTGTTCCAGGCTGGGGATCGAGTCCGTTCGAAAGCCAAAATTTTTTGGGAGAAAAAAACCCGATTTCTTGCATGAGGCTTTTTTTTTCCATATATTCGTACCAATGGGATTGTACAGACCTACCGGCAACGCACCGTTCGGAGCGTAGCTGAGGGGTAAAAAATGGCGTTTCCTGCCTGATTTCGCCGATTTTTGTACTCTTCCATTCTCGCCGGATGGCAATTCTTCGTGGGTGCGTCCGGCAGCGCCCGGCCTTCATAGGAGGAGAAGCCGGGTTGCCATTGAAATTTTTTTCTTGCCGGCTTCGGCTGCATTTTTTCAAAAATGCAGCATTCTTCGGAATGCGTCGAAGCGCGTGACGGAATGCACCGCTGTTAGGCGATGCTTCTGGCGCGAATGGCAAACGATGTTTTTTAACTTATTGCTTGCGTTACAACTTTTTTTTACTTAATCTCAAGGAGATAATATGAAATCACGCCGTTCGTGGTTAATGGGTCTTGCTCTTGGTGCCGCATTATTTTTCGGCACACCATCCGCTAAAGCGCAGTTCTATAATTCGGGAGTGCCAGGCGCTTTCACGTATCAGGGACTCTTGGCGGATAACGGACAGCCGCTTGTCGGAGTCCAAAACGTCACCTTCACTGTGAGTCTATCGGATAGCAAGCAAAATACGCTTTGGACCGAAACGCTCCAGGATCAGCCGGTGACAAATGGGATATTCAATCTGCTCCTCGGAGCGCCTGCGAGTCCTTTCGTCACGCAATCCGATTCCTTGACGTTTAACGAGCAGTACTTCATGACTGTGGTTGCTACCACATCAAACGGTTCTGTTACGCTGGGACCCACACCTCTTGAGGCCGCCCCTTATGCTCTCAATGCTGGTACGGTAAATGGCATTCAGGCTTCTACGACACCGGTTGCGGGCGAGCTCTTCCCCGTTCCTCTCGGTTCTGGGTACACTGGCACGGCGAAGGTCGATCCGGCATTTCTGCCAACGATCCCGAACAACCTTCTTCAGAATGCCGATATTACAACGATCAACGGATTAGGCCCGAATTCGAATGGTAATTTCCAAATTAACGCGGGCACCGGCATTGCCATCGTTCCAGGAACGAATGGTATTACGATAAATAGCACCTCTTCAAGCGGCGTTAGCAGCGTAGTCGGTGGCCCCGGTATTAACGCAAGCCCCATCACGGGTAACGTCGTTGTCGGCATAGCTCCCGGTGCAATTACCGGTTCGATGCTCGGACCGGGCGCAGTTACCGGCCAGAAGATCAGCGGTATCGCCGGCATGGGTCTTGTTCAGGATGGCGCTGGCTTGCTCGATGTCAATGTGGACAACATCACGATCGGCATCACGTCGCTTGCCAATGGTAATCTGCTCGAAGTATTGCCTGGCGGCATCGGAACGCTTCAGCTTGCTAACGGCTCGGTCACGAATGCGAAAATCGCAAACCCGTGGATAGCCTTCACGAGCACGGGAGGTACCATGCTCCCATCGACCGCTTCCCCAGCCCCCGCCACCCAGCTTGGTCAAACCGAAAATTACGATATTAACCTTGGCCATTCCAACGACTGGACTGTGGTTCAGGCATTTCACGGTGTTAATGACACCGGAGCCGTAGCAAACATTGGCGCCTTCAACGAGACCGGCGCTTCGACGATCATTGGCGCAGTGACCCAGACGGGTGGCAATGTGGGCTTGGCCGGAACGGCTGGCAACACGCTCACGATCGGCCTTGCGGGCGGCGCGAATGCCACGACCATTAATGGCTCGCTTACCCAATCGGGCGGCGCAACGAGCATTAACAACAGCTCTAACTTTGCTACTACGATCAACACGGGCACAAGCACGGGCAACGTAACGATCGGCAACAACACGGTCGGTCAGTCGAACGCTGTCGCGATCAATTCGGGTTCGCTCGGAACGATCTCGGAACTTGGCCCGATCTTCATCAACACCACGACCCCTGCGGGATGGGCAGCCGGTTTGAACACCACCTCGATCGGCAACACGAGTTCCGCACTCAACCTGAGTGGCTCCACGAATACAGTGATTGGCAACACCAACATCAATACCGTGGCGGGACAGGGCAATACATCGGTCGGTAACACCTCGAATACCTATACGCTGAATGCATCAACGGCTTCGGTGAACACGGCCACGACGTGGGGTGGAACGATCGGCACCACATACACGCTCACGGCGGGAACTTCCACCTCGGTCACTGCGCCATCGAATACGATCGCAGCGACAACGGGTGCAAATGCGATTACTGGCACGACGAATGTCAATGCTTCGGTCAACAGCTCGACGAACATTAACACGGGCACGAGCAGTGGAACCGTTTCGATCGGCAATGCCGCTTCGACGACGAACATCCTGGGCAATACCAATATCAACACGAGCGGCTCCGCCACCACCACGGTCGGCGCTGCGGGTAGCCCACTGATCGTCAATGGAACCACGACCCACAACGGCCCGACGATCCTCAACAATAACATCACGCAGAACGCAGGCTTTACTGCTACGTTCGACAATACGCAGATCAACGGCAACCTGACAGCCACTGGTACGCTGACTTCACAGACGGCGGGCGATGCATTCTCCGGCAACAATGTCAATACGCCGACCCTGACACTCAGCAACTCTGCGACTAACGGAAATGCGTTGAGTGTCGGAAGCGGTATTTCCACCTTTGGAACACTTAGCGTCGATGGCAACAAATTAGTTATCAACGGCCTTGTTACTACTCCGCCTGTACCTGCAAACGACTATGAATTGGTAGTCAACGGCGATGCACAGATCACGGGTACGCTGGGAGTTGTCAACCTGACGACTTCGACGATCACGGCAACGACCTCGGTCAGTTCGCCGCTCGGCAATTTTGACAATCTTTCCACGTACACGGCCGGCAACAATACGATCACCGATCTTAAAGGCTTCCAGGTCAATGGCTTGCTCACGGTTTCGAGCAACGGCATTTCCAGCCTTACCGGCACCGTGCCGATCAACGGCAGCGCAAGCATCGTGAACAACTTGTCTGTTGGCGGCAATGAAACCGTTGGCGGCACACTCGGAGTCACGGGTGCAACCAACCTTTCTACACTGACGACTTCCGGAACGATCACCGATAATTCCAACAACTTTGTCCTCGGTACACCCGGTGGAGCGGTTGGAGATATGACCGTGAATCAGGCCAGCCATGTCGGTAGCCCTTACACCTATACCTTCCCGGATAGCAGCGGTACGGTTGCTTTGTTGCAGAATATCGCGGCGATCGGACAAGGTAGTCTTTATGGTCAGACGCTTTATTGGACAGGCACGACGGATCTGCCGAATAATTCATGGAAGGCGACAAATCTCATCAATCAGAATCCAACCACGAATACGGTCACGCTTCTGCCTGGCGCTACATTGAATGCTTCGCAGAATACTTCCAGCGCATTTGGCGGTACGACCACGATGGAAGGAACGCTTGTGACCATTACGACAACATCTGTCAATTTGGGATCGGGCACACTCACCAGCACGGATCCCTTCTTTGAAGGCAATAGCCAGGGTAATAACGGCCTTAACGGCGCCGATGCAGGCCAAACATGGTGGACCGTTTACGGACATGTGACGCCATGGCTCACGCCTCCTTTCTCACCGGCTCCAACTGCTTTCAACGTAAGCAATCAGCCGATCCTGCCATCGATCACTCCGTTCGGGTCTCTTGCCGATTTCGAACAGGTTATTCAGGGCGACCTCGAAGTTACGGGTACGATCTATAACGCGGCGATCTATGCAAGCCTCGCGGCAGCACAGCAGATCCGCTTCGACAATGCAGAACCCTTCACGCTTTCGCCGGCAGCAAATACCATGACCTTTAATGGCGTGGCAACAACCGCCGGAACGCCGGTCATCACGGTCACCAATATCCCCGCCGGATCGTTCGGCGAGCAGGTAAACGGTTCCGCGACCGGCGCTGGCGGCATCCAGGTAACTGGCGCTGGCGCAGGCACTGGCGTTGTCATCGATCCATTCCCGATCGGCCTCGACATTTCTGCTACCACTACCGGTATCGTAGTTGGCGGAACGGGTAATATTGGTGTACCGCCAACTGCGGTTTCTTCTCCGGCTACTGGTGCGGCTATCGTTGCGTCCGCTACGGGAGAAACGCTCGATATGACCACGGCCAACACAGGCACTGGTCTTGCTATTGGAGGAAATACAACGCCGGCGACCGGCGAGACGATTAATGCGGGCACAACGGGCTTGAATGTGACTGCTCCGACCTCGCTCAATGCGACGGGTACGGCTAACGTTAACGTCAGCAACACTACTGCCGGCCAGAACGGAACAAATATTAACACTGGTACGAGCAATGGTACCGTGGCGATCGGTAACTCCGCCTCGACTACGAACATGCTCGGACTGACGAATGTCAATACAGGGACGTCGGCCACGAATACCAATATCGGTAATTCGGCCAGCACAACCACGGTCAACGGCCCAACGAATATCAATATCACCGGCACTGCATTGACGACAGTCGGTGCGAGCACGGATCAAATCTGGGAGCAGATCAATGGAGTTGTTACGGTCGCAACCACCCCGATCGTAACGCCTGGAATCTCGAACAGCCAGTATGATCTTACGGTCATTGGTGACGAACGCATTACAGGCAACCTTAATGCAGGAGCTATCTGGACAGGTTTGCTTGCGGCTCCGAAGATTCGCTTTGACAATGCGCAGCCCTACACGCTTGGCGGCACGATGCTCTTTGACGGCTCGGCCCCACAGGGCGCGGCTGCGGGAACGCCTGTCGTAACGATCAGCAATATTCCTACGAATTCGTATGGATTGCAAGTCAATGGTGCATCTGCTGCAACGACGGGCGGCGGCATCCAGGTGACGGGCAACGGGTTTGGCACCGGTATCAATGTCGATCCATTCCCAACCGGTATCGCTATCAACAACGCGACGACCGTTGGTCTTAATGTTACCGGCTCTGCAACTTCGATCAATGCGACCGGCACGATTAACTCGACTGGCACAAGCGGAACAGGTTCGAGCTTTACCAGCGCCCTTGCAGCCGGGACGGCCACTCTCACGGTGCATAACGTAGCAAGCGGTGCTTCACCGGCGAATATCGCTAACTCAGCCCTTGCGGTTGATGGAGCGTTCACGTCGAATGGAAATTCAACCGTGGGTACCAACGCCGGAACGACGAACACATTCGGTAATGGCGGCGGCGCTACCACTAACAACATTGGCGATGGTGGTGGAACGACTATAAACAATATTGGCAACAACGCAAATACGAATAATATCGGTACGAGTGCGGGAACGAACCAGATCGGTCTGGACGCTTCGGTCAACTGGTTCGGTCAGGGAGCTACGACGAATGAATTCGGTGTATCGGCTACCAGCAACACGTTCGGAACCGCAGGCACTTCGACGAATGCTATTAATGGAACAACCAACATCAACGTTGCGAATGCGTCCAATAATAATACGTCGATCAATACCAGCAGCGGCAGCGGAACCGTTGCGATCGGTAATGCAGCAAGCACCATCACGGTGCTTGGCGCTACGTCGGTCAATGCCACTGGCTCCGATGCTACAAACATTGGAACCGGAACAGGCACGAATTCGCTCGGCAACACGACCGGATCGACGACCATCCTCGGCAATCCTCTTAATGAGAACGCCGGAGTTGGTCTCGTAACGAATATCGGAACCGGCGCCGGCACGGGAGGCTCGATCAACATCGGCAATACCACCAGCACGACGACGATCACCGGCACATTCGATGCTAACGGGCAGACGACCATCACCAGCAACTCCAGCCCGATCTTCACCGTGCAAACGGCAGGCGGCGCGGTTGCGACGGGCATCCAGGTTCAGTTGAACGGTGGTACGCTTACGACAGGTGAGAATATCACAGCTTCGACAACGGATCTTAGCTTGAACGGAGCGGCAACATCGGTCAGCGCAACCGGTACTATCAATACCACCGGTACAACCGGAACGGGATCAACCTTTGCTGGCAATAGCGCCGGGACGGCAACTCTAACTGTCAACAACACCAATGGGACGAATGCTCCGGCTCTTGCAGTTGGCGAGGCGTTCACTTCCGCTGGCAATTCAACGGTTGGAACTAACGCCGGAACGGCAAACACATTCGGAAATAACTCCGCAGCGTCGAACATTATCGGTTCATCGGCGACCTCGAACCAGATCGGAACAAATGCGACAACCAACTTCCTCGGTCTGAACGCCGGAACCAATAATATTGGCGGTTCTTCTGCGGCAGGCACGGTGAACAATAATATCGGTCTGGCTACCGGAGGGTCAACCGCCATCAACACGATCGGCACAGCACCTGCGGGATCCACGGCAACGAACGTGATCGGTAGCACGACTGGTACGGTTTCTAACTCGATGCTTGCAACGGGTACGAACACGATCACCGGCACGACGAACATCAATACGACGGGTTCTGCTAATACGACCGTTGGCAATCCTGCGAACACACCCGGACAGCTAGCGGCCTTCAATGGCACGGTTACCATGACCGGTACCGGTCAGTCAACCGACGAGTTGACGATCTCGAGCGTCACAGGTGGCCAGTGGGGCGAGCGTATCACCGATAACCCCGCTTCTGGTGTGGCTGAAGGACTTACAGTAAATTCCACTGCAACAGGGGCAACCAGTTCCAATGCTGGCAACTTCTCTGCTACAGGAGGTGCAACGGGCACAACGAACACGGCTGTCACTGAAACAGTGACCGGCTCAAGCACGGGTTCTACGGTACTCGGCCTTGCTGGAGTAGGCAACGTTGGCCAGGTGACCTCGGCATCGGGCAGCCCATTGAGCAATTATGGAAGCATCATCCGTGCATCGGGTAGCAATTCCGTCGGTTTGGATGTGCTCGGCTTGGCAACAGGATTAAGCCCAATTACTGGAATCCAGGTCGATGGATCGAGCACAGCCATAACGGGAGTCTCTGTAACGAACGTGGCGAATATCGGTGCGAATGTGAACTTCACTCCTGGCTTGGGCGGCAGTGTTTGGGGATATAACGCAAATATGGCTGGCAACCTCGCGACCGGCACGTATTCCGGGTATCATGTTCAGAATCTAGGGAGTAATAACACGGTCGGATTCTTTGTCGAAAACATGTCCGCTGGAAATGGCGTTGAGGTCAATAACATTTCGGGCGGCGTTGGTATCCAGGTCGGTACAGCCAACTCGAGTGCGGTCGGTATTATATCGGACGTTCATAATGGCGGAGGAGCAACAGCGTTGAAACTCCTTGCCGATGGAACGCTTAACACGACAGCACTTCAGGTCGGTAGTTCTGGTACGGCTGAGGGCGGCAATGTGGTATCCCAAGGCAACAGCGCTGATGGTCTGACGGCAGCACAGAACGGATGGGTAGAAACTGTTGCACTTACTGCTACGCAGCAGGCTGCGACTCATTTTACCATCTTGAATTCGCTTGTTTTGCCAAACAGTTCGATCCTCATTACGGTCAATGGATCGACGGCCACGACAAATGGGCTTGTCACGGTTAGCAATGTAGCGACTGGAAGCTTCCAGGTCAATACAACGGCCGCAACATTCGGCAGCACCGCAGACATCTATTACATGGTTGTCAACCACTAATTGAATATCGGGAACTGCTCCAATCGGACGAGCGATCGTCCGTGGGGCGGTTCCACAAGTTTATACACTAACGTCAGAGAGAGTTCACACCGGCCCCGCCGCTCTAATTCGGAGCGGCGGGGTCAGGTGTTTTAAAGAGCAATATCGAACCACATGTAGCGCCCAACTTCAGTTGGGCGGAAAAGGATGAAGGATAAGGGAAGGCTGTGAATAGTGAGAGTCCCGGGGATTAATAGCATTATCCGCTTTTAACCTGAACCAGTGCTTTCCATGCGTCCCCGACGTTGCCTTGCTCCAAAAGCTCTTTCGCGGCAGCGTGCCGCGTTTTCATTGTCGATTCGTCTTCAATGGTATCCGAAGGAATTTCCTCCAAGCTCGCAAGCTGCGCTAAATGCCGGCCGGTAAGGATAGGGCTGGATCGAATCTCTTCGGGAAGCCTGTCAATGCCTGCGAGTGGGGTTCCCGGCTGCGGCAGAGCGAAGATCCCGCGCTTCGCACGCGTGTAATACGGGCCTCCAAGCCGCGCAACCTGGTCAATGAGCAGAGGATCGACGCCTCCCTGCTCCGTAAGCACACTTTCGTTGACATGTAACATCACCAATTCGCAGATCATGAGATTTGCACTGCCGGGACGCTTACCAAAATCAATGTGGTGCAACAGCTTTGCCTCCATCACAAATGGACTTTCGGCAACACCGGGTGGTGCTACCTTAACGCTCGGCCGCTTTGTCAGACCAGACTTAGTAAACTCATCAACACCGCGGTCATAGGGGGCAGAAGCCAGAGAGATCTGGTGAACCATTTCGTATGTAACGATGGAAACCGTGCATTCTCGAGTATCCAGGATGTTCAGCATCGTATGCTTGGGATTTCCTGTCTTGCCGGAGTATGCGGGGCTAAAACACAACACAGCGGGGTTTACACCAAACACATTGAAGAAACTGAACGGAGAAAGATTACTCGCGCCATGCTTATCGAGCGACGAAACGAGCGCAATAGGACGCGGCGCTACGCCGCCCACCAGCAGCCGGTGGATCTCGTGGTGAGGAATAATATCAGGATCGAATGAACGCATGATCTGAACCTGGATTTCGCAGATTAATTTCTGATTCCGCTGATTATTTTTGTAGAAAACCTCATTCCGGGAAAGACTGTTCGGAGCGGTAGCAAATAACGGATAATTGGAAGTGACAAAACTCCTCGGCTATCCGTTTTCCACTATACACTATCAACTATTAAATGCGTACTCGAGCACTTTTTTACATCGTTTTCGCGGTGCTGATCTTATCGGCACTCATGGTGCTCGATCTTGTTGCGCATTCCTTCACCGCGATACAAGGCGCAGTACTCGAACTCGTCCGTGCCGGTCTTCAAGGCGCGGCGATGCTGTGGTTCGCGCGCGCGCTGGAGGTACTCTTTTTCCGAACCTCCGCTGTAAGCAGGCAGGACGAGGTTCGCCTTACTGCCGATTGGCCGGTTCGGCTCACCGAGCGATTTGCGGCGGTACTTGCCGGAGCAGGGGTGTTTTCTATGGTGCCGAATCTGTTCAGGCTTTCCACGCAGCATCTAACCACTGGACCGTTCAAGATCGTGGCAGCGCAATCCACAACCGTCATTTCGATCGACATTATGGGTTTTCTGTGGCTCGTGATGCTGGTGGTGGTGCTGCTAAGCTTCTGGCAGCTTGCTCAAGTGCGGCAGGCCGCTCGATTTTCAAGGCGCCGATTTATTGGGTGGGCGGTAGCGGTCGGAGCAGTAAGCTTACTACATTTGTGGATAGCAGAGAACGTTATTCCAAGTACGATGCTGCAGACAGCAATTTTCTATTCGGTTGCCTTGCTTGTCGGGATTGCCGCGTTGCTGCTCGGCTACCGGCTTCCCTGGCTTCCTCGGGTTACGCGTGAAGGAAAACGCCGTCTTCTTATTTTTGCAGCAATCAATACGGTGCTTGCGCTCGTTGCGCTCGTAGCTTTCGGTAGCGAGAGGACCTGGACCGCCGATCTCTTTGCACGCTACGCACTGTTCTGGCATGACATCGCGCTTGCAACGTTCGCAACGCTGGCGATCTATTTCACGCTCGTATTTTTCAGCGCGCTCTTCACGCTCTCTTCGACAGATCTTGTCGAGCGAAAATCGGCGGAAGTGCAATCGCTCGCACGCCTCACGCGGTTCTCCTCCGAATATTCTTTCGAGCGAATTATTGCTCGACCTCCCGAAACTTGCAGAACAAATAACAGCGCTCGCGGAAGAGGCCACGGAATCCGATTGCGCATGGCTCGAATTACGTTCAAACCCAATGGATGGCCGTCCATCCGTCTTAGCATTGGGTGGCGAGGATGTTATTCGTTCCTATACCCATATTGGCGAGCAAGCAGCGGGCCGTATCATGGAAGAAGCGAACATCGGCGGCGATGAGGGATTGGAGGAGGTGGGAAGTGAAGTTCCATCGTTGCGGGGCGAGCTGGAACGTTCGCGAAAGCCGTTCATCATACGACGCCGTATTAGCGCGCGGCAATATCTTTTTCCACCACCGGGAGAGCCGCGTGAGAACAAAGAGCTTCACTCGATGGTCGCTGTCCCGCTCATGCGTAAAGATGAAGTGCGCGGGGGTCTCTATGTTGCGAAGCACCGTGAAGATGGTTTCGACGACGATGACCTGACCGTGCTCACGGCTTTTAGCGATGTGGCTTCGCTCGCGCTCGAGACTGCGCGGCTTGTGCAGGATTCGGTCGAAAAGCAAAAATTCGACGGCGAGCTTCGCGCCGCGCGTATCATGCAAAAAAGCTTGCTGCCTGAACGATTCCCTGACGTTCCAGGATTCGATATTTATGCGATCAGCATTCCGGCCTACGATGTGGGTGGAGATTACTACGATTTTTCAACGCTGTGGGATGGCTCGCCGATGATCGCGATCGGCGATGTATCCGGTAAAGGAATTTCCGCCTCGCTCTACATGGCGGAAACAAAAGGAGTCGTCCAGGCGCTTGCGCCCGTTATGGCCAGCATGGCGGAACTTCTCGAAGGGACGAACGGTGCGCTCCTGCATAACTCGCCTTCGTTAACGTCACTTCGCCGTTCGTTCGTGACGTTAGGTCTGCTCTCGATCGGTAAAAAGGGAGTTCGCTATGCGCGCGCCGGTCACACGCCGCTGTTGCATGTTTGTGCGGATGGATCGTACCGGTTCTTGCAACCTCTTGGAATGGCCGTTGGACTGATCCGCCAAGCTATTTTTGTCGAGGCGCTCGACGAGATCTCGATCGATGTACAACCGGGCGATGTCCTCATCCTTTTCAGCGATGGCATTACGGACTCGCGCGACCCGGAGGGCCAGCCGCTTGGCTACGATCGACTCGCCGCGTATGTTCGAGAAAATCTCGATATCCTGAGTGCGCGCGATCTTACGCTGAAAATACTTGCTTCGGTCGCCGAGTTCACCAATTCCGGAAATTTCGATGACGATGCAACACTCGTCGTGATGCGATGTTTATAAAATACCGAATGACGATCAATAATTATGCAAGCACCAAATAATCAATCACGTTTTTCCGTATCCGAAACGTCGGTGCCGGGATCATCGGTAACCGTCATAGAACTTTCCGGCCAGCTCGATGCGCATACGGCCTCGGAATTCGAGCGATTCTTAGAGCGCGTCGTCCGCGATGAAGGGAAACGCCAGCTTGTGCTCGATTTCCATGGCCTCGAATACATCTCCAGCGCCGGACTTGGAGTGCTCATGGGCCTCATCGAAGAAGTCCGCGCCATTGACGGCGACATGAAGCTCGCCGCGCTGCCAGATAAAATTTTCCACGTACTCGATCTGCTCGGGTTCCCGATCGTATTTCAGATCTTTCCGACGGTGAAAGAAGCGGAAGCAGCGTTCCAATGAACCGTGTAAAACAGGCTTTTAGCCTGTCAGAGGGCTTTCAGCCCGTCCCAAATTTACATCCATCTTAGAATGTGCACATCATATCACTCTTCCAAGGTTGGCGTAAACACTTCGTTCAAATTGAAAACCTTGCTCGTATCCTGCCCGCCAAGTACATAAATTTTGTTGTTAACAACACCGGATGAAAGATATGCGCGCGGTGTGAAGGTGCCTGTTGTTGTGGGTGTGCTCCATGCATTTGTTGCCGGATCGAAAATCTGAACCGTATTGGTGGCAAGCGGATCTCGTATGTTCGGCGTTCCTCCGATCACGTAAATTTTGCCATCGATCACACCGGATGTATGTAGCAAACGCGCGGTGAACGTTCCCGTCGTCGCTGGCGTGCTCCAGGTGTTGGTCGATGGATCAAACATATCCACTTCGCCCAGCACCCGGTGACCCTTCGGCGCAAGATTATTGAATCCGCCAATTACATATATTTTGCCATCGACAACATGTGCGGTAAATGCGCCATGCGGTGTGAACGTCCCGGATGTCTTTGGCGAACTCCAGGTATTCGTTGCGGGATCGAAGACTTCGAACGTATTGAGATCGTTGCTTGCATCGAAGCCGCCCATGGTATAAATTTTTCCATCGACAACGCACGCGCAGAGATTGTTGCGCGGAGTGAAGGTTCCGGTTGTTGCCGGCGTGCTCCACGTCTTGGTGACGGGATCGAAGATTTCAAGCTTGTTGCTCATGTGATCCGGTGTTTCCGGTCCGGTCATTCCACCCATGACGTATATTTTGCCATCCACGACTGCCGAAGCAAGGCTGCCGCGCGGCGTGAAGGTTCCTGTCGTAGCGAGGGTGCTCCACTTGTTCGTTGCAGTATCGAAGACATCGACCGTCGTGCAAAGCGTACTATCGCCAAACCCGCCGATGGCGTAGATCTTGCCATTAACCACGCTCGTAGTAAACCACGCGCGCGGCGCGAAGCCCGAATCCGAGGCCACGCTCCACACCCCCGAAGCCGCAGGCGGATGGCTGCGAGTACATCCACTTACCCCGAGGATGCATAATATGCTAAGTGTAATTCCCCGAAATGTATGATTGTTCTTCATAATGAATGCTCCTGAAATCGTAGTGACGTTCCTGCTGTTCCCCCATTCGTAATTCCTAATTTGTCATTCGTAATTACCATGAGGCCTCGTAGTTCAGTTGGATAGAACATCAGTTTCCTAAACTGGGTGTCGCAGGTTCGAGTCCTGCCGAGGCTACTTTCTCGTAGTGGGTAACGAATAGTGGAGGTGTGGATAGTTGTTGAAACAGATATTTTGGGATTGCGTATGTCTTTAGGAAATTAACGATTTTTATGGATAGGAGAGAATTTATGACTTTAATGGCAGGGGCGGCACTCGTGGGAACAGCAGGATCTCGGGCAAGTGCAGGTGTTCGAGAACTGGAAGGATTGCTTGGCGTGCTCAAAAGCTCCGAGCGAATGCCTGCGCTTTTTGTTGGACATGGCAGCCCAATGAATGCCATTGAAGAGAACGAATATACGCACGAATGGCGAAAAATTGGTATGGAACTTCCTAAGCCACAAGCGATCCTTTGCGTTTCTGCACATTGGCTTACGCGCGGCGATATTCGTGTTACCGCAATGGAACATCCAAAGACCATCCACGATTTCGGCGGATTTCCACGGGAATTATTCGAGGTCCAATATCCCGCACCTGGTTCTCCTGCGCTCGCAACTGAAACGCAAGCCGTCGCACAACCGAAACACATTCTTTTCGATGATGAATGGGGTTACGATCACGGCACCTGGAGTGTGCTGAAGCAAATGTACCCGAACGCAGATATTCCTGTCGTTCAATTAAGCCTCGATTACCGAATGCCGCCGGAGCAGCATCTTGAATTTGCAAGATCACTCTCTTCGCTTCGCGAGAAGGGAATTCTTATTATCGGCAGCGGTAACGTCGTTCACAATTTGCGCGCCATAAAGTGGGATGGCGGCCCGAACTATGCGTGGGCGGAAGAATTCGATGCGTGGGTGGAGAAAGCCCTCATCGACCACGATGATAATGCTCTTGCCGGATTTCAGAAGTTAGGTGATATTGCACGGCTCGCTCATCCCACCTACGATCACTACTTACCGCTGCTTTACACCATTGCCGTTCGGAACTCGAACGATACCATGAGGTTTTTTAATGAGGGGGTAAGCATGGGTTCGCTTTCCATGCGATCAGTGATCTACCAATAAAAAAACCATTGCCGCACGTAGTTCTATGAGCGAAGTTCAAATAAAGGTCGAACATAATGGCAAACGCGAAGCACCGCTCACCGAGCTTCTATCGGCGGTTGCCGATCCGGTGCGCCTTCGCCTTGCCTCGCTTCTCGCTCATAACGGTGAAACGTGTGTCTGCGATCTCGTCGATGCCACAGGGCTTACGCAAACCAACGTAAGCCGCCATCTCTCTACATTGCGCCATGCCGGACTTGTCACGGGTCGGAAGCAAGGATTGTGGGTGTATTACTCTTTAAATAAACCAACCTCCGCGTCTCAAAAGCAAATTATTGCGCTTGTGAAAAAGGCGATCGAAACGGAGCCGGAACTCCGCGCTGAATTGAAGCGGCTGAAAACGAGCTGTTGAATGGATGGAACAAGTCTCAATACTATATGCGTTTACACGCATATAGTATTACCGATTCATTATGAAAAAAGTATTATTTCTCTGTGTTCACAACAGCGCGCGCAGCCAGATGGCGGCTGCATTGCTGAACAGATTGTGTGGAAGTGAATTCGAAGCCGAAAGCGCGGGTACCGAACCCTCCGTTGTCAACCCGCTTGCTATTGAGGCCATGAAAGAGATCGGGATCGATATCAGCGGCAATAGAACTCGTCAAGTCTTCGATGTCCTGAAGAGTGGAACACTATTTGCCTACGCGATCACCGTTTGCGACGAAGCGGCTGAACGCTGCCCTATCTTCCCGCGTGCGAAAATGCTGCATTGGAATTTTCCCGATCCTTCCACCTTCACTGGAACGTGGGAAGAGCGTTTGGACAAAACACGCGCCGTCCGCGATGCCATCGCGAAGCATGTAGAAGAGTGGTGTTTGTTCGAATGCGCTGTCGTAGCTTGATATGCTAAAGCGCGGAGCTGCAGAAGCCATCGGGACGTTCGGTATCGTGTTCTTTGGATGCGGAGCCATTATGGTAGCGGAACGATTCCCGGGCACGATCTCTCCAGCTGGGGTCTCCGTCGTGTTCGGGGTGGTGGTTATGGCGATGATCTATACGTTAGGACATATTTCCGGCGCGCATTTCAATCCTGCGGTAACATTGGCATTTGCCATTACTCGGCATTTCCCTTTCAGAAGCGTTCTGGCATATTGGGTATCACAATGTGTGGGGTCGTTCGTTGCGATCGGCCTTCTCAACTTCTTGCTTCCACACGGTGTCGGATATGGCGAGACCGTCCCGCACGTTCCGTTATTGCAGGCGTTTATTTGGGAAGTAATATTAACGTTCATGCTAATGTTCGTTGTGATGGGAGTCGCAAAAGATACCCGCGCCGTTGGAACCTTAGCCGGGGTTGTGATCGGCGCAACGGTGATGATAACTGCCTTTGTCGCAGGCCCAATAACGGGCGACTCTATGAACCCCGCACGCTCACTTGGTCCCGCGATTATAAGTGGAAGAGTGGACGTATTATGGCTTTATATACTGGCCCCGATGGTTGGTGCAGTATTAGGCGCGTGGGTCTATCAATGGGTTCGAGGCGAGCGGGAGCCGCAGGCGTGAGTGTGCTGTTAGTTGTTTAATAATAAATTCTTACATGGCCAGACAGTTCGCTTCTATAGAAGCGATTTGTTCACCCACTATTTTTTGATTATTTTATGCCTACGTTATTAACGATCGTTTTGCTTATTATTTCGAACACTTTCATGACATTCGCCTGGTACGGACACTTGAAGTACACGTCGAAACCTTTATGGATCGTCGTTCTTGTAAGCTGGGGGCTTGCTTTTTTCGAATACTGCTTTCAGGTCCCTGCAAACCGATGGGGATTCGAGCATGGCCTCGATCCTGCCAAGCTTAAAATATTGGCGGAAGCGATCGCACTTTTGGTCTTCATTGTATTCGCGCGGTTTTATTTTGGCGACGCGCTGAAATGGAATTATATCGTGAGTTTCACGCTAATTTTTGGCGCGGTATTTTTTGCTTTTGCTTTCAAATGATCGATCGTAGAACATGTCATCGAACGTAAATCACAAAACCAAATGGCTGAACCGCACGGTCCTTGGTCTCGGCCTGTCTTCGCTGTTCTCCGATTGGTCGCATGAAACTGCAACCGCGCTGCTCCCAGCATTTTTAGCGACGATGGGCGTGGCCGCAGCATGGCTCGGCGTGATCGAGGGTGTTTCCGATGGCCTCTCGAGTTTTACGAAAATGGGTTCCGGTTATTATACGGATAAACTTCAGCGTCGAAAACCTCTTTTGGTTGCGGGGTATGTGGTCACTGCACTTGGAACTGCTTCGTTCGGATTGGCTACGAAGGCATGGCACATTTTGATCGGGCGTTCGCTTGCGTGGTTCGGGCGAGGCGTTCGCAGTCCCGTGAAGAAAGCAATTCTCGCGTCTGCAGTTACGCCAGCGACGTATGGCCGTGCCTTCGGCTTCGAGCGCATGATGGATACGCTGGGTGCCATTGTCGGACCGAGCAGCGCATTTATACTCATCGGAGCGCTTAATCATAATTATTCGATCCTCTTTGCGCTCACATTAATTCCCGGGCTGATCGCCGCGGCCATGATCGCGTTCGTCGTCAAAGAAACAGAGCGATTACCCGTGAAGGCTATGCGATTTTGGGAGCGATTGAGGCTTCTTCCCACCGAGTTCCGAAAAATGCTCCTCGGAGTGGGAATGTTCGGCATGGGTGCGTTCGCTCATTCTATGCTGATCCTGCTTGCTGCGCAGGAGCTTCGGCCAACACTCGGCGTGGCCGGCGCAGCAAGCGCGGCCGTTGGACTTTACATTCTGCACAACGTTTGCTATGCCGGATTCGCATTCGTGGGCGGTTGGCTCGCCGACCGAATGCTGAAGAACATACTGCTCGCCATTGGTTATCTCATGGCTGGCGCGATGTGTATTTGTATCATAGTGCTGCCGCCAAGTGTTGCAACGATGGCGCTCGTCTTTTTTCTCGGTGGAACGAATGTTGCGCTCGAAGAGACGCTCGAAGATTCACTTTCAGCAGAACTCGTTTCGAAGGATCATCATGGAATGGCATTTGGTACGCTTGCCACGGTCAATGGCGTCGGGGATTTTGCTTCGAGTATTGTTGTCGGCGCGCTGTGGTCAGCATTTGGGATTACCATTGCATTCGGCTATAGCGCTGTGCTTTCGATCGCTGGAGCAATGGTGATCCTTTTCTTGCGGCCTCAGTTGGCCGCGAAAGCATAATTGTCTCAATGATATGTTCCTTGCCGGGTGTCGCATTTCTAAAAATAGATATTCGGCGGAATGATAATGCGATGCAGCGCATTTCAATCCCCTGAATATTCTGTTTTGAAATGAAGTATCTATTTCTTGCGATCGGCGGCGTGGCTGGTGTCATAATACGCTATCAGCTCGGTGTTTGGATATCCGATTGGAACACCACGTCCTTTCCGTGGGCTACGCTTGCTATCAACGTGACGGGATCACTCGCGCTGGGTTTTTTTATGCGCTATTTAACAGGCGTATCGTCTTCGCCGGAAGTGCGTCTCATGCTGACGACAGGTTTCTGCGGCGGTTACACGACGATGAGTACGTTCTCTTACGAACTTGTCTCGCTTTTTACCGAGCGTCAATTCGGACTGGCATTTCTTTATTTATCTTCGACCATTTTGTTTGCACCTCTGGCATGTTTGGCCGGTTTTGCATTGGCGGAAATGGCTTTATAATTTCTGTAACTCATGGAAAACACAACCGATATTTGGATGTTGATGCGAATCTTCATCGGTGAATCCGATAAAGCTGCGCATGGTAAATTCAAAGGCAAACCGCTGTGGGAAGCATTATTGAACGATTTCCGCGAGCGCGGGCTTGCGGGATGTACGGTCACCCGTGCGATTGCCGGTTTCGGCGCAAGTGCCAAAGCGCGAAATATTCTTTCGGAATATCTATCGAGCGATCTGCCGATCATTATTGAAGTGGTCGATCATGAATCGAAAATTCGCAGCATTATGCCCGATCTGGAAGAAATGATCGGCGGCGGAATGGTTACAATGGAAAAAGTGGATGTAGTGATGTATCGGCCGGGGACGTAATCCCACTAAATCCGCGTAATCCTGGTTCTTAATTTAAACGCCATTCCAAACACTACTGCAACCAATACTGCCGGCACGATAAACACAGTGCCTTTCATTGCGGTGAAGAGAATCCCTCCCACGAGCAGTCCGCCAATAGAAGCCAGGGAACCTGCGCTGTTGCCCAATCCTTGAATGTAACCTTGATTGGATTCCCCCGCATGGTCGGAGAGCAATGAAAGGAACGAAGGCCACATCAATCCATTGCCCAGCGCATAGAGCGCTGCCGCCGCATACGCAAGCACGGGGCTTGGAATGAGCAGCACGAGATAACTGAGTATCACGACGAATGTACCCCATATCGTAAGTGCTTCAGCGCTCGCGCGCTTGTTGAACCACGATAGAATCGGCCCTTCTGTGAAGGCAATGACGATGGACAGCACGGAAAAGAAAATTCCCATCTCCGTGATCGACCAATGCAGTGATTCTGTTGCGTACAGCGGCATCGCCGCTACGAATAAACTGAAGGCAAGGAAAAACACAAAATAGATCGCAAGCAGCAATGGAATGTGATCCATGCTGAGCGCCATACGGAGCGTCATTTTCGATGAGCTTTCTCCCCCTCCTAAAGAAGGAGGGGGTTGGGGGGTGGTCAGGTTCGTTAGAGGTAAATTTGCTGGTTGATCTGCCTCTGCCACTTGTTTCCGCCTGCTTCTTCGGGATTGGGAATTACTTGGCCGCGATTCCGGCAAAAAGAAAACAATCAGAATGAGCGCAAAAATGGATGTGCCGAGCGCTGTGGCAATCGGTAAATTGAGTCCAAGTGAGGTTTGACCCAGAATCCCCGCGAGCGCAGGCCCAAGAATAAATCCCATATTTCCGGCTACGCCCATTTTTCCGAAATCGGCTTTGCGTTCGGATTGCGTGGTTACGTCCGCCACATAAGCGTTGGCAACCGAAACATCTCCGGCGGTCAATCCATCGATACTGCGCGCAATGAAGATGAACAACATCGGCAGTGTAATAGAAACCGCGCCGGTAATGGAAGTTGTGAACGTGCCCATCATCGTCATGGGCAATTTAAATGCAACGATAAATAACGCCCACGCGAGCGCCGAGCCAAATACACTAATAAAAAGTAAGCGTTTGCGTCCGAAACGATCCGAAAGCTTGCCGAGCAATGGCGCTCCGAAAAACTGGCAGGCGGAATAACTTGCGCCAAGCGCCCCATACAGAAAATTACTGCCGTGAAACGTTTGCACCACATACACCAGCGATGGCAGCACGATCCCGTATCCGAGCATGCTGATAAAGCTGACAACCATCAGTGGAAAGATCGAAATTTTACGGGCTGGCGACATTTTCGGTACAAAAATACTGCCTTAAATCTCTCGGAAAACATTTTTGACCGAATAATTGTATTGCATGCATGAAACAGCTTATTTACGATCATAACCGCTTAGAATCGCTCTGCCGCGATTATCAAGTGCAAAAGCTCTCTGTTTTTGGTTCGGTTTTGCATGACGAGGATACGCCAGCGAGCGATCTTGATCTTCTCCTCGAATTCAAGCCCGAGTCAAAAGTGGGAATGTTTGGTTTCGTACGTCTTCAACGCGAGCTTGGGGAAGTATTTGGCAGGACAGTCGATTTGAATACCGCAGGTTTTCTAAATTGAGCATTCCGAGATGAGGTTATCCAACATGCACACCCGATCTATGCGGGATAACGACCATTATCGTATTGGTCACATGATTGAGTTCTGCGAAAAGCTTGCTGAATTGTCACATAGCATTTCGGAAGAAATTCTTGAAGATGATTGGGTCTATACGTTCGCAGTTATGCAGCTTTATGAAATGCTTGGAGAAGCAGCAACGAAAGTTGGTGACGAGCTTAAGATTAAGTACCCAGAGATTCCGTGGCGCGACATTATCGACCTTCGGAATCGGCTGATTCATGGCTATGACGATACGGAGTACCATCTACTTTGGCTTGCAATGGAGAATGACGTACCGCCTCTCCTTGAACAGTTATATCAAGTTCAGAAAAATTTTGATCTAAATCCGTCCGTTTGACGTTCGCGCTTTTTTAGCCCTGCGCGTTGTTATCACATCAATGAAAATTTCTCATTTCGGCGTTGCCGTGCGCGATCTTAAGAGTGCGGAACAGCTTTTTGCCAAGCTGCTCGGGGATTCACGCATCCATCACGAAGAAGTAGCTGATCAAAAAGTACGGATCGCGTCGTTCGAGCTTGGCGATGCGAGAGTCGAACTGACCGAGCCAACAAGCGCCGATTCACCTATTTCTAAATTTCTCGAAAAACGCGGTGAAGGCGTTCATCATGTTGCGTTTGAGGTAGAGAATGTCGCTAAAGAACTGGCTCGATTGAAAGCGCAGGGATTTCAACTCATTGACGAAGTGCCTCGCCCCGGTTCCCATAATACGCTCATTGCGTTTCTTCATCCCAAATCGACAAATGGTGTATTGGTCGAGTTGTGTCAAAACCTTCCTAAAAAGGAGGGTGAGTAATGGAGGGCAAATCTGTTCCGATGGACGATCTGCATTCTCCATCCAATCCTGATGAGTTCGATCAGATCCCATTTCACGATGATGAACTCGAACAGGAAGAGGACGCCATAGATATTGCGACCTTCGGCGCGCATATTCATCTTGCACTCACTGCGGATGACCTGACGCTCGAAGAAAAGCTCGATTCATTGCCGAAGGACCCCGGCGTCTATCAATTCAAGAATGGCGCGGGTCGCGTGATCTATGTCGGGAAGGCAAAAGTGCTGCGCAACCGCGTTCGATCCTATTTCCTGAATTACCGGCGAGGCGTAGGCGATGGAAAGTTCCGTGCGCTTGTGTCGAAGATAGCGGATGTCGAAGTGATTCTCACCGATAGCGATGTCGAGGCGCTCATCCTCGAGAACACGCTGATAAAAAAGCTGAAACCGCGCTACAATGTCAATCTTAAGGACGATAAAAGTTATCCTTATGTCGTCGTAACGAACGAGCCGTACCCACGTGTATTTGCCACGCGCCGAAAAATACGCGATGGTTCAAAATATTATGGCCCATACACCGAAGCCGGTTATCTCCGCTATCTGCTAAAAACACTTCGCGATATATTTCCCATTCGTACCTGCGATTATTATATTGACGAACAATTGATCTTGCGTGGCAAAGTGAAAGTGTGTCTTGAATTTCACATTAAGAAGTGTGAAGGACCATGCGAGGGATTGGTGACACAGGAGCATTATCGCGCGATGATCGAGAAAGTGCGCAAATTACTTTCGGGTCGCACGCGCGAGGTCGAGCAAGCGCTGAAAGCTGATATTGCGCGGCTTTCGGAAGAGATGCGCTTCGAAGAAGCGGGCAAGATCCGAGATCAGTTACAAGTTCTGTCGGAGTATGCGAGCAAGCAAAAGGTCGTGTCTGAAGAAGAGAACGATCGCGATATTTTTGCTTTGGCGCATGAAGATGACGATGCCTGCGGTATCGTTTTCAAAGTGCGAGATGGGAAGCTCATCGGCAAACAGCATTTTTTCTTTACCAATATCGAGGGTAAACCGGACGCGGAAATTCTTTCCGCGCTGATCGAGCAATATTATTCTGTCGCCGAATATATTCCGGAAGAAATTTTTCTGCCGCTTGAATTGGAAGATGAAGATACGCTTATCGCATGGCTTGGACGCCGGGCAAGGGAATTATCCGTCGATGAAGAAGCGGGAGCGATGAAGCCGCCGAAGATCGTGCATCCACAAATTGGCGAAAAGGCAAAGCTGATGGAGATGGTCCGCGCGAACGCGCGCTTTTTGCTGGGTGAGATCAAGCTGCAAAAAATGAAAGAGGCCGATCACATTCCGCATGTGCTAAAAGCCATCGAGCGCGATCTACATTTAAAGCGTCCCCCACGCCGTATCGAATGCTTCGATAATTCCCATTTGCAAGGGACCGAATATGTTAGCTCGATGGTCGTGTTCGTCGATGGCAAACCGAAGAAATCCGACTATCGAAAATACAAGATCAGGACGGTTGTTGGGAACGATGATTTCGCCGCGATGCAAGAAGTGGTTCGACGCCGTTACACACGCGCGCTCGCCGAAAAGACCGATCTTCCCGATCTCATCATCATCGATGGCGGCAAGGGTCAGCTTTCGAGCGCGTATGAAGTGATGTCCGAGCTTGATCTCACCTCCATTCCCATGTTCGGTCTTGCAAAACGCCTCGAAGAATTGTTCACCACATCCTCCTTAGATCCGCTTATTCTTCCGCGCTCATCCAGCAGTTTGCGACTGCTCCAGCATGTGCGCGATGAGGCGCACCGTTTTGCAATTACATTCCATCGCCAGTTGCGCGACAGGCGAACGCTGCAAACCGAACTCACTCAAATCCCCGGCGTCGGCAAAAAGACGGCGCTTAAATTACTGGAACGATTTGGCTCTGTGGAAGGAGTAAAAGAGGCAAGCGAGCCGGAATTAGTCGCCGCTGTCGGACTGAAAGCGATGAAAGTCATTGTTAACTATTTCAAAGACAAGGCACTTGCAGAATCAGCTAATGATGCGACCGGGCAGGAGCAAGAAAATGAAATTGTTGTGGAGGTGATCGAGTGAGTCTTGCAATTTCAAACAAAGGTTGCATTCTCGGTATCGAAACCTCCTGCGATGAAACCAGCGCGGCTATCCTGCGCAATGGAGAACTCGCATCGGTCGTAGTATCCTCGCAATTCTTCCACGATAAATTCGGCGGCGTGGTTCCGGAGCTCGCCTCGCGCGCGCACGTCAGAAGCATCTTGCCAATAGTTCGGGAATCATCACGCGTGCCGGTATCGCGAGTCAGGATCTGACAGCCATTGCTGTTACGTTTGCGCCTGGACTGATGGGATCGCTGCTCGTCGGCCTGAATTTCGCTAAAGGATTATCGTTAGGTTTGAATATTCCTCTCATCGGCATTCATCATATCGAAGCACATATTTTCAGCGCGTTATTGGAAAAGGAAAACCCAGAACTTCCTTTTATTACTTTGGTGGTCTCAGGCGGACATACATTGCTAATACTAGTAAAAGATGTTGGAAGCTACGAATTCCTCGGCGAAACACTTGACGATGCTGCTGGCGAAGCCTTCGATAAGGTCGGTAAAATGCTGGGACTCGATTATCCCGCTGGCCCGGAAATAGATAAGCTTGCACGCGAGGGCAATCCATCGTTCGTTAAATTCCCGCGCGCATTATTGAATGAAGATAATTATGATTTCAGCTTTAGTGGGATCAAGACGTCTGTTTTGTATTGGCTGAAGAAGCAACCACCCCCCAACCCCTTCCTTCTTAAGGAGGGGGAGAATGACAACCCCCTCCTCAAGAAGGAGGGGGCAGGGGGTGGTTATGAAGTGCGCGATATTGCCGCCTCCTTTCAACGCGCGATGGTAGATATTCTGGTAACGAAAACGCTCTGGGCCGCAGAAGCGAATGGGATCACGGACATCGTTTGCGTTGGCGGTGTTAGCGCTAATTCTGAACTTCGCGAGCGATTTAAAATGAATGCGAACGCCGTGCAATGCGATTTTTTGTACCACGCCCACTTTTTTCCACCGATAACGCCGCCATGATCGCCATGCTGGGTGCGCTTAAACTTACGCGAGGTGCAGTGAGCGATTTTTCGCTTGCAGCGCAGCCGCGCTTACCATTAGTTCATCGAAAGGAGAAAAATTAATGCGCCTTTCGAGTATTGCCGGTCATGTGACGGAAGTGTTTTCGATCTTTCGAGAAAATCCTGCTGTTCCAGCGGACGCCGTGCTTCGCCGTTTTTTTGTGGAACGAAAATATCTCGGCGCAAAGGACCGCCGAAGCATCGCGGAATACTATTATGGAGCGATAAGGAATTACCGCCGTCTGGAAGCACGCGTAGCCGATGCGTTTCCAGATGAGCCGGTATCGGAAGCGCAGATGGTCGCAGCCATCCTGCTCATGCGCGGCACCGGGCCTGCCGAAGTGCAGGCGACATTCGCCGACATCGACATTCCTTTTGAGCTTCCAGCGATCGAACGACTCGCCGATGCAGAGCTGGAACGCCTTCGTCTCGAAAAGTTATCGTTCGTCGAACGGCTTGCCGTTTTATATTCCTTCCCAACCTGGTGCGCGTTACGCATCGGCGCAGAGTATGGCATGGACGCATTGGAGCCGATCCTTGCATCGTTAAACGAGGAAGCGCCGATCTCGCTTCGCGCAAATACCATGCTGACGACACGCGAAGTTCTACAGGAAGAACTCTTTCGCGAGGGCTTCCAATCAACACCATCGATGATCGCGCCGGATGCCATCAAGATCGGCCGGCGTATCAGCGCGTTAAGTCTTGAATCGTTCCGGCGTGGTTTATTCGAAGTGCAGGATGAGGCCAGCCAGCTTGTCGTGCCGTTCGCGCAGATCCGCAAGACCGCTATAAAAGCGCTCGATGTCTGCGCCGGAGCCGGAGGCAAAACGCTCCATCTTGCCGCGTTGATGAAGAACCACGGCGAGATCTATGCAACGGATGTCGAAGCTCGAAAGCTTGATGAACTTAAAATACGCTCGCGGCGAAGCGGCGCGCAGAATATTAGGATCGTTCTTCCGGTTCAAAAAGAAAAAATGCTCGGAGAAGATAAGACGGAGTGGTTCGATCTGGTCTTGCTCGATGTGCCATGCACCGGAACCGGTACCCTGCGCAGAAATCCTGGAATTAAATGGCTGCTCACCGAGCAAATGTTGAGTGAACTTCTTGCAAAACAACAGGTGATCTTAGAAGAGAACGTGCGGTTCGTTAAGCCGGGTGGGACGCTACTCTACGCGACGTGCTCGCTCTTAAAAGAGGAAGGCGAAGACCAAATGAAATGGTTTACGAACAGCCATCCGGAGTTTTCGCTCGAAGAAACGCTCCGTACTCGTCCGGATATCCAAGGTTGTGACGGGTTTTTCGTTGCGAGACTGAGAAAAACGGCAAAAATTTCGCCCTAAACCCTCTCTCTCATTCCCTTGTTTGCGCTTTCTATGAGACTCCCCACGCAGCTAACCGTTCTTCGAATCGCGCTTGTGCCGGTCTTTTTCGTGCTGATGGTTTTACCCCATCCGCCGGAAATCGGCTGGGCCGGGTTCGTCTTTGCCGTTGCAGCCATCAGCGATTGGTGGGATGGTCACATGGCGCGAAGGATGGGCCTTGTCTCTGAGCTTGGCGCGTTCCTCGATCCTTTGGCCGATAAGCTGCTCACGGGCGCGGCATTCGTTGCGTTTGCATGGATGTCCATCATTCCGTGGTGGATGGTCATCATCGTCGTGTTCCGGGATATTTTTTTAACGCTGCTTCGAAGGTTTGCCGATAACATTGGCCTTCATGTGAAGACGAGCTATTTCGGGAAAGTCAAGACGTTTGCGCAAATGATATTTATCATTCTGTTGCTCGTTATGCTCTACGCGCAGAAGGGCCACTTCGGGATGGGCATGGTATCGCTTGCGAGTTCCTATTTCGCGTTGGATATTTCTTTCTGGCTGATGGCTCTTATTACGTTGCTCACCTTCGCGTCCGCCATTTCGTATTGTTATGACAATTGGCCGGTTATCCACCGCGCGAGTGCGCGCTATTTGTTCCGGCGCGCCGGTCAGGAGATCGTCTGACCACGATGAGCGAGCCATTGCAGGAAGAATCCAGATTCGATTGGTACACTAAAGCACGCTCGCGGCTGTGGGCAAAACGTCCGCAGGGGTTAGGAACCGTTCCACCAGTCGCGCTTCTCGTAGGCACCTTTTTTTATACCGGACTTTCTCCCGTCAGCTCTGGAACGGTTGGCAGCCTTGCGGCAGCAGCGATCTATTATTTTTTACCGGCATTTCAGAATCCGGTTGTATTGGTAATTGGAATTATCGTAGTGCTGGCGGCGGGGATTTGGTCTGGCGGGGTGGTTGAACGGTCGCTAAAATTGCAAGATCCCGGAATCGTCGTCATTGACGAAGTGCTCGGCCAATGGATCGCGCTATTGACGATCCAATTTGCCGGGAATCTTACGTATGTGATCGTGGCGTTTCTTTTTTTCCGGTTCTTCGATATTATCAAGCTTTCACCAGCACGATATTTCGAGAAGATGCACGGCGGCACCGGAATTATGCTCGATGATGCCGTGGCAGGTATATATGCGTGGATCGCGGCGCACGTTGCGCTGTATCTGTTTTCACTTATATAATAAGCTCACCAGGCTATTGAGTGGGTTTGAACTTGATCATGACTGACCTTAAAAACTCATCGGAGTAAAGTTCTCCATTGAGGTCGGTATGGGTGTGGGTCATTATACGAAGCTGCGAATACTTTTCAATATCAATAAGGCCATCAGCCCCATGAGCTTTAGCCGCTTTAACCATGTTCTCGATAGACTTAGAATTGTCGATATGACCAATTTCGTCATATGGCTGCGAGGGTAGTGTGTCCCGAAAAACGACTACATTCGTTGTTGGCGGATAAGTTATGTCAACATTAAACATCGTTGTTTCTGTCGGGTCACAGCCAGAAATAAAGAGGCCGCCCCAAAGCGCAAAAATGAGAATGTAGCTTCGTTTCATCGTACAAAAATACGCACTTTTTGATCATCGCCTTGTTAAAAGAAAGCCAAGTTTCACGCATATTTTCAAGTATTGCCCTTTTTCATTATCCATTGATGCAGGCAGAAATTATCACCATCGGCGACGAATTGCTCATCGGGCAAGTTGTGAATACGAATGCGGCGTTCCTGGGACGAGAACTTTCCGAGCTTGGCATTCCAGCAGTGCGTGAAACGACCGTTGGTGACGATCTCAAAGCTATTCTCGCAGCATTTCGACGAGCATGGAAAGAATCCGATGTTGTGATCGTAACTGGTGGCCTCGGCCCCACGCATGATGACATTTCAAAAGCTGCGGTTGCAAAATTTTTCGGCGCAGAAATGAAGATGCACGCGCCGACCCTAAAAGCAGTGCGTGAGCGGTTTGCGAGGCTTGGATATGAAAAAATGCCCAATGCGAATATTGGTCAGGCAATGGTTCCGGTAGGATTTAAAGCTTTGCGAAATGATCGTGGTACTGCGCCTGGATTATTGCGTCACGAGCACGGCAAGACGTTCATAATCCTTCCAGGCGTGCCACAGGAAATGGAGGGAATCATACATTCTCATGTCATTCCTTTTCTGCGACGGACGTATAAAAAGGATCTTCAAGTTATTCTGCATCGAACCTTGCTGACTACTGGAATCGGCGAATCGTTGCTCGCAGAAAAAGTTGGTGATCCTCACGCATTCCTCGGTGCGAATACTACGCTCGCTTTTTTGCCACGGCCGAGTGGCGTTCGACTGCGAATTTCTGCACATGGAAAAAATCGTCGCGCGGTGGAAATGGAAATCGCGCATATTGAAAAAATCCTTCGTGAACGCGCCGGAAAATATATTTATGGTTCGGACGATGAGACGCTCGAAGCCCTCATCGTCACAATACTGACCGAGCGTGGCAAAACCCTTTCCACCGCCGAAAGCTGTACGGGAGGCCTTATCGCTTCCATGATAACGAGTGTGCCCGGCGCAAGCGCCGTTTTTCTCGGTTCTATTGTAGCGTATGATAACAATGTTAAGCTTCACGAATTAGATGTGAACCCAGAAACGCTCGATCGTTTCGGCGCCGTGAGCGAGGAGACTGCACGCGAAATGGCGGAAGGCATCGTTCAACGATTGGGAACCAACTTTGCAATAAGCGTAACAGGTATTGCAGGCCCCGATGGCGGAACAGAGGAGAAACCTGTCGGAACGATATGGATCGCGCTTGCGGAACGTTCATCGCCGACGATGAGCACGAAAACTATTGCCAAAAAACTTCAGGGCGATTTTGGCCGAAAGCTGAATCGTGAACGTGCCGCGACCGCTTCTTTAGAAATGCTGCGACATCGTCTCAATTCATAGGGACGCGCTGCCCACGTCGTTCCCCCATCTATATCATCTCTACACCGCGACTTCCAATAGTTCTTTATCTTGCACAGCCCGTTTTTCATTCACGCGGCGCAGCAGGATTAAACCAATAATAAAGAACACCGCAAGCGCCCATATTGCCGGTCGCTGACTCCCGAACAGATCGGATAGCACTCCGAACACGATCGGCCCGATGACCGCACTTGCTTTGCCGCAGAAGCCATCGTAAAAGCCAAAGAATTCTGCCGCATGTTCCGGCGGCGTGAGCAGTGCCATGAATGCGCGGGAACTTGCCTGGCTCGATCCTAAACAGATTCCGGCTACTGCGCCGACCACATAAAATTCCGCTGCCGTGGTTGTAAAATAAGCGCCAGTCACCACGGCGATCCAGATATAGATCGTGATCGAAATGGTTAGTTTCGGGCCATGTTTATCGGCAATCCTTCCGAACAGGATCGAGCCAAGCACGGCAATGATCTGGATCATGCCGAACCAGATCGCAAGTTCTGTCATGCCAAAATGCAGGGTCTTGTTGGCGAAGATTCCGCTGAAAAGAATAACGGTAAGGATGGCATCGTTGTAGATAAAGAAGGCCGTTAGAAACCGCGTGACGTCTTTATATTGGCGGATATGGCCTACCGTTGTTCGAAGCTGTGTGAATCCTCGCCGCACGAGCGCCGGGAAGGATAAATGTGAATTACGCCGCTGTTCCGGAACGATGAGAAAGATCGGCAATGCAAAGAGGGAATAAAACGCCGCCGTCACGAGGAACGTAAATTTCGGCGCAGTCTCGAAAAACGGCATGTTGACGACGAGGATCATCAGCGAACCGAAATATCCGCAGGCATAGCCAATGCCGGATACGCGCCCGAACGTCTCAGGCGTGGTGATCTCGGGAAGGAATGCATCGTAAAACACCGTGCCGCCTTCATAGCCGATATTTGCGATCACGAACAGCGTGGCAGCGATCACTACCATGCCAGGCCCCATAAAATAAAGCAGGATGGTACACGCAATAGTAACCGAGGTGAAGATTCCCAGAAATGCCTTCTTATTACGCAGCACATCCGCCATCGCGCCTAAGAGCGGAGTGGAAATCGCGACCATCAGCATCGAAATGGAAAGCGTTATGCCCCAAATGGAATCGCCGTGGCCATTCGTGACGATCACATTACGGAAATAGATCGGGAACACGAACGTAACGATAATGCCCGAGAACGAACTCATCGCAAAGTCAAAACTGCCCCACGCGGCAATGACTTTTTTCGGAAAGGGAACCGAGTCACCCATGGCCGGTTACTTATTTCGATTTGTTTTTGCTGGCCGGTAACCACTGGCGCTTTCTTCCATCAGTCCTCGTCCTGATTTCTGGATCTTGCCGGTTTCGGCGAGGTGCGTCATGATGGCGTGGAGGATGCCGTTGATAAACTTCCCGCTTTCCTCGGTGGAATAATCCTTTGCGATCTCGATCAGTTCGTTAATGGAGGCTTTCGGCGGAATATCCGGGAAGTACAGCAGTTCCGCGATGCCCATTTGAATGAGAATGCGGTCGATAAGAGCCACGCGGCTGAATTCCCATCGCTGCAGCTTTTCCGTGATGATCTGGTTGATCTCCTCGCGGTGCAGCGTGAGCGCCTTCGTCAGTGCGCGCGCGAATTCGAGTGCGCCTTCGTTGGGTTCGCTGTCAGCGGGGACCCCCCCCCCCAGCATCGTCGGCGATGCTCCCCCTCCTTCTATAGGCGGGGGAGTATTGGTAGGAGGGGGAGTATTTGATGTAATACCGGCGCGCTCGTCGGCTTCGCGGAGTTCGCGTTCTGCTAAGTCCCAGAAGAGCTGGTCGATCTCACCACCACCGATCTCGTACGCATACAGAATTTGCAGAACGCGTTCCCGTGCAAGGCGTCGCTTGGGCAGTGTGCGGTCGCGCAGGGGATCGTTTTCGAACATTTCATCCGCTTCGATGACCGGCGGTTCGATCGCTTCGATATGCTCGTGTGGCTCGAAGGGTACGCGCGGTTCAAGCGGGACAGGCGTGGTGTTGGTCATTATCAATAAAATCCGAAACGGGTACGGCGGTCATCAATTTTTGCGGTGCGTTTGGCGCGTTTCAGCCAGCCGGCGAAGGCTGTTTCGCGTTCGTCCTCGGTCGCGCCTTTTTTCGCGATGCTTATCATCAGACGGTCTGTTTCGAGCCGGTCGCGCTCGCCTTCGACGATCAAGCCGACGATCGTGTCGTTGTGCGGATCGTCGAGCGCTTTACGCATGATCTCCGGATGGAATTTTCCCAGCGAATCCGTGAATTGCATCCGGATGAAATCCGGCGGCGATGCGATGAGCGAATCTTTTATCGCGCTGACGGTCATGCGGAGTTTGCGCTTCACGATCTCATGCTCGATGATGATATCGGTTACGGCGCGGTTCCATGCAGAATCGACGATCTCGGTATAGAGCGTATCGGAAACGACATCATTTCCCGACTGTGCCACAAATCTTTTCAAGTAGCCGGACATGATCGAATTGAAATCGGCAAAGGTAACCAACTCTCCATTAATGACGGCAACGGTGTCTCCCGGCTTGTGGCGAGCTTCGGACTCCTTCAGTGGGACTTCTTTCAGCTTTCCGGGCTTCTTGGTTGTGGCAGTGTCGGCAGTCTGCGCGCGAGCAGCGTGATGCAACAGCGTGATGCTGCATAACGGAACAAGAACTATGGCAATGAACGAACGTCGAAACGTCACAAAAATGTCTCTGTGTAGAATAGAGTCTGTTATCCTAGTGGGTAAGCGATTCCTATATCAATTCGTTCAACTCCGGTTTGGCCGAATTCGTTGCGTGAACGATCGCACCGATGGCGGGGCAATGCTTCAATTACTCCCATCTACTCCCATCGAATTTCACTTGCCTGACTCACTGCGCTATCTTTTACGCTGATCGTGTGGATTGAAGGCAGTGCAAAGGTGGAATCGCTTACTTTGACGATGGAGATTGTTCCTTGATTTTCCCAATTCAATGAACTGATGGTATCTAATGAAATGGGAGCGATCACGCCGGTATTCGGATTGAATTGAATGTTCGGTCGCAGCGTATCTGGTATTTCGGCATTAATAAATCCGATCATGACGACTTGTACATTCGAACATGGACCGGCGGGTTCGTACACGATCCGTAAGGAATCGTTGAAGAATGGTTCGATCTCGGTGTCATCCTCAGGCTCGATGATGGAAAAATCGTTACCAGGCGAATTTACTGCAAAGGCAAAGCTGGTATCGGGTCCTTGGTAATTCCAGTTGTAGCTGGTCGATTCTTCGATGAACTTCCCAGAGTCCGGGCTGCCGGAAGTTCGCAGTGTGTTCACGATCGTGTCGGAATTACATGTGATAACGACATCCGGCCCGAAGCCTCTCACAGTGCTGTCCGAATACGCCGCCGAGGCAAATTCGCCTTCCTGGGGATTGAAGAACGTAGTCAGCAGTAGTTGCCGCGTGCCGTTCACGTCCAGCGAGGGACGGTTAATTTCGGTGGTACCGGGCGCGGAGCATCCCGCTCCGAAGCGTCCCGCTCCCAAAAGCAATACGATGGCGCACAACTTTTTCATAATGCGAATTCCTTCCTGGATTAAAAATTTCCAAAAGAAATAACGCCTGAAATTCTAAATAATTGCAGGAAAATTGTTATTGTCATTCCCGCGAAAGGCGCATGATCGGCCATGCGCCTTTCGCGGGAATCACAATTCAGTTTATTTCCCCGGCGGCAGCTTGATCGAAATGCTCTCGTTCCTGCGATCGCGCAGGATGTGGAACGTGACTTTATCGCCCACTTCGTGGTCGGCAAGCGCGCTTTGAAGGCCGCTGGCGCTGCGTATTTTCTCATCGTCTAATCCCGTGATAAGGTCGCCGGCTCGGAAGCCTGCATCCTCTGCCAGACCGCCACGCGTGAGTTGCACAATGACGACACCATCATCGGTGGTAAGATTAAAGTACTCTTTGGTGTTATCGTCAACATCCTGATATTTCCATCCCAGATCGCCGAAGTTATGATTTAGCGTCTCGCCGGAACGCAAGCGATCGATGACCTCCTTAATGTGATTGATCGGGATCGCAAAACCAAGCCCGATGGAACCCGCTCCTTCATAACTTTGAGCGGTCGAGCGGATGACGGCATTCATGCCGATGACTTCGCCATTGGCGTTTAGCAGCGGCCCGCCGGAATTGCCGCTGGAGATCGCAGCATCCGTCTGGATCATGTTACGGTAATTATAATTGTGTGTATGGTTTTCATCCGGTTCGAGGCCCAGATTTACCCCAGTGTTGCTGATAACGCCAACAGTGACGGTAGGTTTATCATTGATGGAAAAAAGTCCGAATGGATTTCCCATTGCGATCGCCCATTCACCAACGGCAAGATCTTCAGAATTTCCAAGTTTGAGGTAGGGTAAATTTTTACCACTAATCTTCAGAAGCGAAACATCGGAAGTATTGTCTGTCCCGATGAGCCGAGCATCGTATTGTGAACCATCTGTTGTTGTGACGATAATTTTCGTGGCATTTCCGGCTACATGGTCGTTCGTCAAAATATATCCATCTGCTGAAATGATGAAGCCCGAACCAAGCTCTTTGATTTGATACTTCTGGGTACCCCCTCCGCCAAAAAATCGACGAAAGAATGGATCGTCAGCAAACGGATTCCAAACTTGCCTTTCCTGAATAGCTGTCACATTTATGCCCACCACCGCAGGACTTGCTTTTGCCACAGCCACGGTAATGGCATTTCGCCGGGCGCCCGTAATGACGGCATTTACAGAATCGCGGTCGGGTTCATGCTGGCTTATGGTATAGACCGGCCCGGATGGCAGGTCAGCAGGATTTGCGCCGTCCCGTTTGCATCCAGAAATCGGGGTCACAAGCGATAAAAGGCTGAGAAAATGTAGTAGTAAAAGGTGCATTGTTTTCTTATGAAACATACAGGTAGTGGATAAAAACAAACGAAAAATGGGCGAATGTGTTTCGCATTTGTAGCCGTGACCTTCAGGTCACGGCAAAATTTTTACACCGTGACCTGAAGGTCGCGGCTACATTGCTTTTCCTCGCACAAGCTCAAGGAACGGCTCAACATGGCGCGAAAGGACGATGAGTAGCGCAACACCCACGGAAACCTGGAATTGCCGTCCCGAATGATCCAGCCCACTAATGGCAAGTATGGTTTGCTCCAGCACATTGAGCGGGAGAATGAGAATCATAAGCAGCGCTGCCCCGCACGCCATGATGATGGAAAAATGAACATGATGGCTCAGCCGGTTTGCTATCACATAGACCAGTAGCCAAAAGCTAATGGCAATCGGATCTACAAGCAGAAGTGCCCCGGCCAGTGTAGCAAGTCCTCTTCCGCCATGAAATTTTAGCCACACAGGATAACAATGCCCGAGCACTAATGCTGGGATGAGAACGGCAAGTGCATCCGAAAGCCCCGCGGTTTCAAAGATGAGAACGGGCAGAAGTCCTTTCAATAAGTCAGCAACAAGAGTGATCCATCCAATAGATTTACTCCCTGTCACCTCAAAAGCATTTCTTGAGCCGATATTCCCCGAACCCTCGCGGCGAAGGTCCATTCCTGTTTTCCATTTCGTAATAAGGTACGCCGATGGGATCGAGCCAATGAAATAGCCCGTGATACCGCCGAGGAGAAGATAAGGCATGGAAAGCATAAATTGAAAAGGAAATTATTTTACTTGTCATTCCCGCGAAAGCGGGAATCCAGTTTTTCAGTGGTGTTGAAAATCTCTGTTCTTCGAGATCTGGATTCCCGCTTTCGCGGGAATGACAACATTCCATTTACCGTGTGGACTTTCAAACCCTATCCTGTGTTACAAAACAAATGGACTTAATCCGATCCTATCTCGACCTTGCCACCGAAGCTGCGCGCGAAGCCGGCGATTATGCTCACCGCGCGCGTGTAAGCGATCTGCAGATCACGACGAAGACCAATGAAATGGATATTGTCACCCAGATCGATTCTCGCAATGAACAAGCCATACGCGATGCGGTGCTGGCACAATATCCCGATCATGTTTTTCTTGGAGAAGAATTGGGAGCGAGTGATAAAGATTCTCTTAATAAGCAACGTGGGCAAGTGCGCTGGATCATCGATCCCATCGATGGCACCGTAAATTTTGCGCACGGCTTGCCGATCTGGTGCGTGTCGGTCGGCGTGGAAGTGGATGGCGTTGTAGAATGCGGCGTGATCTACAATCCGAATCTGAACGAGATGTTCAGCGTGCGGCGCGGCGCGGGAGCTTTTTTGAATGGAACCCGAATACAGGTTTCGAAACAAGCCAACTACAAGCAGGGGCTTTTTGTCACAGGGTTTCCATATAATGTGGATGAAAATCCGGAATCCGTCATCGAGCAATTCACGAATTTTCTCCATAAAGGAATGCTCATTCGCCGTTTAGGCAGCGCGGCACTCGATCTTGCATACGTCGCGTGCGGGCGGTTCGAAGCATTCTGGGAGATCGGCCTTTCGCCGTGGGATACTTCTGCCGGACAGCTTATGGTTCGCGAAGCCGGCGGCCGAGTCACGCATTACGATGGCTCGGATTACAATATTTACAAAAAATCTATCATTGCTACCAATGGTTTGCACCATGAGATGATCGAGGAGATCATTGCCGAGGTAAAGAAGAGTCATAACCTTTGAAATTACAATAAAATAATGGTTGCCGCGTCTTTGGCGGGCGTTTAAGGACGCATACCTCTCTCATACTTCCCGAAGTGATACGCCGCTCTTTTTTCCTATTCACATGCTCGATCATGTTAGTTCTCGCATTGCATAGCGGAGCGGTATTATTGCGCGGTCATCATGCGATGAAAGGCGCATCCGATTCCACTACAGCTGTTATTTCCGGCTTTGTGAAAGATTCTGCTTCCGGTGAGACGATCCCCGGCGCTACGATACAAGTTCGCGCCCTCAAGCTGGGAGCTATCAGCAACAAAAGTGGATTTTTTTCTCTGCATCTGCCAAGCGGCCGGCGCGATACCGTCGAAATTTCTTCGCTTGGCTACCGCACGATGAAGATTCCCGTGACGCTCAGAGCCGGCGAAGAACGCACCATGACCATTTTACTTCCCGTTAAAAGCATGACCGGCGAAGAGGTAACCGTTGAAACCTCGGAGGAACGCGAGCGGCAGGAGCCGCAAGTTTCGCGCATTTCGCTGACCCCGAAAGAAGTGGAGGATTTGCCCAAGATCGGTCAGGCCGATCTCTTTCGCATTCTGCAATTTCTTCCCGGCGTACAAACCACGAGCGAAATATCGAGCGGCTTGTATATTCGCGGCGGCACTCCGGATCAAAATCTTATCATGCTCGATGGCAGTGTGCTGTACAATCCTTCCCACTTCTTCGGTTTTTTCTCGACGTTCAATCCCGACGCCATCAAAGATGTAGAACTTATCAAAGGTGGGTTTCCGGTCGAGTATGGGAACCGGCTGTCGGCGGTGCTGAACGTGACGGACATCGAAGGCGATCGCAATCAAGTGCAGGGGAAAGTCGATCTCGGCCTTATTTCCAGCAGTGCAACGCTCCAGATCCCGGTGGGAAGCGGCGCGCTGGTGCTTGCAGGTCGGAGAACGTATATCGATGCACTGCTGAACGTCACGGGACTGACGCAGAAACTCAGCCTTCCCGATTATTATTTTTATGACCTGAACGCGAAGCTAACGCAGAACCCTACGCCGAACGATAAAGTCGTGTTTTCAGCCTATCAAGGTTCCGATAATTTGAGTTACACCGCAAACTCCGCCATCAATAATATCAATCTGCAATATGGCAATCGCGCGGGTGGCGCAGCGTGGACGCACGTCTTTGGCAGCGAGCTGTTTTCGAATGTTGGTCTCTCGGCAAGTAATTATCACTCCGTGTTCACGATCGGCTCCGACGCGCAGCCCTTTACCTACACGAACGCCATTGACGATTACACGGCACGCACAAGCATAGATTACTTCCCAAATCCTGAACATAATATTCAGTCTGGGCTACAGGCGACGGTCTATAAAACGACCCTGCTTGCGCAGTCCGGAACGAATCCACCGAATGCGAATGTCGATCTTACGCCGTTCTATGGCGCGGCGTATGTGCAGGATGAATGGAAACCCACCATGTCGGGCTATGTGGACGACCCGCTCGCGATCACCGGTGGCCTGCGCGTCGATCAGATCAGTTCTAATCCGGAGATCGGAGTCGATCCGCGTATTTCCGCGCGGTATATTCTCACGCCGGCCATTACGCTGAAGGCCAGCGCGGGAATTTATCATCAATACCTGAAAGTTGCCACGAACGACGTCATTCCTATCTTCGATATTTGGCTTCCGGATGATAATACCCAGCCGCCGGAGAAATGCTATCAATATGTCGTCGGTGTTTCAACAGTTCCGTTCGAAAATTATACGTTCGATGTCGAAACGTATTACAAGGACCTGAAGAATGTCGTCGAATTGCAGCCGAATCTTACCTCCGGTTCGAATCTGAACAATGTGTTCTTTGTGGGCAATGGCACGGCGTATGGCGTCGAGTTCTTTCTGCAAAAACAAGTGGGACGATTTACCGGCTGGCTCGGCTATACCCTCGCGTGGGTCTGGGAGACATTCCCACAGATCAATAATGGCCAGCCGTTCCCACCGACCTACGACCGCAGGAACGATCTTGACATCGTAGGAACCTATCATTTGAATGACCGCTGGACGGTCGGCGCAACATTCACCTACGGTACCGGACAAGCCTACACCCAGATCACCGCGCTCGCGCCGGATGCAGAGAACGAAGAACACGCCATTCCGATCGATGGCAACATGAACGCGCTGCGCTTGCCGCCATACAACCGGCTCGACCTTTCCGCAACGTATGCGTTCGGATTTTTCTCCGATAAACGCAACGCCGAATTCGATCTCGATATTTTCAATGCGTACGATCACCGCAACGTATGGATCTCTGAAGTAGATCAGGACACTAATCCGGCGACGATCACGTATGTAAAATTATTACCCATTCTACCTACCTTTGGAATTTCAGTCACATTTTAACCGTAGAGACGCGCCACCGGCGCGTCTCTATCGCCATTCGTGGATAAGGCGCTTGAGTAGAATCGCCCGAGCGGCACATCTGTGCCGAAGTATTTTTACACACATTGTGAGAGACGCGCCGGTGGCGCGTCTCTACGGGGCGATGATAGTTACAATGATGATTTTTGCTGGCTGCGACCAACCCATCGAAACCCAATATTCCGAGCAGTTGGTCATAAACACCTTCCTGTTCGCCAACCACCCGATCGATTCCATTGTGCTGCACCGCACCACGCCATTTGGCGATACGTTCAACGATCTTGAATATGCCATCACAGGCGCAACCGTAATAGTTACCACAAATGGCGTGACAGATACACTGTTGCAGGGAACCTTGAGCAATCCCATGCTCAAAGGGCGTTATTATCTTCCTGCAAGCAAGCTTATCGTGCAGGGCGGGCAGACGTATAACCTCACCGTCATCGCGCCCGATCAGCAGACGGGCGGCACGCATTTCGCCACTGCGACAACAACCGTTCCCATGCCCATTCATCTTGGCCCCATCGCCGATTCTCTTCGCGGGCAGACGATCATTCTCGATACTAATAATCTTGCTGCCTTTGCATTTCTTATGACGGCTGGCCCGGTCGATGAGCCATCTCGCCAATATTTACTCAGCGTGACCGCGCTCGATACGAATGAGGGACGCGTTCACGTCGGGGGTGATAGTTCTACCAGTGCTGACCCGTTATTCCATGATCGCGACCGGTCCGCAAATTGCTCTTACTTCGCGGTTCTTTGTATGGTATGGGCCAAGCTTGATAACGTTCTATGCCATCGACTCGAATTTCGCCAATTATCAGGCTCAGCTTTCAGAAGGGAGCGATTATCAGCCCTCGCTCAATAATATTAACGGCGGCATCGGCGTATTCGGAAGCGCAACGATAGACACGGTATCCTTCTTTGTAGCACCAAAGCAGTGATGTAGCGCAAAAAAGTAGCGCAAACTTCAGTTTGCGACCCCGCCGGGGATCACAAACTAAAGTTTGTGCTACATCACTAAAATAAAAAAACCGCAGCGATCCGAGAAAAGATAGAATCGCTGCGGAGCTCTTGTTTTTATTTGCCCTATTGAGGATCTCAGTGGTATAGGCCACGGAATCCTCTATTTAAAAATCAATTTTCTTTCCGAACCGTTTCCGCAATTTGACCGACTCATTATTAAATCTTTAAGTGCGAATATGGGGAGAAGTGGGGAAAATGTTTACAAATGGAATTACAAAAAGAAGTTCAAATTTGTGTGAGCAATAGAATGTTGCCGTATTTTTGTGTTGGATTTTTCATCGCTCATTAGCACTTACTAATTATGCCAGCAGCAGGTCTCGCAATAGGCGTCGTCATAGCGGCGTTATTTTTCCTCGTATTATTTTTTTATTTTATTCCGCTTGGTCTTTGGATCACGGCGTTATCGTCGGGAGTCCATGTCAGAATTTTTTCCGACTTAGTCGGCATGCGGCTACGGAAAGTTCCACCGGATGTGATCGTTCGCTCGAAGATCACGGCGCTGAAAGCCGGCATTCCGGTCGATCTTCCGAAATTGGAAGCGCATTATCTGGCGGGTGGTAATGTGCCGCGAGTAGTCAATGCGCTCATCAGCGCCGCGAAAGCGAATATCGAGCTGGATTTCAACCGCGCCGCCGCGATCGATCTCGCAGGCCGCGATGTACTGGAAGCCGTGAAGCTATCGGTCACACCGAAAGTGATCGAAACGCCGCAAGTTCCTGCCGTCGCAAAAAATGGGATTCAGGTGCGCGTTGTAGCGCGAGTTACCATCCGCGCCAATATCGAGCGGCTCGTCGGTGGCGCCGGAGAAGCGACGATATTGGCCAGAGTTGGCGAGGGCATTGTTACGACGATCGGTACCTCGGAATCCCACAAGGAAGTGCTCGAACGCCCCGACCGCATTTCGAAAGTGGTATTGGATAAAGGGCTCGATGCAGGAACCGCATTCGAAATTCTCTCCATCGATATTGCGGATGTGTTCATCGGCGATAATATCGGCGCGAAACTGCAGAGCGATCAGGCTGAAGCCGAGTTGAAGATCGCACGAGCAAAAGCGGAAGAACGCCGCGCCGCAGCCGTCGCCACGGAGCAGGAAATGAAAGCCCGCGTACAGGAAATGCGAGCCAAATTGGTCGAAGCAGAATCGCAAATTCCAATGGCCATTGCCGAGGCATTCCGTTCGGGACATCTCGGTGTGCTGGATTACTACAATCTACAGAATTTGCAGTCAGATACGAACATGCGTAAATCGATCGCCGAAGGCGGTGCACCGGATTCGGGTTCCACACCGGCAGCGGGAGCCACGCAATCGACGTCTTGAAAAATTATGAATTATGAATGATGAATTATGAAGGAAATGGGTTTTACTATTTCATCATTCATAATTCATCATTCATAATTGTTAATACGAAGTATTTCCGGCCTGCGCGGCATTGTTGGCGCACCCGATGGTCTATCCGCTGAAGCCGTAGCGCGCTACGCGGCCTGCTTTGCGCGATATAATGATTTCAACGGAACTGTTGCCATCGGTTACGATGGCCGTTTGGGCGGCGCGCGGTTTTATGAGATCGCCGTTGATGCGATTGTAACGAGCGGATGTGATGTGCTGGCGCTTGGCATGGTTCCCACACCAACGGTCATGATGGCGGCAGAAGTAAGGCCCGAAATCGTTGGCGGAATTATCATCACCGCAAGCCATAATCCCGGCGAGTGGAACGGGATGAAGTTCATCGCGGAAACAGGACTCTTTCTCGATGCCGAGCAGAATAAAGTTCTTTGGGACATTGTGGATTCAGGCGAGACTCAGTCGGTGCCGCCTGAAGATTATGGCGAAGTGATCGATGGCCGGGATTTTGTCGAGCGGCATATTCAAGCCGTGCTCGACATTCCATTTCTAGATCGTGGCAAAATTGCAGAACGGAATTTCCGAGCGGTTTTGGATTGTGTGAATGCATCTGGCTCGTATATCCATCCACGATTGCTGCATAGCCTCGGTGTTGCTGAGGTGATCGAACTCTATTGTGATGGTTCTGGCATTTTTCCCCATCGCCCGGAACCGGTTCCAGAAAATCTCACGTCGCTTAAAGAAGCAATTCTTCGAGAGAAAGCGGATTTGGGAATTGTTGTCGATCCCGACGCTGACCGGTTAGTGCTCATCATGGAAAATGGAGAACCATTTATTGAGGAGAATACCATTGTCCTCGCGGCAGAACATGTGCTGAAGCATTCGCAACATGGGCAGACCGTCGTTGTGAATCTTTCAACCACACGAGCCATCGAAGATATTGCAAAGAAGTATCGTGCGAAAATCATTCGTACCCCAGTCGGCGAGATCAATGTAGCGAAAAAGATGATCGAATCGAATGCGATCATTGGTGGCGAAGGCTCCGGCGGTGTGATCTTGCCGATGGTGCATACGGGGCGTGATTCGCTGGTTGGTGTTGCGCTTTGTCTTTCCGCGCTTGCAGAATTTGGAGGATCAATTTCTGGCAAGCGAAAAGAACTGCCGCACTATGAGATCGTTAAATCCAAGATCGAGCTGAAAAGCCAGGAGCAAGTGCAGGAAATACTTTCTGCATTAGAGAAAAAGTTTTCGAGCGCGGCAAGATCTATCAATCGTGAAGATGGCATTCGCATTGATTTCGAGCGATCATGGCTCCATGCCCGCGCAAGCAACACGGAGCCGATCATTCGCATTATCGCAGAAGCACCCACACGCGAAGAAGCAGAAGAACTTATTTCCAAAGTATCCGCTTTGATGGGATAATGCGTAAATTCCTCGGCCCCGACAGATACCGGCAAACAGAAGACGACAAGCTCGTCCAGCAAAAATTGCGCGCACAGGGGAAACTGCCGCGTCATATTGCCGTCATTATGGATGGCAACGGGCGCTGGGCCGAAGAACGCGGCCTGCCGCGCGCTGCTGGGCATCAGGCCGGAATCGCAAGCCTGCGCGATGTAACGCGATCCTCGCGGGAACTCGGAATTGGATTTCTCACGGTCTATGCGTTCTCGACGGAGAACTGGAAGCGCCCGAAACGGGAAGTTTCCATGCTCTTTCGGCTTCTTGTAAAAATGCTTCGCGAAGAAATGGCTGAAATGTTGGAGAACGGTGTGCGCTTGAAGACCATCGGACAGATCAATTTGCTGCCCCAAAATGTGCAGCAAGAATTGCATGATGCCATCGAACGTACATCAAAAAATAAGGGGTTGACTTTAACCCTTGCTCTTAGTTATTCAGGCCGTTGGGATCTTATCCATGCCATGCAGGCTATCGCGCTGGAAGCGCGGAGCGGGAAGATCTCGCCGGAGGATATTTCAGAAGAAACGATTCGAGCGGCGCTCACGACGGCCGAAATGCCCGATCCCGATCTGCTTGTTCGCACATCCGGTGAAATGCGTCTCTCAAATTTTCTGCTTTGGGAACTTGCATACAGCGAGATCCATGTCACAAAAACGCTCTGGCCCGATTTTCGCCGAGAGCATTTGTACGAAGCCATCCGCGATTATCAAACACGAGAACGACGATTTGGCCTCACCGGCGCGCAGCTAAAGAAAGTTGAAAGCACTGTTGCTCCGGAACACCAGAGTTACGTCGATAAGCTGATCTCGAAAATAACAGGGTAAGCTCTCCGTTAACTTATTAGCCTTCGCGCCGCTCCTCGCTGGCTTCGAATGGCTCGGGGAGAGCTATTTCTTTGGAATCGCGTGAACGAGACAATCGCATCATAGATTTTAAACGTTTGAATCTCGCCTTTCGAGAAGAATCCCGTTAAAAAAAGAACAATAGTAATCGCCAGAAGCAAGCTGAGCTTAATAAGTGCTTTTTCCGACAGGCTTTGTGACGGACTCACAAAGAAATAATCGATCCCAAATCCAATTAGAACCAATAACGCAACAAATCCTACTCGCCGCCAATCGTACTTTATGAAATAGACTTTTTGTGATTGCCAGTAGAGTGCTGCCGCCATTGCCATGTATGCGAATAGCGTTGCTAAGGCTGCGCCCATGATGCCCATGATAGGAATAAGAATAATATTCGTTATGATATTCACCGCCGCACCAAGGCCCGTAACGAACGGGAGTACTTTATTATGCTCCTTGATATAAATTCCAGCGATAAAATTCGTGTACATTCCCTGAAAAATATAGGCTGCCAGATACAACTGGAATGATATTCATCCCCAAGAGATATTCCTTCTTTTGAAAAATAGCATGGTGAATGATGGGTAATCGGACAGCAAGTACATCAGGTAAAAATAGTGCCAGCACGAAAAATCCCATCGCACGCCACGACCATAAAATAAGTGAACACGCGCGAAAAAATCTGCCGCGCGCGTTCATCGTTCGTGCGAGATTCTCGTAAAAAGAATGGCCGCCACGCATATTCGAATAAGCTCACAAAGACCATCATGATAATTCCCATCCGGTAATTCGCCTGATACACACCAAGCATTGCGAGGCCAAGGAATGCCTGCACGATGGGACGGTCGATCACTTGTACCATCATCGCGCTGAGGTATGCGGGAACGTTTGTCAGGCCGAAGGGAAACAGCTTTCCTCATCACGGGTCGCGATATGCGGAATTCGAAACGGCGTGCGATGGTCGGTCCGAGCATGGCGAGCATTGTGTGCAGATGCGATCAGGTTGGCGACAAAAATTCCGTCAACGCCTTTGTGAAGTCCAACGATGAAAATAAGGTTGAGCGCCAGCGTGATGACTATTCCGGTCAATCGAATTATTCCGAACCACTTTGCTCGTCGGTCGATACGCAACGCCGCGAATGGGATGACGTTCAGACTATCGAGCAAAATAATGATCGCACTAATGCGAAGAATGCGCGTGAATTCTGGAACCCACGGCGCGATGTTGATCTTCGGGTCGTGGAAAACCGGCCCCACAAGTGCGGGAGCAGAGCATCAAAAAAATGACAGTAAGAAACCATCCGAACAGCAACACAAAAAGGAATGGTCCACTAAATAATTTCTTTCTCTTCTTCAGTACTTCGCTTTTCCTCATCACCACGGGAGGCATAGCGGAAGTACGCGGCTTCCAGTCCCATCGTGTAGATGATGTTGAGGAAACTCATATACGTGTACATCGAGGCCGAGACGCCATACATTGCCGGGTCGAGCACATTCACATAGAACGGAACGAGCAAAAAATTCAGGAACCGGCCAATGACGGTGCTTGCGCCATAGATCAGCGTTTCCTTCGACAGGGCTTTGATCTGCTCTTTCACTTATTTAATTCCCGAATGGATCGCAACAATTCCTGCGGTTCGTGTTTCGAATTTCACATCTTGAAATCCTGCTTGTTTCATAATATCGGCTAACGCTTCGAGATCGGGAAAGCGGCGCAGTGAATCCGGCAGGTACCGGTACGCTGAACGGTGTCCGGAAAAAACGGTAGCAAACGCCGGCAAGAGCATGTCGAAATAAAAATGATAGAGCTGCTTCATCGCGAACGGGCGCGGGCGCGCGAGTTCAAGATTGACAAATACGCCGCTTGGCCTCAAAACGCGATGAATTTCTCGGAATGCGGTTAGCAAGTCCGTAAAGTTACGGGTTCCAAAGCCAATGGTTACTCCGTCGAACGAATTATCTGGAGAATTGCAGGGCTTCGACATCCCCTCGCTCAATTCGAATTTGGAGATGCTTTTCACTCGCTTTTTTGCGAAAGAGTTCGAGCATCGGCTCGGCAAGATCTACGCCGGTTTGCTGTGCATTGGGTATTTGCGATAACGCCTCGAAGGAAAGATCTCCTGTTCCGCACGCAATATCGAGAATTCGAATGTTCTCCCCCTCCTCTGCAAGAGGAGGGGGCTGGGGGGTGGTGGGTTGTGAGGAACGACTATATTTCGTTTCCATCCCCAGACCACCCCCCAGCCCCCTCCTATTCCGCTCCGCTTCATAGGAGGGGGAGTTTAAGCGCTCATGCAACACCTCAATGGCCCTTCGCCGCCATCTGTAATCGAATCCTAACGATAGAAAATGGTTGAAAAAATCGTACCGGCGAGCGATCTGGCTGAACATGCGTTCAACGTAGGTCTTTTTCTCTTCGCGGCTTTGGAAGCTAAATTCATCTGTCATCTATCACAAAAATACGGCTTTTATTACGATGGCCTCGTAGCCGTGACTTTTAAGTCACGGATTCGGAAACAATTACACCGTGGGCTGAAGCCCACGGCTACGAAGAGAAGGAATTATGTGTGTGATGTAAGCATTTTCAGATTTATGCACATCGAACAACTCTACACCAATTGCCTTGCTGAAGCGGCGTATTATATCGAATCCGAGGGCGAAGCTGCTATCATCGATCCTATTCGTGAAACGGATGCGTACATCCAAATGGCGGCATCACGCGGCGCGAAGATAAAGTACGTATTCGAGACGCATGTTCACGCGGATTTCGTCTCCGGCCATCTCGATCTCGCCGCCGCAACTGGAGCAGAGATCGTGTTCGGCCCCGGTGCTGATACAAGTTATAATGTTCACGAAGCGCATGATGGAGAAATCTTCCGCATCGGGAACATCACCATCGAAGCGATGCACACACCGGGACACACGCCGGAATCGACCTGCTATTTGTTGCGCGATGAATCAGGAACCCCGAAAGCCATCTTCACCGGTGACACGCTGTTCGTTGGCGATATTGGAAGGCCCGATCTTCTCGGTGGAGTAATGACGAAAGAGCAGCTCGCTTCCATGTCCTACGATTCGATGCAGAGATTAAAGGCATTATCGGATGATCTCACCGTCTATCCCGCGCACGGGCCGGGTTCCGCGTGTGGGAAGAATATCGGGAAGGAAACGTGGTCCACACTCGGTGTGCAGAAGAAGACGAACTATGCGCTGCAAAACATGACGCGCGAAGCGTTCGTCAATACGCTCACGCACGGACTTGCCGCGCCTCCGCAATACTATTTCGAGGATGCCAAAATCAACAAGCACGGCTATGCTCCGCTTGTGGATGTGCTGACGAAGAATGTACAAGCTCTCACGCTTGCCGCATTCGATTCCGCGATTGCCGATGGCGCACTTGTGCTCGATGCGCGAAGTCCGCTTTTGTTTGAAGAAGGATTCATTCCCAACGCGATCAACATCGGCTTGGATGATAAATATGCGTGGTGGGCGGGAACGCTCATCGCTATTTCAACACCGCTCGTTATCGTTGCGCCGCAAGGACGTGAAGAAGAAGCCGTGCGCCGGCTTGCACGCATTGGGTATGAAAATGTGCGAGGCTATCTTGAAGGTGGTTTCGATACATGGCTAAAAGCTGCCCGCAAAGTGGAAACACTCCGCTCGATCGAGCCGGAAGAATTTGCAGATGCTCATGGTGTGGTGCTCGATGTTCGCAACCCCGGAGAATGGGCGAGCGGACATATCGAAGGCGCTAAATTCATTCCGCTCGGGGATTTGGAATCAAGGCTCTCGGAACTTGACCAAAGCGAGGAATATCTCATCCACTGCGGCGGCGGCTACCGCTCCATGATCGCCGCAAGCCTGATGCGCCGGCACGATTTCGAGAATATCGTCAACATCCACGGCGGCTTTTCGAAGATGAAAGCGGTGGTGCCGGAGTTGGTGGTGAGCGGGGAGGCGGTTGTTTAATGGAGAATAATTCAGAAATCATTCTATATCAGACAGAAGATGGGAAAACCCGAATCGAGGTTCACCTTGAGAGCGAATCGGTTTGGCTGACTATCGACCAGATGGCGGAACTGTTTCAAAAATCGCGCTCTACTATCAATGAGCATATTCTGAATGTTTTCAGCGAAGGCGAACTTCAGTCGAAAGCTACGATGAGGAAAATCGGAATTTCCGATTTTCTGCAAAAACCAACCAATTTCTACAATCTCGACGTCATTATTTCTGTCGGATACCGCGTCAAGTCGCTGCGCGGCACTCAATTCAGGATGTGGGCCACGCAACGGCTGCGAGAATATATTGTCAAAGGCTTCACACTCGACGATGAGCGGTTGAAAGAGACCGGATATGGCAACGGCTATTTCGAAGAATTGCTCGAACGCATTCGAGATATTCGAACAAGCGAAAAAAATTTCTATTACAAAGTTCGGGAGATCTATACTACCAGTGTCGATTATGGCGCTTCGAGCGAGACCACGCAGCAATTTTTTGCAACGATTCAAAATAAATTCCATTGGGCGATCCATCATCATACGGCTGCGGAACTAATAGCCGGTCGGGCCGACGCTGCGAAGCAGAATATGGGACTCACTTCTTTCAAAGGCGAGAAGGTACGCAAGGCGGATGTTGCGATAGCGAAGAATTATCTTTCGCTCGACGAGTTGAAGCAATTGAATTTACTGGTCGATCAATACTTGAGTTTTGCCGAAAGTCAGGCATTGCAGCGCAAGGTCATGTACATGAAGGATTGGATCAAAAAATTACACGATATACTTACGATCAACGATCGCGAAATTCTCGCGGATGCTGGCAACGTCTCACACGATAAAGCCAACCAAATAGCCGAAAGAGAATACGAAAAATACAGAAAGATTCAGGATACGCTTGCTATCCAAAATCTGAAACAATTGGAAGAAGGCATTAAAAATGTGGCCTCCGAAAAAAAGAAAAAGAGTTAACCATTACCATCCACGGCGGCTTTTCGAAGATGAAGGCGGTGGTGCCGGAGTTGGTGGTGAGCGGGGAGGAAGTAAGTGTATGAGCTCCTATGACCGTAGGATTCTGCTGGTCTTAGCAATCTTCGTGACCGTTGTGGTTTTCGACTTCAGCTCCTGCGTTCACACGACACAATTAAACGAGTTATACATCAATCCGATTGATACAACTCATTTTAGCTTTGTAAGAATGACAGTGTCGGGCGGAGAATGTACCGTTCTTGGCCACACTCAGATTGGATTCCCTTCCGATCCCTGGAGCCAATCGATCGATACAACCTATAACTCGATAATTAATAGGTCGGATAGTTTGCAGGCGCTACCTTCGACATTCGTGAATGACACACTTCTTTTGTGGGACCATGTTACATCGGAGTGGGATTCAGTTCATTGGCAATTTCGGATCGTTATTGATTCCACTCGCACTCATTTTATTAGCGTCAGTTGGATGAGAGACACTGATGCGTGGGACGGGATTTTTGACCGATGGTGGAAGAGTAATTGTGACACAATTTTTGACGTGCCCCTAACTCGAATGCAGGATGGTTCTCTTACTGCTAATATTTTGAAGTACAATGGTATAAGTGTCTTCTCGGATTCCGGGACTTACTCTGATGGGGGAGGATACAATGATATAACCACGTCAATAAATTCTCTGGATAGTCTGGCACCTAACGCATCTATTGATCTTCTAATAACTCCATAGCCATTCTATAGCAGCTTGAGAACTTTGTGTAGAACAGGCTTTCAGCCTGTCCTCGGACTTTCAGTCCGAGTACGCTTCATATCCAACCCTCGCGAGCTAAAAGCTCGCCGACAGGCTGAAAGCCTGTTCTACACGGGGAAATCGCCGTGGAAATCCTTTCGGGACACAAAAGTAACTTTTCTCCAAATTGTGTGTTTGAAATTACAGAATGAATCGTACCACGCATATCCCGCCGCTTACAGCCGTTATTGAGTTTTCGGAGAAGTATTATGTCGCGCATTGCCCGGAATTAGACGTAACGACTCAAGGCGCGACGATGGAAGAAGCCGAGCACAATATTTGGGAGGCCGTCGAGCTACTTCTGGAACATTCCGACGAGATCGAACTCTCTCGCAGACTGAGCCGGGGTGTGTCGGTTCGGTCGCTGCACTTGGCGAATGCCTAAATTACGCGTTTTATCCGGTCGTGAAGTATGCGCGATCCTCAGTGAGCACGGTTTTCAGGAAGTCCGCCGCAAAGGAAGCCATATTGTGATGAAAAACGCGGAGGAGCATCGGACACTCCCGGTTCCCGATCACAAAGAACTCGATAGAGGAACGTTGATTGGTATTATTCATCAAAGTGGAATTGACAGGTTCCACTTCGAAGTGGGATAGCCTAAAACGCTTCTTCCCTTCGGGACTATCTCTCTCCTAACCGCGTTTACGGTCCTCTTATGGATCTATTAGAAAAGCTGCGGCAGGTACACCTGAAATACGAAGGCATCGCGCGGGATCTGGAGGACCCCGCTATCGCCTCCGATCGGGATAAGCTGCGCTCGCTTTCGAAAGAAAAGCGCGTGCTGGAGCCGGTCGAAGCAGCGTATCATCAGTATGAGAGGCTTACCCGGAATATCGAAGGCGCGCGCGAAGTCCTGCGCGATACCCGCGACCCTGAAATGCGCTCCATGGCCGAGGAAGAGCTTCGCTCGCTGGAATCCGAACACGCCAAAGTGGAAGAAGAGATCAAATTCCTGCTCATTCCTCCCGACCCGAATGATTCCCGCGATTCTATCGTAGAAATTCGTGCGGGAACCGGCGGCGACGAAGCCGCTATCTTCGCTGGCGATCTCTTCCGCATGTATTCCCGCTTTGCAGAATTGCAGCGCTGGCAGCTCGAAGTGATCGATGAAAGCGAAGGCACGATCGGCGGATATAAAGAAGTCACGTTCTCGCTTTCAGGAACGGATGTCTATGCGAAGATGAAATTCGAGTCCGGCGTTCACCGCGTGCAGCGCGTGCCGAAAACGGAGACGCAAGGGCGCGTGCATACCAGCGCGGCATCCGTTGCGGTGCTGCCGGAAGTCGAGGAGATCGAGATCGACATCAATCCCAACGATATTCGCGTGGATATTTTTCGTTCCGGCGGTAAAGGCGGGCAGAATGTCAACAAAGTTGAGACTGCCGTGCGGCTTACACATATTCCGACGGGCATTGTCGTAAGCTGCCAGGAGGAACGTTCCCAATTAAAGAATCGGAACAAAGCGATGAAAGTCATGCGCGCGCGCGTGTATGAAAAAGCCAAGCGCGAGTCCGAAGAAAAATATTCCGCCGAACGCCGCTCGATGATCGGCTCCGGCGACCGCTCCGAAAAAATTCGCACCTATAACTTTCCCCAAAACCGGTTGACCGATCACCGCATCGATCTCACCCTCTATAATCTTGCTGAAGTAATGGAAGGCAATCTCGATGGCGTGATCGAGGCGCTGCGCGTTGCTGACCGAGCGGAGAAATTAGCAAAGGCGGGTTGAACCAAGAGGACAGAACCCGGATTACGCGGATTTGGTCGGATTACGCGGACGATTTTTCCGATCGGATCAATGTCTAAATTATGCCTTCCTCAATTATTTTTTTTGTGGAGTATCATGATGTGGTTTTGTGTTTTACTATCGCTCTGATGTTCAAATCCTACAATTCATCGGCGTAATCCATCCAAATCCGCGTAATCCAGGTTCACCTTCCTCATGCGATATTACTATACTTATTACCCCAAAGTTCGAGAAGTCGAGATTCCCGATGCTAATTTGATCGGCGCGTATGGCCCGCTCGAAACGGCTCATGTTGACCGAGAAAGGATCTTAAACGATGCCTTCACCGAGCCGGTCAATAGTCCGAAGCTTTCGGAGCTTGCTACGCCTGACGACCGCGTTCTGATCGTGGTTGACGATGGACTCGAGCCGACGCCAACGGTTTTTCCGTTCTATCACGTCGCTCAGTCGCTGCGTGAAGCTGGGGTGAAGGATTCGAATGTGACGGTGCTCATTGCCAATGGCGGCCATCGCGCAAACTCGAATGCAGAAGTCGAGCGCAAGCTCGGCTCGGAAATGCGGCGCAAGTATAATGTATTTCAATCTGCGCTGAACCAGCATGAGAAGGATTTCCATACCTTCGGCACAGCGCACACCGACAGTGGACCGATCACGATCAAGGCAGATACTCGTTTGCGCGATGCCTCGCTCGTGATCGGCATTGGTGGAACGTATCCGAATCGCTTTAAAGGATTCACGGGTGGCGGTTCGCTTATTTTTCCGGGACTGACGCATGAGGACGTCATGAGTGAGATCTATCTCACAACTGCCGGGCTTCAAGCGACCTCGGTGCTAGGGCATGCTGAAAACCCCGCCCGGCCAATGATCCGTGAGCTTCTTAATTTCGTCCCGGCATTTAAGTTTTGCATCGATCTTGTGGTTGATCGGACACTTGCCATCACCGCATGTGTCGCCGGAGCGCCGATGAGCGTGTATCGCGTGAGTGCAGCCGTTGCGGCACAGATGTATCATTTTTCAGTTCCGGAACGTGCCGATATTGTGATGATCGATTCCCATCCGTTCGACACCAATATCTTTCAGGCGTCACATGCGCTGTATGCCGCGCTTGGTATATTGAAAGAGGGTGGCGAGATCGTTATTGTTTCGCCGCTGCTTGAAACGGCGTCCACATTATCGGCAACGCTCGCGAAGAATTTGTCGGAATCGCGAGAGATGCTTGTTCGAATGACCAATAAGGGTGAACTTTCACGCCATCCGGTTCTCGGCGCGCAATTCGTGGCGATGCGGGAAGTGCTTGACCGATCCTCGCGCGTTACCTTCGTTACCCACGGTCCGGGTTTGAACGACCCGCTGAAATTCGGGTTCCATCAAAGCGATACTGCACAAGGTGCGCTCAATGGGGCAATCGCTCGCATGGGCGCCAATGCACGCGTGGCGCTTATTAATCACGGCGGGCTGGCGGTGCCGAGTGTAGCGTAGGGCATTTTAGGTCAATTATTTGTCCCCATAGAACGAAAGCGCTATTTCCTTGCTTTCTTTGAAAAGAAACAAGGCTATGCGCTTACGTTCGATAATCTTTTTCGCGATATTACTGCTACCTGGCAAAATGCTTGCTCAGGGTATTGATTCAGCGCAATGGCCGTTTCCCGACCCTTTCTTTATGTCTTGTTCTCTCACAGGTAATTACACTACAACTTTAGATGAGATTGCAATGCCCGGCAGACAAGCCGTTGATTCAACATGGACTATTTATCACACATCTGGAGTTCCAGAGTACGGATACCCTTACGATGCCTTTGCGTGGAAAGAGGTCCAATCGATCGACACTTTAGGATGGCATCTCACAAATCAAGTAGCCACAGTGACAATAGCATTTGATTCACTCAGTCATACTATTTTCCGGATGGAATTAAATTATAATTCTGATGATGATGCGCAACCTACAGAATCGCTCTATTACACGCTTCACCTCTTGCATTACAATGACACAACCATCTCTTGTTCAGATAACGATTTATGGAGACACGTTAGCTCTGCTGGATACGCATTCGGAGATATTAACGATTTTGAGAACGAGACGATCACTTTTTCTGGGCTCGATGGGTTTGGATTTTATGCCGTTCACCTTGCTCCGGGATTTTCGTTTCCTTCAACAATTGATTTTGGGATCCAAAGTTTCGGTTCCATTCATGATACAACGATCGTTCTTCAGAACCTGAGCGACACTGTGCTAACTATCTATAGCTATGCATTGCAGGATTCGGATTCCGGGTTTTTATTCATAGATACAAATGCACACTTTATTGCCGCGCAGGATAGCGGAGCGATAACAGTTCGTTTCACGCCGCACGAAGCAAAAATGTATTCTGGCAACGTCCATATCGTAACCGACGAACCCTATGCTCCTACTTATTCCATCCAGGTATTGGGGAGCGTAGTAGCCAGTGATGTTACCACGAGTTCAGCAAATTCTGAAACCTTGGAAATCCTTCCTGACATTGCGAATGAATCTGTGACGGTATCTTTTCCCTCCAACAACGGACAGCTTACGATCCATGATATTCTTGGTCATGAGCGGTATTCCACTCACGACTTGACCTATTCTTCTCTCTCAATCGATACGCACTCCTGGCCAAACGGAACCTATATCGCGACCTATAATGATGAGAGAGGAAGCTTCACCTCGAAATTTGTCGTTCAGCACTGATAAGTGTCCTCGCCTGATTCCCCTTGCAATTTTCCGGTAAGAGCAACGTGTTATACATCCCATGAAAGCAACCGGCACATTCAAACCCGTAAAATGGGATGAGAAAACTTACGACCAGATCACCGCAGATAAAAAGCTCACGAAAGCCACGGTAGAGCTTGCGTTCTTGGGTGAGGTCGTGGGAACGGCGCGCATTGAGTGGCAGATGTTTTACAGGCACTCCGATGATGCGGATCAGCATAATGCATCGGCCACGTTTGTTGGCCTGATGCGATTCGAAGGAACCCTGAATGGTAAATCCGGAACGTTCGTCATGGCTGACCGAGGCATTTTTGATAAGGGTATGTTGAACGGAAATCTAACGATCCTTCCTGATTCCGGAACCGACGCGTTAGCTGGAATTAGCGGGACTGCAAAATATCATTCGGCTACAAGCGAGGTCGCGTTCGAGATCGAGTATGAACTGAGCGCATAATACTAAACTTTCGATAAAATAAAAAAGGACGCGCACTGCGCGTCCTTTTTTATTTAGAAGTTCCTGGCGATCATCTCTGGAGCACCAATCGTTTCGTCGCTACAACATCGCCGCTCGTTGCGCGGATGAAGTAGGTTCCATTGCTTGCGAGGCCAGCGCTTGTGGCATCCCATTGCCAGATTCCCTCACCGGTATGGCTCGCGATAATGTTCCCGAGCACATCGAAGACCTCGAACGTGGTATTTTCAGATCCATCCAACTGCATATTCACAATGCCCGAGCTGGGATTGGGATAGAGCTGCAGATTAGCATTCGGTGCCGATACGGTTGCCACGCTCGCAGGAGGTGGGGTCGAAAGACCCTTCACGTTAACGTAAAGCGTTCCCGGGTCGGAAAGTGGTATAGGTTTACCACCTCGCCAGGTTATACCGTTCTGCACTGTAAAAGCGAGCGTATCGTAGAACGTCATATCGGAATCGCCATAGAAGTGGAATATCACGCCCATGCCTGCGCCTGGTGCGAGTGTATCCGGAAGTCCGGGTACGATCTCCGTTATAAGGAAATGCGAACTCGAATCCACCCAGTTTACTGCCGTGACAACGACCGTTGCATTGGAATTATTTACAACGTCGATGCGGTGCGCGTAATAGCCGGTGGAATCCCCGGAGACATCCACGTCATCGGTTCCAGTCGTATCGACATCGACGGTTGCTGTATCGCTGCATGCTTGCGGCATGTACCCGACGAGCGATACCGTCGCTGCACGGCATTCGTCCGTATCCGATGTGGTGAATGAGGCCGTCAGCGTAGCGGTGTACTCGTCGTTATCGGAACTGGAAGTCCGGTTCGGAATAAACATAAGCACTACGCTGTCGTAGCTATCGGGCGCGATCGTGGTCGGGAAATTCGCAGAATCCACACGGAACGCATCGTCGTTCGTGCCCGAAATGTGGCAGCCGGTAAGCGTGGATGAATCTGAAAGATCGTTCCTGATGTATAGGTGAATGTAGCTCGTATCCCCAACGTTCGTTACTGCAAACTCGGTCGCATAGAGCGTGTAACAGGTAACGATGTAAGGATTCGTTGCCTTGGCTTCAATGATACGTGTCACGTACCGATCCGAACTGTAGGCATCGTGATAGACGACGATGAAGGTGTCGATATACAGATTCGTATCGTTCGGCGCATGGAAGCAGAACGTCCAGTTGTCGGTATCGTGCGATCCGATCGTCAATGGGAGCGAAACCGAGTCCCAGGTAAAGATCCCATCCGAATTGTGAGACCAGGATGCGCTTACGATGGTATCGAGATCGTCACCCGAATTGATCACACGCATGGTCGCGCAGGTATCCTGGCCCTCATCCACCACGTCAGCGAAATAGGGGCCATCGAAGAGTTCGAGCGCTCCATCGGGCGGGGTGGTATCGACTGCCGTTTCAGAGATGACCCTGGTATCGAACCATCCCGCGCCATTCGCATCGTTATAGGTAACGATGAGGGTATTGAGGTTGGTATTGGTGTTGTCCGGCGCGTGATAGCAGAACGTTTGCCAAACTGTATCGTGCGCGCCGATGGTGAACGGAACCGTGGTAGAGTCCCATGTAAAAACTCCATTAGGATTGTGCGACCAGCTAATGCGCTCGACCGTATCGGTCTGGCCACCGTTGTTGGTAAGTCTCATGGTAACGCAGGTGTCAAATCCTTCCGGCTTTTGTTCCGGGAAATAAGGACCTTCTGCGCTGAGTTGGTCGTCGTTTGTGACGGCAGCAGCAGAAACAGTCCGCGCAACGTACCACCCGGAACCATTCGCATTGTTATAGCGGATAGAGATCGTATCGGTGTAGGTCTCGGTATTGTCAGGAGCATGAAAGCAGACCGCGAAGCCAATGGTATCATGCGGTGCCAAGATGAGGGGATACGCCCCGCTGCCTGAATCCCATACAAAAATTCCGTTTGGATTATGAGACCAGCTTGCATCTTCAAGGGTATCGGTGATAGCGCCGGTATTGATAACCATTATGGACACACAGGTATCGGAACCTTCGGCTATGTGGCTCGAGAAATAGAAGTTTCCAGCAGAAAGACCGCCATCGGATGTGGTGGCAGTGCCTTCGACCACGCGGCTGACATGTGCATCCCCGGAACCATAATAAACCAGGAGCGTATCGATATGTTCTTCGGTGTTGTCGGGCGCATTAAAACAGACCGTCCAATAGACCGTATCGTATGCGCCGAGGATGTACGGAAGCGAAACCGAATCCCACGTAAAAATCCCATCGGAATTATGAGACCACGTTACATTTCGGATCGTATCCGGATTGCTCGTCGTATTGACCAAACGGAGGCCATAATTGGACGACTCGCAGGTATCGTGACCTTCCGGGATGTTCGGGAAATACGGTCCTTCCCCAGCCAACGCCGGCGTTGCCGGGAGCGCATTGCCGATCAGCGTGACATAATGGGTAACGGAATCGTCCGAGATCAAGAGCTCCCCAACGACCGTTGAACTTTGCGGCTTATACGCAACCCGCAGATAAAAATATGAGCGGGTGAACACGGTATCTGTCGGGCAGCCAAAATAGGAAGATCCGTCATAAACACGGGCGTGAATATACGTACCAGGCCCGTGGAATCGCCATTATAGGCGATACGCACGTAAGCAATGACCGAATCCTGACTCGTCGGGGTGAACGTAAGCGTATCCGGCGAATACGTGAAGGAATCCGCGCGGAGCGCTGTGGTACCGAGGCAAGCGGCAAGGAGGAAAACTGCTGAAAACAGGGTTATTTTGCTAAAATGCTTCATAGAATCGAATGTTTAGGTGTGTTGAACGGATGATAACACGCCTAAGTTCGAAAGCTCACACAGCTATTCAAAGTCACCACGGTGTCATCCAAGATATTTTTTTTTGTATCAGGAGTTCATGAACTCTGGCGAAATCAGCGTGCATTTGCCATAAGGCGAAAAAGTTATCCACACCATGCTTCCCCAAAGAAAGCTAATTCCTTCGCAATTGTCAATGAACGTGACACGACCAGCCCTCCCCATTTCATCCTTCATCCCTCAACCTTCATCCTTTTCCCGGATGGGTGCCTATCATAGCACGACCTAATATACGACGGGAAATTCAAGAAGTCAAGCGATTCCTGAAAATAATCGAAAATAATTACTCGTGTAGTTACCCGGAGCATACTCCGGGTGACTACACGAGCACAATCATCCCAAAAATCCCGGCCGAAGGCCCGCCGAGGAGGGTTCAGACACGGATGCAGACGACACAAGCCGCGCGGTGTAGCCGTGACCTTTAGGTCACGGTGTGATTTCTTTGCGCTCCGCGACCGTGACCTGAAGGTCACGGCTACGCCGATTCTTTGATCGGGGCATAATTTCGATCTCGATCATCGCGTCCATCACACGAATCCCAATTCAGGCACGGCGGCGGACGACACAACCCGCGCGCGTAGGTCGGTGCTTCCAGCCCGACTCTTCCCAAGTGGCGGAGCCACGAAAGGGAATCCTTACGGGACTGGGAACCCATCCCAAACATCCCACTCATTTCATAAATCCCAGTTCAGATACCCTCGCCCAAAACCCGCCACATGCTAAAAAACAGCGGCCCGCCGCAATGAGCGATGGGGACGCACAAACCGATTCCGCAGAAGGCAGGCACAATTATCCTGTTAGAAATTTATCTGATTTTGATCATGTTTATTTTACCCATGTATTTCGCTGTCGTTGCACTTTTTCTGTTCGTTGCCCCCGTTATTTCGATTGTAATCGAGAGCATCGGGTTTCCCTCCAATACCGCAATAGTTCCACTCGCCGGTAAGTGGTTTGTGTTTTGGGCTGCCGGTATTAGACTTTTAACCGCTGGCATCAGTCAGGTTTTCCGGCCTGAATTCACTGCCAAAGAAATTCTCGGTATTTCAGATGAAAGCTCATTCCACATTGTACAAGAATTAGGATTTGCAAATCTCTCCATCGGAATAATGGCGACATGTTCGATTGTTATGCATAGCTGGACTTTGCCTGCTGCGCTTTCCGGCGGACTTTTTTACGGTTTTGCCGGTTTCCGCCACATATTCAAAAAAGAAAAGAATCTGAAAGAAAAAGTAGCCACTTATTCCGATCTCTATATCTTCGCAGTGCTTCTGGCTTATTTTGTATCGGCATTTGTATAGTAAGAAGTGGATTCTGGTACCATCACGCCAAAACGAAGGCCCGTCGAGGAGGGTTCAGACACGGAGGCGGACGACACAACCCGCGCGACGGGAAGCTGGTTTTATCTAAAATAATGTGGATAAATAATGTCATTATGGGAACCAGAGCACCTATTGCCCATTGTTGCACCAAAAGAAAGGAGATATTATGGATATTAAGATTAATTTTTCGGATTTAGAACGCGCAGTCAATGACGCAGTTACGGAAGGCACGCGAAACATTCTTCAGCAGCACGAAGTGGCTGCGCGAAGTGTGGTCTGCTCGTTACATGGACAGCAGTGTTGGATGGATATTAGCGATTATAACCTTCCGACAATGGCTAACGCGCACTATTGCTGTGATGAAGGCAAGCGTCTCCTAATGGAAGCGATCGGAGCGACCGAAACCTAAGGACGCATGAGGAACACGCGGTGCACCGTTCTACTTCTTGGTCTGCTGTGCGGTTGCGCGGTCCAACTCACGGCGCTGTATGATCCAGCGATTGATGAAGGGATCACACATGTTCAAGAGACCATGGACGTTCACCTAATACACATGCAACACGCTCAGGCTCCATTCAGGCAAGAGTTTTTCGACAGCGTGCTTGCGAAGCTAAGCGTACTGAAGACGAGGGCGGCAGCAATGCCAATGGACGAAACGACGGTTAAGGACATTGAACGAATAATTGCGGACGCAGACAGTACTGACGCCACAGAACAACGAGGAGCTGGAACGCCATTGTTTTTCTTTGATATTCAGCAGCGACTCAATGGTGACTGTGGCCGCGCTCTGAAAGTAGAACTCGCTAGAAAGAGGTAAAAAAGCAAATGGCACTCGACATTAGTGAAATGGGAACTAACATGTTTCAGGCGGCATCCGGAGTGCTGGAAGGAAAAGGGCCAGCATTGCTCAATTATGCGAAGGAACAGTGTGATGAGATCGCAAAGCAAATTGCGGATATAGAAACACAACGCGCGCAGGGGCTGAGCGAAGAAAATGCGCATACGCTTCTGCAATTAACTTTAGACTCAGCGATGCAACTACCTGATGATCTAGCGACGCTGGGCGCCCTGGTATTAGAGCAAGCGATAAACGCTGCACTCGCCGTGGTCAAAGGGACGGTCAATACCGCAATGCATTTCACGCTCATTTAGCTGGGACACAAGCCGCGCGACGGGAAGCAGAAACAACCACGACCTCAACCAGCTTGCCTTATCCAGTCTCGGATGTTCATGCCTATTCGCTCGACATCTTCTCTCGCGATGCTCCCTCCATACATTACAATGTTTCGGGATTTTTCTAGGGCGGAAAGCGTTGCCTTTGCCCACTCCATGTTTGCTAGAAGATCCTCAAAAACCGGCCAGTTTGTAATGATAATTGAGGAAAGGTCGCCAAAGTCGCAATAATTAATCTCACTAGCACCCCTAGCGCCATGCCAACGGTTCTTGGCATCTTCTTCCATCCTGGTTTTAGACGTCTTCCGTATGCGCTCCGGTACTTTGTCCCACCAGGCTGATGGATATTTCTCTGACATTGCTTTGACAACCATGGAGCGAACGCTGTTCTCGAAGGCGTGAATGGCTGCATAAACGATCGACATTCGCTGACCTTCGAGGATCAACTCTGGATCAAGAAAGTCGAAAGAGAGCGAGCGCTGTAGATCGCGGGCCGCTTCTCCGCCAAAATGGCTACGTCGCATTCGTGCTGTCCTATCCAAGGACTCCTCTGTTAGGACGCCGCGGTAAGCAAAAGAGTAGAGGTCCATTTTTTTATCCAAGGTGTATTCTCAGGCTTCGAAAAATCGCGTCAAAAACTGCTTGATCTCTTGTCTCAGGTAGCACTATGTTAATATGATATTGGAGGGCTGAAACCGCTATCTTCTCAGTATCGATGCCTCCCGTGAAGCCCCTCTCCCTAATGGTCTCCTTTATCGTATCATCTGGCAATTCCGCAGGGTTTTCTGCGGATGCTGTAATAGCCGCAGGTTTACGACTCGCCTGTTCAGAGAAATCGGCATAGTCACAGAGCGCACGGAAAGTCTTAGCAATATTGCTGATGACCAGATTCGTTTTTTGTCCCGCATAAAGTGTTCTTAACTTATTACGTGCTTCATCTAGACTCAATTCGTTTGCTCTCGTATTGATAGCAAAAAGGTCAGAGAATTCATCGCGAATGCCCTCTGCAACAACCTGTCTTGAACGAGAGCGATCAAGAAACGCAAAGTACCTCGGTTGAGGTGTTGCATCCTGATTCAAAAATCCAAGGTCCTTAAGGACACCGATGAAAAGTCGATCAGTTGATGATGTAAACCCCAAGTTTTCTAGAAACTTGATTGAGAAACGCTCGGGGGGCTGCGCTTCGAGCATTGCGTCAAAATAAGCGGGCACCGCGCCCGTCTTTAGTGTGTAAGAAGTCGGAAGAGCCATGTTTTATATCTCCGTCTTTAATAATTTAAAAAAATCATTCCTTGCTCCCCGCTGACATCCTCGACAGCGGTTCTCTTAAACGTCGATCTCCCCAAAGATAAATCCGGGAACCGGGGGCGTTCGGTGCCGTTCATGAGTCCTTCGAACTGAAACGTAGGGCCGTGCTGCGCACGTCCGCTCCTGGCGTGCCCACAAACGTGCGGTTCCACACGAACTGCCGAGAGCAGCGCGATGAAAACAATGTTGAAGCAGCGAAGCATGGTGGTGGAACAATTCACCCCGAAAGCGGTTCCGATACGCAAAAAATCGAATGACGCGAAATCTATCCGCGTCATCCGCATAAATCCGCGACATCCGGGTTCAGATAATTTACTGCATCTTCACCCACATCATGTCTTTCGATTCGCCGAGCACGATGGCAAGGAGAACGAGCACGGCAATGATCATCGTCCACATATATTGCTTGCTGACGAGCGCACGGAGTGCATCGCTTGCGCCTTTAGATGCGTTCGGTCCGGCGAGTTCCGCGTTGGCCATGGCGAGGATCTTTTTCCCGGTCGGCATCATGATCGCTCCGGAAAGCGCCATGATGATGACATAATCCGTTTGCATCATCGCGAGCCACGGAAGTGTATTGAATCCGAAGAAGGAGGAATTATACTGCATGATCGTTGCGATAACGCCGCTTATCAGGAGCCCGATGCTGCCGGTGTTCGCCATAATGGGTGCCATGATCGCAGCCGTGCGGATCGAACCAAGCTCGGCCACGGTGCCTTTCATCTTTTTTCTCATGGCGGTTCCCAAAATCGCGTTCGTGATGAGTCCGATGATGATACCGGCACTAATAATATGAAGGACGACCCAAAAAGTGTACATAAGTAGTGGATAGTTGATTAGTGGAAAGTGGATAGTAATTCCCCCTCCTTTTCAAGGAGGGGGTAGGGGGTGGTTATTTTGAAGCATTAGGAGCCATTGGTGGTTCAGCGAGTTCCATGCGAACACCCTCATACCCCTTACGCTTGGCGACAATGCGGTAATCGAAATTGCCGTTCGAAGTTCCACCGGCGTTCTCGATGACGTCAAAACCCGTTGCATTCTTGACCACGTAAACACCGTTCGTCTCCGAATTCATTTCAATAAAAACGCGCATCGGGTTTGCCGCATCGATCGTAACAGTTTGCAGAAATGTGGGGTCGAGCGCAACATGTGCGCGGCCATTCACAAGCATTCCAGATCCGTAATCGTTGAAATATACTTCCGCCGATTCTTCGCAATACAGCTTTCGCCACCCATCGCCGACGGGAACCAGTGCGGATTTTGTTCCAGTCGCCGTTTGCGTGCCGTTTACATAAATTCCCTTGTTGGTGCTGCTCCCGCCGTCGAAATAACCCGCATAGGCGTTCGTACTGTTACCCGAATACCCATAGACTGCCAGCCGCTCCTGCTAAATTGGATATTCCGGAGAGCCCATAATATCCAGATCCCAGCACTCCCGATCCTGCTTCACCTGAACCGTTGTAACCATAGACTCCGGCGGAATTTGCAAATGACGAATTTACCAGACCCACTGTGCCAAACACGGCGGCACTTGAAGAGGTACTCGTATTCGTTCCATACACCCCTCCTGCGGGCGCATTTAATGTACTTGTTGAACTACTCTCGCCCTCAATAGCGGTGCCAGAGCTTGAAGTAGTATTCCCTATCTCGAAGCTTGGAGATGATGACGAAGTTCCACTATATGGCAGCGTAATTCCACCCCCGCCACTCGACCCATTCGCTGCGCCGGTTATGCGGCCTTTGGCATCTACGGTAATATTTGCGTTCGTATAGACACCAGCAGTAACGCCCGTCGTGACAAGCATGGGTGTGGGATAAGTCCCCCGTCAGATCGCCGCCGGCTGCGCCATCGGGCGGGAACCCGGTGGGAACGCCGGAAATGTCAGACCATGCCACACTCGCAGCTTTCACGGAAAGATCGACCGTCGGGCCGTTGGGATTCGTGATACTTACGGTTTTATCGGTAGAGGTGATTTCGGTAACCGAGGCAGCAGGCGCAGGCACATTCAGCGCATACGGCGCTGCGGTAAGCGGCGAGCGTGGCGTCATCTCTCCGGCGCCATCGACGGAAACGCCGAGCCACAGCGGAGCATTAAACGAAACCGATGTAGGGATCGAATCTAACAGGGTGCTGAAATAACCCCCGGTAGTCGTGACGGTGTCTTGTTGGCTGTAAAGCACAACGGCGCCGGTTCTGGTGCTATACAGAGCCAGGATAAGCGTATGCAGGCCATCCGCAACCGGCATGCCGGATTTGGAGGCCAGCAACCCCTGATATGAAATAGTTCGCGGAACCTGTGCGGAAACTTGGTTTCCGAGTGTTACTAAAAAAAATGAAACTAAAAAGAATAGCCTGGGACGGGGAATCGGATGAAAGTTTATCATTCACGAAAATATGAAAACTTTGGCCCAGGCAGACAAAAAGCGTATTAATGACATGGCGGGAAAGCAAGATAATCATCAAATAGATCGTGTTTCAAATGTGCCTCGCATGACCGGTCATGTGCACGGCCTCGAACAGCTTCCATTTTTCGAACTCGGCCTCATTCCCGAAATATGCGAGCGCGTGCAGAAGATCGGCTACGCCACGCCCACGCCGATCCAACGCGAAGCAATTCCGCTCATCTTAGAAGGCCACGATGCCATCGGTATCGCGCAGACCGGCACGGGCAAAACCGCGGCCTTCATGCTGCCGCTCATCGATTCCCTGCTCTGCTCGCCTGCTCCGAAGCACAAGGAGCAGCCCCGCGTGCTCGTCCTGGAACCCACACGGGAACTTGCCATGCAGGTGCTCGAAGCGAGCGCCAGCTTCGGTCAGGGAACCGGACTTCGTGCCGTCGTCGTGTATGGCGGCGTGAGCCAGCGCACGCAGGAACGCGATCTATCCAAAGGATGCGATATTCTCATCGCCACGCCCGGACGGTTGAACGATCTCATTCAGCAGCACGTCATTTCCCTTGCGTCCGTAGAATTTTTGGTGCTCGACGAAGCCGACCGCATGCTCGATATGGGCTTTCTGCCGCAGATCAAGCGCATCACAGCGCACGTTCCCCGCGACAGGCAGACCCTTATGTTCTCCGCCACGCTCTCGCATGACATCGAGGAACTTGCGCGACGTCTCATGAAAGATCCCGCGCTCATTGAAGTAGGCGGGCGGCGTAAACCTGCCGAAGGCATTACGCAAAAGATCTATTCCGTCATGAAGCTGAGAAAGCCGGAACTCTTGCTCAAGATCCTCACGGAACTTTCCAGCGAGAATGCCGATGGAACCCAATCGGCGATTCCCACCAGAACCCTCGTCTTCACCCGCACCAAACACGATGCCGACCGCGTGGCCCATGTATTGGCGCATGCCAAAGTGAATGTCACCAAGATCCATTCCAATCTCACCCAAAGCGACCGCACCAAAGCGCTCGCCGATTTCAAGCATGGCAAGTTCGATACCCTCGTTGCTACGGACGTCGCCTCGCGCGGACTGGACATCGATGACATCAGCCACGTTATCAATTACGAGCCGCCGATGTCGCCGGACGATTACGTACACCGCGTAGGCCGCACGGCGCGCGCCGAAAAAACCGGCGTAGCGATCACGCTCGTTAGCCCGGAAGAAGAACCGCTCATGCGCGACATCGAAAAGCGCGTCGGCATCGAGATCGAGCGCACCGTTGTCGAAGGCTATGCGCCACCTCCGCCGATAGAAATGTCCTCCGCCGAACGAAGACGATTGAAGGGCTGGGCGAAGCGGTAGCTTTCCCTTAAAAGCCTCTGGAAACACACGTAATAAAAATTTAATATAGTTTTCTCTGAAGATTTTTTCTTGCGAAATTGTGTCAAATTGTGGGAAAACGTGGTTTGGTTAGAAAATACTTTAAGTCTTTTCTTGACATCGCTTAGTTTTCATCGTATATTTGTATTGCTAAGAACGTAATACTTGCAGATGAAAGCCTATGTAATGCAGTTTAAGTCTGCCGGTTTAGTTTCTGTAACGGTGATTGTGGCTGCAATCCTAAGTGGATGCGCCGCAGTGCCGAAGACTACGAATTTAGCAACTCAGGTCGGTATTGCATCCTATTATTCCAACGATTTTCAGGGACGCAAGACCTCCGACGGAGAAATTTTTGATAATTCGAAATTAACGGCCGCGCACCGGACGTATCCATTTGGCACCATCGTAAAGGTAACGAACCTTGCGACCGATGCCACAGTGACCGTCCGTATTAACGACCGCGGGCCAGTAAAGCAGGAGAGAGTTATTGATCTTAGTTTTGCCGCCGCAAAAGCAATCGGTATCGACCGCGCCGGATTAGGAAAAGTGCGGTTAGAAGTAGTAAAATGGGGAGGAACATAGAATTACGAATTTCAAATTACGAATTACGAATTGGCCGCGAAGAGAATTAGTCGTGAAGAAAGGATAAAGAAAAAATAATGTGGGTGATAAAAAGCCCCAAATTCGTAATTTGAAATTCGTAATTCGTAATTAATAAAGAGTGGGCATGCGGATGTCGAACGAAGAGGGAGCTAAGTTGCTATAGGGGCAGGCTCAATTGTGGGCCGGTAATGAGGCGATCTCTTCGTTCGCTCCGCTCCATGTTTCCGCATCTTTCGAAGATTCGGGAGCATGGAGCGGAGCTCTTAGCCGAAAAGTGTGGCCTTTTAAAGGTTGCACCGGGGAGATTCGCCTAAATTAGGCGAATTTCGCCATGAATAAAAGAAAAAATAAGATTTTTTGAAAAAAGACTCAAGGAAGGTGTAACAAAACTCGAATTGCGAGGTTGTTTAGAAGCTTCCTTGTCCGACGTCCAAACGCAAAGCGTAAAACGCAAAGCGAATGGATCGAGGGCAAAAAAAACTAAATTTATTTGGCGGGACTTAATTCTTCCGTATATTTGTAGTGGGGAGATCGTCCGAAGGGCGCAAGCGGGGTATTTGTCCATTTTTTTTGGTATTTGCCCTTGAAAAAGCATCGCAAGGTGCGGCTCACTCGGCCAGAGCGCCCGTAGTTCAACTGGATAGAACGTTGGATTCCGGTTCCAAAGGCTGAGGGTTCAAGTCCTTCCGGGCGCGCTTTTATATGGTAATGGACGCTTTAAACGAGCATCCATGCTGTGTGAAGTACGCCGCGGCTGGCAAGAGCCTGATGCCCGAAGTGCAGTTTCGACAAAAGTTATAGTAGTTTTTTAGCGGATGATTCGTTCTCAGCGAGAACTTAAAGAAGTACAACAACCTGGCGCCGAACGGCTTTCTCAAACCGAGAAGCTGGTTCTACGCTACGAAGCGGTTCGCGAATGGGTGCTTAACAACACTCGTATCGTGGGCGCTGCTGGGGTAGTGCTTGTAGCCATCGTCGCCGGCATCTGGTGGTGGGTGGGTCAGCAAAAGACGAATAACGAGCATGCTGCCACATATCTTTGGCGTGCGATGCGTTATTACTACACGGACGATTACCGCCATGCAATCGATGGCGACCGGCAGCAAAAGGTGGATGGCGATCCGTTATATGGGCTTCGCTATATCGTTGATAATTATGGTTCTACGGCATCGGGCCGCCAAGCCATGCTCTTGCTTGCAAACTCTTACTATGCCCTTGGCAAGTACGATAGCGCGAGCCGGATCTTCAACGAAGCATCGAGCGATTACCCGATCGTCAAAGCTTCCATCGAAGCAGGCCGCGCAGCTATTTTAGAGCATAGCGGTAACAAAATGGAAGCAGCGAAGTTATTTGAATCAGCGGCAATGCGCGATGAGACAAATCCGCTTGACGCTGACTACTTAATTTCCGCCGCGCGTGACTACGAGGCGGTTAATAAGAAGGACGATGCAGTCCGATTGTATCGAAAACTTGCGGCGGACTACCCGAGCAGCCAGTTCGACGATGCCGCCAGAAGAGAGCTTCTCAAAATGAATGTGGAGCTTTGATCGCCCGAAGACGACTTTCTTCGAGCGAAAAATTTTTTAGCAACCGCCAGGGGTTCATCGGAGCGATGTAAGCATCATCCGGCGGGCTTACCGGCAACAATGATTCGAAAACCTATTATTGGTTCTTAGTAGATAACTGGAAATATGAGACTCGACCAGGATAATCGCTTTTCACGTACGGATCGCACGGCTCGCACGAGCTTTTCCCGATCCTCCTCCCTCACGAACGGAGCTTCGTTACGCCACGGGGCTTCGATGCGCCGTTGTCTAATGGCGCTCGTTGTGCTGCTCGGCTTCCTGGCCTCCGCTGGCCAAGTCAGCGCACAGAAGTTTAAGGTCGTTTCCGGGTACATCCCGGCAGGAACGACCCAATACTTCTTTCCGCGCGTACCCCAAAACTCGGCTGCCGATACGATCTATTACATTGCCGGCGATCTACATATCGCAGGCAAGCTGCTCATCGCCGAGGGCGCGGAAGTGTGGTTCAATAGCGATAGCCGCATCATTGACTCTGCCGGCGGCAAGATCATTGCTAATGGCTACGCCACGATTCCGGATTCTACTAATTTAGACCGGCGGATCGAGTTCCGCGGCGCTCCCGAGGGAGATAGCTCCTTCGAATGGGGCCATATCGTCATTTTGCCGAATTCCGACTCGGCATATTTTGCGAATGTTCATTTCACGAATTTCAGGAAACGCACAAGCGTGGATCAGTCGGACATTTACAGTCCGACGCTCGATCCTATCCACGCGAATTTTAATAGCCAGATCGATAATGCGATCAATGGGTACGGAGGCGTAATCGCTACGTTCTCGCAGAAGACCTACATTTACAATGCGATCGTGGATACCTGCTTCGCATCGTTTGGCGGCGGTGCATTTGCATTCCTGCAATCGCCTCCGAATTGGCCCACGCCGGACGATGGCCGCTTGGCACTCAAGAACCGTCAGGTTTGCTGGCTCACAGTCCGTGACACCAAGGCGTATAACGCAGAGGTAGGAAACATCGTAAGCGATTTCGCTCAGGGTGGCGCCATTTATATGTCGTCGAATGCTTCTGGTTATCTTATGGCTGACAGCCTTACCGGCTACCTCGGCCACAATGCATTCGTTACGGGTACGCCGAACAGCCCCCAATCGTTCTCTGCGGCACAAGATGTGATGCTTTTCGAACGGTGCTCCGCAACGAATACTTTTAGCAATCCCGTCGATTTTGCCAAAGGCGGCGCGATCTATGTTGGCACCAATACCGCTCTTATCATGGAGCAGGCTACCTTTAACAATGACTCTGCTAACGAGTCGGTAGATCTTAATTCGTTGGGTGGCGCTATCGCCGTGAGTGCATATTCCGGCAGCCCGAATGAGAATTTCCCTTCTACACAGGGTAATGCCGGCGATCAAATGCCCGGTCTTGAAATTAAAAAGACGGCCACATTCGCAGGTTGCGTTGCCGGCGTTGGCGGTGCGATTCAGCTTTCGGTCGATGCCGATTCGCTGAATATAATCCCGCCTGTGCGTCTGGTTATCGATGGAGAAAATCCTATCACCGAGGCCGGGGTAACCGGATTGGTCAGAGACTCAGGACTGATTCTTTTCACCGGAAATATTGCCTATACCTATGGCGGAGCAATTTATGCGGCGAACCAGGTATATGTGAAGGGCTATCTCGCACCGTGGAATTTTCCATGGCCCGGCGGCATAGACTCTGTTGAAATGCGTGCAAAGTTCTACAATAACGTTGCCGGCGAAGGCGGCGGCGGTATCTATCTCGATGGCAATGCCGGCGGTACTCCGGATATTATCCAGCGCCGTTGCTGGTTCCTGTCGAATAGTGTCAATCCGTATGACTCGCGCGTTAACCGTGGGTCCGTCTATAATGGAAGCGTAGAGGGCGGCGGAGCAGAGTATGTCGGCTTCCGTGATTCAACGTTCTCGACCGAATTCAACAGCAATTTCGTAGTAGGCGGTAATGGCGGCGGAGTTATGATCCAAGATGCTATTGCCAGCGGCAATGCTGTCCCGATCAATCGCTTCTTCGTCGAAGATCAGTACAATGCTTTGAATCCTCAGATCCAAAGAGATACCGGTGTTAATTACAGCGCATTCCCAACCGATCAAAGGGCGCTTACCCGTTTCATAAATAACATGTGCCAGCTCGGGCCGGATTCAGCGAGCCTGTATAGTTATGACGATGGCGTGGCGCACGGTCGCGGAGGCGGACTTTATATTCGCATCACGAGCGGTTATTCTCCGATCGTTCCGTTCGATTCAACGATTCTGAGCCGTGTGCGATTCGAGCAAAATCAAGCTTATTCCGGTTCGGCTATCTGGAGCGATCAATACGATTTGAAGCTTATGTCGAACCAGTGCCTGATCGCGAACAACTTTGCGACATCGCTCTCGTCGGCTTTAGTGAATCTCGATTCGTCGAATGTTGCAAATCCCGGCGACCCGAACGCGGGAGCGACGATATGGGCCGATTTCGAAGGCGCGCTGCCTTCCTACGGATCCAACTCGCGCGGCGATGCGATCTACGATAACATTGCTCGCTATGTACTTCGTCTGCCGGTTTCGCCGATTGTCGGTCAAAGCGGCGTCGATACGCTTCGTGGTAACTTCTGGGGCGAAACAGGACCGGACGTGAACACAGAAGAAATATCTACCAATAATAACCCCGTCGAGCAGAACACATTCTTCGTAGGCTATTACAACGGCTGCTTCACCAATATTTACGAGCCTAACAGCAATCCTCCGGTTCAATATTTTGCGCCGACGATCGGATTCATTCCTGACACGCTTCTCATGGAAGGCCGCGTGTACGATCTGTATGACAGAGGGAACAACATGAAGGTCGCCGATTATTCCGAACGACGCTTTGCGCCATCGGAGGCATTCGCGCTCGGATTGCCGGCTAACATCACCAGGATGCACCGCTTTACGCGCAATATCTTCGATACAAGCTCGAACTACGTGAATAAGATCGACTTGATGCAGACTGATTTTGTCGGGCCCCAGCCGCTTGGCTACCCACTATTCTTACAGGCTGACGTTCCGATCAACGACTCGGATCGCGACGATTATGCAAAGAATTACACCACATTCCTTGTAATCGATCAGACCACGAACGAATTTGTCCGCGTAAACCTGCAGGAGCTGGTAGCCGCCGAAAACGACAGCGCCAAACAGGAAACCTACCAGGGCCGTCTGGACTTCGTGCCGGATTCATCCGTTGCCGAGCGCCATCCGAACCTGCGCTCGAACACTCTTTACACGCTTGCGCTTATCCGTCCGTCTGTCATGACGTATGCTGAGGTGCAGCGCGCATCGTTGCTCGAAGATTCCGCCGCTTTGCATGGACGGGAGTATTCACTATCCCCAAGCGACTTGATCGCTCCAGGCGACTCTGTCTTTATGGATTGCGAATCCGGTGGACCGAGCGCTACGAGCACATGGTACGCTGGCGAGAAATATCACACGCTCCCCGTTCGCCCAGGAGATCGCATTGCCGTCATCAGCAGAACAGAGCTTTGGAAGTTTGGCGCAGCGTATGCGTTAGCGAATGGACTTCAATTCGTCATTGGCGATGTGCTCCCACCGTCTTTCGTGGGCGACATTCCGACGCTTCAATCGAATACGTACACGCCGAATGTGAAGTTCGTCAAGCGCGATATTAACTATAGCGGCACATCCGCTTCGAACACGCTATTCCGTGTGGCGGGCTACGATGCTAATAATTTCTACGATCCGCGCTTCCTGTTCAATGCTGGCAACTATACACAGCTTGGAATTACCGTTACGCCCGATCTCTTCCCTGGAGACGTAGTGCCAACAGGAGGAAATTACATTGCACAGAATGCGCTCGATTCCGTCGAGGCACATGTGCGCTTGTTCCACGGAACTCTCTTCGAGGGCCAGGCACAAAATGGCGATACTTCGTGGATTCACCAACGGGTGATCTATAACCAAAACATCACGGGATCGAATGGATACGTATTGCTCTATGGCCAGCCGAAGAATCCGGACATCGTGCCGGGTGGTGAAGCAATCACAGCAACGCTCACGAACTTCCCGCCGAACTACACGTCGGAGTATGATCTGCTTAACGCATTCCCCGGCTCGGTGCTCGGCCCCGACAGCGAGTCGCTCAGTATGTGGGTATTCCCGCCATACATGAATTGCGCCAGAATTCCGGATAGCACAACAGCAATTCCCGATACACTTTGCGTGCGTGCTACCTCGACTTCCTATACATTCAAGATCATTGTAGAGGACAGCCTTCCGGTATTCAAGGCATTGCCGGAGTCCTCGTGCGGATTCTCCACGCCGGTTGGTATTATTACCGATTCTCTGCGTTATTCCATCGATCTCAATACCGATGTAGAATATGAAGATTCCGTTGCGGCCGCAGATTCATTGCCCGCAGCTACTTCGACCGATGTTTACCAGACCGGCCCCATGAAAGGCACGCTTGTAAATCATCCGGCATGGGACTTCCGTTATGGACGGACGAGCTATAACTTCGCGGCAGAACCGTCATGGATGGTAGAGCCACAGGGTGGAATTTATGTTCCGATCGATAGCTCGGATCCGAACTTCCTCCGAAAAGGTATTATCCGTGTGCGTATCGATTCATTGTCGGCTGTTTCTGGTACCGGCGCGGGTGGACCGTACTTGCTCCCGATTCCGCAGGTTAATAATGAATTGAATTTGGATACCGTTATCAGCGTAGTCGCAAACGACGGTCATACAGGAATGACGCTTCAGACCTGGCCGGTGACGATCCTCTATGCGCCGACCATCCTTACGACCACGTTGCCCGATGCAAAAGAAGGCGTAGATTACAGCTTGAACTTTGACATCCCGGATTCGGTAAAACGCATCCTGGTTGAAAATCTCAACCCTGGACATCCTTACACGTATCACTTGATCTATAAAGGAAGTTCGGAAAAATGGTATCGCGACTTCCCGGATAAAGTACCGGCTCCTGTAGGTTACACTCCAAGCGGGTCCCCAATCTACGTTGCGCCCGACACGGTCGGCGGTTCGCCGGATTCCGTAGTAGGATATTCACCGGACTGGATCTCGATCGACCCATACTCAGGTGTGCTCACCGGTATACCTGGCGATACGGATGCTCCTGCTATGGCAGGCGCGCCTTGCGGCGGTGACACGCTCACGGTCGTAGTTTCCGACGGAACTAATAAGAGCTACTGCGTTGCGGCATGGATCAACATTCCATTTAACGTCGATTCCGTTAATCATGCTCCTGCGTTTGTTGCAGGCCCCGGTCAGATTTGCGTGATGAACGATTCGACATTCTGCGACAGTGTTTTGGTTTACGATCCGGATTTGCGCCGCATGGATTGCGCGGTTGATACGCTTACGGTTTCCACTACCAATGGAAGTCCGTTCACGATCGACAGCCAAAGCACGGCAGTCGTGACAGGTCAGCTCTCGAATGACACAGTCAAACTTCAGGTTTGCGGTTCTTTCAATGAAGACCAGAGTTACTTCCTCCAAAGCCCGATTCCGGTGGAATACATCACGCTCACGGTTCACGATGCAGCAGGCTTGACGGATACGCTCAGACTCCCAGTTCATGTGGGTGAGGCCCCGGCGTTTGAATGCGAAATATACGTATCGAACGATTCAACGGCGCTTCATCCTCTGACGGACATTCAGGCTCTTTGCTTCGGCGCGGGCCAGAGTGCTACGGACGGTATCGATCAGCAGTATTGCGAATACGAACTGGCCCCCGCACCGCCATTGAGTGCTTTCGATGCGCGCTGGATTCTGCCGATCGGCGGAAACATCGAAGGTACAACAGTTGATATCCGCGCCAACGCGAACGCGCTCATTACCTGGCAGGTGGAATTCCGGCCTGGCAACGATGGCGGCGGAGCTGGAAGCCTCTATCCGGTTCAGATCTGCTGGAACCGCTCGTGCCTTGACAGCGCAGCATTGCCTGTGCCGTTCAGCGAGGGTCACTTCTACCTGAGAGATCCGCAATCCGAACAGGAGTTCTCGATCAACATGGCCACCGGACAGGGGCCGATCGATAATAGCCTCTATACGATCACTCCGATCGGTTCCGATTCGATCTGTTTACAGATTCGCAATCAGGGTCTCATAAACGCGATAATCGTTTTTGAGCCGAACACCAGCGCCGTGAATTCGGTCGCGCAGGCGGTAAACTCTATTCAGCCGAACTATCCAAATCCGTTTGCGAACTCGACGATGCTGAATTTCTCGCTCGCCGAACGCTCGAATGTCAGGATAGATATTTACGATGTGAAGGGAACGCTTGTTCGTACCCTTGTCAATGAGATGGACGACGCAGGAACCTATCCAGTAACCTGGGATGGTACCGACGCAACGGGAGCCAACGCGCCCGATGGCACCTACATCGCCACGATGACAGCCGGCAGCTTTACTTCATCGGTTAAGATGTCGCTGGAGCGTGGAACCCAGCAGTAAGTGTGATAAAACTGGCGGTCGCGGCGAGTACTCATCGCGGCCGCCGAGTAACGACAAAATAAAAGAAGAACGATTTTTTTAGAGAGCAATAACTTTCAAGGAGCATAAGACCCATGAAACAGTATCAACGATCATTAGCAGTTCTTGCAGTGCTGGCATGCAGCCTCGCAGGAACCGTGCGTGCCCAAAGCGGCTTCGGCAACCAGTTCGGTGTTCAGCCGCTGTGGGACAATTACGCCGTTCAGACCATAAACGAATTCTATAACCCATTGGCGGGCGGTACCGTCCTGCCGGGTATCGTTCCGGGTGGAAATCCAAACGTTCCGGTGGAATTCGTGAATTTTACTGGAGCTATCGACATGCAGGATGGCGTAGCCAGCGGCATTCCCGTAGGTTTCACTTTCAATTACAACGGGAGTTTGACCGACTCGGTCAATATCGCTATTAGCGGCTGGGTTTCGTTCAACATCGTTGACTTGCCGCCGGGCGCTACGAATTTGTATGGCCCATGGGGACCTACGCAGAAATTTGTACCTGTGGAGGATTATGGCGTACCTGTGACCCCTGCGAACAACAACGATCTCTTTAGCTCGGTGTTGCCGAATAATACGGTCGCGCCGTACTGGGGAACCCACTATTACCGAACGACAGAGGCGGGTTATTATCCTTCCACCATTTCCTATTTAACGTCGTCGGTTAACGATCCGAACCCAAATAAAAACAGCCCATTTGCTCAGATCAAGACGTTTACGGTTGAATGGCGCGACTTGAATGTAAACGATCGTACAAATCCTAATTCTGTTGCCTCATTTCAGTTGATCATTCATCAGAACCCGCTTGCGAACGACCTGTCCGCTCCGGATCAGCGAGCGATCATTGAATTCCAGTATGGCGCGGTCGGTCCGCCCAATGGTTCAGGAGGCTCTGGCGGTACGGTTGATTACATTGGTGCGGCAGTAGGCGCAAACGATTCCGCAGGATTCACCCACATCAACGCACTGTATCAAACGGCGAGCGATCCGAATGATGTAGCCAATAACACAAGCACGCGGACCACGACCTGGCCGCCAACCGGCCAACCGGGACGCGCGATTCAGCTCGTACCAGAAGGTCAGACCTTGCTTGCCAATTGGGGCGATGGCGATGTTTTGCTTCAGCAGCTCTACGGGGCAACGCCGGATATTCGCAATAATCAAAGTCTTTTCGTTACTGTTGCAGATGCCCAGGCCATTTTAGAGGCGTATGCCGATGCAACACCACTTGACTCGATCGAAGGCGGCGCCGCATTCCATGGAGACGCCAATCATACCAGCGGGCCGGGAGCATTGGAGGCTGCAAGCGTCAACACGGCATCGGTTTCAACGACGTCGAGCGTCTTTACCTCGCAGGGCTTGACGGGATATTTTCCGGGTGAACAGGTGACATTTCAAACAACGGGCACTTTGCCCGCACCACTGCAGCTTAACACGGTTTATTACATATCTCCGGATAGTTTAGGAGCATTCAAATTTGAGGTTTCGGCATCTTATGGCGGCCCTCCGGTGACGATTACTACGGCTGGATCGCCAACTGCATTCTTTGTTTATGCTGCATCGCAGAATCCTGATTATGCTCCCGCTTACGGAACGTATTTCTATTATACAACCCCGTACGATGCAGCTTACATTCTGATGTACCTTGCAGGCAAGCTTGCGTACCTTCCGTGGCCCAGTAATTTGCCGGTACCCGGATATAAAACGACAGAGAATAACACGACGAGCGTCTCCGGTATCGTTGCCGATGTTTCGAATGCCAGCAGGTTGGGCAATACCGTATTGCTTCCGATCACTGTTCGAGGCAATGTGAATGGACCGCTTTCGATCCAGATGGAACTCAAGGGACTTGATGCGAGCGGCCTTCAATTGGTCGGTACGGAAGCACCGGATGGTACGCTTATGTCCTCGAATCCTTCGCTCGGACGTGTTGCGCTTGCTACTCATGGCGAATTTTCTAACGGTGAAACGGTTGGTTATATTGAGCTGCTCGCTCCTGCCAATGCGAATCCGGAATTCGATATCGAAAACGTAAAGGTCAATGATCTTAACTTGCCGTCATCGCACGTAGCACTCATGCTGGCAGACGGAAGCCAAAGCACCTCGAGTACGCTTGAACAAAATGTACCGAACCCATTTGTCGTATCGGTTGCAGGCGAGACGACGATCGGATTCAACCTGGCTTCGCCAGAAGATGTTACGCTCCGCATTATCGATGTGCTCGGCCATGAAGTTCGTACGCTCATCTCCGGTGAGGGACGCACGGCTGGTTATAACAGCATACAGTGGGACGGACGCGACGGCAGTGGCAACCTGGTTCCGACCGGGATGTATTTCTACCAACTCACGACCCCCGACTTTACGCAGTGTGCGAAAATGCAGGTCGTTCATTAAAGTTTAGCTCTCGCTTCTTCTCAGGAAGGAGCGTCAGCATCGTTCTTTGAAAATCTATGGCTATGATACATCGGCTGCTCGCAAGAGTAGTGGTTATTGCGTCGTTCGCTTGTAGCGCCGGCTCGATTTCCGCTCAGAATGTGATGCACCTTCGTATCGATACGGTTACTGCTAATCCCGGAACAACGGTCAATGTGCGTGTGCTATACACATACAGTTTTACGCATACGCACGACGTCCATGATTTCAACGCCCGGTTTCTTTTCGATACCTCGGAAAGCCAACTTGTAGCGTGGATCTTGGCGGGAACCGCCTCGGCGGGTTTAACAGACACCACGGGTAGTCACGCCGGGCTTCTCGCGCTTGGAGGCCAGGAAATAAACCTTACGGATTCGGTTCTTTTTATGGTAAAGATGACCATCGACTCCAATGCCGATACGGCATGGATACGGTGGGACTCCAGTTGGTATCACGGTGACGGATTAGCATTATTCCAATACGGCGATGAAGGCATCGATTCCGTTACAATGGAAGATGGATGGATTCGGACACCGCAATCGAATGCAATGGTTCAGGCTGCATCGAGCGCACCGGAGTTGACTCGGATTTATCCGAATCCAGCAGTTGACCGGGTGACGATCGATGTGCCCGGTTTAACCGATGGAACAACGATTCAAGTGTTCGACGCAGTAGGAAGGCGCTCTTTCGCGGGACAATTGGTCTCCGGCGAGTGGCAGATTCCTCCTGAATTTGTTGCCGGCGCTTATGAAATCGTTGTTATCGATGCGAATCGAAGGCCGCAGTACGTCGGGACGCTTATCGTAGCGCCACGATAGCCATAGAAAAAAAAGAATAAAAAAACACCACTCGTGGTGTAACAAAATGTTTGAAAACGAATTAATTGTCAGGTATATGAACCTTAACAATATTAAAACTGAGGAGAAGAAGGCCATGCGTAAGCTTTACGGCTCAATAGCGGCTATTGTGCTCGCTATTTTGGTGCTCGCCGGCGGAACCACAACGGTTCGCGGGCAAAACTTTATACCCTATCCGACGCTGTCGCTTCGGAATTTTCACGTTCCGCCGGGCGATGGTCTGATGCGCGTCCCGGTCCCGAGCAATGGCGGTGAACGCTTTTTTCTCGTACCCGTCTGGATTTGGAATGAGGTGGATACCGTTTACAATCCAAATAACAGCTGGTACACGAGCGGAAAAGAGGGTAACCCCGGGCAGCACCTGGAGCCTATCCGCAGCTTTAATTTCCAGTTATGGTATAATAACGAGGCAATGGAACTCGATACCACGAACGGATCGCCGATCGTGATGAACGGCCCTTCGATCACTTCTGCCGGTGTTGGCGGTTGCTCTACCACGTCCCAGCCGGACACTGGAATTGCCACTCCATTTTTCGTAACATTTAGCGATCAGTCTGCTAACAACCCGTCTAATCCGTATAGCCATGTTGTTCGCATCGCCGGCGCAAGCTCGGTACCGCTTGTGAATAATGCCACGAGCGATTCGGGATACCGCGAGCATAATGGTATTCTGCTTTGGCTTCGTTTCAAAATGATTGTTACCTTTGCGCCTGGTGGAACGATGTTCCTCGATTCCGCGGAGTTCAACGATCATTGGGGCGATACCGGATATTCACAGGTCGGAAGCATCGCACCACCCGAACAATTAGGTAATTTCGGCGGCGGAACAGGCGTCGGTGGCCCCATTAACCGCGGTCAGTTAAATATTAGTTATACCTCGCAGCCTGTATTTGAACTCCGGCCGGTTCCTAACGTCGCTATCTTGAGTGACGCGCAAGGGGATCAATACGATTCGCTTGTTAATGACTTAGTCTATGATCCTACGGTTTTCAGTGGTCAAGTGACGCAGGCGCTCAATCTCGATGACGCAACAGGCTCTTCAGAGCTTGATAACACTACCATTGTCTCTAATCAACCGTGGCTTACGATCAATTGCGGTGCTCCGGGTGGTTCTACATCGCTCTTCCTCGGCTGGGATGCTATAGATGACAACGCTCTGAATCCATCTCCTGCGCTCGAAGGGCCTCAGGCGATTACGCTTTACTTTACGGTTCAGAACCCTCAGGCGCTTGCGCCAGGAGTGTATTATGCAACGGTAACATTTGAAAATGACGATGCGGCTAATTCGCCACTACCGCTCATTATTCGATTTGTCCGTGAACAAGCTCCCGACGAACCGTCGCAGCCTGGTACGGGTATTCAGCTTATTATTTCGAATAGCTGTATCAACGGAGCCACGAATTATCTTACGCTCGGAACTGGCCCCGGGGCAACCGATAGCATCGATGAGCTTTACGGTGAGCAGATCGTTTCGAATGCGGATACCGCTTTGTCCGCTGCCGATGACAGCGCATTTGCTTTCTTCTATCCGCAAGACCCGAATCTTCAGGCGGATCTGACAGCCAATAACGATGCGGGTTACACGCGCGATATTCGCAATGATAATACGGATACCTCGCTGATTTATCAGGTTGTATTCAACCCAGGTAACGTTAGCTGCTATCCTGTGAAGGTTTGCGTGGATTCAGCTAATTTCCCGCCGGGCGGCCGTATTGATTTTCAATACACGCTTAACGGCTCGGAACAGCCGATCGACCTAAGAAACGCAACGGTCGATCCCACGACGGGCTACGAGTGCGTAACGATTACGGACGCGCATATCAATTCGTTCTATATCGTTTACACTCCTGGGACGATTGCTAATGTCGCTACGTTCCTCAAGCCGAACAGTTGGTCGCTGGTATCGCTGCCGGTTATTCCGCCGAATCCAAGCGCCAGTGTTATTTTCAGCAATGCGCTGACGATACCATATCAATATCAGGCGTCAAGCAGCTGGGAACAGCAGAGTACGCTCGAATTTGGCCGTGGCTATATGGTTCGCTATGGCAGCTATATCGGCAACAATGTTACGGTTGCTGGAATTAAATCATACACCGTTTCCAACGTAGCCATCTCGGAGGGCTGGAACTCGATCGGTGGCACAAGCTCTGTTGGTACATTCGATGGTACCAATGGATCGATAATCACCCTTTCGCCGGAGCCGGGCGGGGCAGTGCCAAACGCGCTTCCTTATATGTGGGCATTCACGCCTCAGGTCGGCTACACGATGACGAACTTCCTTACGCCGGGTGAAGGATACTTTATCAAGGTAGATAATCCGGGTTTCTGGAACATCCAGACACCCACCCCAGGCTCGACGAGTGCAATAAGCTATCCGGCCGGCAAGGCTACGGCAGCGCGTGAGAATTTGATAGGGCAGCTAACGCAGGTGCTCTTCAACGATGCCGATGGTAATGGCCAGTCGCTTTACTTCGGTAATGCTTCGACCGACCAGCCGGAAAGCAATTTCGAGATGCCCGGCAGCTTTACGGGCTTCGATGCGCGCTTCGATGTGAATAGCGGAGCAGTTAGCTATAATCATGCTTCCTACCTCGTGAATGTTCATGCATCGAGCTATCCTGTCACGATGAAGTTTACAAACGCATCGGGACCGGTTACGGTAAGCGATATGAACGGTAACGTAATTGGCACTGCTGTCAATAATGGTATCGTGACGATCTCAAGCCCGGTTACGCAGATCCAAATTGCGGAGAAACAGCCGGATGCTCCGAACATGGTAGGTTACTCGCTCGAAGCGAACACACCGAATCCGTTCACCGGCAGCACGATGATCAACTTCTCGCTCCCGCAGGAGTCTGTCGTATCGCTCGTTGTCTATAACCAGCTTGGCCAGGTCGTCCAGACGCTTGTCGATGGCACGGTTGGCGCGGGTGTGCAACAGGTGCCCTTCGATGGATCGCAGTTGCCTGCTGGCGTGTATTATTACACGTTGAAGGCCGGTAATTTTGTTCAGACGCAGTCGATGACGCTTGAACATTAAGCGAAACCGCCTGTAACAAACAGGTGATTCCTAAGTTATTTAAAGCGGGAGCTGCTACATGTAAGCGGCTCCCGCTTTGAGCTTTTAGAGGATTTTTTTGAGGTTTATTTATGAAACGAGTAGTCGGACTTATTCTTCTCATCATCGCGATTCCACGATTAAGCAACGGGCAGAGCGCTACGCCGGAATTCGAGTTAAAGCTTCACTATTCGGATCCGGGAGGCGGCGGAATTTCCAATCCTGTTGGATTTGGTTACGATCCGGCAGCAAAGATAGTAACAGAAGATTCTACAGATGTCGATACCGAATTTGGCGAATTTATAGCGCCGCTTATAACTCCAGGCGGGCCTGGCAGCTTTGAGGAGTTGTTTGAGCTCGATCCAATGGACGGTGGCTATATAGACATTTTGCCAAAACCGGATTCGAACTCCTTTATTTTACAATACACCTTTTATCTTTCGCCGTTCCAGCCGCCGGCTACATTATCGTGGGATCGCAGCCAGATTCCGTCAGCGATCAAGAGCATAACAATCTCTCCTGCTGGCGCCCCATTTCTGATCATGGCCGATATGACGAAGCAAGACTCGGTCGTGATCGATGATATCAACCCCACCGATACAAACTACTATACAAACTGGGATCCCGCGATTATTACACTGTACTATAATTCTGGCCCGGACGCTGTCTCGCCTACGCCAAACCTAAATACGGGATTCCTTTCGGATCTCATCGCCTATCCGAATCCCATGACTGAACGCGGAAGCCTTTCCTTTCTCTCTCAGACCCATCGAGTGTAATTGTTACAGGTTACGATGCCATAGGCCGCGAAGTGCTGCGCGTAGTGAAAAGCGAACCTGCGGGTGAGAATATGCTCGATCTCTCCGGCCTTACAAACGCGCATGGCGCGATCCTGCTGCGCGTCGAAGCTTCAAGCGGCTCAACGTCTGAAACGAAAAGCGTGATGCTGGTGAAGGAATAGCTTATTGTTTACTCGCCTAAAAGAACCTTCCCGCTCTGGCTTATTGCTCCGGAAGTAAGCCGGTAAAAATACACACCACGCGGAAGCGAGCTGGCATCTATAATTTGGGTTCCTGCGCTGAAGGTTTCGTGCAGCACACTTTCGCCGAGGACATTGACAAGCTCAAAATTAACCGGAGCCGTTATGGAGGGTGGAAGGATTACTTGAAGCGACCGGCCATCGTTTGTGGGGAAGATAGTAGCTTCGAGCGATGGAGCGCTCGTTTCGTTAGTGCTGACTTCTGCACAGCTCATATTGATAATAGTAATCAACAGCGGAGCGCCGCCGATGGTATCGTCCTCAGCGTCAATGGCGATCACGGAGTCCAATACGGTATCATTTTGACCGATGGGGACGGGATATTTGAGCGAAAGGACAGCAATCTGTCCTGAGTCAATTGGCTGGGCTTGATTCGAAGGATTCCAAGTGCTATCGTCTGGGAGCGTGCCTTTGAGGTCGATGAAATCTGTTGAGTCTGTTTGAAACACACGGTTGATGGTGGCGACATGGTTTCCAAATTCGGTAATTGTAAGAAAAATGGTAGCCGTATCATTTGCAGGTGCGCAGATAAAGGTGATCGTAGTATCGCCAGTGAATGTTAAAAATGGGACTATAGGTCTTCCAATATCGCGAATCGGCACGAGCGAAGGGGCGTGAGATAGCCTGGCGATCTTGCTCGTTAGCTGCGCGCTGGCTTGGGATATTGCAAGCATCGACATCAGTGCGGATGCGCTAGCAATAATGGTCCACGTTCGTTTCATAGCCACTTTTAAACAATCATTGACCAAGAATTATCTTCCCGTTCTGGCTCATCTGCCCCGAAGTAAGCCGGTAAAAATACACCCCGTGCGGGAGCCCGGAGGCATCCACATTCTGCGTACCCGCCACGAAGGTTTCGCGCAGCACGCTTTCGCCAAGCACATTGACAAGCTGGAAACTGACCGGGCCAGTGATTTGATCGGGAAGTATAATTTCCAGCAATTGACCATCGTTGGTGGGTATGATCGTGGCTTGTGTTAAGGAATTATTAGCTTCGCTTACCATCGATAACGGAGCAGCCCATCCAATTAAGGTATCGTACACAGGAATGTTATTGCCGGTTTCAAAAACCTGCGGGCTGAACCAGCTTCCCTGCGCGCTATTGTGCAATAGGGCAGAATTCGAATCGGGGAAATACGCGATCGTGAAATAAAGTACCGTCGGTGAATCGGCAATGCTGAGAGGGAACGAAGTAACAGGCTTGAAGTGAACGGTATCTGCCCACCATGCGGAGTCTATGGTGATCGGATGACTCGAAAGATTAGAGATCGTGACCGTCTCTGGATAACCGTCCGCAGGTGCCGGGAGCGGCTCGTTGGGCCACGTTTGATTAGAAACGGTGAACACCGCAGCGCCGCCGTTCCCGATCACTGCGACAGCATTTAGCTCGCACTCGGTTCCAAAAATAATGCTATCCATTGCGGATGCCGTATTTACAGCTTCGAATTGGATCTGTATCAGTCTGCGCGCCCCTGCCGGGATGGGAGAAAGATCCAGCGGCCCGCCGATACTATCGAAGATCGTAAACCCTACGTTACCATGCAGCAATTGTAGTTCATCGAAATTGTACGGAGTCGATCCCAAATTGTAAATGGTATCGTAGGCAGTGGCAGGCGGATTGTTAAGTGTCCACGTTCCAAGATTTCTCAATGGAGGTTCAAGGCCGGCATAATGGGTTTGGTAGGTGGTCGTGATCGTTGTTAGGTTCCCAGCCAGATCGGATACATCGACAATGAGTAAACCTGGCTTGCTCGAATCAATAATGCGTGTGGTGTAACCGCTCGTATCCGCTCCGGAACCTTCCAGCCAATTGGAATCCGGTTGAAACGTCATGTTAGTGCTCGAATCGAGCCATATCGCTGCAAGCCCACTTTGTGGCCCAAGGTTGTTGGGAAGGTTTCCGGAATCTGTTACATGAACAAACGAATGATAGCACTGCGAAATGGTATCGGCGAGCGGTGGAATGGAATCCAGCGAATGAAACACCGGAACTCCTGCGGGTGTGGACCATGCATACGATTCATCGTTTCCATAACCATACACATACACGCCGACACCGGAATCGCCTGTTACCGTATGTACTCCATTCGAGATATTTGGTATCGTAACGATCTCGAACGTATCATCGACGCACTCTGCACTATAGCCGGTAATATCTTTCCCATCGAAGAGAGTATGTTTCGCATCGCTGTCGTTGACGATGATATTGACATAATTATCATAGGGCGCAATATCTCCAACATTTAAGGGCGTCTCGAATACGACGGACTTTGAAAACTGTTCGCGCGGGTTGATTATAGTTTCCGTAGGATCGCCATTGCCGGTGACGCCATCCGGATAGGTCTGGCTGTTCATGTAGGAGACAAGAAGGAACGGCGCATCGCTACTGAATTTCTGAGTTCCATACGCCTCATCCCAATAAATGCCATATTGTTTGGCGATCACGCACTCGGTCGTATCTTTGTTCCCACAGCTTTGACGATAAATAGTCTGCCCCTGTTTGGACGCAACAAATAAATACTGTGCGACATCATGGTTCGTCATGCTGGAGGACTGTGTGTAATTTGTTACATAGTACGTTTGCCCCCAACTTTGGACGGGAGGAATCATTTCGCAGACGAACTCGGAATAAGAAAAATCGGCTGGGATATTTGCATCCATTGAGCCGCCGATTATACCAACAGGATCATTCGAATGAATGACCGTGCCGGTCATATCATAATTATCAGGGTCTTGAGATCTTATAGGCATAAGCTCCAAGGTTTGCCCGCGATTGAGCGTGTCCGTGAACGGCTCGCCCGCAGGAAAGGCTACGACCGACGAATAAGCATCACCATTGATGTTTCCGCTCGCATCTTTGCGGCAATCGCAGGAAGGTGTGATGGTGACCTTGGTCCCATCCTCATTTGCAACGATTACGCATTCGGATGGACAATCCTCGCTGCCGCCGTTTCCCTCGAAGAGTGATTCATAAGCGGCCACAACGTAATCGGTGTCCCAGCCGATGGTGGGAATGACAGAAGAACCTTCCGAGCAATACGGTTCAGCCGACATAAAATAAACCGTAATATCCGCATCGTTCGAATAGACATGAATGCCTTTATTTTCGACAATGCCGCTCGATTCCATTTCCAGGGTGAGGGGTACGCTGTAAGTAGAGGTTTCATAAGCCGTGACCGGCACGCTGTCCAAGGTGCCTCCTGCTTCCACCCAGGCCGTGGTATTTTGAGTCGAGGTGATGTAAATGTGCATGTATTTTCCGCCCTCATTCACACCCCATTGATTGGAAGGAAATGCAAGCCAGCAATCGCGGCCGGTGGTGAGCGCAGATCCGCGCACTTCAGAAGTGATCGTGCTCGAAAGTTGCGCGCGTGCCGAAAGAGATGACAGCAAGAGCGCACCAACGAGTGAAATGTATAATGTTTTCATGTTTTTATTGACCGAGAATAACCTTCCCACTCTGGCTTATTTGTCCCGAAGTAAACCGGTAGAAATACACCCCGCGCGGAAGTGCGGAGGCATCCACCATTTGCGTTCCCGCGCTGAAGGTCTCGCGCAGTACACTCTCGCCGAGCACATTGACAAGCTGGAAATTCACCGGAGCAGCTACGGATGATGGAAGGATTATTTGAAGCGACCGGCCATCGTTTATGGGGAAAATAGTAGCTTCGAGCGATGGACTGTTTTCATTACTCACGCCGAGCGGACCAAGTGCCCAGCCGATCAGGCTGTCGAAACGCGGGCTTACAATACCGCTCTCCAGAACCAGCGAACTGAACCAAATCCCCTGGGTACGATTGACGGCAGTAAGGGAACCGGAATCAGGGCAATAGTCGATCGAAAATGGTACAGACCCATACGGCGGAAGGGTAACGGGAATGGTGCTCAGCGCCTTGAAATGTACGGTATCCGCCCACCAGAAGGAATCAATCATAATTGGTATGCTCGAAAGATTCTCGATTGTGACCGTTTCTAAATAGCATGTTGCTGGGTCGGTAAGCGGCGCATTAGGCCAGATCTGGCTTGTGACAAGGAAATTTGGGAACTCCTCAGCGCCGATAACCAATGCGTATGACGAATCGCATACATCGCCGAACACGATGCTATCGATTTGTGGAGTCGTTTTTATAGGTTCGAATTGGATCTGTATCCTTCTGCGGTGCTTGGGGGCGAGTGGCGATAGGTCGAGCGGCCCTCCGATGCTATCGTGAAGGGAAAATCCGGCACTATCGTTGGTAAGGTGGAATTCGTTGAAGTAAAAGGTATCCTGTCCTAACGTATAAATGGTATCGTAGGCGATATTCGGTTTACTTCCCGGAGTATCGACCCACACTCCCAGACTTTGATCGAAGGGAAAGATGCTGTCGTAATTCGTCCGGTAGATACTCGTGATCGCGGTGTGATTCCCAGCATAATCGAATGCCGAGACTTGGAGATACGCTGGCTGCGTCGGATCGGCGACTTCAAAATTGTAGAAAGTGGAATCTCTCATAGTTCCTTCGATCCAACTCGTATCGAGAGAATAATCGATATTGTACAGCGTATCCAATCGTATCATATCCAGCTTGGAAGCAAGCGCGCCGGTATCCTGCACATACACATGCCCGCTCATGCAGCTTTCGGTAACGGATGCAACGGGCGGCACAGAATCCGGAGATTGAAAGGTTTTGCACTGCGACGGTGCCGACCACGCATACGTTTCATCATAGCCATAGCCGTAAATCCATACTCCGACGCCGGAATCATCGCCGGTAATACTGTCCACGCTGGGAGCTATATACGGGATGAGAAACATTTCCCAATTCGAATCGATGCAATACTTGGGAAACGAATCGATAGTTTTTCCATCAAAAAGTGTCTTTTTTTCGTCTTTTACATTGACGGTGACATTCGCGTAATTCGTGAAAGGAACGATATTTCCTACGCTGAGCGGCGTTTCGAAGGTGACCGTTTTTGTATATTGCTCGCGTGGAGTGAGCATAGCTTCCGCAGGATCGCCTTGACCGGTGACGCCATCGGGATAACTGGAACTGTTAACATATTGAACGGCCAGAAACGGTTGAGCGCTGAAAAATTTACGCGGGCCTTTGATCTCATCCCAAAAGATGCCATATTGTTTGGCGATCACGCACTCGGTATCGTCACTCGAATCGCAGCTATGCCGAAAAATGGTCTGGTTGGGAACAGAAGAAATAAATAAATATTGGGCGACATCATGGCTGGGCATCGTATCTTCCTGAACGGTATTGTTCGCGTAGTAAGTCTCGCCCCAGGTTCGGACGGGCGGCATCATGTCTTCGACGTGGTTTGCATAAGGGAACGTAGATGGGATATTTGTAATTTGAGATCCCCCGAAAACTCCAACTGGTTTGTTGGAATGGACTATGGTGCCGGTAAGATCCAAGAACGGCGGCCCTTCTAAAAACACAGGCATAAGCTGCATACACTGCCCTCGGTTGAGTTGGATCGTGAACGTAGAGTCAGCCGGAAAGGCGGCGGTCATGGCATTGACACCGCCGTTTTGGTTTCCGCTCGAATCTTTACGGCAATTAACCGATGGCGTAATCTCAACCAAAGTACTATCTTCATTCGCCACGATGACCATGGTAGAAGGAGCATCGGTTCCAAAGGAGCCTTGTTGATCGTCTATTGATCCGTAAGCTGCCACCACATAATCCGTTCCCCAGCCGATGGTCGGAATAACGTATTCGCCATCGGAGGAATACGGTTGGTGAGATATATTATAGACAGCCAAGTCCGCAGTATTCGAATAAACATGGATCGCCTGGTTTTCAACGATGCCGCTCGATTCCATCTCCCAAGAAAGTGGGACTTTGAAGGATGAGATCTCATTGGCGGTGATCGGTATAGGCGTAGTTTGTCCATTCGACGATACAAAGGCGGTGGCGTTTTCTGGCGAAGTAATATAAATACGCATATACTTCCCACCCAAATCCACACCCCACTGGTTCGATTGTTCCGCGAACCAAAAATCGCGGCCCAACGAAAAGGTGGAGTCATGCAAGGTGGTAGTGATCGTGCTCGTTAGCTGTGCGCGAGCAGGCATCGCCGCAAGCACGATCAAGGCTAAGAGTGCGATGCACGTTTTATTCATATTTCTATTATTACTCACCGAGTATAACTTTCCCGCTCTGGCTTATTTGCCCGGAAGTAAGCCGGTAAAAATACACCCCGCGTGGAAGCGCGGAGGCATCTACCGTTTGCGTTCCCGTGCCGAAGGTTTCGTGCAGCACACTCTCGCCGAGCACATTGACAAGCTGGAAACTCACCGGGCCATTCACATCTGCGGGAAGTATGATTTCCAGCGATTGGCCATCGTTCGTGGGAAGGATCGTTGCTTGGGATGCGGGATTATCCGCATCGGTCACGCTGGCGAATGACGCAATCCAGATGAGGCTGTCAAAGCGTGGGCTTGGGGTGATATTGTTCGATTCGAGTACATTATGACTATACCAGCTTCCTTGGGTGCGATCTGAGATAGTACTTGAATTTGAATCTGGTATATAAGCTATGGAAATTAGTGCAGTAGCAGGCGCGGCTTGCACAACAACCGGGAATTGACCCGGCAGTGCAACGAAATGAGTGTCTGGCCAAGACGCTGAATCGATGGTTATTGTTCTGCCCGATAAATTTTCGATTTCGACGGTCTTAACAAATCCACCGGGTGGGGCGGGCAATGGCTCATTTTCCCAGACCTGGTTGGTAACCACAAAATCATTCGCGCCGCCGCTGCCAATTATTGCGACGGATTGTGTATCGCAATCATTCCCGAAGATAATGCTATCGACGGCGAATGTGGAATCTTTTGCTGTAAACTCGATCTCCACAATTCGATATTGGCCCACGGGGATCGGAGAGAGATCGAGCGGCCCGCCAGTGCTATCGAAGATCGAGAATCCTACATTCCCATAGAGCAAATGCAGCACGCTCAGATCGTAGGGAGTTTGTCCTTCATTGAAAATAGTATCGAACGCAATATTTGGCTGTCCGTTGATCCACACGCCAAGATTTTGTATCGCGGGTTTGATCGAGTCGTAATTCGGCGTGTAGTTAGTCGTGATCGTTGTTTCATTCCCTGCCAGATCGAGCACTTCGACAATGGCGATCGCGGGCTTGGTGGGATCGACTACGATGATACTGTAACCGCCGGTATCGGCGCCAGAGCCAGCGATAAAATCGGCATCGTGTTGATAATTCATGTTATAGATCGAATCGACCTCGATCTCGCCAAGCCCACTCTGCGGCGTGCCATTGGGCAGAAGCCCGGAATCGGTAACATGGATGAATGCTCCATAGCACATACTGCTTGTATCGGCATGAGGCGGGATGGTGTCGGAGGAATTAAAAGGTGGGGTTACGCCCGATGGAACGGACAACGCGTACGACTGATTTCCTCCGTAACTATAGACGTACACACCCACGCCGGAATCGCTATGTATCTCATGTGTAGCGGGCGCGATGTGCGGCATGTTAAAAACTTCGAAGGTATCATCGATACACTGTGCGGTATAGTCAGAAATATTCTTTCCATCGAAGGTTACATTTTTCGCGTCGCTGTCGTTGCAAATGATATTCGCGTAATCGTCATAAGGAACGATATTACCAAGACTGATCGGTGTTTCGAACACAACGGTTTTCGCATATTGCTGGTGTGTGAGAATAGAGAATTCCGAAGGTGCGCCAAATCCATTGATACTATCCGGATAGGTCGCGCTATTGATATACCCGACAACGAAGAATGGGGCGCTGCTATAGAATTTTTGCGCGAGTTCCAATTCATCGCTAAAAATACCATACTGATTTGGGATCACGCACTCGACCTGATCGGTCGAATTGCATTCATGGCGAAAAATGGTTTGTCCGGGTTCGGAGGAGATAAAGACATAGCGAATAAATTCATGGTCGGTCTCGCCCGGCGGTTCGATAACGCTTGGTGCATAATTGGTATTGCTCCATGAACGAATAGGAGTCATTGCGTTACAAACGAAATTGCCAGAAGAGTAGCCAGCCGGAATGTCTGCAAGCATGCATCCTCCGACAACGCTTACAGATTGGGTCGCATGAATAACAGTGCCTGTCAGATCGAAATTATCCGCGTCGGTTGCAAACACGGGCATAAGTTGCATCGATTGCCCGCGATTGAGCGTAACGGTAAATGGCTGTCCCGCAGGATAGGCGATGACGGTTGAATTGGAATCCCCGTTTTCATTCCCGCTCGTACTCTTCCGGCAATTACAGGAAGGAGTGATCGTTACCGAGGTGCCATCCCCGGTTGCCGTGATGGTACATTCGGAGGGATAATCTGCACCTTCCTCAAAGAGCGATCCGGCGGCTGCCACGACATAATCGTTACCCAAGCCGATGGTTGGAATGAGATAGGAACCATCCGAATAACCTACGTCATACGACATAAAATTGACCGAGAGCACAGCGTTGTCGCAATAAACATGAATCCCTTTATTCTCAACGATACCGCTTGATTCCATTTCCCAAAATTCGGGAACGTTAAAGCTCGATATCTGATAAGCGGTGATAGACACGGGGAATGTGCTGCCATTCGACGATACGGAAGCGGTGCAATTATTAGGGGACGTAATATAAATACGCATGTATTTACCACCGAGATCCTGACCCCATTGATTCGAAGGCAGCGCGAACCAAAAATCGCTGCCGGAAGTGTACTTTTGGGATGTGATCGTGCTCGAAAGCTGCGCACGAGCCGCGCTGAACGTGAAGGTAAGAACCGCTGTAAGCAGAAGTAGTTTTTTCATATTCTTGAGTGCTAAAGAGTAAGGGACGATGAAAAACATATAGTCCCCTATAGTTTAAAACGCGCTGGGTCGCTCGGGTTACAAAAAAATTTTGAAAAAAATAAAAAAAGCCCGAATTTGGGCTGTTTTGGGCACTCTAAATGATGGGAAAATCTGCCCGATTCGAGTAATCGGGCCGGGTACAACTCAAGAAATCTTGCGTTTATTTTTGTATGTCATCCTGAGCGAAGCAAAATCGGAGCGATAGCGGAGATTTTGCGTAGTCGAAGGATGACATTTTTTTGAGGACTCAGTATGTCTGTTACTCACCAAGAATTATCTTTCCACTCTGGCTCATTTGTCCGGCAGTAAGACGGTAAAAATACACGCCGCGCGGGAGTGCGCCGGGATCGATAGAGGCAGAAGCAGAAATGGTCAGCGTTGATTGGAATACGGTTTCACCGAGCAGATTTTCGATCTCGATATGAACGGGTTCCGGCCAATTCGGTGGGACGGTCGCCAGAATGTCCTCGCCATTTTGGTTGAAGAATGTAGCCGATGTTGGTCCGATCGGCGACTCGCTTACGCCGCTTGAGGTTGTATCTTGCACGGATGCCGTGAGCGTGGCGTCCTGCTCGCCGGCTTCGATACTCTGTACGCGTAACAGCGATGTAATATCTTGTCCCGGAAAAAGTGGCGTGAACGACACATTGAACGCCGCTGTACTGTTGACCGGTACGGGCAGCGGAAACGTGGATGAATCGACTGCGAATTCGGCGCTGTCGTCAATGGCGCTGGTGACGTGGATGATCTGCGTCGATGAATAATTATGCACTGTGATGGGCTGTGCGATGCCGATATTTTGGAATGGAACGCTATTCCAGTCGGCATTATCGACGCTCCACTCGAAGTCGATGCCGCTTCCCGAAAGCGCTACGTCCTTGGCATAGCACGCGCCGCTGATGACAAGGGTATCGGCAGCAAACGTTTTGAGTCCGGTAGCGAAGGAGATTTTTATTATGCGAGTTGCGCCGGAATCGAGCGGACCTGTTGCGGCGCTATCGATCGTGAACCCGGCGGTGCCATTGGCAAGCGAAAAAGCATCGATGGCGATCGCTCCGGAACCATTATAACGCAGTGTGTCATAGAGCGTGTCCGCCGTGTGGCCAATGGGAACCACGCCAAACGCGAGCGTGGTGGAAGAAATGGCAATGGAATCCGACTGGTAGCCGATTGTGATCGCAAGGCTGTTGCCGGCAAAGTCGTAGGCCGTGACAAGCAGATACGCCGATGCATTGGAATCGATAATGGCGTAGTTAAAGAAAGACGAATCGCGAGCAATGCCCTCGACCCAGGCGCTGTCGAGCGTGTATGTCATATTGACCAAAGAGTCAATTCGAATGGCGGCGAGTTCGGAAGCCAGCGTACCGGTATCGCTGATGGCAACGTGCCCACGGGTGCAATTTCCGGAAATAACGGCAACCGGCGGGATCGTATCCGGGGATTCGAAAGTGCCTTCAAAATCCACGCTCGACCACGCATAGGATTCATCGTACCCATATCCATAGAGCCACACGCCGACTCCGGAATCGTCGCCGGTTACAAAGTGCGGGCCGATCGCGATGTGCGGAACGATGAAAACTTCCCAGTTGCTGTCGATACATTGATTGCTATAGGCATCGAGGCCCTTTCCATCGAAGAGCGTTTTATTGGCATCGCCGGCATTGACAAAAACTTCTGCGTAATCGTCATACGGCACAATGTTCCCGGCGCTTTGCGGCGTTTGGAACTCCACCGTTTTTACATAGTCCTCTTTTGGGGTGACGATGGCTTCGGCAGCATCGCCGAGGCCGTTGACGCCATCAGGATAGGTGCTACTATTGAGATACTCGACGACCAAGAATGGCTGGTTGCTCGTGAACTTTTGCGCGCCCGGCAGTTCGTCCCAATAAATCCCGTATTGATTCGAGATGATGCACTCGGCTTGTGGGACGGATCCGCCTCCGCAAGTGCTGTGATAAATGGTTTGCCCGGCCACGGATCCAATAAATAAATATCGGGCAAAATCCTTATTTGACGATTCGCCGGCTGCCTGTATGTCATTCATGGCATAATATGTTTTCCCCCAGGTGCGGGTTGGCGGCATCATGTGCTCGACGTGATCGCAATACGGGAAATCGGCCGGGACATTCGGGCAGACCGATCCGCCGCATACCCCAATGGGCAGATTCGAATGAACGATCGTTCCCGTCATATCGTAATTATCCGGATCCTGCGCTTTTACCGGCATGAATTGCATGGTTTGGCCGCGGTTCAGTTGGAATGTTTTCGTTTGTCCCTGAGGATAAACAATGATCGTTGAATTGGCATCGCCGTTTTCATTCCCGCTCGTGCATTGCCGGCAATTGCAGGATGGCGTGATCTCGAATGTGGTATTATCCTGCGCCGCCACGATGACCATGGTGGAAGGAAGATCAATGGCGTACGAACCACCGCCTTCGAAGAGCGATCCGTATGCACCAACAACATAATCGGTACTCCAGCCGATGGTCGGGATGACGTAGGAACCATCGGAGGTGTACGGATTATGCGAAATACTATAGACCGTCAGGTCGGCGTCGTTCGACCAAATGTGAATGCCCTTGTTCTCCACGATGCCGCTCGATTCCATCTCTAACGAATCGGAAACGATATACGTCGAAGTGGTGTCTGGAACGATCCTCAAGGAATCCAAGACGCCATGGGCCTCGATATACGCGGTCGTTTTTTTCGCGGAGGAAATATAAAGATGGATGTATTTCCCGCCGAGATTGACGCCCCAGTAATTCGATTGCTCGGCAAACCAGAACTCACGGCCCAGCGAGAACGAAAGATCGTGTTTTTGCGGGATGAGCGAGCTTGTCAGTTGAGCATAAGTCGGGCGGACGCCGAAGGCTGCGATCAAAAGCGCCCCAGCGAATAGGATGATTGTTCGTTTCATTGTCGTTATTTTCATTGAATTATTCTCCTAAAATTATCTTACCACTCTGGCTCATCTGCCCGGAAGTAAGCCGGTAAAAATACACTCCGCGCGGGAGCGCGGAGGCATCTACCGTTTGTGTTCTCACGCTGAAGGTAGAGCGCAGCACGCTCTCGCCAAGCACATTCATAAGCTGGAAGCTGGCCGGACCTATTACTTGAGCAGGAAGGATAATTTCCAGCGATTGACCATCCGCTGCGGGAAGGATAGTGGCGTTGAGCGATGGAGCGCTTGCTTCCTGTACGCCGGCGTTTGAGATAAATGCTGTGAGGATTTCAGAAATGGAATTACAACTATTCGTTTGGATATCGAACAGTGCTTGCTGCGCTGCGACATCGAAGAGCGAATCGTTGAAATCGATATTGACGCTCACACTCTGCCCCACCTGTAACAGGATAGGTGTCGAGTCCGTTGGAAACAATTCAGGAATATTTCCAGGAACTGAAGATAACGATAAAGTGAACGCGGCATTGTAATTCCCAGGCTGAAAGCCAATACTATAGACCGATAACGGCGAAGTTGTTGACGCATTCGATATGAGGAATGACTTCTGGTTATTGCCCGGATCATTGGCTTGAAAATTCACCGAGCCAAATATTAGCGACGTTGGACTTGATGCGCCGTCAAAATACACCCCGTTGACAGTGACGGTTAGCGGGCGATGTCCGATCGTATCGCCGTAGCCATCGATCGCTATCAAATGGTCCGTTACAGTTTTGTCCACTCCGGCCGGGACCACATACTGGACGGAAATGGTAGCCGACTCCTCAGGAGAGAGTGTTACGGAGTTCGTCGCAGGGTTCCATGTTAGGCCATTGTCGAGCGTACCCACAAGGTTGAAGAAATCGGTCGGGTCGGATTGCGTCACACTGGCGATGAGGGTATTTCCAGTACCCGTCGCGGTGATCGTGAAGAACGCGGTGATGGTATCGTTTGCCGGGCATGTGTCCGCGATCACTGTATCATCGGAAACGGCTTCGGTTGCAGTGACCACCGAGCCGGTCAGGCTATCGAATTGAGGGCTTTCTATCGTGCCTTCAAGGACTTGCGGGCTGGTCCAGCTTCCTTGCGTGGCATCCTCACCGCCGATAGAATTGAGATCGGGGCAATAGTTGATCGTGAATTTCTTACTTGCCGGAACAGGTGGAATGACGACAGGAAAGGTGCTGACGGCCTGGAAGTGAAGGATGTCTTTCCAGAATGCTTTGTCGATCGTAAGGGTATCGGGGGAGAAATTATAGATCGTGACGGTCTTGGGGTAGCACGTCGGCAGTACTGTAAGCAGTTCATCGGGCCAGCTTTGGCTTGAAACGTAGAAATCTACTGCGCCGCCGCTGCCAATGAGTGCGGCCGATTGCGTGAAACACGAATCGCCAAAGATAATGCTATCGGTGACAATGGCCGAGTCTATCGCTTTGAATTGAATTTGAATCAACCTGCGCTGGCCCGGTTGAACCGGAGACATATTGAGCGGCCCGCCAATGCTATCGAATAGCGAAAACCCGACATTGCCTTTGAGCAGATGGAGTTCCGTAATATCGAAAGCATCCTGTCCCTTATTGTACAGCGTATCGTATGCAACCTTTGGAGGGCCGCTTACCCAGGTTCCGAGACTTTGCAATGGGGGCTTAATACTATCGACGACCGGCGCATAGACGCTGGTGATCGTGGTGCGGTTGCCCGCAACATCGAACACGGAGACGATAAGAATTCCAGGCTGCGATGGATTCACAACATACAGGCTGTACCCTCCGGTATCGACTTCCGAGCCTTCGATCCAGTTGGGATCGACCTGATAGTTCATATTATAGGCTGAATTGAGGCGTATCATATCGAGTCCCGATGCGAGCGCGCCGGTGTCCGTGAGATGAATGAAAGATTCCAGACATTCGGTTGTAACCGTAGCGCGGGGCGCTACCGAATCGTTGGATTGAAAGGTTTTGCATTGTGCTGGCGCGGACCATGCGTAGGATTCATCATAACCATAGCCGTAGATCCATACGCCAACGCCGGAATCATCGCCCGTAATGAGGTGTGGCTGGGGTGCAATATGCGGCATAGTAAAAATCTCCCAGTTCGAATCGAGACACTGTGATCCAAAACCACGTATGCCTTTTCCATCGAAGGTTGTTTTATTCTCGTCCTTTACATTGACGATGACTTGTGCATAATCATCGTAAGGAACGATGTTGCCGACGCTCAATGGCACTTCGGTCAGAACGGATCGCGTATATTGCTCGCGCGGCATAACGATCGCTTCCGCCGGATCGCCCAGGCCATTGTTTCCATCCGGATAGGTTGCGCCATTGAGGTATTGCACAACCAGAAACGGCGCATCGCTCGTGAATTTTTCAGGTCCGGGAAGTTCATCCCAATAAATGCCATATTTGTTGGGAATGATACACTCGGTCTTCGTGCTCGAATCGCATTGCTGACGCAAAATAGTTTGCCCAGCTTTAGAGGCAATAAATAAGTAGTCGGCGAAATCCTTGTCAGTCTCTCCGGGCGGCTGAATCGGATTCGTCGTGTAATATGTTTCGCCCCAGGTGCGAACGGGAGGGATCATATCTTCCACATGATCGCAATAGGGGTAGTCTCCCGGGATATTCGGGCAGACCGATCCGCCCTCGACGCCCACCGGTTTATTGGCATGAATGATCGTTCCCGTCATGTCGAAATCACTACCATTCTGTGCTTTCACGGGCATGAATTGCACACACTGTCCACGGTTGATCGTGAAGGAATACGTGGAGTCTGCAAAAAAGACGACGATGGTTGAATAGGGATCACCCATGTCATTGCCGCTCGCACTGTTGCGGCAATTGCAGGATGGGGTGAACGAAAACGTTGTACCATCCTGATTTGCGACGACCATGCACGTCGAAGGAAGATCGTACACATAATTTCCGCCTCCTTCGTAAAGCGATCCGTACGCGGCAACGACGTAATCCGTGCCCCAGCCGATCGTGGGAATGATATAGGAACCATCCGAGGTGTAAGGATTGTGGGACATATCATAGACCGTGAGATCGGCGGTATTGGAATAGACTTCAATCACCTTGTTTTCCGGAATTCCGCTCGATTCCATCTCCCAGAATTCCGGGATCTTAAAGCTCGAGATCTCATACGCCGTTACCGGTACAGGGACTCTGATGCCGGCCACGCCACCAGAGAATTGCGATGCCACAAAGGCCGTGCAATTTTGATTTGACGTAATGTAAATACGCATATACTTCCCGCTGAGGTCAATACCCCAGTAATTCGATTGCATTGCGAAATAAAAATCCCGGCCCTGCGCGAAGGTGGAGTCGTGGGTAAGGCTGGTCATCGTGCTTGTAAGCTGCGCACGAACAGGCAGTGCCGCAAGCAAGCACGCGGCTGCTATGATGATATATGCTTTTTTCATTGTTGTGGTTTTATCATTAAAAAAAATCTTTATTGGTTATCCGTCATTGCGAATGCGATCGAATAAGGAACGTCATTGCGAGGAGGAATTGCGTAGCGGAGCGGAGCAATTCCGACGAAGCAATCCGTTGAGATCAAGCTGAATCTCAACAGATTGCTTCGTCGAATCGAACTCCCGTTGGTCGTTCGATTCTCCTCGCAATGACGTTACTACTAACTTGGTTTGGGATTTCATCGTTACTCTCCTAAAATAACCTTCCCGTTCTGGCTCCTATCTCCGGACGTAAGCCGGTAAAAATAAACCCCGCGCGGGAGCGTGGAGGCATCTACCGTTTGCGTTCCCACGGTGAGCGTTGAGCGCAGCACGCGCTCGCCAAGCACATTGACGAGCGTAAAGCCAACCGGCTCATCGATTGCTGGCGGAAGTATAATTTCCAGCGAACGGCCATCCTCTGCGGGAAGGACGGTTGCATTCAGTGTTGGCGCGGGCGCTTCCTTCACTCCGGAATTTGCGATAGTTCCGACGAGGGTATCTATAAGCTCGGTTTGCACGTCGCCGATAATGTCTATCCATGCGGTCTGCACCGGCGCATCGCTCGCCGAATCGTTGAAATCGACCTCGACCGTCATGGATTGCCCCGGCTGCAGTGTATCGGGGCACGCGGGAACGGTTGTGAATGTGAAGGATGCGTTGCTGCCGCCGGGTACCAACATGAGGAAGTCGATTAGTAACGGCGCACTTCCTGAGTCCGTTATGAGGAAGGATTTCTGCGTGGCATTCGTATTCTGCGTTTGGAAATTCACCGGCCCGAAGCTTAACAGTCGTGGATTTAACGTTTGCGTATTTACGGTGGTATCCGTACCACACATCGAAACGATGGTGAGCGTCAATGGCTTACCTATTACGGAACCTTCACCATCGAAGGCGGTCAGGGTGTCAACGAAGGTCATATCTATACCGGCCTGAACGATGTGCTGAACTGTGATCGTCGCCGATTGTCCGGGATTGAGAAACTGTGCCGTTGTCTCCGGATCCCAGGTGGTATTAGTACTATTGACCGTACCTATTAAGTTAAAGAAGTGGGTCGTATCGGATTGAATAACCCGATCGATGACACTGCTGGAAGTTCCCGTCGCCGTAATGGTGAACCCAACGGCGATGGTGTCGTTCGTAGTAGGACAATTAAATGTGTCCGATACGTCGGCAAGGAAGGTTTCGCTCAATGCGACCGCATTACCAATTAAGCTATCAAACCGCGCACTCATGCTACCATCCGATGCTACAACCTCTCGGCTGTACCATTGTCCCTGCGTTCGATCGGAACTGCCCAGCGAACCAGCATCGGGATAATAGGCGATGGAAAATTGCACACTTCCAGGTGAAGCCGGTACTGTGAATGGAAATGAGTTCACACTACCTTTTAGAGGATTCTGAGCCACTTTGAAATGGACTTGATCCGGCCACCATGCTGAGTCAAATGTTATCGGAGTATTTGATTCATTCTCTATCGTGACAGTCTTCACATAACCTGTGTCTGGTGCCGGGATCGGTTCGTTTGACCAAGTTTGACTCGTAACAAGGAAATCATTCGCGCCACCGCTGCCGATAAGTTCGACGCCTTGCTCAAAGCAGGCATTGCCAAAGAGGATGTTATCGGTCACTTGCGTTGGCTGTATGGCTTCGAATTGAATTTGGATCAACCTGCGCTGTCCCGGCAGAAGCGGTGACATATCAAGCGGCCCGCCAATGCTATCGTGAATCGTAAATCCGACATCTCCTTTAAGCAACTGTAAGATGGTGATATCGAATGGCGTTAGCCCTGTATTATAGAGCGTATCGTACGCAATATTCGGAGGACCAGACGGACTTGCTTCTTTCCATACTCCAAGATTTTGCACGGGCGGTTTTATGCTATCGATTTGCGGAAGATACACGCTCGTGATCGTATCGACATTACCGGCAAGATCATAGACTTCGACGCGGAGAAAGGCCGATAACGCGGGGTCGGTCACGGACATGGAGTAATTGGTCGTATCTGCTCCGGAACCTTCTTGCCAGTCGTTATCGACTGGGACGTTCATATTATAGTTTGAATCGATGCGAATCATGGCAAGCCCACTCTGTAGGGTCGGCGGGGTGATACCGGGAAGAAACCCGGAATCGGTCACATGAATGAATGCTTCAAGGCACTCCCCGATAGTATCGACGAGCGGCGGAATGGTATCCGGGGAATTAAACGAAGTGCACGAGGACTGCCCAGCCCACGCGTAGGATTCGTTAAAGCCATAACCATAGCAATACACCCCAATGCCGGAATCGCTGCCGGTAATTGTATGCACGGCCGGTGCAACATGCGGCATATCGAATATTTCCCAGGCGCTGTCGATTTGTACTTTAGAGTAGCCACTGATCCGTTTATTATCGAAGAGTACATTCCTCTCGTCGTTTATGTTGACAACGACATTTATGTAATTATCGAAGGGAACGGTATTTCCTGTAGTCGTTGGCGCCTGACACAAGACCGTTTTCGTATATTGCTCGCGGGAAGGAAGAATGCTTTCGGCGGGATCGCCTAAGCCAATGACACCATCAGGACGTGTTGAGCTATTGAGATACCATACGCAGAGGAATGGCGCGTTGCTCGATAGCCCTTCGCCAAGCTGCAGCTCATCCCAATAAATGCCATACTGATTTGAGATAACGCATTCCAGCTGAAGGCCGGTCGTCAGGTTGTACCGGTAAATTACCTGCCCCGGCTGGGAGCCAATGAAGAGATAGCGGGCATAATCCTTGTCGCTTTCTCCGGGTGGTTGAATGGGATTACCTGCGTAATACGTTTCGCCCCAGGTGCGAACGGGAGGCATCATTTCGCAGACAAAATTGGGGGTAAGATAACCGGCAGGAATTTCCGGTTCCATCGAAGCGCCAAGCACGCCCACTGGGATGTTAGAGTGGATGACGGTTCCTGTCATGTCGAAATCGGAATCGTCCGTCGCTTTGATGGACATAAACTGCATGCACTGTCCTCGATTAAGCGTGAAGGTTTGTGTCTGACCAGCCGGAATGGCTATTATCGTGGAATTGGCATCGCCATTAATGTTCCCACCCAGACACTGACGCACATTGCACGATGGGGTAATAGTGAACTGAGTATTGTCCTGATTTGCAACGACGACGCACTCGGAAGGCAGATCGTAGGTGCTGTCACCGCCGCTGCTTGCGTATAACGATCCATACGCTGCCACGACATAATCGGTACCCCATCCGATGGTGGGAATGATATACGATCCATCCCCGCTCTGATATTGATTCGACAGGAAATACACCGAAAGATCGGCATCGTTGGAATAAACATGAATGGCCTTGTTTTCCGGGACGCCGCTCAATTCTACTTCCCAAAATTCCGGGACGGTATAAGTAGAAGTAACATACGCCGTGACCGGAACCTTGGCCGTATAGCCGGCCACGCCACCCGAGTATTGCGATGATACATACGCCGTAGTATTATGCGACGCAGTAATATAGACCTTGATGTACGTTTGCGTCTGCCCGACGCCCCACTGATTGCTGGGCGCAGCAAACCAGAAATCGCGCCCCATCGAAAGCGGGTTGTTTTGCGATTTCACGACCCGATGGTGAATGAGCGCCGTATTTTTTTGCGCGTGAGCCGTTGGTATCGCAAGTAAAAAGATAGCGGAAAGGAGAACGAGTTTTTTCATATTTTTCAGTTAGAAGCAGCAGATTTGGGAGTAAATCGCAGGCACTCCCTAATAGTAAATCGCACAGGGTCGCTCGGGTTACAAAAAAAAATTTAGAAAAATGAAAAAAGCCCGAAATCAGGCTAATTTGGGCAATTTATTTTTGACGGAAAAACGGAATTTTGGGACGATCTGGCCGGGTCGCTTAGGCTTGGCACAAATTTTTTACCTGTCATCCTGAGCGGAGCAATTCGACGCAAAGCGTCGGATTGCGGAGTCGAAGGATCTCAGGAAGTTAACCTCAGAGGTGAATGTCCGGAGATCCTTCGACTTCGTTCGACCTCCCTCCGGTCGGTCGAACTCCGCTCAGGATGACATCAAATAAATCTGCTTTTTTAAGTGATCATTCACCCAAAATAACCTTCCCGCTCTGGCTCATTTGCTCCGAAGTAAGCCGGTAGAAATACACACCACGCGGGAGCAAGTTTGCGTCCAGAGATTGCGTTCCCATTGAGAGTGTTTCGCGCAGCACGCGCTCGCCAAGCACGTTAACAAGCTCGAAAGTAATGGGGACTTCCATGCCTGCCGGAACCATGATCGCAAGGGAACGGCCATCGTTTGTGGGAATGATCGTGGCTTCGGATGCGGTATTATTCGTTCCAACGGCTGCAGGGGGTTGCGCGTAACCGGTGCCGGAAAGCGGGACGGATACCACACTATCGCCTATGCCGCGAATAAAAAGATTTCCAGAATACCTTACTGCCGCTATCGGTGAGAATGTCACAGACAGTAGCCGGCTTGCACCGGGATCGAGCACGATTGGAAGCGTATTGGTAGCCGGGGAAGCCGGATTGTAAAAGAAAACAGGATTGTCCGTCCACACGGTGTCGATAGTGACGGTCGCGAGGGCGGAAGTATCTTCAATGGTCACGATGGCGAGGGTTTGTTGCGAGTCCACAAGAACGCTATCGAAACTGCTGGCAATGGCGGTTAAATCGCTACGCAAGCCTGGGGTTCCAGGTGTAAACGTGACCGTCCCGACGGTGCGATTGCCGGCCATGTCATAGGTGATAAACCGCAAAAATGCCGAAGCAGATGTGTCCGTAAGCGGGAGGCTGAGCGTTGCCGATCTCATCGAATCGCCGGGAATGAACGAGGTGTCCGTAGCGAAGCCAAAATGATAGGCGCTATCGAGAACGATGGTCGCCAGTCCGCTGCCGGTATCGGTAACGGTCGCGCCGATGGAAGTTCCCGCGATCGAGAAGGCAATAGCTGGAGAAGCGGTGTCGCTGCTGCCAGCCGGGGCGATCGTGCCATTAATGGCCGGATATGCGATCGTTCCAAAATCGTTCCCATATTGATACCCGTAGGAGTAGATACCCACTCCGGTTGGAGAGTACGCTATATGAGCGCCCGGCGGAAGGTCCGCGACGCGATAGATCGTTGTGCTGTCGTCGATCCTCTGCGCCGTATCGTTCATCATTGGTTTGCCGTCAATAGTAATGTTCTGCGGGCTATCTTTCGAATAAGGTTTTGATGTTCCCAGAATGGGTATTTGGGATAGGCCGTATCGACGGATACGGGAACGATGAAGGAGGCGGTCGTGCCAAAGTCATCGGCGGGAGGTATCACGATCATTCCGGGAGGTTCGTACCCCCCCTGATAGGGATAGGTGGAATTTGCCACATAATTCACCACGTATTGGACGAGAAGAAACGGCTCCGCGCTCCAGAATTTTTGATCGCCGAGTTGGGAATACCAATACGCGCCATAGGCAGAAGCGATTTTGCATACGGTACGTTGGTCGCCGTTGCTGTCGAGATGGTAGATCGTCTGATTCGCCGAAGATGCAACGAAGAGATAGGAATTGGAATCATATTGTGAAGGGATCTCAGTCGGCTCGGGGAATGAATCAATATAATAGACCCTGCCCCACGCGCGCGTGGGCGGGATCATCGCGCATACGTAGTTATTATCTGTCTCTCCATCATAAATCGGGATGTTTGCGTACATAGAACCGGCTGAGACGGCGATCGGCTTATTCGAATGGAGGATTGTGCCGGTGACGTCATAGTGATAATGGCCGTCGACGACCGTTCCCCAAATGTTCCGAAATTGAACAGTCTCACCCTTGTTGAGTGTCACCGTAAACGGTTCGCCGGACGGATAGGCAACGATAGACGCTTTGTTGGTTCCGAATGAAGACTCTTTTCGAAGTGGGGTCGATGGAGTGATCTCCACCGATGTACCATCCTGCTCTGCAGTGATGATAAACTCGGAGGGAAGATCTGGAATGTTGCCACTAAAACCACCAAAGAGTTCTTCTTCTGAATTTGCGGCATAAGCGGCCACTGCATAATCCTTACCAAACCCAAAGCTCGGTATAAGCTGCATAGCCCCGGAACCGAAGGAACTTGTTGCGATGACCATAGAGGATAGATCGGCAGAATCGGACCACACATGGATGCCTTTATTTTCCACGACCGCACTCAATTGCAGTTCCCACTCGAGCGGGATCTGGAACGTTGCGACCATGAACGGACTGAGTGTGAGAGTGGTATCGTACTCCGAGCCGATCTGAATATTCACGGTTGTCGCTTTGGTCGAAGTAATGTTCAGCATGTAAGACCGGTAGGGATCGATCGTGTCCATCGCCGGAATTTGAAACCAGAAATCGCGGCCCATCACAGAAGTGAGGTCGCGGGGGTATGTTTGTACACGTTCCTGGAAGCCAGGTTGTGCCGTTGCAATGCCTATCGTAAGGCTAAGAAGCGCGGAAAGCAGAAGTAATTTTTTCATATTTTTTTGGATCAGAAGCATGAATTTTTGGGGTTCGAGGGAGGACTCCCTAATAGTAAATCGCACAAGGTCGCCAGGGTTACAAAAAAAATTTAGAGAAAATGAAAAAAGCCCGAAATCAGGCTAATTTGGGCAATTTATTTTTGGCGAAAAAACAGAATTTTGGGACGATCTGGCCGGGTCAACTCCAAAAATTTGGAAAGATCATAACTATGTCATTCCCGCGAAAGCGGGAATCCAATTTTAGCGTTACCGGTAACTCAAGACCTGGATTCCCGCTTTCGCGGGAATGACAATTTGAGGAAACGAGGTAGGTGGGGTTACTTGAGAGACGTTTGCTCGACTTCAGCACCTCGTCCGGCGAGGACGCATTGGCGGACCCGGTCGCGGATACCTTCGCGGGTGAGTCCGACATCGGCAAGCAATCCGGCGGGCGCGCCGTGCTCGATGAAGTGGTCGGGCAAGCCGATGATCGAGGGATGAGGGATAGGAGATGCAGGATGAAGAATGGCTCGTTCCGCGAGAAATTCTGCAACGGCGCTGCCGAAGCCGCCATTAATGGTTCCTTCTTCTAAAGTGATAATATGTTTGAATCGTGCGGCAAGCGCATCGAGAAGGGCGGTGTCGAGTGGCTTTACGAAACGCGCGTTTGCTACGGCAACGGAAATTCCTTCCCGTTCCAGATCTTCGGCGGCTTTGATGGCATCATACAACAGCGGGCCCACGCCGATGATGACGGCATCCTCACCATCGCGCATCATTTCACCCTGACCGATGGGCAGTGCGCGGAACCCTTTATCCGCCAGCGCCACGCCAATGCCTGCGCCGCGAGGGTAGCGAATGGCGATGGGGCCGGGGGAATTACGAATTACGAATTGCGAATTACGAATGGGGGACGATAGGTCGTCAGAAGAATCAATATTTTCGTTCGTAATTCGTAATTCGTAATTCGTAATTGGCAGCGTAGCGGTGTAAAGCATGTCACGAAGTTCCTGCTCGTCTTTCGGAACCATGATCGTCATGTTTGGGATGAGGCGGAGATAGGCGAGATCGAATGCGCCGTGGTGCGTGGGGCCATCCGCGCCGACGAGTCCGGCGCGATCCATCGCGAATACGACGGGAAGATTTTGCAGCGCGACATCATGAATGATCTGATCGAACGCGCGCTGAAGGAACGTGGAATAGATCGCGCAGACGGGAATGAATCCTTCCGTCGCCATACCGGCCGCGAAGGTGACGGCATGCTGCTCGGCAATGCCGACATCGAAGAATTTATCTGGAACTTCTTTTTGAAGGATGTTCAGTCCGGTGCCGTCCGGCATAGCGGCGGTAATGCCGACGACTTTCGGGTTCATCTTGCAAATTTCGACCATCGCCTTACCGAACACTTTCGTGTATTCCGGCGGCTGCGGCGCGGTAACAGGCTTTGCAACGGCAACGCCGGTGATCTTATCGAATGCGCCGCTTGCGGCATGATATTTCTGCACATGGGATTCTGCCGGCGCGTAGCCATGCCCCTTTTCGGTGATGACGTGCAATAGATAACGGCCCCGTTTGCGCTTCCAAAAACCGGATCATCTCGACGAGCTTTACCACGTTATGTCCGCTCACCGGCCCGAAATATTTGAAGCCAAGGGCTTCGAACATCATTCCCGGCGTCATGACGGCCTTCATGGCATCGATAAGTTTGGAACCGGCATAGCGCAATTTGCCGTGGCCATCGAGCACATCCCACACCTGATCTTTTATTTTGCGAAGCGCGGGGTTGGTCAGCAGGGAATTAAAATGCTCGTGCATCGCCCATACGTTCGGCGCAATGGACATCTGGTTGTCGTTCAGAATGACGAGCAGATCCTTCTTCAGCATCCCGCAATTGTTCAGCGCTTCGTAGGCAATGCCGCCCGTCATGGAACCATCTCCGATCACAGCGGCGACTTTGTACTTTTCGCCATTGTAATCGCGCGCGGTCGCGATGCCAAGCGCGGCGCTGATGGATGTCGATGCGTGTCCCGCGCCGAAGACATCGTACGGGCTCTCTTCGCGTTTCAGAAATGGCGCGAGGCCGTCTTTCTGGCGAATGGTTTGAAGCCGGTCTTTCCTTCCCGTTAAAATTTTGTGCGGATATGCTTGGTGGCCGACATCCCAGATCAGCTTATCTGTCGGCGTGTTAAGGGCGTAGTGCAGCGCAACCGTCAGCTCGACTACTCCCAACCCCGCGCCGAAATGCCCGCCCGTTTGCGCGATAGAATCAATGAGATATTCCCGTACATCCGCGCTGATGGCTTCCAGATCGCTTACGGGGTGCGTTCGAAGTTCTTCCAGGGGTGTTGATTTTGCTGAGAAAAGGGTAGTTTTCCGTCATGAGTGATGAAGATGCTAACGAGCGCGGACCGCGCTTGTTACTATTTCTTAGAATAAATCCTCAGATTCGGGTAAATGGTTCATTATCCGAACATAATGAGGAAGAGCGGGAGTGGCCAGTGGAAAACATCGTCTTGACTGCCAAATTGATCCCAGTTCTTCGTAACCACAATAGGCTGAGAGGACTTTGGATAGTTCATTCTAAATTTTCGAAGGAGTGTCATGTCAGGAATGATGTTTCGGTATTTAACCTCTATTGGAAGATAACGGCCTGCTCCGCTATGTACGATAAAATCAATTTCCTCATTTTTTTCTCAATAATAGTCGATCTGTAGCGCGCTTGACCATTTCTTTTTTAGCGCAAGAAATACGAGATTCTCTGCGTAGTGACCTAATGTATCATTATCTGCCATTAATGCTTCCGGCGAAATGCGGAGCACGGCATTTCGAAGCGCAAGATCGCTCAAGTAAAATTTTACATTTCCTCGTCGTACATTGAGGCTTCCGGAACGAAATTTTGGAACCTGAAACAATAAATCCGTCATTTCCAGCATTGGAAGATACTTTTCAATTTGCTGCTTATTGATTCCGGTCTCTTTAGAGATCTCACTTATATTTCTTTCTGCTCCAGGCGTAGCAAGAAGCGAAAGATAAAATTTCTTAAGTAGTTCCGGTTTACGTAGATCGATGGCAAGTACAAGATCTTCATCTATCACTTTCCGGACTTGATTATTAAAAAGGTAATCTTGTTTGGCAACGAGATTTGGAAGCGTCCATACTTCCGGAAATCCACCTTCGTGGAAATAGGTAGCCAACATACTGTCAATTTGTAATTTCAGTGCATCAGATGGAATTTTTATCGTAACTGGTGTGATGGTCGAGCCAGAATCTATGATGGACTCGACAACGTTAACCGCGATTTTCTCTAACTCCAGAAGTTCCGCCATCATCGGCCCAGAACTACCTAAGTGGTATAGAATATATTCACGGAACGAAAATGGTAGAAGATGGTGATCTTTTACGCGACCAAGCAAGCTTTCCCGGCTCTTCTTAAAAATTGGAGAAGCGGCGGAGCCCGATATTACGAACCGCACCGGATATTTTAGATCGTAGTATTTTTTTAAATATAATTCCCAGCCCTCCAACCGCTGGACTTCGTCGAGAAAGAAGTAAAACGGTTCCGAGGCTTTACGCGCAAGTTGCATGGCTTCTTCAATGAAGCTGTTTATTTCTCCCGGCGAGTTCAATAAAAGAGCCGGATCATCCATTGAGTAATAGACGATGTGGCGAGGATTGATGTCTTGCTCGATCAAATCCTTAATGAGTTGACGAAGTAGTGTGGTTTTACCGACGCGTCTCGGGCCAGTTAAAGAAATGATCTGGGGGAGAATATGAATATCGGATTTGAGATCTTCGAAAATAGGCCGGTGAAATTCCGGAAGTTTTTCAAACGCCTTAGTTTTATCCTCCCACCATGGGTTAAAGGGCTGTAGAAGTTGTTGCAGATCAAGCATTTAGAGTGTTTTGCAAAATATGAATACTATGATACTCATATTTTGCAATACTGGTTCCGCAAAATCCGGACTTATTCGGAATTTTTCAATCAAAAAGACAATTTTTTAAAATTATTACATACTGCAAGTCGTTATTAATCAATACATTACAGCTTTTTGCAAAATATGAGTATTATGATATTCATAATTTGCAAAAGGTGTTTTTGCTCGATTAGAATAAATCCTCAGATTCGGGTAAATCGTTCATTCCGGAGGTGTCAGCTGTGGATGATCGGTCAGCGGTAGTCATTTCCTCATGCACTGCCGCGAGCTTTTCTACGCGAAGTTCGGCATCGGTTAGGACGGATTTCAGCTTTGCCGAAAGCGTCATCGCTTCTTCATAAAGCGTGAGCATTTCAGCGAGCGGTACATTGCCCTGCTCCAGCCGATCGACGATCGTGGAGAGGCGCTCGAATTCGGATTCGAAGGAGGGTGCAGGTGGTTCTTGTTTGCGAGGAGGCATGTAGTGGTTAACATGAGCGATTTAACAAATCGCTCCACACAATATAAATATATTGGTTAATCGAACCTCACCGTTATCCTTCCATCGGCGAAGACGAGGATGCCGTTCTTTTCATCGCGTGTGAGGAGTTGCGCGAGGCGTGGGATGATCTCACCATCCGTCGATTCGAGCGCGGTAAATCCGCGGTCGAGCACGCGGTCGGGGTTCATCGCGGCGAGTTTGGCAGCGTCGCGTTCAAGTTTTAATCGCCGGCGTTCGAGGGAATGCACCACGGAACGGGAGGCATCCAATATCTCTGCATTCATACGTTCGCGCAGCGTGCGGATCGCATTCAGCATTGCCAGGGCTAGCGAGCGAGCATCGGAAGCAGACTCTACTTCTCGTTTATATTGCAAGATCATCTGCCGCATGTGACGTATGAGTCCCATGCGGCTAATGTTGATCGCAGAAAGAAGTTCCTCTGCATTTGGCGTGGCAAGCTCGGCGGCGGCGGTTGGCGTGGGTGCGCGGAGATCGGCGACGAAATCGGCAATGGTAAAATCCACCTCATGCCCAACCGCGCTGATAACGGGAATTTTAGAAGAAAAAATAGCGCGTGCAACGGCTTCTTCGTTAAAACACCATAGATCTTCCAGCGAACCGCCGCCGCGGCCTACGATGAGCACATCGGGCCGGGGAGAATTACGAATTACGAATTGCGAATTACGAATTGTTTTTTTGGATTTATCCTCATTCGTAATTTGAAATTCGTAATTCGTAATTAAGTTGAATTCCTGGATCGCGCGCGCAATTTCCAGCTCCGCTCCCACGCCTTGCACGGCGCACGGACGCAGGATCACGCGGACGAGAGGATAGCGCCTGCGCAGCGTGGTTAGCATATCATGCAGGGCCGCGCCATTTTCGCTGGTAACGATTCCGATGGTTTGCGGGAACCGTGGGATGGGCCGCTTGCGCGATTCTTCGAACAAGCCTTCGGCAAGCAGGCGAGCATATCGTTCCTCGTAGGCTTGTTGCAGATCGCCGATGCCGCTCGGGCGCACTTGAAAGACATTGAGCTGATAATTCCCGCGCGGAGGATAGACCGTCAGCCGCCCGCGGCAGATGACCTTCATTCCATCGTGCAGATCGAAATTCAGCGTTCGGCTTTTCCAGAATACGGAGGAAATTTGCGCATCGGCATCTTTCAGTGTCCAATACCGGTGGCCGGAGCGGTGGTCGATAAAATTCGAAATTTCGCCTTCGACCGTTACATCCGGAAAGCCGCCTTCGAGCATATCCCGGATGGATCGGGTGAGCATGCTCACGCTGAGAACGCCATCCTCTGTTTCCGAATTATTACGGAATAATGAGGATTTAGTGGCTTTTGTCGAATATTGGCGTGGCATCTGCGGCATTAAAATCAGTATGGGAGGGGCAATAGTTCATTTTATAAGGATTGCGGACTTCCAAAAAACGCCACGGATTGATAGAAATTTCGTATATTTGTAGCCCTTGTTCGGGGTGAAATTTATCTTCTTGCTTTTGGTGTTGCATCTGTGGGCGAATTTCCTGCCGCCCAGAGTGTGCGATATTAATGTATTAATTTTTTGCGGCCCGGCTTAATAAACGGGGGTCTCGATATGAAAAAACTTTTACTGCTGCTTCCTTCTTTTTTAGCTTTCTTTCTTTTGGTTTCGACCAAGGTTTCGGCGCAAGCGCCGCCGCCGCCGTCATGGACAACCGTTCCGATGGCGTTCACCGGCCAGATACACATCGTTAAATTTCTCGATGCCGTCGGCGCTCCGCTCGAAGGATTCGTCGGCGATGACACGGGAATTTCCTATACGAGGGACGGCGGTACTACATGGAAGCGCGCGACGATCCTGAGTCCGAAGGGATACGTAGGCCTCGTGACCGGGTATGTCACCGATATTACGTTTAAGAATGATTCGGTTGGGTTTGCAATACTCGATAGTGTTTATAATAACGATCAAAATCCTGACTCCGGTGGTGTCCTGATCACCACGGACTCGGGCAGGATCTGGAACATCGATGACACTTTAAATACGCCGGACAGCGGTAGGGGTATTTATTACAATGTGGCCAACAACCGGCTTTACGTTGCCAGCGCCGATCTCCGTCCCGGTAGCCAGGGGTTGGTCGTCTCTACGGATAATGGCGGAACATGGACCGTTCTCGATACCAATAAATATTACACCGGTTTTGCCTTTAACGGCAATGGCTATGGCGTGGTTGCCACGGAAGGAACGATCTGCAATTCGCGAACGCAGAATTTATGGCTTTCTACGACCGATGGAGGGGTTACGTGGCAGAAGACCCGCATGTTCACCCAGTCCTGGCAGCCGTTAGGCATCCCGACAACGGAGACTTTTTTCGCGAGTTCTGCGAACAACTGCTCCGGTATCGCCAATGCGCTCATGCGGTCGGACGATGGCGGCTATGGCTTCAGCCCGATTCCCTCTTATACGTCCGGCGGTAACGATACGCTTTCGGAAGACATGGCGGGCGATGGATGCGAGCAATTTGCATCCTCGTTTGCGACCCATACGGGCATGTGGTACTCGACGAACGACGGAGCCAACTGGCAGATCATTCCCTCGTCGCCGAACCCTGCCGTCGATACGCGTTTTTATGTTTCGCCGGATACCGTTTGGAGTTTCGCCTACGACTCGCTCAAATGGATCCCGCGTCCGGCTACTGCCGATATTCATGTCTGGCCGGACACCGTTGCATTCAAAAACGCAGCCTGTCAAACGAACTCCGATACCACGATCCATATCTTCGGGTGTAATTGCGCGAACACCATTCAGCTCGTGAAGGATAGTATCCACCGTTTCAACGATACGAGTACAGCACCCGTTCAGATCCTTCCCGCTATTCCGCCGGCCATATCGCTGTGCTCGGGCGGCCTGGGAGTGGCCGATGCTGTTACCATTCAATTTCAGCCGAACAGCGATCTTGCGGATACCGCTGACTACCATCTGATCTTTAATGACAATGGTACCACCGTCGATACGGTCATTCACATGACGGCCAATGGGATTCATCCGGTGCCTCCTCCGTTTCCCACGAAGGCGATCTCCTTGTCCGGCCCTGCCTGCTCGGGAGTGATTGACACCTGTATCGAGATCACCAACGAGAGTTGTAGTACACTCATATTCGAAGGCGGCGGCAGCAGTCTTAACGAAAGTCCTCAATGTCAAAATGAACTTCAGATGACTGGCTTCTGCGAGCTTCAGAAAGGTAACGTCACATTGGCTCCCGGCCAGTCCTGGTGCTTTGAAATTGATTTCGTGCCGGGACTTGTCATCGGGTGCTGCGATGCCTCCGCTCAACTCGAGTATAAGACGGCCGATGGAACCCTGGATACACTGACGAACTTCCTTCAAGTAGTCGGCTGCACGACGACGAATCTCAAGCCATCGTTTAGAGGATTCAATATCAACAGGGCGAATTGCTGCGACGTCCCGGACGACACGACTATTTATTTTGTCAATTCTACCTGCGATACCATCGAGTTGCGGTCTCCGGTCATCACGGGGCATACTTCCTGTGCCAATAATTTCAAAATCGATACCACGGCGGCAGATAATAATGGCTTCCCCCTCACGTTCCCATTATTTATTCCGCCGAACCAGCATGTTCCGCTTACGATTTCGCTCACTTGCGAGGCAACCAACTGCGTGGCTTATATCAAATTCCCTTATACGATCCGCGCGAATTTCGCGTCCGTTGCGTGCGCGGGCGTGGATTCCACCCAGTTCGCAACCGATTCGCTGATCGATACCGTCTCGTTAACCACGCAGGCAATAGCTACGCCTCCTAAGGTTACAAGCAGCATTAATTTCGGAAGCGTGAACTGCTGCGACTCTACGGACATGAAAACGATCACGATAACGGCGGGATGTAAACCGGATACGCTGAAGGGACTACTTCTGATAAATTCTAAGGATACTAACTTCGTCCTCGATACGGCTGGGGATGGTCTTATTCTTCCGATGGTACTTTCGCCTGGGCAGCAAGTGAGCTTCCAGGTTGGCTTCCTGCCGCATTGCGATGGCGGAAGCGGTGGCTCCGATAACGGGACAATGGTGGACTCGATGTCCTCTGGCATCATTAGCACTCCGATCGGCGCAACCAGCACGAACTTAGCGACGGCCAATCTGAGTACGGATTCAGTCAGTTTCGATTCGGTAGAATCATGCGCGGGTCAATCGTGCAAAACGGTTACGTTCACGAATGCGTCGTGCGGCCCGATCAAGATCGTTGTCAATACCCCGCCACAAAACGCGTGTATGACGGTATCGGGAGTAACCACGAATACGATTCCCGTTGGTGGAAACGTGCAGGTCACTGCGTGCCTCAATCCTTCGGCGCTCGGTGTTACCGGCACTGATCTCGAACATGGTCATCTTCCAGATCACCGACCAGAACGGCGCGAATTTCACGTTCGATACGGTTACGCTGAATGCCTTCATCGATCCGCCGGTGCCGTTGGACTCGCTGACGCAGCTTGCGAATATGACGATCTGCGATTCGTCCACGATCACGGAATCTTTCTCGCTGACGAACCTCGGTACCTGCTATACGTATGACATCGTCAGCGCAAGCACTGGGAACCCGCAAGTGACGGTGACGCCGCCCGGCCCGTACCCGATCCACATCGATTCCGGTACTTCTCAATCGTTCAGCGTGACGTTCTCGCCGACAAGCGTTGGCAATTTTACGGGCACCATCACGCTCACGGATTCGGATGGGACGACGATACAAGTTCCCTACGATTTCACGGATACGAACTGTGCATCGCAGGTCGATACGCTGGTGTTTAACTTCCCGAACGGCGGTTCGTTTATTACTCCGAATTGCACGCCCGAGGGTTTGAACTTCACGGCGGGCTCCAGTGCCGGCGGCGGAATTGTTGACAGCGTGACGATCACGGGTTCGGCACAATTCACGACTCCTCTGGCAAATGGAACGGCATTGCCTTACACGGGAACTGTGACCTACAATCCGAACACCGGCGGGAACAACACGGCAACGATAACAGTGACGGTGACGGTCAATGGGAGTGTGTACACGAAGTCGAGCGCGCTAACGGGCATGACGGTCGGCGTGAAGGATTCGGCGCGCATTGGCGTACTTGGGCTGACGCAGGGCTGCATTCTTCCGAACGACACGATGCTCGATACGTTCGCCATCGTGCTTCGCGATACCATCGAAGATACGATGGGTGTCACGCAGCTCACGTTTGTCATTAATTATAACGATGATCTTCTTTGGAATCTGCAGGCATTCGATACGGCTAATGGGTGGCATGTTAGTTCCATTAAAGATAGTACGGACGGCATTCACGTCACGCTAACCTATTCCGGCAATCCACCGATCGGCTATTCTCCTGCCAACGATACGCTGCTCAAGATCTCGCAGCTTGGCGCGATCAGCGAATCCGTTACGAGCACAGCGAGAATAACGAACGCGCATTTTAACGATTCTGCGTTCGAAGCGTGTTCGATGAAGGCACTTAGTTCCTCCGGCGACTCTGCGAATATCTGCATCGACACCTCGACGTGCGGCGGGCGTCTGTTACAACCGGCCGTGGCTGGTAACCTGCAGCCGGTGACCGGCATCCAAGTCGTTCCCAACCCGGCGCATAAGGGCAGCGGCGCATCCACGCTGCACTTTACGACGAATATCGATGCAAACGTGACTGCTGACGTGCTCGATGTGCTCGGCCATTCCGTTGTGACGCTCACGACGGGCGCGCTCGAATCCGGCGATCACGCGCTTGAGATCCCGACCGATCAGATGCCCGAAGGCGCATACTTCGCGCGCATCAATGTGAACGGATATACGGTTATCCGCCAGTTCGTGCTGGTGAAAGAGTAAAAAAACTTCCTCAAAAAAACTCCCCCTCCTCTGCAAGAGGAGGGGGCTGGGGGGGTGGTGTGGTGGTTTAGGCAGACTCTCTAAGTTTTTGTAGTATGCGCAACTTCAATCGTCCCGATCAAAAAGCTCGTCGCCGCGAGCTTCGCAATCGCCCGACAGAAGCCGAGCATCTCTTATGGTATCAGCTTCGTGGCGCTCGACTCGATGGCCGTAAATTTCGGAGACAGCATGGAATTGGTCCCTACATTGTTGATTTTTATTGTCCCGAAGAGAAGTTAGTTATAGAACTCGATGGAGATATTCACAACGAACCTGAAGTGAAAGCTCACGATATGGTCCGTGAGGCCTATCTCCTTGCGGAAGGATTACAAATCTTCAGATTTGGGAATGAACAAGCATTGGGCGACCCCTATTTGATGCTGGAAAAGATTCGAAGTTGCTGGAAAGGGCGGGAAAGAAAAAGCGTTTGATACTGATACTATATTTGTTCCTTGAGTACACCACCCCCAGCCCCCTCCTCTTTCAGAGGAGGGGGAGTAGGCTACAGTTTCCCAATAATAATTCCAGCCGCAAGGGAAATAATTACCAGCAGCGCGTCGTCATACCAGGCGCGCTTGCTTTCGAGCGGGGAGGGAACCTCGTGTTCGTGCCAGTAGAAGGTATCGTGCGCGATGTAGGGAACGGCTACATTCTTTCGGCGTGGGCTAAAGCCCACGGCTACGGAAAAGGTATCCCGCGCATAGCACACCGAGAGTGTATCCGGCGCGAGGGCCGTAGTATCGCTTGCAATAAGCGTATCGAGACACGCTTCGCGGTAGATCGTGTCATGCAGTGTGATGGTTCTGGTGTGGTTTGTAGTTCCCGTTATTCCTAAAGGACGCAAGGGAACGTAAACGACGGAATGTGCTGTATCGAAATGCTCGCGCACGATCTCTTTTTCCTGTATCGTGCTCGTGCCGCTTGATTCTGTAGAATGTGAGATCAGCCATCCTAAGAGAAATACGGCGACGAGCAGCAGTGCAGCGTCTTGCCATTTTATGGTCATCGTGCAGCGCCTCCATGCTTGAACAGTGCATCATACGCACGCCAGGCGACGACCACACGATAGACATACCGCGCATTTGCGAAGACGCCCCGCTTCTTTTGTGCGGAACCTTGATTGTATGCGCTGATCGCCGAAAGCGTATCGCCACGATAGCGCGCCAGCAATCGTTTCAGCAGCATGGCTCCATGCGCGATGGCATTGTTGGGAATATAAAGTTCCGCGAGGAACGGACGGTCGAACCCTTGCTCGCGCGCGGTCTCGCCCATGATCTGCATGAGGCCGTAGGAACGCGAGCGATCGGTGAGTTCGGTGAAAGCCGTCGGTCCAAGCCGGTGCGTGCGAGCAAAACGCGCCGCCAATCGGCGAATTTTCCGGCTGCGCAAATAGCGCGGTTCCGCGCGTGTTGCCCATGCGTTAAATTCCGATTCTTCCTGTATGACCGCCGCAATCAGCGAAGCCGGCAGCGCATGTTGGAACGCAGCACGCTCGATCTCCTCGCGAAATGGAATAAGAACGGTTTGGCTTGCCGCGATTGAATCGGCAGAAAGAATTTGGGAGGTTGTTTGCTCGATGAGCGCGGGAGAAGTGAGGTGAATATATAATAGTAGCGTTGATATAATCATTATTTTGGGATAGGGAATTGAAGTAAGAGGTAAGAAGTAAGAAGTAAGAAGTAGGAAGTAAGTGGCATAAACTTCTTACTTCTTACCTGTTACTTCTTACTTATTACTTTTATTCGTTAGTTAACGCATCCGCCATAGCCGCAGCCAGCCGGAACGATAAATGCAGCGAGCCATGCCGCTCCTTTGCTTCGATGAGCGAAAGCGATGCGGTGATGAATCCGCCTTGTCCGAAATTGGAGTATTTCGCCTGGTAATAAGCTGCATTCTTATAATTGATGAGGAATGTGATAATGCTCGCTTCGAGCGCAAGCGGAATGGGCGGACATGATGCACGGAGAATGAGATAAGTGTCTGCGCCGGAATCATCCGGGAACGGAAGCCATTCCTGGAACTCGCTTACGCCGGGCGTAACGGATTCCGGTTCGCTGGTGATCTTAACAGATTGAACCGGAAGCGCGCCAACGGGCACGCTGGGAAATGCGCTGGTGAGATCGGGAACGGTTGTCCACGCATCCGAGGGTGATGCGCGGTATTGTAAAGAGAGTGTGGTCATTGTTTTAGTACCGAGTACCGGGTACTGAGTACCGAGTAACGAGTACTGAATACAGAGGAGAAAATCATTCTCTACTCGGTACTCAGTACTCGTTACTCGGTACTCACACACTCGGTACTCTAAAATATTGTGAAATAATATTCCGCATAGATCACAATACTGGATCTGGTTGCGGTTTTGCTGAGGAGGGGTGGATCGATCTTGAGGATCTGGATGCCGTCGATCCGTGCGACATCGCCGGTGGAAACAGGCGGGGGAACGTATCCGCCGGAAAAGAAGGCTTCGGCAGCAGAAACATCGGCGGACCGCATGGCCCGCATCGCAGCGATCGCAAGCTGTGGATGAGCGAAATGCACGCGCACAGAAAATGCCTGCACGCCACTCATAGGATGGCCGAAGCTATCGAACGCGGTGTATTTTGCTTCGCCGCCGATGATCTCGAAACCGGGATAATCGCTGGGCGATAAGGTACTCGTGAGCGCGCCCTGCGCGTTCACAAGCGAGTTCCATGCCGTGAACGCTGTAAGCTGCGGCTCGAAACTGTTGGAAAATAAAAGTTCTCTTGTCATAATTGTAGCGCAAACTTTAGTTTGCGCAAACTAAAGTTTACGCTACACAGGGTAGCGTTTATAAGGGCGCAGCATATCTTTATGAAGCTGCGAGAGGTCCTGGAACCGCTCGCGGTCGGTGGCTGTCGCATCGTGCGCGGAGGCAATGAGCATCCCGAGCGAGCCAGTGCCCTGATTGCCCGCCTGATACAAGAGCGCCGCGATCTCGGTGATGACTTGCTTCACCGCTTCGGGACATGTTAGCGTAGATGGCTGCGCGTACGTCAGCGTATGCTCGGCTTCGCGCGCAAACCGGTGCGTAAGCGTTTGCAAAAGATAGCCATTGGCGCGAATGAGCAGGTCGCTTGTGCCGATGGTGGTAACCGTTCCCGAAAGATCGGTGTAACTCCACGCCGTAAGCGAGCCGGCTTGGTGGCGCGGCGCGTAGAACTGCGTATCGTCGCCCCAGAAGACGTCCGTCTTGCTGGCGCTGGCAGTGTAATCGCGGTCGAGCCAGGTATAGACCGCTTCGGTCGCGGCGTTCAGGCAGGTTTGGAAAAATCCCGTTACGGTCGTATCGGTTGACACATCTTTGAGATACGTCTGAAAATCCGCAAGCGCAACGGGGCTGGTAAATGTTGGCATTTAAATATAGATCGTAGAGACGCACCACCGGTGCGTCTCCGTGGCTGAAAGCGAATGCGGGTTTAGCAGAGACGCGCCGGTGGCGCGTCTCTACGCAAGGAATGTTAGGAAGCCGATGTCGAAAGCACCGCCAAATACCCCGGCTGGCCGACGCCGAAGGCAATGCGCTCGGTCATGCGGAGGAGCTGGAGATCGTTGGTGAATGCGTTGACGCTATCCGCCGTGGCATCGTAGGAGATGCGGAGTTCCATGCCGCCGCGCGTGCCAAGCCAGCATCCTGCCGATTGCAGGTTCCCAAAGAGCGCGAACGGCGTGCTGGGGGTGGTCGCGGCGCTATAGCCGTTGATCAGCACTCCGTTCGGGAGCGAAACAACGGGATAGCCGTGGAACTGAAGGTTCGTTGCATTGAATCCATTCGCGCCGTTGATGTTCGGATCGTTGGAGGTGGCAATATCCCACAGATAACGGCTTGCGGAATCTTTCTTTTTCAAGAGATCGGTCAGCGTGTTCTGCTCGACGAACAAGCACGCGCCGCGCTGCTGCGCCGGTCCGGCGGACTGCACGAGATTGATGAGATCGTCCAGCGTGATATCCGGAAAATGCGTTTTGCCGGAGGTGGATGCGCCGCCGAGATACGTTAGGTTCGTTCCCGACGTTTGCAGAATGCCAGTGAACGGCGAACCGGTTCCGTTGAAGACCTGCATGTCCTCCTGCTGTCCGAACACCTCCACGAAGATTCGCAGGATCGTATTATACACATCGACGTTCGCATCCATGAGCAGCTCGTTCGAGATCGGATAGATCGCGGCAAGCTTTTGTGCTGTGAGTACGAGGCGCCCAAAGGTTCCTTCGCTTGCGGGGATCACGCCATTTTCGCTGACCCAGTTCACGGACGGCTTGCCGGTAAGCGTTGAAACGTTCAGCACGTTCGAGGACATCTGGATCTGTGCGCAATATTTTCGCGCGAATCCATATTGATTCAGCAGGAAGAGCACGTCCGCATAAAATTCCTGCGGCACAAGATAGCCGCCGGCGGAATTCGTTCCTTCTACTTGCGGCGCAAGCGTGCGGATATATTCCGGCTCGTACGTCTGCATGATCGAGCGCAGCGTTTGGTGGTCGTTCGAAGAAATCGCGTTGAAGAAGCGGAATGTTTTTAATATTTTCTCGCGATCGTGTAGCGCCGGCGTCCCGCCGGTCTCCGTTCGTGGTTTGCCAATAGAGCTGGGGGACAGGCCGGAGGCCTGCGCTACAGGGTTTGTATTAATTGAGTTGAGCGCGTTGCGATCCGGCAGGGATTTTATTTTGCGGTCGAGCGCTTTATCGATAATGGTAGTGAATTCGTCGCGTGAGGCGGTGAGAGTGTTTTCGGTTTCGTTAATAGTCATATTGTAGTTGATAGTTGAAAAGTGGATAGTGGATAATGGTGAATTAGAAGAGATGTTTTGAGTGTCATTCCCGCGAAAGCGGGAATCCAGGGGCAGATTAAGAAAGAAGCCAATCGGCAGCTTCTCAGCCGATCGAATGCGCGCTAGACGAAGAAACAATTCCCACGAACTTGATGTAGTATGCCGTCATGAATCTAAGAGAAGGAGACGCACCATGAGAAAGATCAGAATATTCGAACATGTTTCGCTGGATGGCGTGATCGCGCCTGCGGGCGATGACGACTTCGCGAATGGCGTATGGATGGTACCGTATCGAACTCCGGCTGGGGCTGCGAGGCTCTTGGAGGTACAGGGCACGGGCTTCGATCTGCTGCTTGGCCGCCGCACCTACGATCAATGGGCCAGCTTCTGGCCGAGTCTTACGGCCGGTCCGTTTGCGGAAGGGCTGAACGCGGCGACGAAATATGTCGTGACGCACAGGCCGGAGGGCCTTGCATGGGGTCCGGTTGGGAACTTGGGAACGGATATTCTGGAGGGTATTCGCCGGCTAAAGTCAACCGATGGCCCTGACCTGATCGTCTGGGGAAGTTCCACGGTGGCGTCTGTGTTGCTGGAGCAGGGACTCGTCGATGAGGTGGTGCTCATCATGTATCCGCTATTGATGGGCGCGGGCAAACGCTTCTTTTCCGACCGAGTCGCTCCGCAGGAACTCGCGCTCGTCAGCTCGTACACCTCGCCGACGGGCGTGCTCATCAACACGTATAGGCATGTTGGATCGGTGCGGAGGGAACAACCGGCGGGATGAATGCTTCCAGTTCAGCGATTTTGGATTTCCTACGAATGATCGACCATGAACTGAAAATCCATAGGTAATATGATCGTGAGAATGGTAGATTGATCGCTTTGCAGATGAGCAACTTTTCCGCTCTTCGCGGGTTATTATGACATGCGCTACGCCATTTTAGCGGTTATTCTTTTAGGCTTTGTTTCGTGCACCGAATCTCCGTCTATACCGCCGACTCCTGCCGGTTTTATTTCTTACGTGGGGCACATCCAGTATACTGCTATAGGTTTTTCCAGCAGTCAAACGATCTGGTATGCCTTCTGGCAGGAATCAGCTGACTCATCTCAGGCAACGCTAATTGTTGCAACGGATGCGAACGATGCTTACACGATTAATCTCAGACGAGATGATACGGTTCCAACAACGAACGGCGATACACTTTCATGGGAAGATGGCTCCTTTTCAGCAACTGTGCAAGCATCTTCCGACTCGGTAATTGTGGGAAGGCATGGTGTTGATGACCAAACCGTTTATTATCTTCGAAAGCAATAATTCCTACAAGGATCGGGTGGGACTACGCTCAGAGGTGAACTGCATGAGATCCTTCGACTGCGCGAGACTCCGCTATCGCTGCGTCTCGCTCCGCTCAGGATGACAGGTAATGAAGATTGTGTGGGATAGGGGAGTTAGGAGAGCAGCCAATCGGCGGCTTCTTCGATAGTTAGTGACTTAGCACTATCCACCGCATCCGGATTCATCGGCAGCTCGACTTTGGAGCATTCGATGAGTTCCCATTCAGTGAAGGTGTAGCCGCCGAACTCGTTGGCTTCGTATTCGATGGGGCTGAATCCAATAGAATTGGCGGGAAGCATTCCAGCCAGATCCATTTGATAGACTTGCTCGGCAAGCGGTGAAATATCGGCAGGCGCGTATTCGACAAGCGCTAAAAGGGTAGAGGGTAAAGCGTAAGAGGTAGAGCGTTGCGGGTCATTCTTTACCCTTTGCCCTTTACCCTTTACCCCATCTTCTCCTGGAACCACCTTGAGCTCCAAAACTCGTCCGATCGAATTAATAAGCGCTCCGCTTGCGCCATGCTGCCAGAGAAATTGCGGATTCTTGAGGAAGTTTTCTGCATTCATTCCCGCAATGACGAGAATATCCCCCGCGCGATCGACGGCATTGGTGGCAAGCGTCAGCCACCGCTGACGTGGGGGCAAGGATGAAGGTTGAGGGATGAAGGATGAAGGAGGGGGGCCTTCCTTGGTGACCGTGATATGTTTGTGTATGATTGATTGCATGGAATTTAGATGGGAAATTTTGACAGAGACCAAAAGGATTTATTTTGCGAATTGTAGCTGGGACATAATTATTGTGCATACAAATGCTATCGCCCTGGAGCGACACATTGGTAAATTAGATTGAGAAAATTGTTATAAGGAAAAGAGACGCTTAAGCCAATCGAAGAATTCTAAACCTTCCTTGCAGTTGTGGTCGAGATACTTCTTTGTAATAGCGTCTGCATAGGATGTGCCAGGGTCTTTTTGCCAAGCAAGCCATGTACGCAGAGTTGCTTTCATTGTGTGATTAATCGGAAATTTATTTCGGCCAGACTTTACCAATGAATCAACGATGGAGGTTGCTTCTGCCCACAACGGGTCATTTTTCGGAACCAGAAAGGAAATGAAATGCTCGAGCATTCCAGAGCTATCATTGTCTGGCATTATCCAGATACCAATAGTGGGTTTGCCCGCCTCAGTTATTATGGTACCCAATTTATCAGGAGAGGACGGAACCTGCTCATAACCGCTTTTAGTAAGTATAGCTTCTATACTTCGCCATCGAGCTATAATATCGCTGTCGGCATCAAGAACCACACCGAGCATTTGAGGTCCTGTTTTGATTATCACAGGGAGGGCTTCGAGAAGATCCTCAACGCCGTTCATTTTTTTCACATCTACAGGGCGGTTGTTGGGGTTAACACCGATACCATGCGCTTGCAGTACATGAATGACGACGAAATGGTCATCCATTCCCTCAGGGAGAAGTATTCGAGACATTTTATCGGAGCTCTAATTCGTGTTTGCGAGCAATTGCGAGTTCCGATTCTTCGTATTCGATAGCTTGGATTTCGTCGCCTTTTCGTTCAAGGTGAATAAGTCTCCCTTCGATAGAAGTATTCTCTGATGCAGCAATCTCGAAAGCATCGATGCAATCTTTGCTATGGGTCGTAGCATAGACTTGAGTATTCAAACGTTCGGCGAGATCGAATATCAAACGCCAAAGGTCGGATTGCACCGAATAATGCAATCCACTCTCAATTTCGTCAACAAGGAATAACCCTGATGGGCTATTCACTAACGAAGCTGCAATGGCCAACAGCCTGTTCATTCCTTCACCGAATGTCCGAAGAGGAGCACTTTCACCGTTGCGAATAATGCCATAAGGAATGCGCATGCGCTCGCTTCTCCTTGCGGTGTTATCAATAATAACGACTCGCTCGAGCTCAGGTAAAATTAACCGTAAGGAGCTAAGAACATCTTTTTCAGCATCTTTAAGCACAACTCTATCCCAAAGTGCGCCAACTTCTTGTGAATCAGATAAACCATTTGCACCAATGTAATGAAATGATAGTTCCCTGTCATCCTCGTCAAAAAATGGCGATCGGAATTCTTCGCCAATCATGTAAACACGAGGCTCTTGACCATTGCGTCGAATGCTCAAGCCGCTAATAATAGGGGAATCTGGATCGGACGGGGTATCTGAAACGGGTTGCGTTGTCCGTCGGCCATCGGCTTCCCTTTTCAAATAGTATTGCCCTAATTCAATTCGAAGTTGCTGGGTCTCATTGCCATTCTCTCCAATTCGTAGTGAGGTGGCCGGCACGCTTCCCTTTGGGAACCTATGAAAAATCTTTGGAAGGACTTGGGCCATTTGTCCATCCTGCCGCGACCCTCGTGAAATTTGCCCTTCGTCTCTTGATTCAAGAATACGTCCTAAAACGGACAAAGAACCATTTGAAGCATAAAGCTGCAATGCTTCAAGAACGGAGGATTTTCCAACGCCATTTTTACCTACAATAAGGTTGACACTTCCCAGCCGGGGAATTCGGAGCGATGAAAACGCTCTGAACCCGGAAATTTCAAGAGAAGTCAGGAAGGGAAACTGTGCCATAATTCTTAGAAAATGTAAAACGTTAGTTAGCTTGGAATGGGTTCATTTCTTGCGAAGGCACGTCCCTATCGATTTTGTGCAAGCACTGCGCCTGCATTATTAGGTAGTGGTGGCAATCCGATAAGCGCGCGCTGTTCGTCGATGGTCATGGATTGCTTGAGGGCATTGACGCGCTCCATGAAGATGTCCTCGGACTCGGGCAGGAGCGATTCGTGCTCGATGATGAGTTCGCCGCGTGGAACGAAACGTCCGGTGTCGGAGGAACGCTCGGGCGCATCGAACTCGGAGGCCAATGCGCGCGTGAATGCCTGCGCATGTTTGGCAAGCGAGTGATCCACGACATCGCGCAGAAAGACCATGTAGCTTGTATCGGCATTGGCAAGATTGACCTGCTCGGTATCACCAAAGACGATCTTCGGAACCCGAAATGCTTCGCGTATCGCGTTCTTCAATTCATCTTTCGATCTTGTAAAATCGAGTTCCTTCCCGCCGGAGCTGAGCAGTTGCACTTCACCACCGTCGGGAAGGATTCCGATGCGGCCGGCGTTGTTGGGGCTGGCATATTTCGATTCCCACGCGATGCGTAGGCGATCCATTTCATCCTGCGTCATCAGCGCGCCCGGAGGCCAGCGAAGCACGGCGCGCGGCGTGGCATCGTTCTCGAAAAATCGAGATTGAAAGAGACGCACAGCACTTTCCGCTTTGGCCGTATCCATAATATCGGAGATAAGTCCATGCCCAAAGAACGGTGACATACGAATATCCGGTCTGCGAATATGGATGACATCGCTTGCGGGAATAAGCGCATTCGATGGAAGGAAACGGTACGTTTCCGGCAAACCATCCGCGCCGCGCTCGATGAGGAACGAAAGCACGCTTGCCGGCCACAGCTCGACGACCGTGCCATTTCCATCTCGCACTTTCAGCCAGATCGCGTTGCCCGTCGCATCAAGCCACTGGCTGGAGAGTTCCAGCAGATCGCTCATATCAAAAATGGGATTGGGACTGCGGAGTAGTTTTTCTAAGGGATGATCGCTGGGCAGTGATGTAGCGCAAACTTTAGTTTGCGACCCGGCGCGCCGGTGGGGGTCGCAAACTGAAGTTTGCGCTACATTTTGCGCTACAGCATGGAACTTCCCGCGTCCGATAGCCTCGCTGCGGGCGTGCATACAGGCGGCGACGGTCTCGCGGATGTGCCGCAGGTTTTCCGTGACATTTTCCCTGCCGAAATTGCCGGAGGGATAGACCATCGGCATGCCGCCGGGCGGCCAGGGCAGGAGTCCGCCTGCGCTTGCGGCAACTTGCTCGGCTGTGCCGCGAGCTGCTGTTTCTGAAGAAGAGCCGCGCTTTAATTGAATGGAATATTTTCCAAATGTTAGGTTCATATCATAAAATGTTGAATGTAGAATGATGAATGATGAAATTGTTGTGTTTACTGAAAATTGCAATGCTGAAAAAGATCATGAATCGCGCACCCCAAAATGACGGTGAATCCTCATCATTCATCATTCGTCATTCATCATTATTATTGATCGCACTCGCAGCCGCAATTATCGCCGCCTGCTGGTGGCCGATCCGCATGCGGTTCCCGTTCGACGACACGTATATCACGTTTCGCTATGCGGCGAACCTTGCGCATGGGTTCGGCATCGTGTGGAACGCGGGAACCATCATCGTTCCAAACGGCGCACACACCGAGGGCTACACGAATTTCCTGCTCGTGCTTTTGCTCACGCCGTTCGTGTGGTTGGGATGCGATCTTGTCATTGTCTCGCAATGCATCGGGGTTATAGCGGTGATGGTGACGGCGGTTGCGATCTACCGGATTGTAGCGCAAACTTCAGTTTGCGATTCGGCGGGGGGGTCGCAAACTAAAGTTTGCGCTACATTTTGCGCTACATTTGTTTCAGCACTTTTCCTGCTCGATCCCTTCGTCTGGATGAACGCGTACTCCGGATTAGAGACGAGTTTGTTCACCATGTGGCTTGTCGTCGCGATATGGGCATTTACGACAAAGCGAACAGAGCTTGCCTTTATGCTCGCAACCTTTGCCGCGCTGACACGGCCAGAAGGCGCGCTCATGGGAATGGTTCTGCTGATCGTTGCGCTCATTCAGAAGCGGCAGAATCCGGGCGAAGAAATTCGGCGACTTTAAAGGATCATCCGCCGGTGTCGGTGTTTAGTTATTGGCTCTCTGCATTTGTATTGCCGCTGGTGCTGTATGCGGGATGGAAATTCTGGTATTTCGGGAATTTGTTGCCGAACTCCTTCTATGTTAAAGTTTCGCAGATCGCGGGCGGGACATTCCTTCCGGGGCGCGGGACCATGCGTATTTTTTACACCGGTGTGTGGTATTTACTTCCGTTCGGACTTATCGCAATATGGAAGGGCATTAAACGTGCTGACGTACAAATGGCGGTATTGTGGTGCGGTTTGTTGAGTTCATTCTATCTCTTCTCGCAGCTCATCCAAAATGATTACCAGCGATTTACGAATTCCATTGAGGTTCTGCTGATACTGCTGGCAGGTATCGCGATAGGAAGCATCACGCAGAAACGCTGGGTTGCGAGTGTTACGATGATCGTAGTAATTGCGTTAAACATTATCTGGTCGCTGTATTTTCGCGGTGGGCTGGGCTATATTCAGCGGATGGATGAGGAACGAAATCCCTACCAGCGCGTGGCGAAGGTATTCAAGAGTATTCCCGATCATCAGTCGATCACGCTGGCGTGGGGCGATGCCGGTAGGCTGCCATATTACTCGGAGATGCGGAATATCGATCCCGTGGGACTGAATACGAACGAGATCGCCCACGCGCATTCTGCGGATGAAGTGATCGCATTTATCATGAAAGCGCGTCCCGATCTTATTATCATTCCCATCGTACTTCCGAAGGACGATACCATCCCGAACGATACCTGCCGCCGCGTGCTGGGCACGGGCATGGACTCATCGGCTCAGCCTATCCTGCGCTTGCTTCTGCCGCGCTTTCGCATGGATACATTCCCATCGCAACGATGCCGCAGACCATTTACGATCTCGATATTCTTGCCGATACGAACTCCGTGCATTATCCGGATATTTATCATACTATCGTTCCCCGCATTGGGAATGATAAGGATTTTCTTCCACCGGTGACGAATATAAAATGACAAGCACGTGAAGCAAACCCGAATTATATGGATCGCTCTTTTCAGCGTAATGCCGCTCGAAGCATTTGCGCAGACTGTCATCACGCTCGCGCCGGAAATCGTCGGAGGGGTGGGGTGCTCCACTACAACGCCAATTACTTTTAGCACGCAATCCATTTCTGCTCTCGCTGGTATTGAGGGATCGATCCGAGGACTTACCGGAGATAGCAACCTCGCACTAAATCTCGGGATCGGTTATGAAAGCCGGGGTTTCGACGGAAATGGCTATATGCCTCAAGCAACTATCACTGATCCAAATATAATTCGAGAGAACTATGTTGACATGGATGCTTCATTTCGATACAAGTGTTTTCAATTCGGAACAGTGATCGGTTTTCCGTTAAACTGGCACCTGACAAGAACTAATGTTTATCCTGGTCCAATGGAATGGTACTTTGGTAATGCCGACATGAATACAACCGTAGGTATTTTTTTTGCGGGAAAGTTTACAGTTTCGGAATGGTCTTCGGGCAAACTCATTTTTATTGCCCGACTCGACTTTGAGTCATTCGTAACACCGATACCAAACACGCCAACGAACAACGGTGTTTTGCTGACTTATAACGAATCTAACGAATCACCCTATGTGTACAAGTACTTGCCTGACCTAGGTCCGATCTTACTTGCGCGCGTCGGTCTAAGTTATGAGTTTTCTGTTTGGAGTGGCAAGTAATACGACATGCAGTAGCTGTTAGAGGAATATTAATCCGCCGGTGACGAATATGAAATGATAAGAACATGAAGCGAACCCAAATTATATTGATCGTTCTTTTCAGCGTAATGCCGCTCGAAGCATTTGCGCAGACGGTCATAACGCTCGCACCGGAAGCCATTGTTGGAGGGTTAACATGCACCACTTCATCGCAAGGGACTTTTAGTACTCAACCCATTTCTCCTTTGGCTGGTGTTGAGGGATCGATCGGAGGGTTTACCGGGGATAGCAACTTTGCACTTAATCTCGGGATTGGCTACGAAAATCGGAGTTTCGACGGAATTGGCTACGTTGTAGAAACATATGGCCCTTCGCATGATATTATGCGTGAGAATTATATTGACCTGGATGCTTCATTTCGATACAATTGGTTTCAAGCCGGCGTAGTGATCGGTTTCCCACTAAACTGGCATGTGACGATAAATGATGTTTTTGCTAGTTCAATGGGATGGAACTTTAGCAATGCCGATATGATGACGACAGTAGGCCTCTTTGCAGCAGGACATATTACGGTTTCGGAATGGACCTCGGGCAAACTTATTTTTATTGGCCGACTCGACTTTGATGCCATAGAACCACCGCTAAATGATAACGGAGTTCCTATTACGGTCGGCAATGGGGTTGCTCGGCTTGGGTACTTGCCGGACAGAAGTTCGATCTTAACTGCGCGCATCGGCCTAAGTTATGAGTTCTCTGTTTGGAGTGGCAAGTGATACGCAGCTGTTACAGGACTTTCGCTCTTTTTTCATATTTTTTAAGCCGCAACGCATATCGCGCAAGCGCGGTGGCATCGGCATAATCGGGGGAGCGGCCCAACCGTCGTTTAGTAAGTTCTTTATCTTCCATTTTGTAGGCGGTGGAGTTTGCGTTCGTGGCAAGCCGAATCGCTGCGAGTTCCTGATGGAGATGCTTGTGGTCAAACAACTGAATCGATCTATCTCGTAACTCTTCTTCCAGAACGAAGTACATTTCTGCGCGCGCATTGGCAAGCTCTTTGCGATTGTGCAGGAACCCGCGCGCTTTTGCAGCGAAGTTCACGGGAAAGTGCGGCACATCCATTTCTTTCAGCCTGTCGCTGACTCCGCCGCCGAGTCCGGTATCATCAAGCGCAATAGCAATGGTCTCTTTGGTATATCCTTCAGCGATCCATTTATCGTAGAGGGATTTTATGCGCCGCGCAGTGTGCATGAGGTCGCCAGTGTGGTAGGTTTCGAATGATAGCTGACGGTCACCTTCGAAGCATGCGAACACGGTTGCATCGCCGCCATTACCGCGAGAAATATCAACGCCCATAGCTCTTGTAGCGCAAACTTTAGTTTGCGATTCGGCGGGTGGGTCGCAAACTGAAGTTTGCGCTACATTTTGCACCACACTCGCTTGTATTAATTCCATCGTAATAAATCCTTCCGATTCCGTATCGGCCCACTCGCCGAGGATACGGGCTTGCACGATCGGGGTGTTGTGGTACCATGTATCGAGCCAGGGAACGAACACTTCCTGTGTGGGGCGAGATGGTATTCCGCTCTCCGGTGTCGAAATATCATTTCGACCCACACCACTTTCTACTTCGTAGGACCAACTCTTCAGCCGGTCTTCGATCCACTCGCGCGTAACAGCGCCTTTAATTAGTTCCTCACCCGTAACAACATTCGGATGCTCGAATGCCGAGATGGTAATAAGCCGCCACTGGCCGGATTGTTCCGCCTCATACGGATACGACTGCATGTCGATCGGATTGCAGATCATGACGATCTGCGCATTCGCGCCAGTCAGGTTCCCAGACAGCGCATCCATAATGTCGCGGCTTACGCCGGTAGCTTCATCGACTGCGATAAGCATTCTCGGCGCGTGGAACCCCATCGCATTTTCTGGCACGTCCGGCGAAATGCCGAGCATGTAGTGCTTGTCGGAAAGCTTGACGGCGGTTTCGGCGAGCTTTATTGCGTTGCCGTCAGCGTCAGTGTAAAGGTTTGCTGTGCGAGCTTGTCTTCGAATTTCGCCCCACAGGTTGCGCTTCACCTGCATCCACGAAGAAGCTGTGGTAAGCACAATGGAATCTTCATACGTCGAAAGATACCAATTGCAGAGCGCGGCAAGCGCAGTCGTTTTGCCTGCGCCATTGCAGCTTCGGACGAGGATTTTTCTTTCTCCGCTGTGAACGGCATCGAAGATCTCAGCCATTTTTGGCCAGCACATCACGCCGAGCTTTTGCTCGGCAAACTCAATCGGATGTTGCATAATTATCTGAACCAGGATGACGCGGATAATTGCGGATGACGCGGATGGATTCGAGAACTATCCGCGTCATCCTTCCCACATCCGCGTCATCCGGGTTCAGATTAACCCTCCAGTTCATACTCGTAATGCCGAATAAGCAGCGCCGTGATGATCCGATACGCTTGCTCGCGCGCTTCCCAGAAATCATCTGATGAATCGCAGAGGAATGCTTCCAACTGCTCGACGTACATCGCGGAACTTAAGATAAAGTCGCGCAAGAAGCGGAGATCGTCTTCGGTTAGTGTGTTGATGGGCAAGCCGTAGCCTTCGGCGAATTCGGGTTCATCTACGAATTCAGGATCGTCCGTGATACGTTCGTTGTCGATCTGGCAGAGATGGTCGAGATATTCATTGAGATCGTATGCGCGTGGGGATTTCTGGAATGCACCGCGATTGTCGGATGACATGCCGGAGCGGGTTCTGTTTGGGTCTGTGAACAATGGATAGTTTGACATGGTATTATTAGATTAATGAGTGTATTGAAAATTTTGTATGGAGACTACGCCGGACTCTGCGGAGGGGCCGGCAAGAGACGTTCTCCGTGCAGCGAGCGAGGGAACTCAGAACGCAGATCGAAGGAAGGCTTGCTCGTGAGCGGGAGCAGGAAGGAGTCAACGAATTTTTTCAGGTCGCTTTTCTTTTTGGCCTTCGCGAGGGCAGTCAGGCGTGCTTGTTTTCTTTTTTGCATCATAGTAAAAATTTTTTGTGCATAAATAAAACACATATTTTATCCATCAAAGTTCAAAAAGTATAAAAAACAAGCGGAATTTTGACTATAACTACATGAAAATCAACGAGATAAAATTTGTTAGTAAAGTGCTACATTAGGCACCTATTTCGTAGTGAATAGTGGGGAGGTAACGGAAAGTGGAGGAAGTGGATAACGGATAGTGGAGGAAAATCGGAGAGGATAGATGCAGCTCAGTTATTATCACTTCATAACCGACCTGGCGTTTTTGAGCTAATTTCGAGGGTTTGATAAAAAATCTTGCAAAAACCAAAGATTTTTTTGTAACCCGAGCGACCCTGTGCGTTCTTGTCTATAGGGGATTATACTCCCATCTGCTATTTCGATAAAAATCTACCATGAAAAACAAACTTCTTCTTATTGCTACAATTCTTTTTCTCATGATTGCTGCTTCGATTAACGCAAAAGCTCAGTGGGAAGAGACGACTGAGCCTTTTGGCGAAGTTAGTGCCCTTGTTGGAAGCGGATCAAATATTTTTGCTGGATTTCTTGACGCGGGAGCCGCTTGGTCTACAGACAATGGCACAAGCTGGACACCATCCGGTTTTGGTGAGGTCGAAAGAACGTGCTTGGCGCTTAACGGAACGTATCTACTTGGTGCTGGTGATGTCGGTGCATATGTCTCAATGGATTCTGGTCAAAGCTGGACCGAGGATGATTATAACTTCGAGTCCACGGGCGTCAGTGCCCTTGCCTCAATCGGGACAAATTTTTTTGCAGGAACGGAGGGCGGTGTGTATCTCCTGACTGATAGCGATATTATCGGCGGCTTTGCATGGACAGATCCTGACCCAGAGCAAAACATCGGGGCGATCACCACAATTGCAGTGAGCGGTACGAATCTCTTTGCGGGAGGCGATAACGGGATTTTTTTATCGACCGATAATGCTAAAAGCTGGACTGACTTGAATGCTGGGTTGCCGGATAGCAATATCCTTGCGCTTGCGGTGATGGGAGCGAAAATTTTCGTCAGCACGATCAGGGGCGTTTTTCTCTCGACCAATAACGGAGGAGATTGGTCGCCGATGGGTAACGGTCCGTGGGGTTCATCGTTCAATTCCTTTGTAGTGAAGGGCAATGATTTCTTTGTATCGAACGGTGTTAGCATTTATCTTTCAAGGGACAGTGGTGTTAGTTGGCAAACAGCCGAGCCAGAGTTCGGGCCTAACTACCAGTTCGGAGTAGCTGTTCTTGGCGCTGATAGTGACTATATTTTTGCTGGCACAGGCGAGGGCGTTTGGCGCCGAGCCCTTTCTGATTTCAATACCAGTAGCGTGTCGTCCGTCGCTTCAACAGAAAATTCCCTCTCAACCTACCCCAACCCCTTCACTTCATCCACCACCATCAACTTCACTACGCCTGAAAGCGGCATAGCGACCGTGACGATCATGAATATATTGGGAACCGATGTTGCGCGCATTTTTTCCGGAGAGCTGAGCGCGGGCGAGCATTCCTTCCTGTGGGGCAATCCTACAGGATTGCCCGATGGGATGTATGAGTGCATCGTGCAAATGAATGGTAATGTGGAGCGAACGCCCATCGTGCTGGCGCGGTGAGATAAAGAATTTTAAAATTCGTCTCCGTTGTGTCGTAATTTTGCAGTATGAGAGATCGTCGTTTATTCACTGCTACTGCGCTTATGCTGGCTCTTGCTGTCGCACCGAAAATGCGCGCTCAATGGATGTTGGTGGATGGGCCATCGTCAGAACATTTTAGAACGCTTGGAGTGAGCGGATCGAACCTCTTCGTAGCCTGTGACAGCGGCCTTTATCGCTCGACCGATCAGGGCATAAGCTGGGTACCGGCGAACTCCGGTCTGGGCGGTGCCGCCGTCGATGCGTTCGCGTCAGACGGAACGAATATATTTGCCGGTACCGATAGTGGCGTGTTTCTCTCTGCCAATAACGGAACAAGCTGGGCGCCTGTCAATACGCTATCGGACACGAATGGATTGGCATCTTATACGATCCGCGTACTGGTGGTCAGTGGAAACTATCTTTTTGCCGGTACGAATTCGGGGCTATTCCGCTCGAGCGACAACGGTACTACCTGGACGACGATCGAAAATGGATTGACAGAAGGCAATATCTATGCTCTTGTGGCGATCGGCTCCGATCTTTTTGTTGGGAACCTCGGTGGCGGCGTGTTCCACTCCACGGATAATGGCGATAGCTGGACGCCGGCCAATACCGGCTTGACAAGTTCCTATATTCATGTGCTGACCGAGATCGGCTCCGATCCATCGTCGGCGATACTCTTCGCCGGGACGATCGATAAAGGAGTGTTCCTTTCAACGAACAATGGTGTAAGCTGGAATCCGGCCAGTACCGGTTTGCCGGCCAATACGTATGTGCAAGACCTCCTTGTGAATGGAACGAATCTTTTTGTCTCGACTTTCGATAGTGCCGTTTATCGTTCGACGGATAACGGCACCAACTGGCAGCATGTCAGCAGTGGGATAACGGATACGAATGTTTATACCCTCGCGGTATGCGACACAACGTTGTTTGCCGGCACTATTCATGGCGTTTGGCGTAGATCGCTTTCGGATTTTAACAACAGTTCTGTTACGCACGTCACCTCAGCCGAAAGTTCGCTGAGTAATTATCCCAATCCCTTCAATCAATCCACAACCATCAACTTTACCACTCCCGAAAGCGGCGTAGCGACCGTGACGACCGTGAATGCATTGGGAACCGAAATTGCGCGGATCTTTTCCGGCGAACTGAGTGCGGGCGAGCATACCTTCGCATGGGATGCCACCGGCTTGCCGCCGGGAATGTACGAGTGCATCGTGCAAATGAATGGCAGCGTGCAGCGCGAGGCATCGATTAAGAATTAGGAGTTATTATGGCAGGACGATCTTCATTGTATTCGATGGAGGACCTAAGCCGGAGTATCCAGTTTTTAGCGTGTCACCAACATAATAGGTATATTGAAAATCGGGTTGGCACTGTGAATATGGATAGCCGAGAACATACACGGTGTCACCGTCGTGGGCATAAGTTCCGTTAATAATAAGGTTAGAATTTTCAGAAATGGATCCGAACGAATATGAGAAGTAGGTGCTGGTATCCCTATAATTAATGGATGGACTTTTGCTGAAGAAGGCGAGAATTTCTCCTTCAGCACCAAGAGCAACAATGTTTCCAGAGGAGTCCAGAACATTGGCAACGCCAGAGGGAAAACTTAGTTGAAAATCGGAATCTGTTGTGGGGGAAACTGCGACTTTTGAGATCGTCGGTGGGGAGAGCGTTGTTTTCCAGTTGTTTATTCTTTCAAGTGTTGCATTAACGTCATTAACCAAAATTCCGGTGCCAATGAACGGTACCGTGCTTCGAACACCGTTCGTAAATCCGGGTTTTGAGAATAGGAACGAATAGTATCCGGCGGGGACGCTATCGAACGAAAAAATGCCGGTACTATCTGACACCGAGCTAAACTTCGTTCCCAAGATCGTGATGGTCACTCCCGCGTAGGATGCCGATAGAGAGCAATCCATTTCACGCAATGTAACAGTGCTAATGATCTGCCCCGTACTTCCCGGCGCGACGTTCGTAACGTCCGTGGTGTTAGTCGTCGTGCAACCGGAAATGAGCGAGAACGCGGTGAAGAAAATGCTTCCACGTAAAATCGGATGACGTTTCATAGACATGCTTAAATTAAGATGAATAGTTAACATCTATTTACCAAATTAGTTTACGCGTGGGAGGGTCGGGCTGGAAGCACCGACCTACGCTCCCTAATTCTTACTTCTTACTTGATGCGGGTCCGTACATTTTTTCTGCGTATTCGCGCATCATGCGTTCGGAGGAAAAGCGAGGAAGGATGGTGGCAATAGATTCTTTCACTACTTTCAGCCAGCCGTGTGGGATGCCGTTGAGCGTCTGGTCGTAAAACAGCGGAATGATTTCTTTTTCCAGCATATCGTACATCCGGTTAGCATCGTACTGGTCTTGATCGGCCTGCGGACCTTCGTTCCCGCCATCGAAACCCCAGCCATTACAATTACGAATTACGAATGACGAATTACGAATGGGAGCATTAGGGGTATTCGATGAATCCTGTGAATTATTATCCTTCCCCTCATTCGTCATTCGTAATTCGTCATTCCTAATTCCTTCGAGCCACCACCCATCGAGAATGGAGAAATTCGGCAGGCCGTTGATGGCCGCTTTCATTCCGCTGGTTCCGGAAGCTTCGAGCGGAGCTTTCGGGTTATTCATCCACAGGTCGCAGCCGCGCACGAGGTATTTCGCGGAGTGCATTCCGTAATTTTCGATGAAGGCAATACGTCCGCCAAAGGCAGGATCGAGCGCGTGATGCCAAATTTCCTTGATAAGTTCCTGGCCGCCTCCATCGGCAGGGTGTGCTTTTCCGCTAAAAATTATTTGCACAGGCCGCTCCGGATTGTTTACGATACGTTTGATGCGGTCCAGATCGTTAAAGATAAGCGTGGCGCGTTTGTAGGTAGCAAAACGGCGCGCAAAACCGATGGTAAAAATGCTGGGATCGAGCAGGACGCCTTCGGCGATAATGCTTTCGCCGGCTTCGGAAAATACTTTATCGCCTGTGAACCATTTTCTACGGACGCGGTCGGCAATAAGGCTGAACAGGCTTGCCTTCATGCGATGCCGCGTATGCCAGAGTGTTTCATCGGGAATGTCACGAACGCGTTCCCAATATTTTTCGTCATCGAGGTGGTCGATCCAGTCGGAACCAAGTTCCTTCTCGAACAGCGCTTCCATTTCCGGCGCGAGCCAGGTACGAATGTGAATGCCGTTCGTTACGGATGTCAATGATGAAGTATAAGGGGCGAAAGCAGACGATCGATCACCCGCAGGTGATTGTGCACCTTCATCGTTCTTCTTTGAACTTTCATCTTTGACAAGATATTCCGGCCACATGGCAGCGGTTACTTCGCGATGTTTTTTGCTGACGGCATTCCGGTGCGCAGAGAGGTTCATCGCGAGCGCGGTCATATTGAACATGCCATTGTGCTCGCCGAGCGCGAAGAACTGCTCTTTGGTCATTCCCAGGTCGGGCCAATAATGCCAGAAATATCTCAAAATGAGATCGATATCAAACGAATCCGTTCCCGCAGGAACCGGCGTGTGCGTGGTGAAAATAGAGGAATGGCGCACGGTCTCTAAGGCTTGATCCAGGGTGAGGCCGGATTTGATCGCATCACGCAATCGTTCCACGAACAGGAATGCCACATGTCCTTCGTTGGCATGAAAAACGTCAGGCTGAATGCCTAATGCGCGAAGAACGTGAATACTTCCGATGCCAAGCGCGATTTCCTGACGAAGGCGATATTCGCGGTCGCCGCCATAGAGGCGCATGGTAATGTCGCGGTTTTCGGGATCGTTGGCATCGACGTTCGAATCCATCAGATAAATTTTAACGCGCCCGCATCGCACGAGCCAGACCTGAAGATGCAACAGATCGTCGGGCCGTTGCATCGGGAGCGAAATAATGAGCGGCTCGCCGTTGGCATCTAAGGTACGATCGATCGCGACATTGGCCATATCGATCTCCGGGTAATCCGCAATTTGTCCGCCATCGGGAGCGATGCGCTGTTGGAAATATCCTCTCGGATACATAAATCCGAACGCGGTATAATTCAGGCCAATATCGCTGGCGGTTTTTGCCTGATCGCCGGAAAGAATTCCCAACCCACCGGAATAAATTCGGAGGCTGCTATGCAATCCATACTCTGCTGAAAAATATGCAATGTTCGAAGTGCAGACATTCGCCTGCACGGTCGGATTTCCCGATGGATCGCACACAGCGGTCAGCGCGGCATCGAACAGCTCTATCAGCTCATCGTATTCTTTCAGGAAGTCAGGATCGGCGGCAAGGCGATCCAATCGTTCGGGCGCGATGAGGTTGAGCATTTTGACGGGATTGTGATCCGTCGAGCGCCATAGCCGCAGTGAAATAGAGCGGAAAACCGCTCTGGCCTCCGGAGACCAGCTCCACCACAGGTTATGTGCGAGTTCTTCGAGGCGACCGATGCGTTCTGGGATTTGCAAGGTAATTAAGAATTAAAAATTAAGAATTGATGAGGATAATAAGAAAACATCTAACAAGTGAAGCATAACTCTCAATTCTTAATTCTATATTACCAATATTGCCTATAGCTGTCATCTGAGTAGAGTTTTCTGTAGCGGAGCGCTCACGATCGGTCATGCGCGGTAAAGAAGGCATAGTCGGGGATCTCTCCGGCGGTTCACCGAAAGGATAGCGATGGGACTTTCGCTGGCCTTTCCTCCAGCTATACTAATTATAGCTGCTTATACTGCCTTTCTTTTGCTCAACTGCTTAAATTCAGCAAATTTGACGAACGAAAGTAATCTATAAATTGATTTAGTTTACTTTCTGGGTTAAAAGTAAATTAGCAGGAATCATAGTTTACCTTCATGCAAGATCGAATTCCATTGGAAAAATACAACGCCGGTCACTGGGAAAAAGGGGCTGGCTTTCGTTCTTTTGTTCCGAGTGACGTCCATAGACCCTGGTCGTGGGCAGACGGAACTATTAACGAACTATTAGAACGGGCTTCTCGAAAGCTTGGGGAATTGAACTCCTTCGCCCGTTTAGTTCCGAACATTGATCTCTTCATACAGATGCACGTCATGAAAGAAGCAGTGCTGTCGAGCAAAATTGAGGGAACGCGAACAAACATGGACGAAGCCTTACTTCCAAAATCGGAAGTGGAACCGGAAAAAAGAAATGACTGGCAAGAGGTCCAAAACTACACGAAGGCGCTCAACGAGGGAATTTCCGAACTTAAACAGGTTCCTATTTCGACGCGGCTACTTAAAACAATCCATCGGACGCTCTTGACCGGCGCACGAGGATCGGACAAGCAGCCGGGGGAATTTAGAACGAGTCAAAACTGGATCGGAGGGGCTACGATTACCGACGCGAAGTTTATTCCACCTGCACATACGTTGGTTAATCCGCTGATGGGCGATCTGGAAAATTTTCTCCACAATAAGGACATCCATATTCCGGGACTTATTCGTATCGGCATCGCACATTATCAGTTCGAGACGATCCATCCATTTCTCGATGGTAACGGTCGCATTGGACGGTTGCTTATCACTCTCTTTCTGGTCAGCGAGCAGATGCTCGATAAACCTCTGCTGTATCTTTCGGCGTTCTTCGAGCGGCGGAAGGAATTATATTATGATAATCTCACGCGTGTTCGTGAGAAAAACGACATGATCCAATGGTTAAAATATTTTCTTGCAGGAATCGAAGAGACAGCGACGAAGTCCGTGGAGACGCTGACAAAAATCCTCCGTTTCAAAGAAGAAATTGACGACAAAATACACACCCGAATGGGCAGGCGGCATCAAAATGCGGCGAAGGTGATGCGGCGCTTGTTCGAGCAACCATACATTACAATAAAGCAAGTCGAGTATGTAAGCGGCCTGAGTACAAAGGCTGCAGGTGACTTGGTAGATCTGTTCGTGAAGCAGGGATGGCTGGAGGAACTAACTGGACGATCCCGCAATCGAATTTTCCTGTTTAAGCCATATATGGGATTATTCGACTGATCGTCACATCCCGACGGAGACTTCTGGAGCGGAGCGTAATAAGACATAGTCGAGAAATGACATGTAGTAGAGAAGGAGTTTGTAGGAAAGGAAAAGTGTTATGCACTTTCCATGAAATCACTGCTCAATCTTTGGCCTTATTTTACGCGGTACAAGAAAATGTTCATCCGCGGGGCGATCCTCGTTGTTTTTTCGAGTTTGGCGCAGGCGCTGTGGCCTCAATTTTTCGGTAATGGGATCGATGCCATTACACGCGGCACAGCTACCGCACAAACACTGCTCGAACAAGCGGGTATTATCGTTGTGCTTTCGTTCATCAGCGGATTCCTGTATTATCGCGTCCGGCAAAACATCATTGTGGCGAGCCGCCTCATCGAATACGATCTTCGGAACGATCTGCTGGCGCATGTCGAGCGGCTATCGATGCGATTTTTCCAGAACACGCCGCAGGGGGAACTTATGGCCTACGCCACGAACGACATCGACGCCGTCCGGTTCTTTATTGGCCCATCCATCATGTACAGCTTAGATACGCTGGCGACGTTCCTCTCGGTATTGGGATTTATGCTGGCGATCTCACCGACGCTTTCCATTGCCGTGGTGATACCGCTTCCACTGATGTCGCTTGCGGTGTATTTTATCGGTCGCAAAGTGCATCCTCTCTTCGATGCCGTGCAAGCGCATTTTGCAACCATGACGGGGCGAACGACCGAAAGCATTTCCGGCATTCGTGTTGTACGAGCTTACGTGAGAGAGGCGTATGAGACCTCGGTATTTAATGGGCTTGCGAAAGGTTACTTCGATAAAAATATGCGGCTCGCGAGAACGCAAGGTCTGATGCAGCCGATCATCTTTGGATTCATGGGATTTTCCACCGTGGTGCTGCTGCTTGTAGGTGGAAAACTTATTATAGATAAGCATCTCACCGTTGGGCAGCTCACGCAATTTGTGGTGTATCTTGGAATGCTAACGTGGCCCTTTATCGCATTAGGATGGGTGACGAGCATGGTGCAGCGCGGCGCGGCAAGCATGGCGCGGCTTACGAAATTATTCGAGACAAAGCCGGAGATCGAAAATTCCGAGCAGACGAATTGGCAGATCGCTTCCTTGCGTGGGGAGATCGAATTTCACGATGTTTCGTTCCGGTATCGCCCGGAACTTGGCGATGTGTTGAAGCACATTTCGCTTCGCATCGAGCAGGGAACCACGCTTGCCGTTATGGGCCGCACGGGTTCCGGAAAAACGACGCTCGTCGATCTTATCGCGCGGCTGTTCGATCCAACCGAGGGACGCATTACCATCGATGGGCACGATTTGCGTTCGATCCCGCTGGATGTATTGCGGATGCATATCGGCTTTGTCACGCAGGAGCCATTTCTATTCTCGGAGACGATCTCGGAGAATATTGCATTCGGAACCCGCGATGTAACAAGGATTCCAACCGAGAACCGGATCCTGGGATATAATGAAATTCCCATGACAAGCGGGTATCCGAAACTCACGCCGCCCTCGCCATTGGGAACGGAAGAAGCGGCGCGCGCGGCCGATATTTACGACAATGTCATCGAATTTCCCGAGCAATTCGAGACCATGATCGGCGAACGCGGCATTACGCTCTCCGGCGGACAGAAGCAGCGCACCGCCATTGCGCGCGCATTAGCTCGCAACCCGAGAATATTGGTGATGGACGATGCTATGTCCGCCGTGGATACGGCTACGGAAGACCGCATTCTTTCGAATCTTCGAAACGATGCTCGTCCAAGAACAACCATTCTCATCAGTCATCGCACCTCGACAGCGCGTGAGGCTGACATGATAATAGTTCTCGATCATGGCCGCATTGTGGAGCGCGGCACGCATCAGGAATTGCTTGCCGCCGAAGGGCCGTATTACGATCTGTATAAGAGGCAGTTGTTGGAGGAATCGCTGGAAAATTCCTGAACCATGATTTGGGGCGATTTTAGAGATTAAGGAGATAGGAAACACTAATCTCCTTAATCTCTAAAATCGCCCCCAATCATGGTTCATTTTTCCTCAAGTAACCTCCCGGATTGAATGTCATCAATAATTTTTCCATGGAACGATCGATCGTAAATTCGGGATGCGATCTTAAATAATCTGCGATCGCTTCGTTCGGGCCGGGGCCGGATTCGGGCAGCACTGGGTTCCCATTGATGTTGGTATCCTCGACGATAAGGTAACTTCCTTTGCTGACCATGGGAGCATAGAGTTCCATTTCTTTGCGAACGTGCGCCATGCTATGATCGGAATCGAGGACAACAAGGACGGAAGGGACGGAAGCGGCTTTCTGCTTCACTTGCTGAATTATTTTTGGATCGGTGGAAGAACCGTGAAGATAAGTTATTCGCGGATGAATGGGACGGTTAGGATATGCTTCGATGTCAACGGTTACAACTTCACCGGTTCCGATAAGCTCGCACATTGAGGCAAAGAAATGCGCCGTGCCGCCTTTGTAGGTTCCTGTCTCGATGATAAGATCGGGCTTGACGCGAAATATTATTTCCTGATAGATCCAGAGATCGAGCGGACATTTCAGGACAGGAATGCCCATCCACCAGGTATCGCTCCATGTTTTGCCCGCAATATTCGAATAATAATAGAGCTTGTGGAACTCCTGAACGACATCCCGCTCTTTTTTCGGGCCGATGTAAAATCGGTGTACTATTTGGCGTTGAACGAGCGCCAGCTTGGAAAATATTTTACGCAGCATCCGGCAATTTCTGTTCGGCGGTTTGTTTGACTGCGTTCATATCGTGCGTCGATTTCTTAAAGGTGTAGTAGCAGAAACCAATGATAAACACGAGATGCACGACGGTGCTCTGCATAATTCCCTGCAAATTAATGATGTTGTTCATATAAGCATTTGCGTCCGCAGCGATGGCGAGCAAATGGAGCACGATATTACCCCACATGATAGCGCGAACGGCTCCCGACCACGGGCTGCGGCTCGCAAAAATGTTGATGAAACCGATCGCAAAAAGATTGGTGCCGAGAAATTGCGCCCAGGCATCGACCGTAGGGGTTGGCGGAACGGTGGAAATGCCGGAGGTAAATCCCGAAGGCATTACCATCATCCCGACGCTGAATATCCAGGCCACAAGCCCGCTAATGAGTAGAAAATGTTTGCGTTTCATAGGTGTATTTGAATTAGGAGTTCAAAATTACGGATTATTTGGACCGTATAATTGAAAAGATGCTAATGGCTCAATGGATGAAGTGCATAATGTCATTCTGAGCGAAGTTCATTCTCCCGAAGGGAGAATAAACGTAGCGAAGAATCTTAAGGGTCTTGTCAAGCGAGTAACAGATTCTTCACTTCGCAACTCTTCGCTCCGCGAAGCGTTGCTACGTTCTATTAGACTCATCCCATGTTATATTTGTACCACACCGAAAAGAGGCTGAGCAAGTCTATCTGCGTTCAGAGGCTGCGCACCATGGGTGCGCGTCAAGCCTATATTCTGATAACGAGACCCAGCCTCTTCGGGTGGACTAAGACTAAATAGGAATAACGCAGAGATGCGCTTAATAGAGTAAGTCCGTCCACCACGGTTCGGTGCGATACCTAACCTATAACACAAATGCTACCACTTAAATCTACTCCCCGCTTCTGCGTCGGCATCGATCTGGCCGACCGTTCGTTTTCCGTTACGCTGCTCGATAGCACGACCCGTGCGACGCAGCAGATGCCGCCGTTCGAGCAATCTCCGGACGGCTTTCATGCCTTTCTCCGATGGCTACGTCAGCACCGTGCCTCGCGCCGTTCGACCGTGATCGCCATGGAAACCACCGGCGTCTTCGGTGAACGCTTGTGTATGCATCTGCGCACGCAGGGCTATCGCGTGACCGTGATCGATGCGGCCCGGATCGCGGGCGAACGACGACGTTCCCAGCCCAAAAGCGACCGCCACGATAGTTACTACATTGCCGATTATCTTTCACGTCATTGGGATGAAGTATCGCTGTGGGAACCGCGAGAGGCGGTCTTTGCGGAGCTCGATGCGATGCTCGGCACCCGCGAGCAGTTCGTCAAAGCGCGGACCCAGTTCCAAAATCGTTTGGGTGCCATGAAGAAGGGCGCGACCCCGCAGGAAGGCATGATGGCCCTGCTCCAAGAGCAGATCGCGCACTTGAAGCACGCCGTGCATGAGATCGAACAGCAGCTGCGTCAGAAACTCCAGGACCATGCGCCGCTCGAACGCGCCAAAGAACTGCTCGACTCGATTCCGGGCGTCAGTCTGCTCCTGGCCGCCAACACGCTCGTCATCACCGAAGGCGAACACCGACCGATGAATCCGAGGGCACTCGCCAATTATCTGGGCATTTGTCCCCACGAGCGGTCCAGTGGAACCTCGCTCCGTAAGCGGCCGCGATCCTCGCGGCTCGGACCGCCGCGCATGCGTAAGCTGCTCCATCTGGCTGCCCGGTCGCTCGTCCAGCATGACCTTGCGTTTAAACAATATTACCTGCAAAAGCTAAAAGATGGAAAACCAAAAATGCTTGTGCTGAACAACGTGGAAAATCGACTCCTCAAAATCATGTGCGCCGTACTCCGTACGGAGACGCCCTATAAGAAGAATCATCGATCCGTAAACCCAGCATGGTCATAGGAATCAGAATGACATGTTGCTATGATCAGTTATTTTTAAAGTTAAACTTTTGATTTCTTATTCGCATACTCCACCATTTGCTCAACAGCCTTTGCCATTCTACGAGCGCGCGATTCGGGATTTTTGTAATAGAAAATTCCCCACAAATGGCTTCGGCGGTGCGATGATGACATCAATTCCCAACCTTTTTTTGCCTTCGGATTGCGCGTGAATTCGGCTTCCAGAATTGGAGGAGGATTTTGTTCGCCATCGCGCATGTGCATCAGGATGATCGCTAACTCCCCCGCGCGCTTCTTCTGGATCTGCTTGCTTTTGGCTGAAGTGATATGGTCGGAAAAATACTTCCGCATCGAATAGCTGAGGGATCTGTAATAGGCGAGAAGCGCTTCATCGTCTTCGATCTCTTTTTTTAGAAGCATGGGAATACCGACGGTGCGTGTTTCTTCATCCAGTTCCAGCGACACCTGAACGTTGTCTCCAAGCGAAGTTGCACCAGCGCCTTGCTGCATTTTCTTGTTCATCAACAGAAAATGCTTCCCATCTTTGCGCGGAAAGAGAGAGGTTCGAAAGGCAAAGCCATTCACTTCGCCTTTTACGGGCATGCGTCCGCCCTTGCCGAACGCTTTTTTTACATCGAAGGGAATATCGACGACGCGCCATCCTAAGTTGGTACTGCCGGTGGCATCTAATTTTTTTAGCGGGGCTTTAAATTTCTTTCGCATAGTGCAAATTTTTCATTTAAGGAAACTCTGATTAAGTCCCAAACCTGGATTCCCGCTTTCGCGGGAATGACAGGATGTGGTGTTTTTTTGCGCTTCGCGCAATGATTCCTGCCATTGTCATTCCCGCGAACGCGGGAACCCATGACTTAATCAATGTTTCCTTACGGAGCAATAACGACGCTTCCGCCGCACTCCAATTTCCCATCTTGTGAAACAATACGATAGTAATACACTCCCGACGCAAGATTTTCCCGGCTAAATTCGATGGTGGAAGTTGCGTTTGTATATTCATTGCGAAGAACAAGTGTACCTGATGCATCATATAGATTGAGAATTGTTATTGGAATGCCCACAAACTCGGAAGGCAGCATAATTTGCGTGGTCTCGTTAAACGGATTTGGAAAATTCTGCTGGATTTGGGAACCGGTTGTTGTGCCAGCTTGCGTTACGCCGGACGAGGTTGCTATTCCCGTAATGGTAATATTGATGGATGAGGCAATTCCAGCGATATTCACGAAATAAAGCGACGATGTATCCGTTCCAGACTCTTTCGGATTATAGATGAACGTAAGCGTATCGCATGCTCCCGCTGCGATGGGAGCTGTACCGCCGGATACGTAACCGAAGACAGGATTCGTAACAGAAGGCGGTCCTAATGTCACGGGGCATGTGCCTGTATTGCACATTATCACAGGAAATGCGGGAGATGTTGTGCCAACCGGCGTAGGCGGAGCAGTACCATTTCCCGAGATAATCGCGGCCCCGCCGGATGCTTGGAGCGGTACGTTGATCTGGCTCGCACCGCCGGTGACGACTAACGTTGCCGATTCATTCGAGCCCATAGAAGGCGTAAAGATAACGACGATCGTATCCATGCCGCCGGGAGCTATTTCCGGCGATGGACCGGGATTGACGATCGAAAAGTCAAAGACATCGAGTCCGGAAAGCTCCGGTTGATAGCTGATCGAATCACTGCCGGTATTGGTGACCGTTATTATTTCCATATCGCTTTCGCCGGAGCAGGTTACGGACGGGAAATTTTCAAGAATCGCAATGCTATCGGAATTTGGACTGCCGAGGGTATTGTAAAAAGCTCCAACTTCATTTAAGAATGGCCTCAATGCGCTATCTTCGGGGTTCATGTATTCGCTCGTGGGCGTGAGCGAAAATCCATTGATGCTGCCGAGAGACGTTGCATCATTAAATCCCGGGAAGTTTTCTGTTACGTTATAATTGTAATTTGATGGATCGGCAAAGTGGAAGAAGGACGTATCCGTCGATTCCACATTCGCCATCGTATCCGGCGCGGTGAGGGGATGTCCGGTTCCTGCGAAGATGTTGTTGGCGATGAGTGCGGGATTCGTTCCGGGTTGGATATTGAGGAATGTCGTTGGGTTGCGGTCGGTTACGACGGTATTGTTGACGAAATATAGCTGCGAGTCAGGATTGATAATTCCTTCTTCGCCATAGCTGATGACGGTCGAGTTTTCGGTCATCGGCCCTTTTTCGATGGCGTTACCGATAACGAACGAGAGTCCGCCATTCGGCATATCGATGGAATAGCTCCCATCGCCGGTTGGGCCATCGACGATGTAGTTGTAGAGGATGTAATTTACGTTCGCGCGCGTCTTTATTTCATGGCCAACGATCGAGGCGTGGAAATAGCAGAACTTTATCGTGCAACTCGTGCTGTGTCCGACGTAAATATTGTGCTCGAATCCCGCCGCGCCGCCGGTTTCTACGCCATTGTGATCGAACTCGCAGGCTTCAATCCAGATGTTGTTGTTGGTGGTATCATTCCCTGTTAAAATTCCCTCCTGATTGTCGTGGAAATAGCATCGTCTGCACGTTAAGCCATTACCACCGACGCGAATGCCAGCGCCGTTATCGCCATCGGCGGAATCAACGGCTGCGCCGTAGAATTCGAAACCCTCCACATAGGTATTATTTCCCGCGAGCACCCAGATGCCTTTTTCCTGCGCGATATTTCCGTTGGCGTTGAAACGCGCCATGCCATCCGGGCAGCGAATGACGAGATCGTTATTATTCCACACGCCGACATCGCCGGTGTAAAGTCCGGAATCGATGAGGACGGTATCGCCATCGGCGACGAGGTTCATCACGGCGCTCGGCACGGTGTATTGCCGCGTAGGGCCAACGAGCCAGGTTTTGGCGTGAGTTGCCGATGTTAGCATGAGCAGGAACGTTAAAGAGTATTTCATATCGGTTTTATAGCGCGTCATTGCGAGGAGCGTTCGACGACCGGAGGGAGTCGGAAGCGACGAAGCAATCCGTTGAAGATCTAACTGAATCTCAACGGATTGCTTCGTCGAATCGAACTCCCGTTGGTCGTTCAATTCTCCTCGCAATGACGTTCAAACAAAAAATTAAAACAGATTCTTTATAGAAAAACACCGGAAAAACAAAACATTCACCCTGAAAAGCCAAAGCACATTCTACCCAACCGGACCCTTTAAAATACACTGCGGCCTTACCGGATTGCTCCGATAAGGCCAACAGTGTCTTTTCTCTCACCTTGACTTTAGATACAAAAGGCCTAAATGGAACCCTCCTGCATCTATAAGTCTCACACTTTGTGTCTTCTGATAAAGAAAACCGGAAAGCGATATTCGTAGTTCCGCATACCGGCATTAATTTTTAGGGGTGAAATCTGCCCGGAACATATAGCTGCCGCATCACTGCCTCGGATAGCGGTATCCGCTGTGACCGAGCTGGCGCAAGGCACGGCGGCGCTGTTCGAGTTTGCGGGCGCAGCCATGGCTCTTCATTTGCTCCGAGTGCCGCTCAATGATTTGATTTCGAACCGCCGGATCGAGCAGGGGTGCTGACGGCTCCGAGATCGGGGCAGCGAGCGGTGTGCTCGGGCTTACCGGTACACGCCGGATGGTGGCCGGCTGCTGCGATGGATCCGCCGGAGTTTGTTGCGGCGCAGTGCCGGGAATTTGGCTGCCGACCATTGTTGAGGGAGCTCCAAATTGAGCGAACGCCCGTCCCTCGAAAACCGAATTGCCCGCAACATAGACGCCAACGCCTAAAACGAAGGCGAAGGCTGCTCTCTGCCATCTGCGACGATGAATGGATGCCCGGTGTAACACGGTAATGCTGTAAAAATAGTCAAGAAGGGAGAGCGAAAAGAAGCATAGCGAATAGAAAACCTACCCGGGAATTCAACAATTCCGGTTTTCCGGGATTCTTAATGCGAATTAATAGGGGGTGGGAGGTTGGGGGTGTGAACGGTAGCGATGATTGCCAAAAGTGTAAAGTCACTGATGGCTTCATTTCTTTCGTATTTTTGTGTCAATGAATGCAACGCAACACGACATCGGCGGAGAAATTCTCTCGATTCTAACGAGAGGAATGTACTCGGATCCACGTGATGCATTGCGGGAATATATTCAGAATGGAGTCGATGCGAGGGCAGATACCATCGACGTTCAGGTTCTGCATGATACTATTGTTATCGAAGATAACGGTCGTGGAATGGACCAATCCACCCTCAGAAATGCTGCGAGAGTCGGGGTTTCTGAAAAATTACCTGGGCAGGATGTGGGCTTTATGGGCATTGGAATTTACAGCTCATTTCATCTTTGCAATAGGCTCACGATCTATACACGGACAGAGTCAAGCGGTCCTCATAAGATGGTCTTTAAATTTCAGGAAATGAGGAGGGAGCTTGATAAGCAACGGGCGAAACGATTGAGTAATCGCAAGCTAAAGCCCAGCGATTATATTGATCTTCAAAGCCTTCTAAAACGATATATAGAAGGAAGAAAGATTGCGGATAGTGCATTCCCAGCAACAACAAAGAGAAAACATGGTACACGAGTCGAAATCGACGGCGTCACTCCAGATGCACTCACGGAACTTTCTGATTTTTCAAAGGTATCCGAATACCTCAGGGAAGTTATTCCGTTACGCTTCAATCCCCTTTTTTCTTTTGGTGAGGCGATCGAAACTACTATATCAAAAATCTGCAAAGAACACGATGAAAGATTTGAGCGCGTTGATCTGAACTTGCAGATCAATGCAGAAGCGGCAGCATTGTATCGACCATACACTGATGGCAGTTTTAATAAACAAAAGAAGGCCCCAATCCTTCATCCAATTTCCGAACTTGTCTCCGAAGATGGCGAGTTTTTTGGGGTCGTGTGGGGATGCTTAAATTCCTTGTCAGAGGTCATCAAACCAAAGAAGTTACAAGGCTTCTTGCTAAAAAAACAGGGATTTACAATCGGAAAAAGAGAGGATTTGCTCCGATATTTCGACCGGAAACCAATGTACCCAAGGTTTTCTGGCGAGGTCATTATTGTAAATCGCAAACTTCTCCCCAAGGCTTCCAGGGATGATCTGGAGTACACACCCCTGCGAGAGCTTTTCTATGAAATTTTGCGGAAGACTTTTGCAAGTATCTCAACAGAAGGAGAGAAGTATTCGAATCGCTTGAATTTAGAAGACGAAATTGGAAAAATTGAGAAAGAGATAGCGCAAAAGATCGGAGTTTTCGACCGGGAACAATCTGATATTTCTCTGTTATTCACGAAAATTCGGGAATTGGAAGAAGCCGTCAAAAGTATTAACGGGAAGCTATCAAAGAAATCGGATTATGAACCCAAACAACTTCAGCGGGCAAAGAAGGTAATAGAAACCGCAGAAAACCTTCGGACAAAATTTAAAGAGCGCTTAGATGCTTTGATGGAGCGCACCCCAGCAAAGAAGAAGAAAAAGGGGAAGCAGTTAACAATGTTGGATATAGCCGAGGCGCTCGGTTTCGAAGAGAAGGAAGGCGAAGAAGAGGAAGCGCAATTTGAAAGTTTGCTCGAAGTCTTGGAAGATTTGAATCACGACATCGGCGAGCGTTTAGCACAAGCAATCAACCTGATTGATGATCGGTTTTTGGGAAGAGACGATTCCGCCGATTACTACGAGAAGCTTGTCAAATTACATGATGAATTAGCAACTCTCGATTAGGCGTGGCAAAATTTAATTCCGGACACAAGAAGATTATCCGTGAGAAGTGGAATAAACCACTTCTTGAATTCCTATGCAGTGAAGAAGGTATCAATGACAAACTAATATACTTGGGCTTTCCTTCGCCTGATGCGAGTGATATTAAGGCATGGCTGCATTGCATCAAAAAAGTAATCGCATTCCAATGCCGCGACTATAACGACGAAACAAACACGACTACCGACCGCTCGCAGGTGATAAAACTTACCCAGGAACTTCTGTCACTGAATAAAGCAGGAAAGATCGAATGGCCTGTTGTCTATGACGGTTTCTTGGAAACGGTGATTTTTAGGGGGGCCGATTCATCATCGCCTCTCCAAAAATTTGAAGTCAATGAGATAATAACACTGTACAATCTTGATTTTTGCAACAATCTCGCGAGTCCTCGAAAGGTGATATACTCGAACGGCTCGGTACGAATAGTGAACAAATTTGATGTGATAGATAGACTTCTTCAGGTGCAGCGGGCGCTTCAATCTGAGAGAGGAATCGAAGCCAAATTTGTGCTTTTTCTCACAGTCCAGTGTAGCTACGGGAAAAATGCAAGGATAGGAGAAATTATCAAATTTGTTGACACACCCCCTGATTCTGAAACCAAGGAATACATTGATGCCTATCTGAAGCTTACCTCACACGAGCAAAATTCGCGGATTGTAAGACTCTATCTTGCACATACACTTCCTCTACGATTTAAGAAATACGGTTTCGTTCCTACTATCCTTCCAACATTTCGTTACCTCGGTGATAGTGAGACTGAAATGCTACATTTTTGTGTGATGGGGGTTGCATTGCCTGCTCTTCCAGAACTCCAGACACTACAGGATGTTGCTGACCAAAAATTTGTTGGATTCGAAGGAAACAAAATGGTAAATCGCGGAAAACAAGGTGAAAGGGATATTAAGCTAAGTTCCGTGGAAAACTTTCGCGACTCAGAAATGTTCCAAAATTACTGGAATGCGCAAAATACTACTAATTGAGCCTAATTACAAGAATAAATATCCGCCCATCGGGCTGATGAAAATTTCCACCTATCATAAGATGCTAGGTGATAAGGTTACCTTTTTCAAAGGCGATCCGAGGGAACTTGTCATTAATGAAATTTATGCGAAATGCCTTTTAAGCCTTAAACGCATCGACCGTTCGATTGAATGGGAGCCCAAATCGGAAGCTATTAAACGCTATCTCAGGGCGAAGCGAGCACAACGGCTTAACGAGATCGGCATTTCTTCCCACCCCCTCGTAGCATCAATCGAAAGGTGTTTGAATAGATACGCGGAGGCTTATCGAAATAAGGAATACGAAAAGGATCCGCCGTTCGATCGTATTTATGTCACTACGCTTTTTACTTTTTATTGGGACATTACTATTGAGACAATTGAGTTCGCAAAGAAACTCGTAAAAAAGCCAGACCAGTTGCTCGTTGGCGGAGTTATGGCTTCGCTTCTCAGTAAGGAGATCGAAGAAGAGACGGGCATTAAGCCATATTCTGGTTTGCTCGATCAGCCCGGAATGCTGGACAAAACGAAGCGAGCCCAGAAAATTATTATTGATGACCTGCCGCTCGATTATTCGATTCTCGATGAGATTGAATACAAATATCCTACCGCCAGCGCATACTTTACCTTTATGACAAAAGGTTGTACGCGCAAATGCGCGTTTTGCTCAGTTCCCAAACTGGAGCCTACATACAAGCCCAAAATCGAGACGATCAGTAAATTCGACAAAATCGCAAAAAATTTCGGAGAGCAGAGAAATTTATTGTTGATGGATAATAATGTTTTGGCTTCGCCGCAATTTCCAGAGATTATTCAGGAAATTAAGGACATGGGTTTCGTGAAGGGTGCGAAATATGTCGAGCCAAACCAATTTGATATTGCCATACACAATCTTAACAAAGCAAAGCATAATGATCGCCCCTACGTTATGCGATCGTTCCGGCTCATACAGGAGCTTCGTCCGCGATTAAAAGGTGATTCGAAAGTCGAGTATGATGTCATAATTGAAAGATACCATCTTCAACGAATCGAGACTGTTACGAAAACCAATCTCATCCGAGCGAGTAAGCATCTTGCTCCCATTTATGAGAAGCATAGGTTGAAAACTTCACGGCTTCGGTACGTTGATTTCAACCAGGGTACAGATGCTCGTTACGTTACAGACGAATTGATGAAGTTAATGAGCGAGATTCCGATTAGGCCGTTGCGGATTGCTTTCGATTATATCGGTCTGAAAAATAAATATATCGCGGCTGTCGAATTAGCTGCAAAACATGGAATTAAGGAACTATCGAATTACATTCTTTACAATTTCGTAGATACACCGGAAGAGCTATACCTTCGGCTGCAAATCAACGTTGAGCTTTCGGAGAGGTTGGGCGTATACATCCATTCGTTCCCGATGAAATACATTCCGCTCTTCGGTGAGGAAGCAAAGGGACGCGATCACATCGGGAAACACTGGAATCGAAAATTCATCCGATCAATACAGTCAATCCTAAATGTTACAAGGGGTATCGTTCCACCCGGTCGGACACTTTTCGAGCGAGCCTTTGGGAAAACACTCGAAGAATTCCAAGAGCTTCTTTACATGCCGGAGCAGTATTTGATTTTCAGAGGCTTGTTTGAAGATAAACTTGGCTATACATCAAAATGGCAGCAAGAATATCGATCATTGACACTGGAGGAGCGATTAGAAGCTAATACGATTATCAGCAGCAACAATTTTAAGGATGTTGATTCAATCTCTGCGAGTCTGCGGGTAAAGACTTTATTGCGGCATTATACCATCCCGCGAGGAACCATAGATTCAAGTAATGCCGAATACAGAAAGCTCAAGCGCAAGTATGATAAGATCATTCACACAAATCCACATCACAATCTTACCCTTACTTACGACTTTGAGACGCGCCGCCCACCTCCGGTCACTAAGCGGATTAAAGCGAGTGTTCTAACTATGCCGATCACTTCATTTTCTTTACCAGTATTGAGTTACGAAAATGCACCATATCCGACTTGATTAGGATTTTTCTGAGAGTATAGGGTTTGGTCTTAAACTCCCAAATGTATATCGATTTTTCGAATTTCGTGGCGGACTGGAAAAGGGGCAAAGATGAAATGCGCATGATTGGTCACGCTGGAAAGATGAAAGATGAAACGGACCACCATTCACGGGATATTCAGGATTAGGGATGGATGGGAGTGTCTGAACTTCAAATTATCGTGCTCGTGTAGTCTACTCCAGGTGGCTACACGAATCTTTATTTTCTATTATTTTCAGAAATCACTTGACTTCACCGAATTTAGGGTGTATATTGTGGTGTGCTATGATGGGCACCTATCCGGGGAAAAGATGAAAGATGAAAGATGAGTGTTCGTGTCATGTTCATTGACAACTGCGGTGGTTTTCGTTATGAACGAGTTCTTTGAGAAAAGAATTTGTTGCAACAAATGGCGAAAACAGCCTGGAAACGAGGAATCATCGGGAACTCACAAGAAAGAAAAACGGCACCTATTTCTTGGGGAAAGGATGAGGGATGAAGGATGAGGGATGAAGGCTGAAGGATGAAGGATGAAGGATGAAGGATGAAGGATGAAGGCCGAAGGATGAAATGGAACCACGATTCACAGGATTCTGAGGATTGACCACGATTCACAGGATTTTCAGGATTAGGGAAGGATGGGGATTAATCCACCGCCGGCATGGTGATCGTAAACCTGGTGCCTTTGCCAAGTTCGCTTTCGACTGCTATCGTACCGCTGTGGGCTTCCACAATGGATTTCACGATGGCGAGTCCGAGTCCGAGTGATCGTTCGGCATCGCCGTGAGGTCCGGTACGGGCTTCGTCGGTGCGGTAGAAGCGGCGGAAGATCTTGGGCAGGTCTTCTTTGGAAATTCCGATACCGGTATCGGCTACTCCAAAGCGCACCTGGTGATCGGTGGTGTCGAGGAACAGGGTAACTTTCCCACCGGCGGGGGTGTACTTCAGGGCGTTATCGAGCAGATTCATCACGACCTGGTAGAGCCTTGTAGTATCGGCGCTGATGCGTTTGGATCGGGCCTGTTCATCGAACGTGCCGACGAGTTGGAGGCCGCGATCTTCGGCCAGGATCTCGCCATCCTCGCGTAGGGATTCGAGATAGCGATAGATCTCGATGTTTTCGCGCTCGAGCGGAAGCTGGTGGTCGTCGGCACGGGAGAGCAGCAGCAGCCCTTCGACGATGCGCTGCATGCGATCGACCTCTTCCATGGCGCTTTCGAGCACCTGGCGGGCTTCGTCGGGGTCGAGGGCATCGGCTGCTTCGAGATGCCGGGCCGCCTGCTCGATCTCTCCGCGCATGATGGCCAGCGGGGTTTTCAGCTCGTGCGATGCGTCGGAAGTGAACTGCGTGACCTGCTGGAAGGAACTTTCGAGCCGGGCGAACATAGAGTTCAGCGTTTCGATGAGGGTTACGAGTTCCCGGTCGGTTTTACCCGGAAGCTCAATGCGCTGGGAAAGATTTTTCGCACCGATCTCGCGGGCGGTATCGGCAATTTGCTCCATGGGCTTGAGCGCCTTTCGAGCAAGCCAGAGTCCGCCGAAGATGGAGATCGCCAGCGCCAGCGGAAGGCCGATGTAGAAGGAGGATCGCACCCGCGCAAGGCTTTCTTCGATGTCGGTAACGGGATAGCCGACATAGACGTCGAAGCGCTCGTTATGGGCACGCGCCACGCGGACGGGTTCCTCTTTGATGCGGATCGTGTGATAGGCCGACGTGGTATCGGATTCGGTGTGGATTCGGACAGCTCGCACGAGGCGCATCATGGTGTCGGAACCAAGATTTGGCGTCCGGAAAAACTGGGCATCGTGATGAATGCCGGCGGTGTCCTGGGTGATGGCGTAGATCTCGACGAAATTATTGCGCCGGCTCGAAACAGTTCGCTCGACAATGGCATCCAGCGGATCGGCGTTTTTGCCGGTGGAATCCTGAAACGAGAGTTCGGTCAGCACCTGATCGATGATCTCGCCGGCGATGCTATCGGCAAGGGCCGGACCCTTCACGGTGTCCGGAACCTGGGAGATGGCATGGTCGATCAGATCGTGGAGCGAGTAGGCGGAATGGGTTTCGCCATGCTGGATCATCTCGCGCGGATTCGAGGTGGGAGGAAGCGTGGAGATGAGCGTAAGCGTGGTACGGGCATCGTCGATAAGCGAGGAATCGAGCGCGCTGAAGAGGGACTGCCGTATCCTCAGATACTGAAACAGCCCAATGGCCCCGATCGTGAGCACGACGAGGAGCGAGTACCAAAGAATGAGCCGGAGCCGTAGCATAAGGCTGCTTCAAAAGCGCATTCGCCATAATAGTGCCTGAAAAAAAAATACTCCCCTCATTACGGAGGGGAGTAATAAGTTTTACTCCTCTCCCCCAGCAGGGGGAGAGGTTGGGTGAGGGGTCGTTATTCCTTCACCACTTTCAACGTGATCGCATCCCCAACGTCCGTAGTAATGCGGAGATAGTACGTTCCCGAAGGTAAATTGGGCGCGGGGATGGTGGCTTCGTGTGTGCCGGGGCTTTGCAATAAATATTGCGCGTTCGAGAATGGGAATTAGTCGACCTAATACGTCTCGAAGCTGCATCGTAACTAATGCCGAGCGACCCATTTGGAATGATACACCTATCTCATCCTGAGTTGTGGGATTCTCAATGAGTTGCGCTGAAATAAGTGCCTGTGCCGTCGCGGCGGCCGGTGTTCCAACATCCGCATATTGCGGCCCAAGCAGTATTTGAAGTCCAACCTGCTGTAGCGTTGGAATCGCGTCGTTATAGGGATGTGCTAACGTATCGGCTTTAATTGAATCTGCGGCACCTATATTATTAAACGGGTTCCCGTACACATTGTACAGAGAATCCAGCCAATAGTGATGCAACAAGGTAGCTGCCTGATTACAAGTAGAATCGAATTCAGGGTATGCAACTGAAGGACACTTGCCACTTGTAGTAACATAACACATCATCGCCAAAAGTGCGGGGGTATTACCTTGCAGAGCTGTAACCATATCAGTTACGTCCTGGCAATACCAGCCGGATGTGATGTCAGGATTGAGATACAATACTGATTTCAACCATGTAAGAAAATTGGGATAAATTAGCTTACCAATCTGTGTAGCATCTGCATCGATATATCGAAAAGCATCCACACCTGTGACGCCATCATTGTAATTAGTACCAACATAATATGGGCATTGCTCCATAAAAAGTTGCAAGGTGTCGTAGCTTTGTTGCCAAAGAGACTCTTGTTCGTATCCATAGCCAATATCAAAAAGGCTGTCGCAATGAGACATGGTATCATTATTCAGGATGTGCATCTGAGTTCCCAAAGGTTTTAGTCCTCTGCCCTTTACCATATCGAGTCCGCTTGAACATTCAAAACCGGATGCGGTTTCAGCTGTCGGCCAATCACCTGCTATGTTAGAGAAGGTATAATCCGTGGCTGTTGGAGTCCCCCCCCCCCAATAATTATTTCCTATATCATACGTGGCTACGAGTGCACTTGAAAGTATGTCCGGAGTTTCCTTGAATATTATTTTCGCCAAATATAGTCCACCCGCCAGAGTAAGGACCAGCTTGACCAAGATAAATGAGGGTTAATGGAGGACTACCCGTTTGGATTAACTGTATTGGGGCAGTCCCACTATAACTATTATTGTATAGCATTGTAACGATGGCTGGATTATCGCTAGACGGATCTCCGATATGATGAACCCCCGTCATATCTGTCGCGCCACCTAATATCCCATAATAAGCCGGCCCAAGATTGTTTTCGAATGTCGAAAAATCGATATGGCCAGCATCCTGGAAAGCGCTTAGATGTCCATAAGTGCAATAAGAAACATTGTTCAGTTTTTCGTACCCAGTCCAATTATCGGTCGCAATTCCGGCGCCGTATTCATAGTCGCATCCGGAAATGATATTGCTGCAAATGAATGTCCATGTGGGGTTATTAGTGGGGATACCCTCTGATTCTGACGTAGAGCTTTCATTCCAAATCCCATATTGGAACTGTGAGCAGCCAGTCAATGTATTAAACCCAATATCGCCTGTGCAATTGCTGAAATGAATTCCTGCATTGTAGGCTCCGGTGTTGTCGCCGTGCTCACCATTGAACACATTATTCGTTACTGTGATGTCTTGACGCAGATCATCCTCTTGAGTCGTAAGTGGATCTGAAGCTTCATCCGGCGCATTGGTAACTAAAATACCTGAAGAATACATGCTAAATCCGGAATATCCGGTTCCGCTTACGAAGAAATCAAAATAGTTGCCATCGATAAGAATGGAGTATAATTGATTAGGTGCCCAAAGTGCCAAGGTAGGTGGCACCCCCTCATTGATAATTATTGCTTGCCCGTTAATGTCGTTAAAACCTGCTTCTGTGATGGAAACCGGCCACCATGGTGAACCCGCTAACACTCCGGCAACAATTCCCACATTGTAGAATTCTCCCCCGCTCACCACCAAGGAAGGTGGCGCAATATGATTGGATCCTTCTGCATCTATTCCAGTAGTTGCCAAGCAGGAAGTAAACGTAACGGTGTGGTTATCGGCCAGCGAATACGAGGCGTTGTAGTTTCCGTCTCCTGTGCCGATTGAACCATCCCATGTACCATTGCCTACTATTTGCATCGAATACCCGAAATAAGTCGAACTTATATTCTGCTGGAACTGGCAGTTTGTGAACGAACTATTACAGTGCGTAACCATAGTTCCCGGAAAATTAGGATTATATGTTGCGTCGTTACCCTGAAAGTCGAATATTCCATCACTGGCTGTAAACCCGATGGTGTTCGTACCGCTGCAAGGTGCTAAATTGAGCGAGGTATTGTATATGTTGACATACACTGGGTCTGTAATGCTTGTTACATACTCCCCTGTTGAAGTGCCGTTAGTTACGAGGGTTTCGCCGGAGCCATTAAGCGTAAACTGCCCGTTGCCCAAAAACTCAATGGCGGTATAATAATCATCCATTGAATTATTAGCTCCGAATGTAATGGTCCAAGAATTGGTAGAACAGGTAGTATTGGGCAAAGGCAACCCAGGAACTTGACCCAAGTATGTAAAGAAAACGTCTGGATTGTAGTACCCCGCTACAAACACAAAATCTGAACCCGAATAGCTACCTGAGCCAATATTCAGCGTTGCTTCATTATCGAAATCCAGCCAGCTATTTGAAACGACGTCAATTTCTGTATTTGCATATGTATTCGGATCGGTATAGAGCGTAAGGTATAAATTGGTTAGTAGTGTTGGCGATGCAGTTCCCACTCGCGATTCCGAATTCCCGATAACGCAGGTATCCGTCATGAGCGTATTTTCCTCGATGTTTTGGTCGAACTCGCGCTTGTCGCGCCGGTAGTAGTGGGTATTCACAGATAAGCTATCGGCTATCCAATGCGTGTGGATACCCATTTGATTGACGGCTCCAACGTAAAGGAATGGTTCATTCCCCGCTTCTGAGATGGGATCGTAATAAGGGAACAGTCCAAGGGGGTGAAGATGGACGTTGTCCCCGCTTACGCAATATCCGTTTGCGGGGAAGTAGTTTGGTATGATCATAAGTGGGTAATCGCCACCCACCGGTCCAGTTGTTCCGGAAGTATGGTTAAGTACATAGAGGCAATGAAATTCTTCAAAATCGCCGTGTCCCGTCGCTCCTTCATAAGGATCGGCAAAAGCGCGGATAAAATCGTCCATGACAGGGAACCCTGCGCTCGTTTCGATGGGGCTATATGTCGAGCGAGTGGTATTGTAGTATCCGTCGCAGTAATTGGAGTATGTGGAAAGGTAGCCCGATATCATCCAATTGAAGAATAAAGCATCGGTTGAATTATGATCGTCCGCTATAAAGTAAATGGCTTTGTCAGTTGAAGCTGTTCCGGCAGTGCTTGCATCCACAATGCGGGCATGCGTGGCGTTTGTCCATGGATAAATCGAGCCATATATAGTAGTAGTGAGGGCAAGGGGTGTTGACCATGTGATGCCGCTGCCACTATATTCAGTCCATTGCACCAACCCTGGAACCGTAGTCAGATAGGCCACATCAACGTCTGCAATACTTCCAGAATGGCGCACGTCCACGGACACAGTTGGTCTTCGGCCAGTTGCAACAAGCCCGAGATAAGTAGCCGTGATCGTGCCCGTAAGATTGACCGCAGATGCATAAATACTATAGGTTCCCGACGAGTACTCTTCCCAAACGATATAAAGATAATTCGCATCAATAGCGATATCGAACATATCGGGATAGAGATTCTCTTTTAAAGAGGTTACAAGTGTACCGGAGTGGATCACACCTTCAATATAGAGGTTCGCCTTGCTATCCTTGACAATCGAATCATCACTTGGTAGCCCTTTGAAACTGATATCGATACCGGAACCTCCTCCTGCGCTTCCTGGATCGAAACCCTCAACGTAAAATTTATCTCGCCCAGATGTGTTATCTAACCACACATAACGGACATTCCCCTTGAGGTTCGCCGCACATTTAATCGCTTCGGTAGGATAGACATCGAGGCTATAAGGATATATATCGCTGTTATTATACGTGAATTGTTTCGAAGCAAGCACTCCGGTCTGCACGTCGTCCCAAGCAGGACTCCCCGGAGTAGGTGGCATATTGTTCAAGATGTTCGACAAGAGAAATCCAGATGGAAATTCATTCTCATTTGTTGTCGACGTTGATGAAGTCCACTGCCCGTAGCCATTGGCTGCAAGGCAGTCCATCGTAAGAATGTCATAACCTGCATCAGTTGAAGCGACAGGCGGAATATCGTCCGGCAGTTGGAAATTGTAGGCCACTTGCGCTCGTGGTGCCGCAAGACCAAAAAACAGCAGCGCATGTTGCTAACGCTGTTCGAGTATTGTTCGATACGAAATGTGAAAACGAATGCATTACCTGTGAGGTGAGGCGTTGCCCCCCCCGAAAACTGTTTCTTTGTGACATGTATATTTCCTCTTAATTTATTGTGCTCATCAAGGCATTAACCAATGATAAGCGATTGAAAACGGCGCAATGAGCGAATACGGACGAAGCGCATAATAATAAAACACGGGTTCGGCGTCAATCGGGGAGAGCGAGGATTTGTCGTTCAGAGCGAGGCGTCAAAGACGTAATACAAAAATACAACACTCCACTTCTAAAAATGTTACAAAACTTTAGAAAAAAGTTACAAAATTCACACATTTGGGCTTCTCCGAGAAATATGGTACTATAAATTCGATGATAATAATTATTTTAATTTTGTGGAACTCTGCATAATTTCATGAAAAGTTGAGGTGAGTTCATGAACTCCTCATGCAAAAAAAAAATATTTTTGGAGACCGACTGTCGAAAATAGCTCGGAATCGAGGGCGAGTAGGAAAAAGTGGAGCGGAACCTGCTTCCGGACACAAAGTATATAATTTTGCCGTCTGTGGGAAAGCTATCTAAACTGGCTTGTTTTCGCCACAGCTCATGAAGCATCCGCCGTAGCGGACGTTCGCGCAAAACCAGGCAACAATAGCATAACGTGGCATGGGGAACTGGCCTTGCTTTGAGAACATTACAAATAAGGATTAGAAGGAGTCAGCCGCATTCGAAGCACACAAATATAAGCGATCCGCAGGTTATGGTACTCGTCGAACGAGGACCGGTGCGGAGCATCGCCATAAATTTAGCTCTTCTCAATCAGGGTCTCTCGGTTTATTTAATGCCGCCGAGGAGGATCAGGATTATAGTCCAGCCCACTCGAAGCTTGGTGGGAAAGTACTTATTTTGAATGGCAATTATGAGCCTCTTGCCATTACCAGTGTCGAAAAAGCTATTATTTTGCTTTATCTTGAGAAAGCGGAACTCGTGACGAGCATGACGGGCAAAGCCGTACGCTCCACTTCTGTTACGATGCCGTTTCCGAGCGTCATCCGCCTTTCGACGTATGTTCGAGTGCCGTTTAAGAAGGTTATTCTTTCGCGAAAGAATATTTTACGCCGGGATGGTCACCGGTGCCAATATTGCGGTGCGACAAGCGTTACGCTGACTGTGGATCATATCATGCCGAAAAGCCGAGGCGGCGAGGATTCCTGGGAGAATTTAGTGAGCGCCTGCCTTCGTTGCAATAATGTCAAGGGCAGCCAGACTCCTGATGAAGCGCAGATGGTGCTTGCGCGCCGGCCGATCCGCCCCAACCATGTTACGTTCCTTCGCCAATTTGCCGGCCGTGTGGATAAGGACTGGGAGCCGTATCTTTTTATGGGATAATCGGAACCATGATTTGGGGCGATTTTAGGGATTAGAGAGATGGGATTTGATTTACTATTCAAATAACTAATCTCCTAAATCGTCGTAATCCTACTTGGCGCGAAACCTCTACAATCGGTGTTTGCCCCTTTATCAGAATTCTCAGTTCGTAATTCGTCATTTTTAAATCGTACTTTTCATTGGCCTGGAATCCACAACAGCAGTATCAGCGTCCGCGCTTATCGGGTTTTTCGATGTTTCCGGCAGGAATAAAATTCTTGCTTGGAAGCAATATCGCTGTTTACCTTCTTGAATTGCTTTTCGGCGACCTGCATTTTTCCGGCGGCGTGCCTTTGCGCGATGCCATCGTCGAGAATTTTGCGCTGTGGCCACTCAATTCCGGTCATTTCCTGCCCTGGCAGCTTTTTACCTACATGTTCCTTCATGAAGGATTCATGCATATTTTCTTCAATATGCTAATGCTCTTCTGGGTCGGCGTTCAAGTGGAGCAGGCATGGGGTACGCGGCGATTTTTGATCTATTATTTTGTCTGTGGATTGGGCGGTGCAACCGCGCATTTGCTTCTATCCGGTTTCTTTGGCATGGCTTCCGGACCAATGCTTGGTGCCTCGGGTGCTATCTTCGGGGTGCTTGTAGCCTTCGGGGTGATGTTTCCCGATATGCGGCTTATTTTCTTTCCGATCTTTATTCCTATCCGTGCAAAGTTCGTGGTTCCCATCCTGATCGCGTTTGAAGTGTACTCGACATACAATGCCTCCGATGGAGATAACGTAGCGCATCTCGCACATTTAGGTGGAGCAGTGACGGGGATGATCTATCTTCTTATTATGTCGGGCGGTAAAATTCTTGCTTCGCGACGTGGAAGATCTCAATCGCAATGGACAAATGGTTCTGCGAAAATTCCTGGGAATGGCAGCTTTTTTGGAAGAAACCCAGGTGGGGTAGTCGATGCCGATTATCGCGATGTTGATAATCACGGAGGAACCATAGCTGATACGAAAATCCAGGATGTCAAGCAAGCTCGCGTAATCACGCAGGAAGAGATCGATCGGATTTTGGATAAGATCGCCGCCACGGGTTATCAAAATCTCACGAATGACGAGCGGGACATTCTTTTCGAGGCATCACGCCGAATGGAAGAGAAGAGATAAGAAAAAGTTAGAATGTTTGAATTTGATACCGTCATTTCTGAAACGAATACACCTTTGGAGTTTCGGGTGAGAATTACGGAAAACCAATGGCGTCGTATTAGTGAAGTTAAGCATAGGTACATGAAAGAAAAACTGCCGGTGGTGGAATTTACTTTGAAGGAACCCGATCTTGTTCGCCAAAGTAAAACCGATGCTTCCGTATTCTTGTTTTACACCGAGGCCGGCTATAAAAGATGGCTCTGCGCTGTCGTAAAAAGAGAGAATGGAACCGGATTTCTCATTACAGCGTACATCACAAGTGCTATTAAGCTGGGAGAACCGATATGGACCAAATAAAAGTATATTATGACGAAACAGGGCAAACTCTGACCGTCTGGTTTGACGACCCGAATAAGGAAGTTATTTCAGAAGAAGTTGGAGATGATGTCATTTTGATGAAGGGTGACGATGGAGCTGTTCTTGGATTTGAAAAGCTGAATGTAAAATACCACAATCCTAAAGACCTGAGCGTAGCATTTAGCAAATTTCACGAATAGTTTAAGAATAATGCAGGCTGGCAGATAAAAATGATGGAAATTCCAATACTAACTCAAACGACGAACGGTTATGCGGCAAACGGTCATGCGGATGCCATGCAGCACCAGCGACGGAAATCGCGGCGCGTGATGATCGGTAACATTCCAGTTGGGGATGGAGCGCCGATTTCTGTGCAGTCGATGACGAAAACGAAGACGGGCGACGTTGATGCCACCGTCGCGCAAATTGCGCGTATGGAAGAAGCCGGCTGTGATATTGCCCGCGTGACCGTCAACGATTGGGAAGCTGCCGAAGCCATTGGCGAGATCGTTCGACAATCGAATATCCCTGTTGTTGCCGATATTCATTTCAATCATGTTTTTGCGCTAAAAGCGATCGAGGGAAATGTTGCGAAAGTGCGTCTCAATCCCGGCAACATTGGCAAGATCGAGCGTATCCATGAAGTGCTCGGAAAAGCGAAAGAAAAAAGAATTCCCATTCGCATCGGCGTTAACTCCGGCTCACTCGAAAAAGATATTTTGGATAAGCATGGTTACCCAACCGCCGAGGCGCTGTATGAATCCGCGATGCGCCATGTGAAAATCTGCGAGGATTTCGATTTTCAGGACGTCATCATCAGCGTAAAATCAACGGATGTGCGACTCATGATCGATGCATATCGGCTTGTTGCAAAGCGCACGGATTATCCTTTGCATCTTGGAGTAACAGAAGCGGGAACCACGCGTGTTGGCTCGATCAAATCATCTGTGGGAATTGGCGCGCTGCTTGCGGATGGCATTGGCGATACCATCCGCGTTTCGCTCACCGATGAGCCGGAGAAAGAAGTCGAAACCGGCAAAGAAATTCTCCGCACGCTTGGACTCACATCCCGCAATGTAGAAATTATCGCCTGCCCCACCTGCGGGACGATTGGAAATTGATCTATTTAAAGTTACGCGCGAATTAGAAGCGGCCGTCGCGCATATCAAGAAGCCGGTGAAAGTCGCGCTGCTCGGCTGCGTGGTGAATGGCCCCGGCGAAGCCTCCGAAGCAGACATTGGCATTGCCGCCGGCAAAGGAGTGGGAATTCTTTACCGCAAAGGCGTGATGATCCGCCGCATCAAAGAAGAAGACATTGTCGCAACGCTGATCGAAGAAGTGACGAATTTCGCGGGGTAAATGGAATTTGATTTCACTGAGTTTGTGCAGGGAACAATTTTCATCTTTTGACTGTCGATAAAAAATGCAAACAACATCCATAAAGGAAGATGCAAAAGGGTTGATCGATGCTCTACGCGCCAACTCCACCTGGAGCGATGTGATGAATGAGATTTATGTACGCCGTGAAATCGAGTCTGGACTTGACGATCTCCAAGCAGGCCGCTTCAAATTGCACGAGGACGTGAAAGAACTCGACAACCGCTTTAACAGGTCATGACTGTCTCTCTCATTTCAATTGCCAAGAACCACCCCCTCGCCACCATCACGATGACGCGCGAGGAGAAACGTAACGCGCTCTCGCCGGAACTTCTCGGTGAGCTTTCGCAAGCTTTCGATGAATTGAAAAGCGATGAGGATGTCCGCGTCGTGATCCTGCGAGGGCAAGGCAATACGTTCAGCGCGGGCGCGGATTTGGCTTATCTTCAGAAGATTTCCGAGAACGGCCCCGAAGAAAACCTTGCCGATTCACGAAGGCTGCGCGATCTGCTCTGGAAAATTTATACCTTCCCAAAATTCACCATCGCGCAAGTGCATGGCGCGGCGCTTGCCGGAGGATGCGGACTCGCCACAGTCTGCGATGTTATCTTCGCCGCGGATGATTCCGAATTTGGCTACACGGAAACGGCTATCGGATTTATTCCCGCACTGGTCTCAATTTTTCTTGTCCGCAAAATTGGTGAGCAACATGCTCGGGAACTGCTCCTTAGCGCGCGAAAAATAAGTGCTGAAGAAGCCTATTCGCTGGGACTTGCTCAATATGTTGTGCCATGCGGCTCGCTCGAAACGGCGGTTCAACAATATGCAATGCAGGTTTCGAAAAACTCGTCATCAGCGCCATTGCACTGACGAAATCCCTCCTTGCCGCGCAGCACGGCATGAGTCTGGAAGCAGGATTGGAATACGCCGCAAGCATGAATGCGCTGGCGCGTGGAACTGAGGATACAAAAAAAGGGATTGCGGGATTTTTGAAGAAATAGCGAATTATGAAAAAGCTTCTTTTGCTTCTGCTCATTTTTCCATCTATAATTCACGCTCAAAGTATTACACTCGACAGCCTCCACCGTGAATTTGAGAGATATTTGACAGGACCTAAGCAACCTGATGTCGAGATTGAAGGAAAGACTTATCAGACACATCGACTCAAGTTCCAGCCAGCTACAGGAACACTTCTCGCAGCCTTTACAAAGGATAATTCACGTATTCTGCTTTACTTGGGGATGAACTTCCGGGCACTCAAGGACGAATATCTCTATTGGCATGATTCGGATTCCGTTCGTTTCTCAAAAGGCAAAGAGCTGCCCGATTCCGTGTGGAGAAATCTTTACTTTGAAAGACTTACTCAAATCATGGTTCGCTATTTGCAGGCAAAGGAACATCTTTCTATAGATGGGATCGTCCTTAACCATAAACCAATTGTGAGTTGCTCCTATCTCCAGGCTTACGTTGCGAAATTTTACTATCCAGACAGCATTCAACCAAACGGAGGAATCAGGACTCACATCTGTATTGGGTTCAATGGGTACCGCGATGCTGCACCTCCGCGTAACCTTATGCTCGAAGCAGTTGCGTATTCTATCGCGAACGAGCGCATACTATGATTCCACATGACCCGATCATGGGTGATTTGAGCGATGCCATTAAAGTAGCTGAATCGCTCAATTTGTCTGATGACTACGACGTGAAGCTCCTGCGCGCTCAGGGTGTCGTATGGGGAATTATGTCTCAAGATGCCTTTTTAGAAAAGGCGATTCGCGATATGTATGCTGAGAAAAAAGATTGGCTTACGTTTGAAATGAATTGATCATCGCGAGGATTACAACACTCCGCGATTGCACGCTGCTTCATGGATCATGTACGGGTCGAAAATTGGCGAGTGCGAACACTATGATCGCCAGTTGCAACGTGCTATGCGGTAATAAGATGCGAGAAATGAATTGCAGAGATTCTTGAAAAAAGGTTAAAACAAAGATTGGTCAAATTTTTTTACCTTCTGAACATGCGACTATTTTGATTGTTTTATCATTTAATGAACGCCTATGATTACCCAATACATCTTTTGGCTTTTTATTATCTTCGTCATCCAACGCGATGTGATCGCGCAATCGCTGGATCCATACCGGCGCATTAACGATCCACTTGCCATCGCCGATTTGGGAGGAGCCGACAGTGGTGTGATGACGTATGCGTTCTTAGCATCGGAGGATAGTATTCAGGCTGAAGCTTCCGGTGCCGGGATAATTCGAAGTTTCTGGATGGTTTACGACGGCGGGGATGATCCGGACACCGATTACATGAGTCTTTGGGTTGATGATTCCCTGCTATTTCATGGATCGACCGAAGAATTCTTTGCATCGCAACATGGGCTTATACGCCCTCCGTACGACTCGGCAGGAGGCGGCGCTGAAGTGTGTGAAACGCAAATACCCTTTCACAAGGGATTTGTGTGGACTGAAGTAGGGATATGGCACTGGAGTTGCGCCATTTGGCAACCTATTGATACCACGAAGACCCTATTACCTTACCTCGGTAGCTCCATTCTTGCTGCGGATCAAATGGCTGCGGACACAAATTATCGAAATGGAGATCGATTTCCAAACGCGCTTAATCAGAATGTTAGCATTAATATTCAGCCTGGAGACTCAGCCATTCTTGAAGATATTCCGGGACCTGCATTTTTGGATAGAATTCATTTCCAATTTCTTCCTGCCGATACATCCGCCCTTGCCAATCTTTGGCTAAAAATTTATTGGGATAACTCACCGGAGCCAAGCGTATCGATGCCATTAGCTCAATGCTTCGGGGTCACTGCTGGTGAGACGGATATCCACGCGTTATTTATTTCGGTTGATACAGCACTTGGTTCGTACGACCTTACCTTCCCAATGCCATTCAAGGTTCGGGCTAGAATCGTCGTGATGAATCAGGGCGTGAACCCTGCAACGGTTCAGGGCGCCATTTCCTATGAGGACACTATTTGGAATAATTCGTGGGGGTATTTCGCAACTCAGTATCATGTTTCTACCGATATTGCTTATCATTTGTTGCATCCGGTGCTCCACGCAAAGGGCAGGGGGCGATATATCGGTGCCATCTTGAGTTTTCCATCCCCTCCAACATACCCATCCTATCTGGAGGGTGACGGGTACATTGCAGTAGATTCAGCGCCGTATTCATTTCCAGGCATTTCCACGCACTACAGTGGGATAGAAGATTATTGTGATGCTGGTTGGTACTTTTCTTCTCCGCTGGACACGGTTCCCTCACAATTGCCTTTTTCCCTGCCGTTCCGGGGTTGCCCAGAGTGGCCCTACACTGTGTACCGTTTTCATGTGAATGCTCCCTACAACTATACGAAGTCTATCGATGTGGACTTTGGCCACGGCTTTTACGACGACTATACCACGACCTACAGTTCGGCATCCTTTTATTATCAGCAATGGACGCCTTTTTATCCATCCTCGGATACGATCATCGCTGGAAACGTCTGGTCCATCACCGGGGCAGGGTTTGCACCTGATACGAATATTGTCGCTATGCTCGATTCGGATACGATTTATCAGGGCATAGCCGCGCAAGATGGATCGATTTCCATTAAGCTGGACATCCCATTGACATGGCCAGCAGGCAATCATGTTCTTTCTATTAATGGAATTCAGAAACCCGAATGGATTTGCGTTCTCGGTGCGCCAAAACTGCTCTATGTTCAGGACTCCGCCCTGCAAACATTCAGCGAGCGGGATTCCATTGAGATCCGCGCGTATGGTTTTAATGCTAACGAACATCTGATGCTTCGCCTTGGAGATTCTCTTTTTAAGCAATACCCAACGATTATCGCAGATTCCGACGGTGTAGTGGGCTTGAAAACTTTTTTGCCCTGGGTCCCACAAGGCAATTACTATCTGAACGTGATGAGGGACAATGGTGCCATCGTCAGCTCAGATTCATCCCTCTCGGTTACTCGAACCCTAGATTATGAATTCGAATTACTGATAACGCCGGGTGGGGGCGGAACATATTCTTATGTTCCTGAAGAGGATTGGCATTTCAGCGAGGGTGCAATTGCTTTTTGCGGCGGGAATTGGACGCGCGGATCGACCTTCACATTCCAATTCCTTGTGCCCTTCTCGGATACTTTTTCAACTACCGTCTTTGGAGTTATTGGGAATCGCTATGCGATTTATCGAACGTTTGTCGATACTTCGGATATGGGACTTCACGATTGGTTCTGGAATGTTCCGTGGGGAACCATCACTCGCGACTCGACAATACTTCCCAATGTCTATCTTACGGCTGGTCTTCACACCATCCAGTTCGTCAATGAAGGATGGGACGACAGCGCGGTCGAATACAGTATTGCCCCTGACAATTTCACGTTAAGGCCATTATCCACATATTCAGGATCTGAGGCATCAGTAAGGGCAGACATAGCATCTCCTGAGATCACGCTTGCTCTATCTCCCAATCCTGTAGTCGGACAAAGTCTATCCATTTGGGGAGTTCCAGACTCCATTGGAACGCTTTCGGTGATTTTTTATAATGAGATCGGTCAATCTGTACTCGATGCTGTTCTGTCGCAGCAAGGCAGCATTAGAACGATTGACCTGCCGCACATTCCCAGTGGTAGCTACTGGTTGTCTCTGCCTTTGCCAACCGGTATGAAATTTATGCGCTTCAACATTTTGCACTAAATTTGTCAGAATCGTAATATGACACATTCAAATTTCATCGTACTTCAAGTCCACTTGCTGCTTCTCTATCACTAGTGATAAGCGCTACCGCTCCGCTTTCATCATTCACCGCGAGCAGCATCCCATTCGATTCCTGGCCCATCAATTTTGCGGGCTGAAGATTTGCGACCACGACGATCGTTTTGCCGATGAGCTCTTCCGGAGTAAATTTTTCGCCAATTCCTGCAACGATCTGGCGTTTTTCTTCACCTAAAGTAATTTGAAGCTTGATCAGCTTTTTCGATTTTGGCACGCGTTCAGCTTCCAAAATTTTCGCAGTGCGAAGTTTTATCTTTTTGAAATCGTCGATGGAAATGTAGCCGTCGGTTTTAGCCGCCGGTGTGGATTTGGTAGTTTGCTCTGCCACCGCGACCTGAAGGTCACGGCTACTGGCTGCCATTGTTTCGAGACGTTTGATTTCTTCGGTCACGGTTTCATCCTCGATCTTAGGGAATAAAATTTCGATAGGGCCAAGTTCGGTTTGTCCATGTAGTTTTGGTTCGTGCGCGTTCGACCAATTTTCTTCGGTTGGGTTCACGCCGAGCGTTTTCAATAATTTCTCACTTGCGTTTGGTGTGATCGGCGCAAAATATACCGCAAGTGCACGAACAGCTTCGAGGCATGAACGGATAACTTGTGCAGCTTTGGCCGGATCATCTTTAATAAGTTTCCATGGTGCGGCATCGTTGAAATATTTATTGGCTTAACGAGCGAGATCCATCGTAGCTGCGGTTGCATCGCGCAAGCGGAAACGCTCATACATCCCAGCAATTTCTTTGGCGCGGATGCCGAATCCATTGAGCAGTGCCTGACCATCTGCATCCAGCTCTTTCCGGTTACCCATGATCTTGTTCTCGAAATGCTTCGAAGCAAACGTAAGCACGCGGTTCGCAAAATTCCCGAAAATATCGGCCAACTCGTTGTTGGCGCGGGCTTGAAATTCCTTCCATTGAAAATCAGAATCCTTTTGCTCGGGCAGCATGGTCGCGAACGCATAGCGAATAACATCAGGAGAATATCGCTGACAAATTTCGTGCAATTCGACAGTCCATCCACGCGATTTTGAAAGTTTTTGGCCTTCCAAATTCATCCATTCGTTTGCCGGAACATTTTCGGGAAGGATATAACGATGACTCTTGTCAGCGTCATTATGCGCGAGCAGCATTGCGGGGAAAAGAATGGTGTGGAATACGATATTATCTTTTCCGAGGAAGGTGATCCATTGTGTATCAGCTTCCTGCCACCATTTTCTCCAGTTTTCTCCTCCTATCGCTTCTTTTGTTGCACTGATATATCCGATCGGTGCATCGAACCATACATAAAGCACTTTGCCTTCGGCATCGGGCAGCGGCACTGGAACACCCCATGTGAGATCGCGCGTGATGGGCCGGTCCTGAAGTCCGGATTTGAGCCAACTTCTCGCAGCTTGGAGCACGTTTTCCTTCCAATCATCACGATGCGATTCGATATACTGCTCCAGCGCCTTTTGAAAACGAGAGAGTGCGAAATACCAATGTTTTGCCGGACGCACAACAGGGATGGATCCCGTCACTTTCGAGCGAGGATTAATGAGTTCCGTCTGATTAAGATACGTCCCGCAATTTTCACACTGGTCGCCACGCGCGTTGGGGTTCGAACAGACAGGACAAGTTCCCTCGACATACCGGTCGGGCAGGAACATTTTTGCGACTTCATCATACAGCTGTGGTTCCTCGCGTGGAACAAGAAAGCCGCCTTTGAACAGCGTTAGAAAAAATTCTTGTGAAGTCTCGCGGTGAACGGGGCTGGTCGTGCGGGCATAATAAGTAAAAGAAATTCCTAATTGTTCGAACGACGCCTTGTTCAGATTGTGAAATCGATCGACAATATCCTGAGGCGAGACCTTTTCTTTATCTGCCGAAATAGTTATGGGTACGCCATGCTCGTCCGAGCCGCAGATGAAAAGGACTTCTTCGCCGGCAAGCCGTTTGTAGCGCGCGTACAGATCGGCGGGCAAGTAGCAACCGGCCAAATGGCCAATATGCAGGGGCCCGTTCGCGTATGGCAGCGCGGCAGTGATGAGGGTACGTTTGAAATTCGGCATAATGAGTTGGGAAAACGTGAGATAACGTGAGACTACTCCCATGCTCCCGTTGTTTCTTTGCCGATGCTCGAAACCCTCCATGCTACCCGCTATGTGACGCCGCTCCGCGAGGGTGGCTCGCTGCCTGCGCTGGTTGAAGCGGACGACGATGGGCTTTATGTGCTGAAATTTCGCGGAGCGGGTCAAGGCAGAAAGGCACTCATTGCAGAACTCCTCGCCGGAGAAATTGGCCGAGCGCTTGGTTTACCTGTACCGAGATTGGCCTTTATGCTCCTTGATCCCTCGCTGGGGCGCAACGAACCAGATTATGAAATTCGAACACTGCTTGAATCAAGTTCAGGACTCAATTTCGCAATGGATTATCTTCCCGGCTCTATCACGTTCGATCCGATGGCGAATACTATTGATGCTCGGCTGGCTTCCGAAATCGTTTGGTTCGATGCGTTCATTATGAATGTCGATCGCACTGCGCGCAATACGAATATGCTCATGTGGCATAAGAAACTCTATCTTATCGACCATGGAGCCTCGCTATTTTTCCATCATCAATGGGAAACGGCTCTGGATAAGTTTGGAAGTCCATTTTTGGCGATCAAGGATCATGTTCTTCTCCGTTTGGCAAGTGAGGTGAAGCATGCAGGACAAAAATTTAAACAAATGCTTGATCAAAATTTGCTACGGTCGGTTATTGCACTTGTTCCAGATGAGTGGTTAGAAGGTGAACCATTCTTTACAAGCGTAAGTGAACATCGAAGTGCGTATCTTGATTTTCTTACGAAGCGACTGGGATCATCGAACATTTTTGAAGAGGAGGCACAACATGGCAGAGCAAATCTCGTTTGATTATGCTGTGATCCGCATTGTGCCACGAGTCGAGCGTGCGGAGTTTATTAACGCAGGCGTGATCGTGTTTGCGCGAACGCTCCGCTATTTGGATGCGCGTGCTCATCTCGATGTTGAGCGAGTGCGAACGCTGTATCCTGACGTTGATATTGCAGAGATCGAGCGGCATCTTTTGCTCATTCCGAAAATTTGTGAGGGTGGTATTGACGCTGGACCGATCGGTGAACTGCCTCAGCATGAGCGCTGGCATTGGCTCGTCTCGCCGCGAAGCACCGTGATCCAAACCTCGGAAGTGCATTCCGGCCTTTGCAGCAATCCAGCGAAGGAATTGGAGCATCTAATGAAGTCGCTTGTTTTATAAACGATGTCTGAGTTGTCCTCAAAAGGAATTGCGGTGAATAAGTCCTTTCGTGAATATGTGATCACGATCGGGCTTTTAATTCTAACGCTTGCTCTCGCATTCTTCCCCGTGCTCTTCAATGGGCGTACGATGCTGCCGTCCGACCTGATCGATACGATGACTTTGCCATTTTCGCAGTATTACGGTCCCCAACATGCTTACAATTCGCTCATCACAGATGGGTATCTCCAATTCTATCCGCTGAAGTATTTCACGCAGCAGGCGTATCAACATGGATTTTTCGCTTTTTGGAATCCGTATATTCTGAATGGCTACCCACAATATTTGGAAGGAATGTGGACGTATAACTTCGTCTTATTTCTTCCGATAAATGCTGCATTTGATCTCATATTATTGCTACCATTGCTCGTTGCAGGGATTGGATTCTATGCGCTTATGAGAGATTACAATGTTCGACCCGGAGTCGCCCGCATTTTTGCCACAGCATATATGCTAAATGCTCTCTTTATTCTCGAATTTGCTCGCGCATTTTATTCCGGCTTCATTTTCATTCGCACCATTTGTGCTGCTGTTTTTACATAAGTATGATAGAACGCCGAAATTCAAGTATGTAGCATATTCGTCCACTGCTCTTGCCTTGGGATTTCTCGCTGGGAATATTCAAACTGCTGCATTTCTCATCTTTCTCACCATTTGTTATTGGACTTCACTTTGGTTTCTGCGCTCTCCTCGTTCGCTTGGTGAGCTGATTCGACCGCTTGGAATTACACTGGGGTTTGCTTTTGGATTGAGCGCCATCATGCTCCTGCCTATGCTCGAATTATTTCACGAGACCGCAAATGGGGGTGCGTTTTTTTCCACGAGTTTGCTCAGATCGTATAATGTACTTCAGCGCATTGAAAGCTTTGCGCTTGCATTCACTTTTTTTATTCCGCAGCTCGCGGGATCGATTCGAGGTGTCACGCTTGATCAAGCTATTGGGATCTATTCGCAAGACTTCGAAGGCGCAATTGGATTTCTGCCGCTCTTCATTGCGATCTGGGCAAGCGTTACGCTCTGGAAGCAACGGCTGGAAATTCGGCCGTTTGTCATTCTCATGATCGCAGGTTTTGCACTGCCGATTGCCACGCCACTCTTTCATTTTATCTATCACCGGTTTTTAATTATTTTCATTCTTGGAGCATGTGGTGCCGGAGCTTTGGGATTGGAAACTATTCTTTCGAGAGAAGGATGGGGTGCCGGTCTTCGAAAATGGATGAGCGGTTTCGCTATTGGATTGGGTGGGATCGCAGTCGTTTTGTCAGCACTTTCTATTTTGCGAGCAGTTGATTTTTCTGTACTCGAAAATTTTGCTCGAACGCATTTGCTGCCACGTTTAGTAACATCCGTTTTTGCGGAAGGCAATGCAGATTGGGTACACCAGCGCTTTGCCGATGCTCTTGATTACTGGCGATTGAAGAGACCGGAACTTCTTGCAGGTGTGGCTTCGAGCGTAATAGCTCTTGCAATTCTTGTCTGGAGAAAGCGATTTAGTGTAAGCATGCTCCAAATTGCGGTTTGGGTCGTTACCACTGCCCAACTCTTTCTTTTCGTACACTTCTGGGTTCCTATGCTCGATCAAACAGAATATCCTCTCTACCCTAAAACCCCTGAAACCAAACTTCTCGATACATCGAGTAGAAACGCTCGCGTCTATTTCTATCGCGAGATAGATTCCTCCAAGCAATTCGCGTTTATGAACAACGAAAACGTCATCTATGGCATACCTGAACCAACGGGATATGCGAGCATGACGCCGAGATGCCTTTATATTTACACGGCCATTCTTCACTGGAAGGATTCCGGGCTTGTTAGCCCGAAGTTCCTGGGTAAATTCAATATTGGTATGCTGGCAAGGGTGAAACCTCTTCCATTCGATTCTCTCATTTGTGTTGATTCTGGACCGTTATGGATTTATAAGAATCTGTCGGTTAGCCCAAGGGCCTATCTTGCTCATGATGCTGAAATCCTCTCCAATGACACAGCTATTCTTCAAAGAATGTCTAACGATTTGGGCCTATGGCCAGTAGCCTATTTCACGTCAGGAGTAGGAGCGAAAAAGATACACACCGCCTCGGTAGGTGGCGATACTATTACAATTACTCATGCATCAGAAAATGAGATTGAGATGATCGCAAGAAGCCATGATTCGTCCTATCTTGTTTTGACCGATACCTATTATCCCGGCTGGGAAGCAATGATCGATGGCATGAATACCCCGATTCTTCGGTGTAATTATGCAATGCGTGCGATAGCGTTATCGTCAGGAGTGCATAAGGTAACTTTTTTATTCCGGCCCACCTTATTTCGCTTTGGTATGTGGGTGAGCTTGTTGAGTTTGCTTCTTCTATTCGCACTTTGCTTTACATGTAGACAAAAATACGATTGATCCCAGCTTCGTGTAACATGCACTGCGTCATTGGCTGATAAAAGCTGGCTTTACGAAGATGGTACGAAGCCTTTCGGTCAATGGGGGTCCATACATTAGTCTCCCCTTTCGCATCGTTTGCCAAAATGCTACTTCCCGTAAGCTTGCCCGGTTCGTAATGTGTTTAGTCTGAAGTTGAAAGACAGTCATGATGACGGCCAGCACCCCTGACATCATATCGGCATACATCAGTCCAAAGAAGCAGGCCACTTGGTACATGATCAGCATTTGAATTCCCCACTGACCGAAAAAGAAATCCTCCTCCGTTTTACGAAGACGATAATTGATCAGCGCTGTCTTCCATAATTTACATAGGAGCCAGAGGAACATTATGACACCCGCGACACCGGTGCGAAGTGGCCAATAAAGGTACGTGTTATGGGTTCCGAGTGTTGTATAGACTGCAGAGAGAGGCATCCGGTAGTACGTGATCCAGGGAATGCCAGATGGGATGCCAAGAATCGGGTGCCGACGAATATTTTCGAGTAACATTGGGAAGCTCCATAAGACGGATATAGGCGGATCCCTCGTTCTGAGGCGCTGTGATGCCGCTGAGTCGTGTCGCCACCTCGATCGGATCTGTTAAAAAGACGGTAAGGAGAAAGCCGGTGAGAATGCAAACCACGAATAACAAATGGAATTTCCTTCTTTCGGAAGGAAGCGAAATAAACATGACCATCATGCAGACGAAAGCTCCCACAAAAAAAGTTCTTCGCAAACTCATCACGAACGAAAGCGCTAACACAGGGGCGCTGGCAAGCATCCACCATTTCCATCGCTTCAGAGCATCCCCATGATAGTGCAACAATAACAGAAAGCCGATCACGCCGATTCCGAGCAGATAGCCATCTCGCCAGGACTGGACAACGCCCCAATATCTTGCGGGTTCGCTGGAAAAAAAATAAATATACGTTCCATCCAGAGCTTTGCCGACGGTTGCAAGAAATAATAATTTCCACAGAACCTCTCGATCCCGTTCGTCACGGAATGCGGAACTGATGACAAGAAATAAAAAGGGAAGTTCGATCGCCTCGTGGATCTCAAAGATAAAAGCAACATGCTGCTTGAAATAACAGCCTCGAACCCACGATAGGAAAAACGCAAGCGCCATCAGAATAAGCGGACCGGAAAAATAGGATCGCCGAATCGTAAAATCATGCGAGAGCGATCGCTCGGCAAGTACCACCAGCAATAAAAGCGTTCCAAGCACCTCCAGAATCGTAATAAAGTACGGAATCGGGAAATAGGTCTCTATTTGAACAAGGGAACCTCTTACCATATTCCCCTGCCACAACAGTAGCCAGCACAGCGTGTACTTCACCATTCGAAGCAAGAAGAACATGCGCCTATCGCTAGAGTTCGATGCATCGTAGCTTGGCGGAATTGTAATGGCCGTGGTCATTGCTTGTTGCGTCCAAAAATCTTGCGAGCCGAGGAAGCCTCTTCCGAGAGGCTCTTCCGGCGAATTTCCTGCTCGTCGGCCCAGGAAAGCCGTAGAGACCAGTATGAAAGATACAGCATAGCCAGCGCGATTCCAGCCAGCAACCCAACAAAACCGGTTTCAGTGCGGATGGGGCTGATCCGATGTTCGGGTGTGAGCGCCGTATCCAATACCGTTATCATCGATTTTTCACGGACTTCGAAAATGCGCTGCTGTTCTGCTTCCACCCGAAGGAAGGAAACAATAGGTTCCAATTCCTTCCGGTCGCGCAGTAGCTCTGCATATTCACGGCTTACCTCCGGCAGCGAATCGAGCGCGGGGCCGATCGGGTGCTCTGTTTCATACGCATTCGCCGCATCATCCGCTGCATGCAACTTGGCCATAGCGGCTTCCTTGCTCACTGCATCGTTCGAGAGATCCAAGGAAAGAAGATGAAGTTCGATCTCTGCCTGATCCCGGCCGGCCCTCAACTCGGCTACGCGATCGAGCGTAGCCTTTGTTTGAGTTTCGAGCTTCACCACGCCATGTGCTTGTTCAAATGCTTCCTGAACGCCGTCGAGTGAATCCAATTCCTGGCGCTTGAGCGCATAATCGGAATCCGCATACACCCGCGTGTTATGTGCCAACGACCGGATCGCCGAGCGAAGCGTGCTATCCATGGTGGCCACAGCAAGATTGGTCATGTAGGAGGACAGCACCCGTGCGTGCTCCTTTTCCGATGCGCTCGGCATCCATCCGGTTTCTATCGTTCCCTGTACCGTCACTTTCGTAAATCCGGGTTCCACTTTGATAGCGCTCTGAACTGCCTCGACGATCGCTCGGCCGTTCAGCCCTTGTTGGCTAAAATACCGGTGGATCGTGCTATCGCGGGCTAGCCGTTCGGAAAGCGAGCGAGATTCCAATATATTCTGTAGCAGATCCACTGACGGATTCTCGACCTCTTTCAACATTTCAAGCGCGAACCCGGCATTGACTTTCGATAACAGGTTCGATGAGGAAAGCCGGTCCGGCGGAAGCAGCAGCGATTCCGCACGAAAGGTATGCGGAACAAAGAAGGTCGTCGCCACGGCAAATACCCCGCATCCAAGAAAAATTGCCAGCATCCCCCATTTCCGTGATAGCGCCAAAACCACGAAATCCATGATGTGCGGATCCGGCGGAAAATCCGGCGGAGCTGAGCGATCATCCTTGGCTGAATAATCATCCGGAGCCGGATTTTCGGGTATTTGTGGTATTTCTTTTATTTCTGGCAATGCGTCGTGGAATTGGAGGATTTCTGGCCTTATGGCGCCTGAACATACTCACAACGAATTTTGCCACTTCGCGTTTCCCGATCGTCAGGTAAAAATGACTCCCTGCTCCATTCGCTGTTCTGCCAGAAATAGGTGCCGTTTTTCTTTCTTGTGAGTTCCCCATAATTCAGGATCGACCTTCGAATTTGAGCCGATTTCGCCATTTGTTGCAACAAGTATTCATAAAAGTCCCTTCACAGAGAACTCGTTCATAACGAAAGCTACCGTCGCACCATCGATTGTCAATGAACAATGCACCTCCCCACTTCATCTTTCATCTTTCCTTTTTCATCTTTTCCCCGGATGGGTGCCTATCATAGCACAACCTAATATACGACATTTTTTCGTACTTGCTTGAAATTCGAAATTTTTCTTTCGCGTAGAGCCTGCCCTCAGCTTGGCTGGGGGTCGGTGCTTCCAACCCGACTTCCCCGGAAGGCACGACACATTCCCCGCCGCGGCGGGCTCTTTCTCGGAATCGCGCTGGGATGAGGCCCGCCGCGGCGGGCTTTTTTGTGGCGAGCATCAGATCGACGAAACGCCACGGAGCGTTCGTGTAACGACGAACCTTTAGGTTCGGCGGATTATTACACCAGACCTGAAGGTCTGGTGGTACACGCCTTTTAAACAATTCCCTCCACGATCCTAATTTCCTCTGCCGTTAGCCCGTAAAGCGCATAAACCAGCCGGTCGATCTCGACATTCATCATCTGAACTATGATTTTTGTGATTCATGTGATTAAGACATGATTTCATTTTCGTTCTATCTAATCACGGAGCCAATCACACGAATCACAAAAATCATAGTTCAGACAATTGCTCTTTCTCGGAATCGCGCTGGGAGGAGGTAAGCTGCTTCTTTGTGGCGAGCATTTGATCAATCAGATTTGGGCGGCAATTTTCTTTGCCTCTTTTCGCCATCGATCTGAGTAAATTCCTTCTTCGTATCCTTAATGCGTTTCTTCGTTTCTTTAATGTGCTCTTCTTTCGGTAGGTTTTCCGGTTTTGTGTTGCTGAGTTTCTGCATGGTGTCGCGCACTTGGGTTCCAACGAAATGTGCTGCCTTCTCTAATCGAGCCTGTCCACGAATGCTTTCATTCTTTATTTTTTCCTCGGTTTGCGTTATCCGAAAGAGGTTCGCGGCCAGTTCCGTCTTCCCCATATAGTTCAACAGGCTATCCTTCGGGTTCGTCACGCCCCGGTGAGCGCGCAACTGAGCAAGGTTCATGTTATACAACCCACGATAACCAGCACTTGTGAAATAGGCATAATTCTCAATACCCGCGAGACCGGCGGTTTGATTTAAAGACTTTTCGCGGTCGCTGATCTCGTCTCGGACCAATACCCGCTCGATTCCGGAGGACTGTTCTATAGCGATGCGAAGCGTTTCGGCAGACTGAATGAAGTAGGCTTGGGCGGTAGCGACTCCCGGCTTCTTTGGGTCGCCATTCATCGTTACCAGATAGCATCCGAAACGAGATAATTTGTAGTCCTGTAGATTCTGACCATTCTCAATACGAGTGACAGGTGTGATCGTCTCCTCGTGCATAATCTCCAACGCATTGAGAGCCGTCATGGCACGCTGAACCGCTTTGCGGAACGAGTCCCAGCTCTCATAGCCCAACATGACCATAAGATCGCGGGCGAACCAGTAACGAATACCATTATCTTTCGCAAACTCCTCGAAAGAGTCTTCGTGCCGGTCGCCGTCGAATACAAAACGTAGCTGCGTTGACATGTTGAGTGATGAAACGTGAAATCTTATATTTCCATTCGCCTCTTCATTTCCCCTCCACAATCCTAATTTCATCCGCCGTTAGCCCATAAAGCGCATAAACAAGCCGGTCGATTTCGACATTCATCATCTGAACTATGATTTTTGTGATTCATGTGATTAAGACATGATTTCATTTTCGTTCTATCTAATCACGGAGCCAATCACACGAATCACAAAAATCATAGTTCAGACAATTGCTCTTTCTCGGAATCGCGTTGGGATGAGGCAAGCTGCTTCTTTGTGGCGAGCAGTTGATGGGATTTCTTGTAAATCAATGGTAAAGTCCGTATCTTTGTATAAATATGGCAAGAGGACGAACACAAGAATTACTCACTAAGGAAAGAACTTCCTCCAGGCGGATTCAGGCAATAGTTGATATTAGTCGGACTCTCATTCGATCCGCAACGGTGGCTGCAATCTTTTATTTTGGGTTCGATGCGCTGAAATTCTTTGCAGGGAAGGAATCGACGGCAACATTCGATTTAGCGGCCAAACTCGTGGGGCAAATATCGGCTGATCGTTATGTGGCATATATCTTTGGACTTATGGGAACAGCGTATGGCATTGGTGAACGGAAATTCCGGCAACGGAAGACGACGAAGATGGCTTCCCGCATTGGGGAGCTTGAATCATTTATAGATCCGGAACGTTCTACAAGCGGATTACAAAAAACAGGCGAAACAAGATCCGGTGACTAATTACTACCTTAATATTGCTCTTTTCCTTATCGGATTGGCATTTACTTGCCTATGCTGGTTCATAGGCTGGAGACAGCTTTATCTCGATAGGTATCGCCAATCCCTTTTTGAAATTAGGGATAATCTTTTTGATATTGCACGTGCTGGGGCGATTGACTTTAGCGACCCGCTCTATGGTAAAATGCGTAATGCATTGCACCTTCGAATCCGTTTTGCACACCGGTTTAACGTTGTTGATTTTTTGACGACAAGATTTTTGATCGAAAAATACGATATTGAAATCAAGGATTTTTATGGAGAACGAATTAAGTTGATCGAGAAAATCTCGAATATCGAACTCCGGGAAAAGCTACTCGCCATTGAGAATCACGCAAACCTTCTGACAGTCGAATATTTTGTTCACTCATCGGCGACCTTACATTTCGTAATTCAACCGCTGATTGCGATTTTGTTGGCTGTTAAGATAATCCGCGAGGGATACAAACGCAAGCTGGATAGCGATCTAAAACGAAGAGTGATCCTTATGGATAATGCATCAGAGTCCGATGAGAATGGGCCAATGCTCGCTTTTTAAGAATTCCCCTCCACTATTTTAATTTCCTCTGCCGTTAGCCCGTAAAGCGCATAAACAAGCCGGTCGATCTCGACATTCATCATCTGAACTATGATTTTTGTGATTCATGTGATTAAGACATGATTTCATTTTCGTTCCATCTAATCACGGAGCCAATCACACGAATCACAAAAATCATAGTTCAGACAATTGCTCTTGCTCGGAATCGCGCTGGGAGGAGGCCCGCCGCGGCGGGCTTCTTTGTGGCGAGCATTTGATCGACGAAACGCCACGAGGGTCCGTGTAACGACGAACCTTTAGGTTCGGCGGATTATTACACCAGACCTGAAGGTCTGGTGATACACGCCTTTTAAACAGTTCCCTCCACAATCCTAATTTCCTCCGCCGTTAGCCCATAAAGCGCATAAATCAGCCGGTCGATCTCGACATTCATCATCTGAACTATGATTTTTGTGATTCATGTGATTAAGACATGATTTCATTTTCGTTCTATTTAATCACGGAGGCAATCACACGAATCACAAAAATCATAGTTCAGACAATTCCTCTTGCTCGGAATCGCGCTGGGATGAGGCAGGCGGCTATTTCGATTCATCCACGCCCGCCATCAGTTTCGCGCGTTCTATCCGCTCTTCTCGTCGGCTTCGGGTTCCGTAAATGAATGCGTAAACGAGGCTCGCAATCGTACCACCACCCAAAATAGACGCTGCCCATTCCGCGCTGTGACCGATTGCATAAGCACATACTCCAAGCGAACCGAGGGCGACAGACAATGCGCTGGCTAACCCCCAATTGGCGCGTTTACTATCGGAGCGAGTGACACGACGCTCCAAATCCATCCGGTGATCGGATTGCTTTATCGCTTGATCGAGAAGCTGTTTGGCCGAACCCGGAACTAACTTATCGTATCGATCTAAAATTTCGGGATGTGGGAGTGGGCCGGCCCAATATTGTATGGAAGCAGAAATCGTTTCCGGTGCGACATCACTGCCCGACCGCTGCACTTGTCTAATTTGTGTTTGAGCCATGATTTAAAACGGCTCAGAATCCGAATTCGAGTTGCGGATCGTAAGTGGCAAGAGGAGGAGGCTCTTCGTAACCATGATTCCGAATGACAATGCGAAGATCATCCCCGATCGCTCGCCAATCGGAGGCAAGCGCGATACGATCTGCCTGCTCGCCGGAGAGCGAGCTGTTATACTCGTTCAATGTACCGGCAAAATCGAGCAATCGGGCCATCCCGTCAAGAAACGATGGTTCCGCGTAGAGAAATGAGCTGTAGCTATTCAATGGATAATCCTGGGTTTGGTTTTCTATTCAATGGCTAAACAAAAATAATACACGATCCGGTTCTTGAAAGGAATCGTCAAATCATTCTCCCTCCACAATCCTAATTTCCTCCGCCGTCAGCCGATAAAGCGCATAAACAAGCCGGTCGATCTCGCCATCCAAATAATCGCATTTGCGTTGCAATTTAGCACCTATGGTGCGCCTCTTTCTCGGAATCGCGCTGGGATGAGGCAAGCTGCTTTTTTGTGTCGAGCAGTTGATCGACTCAAGCCAGAAAAATATCCTTTTCAGAATATTCCTCAATAGATTGGAGCTCCGTCTCAACCTCCAATAGGAAGTTAATTAGTAAAAAGAGCCTCAAGCTATTTGCGCGCGAACCATATTTGGTATTTCTACCATGAAGGATTGCGTTCCTATTCAAGATTGGATGGTCAAGGATTCGATTGTCGAAAACAGTAGTAATTAGTTCCGATGCACCAAGCCAGCAAGAATTCCCAGAAGAAGACTTGATAATCTTTTCTGCATGCGTTACATCCTTCTTAATAACATCTTGAAAATGTACTTTCCCATGTTTAGAAGTGTTTGTTTGAAGCATCTTTTGTTCTGCCTTTATGAACTCATTATAGGCTCCCTCTTTACCGAATTTTCTTCTTGCCAATTTAATTCGAGAGCCATCAATTACGGGGAGTAGGGATGGGACAATTGCCCTGTGGTAGTTCCGCAAGCCCACTTGAGAAGAACCTTTGAATAAATCGACAGCAGTCCGAACTGTGCGAAAATAGTCCTTCATAATAGAGCTATTTTCAACGTTACTTAATAAGCGATCAAAGAATGAATAATTGTCCTCATGTATTAGGTCAAAATAAAGAACCTGAAGCACCTTACTCAAATTTGCACTATCAGTTCTGTTGATCTCACCAATAATATCCACGGGCATCCAATAGAGCATGAGCCACCCATGCTCAACGAGTCGAGGGTGACAGGAAGCAAATGCTTTTCTTTGTTCCTCCGGAAAGCTTGCAATCCTTTGAATAAGATCGAAGTCAATACTTGCGACAAGTTCTGATATTACCTTTGACGCATTAAATGCGGCAGAAAGGATTTCATTTGTGCGTGATTGGATTGCATTCAACATTGCGGCCATTTCACTGTTCTTAGGCAGCAACACATCTAAAAGCTGCTGAAGAGAATTTGCTATAATTTTAGCTTGCTTATCGGACAAGGACTTCTTTGGATCATGTTTTTCGCTTCCATCATTTAGCATTTGTTACCCCCTCCACTATTTTAATTTCTTCTTCCGTCAGCCCATAAAGCACATAAACTAATTTATCTATTTCGCCATCCAAATAAACACACTTATTTTGAAGCTGCTCACGTTCTGAATCGCGTGTCGTCGATGCCAGGCGTTGTTTCGTTGTCAGCATTTGATCGACCAGATTGGCGATTTTGATTTGAGAGGCTTTCGTTGCGTCCACCGGCAACGGAATTTTTCGCAAATCGCCAACAGAAAGACGCGGAAAAGTCGAAGAGACTATTTTATTCGATACATACGGATAAATTCGAGATACCAAACTGGAGTTCAAAACGCCAAGTAGATATTTCATGGGATAATCCGATCCTGGCATCGGGTTGATATTAAGAATTGTCTTGTAATTGCAATAAGTATCTTCAACGTAAGTTGCTTGTAGTGCATGAGGTTGACTACCCGAAATTTCTCGCACCAAAATTCGAGGACCTTCGAGCCAATCCATGCTCCGGTAATCATGTAACCATGATCCGTATTTTATCCATTGCCCGCGCATTCTTTCGAGACGATAACGGGAAACATCATTACCAGCAAGCTCTGGAAGATATTCTTTCGACAGCTTCTCAGTTGCGTGAAAGACTCTATTCTCGATTTGTTGCTTCGTATGCTTTGAACTATTGTATGCTTGACAACCGAGCGAAGCGCGGACTACTGTTCCCAATGGAGCGGTTTTCGCAAGGATACGATCGACAAGCTTTCCCATTTCGTCCATTCGCCGCGTCTCAATGATGTGCCCTTCGCTTTTCAGCCAGAGCTCCTGCAAGGCTTCATACTTCTTTCCCAATTCTGGTTCCAAATCCGCATCGATAACAATTACTCGATGATCCTCGGAAGGTTTATGCTTATTTAGAAAGAGCAATAAAGTATTCACTGTTGCCTCTTCGAACACCAATCCCTTGAAAATGACAAGTTGGTCAATTTCCGTCTGTTCTAAAATAAATTTCCGAAGTGATTGAGTGAAAACTTGCGTGAGCCACGGATTTGGGACGATATAACCGAATTTCCCATCATTACTAAGTAATTGAACCGCACGTTCAATAAAAATTTGGAAGAGATCAGCTTTATACTCCGCAGTTCCATAGTTCAAAAGATATTTTATCGTTGCCTCGTCAAAAATGTCTTTAGCAATGATTACATACGGTGGGTTCCCAACAATCGCATCGAATCCTCCATTCGACATTATCTCGCGGAATGCGCTTTGGAAGCTGAATGGCTTAATGCGCTTCTCTTCTTCATCGGTTAGCGGGAAGAGATCGGAAATATCGTACTCGACGAGGGAGTTTCCGCATTGGATATTCTTAGAGAGATCGGGCAGTATCTTGGTGCGCTCGAAGGAAAGCTGCTCGGCGGTCGCGCCGGATTCGGATTCGAGCAATTTCAGGAAGAGCGAAAGCTGCGCCACTTCCACGGCCTGTCGGTCAATATCCACTCCATAAATATTATCGAGGAGAATCTGCTGTTTCTGCTTGAGCGAGAGCGCAAAAATTCCCTTTTCGATCTCGGTGCATTTCGCTTTTTTTGCTTCCGCCGGGTTGTCGTTATACCATTTTTCGATGTGATGCAGCACGGTGTCGTACACGGCAATAAGGAACGATCCGGAACCGCAAGCAATATCGGCGAACCGGAGTTTGGAGATTTCTTTGGGGGTTAACGGGATCCGGGTTCCGAGGACCGGGGTCCGGGTGGGGATTGCAGGTTCCGCTCCAATGCCTGCATTAGTCGGTTGAGCATTTGGCCGGTTCTGGAACTCATTTCCCAGAATTGCTCGGTTCGTTCCTGCATCAGATATTTCCTTCGAATCGCTATCGTCATTTGCGTTTCGATTTCCATCAGGGAGCCGTACGCCACCGAGAGATGATACAGGTATGTTTTCGTCGTTCGTCCCCATCCCTCGGCTATATTGCTCGGAACGGAAATCGCGGCTCGGTTCATCTGGCTGCGTAGTTCGAACCGCTCGTTGGTTGGAAACTGTTCGATTAGATTGAATACTTCGTCCGTCAGATTCATCGCCATTTGCCAAACTTCCAGATCGCGATAGCTTTTTATCGATGTTTTTTCCATTGAGTTTATTTGTAGTTAAAATGGATTCCTCCCGGTTCCCGGTACCCGGTTCCCGGACCCCGTCTAAAATTTTCCCCACCGTATTTGCTACAATATAATCGACAATATATTTCGGTGTGTAATACACCCCACCTGCTTTGCGGACTTCGGGTTTGTCCTCGATCTCGGCGCGCTTGGCGGTTGTGGTAACTACTTTACCGAGGAATCTTTCATAGATCGAACCCAGCAGTTCGATTGGAATATACGTAAAGAGATATTTCGAATGCGTGTGCGAAATATCGGCGCATAGCTCGGCGAACACTTTGTCATCCGGCGCTTTCCATTCGGGTTTGTCGATGTCGTGCGGTTTGAAGACCACTCCGTTGTATTTAACGTCAAGCTCTTTGCTCCAATTAAGAAACGATTTCCACGCACCACCCTTTTTCGCCGCGATCTGATCGACAATATAATCGGATTCGATATATTTATCTTCGAGGAACCGGATAAATACCAATCGGTCGATCACTTTCTGCGTGGCTTCGGTGAGGACTTCCGCGTTCAGCGTTTCATCTGCTTTCTTGAATGCTTTGGCGAGTATTAATCTGTACTCTTCTAATTTTGTTAGGAATGCCTCATCAACAGGCTTTGCTTCCTCGGCGGTGAGCTTGGCTTTTCCTTTGCCCTGCTGCTTCGGCAGCGATCTTGCAAAATCCTTTAGCTTGCCCGCTTCAACGGCTTCGCGCGAAAACAGCCAGTAGATATATCCGAATGCTTCTTTATCGAGATAATCTTTATATCCAAACACTTTTATCTGCGCCGAGGGGTAACTTTTTTCGATATGCGGCTGATAACGGCAGTCGATAATATGGAACTCATCGAAATTGGTCAGCGCGCCAATGGGCGTGCTTGCGCCGTAACCATAGCGCACAAGCTGGAAGTAATCGTCCGCATTGTTCAGATCGCGCGAAGGTTTTTTTGCTTCGCAAAAGAAGACAGGATTTCGGTAATCGGGTTTTAGATAGAAGGCATAATCGACCCTGCGCGTACTTCCGGCAGTATCGGATTTTTCGATCTTTACTTCCCGCTCGCGCGGATTGGTTTGCTCGCGGTGCGCGACATCCCATCCGAGCGCGGTGAAAAATTTATCGATGAAATCCGTGCGCACTTCGGACTCCTGATAGTTATGCGCCATGAATTCGCCGCGATGTTCCTCGAACTCGCGGACTATTGCGGCAACCTCCGAATATGCGTTTTCAAATAAACTCATGGGGCTGGGAACAAGGGGAATGTGGAGTGAGTGCGGGTTTTGTGTCGTCCCTCCGGGCCTTTGAATCTTTTATTAAAAACGCAAAACCCCGAACTTACGTCCGGGGCTATACATATTCTGTCCCTAATGGGACTGAAATTCGTACTTACGCTGCGACTCCCGCCTTGCCTTTTGCGGCTTCGACGATCTGTTCCTGCACCGAGCGCGGCGCTTCTTCGTACCGCGCGAATTGCATGGTGTAGATCGCGCGGCCCTGCGACATCGAGCGCATCACCGTTGCGTACCCGAACATTTCCGAAAGCGGCACGGACGCTTTGATGACCTGCGCGTCCGAACGCGCGGTCATGCTTTCGATCTTGCCGCGCCGTTTGGTCAGGTCGCCGATGACGTCGCCCATGTAATCTTCCGGCGTCACGACTTCAACATCCATAACGGGTTCCAGAATAACCGGGCTTGCCTTGCGCGCGGCTTCCTTGAAGGCCATGGAACCCGCGATCTTAAACGCCATTTCGCTCGAATCGACTTCGTGGAACGAGCCATCGAACAAGCGCACCTTAATGTCCTCGACGGGATACCCGGCGAGCACACCATTCTTCATCGCTTCGACAATACCCGCGCTGACCGGCGAAATATATTCCTTTGGAATCGTTCCGCCAACGATGGCATTCTCGAACTCGTAACCCTTCCCCGGCTCGTTCGGCTCGACATCGATCCAGACGTGACCGAACTGTCCGCGTCCACCGGATTGACGAATAAAACGTCCTTCCTGCGTAACTTTCTTGCGGATGGTTTCTTTGTATGCAACCTGCGGCTTGCCGACATTTGCTTCCACGCGGAACTCGCGTTTCATGCGATCGACCAGAATTTCCAGATGCAGCTCGCCCATGCCGGAAAGAATGGTCTGTCCGGTCTCTTCATCGGTTTTAACTTTGAAGGTTGGATCTTCATCGGCAAGCTTCTGCAATGCTTCTGACATTTTCTCGGAATCCGCTTTCGTTTTCGGTTCTACAGCGAGCGAAATAACGGGTTCCGGGAAGATCATTCGTTCCAACACGATCGGATCGTCCTCATCGCACAGCGTATCGCCGGTGCGGGTTTGCTTCAGGCCGACGGCAGCGCAAATATCGCCGGTGTAAGCTTCTTCGATGTCTTCGCGATGGTTCGCGTGCATACGAAGGATGCGTCCGATGCGCTCCTTGCGCCCGCTGACGGAATTCAGCACATAGGAACCCGATTTCAGCGTACCCGAATACACGCGGAAAAACGTAAGCTTGCCGACGAACGGGTCAGTCATGATCTTAAATGCGATGGAGGAGAATTTCTCGCCATCCATTGGCTCGCGTTTGATATGATCGGTTAAATTCAAATGGTGCCCTTCGATCGCGCCAACATCCACCGGGCTCGGAAGATAATCGACAACGGCGTCGAGCAGATCCTGCACGCCCTTGTTCTTGAATGCCGATCCGCAAAGCACGGGAATGATCTTGGACTCGATCACGGCTGTGCGCAGCACGCGCATCACTTCTTCGGTGGTGATCTCTTCGCCTTCCAAATATTTCAGGAGCAGCGTGTCATCCACCTCGGCAACAGATTCAAAAAGGCGTGTGCGCCATTCTTTGGCATGTTCTTGCAGCTTTTCGGGAATTTCAATATCATCCCAGGTCGTGCCTAAGGAACTTTCGTTATACATACGCGCCTTGTTCGTCACAAGGTCGATGACTCCCGCAAACATTTCGCCTTCGCCGATGGGGAGATTGATGGGAACTGGATTAGCATACAGCCGCTCCTTGATCATCTTGATGACATTGAAAAAATCCGCGCCGGTGCGGTCCATCTTATTGACGAACGCAATGCGCGGCACGCCGTATTTATTCGCCTGACGCCACACCGTCTCCGATTGCGGCTCGACGCCGCCCACGGCGCAAAACAGCGCAACCGCGCCATCGAGCACGCGCAGCGAACGCTCGACTTCCACGGTGAAATCCACGTGGCCGGGCGTGTCGATAATGTTGATCGAGGTCTCGCGCCAGTTACAGGTCGTGGCAGCGGACGTGATCGTGATGCCACGCTCTTTTTCCTGCTCCATCCAGTCCATGGTCGCGCCGCCTTCATGGACTTCGCCCATGCGGTGAACCCGGCCGGTATAAAAGAGGATGCGCTCGGTGGTCGTAGTCTTCCCGGCGTCGATATGCGCCATGATCCCGATATTTCGCGTGCGCTCTAATGGATGTTTTCTTGACATTTTCTTACGTTTTGATTTGGAGCGCGTTTAACCCAAAGGGGGTTGCGATAGTTCAGAAAATGGCATTAAGTGGCGATTAACTGTCTCAATCGCAGGTTTTGCAGCTATTGATCCAACCGCATGCCGCAGGCGTGGCCGTAGGAGTCAAAGTTCTGATCGCCAATGCCAAATCCGTAAGAATAGACTGCGACCGGCGAGGCACATTGTATCAAATGCCTTCCAAGCGGGACGAGAATGGAAAAGATCGTCGATTGTGCAGCGGGGAGCTTTCGCTCGGATGCGACGCTAATTCCAATGGGCGGAAATTTACCGGAAGCTACCATCATTCCATCGATCCTGAGATCATTTACAGCGGAATCCGGAACAACCACATTCAAGTAATGCTGGAACCTGGTTTCAACAACGGAGGTCGTTGTCGCTTCTTTAATAAATCGGTCGTTTGGAATTGCGATCAGCATGAATGGATCGCCGATCTTCTGTGCGTCCGCGCCTGAGCTTGTGCAATATTGCGCCACAAGGGCTGGCTTGCTCGTCGTAATGATCGCATCGTGGTAAAAGGTATCTATTTCGTAATACTCGCCGCGATGGATCGTTTTTGCTTTCCTGCCATTGATGGAGATCTCAGTAGAATCCGTATTTGCTATCACGCGAGCAACAAAATAGTCCTTCCCTTCAAATTTGGTGAGAATGAACGATGTGCCCCAGTCATTCGCAGGTGGCTCCGATTCGAGAAGCATGTCGCAAAAGGATACGTCGCTCGGAACCTGCGCGCAGGTATGGCCGGTGAAGAACGCAATCGGCTTGGTCGCGGAAACGGTCGAGCCTGTGAGATCACCGCCGTTTGGCGAGCCTTGAATTTGAAAGGTCTCACCGCGATTCATCGGAACGATCAGCGTTCGTCCTTTCGGGAGACCATTGCGGGCTGGGCCGGCAAGATGAATGGTTACAAGCGTGTTATCTTCGGTTCCGATTAGGGTCGCTTGCGAAGTAAAAGGTGCATATCCATTATTGAGCGTGGCATATCCCGCAACGACATATTCCTTCCCTAAAAACCCGGTTGGAATGGCCATATAGCTATCGGTGCTTCCAATCCGATGGTCAACGACATAGACCGAAATGTCCTCATCGCTTGTAATATGAAGCGCGTTATGTTGTATTAGTTCCGAGGAGCGATCTTCTATCTCCGTATCGACATCGCGCTCGATGGATGCGCCGGACTCGATGGTGAAATGCTGGTTATCGCTGCTGTCTAAAAGATTGGCGATCGTGACATTCGCGCGGTTTTCAGAAGCGATATAAAGCGAGAGTTGAAGCGTTCCATCTGCGCGTTCGAAGATCGCATTTTGCGGAAAACACACCCAGAAATCGCGGCCACGGTAGCCTTGCGCGTGGGCATAGCCGCACATGAGGGACAAAAGGATAACCGCCAGCGCGCTTCGTTTCATGGTGTTTGGGGAAAGGGCGTTTAACACCACAATTTTGCCGGAAGTGCTAAAATTAACTCGCAAAACCCATAATCGTGTATAATCCGGGTACAACACTTTTCCATCCGGGAGTGGGGGTTTATTTATCCAGCCTCATACCGCAGGCGTGGCCGTAGGAGTCGTAAACATAGTTATCTATTCCAAAGCCATACCCATATACCGCTATGGGCACTGCGCATTTCAAGAGATGCCGGCCCCATGCAACTTGGTAGGTAATCACTATGAACTTTGTACCCGGAATGCTGTCTTCGCGTTCAAGAAGAACCCCCGCTGGATATCGTCTCAATCCCACTGACTCACCATCGATCAGGAGCGAGCTAACGGCAGTATCCGGCACAACGATATTCAAATAATCCTTCCATACCCCAAGCGTCACGGATGTGGTTGTTACTTCACGGATAAACCGATCGTTGGGAACCGCTATTAACATAAATGGATCGCCGGTCTTAACGGAATCGGCATTGGTGCTGGTGCAATACTGCGCGACAAGCGCCGGCTTGCTTGTCGAAACGACCGCATCGTGATAAAACGTATCCACTTCGTAGAATTGGCCACGATTGATGGTCGCCGTTTTCCTGCCATTGATAGAGATTTCGGTAGAATCAGCATCCGCAATCACGCGTGCGACATAGTAATCCTTCCCTTCAAATTTCGTGAGTATAAATGAGGTTCCCCAATCATTTGCCGGTGGTTCCATTTCGAGCAGGATATTGCAAAACCGGACTTCCGAGGGTACTTCCGCGCAGCTATGGCCAGTGAAGAACGCGATGGGCTTCGTGGCGGACACAGTCGAGCCGGTAAGATCGCCGTCTTTGAGACGGCCTTGAATTTGAAAGGTCTCGCCGCGATTCAGAGGAACTGTAAACTTTTCGCCATAGCGAAGGCCATAGCGCGTCGTTCCTTTAAGATGGATCGAGACAAGCGTGTTGTTTTCCGTTGCGATAACAGAAGCTTGCGAAGTAAATCCCTCGAAACCATTTTTTAATGTGGCATATCCCGCAGCCACATATTCCTTCCCTAAATACTCGGTTGGGATCGCCATGTAGCTATCGGTGCTTGCAGGGCGGTGGTCAACGACATACACAGAGATATCCTGATCGCTTGTAATATGAAGCGCGTTGTGTTGTATTAGTTCCGAGGAGCGATCTTCTATTTCCGTATCGACATCGCGCTCGATGGATGCGCCGGACTCGATGGTGAAATGCTGGTTATCGCTGCTGTCTAAAAGATTAGCGATTGTGACATTCGCGCGGTTTTCAGAAGCGAAATAAAGCGAGAGTTGAAGCGTTCCATCTGCGCGTTCGAAGATCGCATTTTGCGGAAAGCACACCCAGAAATCGCGACCACGGTAGCCTTGCGCGTGGGCATAGCCGCACATGAGGGACAAAAGAAAAAGGGCAAGCGCGTTTCGTTTCATGGTGTTTGAGAAAAAAACTTTAACCTCGTTCGGTGACCGGAAGTACAGCAATTCGTTCGCAAGATTTTTTCAATGCTGATAACACTCGAAGAGCATTGGAGTGTGTAAGTTTGCCGAGGCGTTTAATGATGTAAGACTCGTTCGATGTAACAACTTTTTCGAGACGTACAACCGATGGAAGCCGAAGACCCGCTATGCTCCATTCGTGAAGTATGACGTCCGTATTGGTTTGGCGAATTTTGCTGGTAATGCGTAGAAGGATGAGATCGCGATCGTCATCTTCCGATATAATTAGCGCCGGACGGAGCTTCATTTCAGGTTCATCGGCGAACGGAAACTCCGCGAGAACCACATCGCCAAATGTATAAGTTGGCATCTATCAGAGGTTGTCGTAGATCGAATCCTCATCGGCGTAGCCTTTTAGGAATTCGCGCAGACCGAATTCCATCCACGCCTTCTCTTCGCGGTGATCAGCACTATCGTCGAAAGGACGCACCACAACTTCCACCTCTTGGCCCGGCTTGAACGGCAGCTTCGGAAGATGGACTTCGCCATCCTGCGTGATCTTTGTGCTAATGTGATATGCCTGCATGTTATATCCACAAACCTAAGAATGCCCAAGCAAGTGCCGAAGCCGTTCTCTCCGAACCGGGGTGAAACCCATGACCAAATGAGAGGTGCCTTGCTATAGGAAACTTATTTTGTTGAAAATATTTTTGTAACCCGAGCAACCTTGTGCGTTTTAAACATTAGGACATTCAATCACACTTACGAGTGCAATCTATGAAATTCAAAGCTTCGGCCGTACTCATCGTATTCGGATTGCTCACTTGCCATCGCGCATGCGGGCAGGAACAGAATGGCGTTGATCTGACAAAACTGATGTCCCAACACCGCGTTTTGATCCTCAATGATACCGAATCCCATTGCGACAGTCTATATTTTGCAGCTGATGATGATATAGACGATCAACCTCAAAACTGGCAAAATGGCTATGACACGGTGCAGCTTTTTTTAGAACAATGTCCATTCTACCCCAATGCAGCACAGATGTTTGTTCTAGAAAGTGAAGCTGCTCAGGCACTTGTGGGCGAAAATAAACTCACCTGGGATCAGCAATTAGCTTGGCTCAAATCGGTATTATACCTAAATCCTGATACCGGCTGGTACTGTGAGGATGTTGGAGACATTCTTCAGGCTGTGCAGAACGACTCGAATGAAGTTTCTTCTGTTTTGCAATACATCTACAATAGCGGGAAATGCCCGATTCTCAATGGTGAATGGCTCAGTCGCGAGGCTTCGGTTCACACACATTGGCTCGATTCCATTTATAAGAAATATGGCTACCCTCCATACGGAAATAACCCTACCGCCGCCGATTCGATCAACGCGGATACCTTAGCGCATCCGTTTGTCGATACCACTACGTTCCCTCCGGTCACGCAAATCGGGCTTTCCATTTTGCTTGGGCCTCAATACGGAGTGGTGGGCCCGTCGGCTCCTGTAAATTCGCAAGCTCTGCTCTCCGCGCAGCTTATAGAGAATCCTGTAAGGGATAACGAGATCGATGTTTCCTACCAAATGGGCCATATTGCGCTTGTTACTATGCAGCTAAGCGACGTATTAGGAAGGGCGGTTCCCATCGCTAACGCTAAATACCAATTAGAGCAGCCCGGCTCGCATAATGTAACCATCCCCGCGCCCAATTTACCGGCGGGAACGTATTACCTCCGCATCACTACGGATGTTGGCGATGCGATTACGTTGAAAGTCGTAAAAGAATAAACTAAGGAAGAACTGATGAAGGTTAAAATGTCATTGTGAACGTAGCACATCTTTGAGGAACGAAGATGTGCGAAGTGAAGAATCTGGTGCTCTACCGGCGAGATTTTTCGCTACGTTCGCCCTCCCTCCGGTCGGACGAACTTCACTCAGAATGACACTTTTACTTAATCGGAGATTCTTTAATTTCCAAATTACGGACGAATATCGAGCGTCTCCACCATTCGTAATTCGTAATTACATTACTCCGGTTCAACTTGCGTATAATCCAGCTCTACAGGTGTCTTGCGGCCGAAGATGGATACTTCGACTTTCAGCTTTTGCTTGTCTTCGTTGATCTCTTTGATCTGCGCGCCAAAGCCGGAGAACGGTCCATCGATTACTTTCACAGGCTGGCCTTTGTGATAACGGACTTCGGATGTTTCCATCCCGCGCTTTTCTTCTACTTTACCAAGAATGCGGCGCATTTCGTCGGGCTGGAGCGCGGTGGGCTGCGTTTTCGTCGGGCCGACGAAGCTGACAACGCCGGGAATTGAGAGAATAAGATCGATAAGCTTTTTATCGAGCGATGCTTCGATGAGGATATAGCCGGGAAGGAAACTCTTGGTTTTTACCTTCTTTTTGCCGTCGCGGACTTCATACACTTTTTCGTTGGGTATGACAACTTCGGGAACCCGGTCGGTGAGGTCGCGGCGCTTCATCTCATCTTCGATGTAAGCCTTGACCTTCCCCTCCGAACCTGTGAACGTTCGGAGTGCATACCATTTTAATGCGAGTGCTTGCGGTTCTGCTATCATGAGAATACCTAAAAAATCCGCTTAGAGTATATTAAAAATCCCGCGAATGATCGTTTCGAAGATCTTATCGACCCCGAACGTGAATAGCGCCATCACCACGCATAGTACGAGCGTGATAACGGTCGCGTCCTGAAGTTCCGCGCGCTTGGGCCAACTGACCTTGCGCATTTCGCGCGCAACGTCCGTAAAAAATGTGAACGACTTTTTTCGAAGTCCCTGCTTCTCGCCCGCAGGCGCCATTACTGTTGTTTCGGCCATCGTTGGGAAAAATGTTGAATGTTGAATGTTGAATGATGAAAATTGATCTTACGTTGAAATGCTGAAAGTGGCTTGAACCTCGTTCATCATTCAACATTCAACATTCATCATTGATAGCTCGCACGACAGGAGGGAGTCGAACCCCCAACCTGCGGTTTTGGAGACCGCTGCTCTGCCAATTGAGCTACTGTCGTAGGTGTAGTCGTGACCTTTAGGTCACGGCGTGAATGCTTCGCCACCGTGACCTAAAGGTCACGGCTACGAACTACTTCGTCTCCTTATGCAGGGTACGCTTGTTATCCTTCGGGCAGAATTTCGTGTATTCCACTCGGCCCGATTGTTTCCGTTTGTTTTTCGTGGTCGAGTAATTCCGCATTTTGCAGACGGTACACTCGAGTGTAATAATGTCTCTCATGATGTGTTTCTAAAGCTTAAACGTGTGCTATTCGAATTTGTCTGCTCGTGCAGGTGTCTCGCGTTGCAGGCCTTCGATATTATTCAATAGAATGGCCGACATGAACTTGAACCGTCCGCAGCTCGGACAGACATATACCGTCACGGGCAATGCCCGCGATAAATTAAAATTCAAACCACGAGTGCCGTCCGGATTCGAGATCGAATCGAGTCCCGGCAGCGCAAACAGGTCTGGATTGACATCCATTTGCGTCCCGCAATCCCCGCATAATTTTGGTGGCGTCATCTGGTAGTGGATAGTTGATAGTGTAAAGTGAATAGTAGCGGATGTATTATCCACTTTCCACTATCAACTATTCACTACCCTAAAAGAGCGGGAGACGGGACTCGAACCCGCGACCAACAGCTTGGAAGGCTGTGACTCTACCAACTGAGTTACTCCCGCGCTCCCAGCCCGCTCGATGACCGCTCATGCGAGATGATCGCTCATGCGAATCGTACTGCCCAAAAACTTCGGATTCCAGAAAAAAAAGCCCGGAAGGATCAGAAAATCCTACCGGACAGCATTCCCAGCGCGCGAATAGACAAAATACCCTGCCCTTCGGTTCCTTTTAACCCAGCTAGTGTAGAACAGCCTTTCCAGGATGTACGCGGGCTTTCCAGCCCGCAAGCGGCATCAATGCTTTACAACAAACCTTTGCGATGCCCGTACTCCAAACGCCCGCACAAGCACAATATAGCTGCCATCGGCAAGCGAGTTGATGGGCAGCGAGACTGAGCCAAAATCCGAGGGATTTACGATGCGTGTCACCAAAGAATGCCCAAGCACATCGAAAATTTGAACGGTCGCAGGAGTGGTTACGCTCGAAAGCGAGGATAGATCGAGCGTAATATCTGTCGAAGCCGGATTGGGCCAGACCGTAAGCTCGAACTGGCTTGGCTGAATGTATTCCGAAACGCTGCTCGGTGAACCGCCAATATTGAACGTTGTGATTTGCTGGTTCCCAAAGCTTGCGAGATCCTCCGCCGCATTGGTAAAATCGGCTACGGCACTGATAATTGTTCCTCGTTTGCTCTTAGTTATACTGTCCGTTATCGTATAATATCCACTCAGCGATCCTGGAAATATGGGAATAAGCCCAATTCCATCTGAGGAATCGAAAATGGTAAACTGATAGCAGCCATTGGGAAGCGTGACCGTGTCAATAGTGAGCGTATTGTCGTTAATGTTGCCATTGTAAAGATATTCATTACCCATCAAGTCCTCGATCTGGTAACTGATCCCGTTCGGAATTCCATACCCGATACTATCGGTCTTGACTTTTATGTAAATCCTATTCGTATAGCTTTGTGGCAGAACGTAAGTCGTCGTGATCGTATCGCCGGGCGTGTATTCATCGGGCTGGCCGTTGGGCAAGCCGACAATGACAGTAAATGTGTGCGTGCCGCTATCGCCCAGATCGACCGGGGGCAGCCATACTTGCGCGGTATCCATGAAGTTCAGCGAGCCAGTCCAGTTATATGTATTTTGAATCGTGCTGTCATGTCCGTATTGAATACTGGCTGACGTGAGCACATTTTTTCCGGTATTGCGAATGACAATAAAGGGAGGGCCTTCTTCGCAGATCGGATTCATGCGGTTAAATTGCTGTGCGTTGTTCGGCTCGTAAATGTCTTCCAAACGGACATCATTCTGGAAATTCGGGCCGTGCTTGGAGATTTGCTGAATGGACGTTATGAGGTATGGTCCTCCATTCGGCGAAGTATAAGGATCGACCTTGTATTGCACGGTGATCGAATCTCCTTTCGTGCCGAATGGCGTCAGATCGTAGTCCCAATAATTGACCGCGTCGCCGGGACACCAGCCTGAACGCTGGTAGTACCAGGTTCCCGCCTGCGGCCACACGGGATTTTGTCCGCAATCGGTACGCCATAAAAATTGATCGTAGGCGTGCATGCCGTTGACCCATATCGAATTGGTATGCGGCGTGAATTCGTCGGCATCGTTGTCATCCTCTCCGTGACCGGTGGTGATAAGGCGAAGCGTGGTAACATCGGCGGTGGAATCCAGCGCAATGCGCCAGGGCGGGAAGTAATTGCTGATCGGGTTGCTGGCGCTGCCATACGGAAAATCTCCAAACGCGAGTACTTTCAGATTGTATGCATCTGCCGGCGGAGTTCCTTCGATCATGTCGAACGAAAGCGTATAGAGCGAGCCTTGCGAATAGCCTTCATACAACGAGCGTATCTGAACGGAATCGTGCAGCAAAAATGCGTAATCGGTCACATCGTAGGTCCAGGTGTAGGTCCAGCCGGTTCCGAACCATTGGCCGTAAGGCGTAATGTACCGGCCGATCTCGATATTGTTGATGACCTCATAATGGTCATAGGCGAGCGAAGTATCTAAAACGAGTTCCGAATCGCCGGCCACGTAAAAGGAATCGACCGTTTTGCCCGCAGTGTCGTAATAATGGTTCCAATATCCTGCCTGCCACGCGGTAACGGAATCGGTTGCTAAAAACCGGTTTGTTTTGCTTTGATAGAAATAGATCGTGACGGGCGATTCAGCGGCAGAATCGGTTTGCTTGGTTGTTTTATTGAAGCTATAGGTTTTCAGCGTATCGAGCGAGTAGTGGAATGTATCGACCATATTGCCATTGACCGTAAAATTCGGCGCTTCTTGCAGTGTGGAATCGATAATGCCGGTGTGCTGAAGCAAAATGGCTTTGTTGGTGTAATCCCATTGCCCGCAGGATGGCGAGGGGCAGGTGAGCGTATAGCGCATCAGGACTTTCTGGTATCGTTTGCTGCCCGAATCCGGAAAAACGGCCCATCGGTCCTGCTGACCGTAGCCGGTCCACAAGTATTTGCTGATGACGGTAACGTGGGTCGTATCGCCGGGATTAGCGACCGCACGCTCTGAAACAAATGGAATAGTGAAAAGGAATATGGCGACGAAGAAAAGGATGCGTTGGTTCATGGTAGCGTATAAATAACGAAGCCCCGGAAACAACCGTGGGCAAGGAAAAGATTTGATAATATGAAGAAGTTAAGAATGACAAGCACGGCGATGTCGTATTTTTGCATTGCGAATGAAACGGAAACAGATCCAGGAATCCATCAAATATTACTTGGTCGGAGTGTATAAATACTCCGAGGAAGACCACGTTTTCCTGCTTGCGGCGGGCGTTGCATTCAACGTGCTCTATTGCATGTTGCCGCTTTCGCTGATTATTTTCTATTTTTTCTCTGCCGCGCTCACGAGCGCCCGTGCGATCGAATATCTGGTCGGCTATATTGCGGAATCTTTTCCGGTTCCGGTCAATCAAACCAATGTGCAAGCGTGGCTGACCGGCGAGCTTACCCGCGTGGGACACAAACACGCACTCGCCGGCATTATCGGCGGCATTTCGCTCTTTTGGCTTGCGAGCATTCTTTTTTCGACCTTGCGAACTTCCGTGAACGCGGTCTTCAATATGGTGTCGAAACAAAATATGATCTTCGAGAAGCTGCTCGATTTTTTGCTGATGATACTTGTGCTGGCGCTCCTGCTTGTTTCTACGTTTTTATCGCCCGTGGTCAATCTACTACAGCGCTTCGGGACAGATCTTTTACCTGGCTGGCTTGCGGGCACCGTCAACTCGACCATCCCCCGCTTTGTGACGCTTGCGATCTCCATCGTGCTTTATGTGATCCTTTTCCGGATGCTTCCCAACGAGCGTCTTTCCCGCAATGTGATCGTCGTCTCGGCTTCAACTTCCGTTGTCCTGACGGAAGCCATGCGCCTCGTCTTCGTGTATTACATGGCGCACATTAGTTCCATCCGTTCGTTGTATGGGACGTATGCGTTTCTCGCGGGTATTTCTTTGTGGCTGTATTACGCGAGCCTCGCATTTCTGATCGGAGCGGAGGTAGGCTGGCTGTATAAAGAGCGGCATGAGCCGGATGACAAGGAAGCGCATCGGAAGTCCAAAACGAACCCCACCAAGGCAGCACGAGAGGCGAAGCCAGCCCCTGAACTGTAAATTAAGGGTCTATCAGAACGGCTTGCCTTCGAGCGGAGAGTTCTGATTCCACATTGAGTCCGGCGTGGTGTTTATCTTCCCATCGGCAAGTGGCTTGCCCATGCCGTTGGTGTTGCTCGGGGTTCCGTTATTCTTGTAATCGCGCAAGCCAGGTGGCATTGGCCCCTGGCTGCCGCCTGCGAGCTCGCTGTGACGGTCGGTCATCTTATCGGCGCAAGAGCTAAGAAGAACGGATGAGCTAAAAAGGAGGAAAACAAGGATCGGTGACGCAAGAAATGGTTTTTTCATAAGTGTGCTAACGAAATTTTTGCTTTGAGAATTCTCTTAAAAGCTAATGAGGAAAGGGCGGGATTTGTACCTCTTTCGGAACATCCCAAATCTTCACATAATCGAGCAGATGATGCGCTGCAGGCTGACCGTTTACTGGCCAAAAGCCTTCTCCTGTTTCGTTTTCATGTGTCTCGAAATAGTGCCGTTCGAGGTAGGTAATTGAACTATCGTTTCCATGTCCATCCGTTGCACTATCGGTTCCCATGGGGTCGTTCCGGGCATAGTCGATATCGATTTCCGCCGGATAGAGTACCATCGGCTCACGCGGGCCAGTGCCGACCCAATCGTAAAATGGATTATTTCTCGGCACGAGCCGATCCGGGAAGCGCAGAACCACGTTACTATCGATCAGATACCGTACTTCATGCGGGAGCCACTCCATGGTAAATGTGTGGTAACGATAAGGAGTCGAATCGTAGCTGGAAGAGTCCGTCATGTCCGTATCACGGTCAATTTTAATGGCTTGAACCGGATAGCGAAATGGCGGTCCAGCAGTGCTACCTCCATCGTATATCGTATATTGATATGCCTCCGTATAAGTTTTGGGGTCGCTGGTATCGATAGGATCGTCTAAATAAATTTTTCCATAATTCATTGGATCGTTCGCGGAATTAACCCAATGGCAATTGTGGACTTTCTCGGAATCAACTGTGAGATTATAATTGAACCCCGTCAGGGTAAGAGACGTCGGCTGGTAACTTCTTGTAAAAAGGTGTGGAACACCACCGGTTGTATCCCAGGAAGCGGAAAACATATCCCACTTGTCGTCGCTTCCTTTGACGACAGTCCATGTCACGGTATCGGCGGTACGTTGCGGCGGCGCCTGATAGTAAAACTGCGTGGAATCGGTAGTATTCACGATGGAACCCGGGAACCGGTATGCTCCGATACCCGTGGATACCACAGCGACCCGCGAGCCGGAATCAAGCGTGACCCCATATTGAACGTTATTAATAATAATATCCTGGGGCTGCACATGCCGGCCCCACCCGGCCGTGGAACAGACGAACAGCGTATCGCTGCCCACGATTTGAAAAATTCCATTGTATGGGCCATAACACATCGAATGCCCCCAATTTGGATTGATAACTCCCATGGTCGCGTTGAAGGTCTCACCGAGATCGAACTCGAATTTCGAAGATGCTCCCCAATTGTTGGTGTGGTGCAACGTGTGGGGGACTTTATCGCGAAACTCGTATTTCCCATATGGCATGTCCGCATAAGACGGAGCGCCGAGCGTTCCGGCTTTTGTGCTAAAAGGATACGGGCAGCTCCAGGGCTGCGCGGAGGTAAAGGCAAAGCTCGGGCGAGTGGAACTTGCCAAAGCCGTTCCCACGCAATTGTCTGAGTCGCCTACGCTATAGGCTGTATTATTACAAGAGCAGCTATCTCCTGGCGCTTCGCGAAGAACAAGATCGAGGGCATATCCATCGTAAGCCTGATAATCGGTATCGATGTAGGCATTGCTGTCAACGGAGCATTCCGCGCCCGAATTTTCATCTCCCCACCCCTGGGAGATGTGCCAGTTGCTATCGAACGTTGCAATGTTGTTGAAGTCGTCGCTAAAAACGGAATCGCCCCATTTCGGTTCGATATAAGCATGGAAACGACAACCGGCTTTTGCATGGAACCTGGACTTCAATTTGATCCTCCCGCTCGCGCGAAAATCGACATCTTCGTTTTTACTGACGATCACCGAATCGTTAGGACCGCCGGCTGCAATAATGTCGTGAGGATGCCCGCTTGCATCGCGTTTCGCAGTAAAAAATCGCTGCCATATCGCAAACCCGCCAAGCGCATACGGGGAATCGCACGCAGGTGACCATTGATAAATCGGAACGAACGTACCGGTTGCCGGATCGTAAATGCGCGGCAAATAATCGCGGTATAGGCTCCCAACTCCATTGGGATCGTTATACACATCGCTTTGATTGCAGAGGTTTTCCCGCGTGTCCATCGGACCGGGCGGTGCCATCGGCTTGTAATACACGTCCGTATTCTGGAGAATAATATCCCCTTGCTGCTGCGTCGTGTCGGGGTTCACATAAGATTGTGCTCTGACCGCGAGCGGGCAGAGAGTGAGCAAGACCAGAAAAAGCATCCGTTTCATATACTACCTTTCGATTGTAATTTTTTTAAGGAATGTCCCATTCACCGTTTGAATTTGAAGAAAATAGGTCCCTGACGTACAGTTTGAAAGATCGAATGTAATTTCTGTCCCATATTGATTAGACAAATCGAGTACATCCGTTCCCATGACGTTAAGAGCACTTATGCGAAGAAGTGGTGTGCCGCTGCGAATCGTAACCATTCCTGTTGCAGGATTCGGATAAACTTCAATGGAATCTGAAATGGGTGCAGTTGCCACCACGCTCGCGGGAATTGTATCTGTTATCTCATGAATGGATCGCGTATAGATTAGGTAGAAACCGGAACCCGTCACATTGATTGCGAGTAAGGTATCGAACACACACATCGATAAAACATTGTAATAGCCGGATGGAATACCGCTATTCCCAGATGGAAACCACGTTTTCCCGCTATCGAGCGATACAAAAACACCGCTTGGTGTACCGGCAAAAAGGTTTTTCCCGTCTGTCACAAGACAGTTCACCGATTCCGGAACCGTTCCAGCGCTATCGATATGGATTGTATCCCACTTCGCGCCGCTGTCAGAAGATTCGACAACCTCGCCACTATTTGTGATAAAAAGCAGGGAACTCATCGTCATCATCGTTCCAATGAAGGGTGGAGAGATCTGAGACCAATGGTTACCCGTATCCGTGGAGCGCCAAATTGCCCTGCCCGTGTTTGCATAAATGTAAGTTCCATTGGTAGCGAAAGTATTGACAATAATATTTTCGACAGAATCCCATGTTTGACCTGAATCTCTGGAAATTGCCAGATAGGGTCCAATGAAACCGAGTTGATATTTCCCAAACAGATAATAGCCATTCGAACCAATACCATCTCCACTAGGAGACTCCTCCCATTGTGAACCGTTATCGGTGCTTCGGTAAGTGCCTTGCGTCACCCCCTGACCTTCGTTCGCATAAAAATACCGGCCTAAGGTAGAAAATGACGTAATGTTCCCGAACCCCCATCCGATGCCGGTGTCGGCCTCATGAAACCCGCCCCCAACAGAATAGCGAGTGATTGCATTTGTTGACGGCGCTGTCGTGGCAATGAAAAGGAACGAATCCTGAACGCCAAACGTGGTTACGTTCGCAGTCCAGTCTCCAGATATTTTGTTCCATTGTGCCGCACATGGCCCGGCGGCGAACATGATAAGGATGATGGAAATGAGTGTGTGTTTCATAATGTTTCTCTTTTAATATTACCGTTCCAATGTGATCTTTCTGAGTACAAAACCATCCACCGTTTGAATTCGAAGTAAATACGTTCCCGACGCACACTTCGAAAGATCGAGCGCAGTTGTTGCGGAATTTATTTTGGGAATGTCGAGAACGTCAGTTCCCAAAACGTTAAGAACAGAGACGCTAAGAATGGAAGAGCTGCTGGCGTAAATGGCAACCATTCTATTGGCTGGATTGGGAAAAACCCCAATGGAATCCTGTATGACGGTTTCTGCCACGCTTGCCGGCGTCGTATCGGTCAGTTGTCGAATAGGACGAGTGTATTCGGCATCTTCTCTATCTCCCTCTTGAATGAACCCGTACGCCACATCAATCACGACAAGCGTATCGAAAACAGCAATGGCCGCGATATTCGGGCCGGCAAGACCGCTTCCTCCGAAAATCCAACTCTTCCCGCTATCGAGCGATACAAAAACACCGCTTAGTGTACCGGCAAAAAGGTTTTTCCCGTCTGTCGCAAGGCAATTTACATATTCCTTCACCGTCCCGCTATCGACGGCAACTGTATCCCATTTTGTCCCGCTATCGGAGGAGGAAATAACTTTGCCACCACTCGTGATGAATAGAAGGGTTCCCTGAGTCAGCATGGTTCCAACGAGCGGAGTAGAAAGCTGTGTCCAATGGTTACCAGTGTCTATTGAACGCCAGAGGCCTTTCGGACCCGAAGCGAATATAATTATACCGATGGTAGCAAAATTATTGGCATCTGGGCAAGGTACTGAGATCCAATCATTCCCTGTGTCAGTTGAGCGGTAAACTGATGTGGAGCTAGATCCGAAGAGATAGGTTCCGTTAGTACCGATGTTCCAACTGGCATTTAATACCCATTCTTGACCATTGTCCGACGTGCGGTAAGCGGCCCCTGGCCCGCCATTCAGCGTCATTCCCGCAAAAACATAATTTCCCAATGAGGCGAACGACGTAATGTTCCCTTGCGTCCAATCGATGCCGCTGTCGGCATTATGATAGCCTTGAGCTACTGTGTAGCGAAACACCCCTACCCCGAGAATCGGAGGAGTTACGGCAATGTAAAGGAATGAATCCTGTACCCCAAATGCCGTGACCTCCTCGTTCAAGATGATGTTATTCCATTGTGCCACACATGGCGTGGCAGCGAATACGATAAGGATGATGGAAATGAGTGTATGTTTCATGACTTATTTATCCTTCTGATTTTTTAATTCATCCACTTCGGTTTTGAGTTCTTTGACATCATCGTTAAGCTTGGTGATATAGAGCATCGCTTCTTCCAACTGCTTTGTAATTGCCGCTTCGGTTCTCCCGACCGGGATGCCCGATTTCGTCATCTGCGTGGCAGGTGGAATATCCGGTAAATGATGGTTCGTCTCCATAAAGTTCTTAACTTCGCCAAGGGGGGTGAGATGGTAGCCGGGGAGGAACACGTAATCGGGCCAGTCGCTGTCATCGACATAGAGTTCTTTCATCAAACCCGGCCCATCGACAGTGAGCAGCCATGTCATGCCATCGCCCATATCGGGATGAACGGGCAGGTTTTGTAGATCGCAACTCGGCGCCGAAGTGGTATCCGAACTGATACAAACTGGTGTATGGAAAAAGGTGAGGCCATTGGTGTTGCGGGTTACCGGCCAGGTAATCACGCCCGGAAGGAAGAAATCGAATATATGGTGATATGGGTGAGTACTGTCCTGATAGTACCACAAAAACATGCCGCCGTTGCCGTTAACCTGCATCGTAAGTTCATGCGTGAAATCGTTCAAGCCGCGCGTGGAATCATAGGGCCAACAGTTAAAATTGAGCAAGCCTCCTCCGATGTCGCTAAAGTCAATCCCGCTACTCGAAAGCGGCGCAATGCGGCTGCCCACGCCCGTCAGATGATTCCCATAGGTATTGAAGTGAATGGTGCGGTAAGAATACGGATAAAATCCCGTATCCCCGAACGGCGCTGGCATGCCTTCGAACCGGTTTCCGCCATAAATCGTGAGGCCGGGAACGGGCGTGGTATAGCCCGGTGGCGGCACCGAACTGCCACCAATTTGCACCTGCTCCAGGGCCGAATTGAGTCCCGTCGAGCTTGGTGGCAAATCGATTCCAATATTGCCATTCCCCATAATGGTCAGCCGTTCGAGATCGTGATGTCCCGGTGAGGGAAACGGCCGCGCTAACGTGTCACCGGTAGTAGCGAAACGGATTGCTGTTCCATACTCCCGAGCCACTCTCGGTGTTGTGAAATTGGTGATGATGATATCCCCATCCTGATGATCGTGCAGGATAAGGTCGTTCCCGCGCGAAAGCGAGGAGAACATGGTATCGGGATGTGCTCCGGGTGTTGGCATTAATCCGAGCATACCATAATCACTGTCACCTGTGTTGCTGCCTTCCGAGAGCCGTATAATCGCCTGCAAAGTAGCAGGGTTCGAGGGATCATAGTGAATCTGCAACGCATTCAACGGGCCACCATCAGGTTGAGTACCGATCCCAACAGGTGGGTTGCCCGGCCACGGGGTAGTATTGCTCTGGGCCAAAACCCGCCCACTCATCGAAATCAAACCAAGTGTCAGGACTACTGTAATACACGTATGTCTCATTGTTATTTTTCTCCAAAATTAATTTGAAAACCTTATTAGTAACAACCACAAAAGTTTAGAATTGTTACAAGTACCCGGGGTCATTTCCTGAGTCCGAACACAAAGATACGACAAAAAAACCGCCATTCGCCAAATCGGGCGAGCGCGTGTCTTTGATAATCCCATAGTTTTGCTATGTGAGCATTAGCTTAAAAGAAATTGTTGCCCAAAATATCCGATCTCAAAGAATTAAGAGCAATCTTACTCAGGAAGAGCTTGCATTTAAGAGCGGAATGCATGATAATTATATTTCGAAGGTTGAACTCGGTAAAGTAAGCATAGGAATTGACAACCTTGAAAGAATTGCCAAAGCCCTAAAAATCTCACCCGATCTTCTTTTGAAAGAAAATACAAAATAATTTTGGATTTCCTTGCTTATGGGTTTTGGATGTTGTATCTTTGGTAGTACAATAATGAGCACCAATGTCTATAAGAATGGCAATTAGATGGTTTTCATTATGAACGAGTTCTTTAGGAAGTGGCATTATGAATACTTGTTGGAACAAATGTGCGAAATTGGCCTGGAATTGAGGGTGGGAAGAGAGCCATCGGGAACTCACAAGAAAGAAAAACGGCACCTATTTCTGGGTGACAACAGACGAACAGGTTCGGATGAATGAGGATGAGCTTAGACCTGAAAGAAAAAAAGCGGAATTACATTTCTTAAAGAATGCACTATTTTTTATTTTTATTAGAAAAAAGTCGGAAACCGGGGAGCATTTTCACCAAAAGATTGTATTAGAGAGTGAACTCTCTTTCGACGAATCATAATCAAAGGGAAAATACACAATGAACATTCGCGCATTAGTTATCGCTGTATTGTTGCTGGTTGCAACGAGCTTTACGGCCCGTTCGCAAACAATAACACTCGTGAAAAGCGTGATCGGATCGGGCATGACGCCGGCTTCCAGTGGTGGTTTCAGCATTGACGGCACCATTGGTCAGCCTGTTATCGGCTTAGTGTCTGGTGGCAGTCCTGTTTTAACGACTACCAAGGATTCTGGACACCCGGAATTCTCGGAAATAGTAGTGTGCAGGAAAACACCGAGGACGCATCCGGTTTCGATCTCGAACAGAACTATCCGAATCCATTCAATCCATCGACGACGATCACGTATTCGATTGCCGCGAACAGTCCACCAGTGCGAGTTACGATTCGCCTGATGAACCTTCTCGGTCAGGAAGTACATGCTCCGCTGGTAGATGAAGTGGACGCTCCGGGTACGTATCATTTCGACTTCACCGACGCGGATAATCTTCCTTCTGGAACATACATCTATCGCATGGATGCCGGGACTTTTTCGGCCTCTAAGCGGATGGTGCTCCTGAAGTAACCTTGGAAGATAATTCGTTCGAAAGAAACGGCAGGCTGTAATTTTTCGGCCTTCCGGGATGATCGACCATCCTTTTAGAACCCCCTCTAATTCGGAGGGGGTTCGCGTTTTAAAAACGCGAGTGTCAAAGCAGTGCAGCTCGCATTTCTTCCAGCGCGCGAAGGTTCTTCAATAGTCCCGCCCCATAATGTTCCCGCGCAAAGGCGGTGAAATAGGTATGACTGCGTACGAATGCAATATTGTATTCGATCCACTCCAGATCGGAATATTCGCGGCCGAGGATAAGAAGATGCTCTTCGCGGAGCCTATCGCTCCAATCGGAGAAAAGACCGGTGCCCATATACAACAGATCGGCATCGCAAAGCGCGTGAGATATGGAGTGCGTGGCACGTTGGGGTATCTCCGTCCCCATGATGGCCTCTTCAATGCTCGACATATCCTCCGCGCTTAAGTAGCTCGCGAGATTCTCGCGCGCGATCGTGCAGCTTTCTTTTTCATGACCGTGATACCGGACGCGAAACCCTACATCATGCAGCCATGCCGCCATTGTAAGCAGCGAAGTTTCATTCTCGGAAAGCGAGACTGCCTTTGCGAGCATCGTTGCAAACTCGACCACCATCCTGGTATGCTCAATACAATGATAAGCGTAGCCGGCGGGCAGCGCAGTAATGATTTCTGTAGAAATTTTCTCGATTCGTGGGATGAGGGACGAAGGATGAGCGATCATACGTGTGGAAAAAGAGTTATCTTTGTATAATGGATTCATCTCCAAAACAGTCCTGGACCCATCGGGTGGTTCTTCAAGCCCTGAACTTGCGCTCGAACGAGCGCCGTCCGGTTGCGCTCCTGTGGACGCACTCGTTCTTTCTGGGGGTGGGTGTGGCGTATCTGATCTCTGCTGCGCTTCCAATCTTTCTTGCTTCCTTTCCAATCGATTATCTTCCGCTTGCGTTCGCGGCGGCGGCCGCGCTGGAACTTCTGATCGGTATCTTTCCGATCGCATGGAACATACCATTGGCCAGATCCGCATGTTGCGGTTAGTGCTGGTAATGCTCGTCGTGGGAACCATCGTATTCTTTATGCTGGAGGAACGCTCCGGTTCGGTCCAATCTCTCGGCATTGCGTTCGGACTATTAGTATGGTCGCGTATCATGATCTTCGTATCTCAAAACGAATTCTGGGGACTTCCATTACACCTTTTCGATGTCCGGCAAGGTAAACGCCTTTTTAGCCTGATCGACTCCGGCTCGTTCCTTGCAAGAATTCTCGGTTATTTCTCCGTTCCTTTGTTAACCACGATTCTAAAAGTACCCGATCTTCTAATCCTCTCGGTTGTTGGAACAGCAATCAGCCTGTATGTGCTCCAACGAATTATCTCGAATTATTCGCATTTGATGGCTCACCATACCGGTAGCCAGCAAAAACATTTGGCTCTACAATCCTTGGAGCATCGGAAACACGCATCCAACACGGAATCGACATTCCGATTCCTGTCGCACGATAAATATCTTGCGAGCGTGGCGCTGGTTGCCTTTCTTGCGCTCTTCGCCGTGACCTGCATCGACTACGGATTCCTCCGCGAGATCGAAGAACGGAAAGAAAGCCTCACCCAGATCGCGAATTTCATCGGACTCTTTCTCGGGGTAGCAAAGCTCGCGAGCCTCGTGCTCAAAGTCGGTGTGGTGGGAAGGCTGTTCGGAAAATTCGGATTGGCACGAACGATCATCGTGCTACCGATCGGCCTCTTCGCAACCACGGTGACCGGGCTTATCTTCAGTTCAACATCTTCTTCCTCCACGATGATCTGGACATTCATCGGCGGCATGTTACTTGTCGAATTATGGTCGGAAGCCGTTCAGGTTCCCGCGCTGGCGGTTGCGGTACAGCCGCTCACCAAACATATACAGCATTGAGGCCATGCGGCGATAGGTGGAATTATAGAGCCGCTTGCATTGGGCGCTGCGGCGGTGCTGCTGTATGTGCTCTCCGTGTCCGTGGGGTTCACGCTGCGTGGGATCAGCGTGGTCATGCTTGGCGTGTTCGCTGCGTGGGCTGCGACACTCCTCTGGTTTGGCCGCGAATATAAACAGACGGTTCTTCACGCGTTGAAACACCGGCGAATAAAATCCGCTGAATTGGTGTGGGATGCCGCCGCTCGTACCATGATCGCGGCGAAGCTTCGAAGCACGCGCGGCGTAGAAGCAGAATATGCCTTGCACCTTATCCCCGCGACGGAATCTGCGTTCCTCCTCGACGCAATGCCAACCCTGCTGGAGCACAGCGAACCATCCGTGCGCATCACGGCGCTTCGCCGGTTGGAGGAATTCGAGTTCCACACCACCGAGCGTAAGCGCGCAGAAACGCTTCTGGATGAACTGCTGAAGCTTAACCCAAATGGAGGCAACGGCGCATTGCTCGGTCAAACCTTGCGCGCTTATACCGCAGTCAGTCCGGAGATCGAGGCGGAGGAACTGAAGCATTGGCTGGATGATGAACGCCCGCGAGTCCGCGAGGGCATTGTGGCAGGTCTCATCAAGCATAAGGGTATTGATGGCGTGTTGATCGCCGGAGAATTCGTGCAGTCCATGGCGCGCAGCGGGAACCCGGCAAAGCGCGCTTCCGCCGCAGATATTGTGGGGCATGTCGGTATTCGGGAATTTTATCATTCACTCTTATCCTTGCTTGCTGACGATAATTTCGAAGTTCGTCTCGCGGCCATCCGTGCATCCGGGCAGGTGGCGCATCCGCAGCTTACCGAGCCGTTGCTGAACCTCTACGTGCAGCCTGCGCCGGCGCGGCAAGTGCTCGTGCTCGTCGAAAGCGCGCTCCGTGCGATCGGGAACCCTGTGCTTCCGCGCCTGATGCAGCGCATCGCCGATGGCCAGCTCGATAGCGTCCGCTTACAGCGCATCGCAAGATTGCTCGGTCATTGGAGCAGCACGGGGCACGATACCCATAGCAATCACGGTACCCATAGCCACGAGCCGCATGTCTCGGCAGATGCCATTGCGCTCTTGACCGATCTCTTAGAATGGCCGCCAACACATCCGCGCGTGCTGGCAACCCTCAGGCTGGCTGCGCTGCAGGCACTGACCGGCAACGCCATCGTCGTGAACGATTCGGAGCGAATTCGCCGGATTGTTTCTGAGGAACTCCGCCGCGCAAATGCACTGGTTTCGATCGTTCTTTCGATCGAATCAGAACCATCTGAATCGAATACGTCGGGTTTGCTTCGCAGCACGCTTTCGCAGGAGATCGCACACGCGGCGGACCGCGTGCTGATGCTCCTGGAACTCGAATACGACGCTCGCAGCAATACGGCGCGTGCGCGATAGCCTGCTCGTCGGCGAAAATCTGCATCATGCGAACGCATTCGAAGTGCTCGAACATATTCTTCCGCCCGATCTCGCAAAAGAGGTCGTCGCCCTGCTCGAAGCAAGCCTTTTCCTTAGTGGGAAAAAGAACGGAGCAACATTGGCTGACATTTTTACGATAGATGGGCAGAACAGTTCCAATTCCACTGCGCTTGAAACGATCATCCGCAACGAGGACAGTTTTTACGAACCCTGGACTGTTGCGATCGCTAATTTTTATTATCATTCCAACGAAGGTGAACCAATGCCACATTTATTTGAACGTGTCATTTTATTAAAAACGGTCGATCTCTTTCACGAAACGCCGGACGCCGTACTTTCCCACGTTGCGCAGGCGCTGGAGGAAGTTCATGCCAAACCCGGCGAGCGTATCATCGAAAAAGGCGAGACCGGAAGCTGCCTCTACATCATCGTCGAAGGCCGCGTGAGCGTGCATGATGGCGAGCGCGTGTTTGCGGAACTTCATGCGCGCGATGTCGTCGGCGAAATGTCGCTGCTCGATCCCGAACCGCGCTCCGCTTCCGTGACCGCGCTCGAAGAGACCACGCTCCTGAAGCTCGACCGCGAAGTGTTCTACGATCTCATGGTCGATAACATTGAGATCGCCCGCGGAGCCATCACCACACTCTGTCGGAGAATCCGCAAGCAGAATGAAAAGGCGAATTCGAAAGAAATTAAGGCAACTGTTTCCTAATGACATAGAGCTTGCCGAATGGGTGACTTTTCCCAAAAACACATTTGTGCTTCATGAACTGTGGCGTTTTCGAGCTAATTTCGCCAGTTGATGTTACATGAATATTTTTTTTTGCATGAGGAATTCATAAATCTCCTCCTTAAAGAAAACTATCACCTTGATTTTCAATGAACAATGCACCCAAGCATGGCCCACGATGAAGCATCGCCGGCGAGGCGCCACATTTCATCTTTCATCTTTTATATTTCATCTTTGCCCAATAGGGTGCCCATCAAAGCAAATGCTAATATACGCACTAATAGGGACGAAGTCAAGCGTTTCCAAAAAATAACTGAAAATTTTTTTGGCGTGTAGAGACGAACCTTCAGGTTCGGCGAATCATCACACCGAGCCTGAAGGCTCGGTGCTACACGTAGCGTCAAATTCGATCAGACATTCCCCGACCCCTATCATCTCTCATCTTTCATATTTCATCTTTGCCCCCTTATTCCTTCACAAATTTCGCCCGCGTTTGCCCATCGCTCACGAAATACACGCCGGATGGGAGCGCTGAAACATCCAGCGTGTTGCCGCTTTGTTTTACTTCATAACTCCGGCCAAGAGGATCGAGAATGGAGAATGGTCCCGCTGATGAAGAGATAGTGATGATGTTTGTAGCGGGATTAGGAAAGGCCGAGATGGATTCATTAATCGATGATGATGGTACTTCTGTTACAGTGCTCTGCGCGGGAATCATTTCTGAAAGTGGGCGGCGCCAGACACCCGCAGCTACATTGTTTGATTCATCAATACCAGTTGCTGTATATAGATCCGAACCGATTATCGCGAAACCTGTGATGCCAACGTCCGGACCAATCGCACCAACGCTATCAAAACCGACGTTTGTCCAGCTTGCACCATTGTTCGTGGTGAGAAACACTCCACCGTTGCGGGTTCCGGCAAAAAGATTCGTACCGCTCGCCATAAGTGCTGTTACAGTAGTGTCTGTCAGGCCGGTATTCTCCACTGTCCAGCTTGTCCCACTATCTGTTGAGCGAAAAACGCCGCCGTTTGTGATTACGTTACCTGTGGCTGCAAAGAGATTTGTCCCGCTCACCGCAATGGCATTGATACTCTCTTCATCGCTCAAACCAGCTAATGTCCAGCTTGTGCCGTTGTCGGTCGAACGATAAACACCATTGCCTTGAACCCCTACGAAGAGTTTCGAGCCAATTTCTGCAAAGGAAATGACATTTTCCTCATTCAATCCAGAATCAGCCGAACTCCAGCTTACTCCTCCGTCCGTCGAACGATAGAGGCCGCCTCCATATAGCTCGGCGAATAGATTCATTCCCAAAACCCCGAGGGCAGAAATAGTATAATAAATAGTAGTATTACCTATGATTGTTACAGTTGACAGACCTGTATCAATTGTCCAGCTCATACCGCGATCCGTCGTGAGATAGAGATCGTCGTAGGCCGCATAGAGATTCGAGCCACTCACAGCAAGGGCTGTGATATCTTCTATCAAGCTGGTATCCACCAAATTCCATGTTGCACCGCTGTCGGTCGACACGCAAATACCAGTGGAAGCCCCACCTTCTTCCACTCCATATAGATTTGTCCCGTCGGAGACAAGAGCAGTGACGCTCATGCCGACCAATCCGTTACTAGAAGCCTTCCAGCTCGTGCCCGTGTCGGAAGAGCGAAATAAGCCAAGACCAGAAACGGATGAAAATAGACTCGTGCCACTCTCGGCAAATGCTTGAACGTAAGGGTTAATTGGTAGGCCAGAATCGGCTTTGGTCCAACTGTCGCCGCTGTCCGTCGAGCGAAAAACACCGTCATACAGCGTGCCAGCAAAGAGCGTCGTACCATAGGCCACAAGCGCAAAGACAAGCGTGTCTGTCAAGCCGGACTTGACCTCCTTCCAGTTTACGCCATTGTTGGTTGAACGATAAACTCCGTTCCCGCCCGCGAAGAGATTTGTACCCATAACGGTAAGCAGCGATGACGAAATATCAGAACTGGTTTCGCTCCAGCTTTCTCCATTATTGGTAGAGAGAAAAATGCCACCAACCGCATCAACAAAGATATTCTTGCCGATCACAGCAAAGGTTCTGGCACCTATGTCCCCCCAATAGTCTTTTTGAAGTCCTGAATTAACAGCAACCCAGTTTGTACCATTATTGGTTGATCGAAAAACACCGCTATCGTCAGTGCCAGCAAAAATGGTTGTGCCGATCACGGCAAAGGCGGTAACATTTTGATAGCCCATCAAGCCGGAATAGCTCCAAGTGGTACCGCTGTCAGTCGATAGATAAACGCCATCGAATCCGGCAAAAAGATTGGAGCCGCTTACCGCGAAGGCAACTGCACCAGCAGGCGATCCGGGAAGCATTTTCCAGCTATTTCCATTGTCCGTAGAGCGATAAACACCACCATCGCCACCTGCAAAAAGATAGGTGCCGCTCACGGCAAGTGCGCTAAAGTCTCCTCCATACGGACCGGTTTGCACCCATTGCGCTTGGGCGGGAATGCGCAAAATAAGCAAATAGCAAGCAATTGTAGCGATTCGGGAATTCATGGAGTGATCTCTTTATTAAGAAGACCAGCGAGAACACAAAAGGTAACAGCTAATCTCAATAATTCTTAGCTTTTGAAATCTTCCATCCCCGCCGTCTTCTTCAACCGATGGATCTCCTGCGGCGTAAGCGGGCGGGATTCGCCGCGCGATAGAATCCCATGCTCACGCGGCGCGGGCCATCGTGCCTACGCCTTCGAAGGTCACGCGTCCGAGTGTGCTAACATCTCCAAATCGTTCGAGCACATCGAGCACCTCGATTCCCGCGACGAGGCCGTTTGCGTCATAGTCAATGGCAATGCCTTCCGCGACGTGTTTCGTGGTGACGGTCGTTTCCTTAAAGATGATGCTTAGAGCATCCACCGATGGATCGTATGCGATTCTCATAATTAGAAATAATACGTATAGACGGTTACAACCGTGATAATCTCGCCCTCTACAACAAAAATTGGGCGGACTTGTTTCGTCTCGTAAACCTTGCCGTTCCAGAGGGCATGGAACGGGAAATCTTTACGGGCATTGAGCCGGTTGCGTTCCGCCGACTGCCACTCTGATTCCATAATTGCCTGTTCGACCTCGTTTGGCAGATACCCGCGAATGGGAATGTAATCACGAGCGTGATCCGAAAGGACAATATGCTCACCGTGATAGCGATTATTCATTCACATTTCATTTCAAAACATTTTTCACTGTCAGCGATGTTGCTTGCGGACATTATTCCTCCATCCCCGCCGTCTTCTTCAACCGATGAATCTCCTGCGGCGTAAGCGGGCGGGATTCGCCGCGCGACATGCCGCGGTGGGTGAGTCCGGCAAAGGTTACGCGGTCGAGTTTTTCTACTTCGTATCCTAAGGTTTCGAAGATACGGCGCACCTCGCGGTTCTTTCCTTCCTTAATTTTCAGCTCGATCTCCATGGGCGTTTCCAGAATGGAAAGTTCCGCCGGGCCGGTTACGTCGCCTTCGCCGATGTCAATTCCTCCGGCTGCAATTTTCTTTGCGTCGTTGATCTCTAACTTTTTATCCAGCGTAACATGATATTCCCGCTCGATCTCGAAACTTGGATGCGTGAGCCGGTTCGTTAGCTCGCCATCGTTGGTGAGGAGAAGGACGCCGGTGGTGTTACGGTCGAGCCTGCCGACGGGATATACACGCTCCTGCGTGTTCACATAATCGAGCACCGTTGTGCGGTCCTTCTCATCGCTTGTTGTGGTAATGGTATCTTTCGGCTTGTTCAGCAGAAGATACAGGTAGCGAGGCCGCAGCGAAATAGTCTCGCCATTCACGGTCACATGATCTTCATACGCTTTCACCTGCACGCCAAGCTCGGTAACGACTTTCCCGTTAACAGTTACCAATCCTTTGGTGATAAGCTCATCGGCTTTCCTGCGCGAGGTAATACCCGCGTTCGAAATAAATTTATTCAGCCGCACGGTTCCCGTTTCACCGAGATTGCTGGGCACGCCCGGCGGAGCTTTTTCCGGCGTTTTCCTGACGCGCTTTAATGCAAGCGGCGGCGCCGGTACTGGCGATAATGGCGTGGGCGTCGAAAGCGATCCGTCCGCAGTTCTAATGCGCAACGCCGGAGATGCAGCTCTTGGTGGAAAAGGTTTTCGGTCGCGGGGTGGGCCGGAGGATGGTCTGCCCACGCTTCTTCTCGGTGCAGAACTTCGGTCGCCGTCTCTTGGGGTAAAGGGTCGGGAACCTGTTCGTGGCGTTATGCTTCGCCCTCCCGGCCGTGGCGTTAAACTTCGTCCACCTGGTCGTGGCGTTAAGCTTCGTCCGCCCGGTCGCGGAGTTAAGCTTCTGGAACCCGTTCGCGGTGTTAGGCTTCTGGAACCCGTTCGCGGCGTTAGGCTTCGCCCACCTGGTCTCGGCGTTAAGCTTCTGGAACCTGCGCGTGGTGCTGCCGATCGCGGCCCTTTGCTAAAACCCTCGCGTGGTTTTGAAATGCGAGGACGAGGTGAAGACGACGTGCGATCTGTTCCCGCTGGACGATCCGTTCTTTTCACTAATTTCGATAGCGTGGATGATGCCGGTTTCGCGCTATGCACGCGTGGCCGGTCACCCATCGGTTTTGCTTTTACGGCAGGGCGGCGTGTTGCCGGACGTGCGACTGATCCGGAACGGCGCATCGTGGACGATCCTGACCGCGCAGGAGGTTTACCGGTCGATCGTTTAATGGGACGGCGGGGTGGGGGCATAATTGTGAGAGGAAATATTATTATGATAGCTCGACGTTCTCAGCATCGATGCTTTGAGCGGAGGCATCTTCAGCGTATTCTTCAAGTTCCCGTGCCGCGGCAATGGCTTCATCGACTGTTACATCCATTTCTGTCTCGGCATATTCAGGATCGACAAATTCTGTCGCTGCTTCTTCGAGTGTCGTGGCGCGGACGGATTCTTCTTTCATCAATTCATCGATCTCGCGCGGGCGCGGAAGATCCTGAATGCGTGGAAGTCCGAAATGACGGAGGAAGTCTATCGTGGTTCCATAGAGAAGCGGCCTTCCCACGGATTCTGCACGGCCAATAATAGTTACAAGATTCTTTTCCAACAGCGATTTCAGAACCTCATCGCAATTGACGCCGCGAATATTTTCGATGTCGTTCTTGGTGATAGGCTGTTTGTAGGCAATGATCGCAAGCGATTCCAGCGCCGCACCGGAAAGCCGCCTGCGCGATTTTTCCTTGAACAGACGCGCAACATATTCGCCATATTCCGGTCGTGTGGAAAATTGGTATCCTCCTGCTATCTCAATGAGCCGGAATGCGCGTCCCGTCTCTTCGTAATTCGCGTTCAAAAGTTCAACGGCATCATGGATGAGAGGTAGCTCGATAAGCTGGCGTTTTTTCCTCTTCTTTTCCGGTGGAGCGACCATCGCCGGAGCTTCTGTCCCAGGCGGCTCATCCGGTCCTGCCGCAACATTCAGCTCAGGATTGAGTGCGAACGGCAACGGCTCGATGGGTTGCGCCGATTCATCGATGCCCAATTGATCTTCGATCACAGGCGCCGTTTTTTCTTCGGGAATAAATTCCTCGCCGAGCACGAGCGCGCGAAGTTCCTGCGCGCTGAGCGGCTCATCGCTCGCAAAGAGCAACGCTTCGATGATGGGGGCGAGTGATTCGGATGTGTAGGTCATCGGTTAGGGTTGAAACAAAATAATATCATCGAATATGCCATGCTGACGGAGCGCGATCAGCCGGTTACGTACCAGATCGAGAATGGCGATGAAGGTCACGGCGATACGAAGTTTTACTCCGGGAGAAAAATCTTCGAGATCGCCTTCTTCCATAAATTCCGCGAAGATGTCGGCAAAATTTACTTCGCCACGCAATGAAACGGTCGTGAGTACCATCTCGGACTGCTCCTCGACAGAGACCGGAATGAGATCGACATCATGCGTTCGCTTGATGCGCGGCGCCCGCTCGATAGCGCGGCGGAAGGCGTTCATCAAATGGAAGATGGTTACGTTCTTTAGCAAGTTTTCCTCTTCCTGCGGCGCTTCGGTGCGCTCGTCGGATGCGTAGTATTGCCGGAAATACACTTTGCGCTGCTCCTCGCTCATGACGAGCAGTTCTTCCGCCATTTCCTTGAATCGCCGGTATTCCAGCAATCGTCTCACAAGATCGGTACGCGGATCATCTTCCTCCACGCCATCGACGCGCTCTTCTCGCGGAAGCAGCATTTTCGCCTTGATCTGACACAGCTCGGCGGCTACAACGATGAACTCTCCTGCAATTTCCAGATCGAGCGCAGCCATGAGCCGCAGATATTCCAGAAACTCCCGCGTGATGCGTGTAATGGGAATATCGTAAATATCCAGCTCATCGCGTTTAATGAAAAATAGCAGCAGGTCGAGCGGTCCCTCGAATACGGACGAACGGTCATCTTTCGCAAGCCGAACCTTATAGAACGGCTGTGCTGCCTTGGACCGGTCCGCCGGATTTTGCTGAACCAGGGTATCTGGCTCAGTTATTGCTGATATAGCGTCAGAAAAAACATCCATGCACACTCTCTAATCAATTTGGGGCACAATTAGATTCGGGAAATTCGAAATTTCTTTGATAATTCACGAAACAGAATGTTACGGTGTATGTTATCTAATCCTATTTAAATTGTTTCTCTTACCTTATAAAATTGCTTCTCTTGCCTTATGAAATCGCTTTATGAATAATTCTAATATCATGCCTACATCATCAAATACAAACCTTTCTTCGAACCGTATTCCACTTCGCGATTTCTTTCGCAATCCCGAAAAAAGTATGTACCGCATCTCGCCGGATGGGAAGTTTGTCTCCCATACCGAGCCTTATGAGCGGCGGATGAATGTGTTCGTAGAAGCACGCGATGCAATCGGGCAAGGCAAAGCCGTTCGTGTAACCTCCGAAACCACCCGGGATATCAATAGCTATGGCTGGAAGAATAACGATACCCTCATCTATGTTCGCGATTTCGACGGCGATGAAAATTTTCATCTTTTTGCCGTCGATAAAGAGGGAAAAAATGCTCGCGATCTGACGCCATTTCCCGGAGTGAAGGTCGAGATCGTCGATGAGCTTGAGGAAGTGGATAACGAGCTACTCATTGGCATGAACCATCGCGATCCGCAGTGCTTCGATGTCTATCGCGTGAACGTGATGACCGGCGCAATGCATCTTGTCGCAGAAAACCCTGGCGATATTATACAATGGGGTACCGATCACACGGGAGCGGTTCGTCTTGCCATTCGGTCGGATGGTGTGAACAACACGCTGCTGTATCGCGACGAAGAAGGCGATGATTTTCGTGAAATTATCACGACAAGTTTTAAGGAATCGCTCGCTCCGCTCTTTTTTACGTTCGATAACAGCGCCATTTATGCCGCCAGCAATCTGGGCCGCGACCGCATGGCGATCGTCAAATATGATGTCGCTAATAATCGGGAGCTGGAAGTGATCTTCGAGCATCTCGAAGTGGATGTCACCGGTCTCGAATTCTCGAGGAAGCGAAAAGTTCTCACCACCGTCCGCTATACGACCTGGAAGATGCAGAGGGAATTTCTCGATGAGATCACGAGAACCCTCTTCGATCGCCTGACAACAAAACTTCCCGGCTTCGAGATCTCTATCGTCGATTACACGAAGGACGAGCAGATTTTCATTGTCAAAACGTCCAGCGACCGCTCGATGGGTGCGTTTTATCTCTATGATCTCGCTGCCGACACACTCGATAAGCTTGCCGATGTCGCACAATGGCTTCCCACAGAGCAGCTTGCGCCGGTGAAGCCCATCAGTTACACTACGCGCGACGGACTGACGATCCATGGCTATCTCACGCTTCCCATCGGGAAAGAGGCGAAGAATTTGCCCGTTGTCGTCAATCCGCATGGCGGGCCGTGGGTACGCGATGAGTGGAGATACAATCCGGAGGTGCAGTTCCTGGCGAACCGAGGTTATGCCGTGCTGCAAGTGAACTATCGCGGCTCGACGGGATACGGACGCAAGTTCTGGGAATCATCCTTCAAGCAATGGGGAAAGACCATGCAGGATGACGTCAGCGATGGCGTGCTGTGGCTCATCAAGGAAGGGATTGCCGATCCCAAGCGCGTTGCGATCTATGGCGGAAGCTATGGCGGATATTGTACCCTCGCCGGACTCACGTTCTCGCCCGAGCTTTACGCCTGCGGCATCGATTACGTCGGCGTTTCCAATCTCTTCACCTTTATGAAAACAATTCCTCCCTATTGGACTCCGTTCTTAGAATCGATGTACGAAATGGTTGGGAACCCAGAGACAGATAAGGAATTGCTCACCTCGGCGAGTCCGGTCTTTCATGTAGATAAAATTCGCGCACCACTCTTTGTTATTCAGGGCGCGAAAGACCCGCGTGTGAACATCGAAGAATCGAACCAGATCGTCGAAGCCCTGATGAAGCGTGGTATTGACGTGCCCTATCTCGTAAAAGAGAACGAAGGCCACGGCTTCCGCAACGAAGAGAACCGCTTCGAAGTCTATGAAGCGATGGAATCCTTTTTAGAGAAGCATGTGGGGTAAGAAATCGTCCCGAAGGGACGTAAGGAAATAGCCGGGGACGCAAGTCCCCGGATTTGGTCGTAATTTGTTCCCCCGTCCCGAAGAGACATAAGGAAATAGCCGGGCACGTAAGTCCCCGGATTTGGTCGCAATTTTGTTCCCCCGTCCCGAAGGGACATAAGGAAATAGCCGGGGACGCAAGTCCTCGGGATTTGTATCGTAATTTTGTTCCCCCGTCCCGAAGAGACATAAGGAAATAGCCGAGCACGTAAGTCCCCGGATTTGGTCGTAATTTTGTTCCATAGTCCCGAAGGGACTCGAGGAAATAGCCGGGGACGTGAGTCCCCGGATGATATTGTCGTATCTTTGTTCTAAAAGTCCCGAAGGGACGAAAGCCCCGTACATTTAATTTCCCAACTATGCCTTCATCCTACGCCGCTCTCTATTATCATTTGGTTTGGAGCACGAAACATCGTGCACCTCTCATTCAACCAGAATGGAAAGATCGACTCTATGCTTACATGGGCGGGATTTTGCGTGAACGCGAATGCAAACTTCTCGTCGCTGGCGGCATGGAAGATCATGTTCATCTACTTTGCTCGCTTGGAAGAGAAGATTCGATTCGAGACACCGTACAAGCCATCAAAACCAATTCATCGAAATGGTTACGGAGCGAATTATCTCCCAATTTTCATTGGCAAGATGGATATGGTGCATTTACGGTAAGTCCTTCGGCACTCGTGCCTGTTGAACATTACATTCGGAATCAGGAGGAGCACCACCGTAAACTTTCATTCGAGGAAGAGATGCTCGCCATCTTCAAAGCATGTGGGATCGAATGCGATATGCGATTTTTTGAACGCTAATTCCGGTGTTGTTTCGTCCCTTCGGGACTTTTATTGTTCCTGCGCCTTCTTCCGGGGACTTACGTCCCCGGCTATTTCCTTGCGTCCCTTCGGGACGAGGATTCCCTTAGTGCCGAAGGCACGAAAGGTCGACACGCCGATAGTGTCGTCCGTTCGGGACTCTTATTGTTACGGTGCCTTCAACCGGGGACTTACGTCCCCGGCTATTTCCTTGCGTCCCTTCGGGACGAGGATTTCCATTGTGCCGAAGGCACGATAGGTAATAGCCGGCGACGTGAGTCACCGGAACGAAACGAGAATAAAATGTGAGTGCCGAAGGCACGAAAGGTCGACACGCCGATCGTGTTGGCCCATCGGGACTTTTAATGTTCCTGCGCCTTCTACCGGGGACTTACGTCCCCGGGCTATTGCCTTGCGTCCCTTCGGGACGAGGATATAATGAGAATTTTACACTATCAATCCCATCTTCCTCTTAACATCACTCAATCGTGGTTCCGAAATGGCGCGGGCTTTCTCGGCGCCGAGTTGCATCAGGCGTTCCAGTTCCGTGCGGTCGGCGATGATCTCGTGGTGGCGCGCGCGAATGGGTTCCGTTACTGCAATCACTACTTCTGCGACAGCCTTCTTCAGATCGCCGTAACCACGTGCATTTGCGAAATCCTGTTTAACGGCATCTTTTGATTTACCCGTAAGCACCTGATAGATCGTCAGTAAATTATTCACTCCGGCCTTCTCAACATCTTTCGAGAAACGCATTTCGGAACCTGAATCTGTTTTTGAGCGCATGATAGCCCGCTCGATGTCTTTGGGATCGTCGAGTAATCGAATGGCATGTCCCTTTATATGCGAACTGCTTTTCGACATTTTCGCGGTCGGGTCGTCCAAACCCATAATCCGTGCGCCGGCCGCGCCGATCACCGGTTCGGGAACGATAAAGGTCTCGCCACACTGATAATTGAACCGCTCGGCGATATTACGCGCCAGCTCGACGTGTTGCTTCTGGTCTTCGCCAACGGGGACGTCGTGCGTATCGTAAAACAAAATATCGGCTGCCATCAGCACGGGATAGTCGAGCAAGCCCGTGAGAACGATCTCCTGCTTCGCCGATTTATCCTTGTACTGCGTCATCTTTTTCAGCCAGGACTCCGGCGTAATGCAGTTGAGCAGCCACGCGCCTTCTGCGTGTACGCTGACGTGGCTTTGCACGAAAAGCGTGCTCTTCTTCGGATCGAGACCCACGGCGAGAAAAAGCGCCAGGAGATCGAGCGTCCGTTCGCGCAGCACCTGCGGATCCTGCGGAACCGTAAGCGCGTGCAGATCGACCACGCAGAAAATATTATCCTTCTCAGGATCATTCTGCATCTCGACCCACCGCCTGACCGCACCGATATAGTTACCGATGTGGATCATCTCCGAAGGTTGTATGCCGCTAAAGACTCTTCGTTTCAATGTCCTATTTCACCGCTTCAAATGTTCAATAAACTCACGCAATCCGTTCCAAACGTTGTCGCGATCATGGGAGAAAAGAATTCCGATCTTCTCTTTAACTCTCGACATCAGCAGGGTGCTCAATTTTTCGGTTCGGACAGTGGATGGCCGCATAAGGTTGCTCGCACGCCAATCCTCGATGGCAATATCATTCCCCGTTTTCGGAGCTTTTGTGGTAATGTGAGCCAGTAAAAGGTCGCCATCTTCTTGAAAAGAGAGAACCAATGCAGGACGAAGTTTTTCGCGAGTACCGTCGCTGAAGGGATATTCGATCAGGACGATGTCCCCGAATTGGAATTGCTCCGCCATGCGTGATAGTGATCGTAAATGGAATCTTCTTCGTCATACCCTTCGAAGAACGACTCGAAGGCCATTCGTTCCCACGCTTCATCTTCCGAATGTTCAACATTCAGCGGCCGAGCGACGATCTCGACTTTCTGGCCTTGAGGAAAGGGCAAAGAAAGGACGACCTGTCCCTGTTGGTTCACCGTTGCTTGGCCATGATAGGTTTGCATAAAAAGGCGAACGAAAAATGTACGGTGGAAGTGCCCATACCATAGTGAATCATTAAGGTATCTCAAGCGTACTACGTTGCCAATGTGTGGCATTGGCGGCGTATTCGATTATGGCTTTAATTCGCGGCCGGAAATAACTCCGGAGCTGCTCACGCGCATGTCGGACGCGATGATCCATCGCGGGCCGGACGATGCCGGCTATTACATTGCGCCATCCGGCATTTGCGGCCTGACGTTTCGCCGGCTTGCGATCATTGATCTCACCCCCGCCGGCCATCAGCCGATGATCTCGCCGGATGGGAGATTCGCGCTTGTTTTTAACGGCGAAATTTACAATCACCGCACCATTCGCGCCGAGTTAGAAGCGAAGGGGTATAAATACAGATCTCAATCCGACACAGAGACCATCCTCTACGCCTATCAGGAGTGGGGCGAAGCATGTCTCGAAAAATTCTTCGGGATGTTCGCCATTGCGATATGGGATAACGATAAAAAAGAGCTATTTTGCGCGCGCGATCGCATAGGAATTAAACCGCTCTACTATGCCACTCCCAACGGACGCTTTATTTTTGGAAGTGAAATAAAAGTTCTTCTTCAACATCCATCGCTTCACGCTCGATTGAATGAAGATGCGCTGCCGCACTATCTTTCGATCATGATGCCGCCTGCACCGGAGACAATGTTCGAGGGAATTTTTAAGCTTGAAGCAGGGCACTCGTTAAGAATTGATTCTAATGGGAATATCACGAAGAGGCAGTGGTGGTCATTGTTAAATGCAGGAGCACCTCTTGAAAACATTCGTGAAGACGAAGCGATTGAAGAGATACGACGATTGCTGCGGCAATCCATCAAAGATAGAATGATGTCGGACGTTCCTTTCGGTGTATTTCTTTCCGGTGGGATCGATTCGAGTTTGAACGTAGCGTTGATGGCGGAATTAATGTCACGCCCGGTGCAAACATTCTCCGTTGGTTTCAAGGATCTCGAAAAATATAACGAGATGCAATATGCTCGTTCGATCGCGAAGAAATTTGGCACCGATCATCATGAAGTACTGATCGATTCGCACGATGCGGAAGGCGTGCTCTCGAACCTTGCCTGGCACGAGGATGAGCCGAACGGCGACCCCGTTTGCATTCCGCTTTATTTTGTGAGCAAGCTGGCGCGGGATTCGGGAACCATCGTGGTACAGGTTGGCGAGGGATCGGACGAAGAATTCGGCGGCTATAAACAGCAGGTACGCGATATTAGACTCTATGAAAAAGGGTGGAAACTGTTAGGGAGCGTTACTCCGAAGATCGCACGACGCACGGCATATCTGGCGGGAAGTCCGTTAGTGAAAAATCCGCTTGTTCGAGAATATCTCCGCCGGTTTTCGCAAGGCGAAGAGCTTTTTTGGGGCGGTGCAATGGCCTTTACCGAAGAGCATAAGCGCGCTATGCTCACGAATTATTCGCAGAGCATGTCCTCCGTGCATTTTGCAGAGAAATGGCACAAAGAAATTCTCGCCGCATACCCCGGCCCTGAGTACATGCGCCGCATGATGTATTTAGAATTCCGCCAGCGTTTGCCGGAGCTACTTCTCATGCGTGTGGACAAGATCGGCATGGCAACAAGCATTGAAGCGCGCGTGCCATTTCTCGATCACCGTATTGTGGAATTTGCATTCCGTTTGCCGCGACGGATAAAACTTGGCCCGGACGATGTGCCGAAATATATTCTAAAGAAAGCCTCGGAAGGAATTCTTCCCAACGAGCACATATACCGCAAAAAAATGGGTTTCGCCGCACCGGTCAATGAATGGCTGAAAGCCGATCTCAAGCAATTCCTCGAAGATCATCTCTTCCAAAGTGAATTGCTGAGAACGCATACGAATATGGGCTATATCCGCAGTCTTGTTCAGGAGCACCAATCCGGTGTGCGCAATAACGGGCAGTTGTTGTGGTCGCTCTTGAACTTGACGTTGTGGGAAGAACGATTCCTATAATCGGTCATTCCTCCGGCACAACTGGTTTTCCGGTCTCATAATCGAACAACGTTTTTTGCGTGAGGTCTGCGAGCGCGAGATGCTCGGCGACCTCGGCTGAGAGCGCGGAGCTGCGTGCGTGTGTCACGCGTTGTTGAGCGAGTGTCAGATCCTGGGAAGTTATCTTGCCAACATCGAATCGGTTGCGTGAAAGATCATACGCTTTTTCTGCAACCATAACCGATTTTTTCGCAACGTCCACTTGCTTTTGCGCCGCTTCGATCTGATCGATGGCACTCAATACTTCCTGCTTCACTTGCTCTTCTTTGAGCGCGAGCGCCGTCTGGCTAAGGTCGATATTGCTCTGCGCAGCATCCATCGCTGCGGCATGCGCACCCCAGTCGAAGATCGGGATCGTTACCGCAAGGGTGAGGGTGTTACTGATGGCTGGGTTTTCACCGATCTGCGATAACATAGTAGCATTCTGCTGCACGCTGGGACCGATCGATCCCGTGAGCGAAGCATTGATCGCACGCTGGTTCCCTGTTATTGCAAGGGCATCTTGCTTATAGGTTATATCCTGACGTGCAGCGAGTACATCCTCGCGATTGTTAAGCGCGGAACGAATTGCGCTTTCTCGATCGATAGCGATACTGACATCCGGAAGCGTATCGAGTCGGGCAGAAAGTGAATCGCTGAAAGGAAGTCCGAGTGCTATTTCGAGATCGCGTTGGGCCGAAGCGCACAGGCGCTGGTTATTAAAAAGATCGGTTTGGGCTGCCGCAAGATCGGCTTCGAGTTGAAGTTTATCCACTTCCGCAATAAGTCCGGCCTTGAATTTATTATTGGCAATATCGAAGTTAGACTGGCTCGCAGCAACTTCATCCTGCTGAATTTGTAATTGTTCTTCGGCTTGATACAGTCCGTAGAAAAGGTTCTTAATATTATAATTGAGCGATGCCCATTGGGTGGCATACTCGGCGCGGGCATCCTGAAGCGCCATATCGGATTCATGTTTGGTGATCGCCAGCGTGTTCGCCAGGAATATGGGCTGCGTGAGCGTGAACGTAGCGCCGCCTTGATAATTAGAGATCGTGGGGCTTAAGGGACTTGTCTGTGTTTGATGAAAGAGGTTCCCGGTAACGGATAGGGAGCCTCCGGTCCACTCGATCGGTTGTATGATGGAAAGGCCTTGCCCGTAGTTTGCTCCTAATAGCGTGGTGCGAAAGGGGTACAACTGGTACAGGCCGGTCTGTGAATTGAATTCAGAAATGGGACTATTGTTGTATAGCGGCGCATCGAACGTAAGATCCACCTGCGTGCTAAGTTTTGAGATCTCCGTTGATTCAGTATTTTCGCGAGTAATTTCATACTTGCGTTTTGCTTCAAAGAGCGCGGGAGATTGTTTATGGGCGATGTCAAGGCATTCGTCCAGGGAGATCGTGCGCTGCGCATACACAGAGGTCGTTGCAAAAAAAGAGATAATGAACACAAAAAGGATAAAGCGTTCTTTACCCTTTACCCTTTGTCCTTTCCCCTTAATACTATTCATATCTCAGCGCCTCGATGGGATCTTTTCGTGCGGCTTGACGAGCCGGATAGTAACCAAACACAACTCCTGTCGCAACGCTCACGCCGAATGCCAGCAGCATCGAGACTGGCGTTATAACGGTACGCCAGGATGCGTAAGTTGAAATGGCCTGCGTCATTGCATAGCCTAGTGCGAGGCCCATCAGCCCACCAGACATCGAGAGAATAACTGCTTCGCTTAAAAATTGAGACGTGACGGTTCGCGCCGTTGCGCCGAGTGCGCGGCGAATGCCGATCTCATGCGTGCGTTCGAGTACGCTTGCAAGCATGATATTCATAATGCCAATACCGCCAACCATTAGCGAAATACTTGCTATCGCCAGCATGACCACATTGAAAATGCGCTCAGTTGCTTGCGACTGCCGCAAAAGTTCCTCCGGCACCGTGACCGAAAAATCCTCCGCTTTATTATGCCGGCGCGTCAGGATACGGCTGATGATGGACGCGGCTTCGCCGGCGTCGGCATTGGGGCGTAGTTTAACGGTGATCTCATCGATCTGAGGTTGAACTTTGCTTTGATTGGCGGCATACGTTCCGCCACTATAAGCAACACTTGTTTTTACTAAGTCTTTTTCGATCCCAAATTTCACTTGCGACGTAGTGACCGGCACATAGACATCGAGGTTCTGGTCGCGAGCTGCTGGGCCTGAAAATTTCGCCGCGTGTCCTCGATCGGACATCACGCCAATGACCGTGAACCATTCGTCGCCTAATTTCACATGTTCTCCGAGCGCAGATTTAAAGCCGAATAGTTTACGTTTGGCCTGATCGCCGATCACGCAATTATTGGCGATCTCCGAAAGATCGCTCGAGGTAATAAAGCGGCCATCGGCAACTGCAGCAGGATAAATGATCGCATAGCTCGGCGTTACTCCTATCGCGGTCACGTCTGCTTGTTCTCCGCCATAGAATGCAAGTTCTTTGTGTTCGGCCGTAGCTTCGACTGCCTCGGCAAACGGACACTCGGCGAGGATCGCATCGGCGTCTTTGGAGGTCAGTCCTTCGGAGTTAGTAATTTTTGGTTTGTCATTGCTTTGTGCAGGCTGGGCATCGGGAACCACCGCACGGACGATGATATTGTGCAAGCCCATAATGGAAATTTGATCCATCGTCTCGCGCCGTGCGCCTTCGCCGATCGAAAGCATGGCGACAACCGCTCCCACGCCGAACACCACGCCAAGCACCGTCAGCACCGAGCGCACCTTATGCGCCAGCACACTCTGGATGCTCATGGAGAAGATTTCGGATAGGCTTAGCACTTCAGTGGATTGGGGGTGTAGCGCCCGCCTTCAGTTGGGCGGAAAAATGATGAAGAATGCAAAGTAAGTTCCAAATATTTTGCTCTCTACCTGAAATTACGTTGCTTTACTTTGCTCCGCATCCTTTTTCGTTTTCTCTTCCGGTTCCGCGCTCTTATCCGGATCGGTCAGGCTCACTTTTTCGCCTTCTTTCAAACCTTTGGTTATAATGATAAAATTATCGTTCTTTTCGCCGAGCGTTACCGCGCGTTTGTCGAAGGATGAGCCATGCTGGACATAGACCACCGGCTTACCGCCATCATCGAATACCGCTTCTATGGGAACCGAAACGACGTTGTCGATCGTGCTGACCATGATCCGTGCCGAAACCGTCATGCCGGGTCGAAGGATCGAATCGGCCTGATCGAGATTGACCAGCACTTCAAAAACCTTCACGCTCGGATTCGTCTCTTTCGGGTTCCCGATGGATGCGACATTCATGATCTTGCCGGTGAACTTCCGATCGGGAAACGCATCGAGCCGTATTTCAGCTACTTGGCCGGGTTTTACTTTGCTGATATCCACTTCATTGACTTCGAGCACCGCTTGCATTTGCGAAAGATCGGGAAGGATCATGACGGACTGGCCGGCCCACGGCTGATCGCCGCGCGTGAATTTTTTGCCGGTGTTCCAATTGTGCTGATAGACGATCAGGCCGGCCGCCGGTGCGCGCACGGTCAGTTTTTCCAAATCCGTTTTTGCCTGATTGAGTGTGGACTGAATTTGCGCGATCTTCAGATTTAAGGATGCAAGGTCGCTCTTACGCACTTGCGATTTACCTTTTAAATTGTCTTTGGTCTGCGTATAGGCAAGCTCCGCTTTCTGCAGGTTTAGTTTAGATTCGTCCTGCTGGGCTTTCGATTCGAATTTCATATCGTCATCGGAAAGCTTTGCAAGTTCGTAACCCAACTTTGCGTTCTCATTGGCGACTTCCGCATCCTCCTTATCGGATTTTTGCTGCGCTTTGAGTTTGTCGAGATCGGCTTGGGCAGATTTGAGATCGTTTTCTTTATCGGAAATAGTTTTTAGCTGATCGGCGGGGTCGAAGGAGATCAGCAGCGCGCCGGAGTCCACCCGCGTGCCTTCAGGCGCGAGATATTGGATGAGAAGCTGCATCCGCCCGGAGGCCATCATCGGTGCAGAAACCGAGCGGGAATGTTCCGCTTGCAGCTCGCCGGTTTCAACAACCACAACATCGAACCGACCGCGCTTGGCGGTAGCCGTTAGCAACGCCGCCGAATTGCCGGATGTGAACGCTCGAATGACAAAAAAAGCCGCCAAAGCAAGTAGAATAGCAGCTCCGATCCTAACCCATATTCTACTGCGCGAAGAAGGTTTTCGGCCAGGGCGGCCAATAGGAACTGGCAACGGCGATGGGCGCGACGTCGCAGAAGTGATCCTTAATTCGGGTGGTCTTACGGGGCGGGCTGGTTCCATGTTTAAAAAACCGACTAATCCTTCGTGGATGATCGCTCATCCAAACAACGCTAACAAGGCCAGAATGTTTCGAATAGGATAATGCTCGATCAGGCAAGATTCCTCGGCAACCTTCCTCCAAACGAATCCCCGTGCTCGGGAGTGTGCTCGTCATGCTGAGTTACGGTTTCTTCGTTTATCGCTTGTACGACCGCTCTGCTGCCACGCATTTGAATTACGGATACGGTGGTTCCGGGCGCGATAAACTCCCCGCCGGTTACGGCGTCGATCTTACGGTCTTCGATGAGAACAATTCCCGCCGGGCGAAGCATCGTTTGCGTGATGCCGCGCTTTCCGATGAGAAGCGACTGCTCGTTTGCATAAAATGTGGTGTCCGCAGTCGTCGCCAACAGGCGGAATTTTTGAAGCCATGTAGCTTTTGGCCCGTATTTTACGATCAGGAACCCGAGCACGATCACGCCCGAAAGCGAAATCGCGAGTGTCACGAAGGTTTGTGTCATGCGTTGAGGAGTGAGCGTTTCCAGATTGCCGGCAAGCGCGAGGAATAATCCGGCGACGACGCCGATAATTCCCAGCACACCGGCAAGTCCGAACGTCGGAACCGGCGATACCTCTATAAGCAGAAGCGTAATGCCGACTAAGAACAAAACAATGGCGATAAGCGGCGCAATGCTTGTAATGTATTGGCCTCCGAAGAACAAAGCAAATGCTGCGACCGCCGCAATGGTGATCGCGCCGAAATGCCCTGTCTTGATCGTGTAGAACGCGCCCGCCATGCCGATCATGATAAGCAGGGAACTAACAATGGCTGAAGTCAGAAATCGCAGCAGCTTATCGCCAAAACTTTCCTCGGTGTTGATAATATCTGTTGGTTGAATGCCAACGGCCGCAAGTGCGCCATCGATGCTTTCCGCGGTAGTATCGGCATATTTTACTTTGATGGCATCTTGTTCGGTCAGTGTGAGCAACTTTCCAGGCGCCAGATTCAGGCCGGTACTAGAGTCCAGCCCGTTCGTTTCATCGACCATCGCCACGGCAAAGCGCGGATCGCGGTGGTTGGCTTCGGCTGTTGCACTCATTTCCGCCCGCATGTAGGAATTAACTTTTTCCGATGCTTTCTCGCCCGTCGCGTAGATCGGCGTAGCCGCGCCCATTGTGGATCCGCTGGACATCACGATCTTTTTCGCCGCAAGTGAAATAAGGGAACCGGCGGAAATAGCGCGCTTATCTATGAAGGCAATGGTCGTCGGAACTTTCGCGTTCAATATCGCATCGCGGATCTTTATCGCTGCATCCAGCGCGCCGCCCAGAGTATTGACGTGCAGCAGGATAACGGCATGATCTTTTTCTGCCTGCTCCACCGCGCGTTCGACGTAGGACGCCATTCCGGCATCCACTTCATTCATGATCTCAATGACAAGCACGCGTTGCGCGCCTTTCACGCTGTCCGTCTGCGCGTAAGATGAGCGAAAAGCCAGAAAAGAAAGACAAAGGAGAAGAACGGTCGTTTTCATAACTCAGGTAAAGGAAAGAGAGGGCGAGAGGGTTTCCCGATGGGATGAACGAATACGCTGCGGCTAACTAATGTAGAATACTGATCATAGAAGAAGCTACAGGTGCTTGGCCGTCTGCAGTTGTCGCCGTCAATCGGCAAATATATTGCCCCGATGGGAATTTCGCTGAGTGAACCGTAATCACATGCTCACCAGCCTGTTCGGTCTCATCGACAAGGTTAGCGACTTCATTGCCGATAGCATCATATAACATAAGTTGCGCCCTGCAAGGCGAGCCGAGAGTATAAGAAATTCCCAGAGAGGAAGATGCGGGATTTGGATAACTCATAAGATTTATCCCTTCGCTCGAAGGAGTTGTAACGCTGGCGGGCGGGGTAATTCCGGTTCCTTCAAGCATCAACGTATCGGCTACCGTGTCTCCTGCGCTAATGGCATAGAAGGGAACAAATTCAGAAAAGAATCCAGGAACCGATGGCTGGAAACTCAGGGGCAAGGAATCGGTTTCACCGGGGTCTATAAATTTGGATGGAGTACCCACCTCGAATGGGGGATTGGTTTTAAGAAAATAAATTTCCATTGAATCGCATCCGGTATTGATTATGGGAAGCAAAGTCTCGCTGGAAAGACCAACCGTAATTTGCCCAAAATCTACTATATATGCGGTATATGCGGTTTGCACTTGCGCACTCAATGCGGGTGCAATAAAAGAAGCAAAGATGAGAAGAAGTGTAATTCTCATAATTCTGTCAAACCGACTCGGAGTATTAAAGATTCCAAATAAAAATGCCCCAGTCTAATAGACCGGGGCTTTTTCAAATTCAGGAATTATAATCCGATTTACGCGTCGGTTTCCGCCCTAACAAGCTGCTGGCGCTATTATCACTTCTTCGAATGCGCGGCTCTCTCATCAAGCTCACGCGCGAGGGAGGAGTTCTTGCCTTCTTCGTCGAGCCGACGAAAATACTCCTTCGCCGGTAAATGACCCAGCCGCTTATAGTTTGCATTGCGGACGCTACGAACCCATTCGACTGCGTCAAAATCCTTCTTTTTCTTTTCCATAAATTAACTCCTTTGGGCTGCGAATATCGATCTTGCCATATCCCTCTCGTGTATTGATAGCATTAAAGGCCTCAATTTTTATAATATTAACCATGTGTCGAAAGTTCCAACTCACGACGAAATCTGCCTGGTAAAAAGTCGCATAAGCGATATGGAGTGCATCGTCCTCGTAACGAACCGGCACCACCAATGCTGCAAGATATGCCTCTGCGAGTGTTAATACGGCCTCGGTTTCTTCAAGGCGAATAAGCTCTTCGCTGCTAAATTCTTTGATAACATCCTGCACGGTTTGTGGCGCACCCTCAAGTTCCTCAATCGTGACATTCGAAATGAGGCCGGTGTAAATGCCGAGGCGTATGTGCTGCATCATGGCGAGCGATGCCTCGCGGAACTCCTCATCGAAGCAGCCGCCGATCACTGATGTGTCTAGATAGACTTTTAACTTGTTCAGCATTAGAATTCAATCAACGAATGCGGATGATAGGGCATTCCAATTCGTAATTATCAAAAAAGCCCCAGTCCAATAGACCGGGGCTTTTCAAATTCAGGAATTTTAATTACGCTGCTGCTTCCGCTTTTTTCCGCCGCGTAGCGCGGGGTTTTTTCGGGCCTTCCTCGGCAGCTTCTGCTTCAGCGAGTTTGGCTTCGGCGGTTTTCGCCTTATTGCGAGTTGGGCGCGGCTTGGCGGCTTGGGCGGCTGGTGCGGCGGTTGGCGTTTCGGCCTCGCTCCAGTCAACAAGCTCGATGATCGCCATCTCGGCGTTATCGCCGTGACGGTATCCGAGCTTCACCACGCGGGTATAACCACCCGGACGGTCCTTCGAGCGTGGAGCGATCTCGGTGAAGAGCGATTTTATCGCAGCTTCATCTTTAATAACCTTCCCGATCTCACGGCGTGCGTGAATGAGCGATGCCGCCGCCGAAGCTCCCTCAAGCGCAAGCGAACGCTTCGCCCGCGTAATGATCGGCTCGACATAATGCCGCATTTCCTTGGCTTTCGCTTCGGTGGTGCGGATCTTTTTATGCAGCAAGAGCGAGGTTGCAAGTCCGCTTAGTGTCGCGGCGCGATGGCTTGCAGTGCGCTTTAATTTTCTTCCTTTTACTCCGTGTCTCATGGTAGCGTTGCCGAAAAATTATGCTTCGGTGGTTTGGGGTTCGAGGTAATGATCGACGTCCATTCCGAACGTGAGTCCGAGCGAATCGACGATCTTGCCGAGTTCATCGAGGGATTTGCGTCCGAAATTGCGGAAGGTCAGAAGATCGCGTTCATCCTTACGGACAAGCTCTGCGATGTTCTTGATATTCGCGGCACGTAAGCAATTCTGCGAGCGTACCGAAAGCGTGAGCGAATCGACCGGCGTGAGCAGAACCTGGCGAATGCGCTCGGTTTCGCTATCGGCGATGGGGCGGCGTTCTTCTTTTTCTTCTTCGCCGCCAAAGCGGACGAACAGATTGATGTGATCGCGCAAAATGCGTCCGGCAATAGTTACCGCTTCTTCCGGCGTTACGGAGCCATCCGTTTCCACTTCGAGAATGAGCCGCTCGTAATCGGTCTTTTGTCCGACGCGCGTGGGTTCGACCACATAGCGGACATTTACGATCGGGGTGTAGATCGAATCGATCGCGATGGTGCCAAGCGGTGCATCGAGCGATTTATTTTCTTCGGCGGGCACATAGCCTCGGCCATGCCCAACACGCAGTTCCATCTGCACGCGCGCGCCGGTGGACATCGTGAATAAATGATGCTTGGGATTCAAAACTTCGATCTCCGGCGAAAGTTCTTGCAGATCGCCGGCGGTAAAATCTTTCGGGCCTTTGACGTCGATGAGTACGCGTGTGGAACTCGATTGATCCGCGCGAAGGCGAACGCCCTTCAAGTTCAGGATGATCTCGGCTACGTCTTCGACGACGCCTTTGATCGTGGAGAATTCGTGGAGCACTCCATCGAAACGGACGCTGGTAAACGCCGTTCCTGGGATCGATGCAAGCAGAACGCGGCGCATGGAGTTCCCAAGCGTCGTTCCATATCCTTCTTCAAGTGGCGAGGCGATAAACCGGCCAAAGGTATTTGTCCGCGACGAACCATCTAGTTCGATACGGTCAGGCATGTGTAGATTGGTCATTTCTTTTTCGTGCTCCTCTTATGTAATTAATTAAAACTTGTTGCGGCCACAAACCGGATGACCGATCATCCGGAAAGTTTGTGCTACATTACTTGGAATAAAGCTCGACGATGAGCTGCTCGTTCGCAGTGAGTGGAATATCCGAACGTTCCGGCACGGCTAAAAATACTCCGGAAAGATTGGCTTTGTCAAGCGAGAGCCAGTTAGGAACTGCTGAATCACCGCGCGTGCGCTGGAGCGATTCATGTACTACCGAGAGCCTGCGGCTCAATTCCTTGATCTGGATCGTGTCACCAGGCGAAACGAGCGCGGATGGAATGTTCAAAATTCCGCCGTTCACGGTAATATGCCGGTGTAAAATGAGTTGGCGCGCGGCTTTGCGGCTTGGCGCGAGGTTCAAACGATAGACCACATTATCCAATCGGCGCTCAAGGAGTTTTACCAGGTTTTCGCCGGTAACGCCGCGAAGCTTCGCAGCTTTCTCGAACGTATTACGGAATTGCGTTTCGAGCATTCCATACAGGCGGCGAACCTTCTGCTTCTCGCGAAGCTGAATGCCATATTCGGAAACTTTCTGACGGCGGTTCAGGCCGTGCTGGCCTGGCGGATATGCCCGTTTCTCCACGGGACATTTTTCCGAATAACACTTTGCACCTTTAAGGAAAAGCTTCTGCTTCTCGCGACGGCAAAGCTTGCACGATGAATCTGTATAACGAGCCATTCTCTTTTAATTACGAATTACGAATGACGAATTACGAATTCGTAACTCTGTCATCCTTGCCTTCTTCCTCCATGATGGTTCCACTGGAGTTTACAGCCTTTAAAAAACTTCCTCGGTTAACAATGAAGCGTCAAGATTTTACTCTTAACTCTTCATTCTTAACTCAGAACTACACTCTGCGTTTCTTTGGCGGGCGGCAGCCGTTGTGCGGCATGGGCGTGATGTCCCGGATGGTCAGCACTTCGATCCCTGCGGTTTGCAGTGCACGTACCGCTGCTTCGCGTCCCGAGCCGGGGCCTTTGATCAGCACATCGACCTTGCGCAGGCCCATATCGAACGCTTCCTTCGCGCAGTTTTCTGCCGAGACCTGCGCGGCGAACGGCGTGTTCTTGCGCGACCCCTTGAATCCCATCTTACCGGCCGTAGCCCACGAAAGCGTGTTGCCACGAACGTCGGTAAGCGTGATAAGCACGTTGTTGAACGTCGCTTTCACATGCGCGACGCCCAGCGCTTCCGCCTGGATCTTTTTCTTCTTCTTAGTCTTGGTTGCTGCTGCTGCTTTTGCCATTCTTTTAATCGCAAACTAAAGTTTGCGCTACATTCTTATTTCGTTGCTTTCTTCTTTCCTGCAACGGTCTTACGACGGCCTTTGCGGGTGCGTGCGTTGGTGCGGGTGCGCTGGCCTCGAACCGGAAGCCCTTTACGGTGACGCAATCCGCGGTAGGAGCCAATATCCATCAGGCGCTTGATGGCAAGCTGCATTTCGCTGCGAGCGGTACCTTCTACCTTATAATCGGCAGTAATAACTCCACGGATGGTGGTCACTTCGTCCTCGGTCAGGTCGTCAATTTTTTTATCATCCGGAATTCCGGCAGCAACGAGAATCTTATGCGCGCTCGTTTTACCGATACCGTAGATGTACGTCAGTCCGATGACGGACCGCTTATTTTTCGGGAGATCAATGCCGGCTATTCGAGCCATTCTTAAAAAGTGCTAAAGTGCTGAGTGCTTACGTGCTAAAAATTCGTAATTCGTAATTTGAAATTCGTAATTACCCCTGGCGCTGCTTGTGCTTCGGATTCGTCTTACAGATCACGCGCACCACGCCCTTTCGGGTTATTACCTTACAATTTTCGCAGCGTTTTTTTACTGATGCTTGAACTTTCATGTGCGTCTTAAAAAAATTTGTTTGTCGGGCTGGAAGCACCGACCTACGCGTAGGTCGGTGCTTCCAGCCCGACCATCCCGTTATTTATACCGATACGTGATCCGCCCCTTGCTGAGGTCATACGGCGAAAGCTCGATGGTTACGCGGTCGCCTTGCAGGATCTTGATGTAGTGCATCCGCATCTTGCCGGAGATCCGAGCGAGAATTTCATGGCCGTTTTCCAGCTTGACCCGAAACGTTGCGTTCGGCAACGCTTCTGCTATGATCCCATCGACCGTGATCGCGCCTTGTTTGGCCACCAATATTCCTTGTTATTTCCCTGTTTGCGCCGGTTTCCCCAAAATTCGACAAATTACCCTTAATGCCTTTATTATCAAAGATTTTAAGCTAATTTAATAGATTAAGAAACCTGACCCGTCTTTTGAGCGCGGGGCATTAACCGCAAGAGAGAGTGGAATGTTCCAATGACAAATATCGGATGAAAAAAGCCCGTCATTCCCGCGAAATGCCTGGCCTCGACCTGATCGGGGACGGGAATCCAGCGCTTTTGTAGGTTCATGATCTCATATTATGAAAAGCTTACCTTTTTCAACCGCCGGCAGAATCTCATACATTTCCGGGAGCTTCTTCCTCAACTCATCCACCTTATTTCGATACACATCAAATACGATAACAGCGATTTGGTATTTACTAATGTTTTGCTGGTGCCGGATATTTTTATCGGCGGTTAGGAATGCCTCAAATCCTGCGTCAACCGCACGGCGCATGAGTTCTCCATTCTTGATTCCTTTCCAACCCATTTCGGCTGCGGAAGCAACCTCGTGACCTGAAATAAAATCCTTCAAGTCTTCGGGAACGCACTCGTCAAGCAGCAATTTCATTCAGGGATTCATTGGGATGGATAAGCAATTGTTCCGAGAGTTCCAACGCCTGTGTGACCTGATCGCGCGTCACGGTTGGAAAAGAATGTAGAAATGCCTCGATCGTTTCGCCTGTTTCAAGGTAATCGAAAAGATTCTTTATTGGTACGCGAGTGCCTCGAAAAACCGGCGTTCCGCCTAAAATATCCGGATCGGATGTGATGAGATTTTGCATCATATTCTTCTTAACAGAGAGGGCGCAGCAAGGTTTCCGCAAGGTATTCATAATTACCCCACCCCCAGGGGCACTTTTGGCCGAGCAGGTTCCTTTCATTCCTGCCATGAACCCGAAACGCTTCCTCGCGCTTGCCCTCTTCGCCTGGCTTGCCGCCGCGCCCGCCGGGGAGGCACGTGCGCAGTGGGTGCAGACGAATGGGCTTCAAGGAGAATACATTAATTCTCTTCTTACGGATGGTACTAATCTCTTAGCAGGTTCATATAGTGACGGGCTATTTCTTTCTTCGGATTTTGGTCGAAGTTGGTTTCCTGATACTTTTGGCTTGGAAAATCCTTGCATTAATTCTTTGCTGAATGATGACTCTACCGTTTTTTGTACGACTCCTTCCGTAGGGGGCAATGGATGGGGGGTGTTCCGATCGAATAATGGTATAAGTTGGGTCAATGTTGATTCGGGATTGCCTCAAATTAACCTTTATGGCCTTGGTGATAAAGATTCGAGTTTGTTTGTCGGTACGTATCTCGGCATTTGGCGTTCGAAAAACAATGGTCAATGGTGGGAGTCAACGAGCGAGGGTTTGTCGCTTGACCCTACAAGTTATGTATCTTCATTCGGTGTGATGGATTCAATTATTTACACCGGAACTTATGGCAATGGTGTTTTCCGTTCATCCGACGATGGGGACAATTGGGTTCCCGTTAACAATGGGTTGCCAGACGGGGCTCTAATTAAGGTGCTTGCTGTAAGCAATAAATCACTCTTCGCTGGAACATATGATGATGGTATATATTTCCTGTCGGAGCATGACACCAATTGGAAAGCAGCGAATGAAGGAATGACAAACAAAGCAATTATCTCACTTTTAGTCGACGGCGACAATATCTTTGTCTCAACTGTTGGAGGTGTATTTCTATCTTCAAATAATGGAACAACATGGGCTGATGTCAGTTCAGGGCTAAATAGCGAGTTTTACGTTTATTCACTTGGTGTAGTAGACTCCTTTCTTTTTGCCGGTACATGGGGTTCTGGTGTTTATCGCCGCCCCCTCTCCGAAATGATTCCCTCCCCCAGCGCAGTTACCGAAGCACCTCCAGTAATCAATGCCATTCACAGCTACCCCAATCCCTTCTCGCAATCTACGGAGATCGCGTTTACCTCTGCGACTGCGGGCTATGCTGATGTATGGGTGGTGAATATCTTAGGTGCGCCCGTAGCGCATCTGTTTTCCGGCGAGCTGGCTGCGGGTGAGCATGATTTCGCGTGGGATGCGCAGGGGATGGCGCCGGGAAGTTATTGGTGCGTCGTCCGCATGGGCGATAGCGTAGAGCGGATCGCGCTGTTGGTGGAGCGGTAAGGATTAGTGTTTCGCTCTCGCTTTTGTTCTCGATCGTTCTGAGGGAATCGAGCGTGTTTTCTTGCTTCGGACTTGCTTGGCTTTGTGAGCTTTAATATATTGGCCGATGGCTCTATCGCTTTTCGGCATAGGAGTTCCGGAAAGGGACAGAGCTATTTCTTCGTCGAGTTTTTTATAATCGGGCTTTTTTTGCGATTTCAAATATTCGCTAAACGCTTTCCGTTCTTCCGGAGTCCATGGCTCATCGATAACGACCACGTCAATTTCGTCAAGCTTCTTATAATCAGGCATTCGTGAAATCCTTATAGTTAAAATCCTTGAAATATCTTCGCACCAGGCGGTACGCGGCCTCTGAATCTATGAACAGTCGAGCGCCAAATAATAGTTTTGCTCCGAGGGAATCTTGGTAATGTTTTATAAGAGCCGATTTAGCAACGAAAACGAGGTGTCCAGCATATCCTTTTTCAAATGATTTCTTGCAGGCGAAAGCTACTAAATTCGGAGCGACTCCGGCATAAAGCTTTGTATGTCCCTTGTTGAACGAGGCACTTTCGATCATATGTAGGAAGAAGTGGTCGCCCAAATCCTCGATACTCATGATGCCGTGTAATATGGAAGGATTTTCTTTTGTAATAAGTGCATAGACTTCACGATGCTCGTTTTTCAATTCCGTTCGCCAATTAAATTGCCACTTGGACCGCTTCAAAAGTTGGACGTTCTCAAATTTTAGCCGAAGGATCTCCGTCTCGAAAATTTCTCCGGTAAGAATATTTTCGATTGAATTCGTCAGCTTATCGATTTCAAAATCAAGGTGTTTGGGACTTTCCTTTCTCATCATTCAAAGTTACGAATGGAATATAGATTAGCAATCGATTCGATGAAAATAACCCCATCCCATTCATCCCCAAAATCCCCAAAATCCCGGTTCCGACATTTTCCCTTCGTGAACTCCCTTCCCGTTCTCGTAGTTTGCCGCCACTTGTCGCCTGACCCCCGCGCATGATCGGTCATGTGCGACCCCCTCCTTGAAAAGGAGGGGGAGCTTGCAGGGGAACTCAGTTTGCGTTATAAAAGGATAAATGGCTAAATCATTAGTAATAGTAGAATCGCCGGCGAAGGCAAAGACGATCAATAAGTATCTCGGCCCGGGCTTCATTGTCGAGGCTTCGGTCGGGCATATCAAGGATCTGCCGAAATCGAAGCTTGGCATCGATATGGAGCACGGGTTTGCCCCGAGCTATACCACCGTCAAGGGTAAAAAGGAAATTATCGATCGTCTGAAAAAGCTTGCCGCAACGTCGAAAGAGATCTTCCTCGCAACCGATCCTGACCGAGAGGGCGAGGCGATCGCGTACCATCTCGCCGCCGAAGTTTCGCCGAAGAATGCGAATATTAAGCGAGTGCTTTTTACCGAGATCACGAAAAATGGCATCACCGAAGCGATGAAGCATCCGCGCGGCGTCGATCAGGCGCTCTTCGATGCGCAGCAGGCGCGCCGCGTGATGGATCGCATTATTGGCTATCAAGTTTCGCCGATATTATGGAAAGCATTCATCGGCAAGAGCGCCGAGGCGCTATCTGCGGGACGCGTGCAGTCCGTAGCGCTTCGATTAATTTGCGAGCGTGAGGAAGCGATCCAGCGATTCCAGCCGATCGATTATTGGAATTTGTGGGCCGATTTTTCTACGGAATCCACCGAGTTCCCAATTCATGCACGCCTTATCTCGGTCGATGGTTCTGAAATCCGCAATCCCGAAGGCAGTTTGCAGGATCTTTCGGAAGCGGAGAAATCCACCTTTATCCGTAGCGAAGCAACTGCGCGTGGCTATGCACGAGACGCGCAATCGAAAACCTACCGCATTGCTTCGCTCACCAAGCGCGAGGTAAAGAAGAATCCGCCGCAGCCGTTTATTACAAGTTCCCTTCAAGCAGCGGCGAGCAGCAAGCTTCGCTTTAATCCACGCAAAACAATGGGGTTGGCCCAGCGATTGTATGAAGGCGTCGAACTCGGCGAAGAAGGATTGACAGGACTCATCACCTACATGCGCACGGATTCCACTCGCATCGCTCCCGAAGCACGAGCCGAGGCGCTGCAATATATCGAGCAGAATTACGGCGCGAAATACATGGGCGAAGAGCGCAAAACAAAGCAAAGCAAGCTCGCGCAGGAAGCGCACGAAGCTATTCGTCCAGCTTCCGCCATGCGCGATCCCAAAAGTGTTCGTCGGTTCTTGGAAGCAGAAGATAAAAATCTATTCGCGCTCTATGAACTCATCTGGAAACGATTTATCGCCAGCCAAATGGCTCCCGCTTTGATCGACCAAACCACTGTCGAGATCGAATCGCTGGAAAAAACCGGGAGCCAATACCGCTTTCGTGCAAGCGGATCGGTCGTCACGTTCAACGGCTATATGCAGGTCATGGATGATGTCGATGAGTCTGCGAAAAAAGGCGAGGAGGGTGCCGATGCTTTGGAAGAATCCGGTAAAACCCGATTGCCGAACGGCATTCGCGAAGGGCAATCCTCGAATATAGAGCATATTGATCTACAAGCCAGCTCCACAAAGCCTCCGCCTCGATTTTCGGAGAGTACACTCGTAAAGGAATTGGAATCGCTCGGTATTGGAAGACCATCCACGTATGCTTCCATTGTGGGAACGGTGCAGGAGCGCGGATACGTCGAGCAGGAAGAACGTCGGCTCTATCCAACGCCGCTTGGGCTGGACGTGAACCGTATTCTTGTAAAATCCTTCCCAGAGATCTTCAACGTGGATTTTACCGCGAAGATGGAGGAAGAGCTGGATACTATTGCCGCGCACGAGCGCACCTATGAATCGGTCATGACCGATTTTTATGTTCCATTCAAAAATGTGCTCGATCAAGTGGAAGAACGGCTTGTGGAAGAACTGCCCGTTCGCGCGTGTCCGAGCTGCGGATCGAAAAATACCGAAGTAAAGTCAGGGTGGTTCGGTATGTATCTCGATTGTGCCGATTGTGGCAAAAAGACTTCTCTAAAAAATGAAGGCCGACCCGCTCCGGAAAACACCGGCGAGCAATGCCCGGAATGTATTCAGCGCAATGATGGCGAAGGAATCGGCGAATTGCTTATTCGCTCCAGCCGCTTTGGAAAATTCATCGGCTGTAGCAGATACCCGAAATGCAAGTACACCCGCGCCATGCCGACGGGAATTAAATGCCCGAAATGCTTCGTAGGCGATATTGGCGAGCGTCGCGGAGGGAAAGGGAAGGCGTCTCGAAAATTCTGGGGTTGCTCGCGGTATCCTGATTGCGATTTTATCTCGAACGATAAACCGGTGAACACACCGTGCCCCGTTTGCAACAACAACTGGCTTGCCTCCAAGCGGGATCGCGATCGAGGTGAATTCCTGAAATGCCCGAACTGCAAAAAGGAGTTCACTGCGGAGATGAATGAGATAGCCGCCTGAACCGAGCCCCGATTAAACCACGATTTACAGGATTTTAAAGATTAAGCAGGATGGGAAGGATTAAGCAGGATGGATGATAGAATTACTAAAGAAAACTTTAGATCAATCCTGAAAGTCGTCTAAATCCATCCCGCTTAATCTTTAAAATCCTGTAAATCGTGGTTCTGGTTTCTACTCCACCGCCATCTTCAGCATTTGTGTCGGCTGGCCGGCGGCCTGGAACTCATAGAAATAAATCCCGGAGTGGAGCGTACTTGCATCGATCGTGACCTGATACCGGCCCTGCGCGAATGCAACATGATCGACCGGCCGGAGCACTTCACGTCCCGTGGGATCGAGCAGGCGAATCGTGATGACGGTGTTGTCATTGCCAACATCGAATGGTAGCGTGGTGCTGGACGCGCCTCCGCCGAATGGATTCGGAATATTTTGCTCGATATAGCTTGCGATCGGTAATCCGCCCGCAATAAGATGGATGGAGCCGCAAATGGAATTGAGGAATATCGTTGTGGAGCCGTTCAATCCAAGGACTTCCGGATTATTCGGAATTATGGCGGAGTCAAATAACACGGAGCTGGCACCTTCCTCGAGATTCGTATGCAATTGGAACATCAAGTTTATCAGCGGTTTCGGTTCGGTCAGTATGGAATCGGAATGTATTCCATACATGAGCGAGCCAGGCTGCTCGACAGAAGATTATTTCAAGGACGTGTCTGCGGCTCCAAATTCCTTCAGATCCACCATCGTGGGATCGTACGTGATTATTCCATAAAGGGTGTCGACAGCGAGTGTGTCGGGAATAGCGGTTTGCAGATCTAACTCTGCCGCGATCTTATCGCCCGGTCGTCCCCAATATGCGTGTGGGAACCCGATCTGCACATGCAGCGGCGGCACATCGTTCGCAATGAGCACAAGCGTATCGGTAGAGCCATTATCGAGCGTCCAGACAATGTAGCCGATACGAGGAGTTGCTTGGATTGGCGCGGTGGATGTGAATGTGACGTTATACGTTACCGTTCCGGAAGTATCGATGGCTGTATCCGCCGGGACGGTAGCAGTGAAGTCTTGCATACCGGCAGGATTTATTGTCGAAACAGCGCTGCTTATAATAAGTGGCCAGTTGCCTACATTCGTAAGCGTAAAACTTCTCGTAATGACGCGCCCCAGCGCGACGGTATCGAAATTGAGCGTATCGACCGAAAGCCTGGGAACCGGAGCCGCGCCAATGCCTTCCAGAACGACCGAATCTCGGAACGAGGCATTGAATGGTACGCCCTGTCCGGAAACAACCGATTGCACCGGCCCGATCGCTTGCGGAGCAAAGGAGACTTGTAAGATAGCGGAATCGCCACTATTGACGCTTATATTAGCATTCGGAGTAACAGAGAATGGGTTTTGCGGCCCCGTCAACTTCGACGCAGTGAGCGTTGTGCTGGATGTATTCAGCAATCCGAGCGCAACCTGAGGCGCGGGAGCACCGATTCGAACCAAGCCGAAATCTATTGTATCGCGGTCGAATGCAAGGAAATCCGATTCGTCCTCTCCGATAAGGATCACGGTATCTGTCGTTCCATCATCATAATTGAAGACGAGTTCGGACTTATGATCGGGAAGTTCCGGAAAACGTGGAGTAAAAGTTACTGAATACGTCGAGATTCCGCCAATGGCAATAGAATCCTCGGCAACATCATCTATCGTAGCACCAGATTGCAGCGAAACGGTAAATTCAGAATCGGGATCGTTGATCTTTATGATCTGAGCCGCGAGCGCCCAGTCGCCGGTATCCTGAAGCGTGAACGTCATCGGGCCGGCTGTACTCAATAAGGTAACTTTACCCAAATTCATCGAGTGGGTTGAGAGCAGGGGTTCCGATTGTGCCCCTATTCCAGTGATCATAATGGAATCGTCTTTCATACCGCCGCCTCCGCCGAAGAGCCATCCGGTATAGATCCCTCTGGCGAGCGGTGCAAATGTGACGGTATCGAAATAATAGCTCTGGCCATTTGCCGGAACAGAAGCGGTAGAATCTTTTGAGGAGAATGGAATAGCCGGAGGAGGAAGTGGGTCGATACGCAATGTGTCGATTTGCTCTGCAATGTCTTCAGGATTTCCAAAACCGACGGCTGTATCTTGCGTATGTCCGACGCGGACCTTCCCGAAATTGATCGGAAGACTATTAATAAAGACAGAGGCTGTTGCTTCCCTTCCCAGCATCGGGAGTGAATCCACCGATCCATCGCAATAATGAATGATGAGCGTTGCATGATGAATGCCTCCGGTATGCGCATTCGTAGTAAAATTAAATCCGAGAGTGAGCGATCCCCTATCGCTATCCGGAACCGTATAAGGAAGCGTTGGAGGCCGAACTAATGAAAATTCGCTGGAATCCGGCCCGACAATATCGAGGCTGCAAATATTGAGGGGGTAATCACCGGTGTCAGTGACCGTTGTTTGGAAATAATTTTGCGTGAGGTCTATACAGGTTCCGAAGTTGATCGTATCGGGATCAAAGACAGGCTGAGCAACCGCTCCAAAACCGAACATAAAAATAGAATCGGTTTGGCCGGTTGTGCAAACAAGGTGTATCCACGCACTTGCCGGACCATGAACGGTCGGCGTAAACAAAAGCCGAAGGCTATCCTGAAGGCCCACATTAAACATCGTCGAATCATTTCCAACGAGGTGAAAGACGTTAGTAATGGTATCGAAATAATAGTTAAAATAGGCAGCGCGGGAGCTTTGGTTTTCCACACTGTCCGTCTGCAAACTGTCATCTCCCACCTTTACGCGGCCAAAATCAATGACATTCGTACCGTATTTTATGGTTCGCTGCTTTTCAACGCCCGTAAGATTAATAACTTCAGGTTGCGAAGCATCGTCAAAATAAAAATTCAGGCAGGCGTTCAGTGAAGTGGTAATGGTGGTTGCGGGTTGAAACGTGATCGTGTAGATACGTGACTGCCCGGCATCGAGATAAAAGCTTGTGTCGGACGGTGAGAACGTGAACCAATTTGGATTTGTACATCCTAAATACGTCCGGATAATATGAGCGGTCCAATTACCAATGTTAGTGAGGGTGTCAAAAAGCGTATCCGTGTTCCCTGTAAAGACCGTATCGAAATTGAGGTTCGTAGATGAAGCGATGACTTGCGGTGTGGCCCCATTACCGGTAAGAAGGATCTTAGTCATTTTGCCTTCCGAGTCCCAGAAGTAGGCGTATGCCTCAGCAGGCTTTGCATTATCGGGCTTGAAGGTAAATTGGATCTGCCCATTACTATTGGGATAGATCGTATCCGGGAAGGTAGCGTCAGTATAGAAAACTCCGGAATCCGTACCATTAATAGGAATGATGGTACAACTGGTAATGATATATGGCGCGTTACCGGAATCGAAGGCGATGGCGGTTCGGTAGTCCTGCGTTAAGGTGCGAACTAACCCGAAATCGAGAGTGCCAGGGCCGATCTTTCCGTTCGGTGCGGCGCTGTATCCGGTGAGCAGGATGCTATCTAACCGTTGCGGGCACTCTGCGTTTGGCGACCGGATAATAAGCCAGGCCGTGCTGGTTATTTCAGGAGCGGTAGGTGTGTAGGAAACGGTGAACTGATTGGTAGAGATAGAATTGAGTGTAAAGTGAGTTCCCCATTGAGAATTAATGCTAAAATTCGATGCCTGCGGCCCCTCGATCCACACGCTATCGATCTCGAGTGGATCGAGGCCATAGGCTGCAATGGAATCGAGGAGTTCGGAGCTCAGCCCCACATTCGTCGTCGGAAAGGCCAGCGTATCGTGCTGAATGGAAATACCGGCTGTGTATTGCGCGCTCCGAATAGTAATGCCTCCGGTAGCCTGATTATAGTAGGGGTTTCCAGGCGAATTGAGGGGATTGTAAATTTGGAACTCGATATAGGTGCCTGCTCCGGGATAGATCGCAGTGTACTCGTGGTTAGGCTGGTAGCCTTCTAAGACATGCAGCGAGTCCGCCGTCGTAAAACTTAGATTATTGCTGACTTGAAGATAGACATTGAAATTTGTCCCACCCCACATTGGTGGATTGGCGAGCGGAAATGGCGCGGCCCAGTCAGGATCCCGGAACATATAACGCGCATCGAACTCGTCCGAATCTTTTCCCGGAAAGATGCCGAACGTGCCGCTGAAATAAAATTCCGTTGAAACACATTCCGGCGTATTGAAGGCTTGAATCGGAATCTGTGAATTGGCAGCGACATAGATCGTATCTCTCCTCGTTGTAGCTCTCCACTTCGATTGCCCTCGTGCGGAAGCGCTGCATAGCAGAAACACACCCAAAGCGAGCGCGATTGCCGGCATCGCCGCTAAGAGCGGCGTGCGGAATAATTTACTGAGGACTGTCGCGGCGCTAAAAAAGCTTCTTTTAGTTGCACGCGCCGTGCTTGTTGAATTTCGTCTCATCTTTTGGGTATAGCAATACAATTAACAGACAAGAATGATATAGCATTCATTCCAGTTTTTTCTCCTCCGGAAGCTTCGGGGCGGAAGCACCTAACGGTTTTTTGTGCGCCGGAAAAAGATTCGCCGACGCATGGGCATGCGGAGATCGAACGAATATTGTAATGAGAAAAGCCGATTTTCGCGGGGCAAGTGCGAATGGCTGGGGCAATTCATCGATGTGGGCAAGGCATCGATTGTTTTTCCTGGATGTAATCGGGGCAACCGACTCAGGAAATGTCGAATTGCCGCAAACGGCATTGTTCTATTGGGCGTTCCATCCAAATTGCTAATTGGTATATAATGTGTCAAGAAACTACCCTTGTGGTGAAATGTGGGGCAACATTTTTCCCATTTTTCTCTCTAAAGGCGCTTTTTACAGATGGCCTCATAAAATTGATTATTTTCGCAGCCTTATCTTTGCATTCTACGTAACATACTGCTTCTGCTTCTATCGAACGTGCATACCCCAAAATTCCGTTTATTGAGCGTGAACCAAATTCATGATGTAGCGTTCTTAACAGACTGCTTTTACCTTCGTGAAGGCGGTTCGTCTCTTTGTTGCGACCCAAGATATGTCCGGAAGGTTGCGGAAATGCGTGAAGATGCAGGGGCAGGATTGGCGCCGGCAAACCAGCCGCTTCCAAAACATTCTTTGATGTAGTATCCCGAAAATATTCTTTCTTATTTTTTTATCTGACTTGAAGATCAATAGCATGAAGTTTCGCATTACGACCCAAAAACTTTTCGTCCTGACACTGCTACTTTCCATCGGAGCCATCCTCCCTAACCGTGCGGTTTCCAAAACGGGCGGACAGCCTGGAGGAGGCGATTCCCTGACCGTCAAACTCGTGCCTGTCCCTCCGGTAAACCCCGATACCGGAAATAACGCGTTTGCGAAGCTCGTTGTTAAGAATCTCGGACCAGTCGTGAATTCATCATATGACGATCTCGCGCCGACCGTCACCGCCGACGGACGAACTATGTTTTTTGTTTCCGACCGCCCAGGAGGGCTTGGGTATCAAGACTTTTGGGAATCGCATAGCCCGGAGAACGATGATACTACATGGGGTCCGGCTGTCGATGTCACTGAAATTAACTCCGATCAGGCTGACGGAGCTGCCTCGATTGCTGCAGACGGGCAAACGATCTATTTTGCTTCGAACCGCAATACTACGGTTAAAAATGACGTGAATATATGGGTTGCAACGCTCGATGGCACGCACTGGAAAAACGTACATGAAGTCGGCGCACCTGTCAATACTACAGCATGGGAAACGCAGCCTGCAATTTCTCCCGATGACAAAAAGCTTTTCTTCGCTTCGAACCGGCCAGGAAAGATTGGCGGAGAGGGCAAGGACAATGTAGATATTTTCGTCAGCCACCACCTTCCCGATGGACGTTGGAGCGATCCCGTGAATCTTGGCACGAAAATAAATTCAAGCGGCTATGAAGGATCGCCATTTATGGCGGCGGATGGAACAACCCTCTATTTTGCATCCGATGATCCTAATCGGGATCCAAATCAGCCGAGCCTCGGTGGTCTTGACATATACCAAACCGAATGGAAGGGGCCGACCGATACTGACTGGACTACTCCTGTTCGGCTTCCGGCGCCGATCAATTCATCTGCCAATGACTTTTTCCTTTCCGTTCCTGCGTCTGGCAATGTGTTGTTCTTTAGTAGCGATCGCAAGGGTGGTAGTGGTGGTTATGATCTTTACGTTGCTACGAACCCTCCGGCGCCAAAACCCACACTTGTACTACATGGCCGCGCGTTTGACCAGAATACCAATGAGAACCTGACGGCTCACGTCGTGATCGTCGATGGCCGCACTCACGATACGATCTATAATAAGAGCACTAACAGTTCTACCGGTGAGTATCTTGCCATTCTTCCGAGCGATGCCGATGGCAATCTTGGCGGACCGTATATCATAAGCGCAACAGAGCCGAACCACTTCGATTACCCGCCGACTACTGAGAATATCCCGCTTCGCAATGATTCCTCGCGAAGCATCACGCACGATATTCCGATGAATAACGAGAAGCCCCCGATCGTTCATTGGGCGACCGAGACTCCGCAACTCGTAAAGGAAAAACCATCTCTCTTTCCGAATTTCAAAGGCGTTATTATTCGTGAGCAAAAGACGATCGAACTCTTCGCGTTGCTGCCCATGGTGTTCTTCGATGCCGGCAACGGTTCGCTTCCGAGCCGCTACGTAATGTTCACAAGCCCTCAGCAAACGCAGGGCTTTACAGAGGATACTATCACCAGCACACTGAATGCGTATTATAATTATCTCAACATCGTCGGCCTGAGAATGCGGAAAAATCCGGACACGAAGATCAGCCTGACGGGTACGAACTCGCAGGATGTCGATAATGAAATGTCACTCGATCTTTCGCGTCAGCGTGCAGAATCGGTTAAAAAATATCTGGTCGAGATCTGGGGTATTGCAACCCGAACGCATTACGGTCGAAGCTCGGAAATTGCCGGAAAGCCCGACACTCCCAACTACGCCCGAAGGTATCGCTGAGAACCGCCGCGTAGAGCTTTCGAGCGATTCGTGGGAGATCATTCACCCCGTGCTGCACAATAGCAACGTGAAACGCCCGGATGCGCCAACCGGTGGATTCAACTGGGAGAATGGGCTTCGCGATGAGACCATCCAAAGCCGCGCGCTCGAAATAAGCTATCAGGGAAAGAAGTGGAACGAGATCACCGATCTGGGCGCACTTTCAAATACGTCATACAGCGGATACAACTGGCGTTCATCCGAGGGTAAGCTTCCATCCGGCGAAGATAATATGTCGGTTCAGCTAAAAGTTACTGCCAAGGGTGGCCGCGAGGTGCTTTCTAATGTCGATCAGATCAGCGTGAAGCAATTCTCCATCAGCAACGTCGTTGCGGAGCATTTGGCCGATAAGACTCGCGAGACCTATAACCTTATCCTCTTCACTTACAATAAGTCGGATATGGGGAAATGGAATCACAAGATCCTCGATGAATATGTCTATAATCGGATCGAGCCGAATTCGGACGTTTCGGTCAATGGATATACCGATATTTTAGGCACGGAAGATTACAACACGCAGACTTTCGACGAACCGCGCGAATGCCGTCAAGGCGGATATTGCCGGCCACATCAAAGGCCGTGTAAAATCGCTCACGGCACATGGCTATGGGAAAACCCAACCGCTCTATCCGAACGATCTCCCGGAGGGTAGATATTACAACCGGACGGTTCAGGTACTTGTCGAGACTCCGATTGACACGAACCCATAAATAGAGCAAAAGTGTGAAAATGGCTAAAAGTGGTCGTTTTATACTTTTCTTTAAGGCTTTCATGAACATTCGCATTTCGATGTTAAATTATTCATAATTTTTTTTTGTAACCCGAGCGACCCTGTGCGTTTTAACTATAGGGAGGATTCTCAAAGATCCTTCTCGGGGGTCTTTCAAAGACCTTCTTGGGGTTTTAGGTGAATGACTGAAATCCGTTAATTGGAAGAACGAGATTCTGCAAAAAAGGGAATCGTTATTCGATTAGCGGAACTGATAGGATGAAATGTTACATTACTATTCATCCCTTTCATCCGAACCCTTTGAATCATAGTACGCTTCGGGCGGTTGCTTCCTAACAGAGCAATTTTTCGCGGCGAGGGATCATAAGCTATTTTTTTATTAACGACTTCTGCTTTTTAATTCGTTGTTTTCTTTTTTAAGCAAGACCATGACACATTCTAACTCTTCTGTTTCTTCCGTATCGTCGGCGATGCGAGCATCGTCCACGATGCGTGCGGCATTATGGGCGGCGATGATCGTCCTCTTTTCGGCAGTGATGCTGAACGGCGGCACCGTCTCGGCGCAGAGCACCGCGCTCATTCACCATACCGTAGTTAAGGCGCATAACCAGCCGCCGCCGGCAGGCCGCGATTTCTGGTTCTCCATGATGTCGAACTACTGGGGACTTGATTTGGGCGGTAAGTACATGCGTATTTACATTACGTCTCCTAATAATTGCACGGCCTTTGTGTCGTCGCAATATTCGGGCGGCGTTGCCGGTATCACTACTCCCGTGCCGGTCGCAGCGTATGAGATTTCGAGCTATAAGATACCGGAGTTCTGGGAGATGGAGTCGAGCGGTATTCCAGAGAATAAGGCGATTCACGTCTATTCTAATACTGCCGATCTCACGGTCTATGATATGTCCCACAACCCCTATACCTCGGATGGTTCTTATATTATCCCGACCATCGGATGGGGTACGGATTATGTCGTTGCGGCTTACGGAGCGCTCTTCGAAGGCGGCGGCAACTATGTGTTTGACCTCCCTTCGACCTGCGTCGTTACCGCGAACCAGGATAACACTCAGTTCACTATTACACCATCCTGCAATTTGCGCCAATGTACGAGCGGCAATGACAATGGCGATGCCAACTCGACGATCATCGTGTTCCCGCAGGGTGTGCCGCAGTCGTTCCAGCTTAATAAGGGCCAGTGCATGCAGTTCATGCCCATCAAAGCACAGGATCCTGATAATTATGACATGACGGGCACCATCATCCATTCCAATGTGCCGGTAGGTTTATCCGGAGGTTCGGTTTGCCCGAATATCCCTGCAGACTACCCATATTGCGATCACGTCGAGGATATGATCCCGCCCGTCAGGGCATGGGCCGAGACGTACTATGCCTCGAACCCCATTCAACCACCCGGAGAAACCAACAAGGATTACGCGCGCTACCTCTTCATTGGATCTCAGCCGGGGCAGACGATCTATCGCTCTAACCTGACAACCGGCACTCAGCAGGAATGCGTTATTCCCAATCAATATGGCATTTATTGGGACGAGCTGGAGCTTGGCGAAAGGCTTTCGAGTAGTGCGCCATTCCTCTGCGTGTGGTATTTGAACAGCGCGACCTATCCCGACGGAGTCAACGGCCTCGGAGATCCTGCCGAGTGCGTGCTCAACCCAAGAGAGCAATTCACCAAGACCGTCGTGTTCGAAACGCCGCTTAGCGTTGGAAATATCGTTCCTTACGACGATTATGCGAACGTCGTTGTCAATATACACGACGAGAAAAATGTACTCTTCGATAATAAAAAGATCAGCGGCTACTCTAAAATACAGATCGACAGTAGCTGGGAAATATTCAACATGCCGCATATTGCACCAGCCGCCCATACCGTTACCGGCAGCGATTCCGGCGTAGGGGTGTATATCTATGGCTATGGCTATGATGAATCCTATGCATGGACGGGTTCCTTCGGGACGGGTACCTTTAACTCTCCGGATACCATTCCGCCGATCGTGGATACCATGGGGCAGTGCCTAACCGCATTTATCCATCTTACCGATTCCGGGTTCCTGCCTGGGATCACTCCGCCGACGCTGCAGAGCGGACTCGGAGAGATCAGGCTCGATTCCGTCTATAATATGAACTTCCAGGTCGATGGCGACTGGCAGGAAGGCTCCGGTGCCGATACAAGCGGCTACGGCATGAATGTGGTCGATCCGACCAAGCCTGCTATACTCCGCGTTGAAGTATATGATCTTGCCGGTAATGTGGATACGATCTGGAGCGTCTATAGCCCACAGATCGATAGCATAAAACCACCCGTGCAAAATCTTGGTGTGTGGAAAAATGGAAGTCCTCCGCCTCCTGCGAATATTGCGTACGATACGCTCTACAATACGGGGCTAACGCCATTTGATATTAGCATATTACAGTTGCTTAAAGGTAATGTAGGGTTTACGATTCACGATAGCATTGGTGGGCCGCTCGATATGAGTCCGCTTCTGCCAGGGCAGCGTAGGCTGATCCAAATTCAGTTCATAGCCCAAGTACCAACACCTGTTATCGACAGCATTATTTTTGGCAACGCCTGCTTTGAGCAAGCCGTCGCGGTTATCGGAAGCGGTGGATCGGCTGACTTCCTCGTTACGAGCCAGACTTGGATAGACGAACCAATCCCAGCGCCAGACACAGGTTATGTGAAGACTGTCACGATAGAGAATGAATCAAATACCCCGATAACAATTGACTCAGCATGGTGGCCGGATCAAGTCCATTTCAAAGTGGCTCAGAATCCTCTAAAAGGTAGTGTGAACTCATTTCCATTCACAGTACCGGCTTCACCTGGGAATGTGCAATTTTCCATCGCCTATTATCCCGATGCTGGTTCGCTGGGCAGTTCTGATCGAACGCAGGGACAATGGTACAGCCGAGAGGTTGTAGCATCGGATGGTAGCATGAGTGCGCGGTTTGACAGCTTAATTGGTAATCCAGTTGCGCCAAGCGCTACTTTCAATGCCGACGTGAACGACACGTTTAACTGTCTCGCTACGAACGATACCATCACCGTAAGCTTCACGATCACTGCGCAGGGAACGAGTCAAACTACTGTCGATCGGGTTACTCAATCCGATTCGACCGACTTCTATAATCTCTTGGGTACGGTCAACAGCAGTACTACCACATGGGATCCTACGAAGACGGCACAGATTCTCAATGTAGGGCAATCGGCTACTATTACGGTTCAGCACATCGTTCTGGCCCAGCAGGATGGGATCGTTGTTGACACCTTGACCTCCTTCGATGGTGAAGGCAACATAATCGGCCAGCCACTGGTGCTTACTGTCGTTTCAAACTATGCTTCCGGCGCGATTACTACACCGTCTCCGATTGTATTTCCAACGGCAGAATATCAGTCGAGTCCTGCGAACACAAGGACGTTTACCATACAGAATACGGCTAATACGCCCCTGCCTGTTCAGGGCATCAGCTATCTGAGTAATCTTCCAAATAACGCAGCTTTCACATGGTCTGCCGCGACCTTCCCAGGCAATGTGCCTGTGACGTTCCCGGACACGATACCTGTGGGCCAGAGTTTGCTCGTAACGGTCGATTTCAACGACTCGCTATTTAACGTTCCTACTCAAATCTCGCAGCTTGCTATTAATTCGAACAGTTGCGTGGGAATGAGCGTGGATCTTTCAGCTAGCGTCAGCCATCCTACGCCGAACGTCTATTCGTATGTGGCTCCAGCTATTCTTTCCTGCGATAATCAGACGGAAGATGGCGGAATCACAAACGGTGGCGCGTGGACGGATTCGACGGGCAATTCCTTTAATGCATCCATCACGGTTATATCCGAGAAGTGGAGCATTGGGCAGAATTTCTCGACTTCGCTTCCGGTGGGCTACGTGCTGAATGGCAGTACGAACTTTGGTCCTGCAACGGCTACGAACGGCACGCCGAATCTGGTTGCCGATACGGGACTTGTTCCGATCACGTTTACGCCACCGGCGCAAGCCAGCAGCGTTCTGACCTACAACGACGTGCTCATGCTCACAATCGTCAACAGCGATAATGACACCGTGATCGAAGCAATTCCGGTTACAGGTATCGCGGGCGGTGTGCAGGTAGTGGGTAGCTCGGTGATGGCGACCACCTCACCTCAGATAGGTACAGATTCGACGGTAGCGGGTAGCACTGTGTCGATGCCGGCAATGGTTGCGACGGAAATAAATCCCGGACTGACAGGCGTAACGACCAGTCAATTGGGAATCACTGGCGTGACGTTAACCTACTTCATTCCTGATCGCGATCTTCTGACGCTCTCGGGTGCTAATGGTGGATTCCAGCCTAACGCTCCATGGCAGTTGGTGAATCCGGGGCCGAATAATCCTCTTGTCACGCCGGGTCCTGCTGGCAGCACGTCGGAAACCATTACCGTTATGCTTTTCAGCTCGACACCGCTCAGTGCGAATACCAGCTTCGGTAACTTGACGTTCTCAGCCGATGTAGATACCGGTACCAGAAGCACGCCGGTTCAGTTGCAGTCCATGCAGCTCTTTACGGGAGCCAGTGGCACAACGCCGGTCGGTGGTTGCGTCAGCGACTCTGTCGCAAGCTCGGAGTTCACACTCATCCAGGCCTGCGGCGATCAAACGCTGCAAACGGTGATGAGCGGTCAGGGTTCAATCATCCAATTCATTGGCGCGGCATCTCCTGACCCAGTAACGGGCGGAAGCGTAACGATGAAGTATGCGAATCTCGGCGCTTCGACGATGACACTTGCGATCTACGACGCACTCGGCAACGAGGTCGCGCGTCCTGTGGATAATGTCTATCAGGCAGCGGGCGCGTGGCAGGTAACGGCCGATGTATCGAAGCTCCCTTCAGGTACCTATACCTATCGCCTGAGTGGCAATTCATCCTCTGGCCCGATGGCGGTTTCCAACCAATTCGTCATCCAGCGATAACAGTGTACAGTGGGTAAGCCCTTCTCCGAATCTTTTTCGGAGAAGGGCCGAACCACTACCCTAAAAAAACGAGTGTTCCATCATTTTTATACTTAATTATCATGCGTAATCGTCTCTTTTTGCTTCTTTCTGCTATTGCAGTATCGTCGGCGATGCTGCTTTCAGGTTCTGCTTCGGCTCAGAACATTATCCATCCTGAAGTTCAGACCGGTTTCTTAGTCGGTCCGATCGGTGGTATCAACCTCGTCGCATATAATACGAACCAGTTTGGTATTCTGAACTTAGAGCCATCGTGCTTTACGGCTCAGAACGGTTCGGATGTCGCGGCATGGGGCGGTATCTCGTTCGAGTTCCCGATGGGCAATCCGAACGAGCTGCAAAACTTTATCGTCGGCGAGGTACTCTACGATTCGAGATCTTCGAAATTCTCGACTCAAACCAGCTCCGCCACCGGTATTCCGACCAAGCTCAACGGCGTCGTCGATCCAAACTCCTCGGTCACGACCGCGCTTAGCGCAAGCCTTGCGTATCTTGAAGTGGACTTGGCATACAAGTATAACTTTACACCCGGCCCCGCGCCTGTCGGCCCCGGCATTCAGGTCGGCCCTGTCGTAGGTATTAAGACCACCGCGAATTTCGATAAGACGATCACGGTGAGCGCAACAAGCGGAAGCGAGAGTATCGGCGGCGGCGTGCAGGACCAAACGGTCAGCTCTACCTCAGCCATTACGGATGCATCATCGCTTCGCATCGCGCTTCGTGCCGCAGCCACGTACGATCTTTCCTTCACCGATGAGTGGATCGCAACCCCAACCGTTGGTTACGATTTCCCGATCACAAAGGTCGATCCCGATCAGAACTGGCGGACCTCGGCGCTCTTTGCCGGTATTTCATTCCGTTATTTCATCAAGGGATAAACGTTTATCTTTTCAATAAATAAAGCCCTCGCCTAAAAAGCGAGGGCTTATTTTTTGCATATCATTCGTTTCAATCCGTAGGGACGCGCTGCGCACGTCCTCTTGGTAGGACACTCGAACTACAAAAACGAAAAGGACGTGCGCAGCACGTCCCTACAAAAAAATGTCAAATCCCTGGAAAGAAGTAGAACGCCTCGGCCAAAGCCTGTGGTACGATAATTTAAGCCGCGCATTCATCTCGGGCGGTAAGATCGCCGGCATGATCGAAGAGCTTGGGCTTCGCGGTATCACCTCCAATCCCTCGATATTCGAAAAGTCGATCACCGGCAGCGATGAATACGATGCGGACATCGAACAAGCCATCCACGATGGCCTGACGACCTCGGAGATCTACGAACGCCTCACCACCGATGACGTCCGCAGTGCAGCCGATGTGATGCGCCCTGTTTTCGACAGGACGAAGGGTATCGATGGCTATGTCTCGATCGAAGTCGAGCCGCGACTCGCCAATAACACGAATGAGACGATAGAAGCAGCGCGGCGTTTATGGAAAACCGTGAACCGCCCGAACATTATGATAAAAATTCCCGGAACTCCAGAAGGAATTCCGGCGATAAAGCAATGCCTCTCCGAAGGCATTAATATCAATATCACGCTGCTCTTCGGGATCGAGAATTATACACAAGTGGCACACGCCTATTTGGATGCGCTCCGCGAACGCAAACAGCGCGGGGAGGATATTTCACGGATTGCAAGTGTCGCAAGCTTTTTTCTCTCACGCGTCGATACGAATGTCGATAAAAAGCTGGACGCTAAAATCGCAGAACGTAATGGCTCCGGCGATCCGCTCAGAACATTGCTTGGCAAAGCCGGCGTTGCGAATGCAAAGTTAGCATACGAGCGCTACCATGAAATATTTAACGACTCCCCCTCCTTTCCAAGGAGGGGGGCGGGGGGTGGTGAATTTGCCGTTCTCAAAGCAGCCGGCGCAATGCCTCAGCGATGTCTTTGGGCGAGCGTTAGCACGAAGAACCCCAATTATTCCGATGTGATGTATATCGAACCGCTCATCGGCCCTGAAACCGTTACTACCGTGCCGGATGAAACCATCGCAGCATTTTCCGATCACGGCAAAGCCGCTGACACACTTGCAGCGAATACTTCAGAAGCGCATGCGACGATCGAGCAGCTTCGCAACCTTGGGATCGATACCGAGGAAGTAGCGAATGAACTCCAAATAGAGGGTGTAAAGAAATTCGCGGATGCCTTCGAATCGCTGGCAAGTAATCTCGAGAAAAAACGTCAATCCATTGAATCCGTTATATCATAATTGAATCCGTACTATCACACAAAATGCTTGGTTCGACTGAAACGCTAATACGCCAGGATACGCTTCTTTCCTTCGATGTCACCGATGCGCTGGATCGCGCAATAGCAGAACGGCTCGTGACCCGTATCGCCGAACGCGATGTGACCGTTTGGAGCGCCGACCCCAATGTGCAGAAGATCGTTAAAAACCGCTTAGGATGGCTCGACGTTTCCGATTGGTCTCTGAAACATCTTCCAGAAATCACCGATTTTGCGGAGTCAGTTCGAAAGGACGGTATGACGCACGTTGTGGTGCTTGGCATGGGCGGGAGCAGCCTGTGCGTCGAAGTGCTGCGCGATACGTTTGGGAAAAAGGATAGTTATCCTGAATTATTAGTGCTCGATAGCACGCATCCCGATCAGATCTTGGATATTGAGCGCGCGTGCGATCTCTCGAAAACGCTGTTCATCGTTGCGAGTAAATCCGGGACAACGCTTGAACCCGAGTGTTATTCGAATATTTTTGGAACAAATTGGAAAAGCAGAACGAGGTGCGAGGCTCGCGATTTGCGGCGATCACCGATCCTGGAACTCCGCTTGAAACATTGGGCGAGGAACGCGGTTTTCGGCACGTCTTCTCCAATCCGCCGGATATTGGCGGGCGTTACTCTGCGCTTTCGTATTTTGGTATGGTTCCTGCGGCGCTGGCCGGGATCGATATCGAAGAATTGCTCTCCCGCGCCAGCTCCGAGGCGGGAATCGCCCGCTCGGAAGAAGAGCGTAATGTTCCGCTTGCGTTCGGGATCTTTCTTGGCCAGAATGCCCTGCGTGGCCGCGATAAACTCACGATCGTTACGCCGCCGGAACTTCGCTCCTTCGGGTATTGGGCCGAACAATTGCTCGCTGAAAGCACGGGCAAGTTGGGTAAAGGAATTCTTCCTATCGAAGGGGAAAGCGCACAAGCGATGCTGGAAGAATCCGAACACCGGATGTATGCGCATCTTACGGTTGGGCAGGAACTGCTTTCAGAGCAAGAACGGTCGCAGCCTAATCGCATTGAACTGCATCTTCTCAATCGATCGGGGCTTGGAGCGCAGTTCTTCCGTTGGGAATTTGCCACAGCTGTCGCTGGACGAATGCTCGGTATCGATCCCTTCGATGAGCCAAACGTCGCAGAAAGCAAAGCAAAAACGAATGAAGTGCTTGCCGGCTATAACGCAACACACGCATTAGTAAGCGATCCCGGCTTTGGCACGTCTCCGAGCGCGAAGGCTCTCGATGAATTTCTTTCAGCGAATGTCAAGCCCGATGGATATATTGCCATCATGGCCTATCTCGATCGCAACGAGGAATCGAAAAATGCGCTTACCGATCTGCGCGAGAAAGTATCGCTGAAATATCATGTGCCGGTCACCGTTGGTTTTGGACCGCGTTTTCTGCACAGCACGGGTCAATTCCACAAAGGCGGCCCTGCGACGGGAACGTTCATTCAGTTTGTCGATACGCCGCGAGAAGACATTCCCATTCCCGGCAAGCCCTACACATTCGGCACGCTCATCCGTGCGCAAGCCATTGGCGATCTTGAAACGCTAAAGAAGCACGAACGTCCCGTCGTGAGTTTCGATCTTGGGAATGACCCGATGTCCGCGCTGAAGCAGCTTTTGTAGCCGTGACCTTTAGGTCACGGTATGTTATCTGGATGTGCGTGATCGCGACACCGTAACCTAAAGGTTACGGCTACAATCGCTCCAACGCTTGTCGAAGCCTCGGCAGCATTTCATCGATCTCCGCGACCGAAACCGCACCGGCAGATAGCCGGAACCATCCTGTATTCTCCTTCGAGCCAAACGCCTGGAATGGCACAATAGCTAACCGTGCTTCTTCTAATAGATATTTCCGAATGTCCTCATTGGTTTGAAGAACAGTGCCGGAAGGCGTCGTGCGTCCAATGAGATTAAATTGTGCCGTAAGATAAATGGCTCCCATCGGGACAATAGCGTCGACTGGGAACCCATCGTCGCGTAATTCGAGAATGCCGCGATAGAGCAAGCGCAGCCGGGTTTCGATCTGCGAGATCATCGTGGCATGATAGCCATCGATGGCATCGTCATCGAGCAAAAGCGCTGCGGTTGCAACCTGCTCGGCGCGTGGCGCCCACGCGCCAATGTGGCCGAGAATATTCGACATCCTATGCGCCACATCCGGCGCTGCAACAGCCCATCCGACGCGCACGCCGGTAGCAGCAAACGCCTTGCTGATGCCATCGACAAAAATGGTATTCGAAGCAAGCTCTGGTCGCAGAGAAACCGGATTATGATGCACGGTGTCGCCAAACGTGAGCATCCAATACACCTGATCGTACATAATAAAGAGCGGACGTTCGTTGGAATCTCTCGAAGCATTTTCGTCGATCACAAGATCGCAGATTCCTTCCAGTGCGTCACGAGTGAACGCTGTGCCTGTCGGATTGAGCGGCGAGCATAGCGAGAGCAGTTTTGCATCTCCAAGCGTACCTTCGAGCACATCACGCGTGGGAAGGAAAGCATCCTCGGCACGACAAACAGCCGAAGCCCACGTTGCGCGGCTCAGCTGGCAATAATGATTGTTGTTCCAGGAAGGAATCGGATAGACCACTTTATCGCCCTCATCGATCAGCGCATTATACGTCGCATAGATCGCGGGACGGGCACCGCTTGTAATAATGAAGGATTCGATCGGATAATCGAGTCCCAAACGCTTTTCATAAAATTTCTTTACAGATTTACGAAGGTTTAACATTCCGTCCGATGGCGGATAATTCGTTTCACCGGCATCGAGCGCCGATTCGATGGCTTTGCGCAATTCGCGCGGGATGGGAAAATATTTTGGGTCGAAATCACCGACTGTGAGATTACAAATGGTATGTCCCTCCGCGATCATGGCGCGAATATCCGCCGCGATCTTCAGGATCTCTGAACCCACAAGGCCCTGCGCCATCCGTGAGACGGGTGGCACGCTGCGTAATGGGAATGTTGGTTTTATAATTTCCGTGGGTGTTTCAAGTTCAAGCATTGCCATCTAACTTTTGGATCTCGGTTAGGTTCATAAATTCTAAGGGTGCAACGTAAACAAAATTCGAGCAAAAAATAACCGACAATTTTAATTCATTTTGCTGACAAAGTTTTCGCTATTTCCGGAATAGTGATACCCTTCGGCCAGCCGCGCAGGTCTTTTTCTGCGAGTAGCGAAGTCAGGAAACCGTGCTCGGGGTGAAACAGGAGCCGATGTAATGCCCGTGTCGTTCTTGTTCCGCCTTTCATATCGAATTCCGAATCTGGAAGTTGAAACAGCGTGTGCATTTGAAACGAGGTTGCTCCGCGTTTGAGATACTCAAATGCCATTCTTCCGGTCGTGATATTCCCCGTGGCAGAAAACGGCATTTTGTTTTGCCAGACTTCCAAAATGGAAAGATTGCGGTCGCTGAGATCTGGCCCACCATACGCGACTCCTCGAACACCCTCATAACTTTTTACTGGATCGAACAGGCGGTTCCCATAAATGAGATGATCGGCCCGGTGTTCGCTCGAATACACAGGTATTAAGCATCTCGAGCTGGAAACCATCCGAAAATGACGCATTAAAAATTTTAAGACCCAATCGCACTTCGCTGCCAACACTTGTTTCTTTAATGATATGCGGAACATTGCGGAGCCAGTTCAAAATATTTTCTTGCTCGCGAGAGAAATTTGTATCTCCGGCAAGCGTGGGAGAAAAATCCTTTTCGAGCGGCATCGGCTCGCTTCGATGCTTCTTCCAGATCGAATGAAGCTGTTTAGTCGTGAATTCGTATTCGTTCGTTCGCCAAAGAGTCTCCTCTGGTTTTGGGAGATGATATTTTACTGATGGGACGACAAGCATTTCGCTTCCCATACCAATGGAAATTGCTTTATCGAAAAAATTGAGATACGCTTCGAAGCTCTCGCTCCATCCACGGCCCTTCCAGGTTACGGTCCATCCATGCTCGTCGCGAACACCCTCGCGTGTGCCCGTAATTTCTTCAACGGTCATCTTCGCTGCCGGAATTGCCCACGCTTTCATCGACTGCGAGCCCGTTTCATCTTGCGCGATCAATGTTTTAAGAACGACAAATCCGAGTCCAGCTTGGGCATCGCGCTCTATCTGGTTTGCATTAAGTGAGAGTTGGCCCGAAGCTTTTCCGAATGGATTTTTGATCGAGATCCTTGCATATTCACTTGCCAGCGATATACCATAAACGTCAAGAATATACACTTCAAGCTGATCCGGCAACCCGCTTGCGAAGCGCGCATGATCTTCCAGCAATCTATTACGCCAATCCATCACCGCTTTAGCTCCATAGGTAATGAAATGAGAAAATCAGTGATCGTTTCTTTATCATTTTCGGTAAGTTCCGGCCCCCAGGGATCGAATGTCGCATCCTTCGAAACAATTCCAAGCCACGCAAGGGCGTAAAGGATTCTTGCGATATATCCTTCCATCGGTTGGCTAAAGGTCGCCATGGCAAACTGATCTACGAACCAGGAGCAAAAATGGAATGATTCGAATTTCTGCGCGTAGAAATCATGCATCATTTGCGATTGAAGCATTGTAAGTGCAGTTCCCATGCCAACGAGCGCGGCGTCAGCACCCATCATGAGCGAGTAACCAAGAAATCGGTCTTCGCCTGTGATGACAAGCTTTTCTGGGTATGTCGATTTTATCGTTCTCGTTAGATCTTGAAACGTCATCACGCTGTCAAGGGTAGCGATCTTAATACCAATGACATTGGGCAGCTTGAAAAGTTTATCGAGTACCTTTGGCGAATAGGAAATCCCTCCGGCTGCTTCATAAAGATAAAAAAGAATAAGAGGCAATCCCGCACGCGAAAGCTCTGCGTGATATTCAATAATTGCCTCATCGCGCTCGCGTTCAGGAAGGTCTCGAAAACGTGTAGGAGGATGACAAAGTATCGCATCGGCTCCAAGAAATTTTGCTTGTTGCACAATTCTCTCTGAGCCTGCTCCGGCAATGACGACAGAACTTGGTAACGATTCCCGCCAATGGGTGAGCACCGACGCGCGTTCGTCTTCCGTCAAATAGAGTCCGCGTCCCGTATGTGCCCACACTGTGACTCCTCCGATCGGCATATCGTTCATATATTCTGCCATCCGAATATGGGAATCGTGATGAATGATTCGCTCGCTTGTGAACGGCACCGGCAGTGCCGGTATCAACTGCTGATAAAGCAGGCTGTGAATATCGCGGGAGTTCATATTTAATTCCGAAATTCTCGTTTTTCGATTGTGTATCGTTCAAGTTTTTCTCGATCTACTCCATATTGCATGGAGTCGTTGTTAGGCATAGTGATAAACCCATCGGGCGTAATAGTGATGAGTGGATCGATGATATCATCCACGAACCACCTGCTGCTTGCCTCGATGTCGGTTGGATACACAAATCCGGGTAATGTCGCTATCGCAAGTGCGTGTGCAGAAGCAATGCCAAGTTCCGGCATGGTTCCGAGCCAGCACTTTAACTTTGCTTCACGCGCGCGTTCGAGCATCTTCTTCGCATTCCACAGTCCGCCGACACGCTGCACTTTGATATTGATGATCTTTCCAGCGTGTAGCTTAATAATTTTGTTTAGTGTCTTCAGGGAATCTGCCGATTCGTCGAGGCAGATCGGAGTGTCGATAGCATGTGAAAGTTCCGCCGATTCATCCAGGGCATCGGCGGCAAATGGCTGTTCGATCATCATGAGGCCGAACTCCTCCAGTGAGCAGAGCAAGTCGAAGTGTTCGTCGAAATTATACGCGGCGTTCGCATCTACCATGAGCGGTATTTTGCGAAACCGCATCCGGATTTCGACCAGAGGCTCGAAATCCCATCCCGGCGCGATCTTTATTTTTACGCGCTTGTATCCATACTGAAGATAATGCTCGATGCGGTCGAGGAGCATGTCTATCGAATCGTACATTCCCACCGCTAAGCCCGAAGCGATTTTTCCCGATGGTGCGCCAAGCAATGCTTGGATTGTTGTCCCATGCTTTGCGGCAAACAGACCCCACATCGCGCCTTCGATCCCGGCACGCGCGAAAGGTTCACGCGTGTATTCATTTAACGACTCCGCAAAGGCTTCGGGAGTTTGGATCGGATGCGATAGAATATTGGGGACAAAATCGTTTGCAAGTGCCGCCCAAGTAGTATCGGGTGTTTCACTCGAATAAAACGACCCGCTCATCGGCGATGCTTCACCATAGCCGATGTGATTCCCGGAATGTAGTTCTACTACGATGCTTTCTTTCTCAGATACCACTCCATTCGAAATGCGAAATGGTTCGCGCATCGGTATTTTTACTCGGCGCAGGATCGCTCGGTCGATGATAAATTCGGTGTCCATCATTTATCCCTTCACTCCTGTTCTCAGGAATGCTTCGGTAACATATCTCTGTGCGAAAATATAACACACTACGATCGGTACAATGGCAATGAGCGTGCCCGCCATCAGAAGATCATAGCGAAAATTATGCTGAACCGTTGAAAGAATTGCCAATCCATACGTCAATGGCATTTTTTCTTCGCTGGATAAGAATAGCACTGGCGTGAGCAAGTCATTCCAGATTCCCATGAACACGAACAGCGAGAGCACTCCAAGGGCGGGTTTCGAAAGAGGCAGTAAAATTGTGGCGAAGAAACGGAACCGGCTTGCGCCATCGATGCGCGAAGCATCTTCCAATTCTTTCGGAACCGATTCAAAAAATTGCCGGAGTAAAAAAACACCGAACGCTCCGGATGCAAATGCTCCGCCGAAAAAATGCGGTACTATAAGCGAGGCATGGTTATCCAGCCAGCCAAGTGAATGAATAACGACATACACTGGGATCATCGTGACCTGAAAGGGGATCATCATGGTTGCAAGCAGCGCGCCGAAGATGATGCGCTTACCACGAAACTCCATTCGCGCAAACGCAAATGCCGCGAGCGATGCGGCCACGAGTTCACCAACGGTTCCTAACAACGAGATCTTTACCGAATTGAAAAAGAACGTCCCCACTGGCATGGTTCGGAATGCTTCGCCATAATTCGAAAATTTAGGCGAACTCGGAATAAGCTGGGGTGGAAAACGCACGAGCGATTCCGGCGCTTGCAGCGAAGTAACGATCATCCACAGGAATGGCGCGATCATCACGGCAGATATGATGGCCAAACCGAGATAACGGAATGTATGTGTTCGTTTCATTGCTGGAATACCCACCTCCTTCGCGCAAGAAATTGCAGTGCGGTAACAGCAAGCACAAGAAGAAAGAAGAGATAACCCAGCGCGCTTGCACCACCTAAATTAAAGAATCGGAATGCCGTTTGCCAGATGTAATAGCTGAGTGTGAGCGTCGATACTCCAGGACCGCCATTCGTCATTACAAACGTTTGCTCGAAGACTTGAAATGCACCGATCGTTGTAACTACAAGTACAAAAAAGGTTACCGGAGAAAGCATCGGGAGCGTGATATGCAGGAATCGGCTCCATGCACTTGAACCATCGAGACGCGCAGCTTCATAATAATCTTTGGGAATGTTTGCAAGTCCGGCGAGGAAGATCATCATGTTGTATCCTGCGTTTTTCCAGATGCTCATGATCGCTATGGCCGGTAACGCCCAATGGGGGTTTTGAAGCCATTTGGGGCCATCGATACCGATCATGGAGAGAAGATAATTCAGAAGTCCCACATCGCTGTTATACATCCACGACCAAATGATCGCTGCCGCCACCATTGAGGTTACAACGGGAAGGAAATAGATCGTTCGAAAAAATTCGATGCCACGAATGCGTTTCTCGACGAGTAACGCAAGGCCAAGCGAAACGGCAATGCTTGCCGGAACATAAAGAAGCGCATAATAAACGGTATTGCCAGCGACCTGCCAAAACAACGCAGAGTTCAGGAACTCATTATAATTTTGAGTGCCGATAAATCGTGGGTTTGCACCGATGTCATACTGCGTGAAGGATAACCCAAGCGAAGCCAGGATCGGGCCTGCGGTAAAGACCGTCAGGCCGATCAGAATAGGTAGAAGATAAAGATACGCGGCGCGGGATCTCACGGTGTTGGGCGGTTGCGAGCGAGCACTTCGTTCATTTTAGCATCGATGGCGGCGCAGCCATCGTGAACCGATTCTCGCCCAGCGAGCATGTCATCCATATTGGGAATGAATCCGTGATCGCGCCATTCCTGCCAGCCGAGCGAGACAAGAGAGAATACATGGCTCGATGTAATAAGATCTACCAGTGCGCGGCGATTGCACTTTGGCTCACCATCCAGATATTCGCTCGAATAGGCAAGCGGTTTGTAAAGCGGCATTCCTGAAAAATAGAGATTACCGACACCTTTTTTTGTCGGGAGCGTCACGATCCATTTAATGAGTTCCCATGCAGAATCTGGCTGCTCGCACGTTTTGGCGATGCCGAATGCTTGCCCATTCTCGCGATCCATCAGTCCGGCAGACCCTTTTGGCGGCGCAGCAACATCCCAGCGGAAGTTTGCGTGGGCCAGCTCCGTCTTTGCATAATCGATATGTAGCATCATCGCGGCATGTCCTAGCATAAATTGCTGACCCAGCACTTGCGATGGATCGGGCGGAGGCGCAACATGCCATTTCTGCACGAGATCAACCCATGATTGGACGGCAGCTACTGTAGCCGGTGACATCATCTCACTCTTCGTGGCGTCGTCCGATAAAATTTTTCCGCCATTGGAATAAATGTAGGTATCAACACCGGGAAATATTCCATCATCGACGATCATTCCCCATGTTTTATCTTGTGGATCGCTGGATTCATTCGTAAGCCGTTTTGCGGCATCGAGCATGGTGGCGTAAGTCCATGTTGAATCGGGGTATGGGATGTGGGCCTTGTCGAAGAGATCTTTGTTGTAAAATAGTGCTGTCACGCCACCAGATGCTGGCATTGCCATAAGCGGGCCGCTCGGAATGTTTCCCCTTCGCCAGACCGTAAAGAATTGCGTGAAAAAATCGCTGTCGTGCAGATCGCGGTGGTAAAAGGAATCAAGAGGGATAGTATAATTGCGTTTGAAAATATCGGGGTTGAACCAATCGTCGATAAGCACCACATCTCCGATCGAGCTGCCACTTGCAGCGGCGGCTTCGAGCTTCGCGGTATATAATCCATACGGAATTGCCTCAACATCAACATCTATTGCAGGATGCGCTTTCATAAATGGCTCAACGACATCATGTTGCCACGTATCTTTTTGATCGAGATAGAAGTGGACCAGCTTCAAATGCACTTTTCCGGGCGTGGAGATTTGATCGCGGCTACAGCCGGATAAAATAAAAAGGACGGAGAGGGCGAGAAAGGACGGAAATGATTTCATGCGTTATTCATAATTCTATCATAAAATCGTTTTTGGTGCTTCGCGATCTTCGCATATTCTTCCGCGTAGAGATCCATGCGAGTCAGCGATTCCAGATCCGAGCGGGTATTATCGGGATCGTTAATGAGCACAACGTTCGCGGTGGTGCGGCGTTCGTCAAGATCGATATCGGCGATGGCAAGCCCATCGCGGCGGCCTGTTTGGGCGACGATGTCACCGTTAAAATCCACAATACGCGCGTTGCCAGGATGGTACCGTCCGTTATAAGGCGCATACGGCGGATGTCCAGCGAGATTCGATTCGACGATCCAAAGGGAATTATCAATGGCGCGGGAACGAAGTTGCGCTTCCAGTCCGGATTGTGTCGGGCCATGCGTGGTCGTTGGCCAGAAGAGGATCTCAGCACCTTTCATAGCGTAGATGCGAGCGATCTCAGGGAAATAAATATCCATGCAGATCATGATCGCAATCTTTGCAAAGCCAAGATCGATAATTGGGAAATCACTGCCGGGCGTAACCCACTCTGCTTCAGAGCCAGTAGGCTGAACCTTTCGGTAATATCCAAGCACCTTACCTGATGAGTCGATCACGCTCGCTTGATTAAATGCATGTTCGCCATCTATGACAAAAAGTGGCGCAATGATCGCAACGGAATGTTTCCGCGCCTGTTCCTGAAAGAATGCTGCCCAATCGACGGAGACTATGGGTTTGCTATTTGTGGTTGGAACACCATTCGTCGTTACCGTTTCGGGCAAGCAGACGATCTGCGCTCTGGCCGCGCTTGCTTCTTCGATATACTTCGCCGCACGATCCAGATTGAATTCGACCGTATGGGGCGTGGATGATCGGTCATCCACGGAATCCTCCATGAGGAATGAAACCGAGGCAATTCGAATTTTGCGCATGTATAATGAACGAAGCGGGGTACGGTAGCCGTTTCTTCGTTCGTAAAATATTACAGTGCCGAAATCGTCTTACTTCCACACTTCGGTGCGCCGATCCGAGGGGTCATTAATAATACAGCTCTTGTCGTGGATACATTCAAGTCCGAAGTGATCGCTGGTTTACACGAGTCGCCGAAGCGCATTCCCAGCAAATTTTTCTATGACGAACGGGGCTCCCAGCTTTTCGAAGCCATAACGGAGCTTGACGAATATTATCTGACGCGAACAGAGATCGCGATCCTGACAAAATATCTCCCGGAAATGGCCGCACGCATCGGGCCGGATGCAACGGTCATCGAATTCGGAACGGGCGCGGGAGTAAAGACGGAGATGCTTCTGGCCTCTTTGCAACATCCGCGTTCTTATATTCCTATCGATATTTCACGCGAGCAGCTAACGATCGCAACGAAGGAACTTACCGCACGTTTTCCATATCTCGACATCCATCCCATCTTTGGAGATTATACCAGCGACATTCATTTGCCGATCGCGCAGGATTCGGGAAGGAACGTTATATTCTTTCCCGGTTCGACCATTGGTAATTTTACTCCAGAGGAGGCCATTCCATTTCTTCGAAATGCCGCAAAACTTATTGGTTCGGATGGTGCGCTGCTCATAGGTTTCGACCGCGTGAAGGATGCGCGAGTCCTCGAAGCAGCCTATAACGATGCGCGCGGAGTTACCGCTGCATTTAACCGCAACCTCATCCTGCGTATTCAATCGGAATTTAATGTGGAAATCGCACCAGTGGATTTCGATCACTTTGCATTTTTCAACAAAGAAGAAAGCCGCATCGAAATGCACCTCGTGAGCCGGGACGATCGAATATTGAAATTAGGGAACGACGAGATCCGTCTGGCGCAAGGGGAGCATATTGTTACGGAGTATTCCTATAAATATACTCCGGAGGCATTCAGCGAAATTTTAACCGCGAGCGGATTTGAAATGCAAGATCGTTGGAGCGATGAGAAGGAGTATTTTGAAGTCTGTTATGCGGTTTTGTAGAGACGCGGCACCGCCGCGTCTCTGTGGCGTACTGAGATAACGTGAAAGAGACGCGCCGGTGGCGCGTCTCTACGGTGCATAATACCGATCAGCTTCCCATTGGGCGGGATTAGTAATGATGTATTCCTGAATTCGGCCAAGCTCTTGCTCGTTTCGGATAACATGCTCGTGAAATCGCGGTTGCCAGACGCGCTCCGCAAGATGCTGTTGCCTGGATTGAAATGTGACAGCCCCTTTGAAGGAGTTCATAGCGATTGAAAGACTTCCAGCTTGCATTGCGCCCGGTTTACGTCCCAATGCAGGAAGCTCCCCGAACCCTTTTCCGTCCGTCACAAAAAATAAAATTCCGTGAAGATGGTTGGGCATAATTTGAAACTCGCCCAATTCGATATGCCGAAAATGTATGGGAATTTCATTCCAGCAATCCTGAATAATGCTGCCCAGAGGCGAAAGGATAATAGTTTGGTCAGCGATGTGACCAAAGATACACCGATGATTCAGTGCATTGATCGTTACAAAGTACATTCCTGCGCTAGCATAGTCATAATGTTGTAGTCTGGCAGAAGAAATACGATATTTGTTCTTGTAGAGACGCGGCACCGCCGCGTCTCTTTCGCCATTCTGAGGTCTTTCGGTTTCGTTCAGTGCTTGCATTGGGACGTTTTACCTATGGGCTGGAGACGCGCCGGAGACGCGCCTGTGGCGCGTCTCTACAGGTGATAATTCGGCGCTTCTTTTGTGATGGTAATATCATGAGGATGTGATTCACGCAGCGATGCTCCGGAAATGCGGACGAATTGCGCTCGCTCTTGCAGATCGCGGATAGTTGCGCAGCCGGTATATCCCATGGCGCTGCGAAGCCCACCGACCATTTGATAAACGGTCTCTGAAAGTGCGCCACGGAACGGTACCCGACCCTCGATGCCTTCGGGCACTAATTTTTGCAGACCCTCCTCGGCATCTTGAAAATAACGGTCTGCGGCACCTTGTGCCATCGCCGAAAGTGATCCCATGCCGCGATAGGTCTTGTAAGTGCGGCCTTCCAGGAACATCTTTTCGCCCGGCGATTCTTCCAATCCTGCAAAAAGGCTCCCGATCATGACCGTCGATGCGCCACCGGCAATTGCTTTTGGAATATCGCCGGTTTGCTTCACGCCGCCGTCGGCGATAATGGGAATTCCGTGTTTTTGGCCAGCGCGCGCTGCTTCCATGATGGCAGTAAGCTGCGGCACTCCAACGCCAGCGATGATGCGCGTCGTGCAAATAGATCCCGGCCCAACCCCGACTTTCACAGCATCGGCGCCTGCTTTGATGAGCGCTTCGGTTCCTTCGAAGGTTGCTATATTGCCAGCGATGATCTCGATCTTTCGGAACGTACTCTTGAGCTTCCGAACCATATCGATCACGCCCTGTGAGTGCCCATGCGCGGTATCGACAACGACGACATCCACCTGCGCATCCACCAGCGCTTGCGCGCGCTCGATCGTATTTTCTGCTATGCCGAGCGCCGCGCCGCATACCAGCCTGCCGCCATCATCTTTTGCGGCATTCGGGAATCGCTTCTTTTTCTGAATATCTTTGAAGGTAATAAGTCCGCGCAACACCCCGGTTTTATCGACGACCGGAAGTTTTTCGATTTTATTTTTTTGCAAAATAGCTTCGGCCTGATCGAGCGTAGTGCCAAGCGGCGCCGTCACTACATTCTCTTTTGTCATGATCTCGGCGACGGAACGGTCGAGTTCCGATTCGAAGCGGATGTCACGGTCTGTAATGATTCCGGCAAGTCTTCCAGCGTTATCGGTTACCGGGATTCCGGAGATATGGTATTTCCGCATGAGCAGCAACGCATTCTCGTAAGGAACGGTCCGGTGTAAGTGTGATCGGCGAGAGGATCATGCCGCTTTCGGAACGTTTTACGGCATCGACCTCTTCGGCTTGCCTCTGAATGGAAAGATTTTTATGAATAATTCCGATACCGCCTTCACGCGCCAAAGCGATCGCCATAGCGGATTCCGTTACGGTATCCATAGCGCTCGATACAAGAGGAACCGAAAGCTTAATGTGTTTGGTGAGCCACGTGGAAGTATCTACTGCGCGAGGCATGACCGTGCTGTGGCCGGGCACGAGTAAGACATCATCGTAAGTAATGCCTCTTGTGGCAAAGAACTTATCGACCGATTTTTTATTGCGTGAAGACGAACGAGCGGATTTTGTTGTAGCCATTTGAAAAACTCCTTTGGGCCATTTTAAACGACCCGATTGATTAGTTTTTCATACAAATATACGAATATTTGAGGTGCCTTTGCTTGAAAAGCAGAAGTAGGAGTTCATTCCGGTCGGAAACTGAACCAACGCTACAAGCCATTGCGTTCATGTTCTAGGATTTATAGATGGCATCATTAGAGACTTTTCAAGCATTTGGGGAAACCCTGAAAGCTGCGCGCATTGAGCAAAAACGCGGCTTGGATGACATCGCCTCTGCCATAAAGATCAATCGGCGGCATCTGGAGTCTATCGAGGCCGGCGATCTTGCGAAATTACCACAGGGGCCTTATGCTGCCGCGTTTATTCGGGAGTATGCCCGCGCGCTGGGTATTGTTGTGCCGCCAGAATTTGCACCGGTCACGGGAGTTCGCCCCCCATCTCCGCGTGACCCAAAAGTGGTAAGTCACCCGGCAAGGAGCATGGAAGACAGGGCTGCGCCCCTTTCGAACGCCGCCCGGGAAACAGCTCGTTTTGCAAACACCGCAGTAAAGAGCGCTGTTAAAACCGTATCCAAGACTACTGGGAATGTGGTCAATATGGTTGAAACGGGCGGCAAGGAAGCGCTCGATGTTCTTACCTCGAAGAATTTATGGGATGAAGCGGAAAATATTCGCCGTGAACGCCATGGTTTGCCGCCGATCGAAGAACCGGTCGAAACGCCCCCCAAACGGATCATTGAGAACAAACCGCTTCTCGGCGAGAGGCGCTCAACCGAGGAAGAATCGCAATCTATTGAGTTGCCGGAGCCGGCCATTGGCCGACGAATTCCAAAGCCGGTTCCAATTCGCTCATCCCGGCGAATAACGAATATTGTGATCGTGTTACTTGCAGTGGTTTTTGCGGGCGTGGCCTATTTGGCTATTCGCATGTCGAAGAATGGAAGCGAAAGCATTGCAAATAAGGATTATATTCCTGCGCCTGTCGAAAAACCAGAACCCATCGCAGTACCGAAGCATGAAACAACTTCTTCTGGGAAGGTTGCAGCCGTTGCAGCGCCTGTATCGGTGAAAGACTCCCTTCGTTTTGTTTTACGCGCAACGCAACCGGTTTGGGTTTCCATTGCTCCGGATGGAATTCCTGCCTATCGTGGAGAACTTAAAACGGGAGAAGTCCGATCGTTTCGTGCAGCAGAGAAGATCGTGGTAAACATTGGGAATCAAAAATCGGTAGCGATGACCTTCGATGGCGCGCCACTCTCCTCGCTGCCGGCGATCCAGAATTCGAGTGTCGTCGTTCGCGACCTTGTTCTGACGCGCGATCACGTAGCGCTGGGCGGTAATTATATCGATCTGCGTAAGCTCACAAGCGCCGCATCGTTGCCAAAACCCATCATTCCCGCTCCAGTAAGAACACCCACTCCTATAGTCATCAAAAAATCTGTTCCCGTGTATTCTTCTCATAAACTTGTATCGAATACAAAATCCAAAGCTTCCCATACAAAGCCGGTTAAGAGGAAGAAATCGGTGAAGAAGCCAGTTCCTCCACCGCCGCTCATCCATCCTGTTGAGCCTATTCCACCTCGTCCATAATTGGTCTAAATTAGAGTCAGACGCATGAGGAATACACCCGGCACTCCGAGCATCCCGACCATGGGTTCCAATCCCGCGTTCGTACTTCGCGCGCGGCGCATGGGTAAAGCGGCTGCATACCTTGGAATTCTTTTTACTTTGACTGGCCCACTGAGTTGGTTGATCAACGTACCTATTCTTCGTTCAGCGATGCCGGTCTTTACGCCGACGCATTCTTTGGGATTGTTCTTCTCGCTTTTTCTTGCGCTTTCCGTGTTATTGTTATGCTATCAGTTGGGTATGGGCTTGGTCAAAGTACTATCCTGGATAATTTTCGTTTGCACTGCAATCGTGGTGCTTGACTATGCTACGCCGGGAGGGCTTCCATTCGCGGATTTTATTCGATTTTTAGATCCAGTGGAAAATCCGAACAAGATCGGGCCGAATGGTGCCTTGTGCCTTTTCTTATCAAGCCTGTCCACCCTATTGTTGACGGTGCGTAGCGGCGGGCGTGCCATTTATTTTGCGCAAGCTGCGGCGCTTCTTTCTGCATCGGTCGCAGCGCTCGCGCTTATGGGGCACGCGTACGCGATCGAGCCACTGTATGGTATCAAAGATTACAGTCAGATGTCCGTACCGGGCGCGCTTAGCCGAGTACTGATCTCTGTTGCGCTCATGTGTGTGCGGCCCGAGCAAGGGTTCCTGCGTATCTTGGTGACGGATGGCCCTGCCGGCGTGATGGGACGTCGCCTGTATTCCGCAGCCCTCCTTGTCCCTCCCTTCCTCGGATTTCTTGTTCTTACCTCTTCCCAGGTCTGGAATTGGTATGAACTCCCGTTTGCCATTGTGCTTTTGGTTACAACGAGCATCACGCTTTTTGCGCTTGTGGTTGCGGTTACCTCGCGTCGGCTCGAACGCGCGGATATTGCACGTCAGCTCGTGGAGGACGATCTTCTTGCGTCACGCGAACGGCTTCGCGAGCTTTCCGCTTATACGCAAGTCATGCAGGAAGAAGAGCGCGTGCGTATTGCACGCGAAGTGCACGATGAACTCGGCCAATCGCTCACGGCGCTGAAAATGGATGTGGCCATGCTTCGGAAACAAGTTCCACCGAGTGAAGAGACCGAGCGGCGAATGAACTCGATCATTGATCTTGTCAATAGTACGATACAGAGCGTCCGCCGGATTTCTTCCGAATTGCGGCCCAGCGTGCTTGACGATCTTGGGCTTGCCGCTGCCATAGAATGGCAAGCGCGTGAGTTCGAAAAGCGGAGCGGGCTCGACTGCCATGTCCATCTTCCCATCAATGAGATCACAGCGAATCCATCGCAAGCCACCGCCTTATTCCGTATTTTTCAAGAAACGCTGACGAACGTTGCGCGGCATGCTAATGCTCAACATGTTGAAGTGCAACTAAGGGAAACAAATGGAGGCGTGGAACCCCCTGCGATCTTGCTGCGTGTACATGACGATGGCATCGGATTTGACGATCAGGATATTGCTATCAGCCAATCCTTAGGCTTGATGGGCATGCGTGAACGGGCGGCGCTTGCCGGAGGTACGCTCGATCTGGAAGGTGCAATAGGAGAAGGAATGACGGTAACGGTCACGATGCCAAAGATACTATGACTTCCGCGCAAGCCGAAAAGAAGATTGCCGCGTTGCGTGCCTCGATCGAAGAGCACGATCGTAACTATTTCGTGCTGGCTGCGCCTACCATCAGCGACCGCGAGTATGACCGGCTGATGCAGGAGTTGCGCGAACTCGAATCAGAGTTCCCTGATCTCATAACCCCGGAATCCCCATCGCAGCGTGTTGGCGGAGAGCCGACAAAGCTTTTTCCTCCTGCCGTGCATCACGTTCCGATGCTTTCACTTGCGAACACGTATAATACGCAGGAGGTGGAGGACTTTGCCAGACGCGTAGGCGATCTGCTTGGCCATGATCCCGCCAGCGGCTATACCTGCGAACTGAAATTCGATGGCGTAGCGATGAGCCTGAGCTATCAGCATGGAAAGCTTGTCCGAGGTGCTACACGTGGCGATGGAACAACGGGTGACGATGTAACCCCGAATGTGCGAACCATCCGGTCGATCCCGCTCCTCCTTCATTCCAGTTCCCGCTTCGTATCGGAAAGCTTTGAAGTCCGCGGTGAAGTATTTATGGAACTTGAAGGATTTCGCAAACTGAACGAACAGCGAGAAAGCGATGGCGAGCCGCCATTCGCAAATCCTCGAAATTCTACCGCTGGCACGCTCAAGACGCTCGATTCTCGGGAAGTGGCGAAACGTCCGCTCGAATTTCGTGCTTATCAATTGCTATTCGATGGTGAGGGGATCGAACAGGCTCCAGAAATAGATACGCATTCGAAGCGGCTCGACCTGCTGAAAGAATTTGGATTTCCGACATCGAAAGAAACGCGTGTTGCGAGCAACACCGAGGGCATTATGCAGTTCGCGATGCACTGGCAGGAGCATCGCGAGGAACTGCCGTTTCAGATCGATGGAGTTGTTATCAAGGTCAATGCACTTTCGGAACAACAGCGCGTAGGCTTCGTGGCGAAATCGCCACGGTGGGCCATCGCCTATAAGTTCGAGACGAAACAAGCACGAACGCGTCTTCTCGGGATCACGCTGCAAGTGGGACGAATGGGAACGATAACTCCCGTGGCGGAACTCGAACCAGTCCCGCTTACCGGTATTACGATCCGGCGCGCAACGCTGCACAACGCAGACGAGATCGAACGAAAAGATATTCGCATCGGCGATATGGTGCTCGTCGAGCGAGGTGGCGAAGTAATTCCCAAAGTGGTTGGGGTCGATACCGGTGAGCGACCAAAATCTGCAAAGCCGTTTAAATTTCCCTCGAACTGCCCGGAGTGCGATTCGCAGTTGGTACGCCCGCCCGGGGAAGTGAACTGGTATTGTGAAAATCTGGAATGTCCCGCGCAAGTCATTGGTCGTATCACGCACTTTGCATCACGCGGGGCGATGGATATTGCCGGACTTGGCAGCCAATCGGTCGAGCAATTGGTGGCGGCTGGATTGCTTCGCAATGTCGCCGATATTTATGAATTGAAAGATCGTCGCGCCGAGCTAATCGAGCTTGAACGGATGGGCGATAAGAAGGTGGATAATCTTTTGGAAGGAATCGAGCAAAGTAAATCGCGGCCTGCCGCGCGGTTTCTTTTCGCGCTTGGTATTCGTCATGCCGGGACGAGCATCGCCAAGCTGCTCATTGATGAGTTCGGTTCTATCGACCATATTGCCGAAGCTACCGAAGAAGCAATTGATAACGTTCCCGGGATCGGACCGGAGATCGCGGCTAGCGTGTTTGCGTATTTCCGTCAACCGAAAAATCAAGCCCTGCTCGGCCGGTTGCGAAAAGCAGGACTTCCGTTCCACGGCGTCCCGAAGCCGAAACCGGCGATCTCCGAATTCTTTAGTGGCAAGACGTTTGTTCTCACCGGCACGTTAAACACTATGGCGCGTGATGAAGCCAAAGAAAAGATCGAATCGCGCGGCGGCAAAGTATCAGGCTCCGTGAGCAAAAAAACGCATTACGTGGTTGCCGGAGCCGAAGCAGGTTCGAAACTACAAAAAGCCGAAGAACTTGGAGTAAAAATTCTTACAGAAGAGGAATTCCTCCAAAAATTGCAATGATGTTATCAACCGTTCTTGCTCCCTCATTCGTAATTTGAAATTCGTAATTCGTAATTAAAAAGTGATTCCTTCCCGTCCTCTCGCCCTCGTCGAGATCATTACCGAGACGTTCTCCATTTATGGACGCACATTCGCCCGGTATGGCGCGCTGTTCCTTCTTCTCGCAGTGCCCGGTATTTGTCTTGTTACTGCCGGAACTACAAGCCTCACTTCAGACGCCATTGTTGTCGTGCGGCATGATGCTAATTTCGGAGACACCGATCTCACCAATGCCCGCAACGATTTGAATGCTCTCATTGTGGAGCAGAATCCAGTTCTGTCTGAAAAACTTCCGGGAGCGGGTCAGCCATATCCACATGCGGCCACACGGAAACTATATTCCTTTTTTAGCGCAAACGTTACTCGTTTCTATTCGTCGTTCGAATTCCTTGCTGTGGGTTTTGTGCTGCTAACGATCGGTATATTTGCGCTCATGGCCGTTGCGGTCGATCTTGCTTCTCAGGTGTTCGAAGAGCGCCCGCAGGAATTATTCGGGTCGCTCCGGGCTGCTTTTGCGAAGCATGTATGGAAGATATTGCTACTGTATCTTATCTATATGATCGCCGTGCTCGCCTTCGATGGCATCCTCGGCCTTCTTCCGGACGCGGCGGCTGGCGCGCTGAGTGGGTTCATATTGGTCGCGCAGATCTATCTCATACTCCGGTTGTTCGTTACGGTTCCCGCGCTTGTCAGCGAAGAATCTGGCCCGTTTGCGGCCGTCCGGAGAAGCTGGGAGCTTACGCGGCATTCCGGTGGGCGCGTGTTTGGAGCCTCATTCGTGTTTGCCATCATAGTATTCGTGGGATTTATGATGGCCAGCGTGATCCTGCAATTCATCTTCAGCGATTTCTCCCTCTGGTGGAACGATATTCTAACGCGGGACCATCTCACGCTCCAATGGCTGCTCAATACTACTCCAGGAGCACTCCGTGCCGCCGCAGGAGAGATCACCGTAGTGTCACTTCTATTCTTCGGACTTATGCCGATCTTCAGCACCGTGCTCTATTACGATCTCCGCACTCGCCACGATGGCCCGCTGGTGTATCTTCCTGAACCATGATTTGGGGCGATTTTAGAGATTTTGGAGAAGGGTGTATGTCATTCCCGCTTTCGCGGAATGACAATTAAAAAATCCGCGTAATCCATCCAATCCGCGTAATCCAGGTTCTGTTCTCGCACGAAGCGCGTGCAGGGTTTGTTATCACCCTCGGAACACATTTTAGCGATCCTGGCAGTGGGGCACTTGGGCCTGACTGCTGAGACCGCATGGACTATTTTAAATAAATTCATTTGGTTGCGAGTCCGCTCTTTCGTTTGCTGAGTCCGGTAGTGGGTACATTGCCCGCGCATGCCCGTTTTGCAGAGGCTGTGCGTGGTGGTAATGGCGAAACGGTTATCACGAATCTCGTTCCTTCGCTGGATGCGCTGCTTGTTGCTCATGCGTTTGCCGAGGAATCGCGTCCGCTGCTGCTCATTGTGGAAGAAGCATCGGAAGCGGAACGATTGTATGACGATCTCGCGCGGCTTGTAGATGAAGAAAGTCTCGCGCTGTTTTCCGAGGGTGCCCATGCCTCGATCCTGAAACGCGAGCGCCAAAAACGCACGCAAACTGCGGAAGCAACGGCACAGCTTCTCGAAGCCATCGAACGCCTTGCCCATTTGACGAATCCTCTCATCACGATTGCGGATGCAGAATCTTTGGGAACTCGGTTGCCGCTAAAAAAGGATTTTGCCAGTGAATCGCTGACGGTTCAAGTGCGAAGTGAAGCGGGTTTTGACCGGCTCATCAAGTGGCTCGATACGCATCATTTCGATCGCAAGCAGTTCGTGGAATCTGCCGGCGATTTCGCCGTGCGCGGTGGAATTATAGATGTGTTCCCTTTTACCGAGACGCTTCCCATTCGCATCGAATTCTTTGGCGATAGCATCGAAAGCATGCGTGAGTTCGATGCGATCAGCCAGCGTTCCATCGCAGGACGAAGTGAGTTGGTACTGGTTCCCAATATCCTAACCGAAGCCGAAACTGTGTCGGAGGCAACGATCTTCGATTATCTCGCGCCGGAAACCGTCGCAATTACATTCGAGCCTGAGCGTGTGCAAGCGAAAATGGAGGAATCCGGTGTGCCAGTTGAGATTTTAGATCCTCTCCAAAATTTCGTAAGATTTTCCATCGTAGCTTTTCCACCATCTACGGCAAACATCATTGATTTTGGAAGCCGCACGCAGCCAAGCTTCAATGCGAATCTGAAACTCATTCGTAAAGAGCTTCAAAAGCTTTCGCGTGCTGGGGACCGAACCACCCTGATGTCTGAGACAAAAGATCTGTCGAAGCGACTAAAGGACCTAATGGATGATGAAGGGACAGAAGCAGGTGATACCGACCAGCTCAATAACCCATCCCTCCAGTTCGTTGAGCCATCGCTCGCGTTTGGTTTTCAGATCCCGGATGCGCACCTTGCTATCTACACGGAACATGAGCTATTTGGGCGCAGGCGAGAGCGCGGTGCGTCGGCGCGCAAAAAAGCAGCACGAACGAAGGGCATTTCTCTTCGGGAACTTCGTGCGCTCAAGCGCGGCGATCTGCTGGTGCATGAAGACAAGGGCATCGGCAAGTTCATGGGGCTTGAGACGATCGTCGCGGTTGGGAAGAAGCAGGAGGTGGTGCGATTAGTCTATCGCGATAACGATGTGCTCTTCGTCAATCTGGATTATATCGGTCGTCTTTCGAAATATTCCGCCGGCGAAACCATTGGTGAGCCAAAGCTTTCAAAACTTGGTTCCGCAGAATGGCAGCGCGCGAAAGACCGCACGAAAAAGCGGCTGAAAGATATTGCGCGTAACCTTATTCAACTCTACGCAAAGCGCAAACAAGCCGAAGGCTTTGCGTTTAGTCCGGATGACATCATCCAACGCGAAATGGAGGCAGCGTTCCTTTACGATGATACACCAGATCAAGCGAAGGCTACCGAAGATCTGAAAAAGGATATGCAATCCGCGCATCCAATGGATAGGCTTGTATGCGGAGATGTCGGCTACGGCAAAACGGAAGTAGCCATGCGCGCTGCCATGAAGGCGGTGCTCGATAAAAAACAAGTCGCTGTCCTCGTGCCCACAACGATCCTCGCCGAGCAGCATTTTCGCACGTTCTCTGATAGGCTGGATCATTTCGGAGTCCGATGCGCATCGCTCTCGCGTTTCCGTTCCCACAAAGAGCAGACTGCGATTCTCAAAGACCTTGCCGATGGAAAAATTGATATTCTCATTGGCACACATAGAATTCTATCGAAAGATATTCTATTCAAAGACCTTGGCCTGCTCATCATTGATGAGGAGCACCGCTTTGGCGTTGCGGCAAAAGAAAAGTTACGCGAACTTCGCGCGAACGTCGATACGCTGACCCTTACGGCGACGCCTATCCCGCGTACGCTGAATTTTTCGCTGCTCGGCGCGCGCGATCTTTCCATTATGGAAACACCTCCACGCAACCGGCTGCCAATTATGACGGAAGTGGTTCCCGGATTTGACGTGAATGCGATCGGGGAAGCGCTCAAGAGGGAACTTGCTCGCGGAGGACAGATCTATGCCATCACCGACCGGGTGAATGACATCGAGCTATTTATGAATAAGCTTCGCGAAGCGGCTCCACGCGCGCGCGTTGGGTTAGTGCATGGACAAATGCCGCCAAGCTCGATCGAGAAAGCAATGAAATCATTCCTCGAACGCAAGATCGATATTTTGGTGGCCACGAAAATAGTAGAATCCGGTCTCGATGTGCCAAATGCGAACACCATCATCATCAATCGCGCACAGAATTTTGGGCTTGCAGAACTCTATCAGTTGCGCGGTCGCGTGGGACGCTCGAACGAACAGGCGTATTGCTACTTGATCGCGCCGCCGGTAAGTCAGCTTACGCCAGATGCGCTCCGCCGATTGGAAGCGATGGAGGAATTCTCCGAGCTTGGTGCCGGGTTCCAACTTGCCATGCGCGATCTGGAAATTCGCGGCGCGGGTAATCTGCTTGGCGCGGAACAATCCGGATTCATCACCGAAATTGGATTCGATCTGTATCAGAAAACGGTCGAGGAAGCAGTCGATGAATTGAAGCGCGAGGAATTCCAGGAATTATTCAAGGATGAGATCGCAAGCGAAAAACGCTCGGCCTTTGGGCGCAAACGGGTGAGCGGTGAAGGCGAAGTTACCGTTTCACTCGGTATGGACGCGCTTATTCCGGAAAAATATATTGAGGACGACGCCGAACGCTTCGGATTTTACCAACGGCTTGCAAACGCAACGACGGATGATGCGCTTGAAGAGATCTCCACAGAAATGCGCGACCGTTTTGGTCCGCTTCCCGAAGAAGCGATCGCGCTATTGCATGTAGCGAAAGTGCGTGAGCGCGCAAAGCTGCTTGGCGCGCGAAATGTGACCTTTGAAGAGCCGACACGAACGCTGCGCATCCTTTTGCCGAGAGAATCCGAGACGTTCTACTATCAAAATACATTCCCATTAGTCCTCGACCGGTTTGGGCTCATCGGGCAGCAGAACATTCGCCTGGTGAGCGAAGCCAAAGCATTGCGCCTTATTGTGAGGTTAAAAACCAAAGAAGATGGCGAAGAACGGATGCGGGAGATCGAAGACGTGCTTGCAAAACTAACGCCAGAAAGCATCGTGCCTACCGCAAAATTGCAACCTGCCTGACCATTCGAACGTCACCCGAGCTCAACTGCACAAAATACACGCCTTGGCCGATGTTGGAAGTGGGTATCGTGACCGCATTCGGACCTTGCGTAGCTTGGTAACTTATCTCACTGAGGGTACGGCCTAAAATATCCATGAGGATCAATGTAACCTCAGACATTTCTGCCGACTGAAAGGTAACGAGGAGATCAGATTCCTGTGGTATCACTGAAAAAACGCCAAGCAACGGCTCGCCACGCAGTGCGAGCAGAATAAGGCTGTCGGCGCATTGTGCTGCAAGCTGTATTTGGATCGAGGAAGGATTGATCGCAGAGGCGAGCATGCATTGCTCATAAGCCGGATCCAGTGGCGAGAAGGTCACGCTCGAAAGTGAGATCGGTGTTGAAATGGAATCGGAAAGCATCGATTCTAAGTTCAGCGAAGCGATGGGCTGGCGAGCGGGAATTGCGGTACCGGTGGCACGAGTAGCATTCAGTGTAATGGATCCCGAAGACGAAGTTTGCTGGATACTCCAGCCGGAAAGACCTGTCGCAGTTCCCAACTCCGACAAGATATTCCCATTGAATGTAAGCACACAGCGGATAGACTGAAGGCCGCTCGCGGCCGGAACGGAATCCTCAAACACCAGCATCGGGCTTGTTATCCCGCCAGGGATCGGCGAAAGAGTCGAACCCGGCGACAGCGCAATACCGACATGCACCGTGTCGAGTGGCAGTGTGCTCCCGATAACAGCAACCGTCTCGATATGGCCGGTGGCATCGGAAGTACGGATAGTGTCGAAGATCGGGGATAGGACCGTGGCATCTCCGGAAAAATACAGCGTCGTAGCAATAGTCGAGTCTGCTGGAATAATGAGCGGCAACAAGAGCGGAGAAAAAGCAAATTGCGGCACACCCGAAATAAGCGAGAAACTATTGAGCGCGATCGGGACACATCCAGGATTGGTGATCGTAACCAGTGCAGAATCTACCCCGCAAGGCCCCGCAGATAGGGTAGTACGATCTGCGGCGAGTTGCACCGGTTGCGTATCGGCGCGAACAGAAAAGTGAAGCGGGATGGAAGTATTGAGTTCAAGTCCTTTGGCATGGATCTGACCGCTGATGTTCGAATTGGCCGATGGATGGTATGTTAGGAGGCACAGTACTGTGTCGCCAGAATGAAGAACTTGTGGGAGCGTGGGAACGGAAGTTATACTTACTGCGCCGCTGCCGGTATAGACGATGGAATCGATCGAAACCGAATCGCAATCGGTCAACGCAGTAATAAATAGAGAGGTATCGAAGGGCCGGCATTCGGAAAGGCTGTCAGCGACGATGCTGCTTGCAGGAAGTATGACCGTCGGCTGCGTGTGGAAGACCGAGCCAACGAGCGGGATAGTAAGCGCTTCCTGCGCGCCGCCATTATTCACAAGGAGGCTGAGGTCGTCCGAATAATTTCCGGGCGTTTGATCGCCCGATAGTTCAATCACAATGGCGATGCTATCGTCCGGATCGATCCACCGCCCAAGAATAGTATCCGCAACAGTGAAGGCAATTGTGCCAAGCATCGCCTGCGTGATCTGGAAGGAATCGCATGAGGCATTGCTGAGAAAAACGGTATCGAGTTTTGATTCGCATTGTAGTAGAGTGTCGAATCCCATCGCGCTCGCGCTGAGCGCTCAGAAATCGCAGATGTTCCGACCGTTCCATTCAACAAAAGCGTGGTGTCGAGCGTAAATCCGTTCGAAGTAAAGACGAGGGCAACGGTATCGGTAAATGTTCCTTCTTTCGGAGGCCGGACCACGAGCGGAATAACGCATTCCGAATCCGGCGGAATGGCGATCGGCAGATTGATGGATGTAAGATGAAATAGGCTCGTATTGAGCATCGTGAGCGATGTGATGTGAATAGTATCGCAATTATTATTGCGAATGGAGAACACGGTGTTGGTGCTCACGCATCGGTCCGGAAGGGAAACTTTTGGTGCATTAAACGAAGGAGCAAGTAATGGCACGGCATTGAGATCCAGCACAATAATGGTGTCCGTGATCCCTGTCGAAGTCTGTTCCCAAAGCTGAAGTTCGTCATGGAATACGCCAGTGGTATCGTTGTTGGCAGTGATCGTAAATTGAACGGTACGGCCCGTACCCAGTGTGAGTGGAAGCGGTTGGCCTGGAACGTAGGACCATCGCATGGAATCGGTAAGCGTGGCGCTTAGAATGGTGAGGGGAAGGCAGGTGAAATTCGCAAAAGTTACCGTATCGGTTTTTGGCGCACACCCCGCAGCCAGCGCAACATGCAGCGTCTGAGGAGAAAAACTAAGTTGAGGCCAGCCGCCAACCAGCGCGGGATGCTCGAAGAGATCGCCGGATACATCGCCGGCATAGATCGCATTCGATCCCACATAAAAGCGGGTGTCGTAGGTATTGCCCGGCCCGCCTGGGATAGGAAGCCAGCTGGATGCGTCGGAGGAATAATAAATCCCATCGGAACTCTGCACATAGACGCTGCACGGCCCTGTTTGAACGCACCCGGTCAAGGCGCCGGCTACCGTTGACGCAAGGGACCATGTTACTCCGGTGTCGGAAGAGACATAAATATTGGATTCCAGGTCCTCGGCGGCTACGAACGTGGCTGTGCCCGGGATAGCGGCAGGAGACCAGGAATGTTTGACGTAACCCAGATCGTACCAGGTGGACCCGCCGTCACTGGTTCGGTAGAATGGCAAGACATGCGCCGAAAGAATTCCATGTAACGAATCGCAGAAAGCAAAGCCATTCTCATCGGTTTGGGCGATCGGGTTCCAGGTCGCTCCGTCATCGGAGGAGACGAATGAGTTGGTTCCAGTCAGCCGCGTAGAAAGAAAGAGCAACCCTTTGACCGCATTGTAAGAGACACAGCTTCCCCCACCCATCACACTCAAGGGCGCCCACGTTACGCCTCCGTCCGTGGTTTCGTATATGGCCGGGGTATTCGTGGAACCACCCACACTGCACCATCCCAGTGTGGCATTCTTAAAGCAGAAGCTTGTCGCAATACCGGAAAGACCGCTTTGCACCAGCGCCCATGTGGTTCCTCCACTGTTCGTTCGATAAATATCTGAACCCGTGCCGACAAAACCTGTCGAGGGAAGGCCGACTGCATCCAGAAAATAGACGGCATTGATGCCGGAACTCGTTCCATTTGCGTTAGTGAACGTATGGATCAACGTCCACTGGCCGCAGGCGGGCCGTGTATAATAAAGGGCCGAAAATACGCAGAACAGAAGAACAGACCGTTTCATGATGCCCATAGCTATGAAGACTATTAGCAATGCCAAAACGAGGAATTAGATTCCTGCTATGATCGGACGTCCTTCAGCTCGAATGAAATGCGTTCCCAATCGACGGCGATGCCGCGTTTCATGCCCTGCACAAGTCCACGAATTTCGCTCATCGCAAAACGGTAACGCTGGGCGTCATTGGTAAAAATAAAGATGGGGTCGGAACCCGGTTCAAAGCCAGCAAGGAATAGGGAACCGTGATCGAGATATTCCGCAAAGAAATCGAGCAGCTTTTTATCTTCAACCGAAAGGGTAAAATCCGGGCGCTCGGAAAGGATCTCGATAAGGCGGTCGTTCACACTATACTCCCGTGTGGGGCGAAATGTTATTTCGGTCCCTGTAGAGCGAAATAACATTTCGCCCCACACAGGATTTATTCTTTACTACCGAATAATTTCTACACGCTTCGAGACGGTGTTTGTGCCATCGCTCAAACGCACAACATACGCACCCGCTTCGAGCGAACTTGTATTCAGATGGATAGCAAGATCATCTGTTGTATAGGTTTCCGGCATCACGCGCCCCAAGAGATCGAGCAGTTGAACCGTAACCGGCTTCGGCTGAGGCTCGGAATACTGCACGACAATCTCCTCGCCGTTCGATGCAGGATTCGGGTACACATTCGTGATCGTAAGGCCGGTTGGAGCAACGCTATTCTCTGCGACTCCATTGTGAATGATCACCAACGATTCGATGGTGTCAATAACAACAGACGCAGGCACTTCGTTATTGCTGGGAATCAACTTTATCTCGACGGTACGGGTCGTGTCTGGAACCGCCCAGACAAAGAAGGTATCGGTCAAATTCGTTCCCAATACGTGAGGAGTTACGAAGTCACCATCGGCCTCCGCAAGATAATATTCCAGCGTATTGGATGTGACGGAGACATTCGTCCACACAATCGTATCGCTAGAGCCACCCTGGATTACTTGGTAATTTTGAGGCTCTAAGATGGTAACCGAAGGGGGAATAGCAATCGTAAATGTACCAACTTCAATGGATCTCAGTGTTGTGTCTCCGACGGCAACCAGCTTAATTTTGCCCTGTGTTGTGAGCGAATCAGGCACGATCCAGTTGGCAGGACCGTAAGCAGAAGAGGAATTTTCGATGTAGCGCCAGGTGGCGCCATCGTCTAAAGAGTAATACACCATCACGCCATTCAGCAAATTAGTGGAGGTATAATAAATTGCAGCCGTCGAGCCGGGTTTTAGAGTATCGCCGCTAATAAAGTTTTCATTGAACACGAGCGTTGGCGGCGGAGGTGGGAGGGTATCGATATCCTGCTTGAGGATCGCGGCATTGGCAATAAAGAAATTGCCAGAACCTGAGGCGCCCTGATCCTGAAGGAACGCCACGAACTTCATCTTCGAAGCATTTTCATAGAGCGGGTCGGATACATCTATCGAATGATCCCAGGTAATATGTACGGTGTCCCCCGCATTGAGGACGGTCGATGGAGTACATACTACGTTGGTGTTCGTATTCGTAGCGCTTGTAGATACATATAACACGAAATCATTGACGACTACCGGGGTGGACGAAGTGCCGCACGCCTCCTTAAAGGAAACACCATCCTGCGTGATCGCATAGCCGATAATGAGTGAATCCGAGATAGTGGTGTTTGCGGTTACTGTCATGTCGGCGTGCAGGATGACTTGGTTTTGCGAATCGGATTTATTGAGCGTTGCGTAGTTAAGCGTGATCGATGCCTCGGGGGTAGTCCCAGCATCGTTGTCGATCGCAGCACCCCAGTCACTATAGGAACCTGAAGTGGTCGGGTCGATGCGCACACCAGTGCTATTGAATACTTCTCTATCGACCGCACCGGTGTAGATAACCGATCCGTTGCCGCCTGATAATGCGGCATCCACCATAGAGCCATAAGCATCCAGATTGTATGGCGTATTTGGCTCATTACCCAAAAAGTAATTTAGATGAACTGCTTTCGAGCCTTCTTGCGAAACGGTGGAGTTTACGGCAGATTCAAAAGTGGTTTGGCTGCTTAAATTACAAGGATCTGCCTCGCCTGAAAAGGTTTCGAATAGCGCACGGCGTTGTTGCGCGAACACATTCGAAGTTAATACGATCGACAGGATGAAGAAGAAAGAAGCAGTTCGAAAAAAAATTGGTTTCATAGCAAAAAAATTGGTGATTGTGCATTAATTAACACTGGGAATAGCACTTTTGCGCCCGAAAAATGATGGATCGGTGTAAACAAAAATTGCATCGGAAGAACCAGAAAAAGAAGCATGAAAATAGAAACGGCGCACTCAGGCTTTGAAGGCCGGAGCGCGCCAATTTCAAATTCAACCGAAAGGAAACACGAAAAACTCATCCACCATAAAAAATGGGGACTAATTATCCGTGGGACCTGAGGGCGAAAAAGGGATGGAGAAGTTGTGTTACTTCTTCATGTCCTTCTTCATGTCGCCGCCCGCGGGCATCTGCTTCATGGACGTATCCATTTTCTTGGATGTATCGGGTGGTGGCGGTGGTGGGGCTGGCGTCGGCGCAGGCGCCGCAGGAGCCGTTGTTGTTGAGTCCATATTGGCGTTATCGGATTTCTTCGAACACGAAGACATCCCGCCTACGAATAATGCTAATGCACCAAGCACAATGAGTTTACGAAGCCTCATGGCAATTTACCTCTTAGTTTAGTTAATGAAAAACAGCTCCACACATCACAGCGAAATTAGCAGGAATAGCCTAATTCAGCCCAAGCGAGTAATTATTCGAAGAATGATCGCTCATTCGGAAGAATAATCACTTATTTGTTGCAACGTATGAAATTTAATGGAATTTGAATCGCAATCGGTCAAGGTCGCAATTCATCCTCCAAATAAGTTAATTGTCAAAAAGAACTGCTACAAAGATACGAAGCCGAAGGCCGGAAAACAATAGGTTGCTCCAGAAAAATCCTCGCAAGCCTCAAAAATCGCTCAAAATGTCAGGAATTAACCCATCATCCATGATCGATGTTGCTATAATTGCCTTATATACTCCGTAAACTTCTACGGATAACCGTTCATTGCATAAGCTTCACCGCATAATCGCTGATACTCGCTTCTGATCGTCTATCCGCTGCGGACGATTGCTCGACCGCTCGGGGCGCCCCGTGAAGGACGCCAAAAGTCCTCTATCTTTATGCAAAGATACGACATTCAGAACCGGGATGCTTGAATTGTGTCTCTGAGCAAAGCATCAGGCTTCATCCCGAATGCTCGCCATCTCGCTGGTGACCGCATCGATTTCGTCCAACGTATTGTAAAAATGCGGCGCTATTCGAATGCCAAGCGGCGGCCTATAATCGACCATAAATCTTCTGCGAATAAGCTCATCGCAAATTTGCTTGGTGGTGAGTTTAGTGGGGACAGGCGAGGACGCCTGCGCTACAGGATCAATGGTGAGTGCGCCGCCACGCCTTGCCTCATCGCGTGGAGAATTTATTGTGAAGCCGAATTCGTCTGCGCGCGCGATGAGGCGATCCGTGAGCGCGAGAGATTTTTTGCGAATGGCATCGACGCCGATCTCGCCGAATATTTTTAACGCAGGCCGCGCGGTGTAAAGTGGAGGAACCTGAATGGTGGAAGTTAAGAAACGGTGCATACCATCGGCAAAATCAATATCGGGAACATGGAATTCAAACGGCTGCTTATCGCCGAGCCATCCTCGAATGGCCGGCTGAAACTTCGGTTGCAGATCGCGGCGAACGTACAGGAAGGATGCGCCCGGCCCGCCGCACAGCCATTTAAGTACGCCGGTGGCAAGAATATCGACGTTCAGATCCTTCACATCGATCGGAATGACGCCAGCCGCCTGATAGGAATCCAGCATGACGATCGCGCCCATCTTATGAGCATGTTCGATAATGGGTTTTACGTTCTGCAATCCGCCGGAACGAAAATACACATGCGAAAGCGCAACGAGCTTGGTCTGTTCGTCGATGGCTTGAATATACTTTTCCGTCTCTGTCCAGATGCCGTCGCTTGTAATGACATGCGGAACCGCACCATATTTTTTCCATCCCTGCCAGAGATAAGAAATAGTCGGGAAATGCAGATCGGAATAAACGATCATATTTCTCTTACCGGTAAAATCGAGACAGCTTCCGATAAGCGCGGAGCCAATCGTGAGATTATGAATGAGCGTCACGTCGCGTCCCTCTGCGCCGATAAGCGGAGCGAACAGCGCGCTCATTTCATCGACCATAGGGAACCACTCGTTCCAGGATTCCACGCCTTCGCGAGACCAAATTTCGTAATACGAGCGCAATTCCTCTTCTACGCCGCGGGGCACTGCCCCAAGCGAATTTGAGATGAGATAGGTACTCGTTTCCGTGATAGGAAATTGATTTCGGTATTTTTCTGCGAGTTGATCCATTGATGGGTGTGATATTAAATGGCGAGTGGCGAAAGCATCGTCGGCGATGCGTGGAGAATGGCGAATATTTTTATTTTAATTTCTTTCTGGCTTCGTTCGCTTTCGCTGTTTTGATGGAGGAAGTCAGGAGCCTTTCGAGTTCATCACAATCTTTGAGGAGCGAATTCGCTTGCGCGGCACTTAGAATACCGCCTTCTTTAAAAAGGAGAAGCCAGAATTGCGTTTCTACGGCCTCCTTCCGTGAGATACTTAATTTGTGAATGAAGTCAGCCCGCGATTCCGCTTGAGTCGATTCATAGACATTCGCACCGATCGAAGTGCCTGAACGATAGATCTGTTTCGAGAGCGTGAAATCTTTACGCACTTCCACGAAATTCCGATGAAGCTTTATAATCCTCAGAGCAAACTTAAATGATTTTTCCTTCAGGATATTATCAGCCATTGTTGATGGTTCCTATTATTAGTGTTTTGTGTCATTGTTGATCGAAGAGTCAGAGAATTCGTAATAAATCCCCATATTCGCCGCTCTCCGTTCGCCATTCGCCATTTATACGATCTTGATTACAGTATGAAGGATAGCATGCGCGCATTCTTCTTTCGACATCATAGGCAGCGCGATTTTCTCTCCCGATCTTGTGAAAATTGTAATTTTATTCGTATCGTATCCAAAGCCAGCGCCTTCATCGGCGATGTTGTTCAGCACGATCATATCCAAATTTTTCTCGGCAAGTTTTTTCCGAGCATAGTTTTCTGCTTCGTCTCCTTTTTCGAGGGCGAAACCAACAATAAATTGGCCCGGTCGTTTCTTTTTTGCAATCTCTGCAAGAATATCGGGCGTTTTTTTCAGGGTGAGTGTCATGGTGTCGCCCGCGCCTTTTTTCAATTTGCCTTCGCTCGTGTGTTCGGGAGCGAAATCTGCAACAGCTGCGGCCATGATGATAATATCCGAACTCGCTGACTCCTCACGAACGGCTTGGAGCATAGCGTCCGCGCTTTCCACATCGATGCGTCGCGCAATACCGTCTGTTCCGATGGCGCTTGGCCCCATGACGAGCGTTACATCCGCGCCCATGCGCTTTGCTTCCATTGCCAGCGCCGCCGCCATTTTTCCGCTGGAACGATTGCCAATGAAGCGCACCGCGTCGATCGCTTCATACGTAGGTCCGCCGGTGATGAGAATTTTCTTCTCGTGTAGCGCCGGACGCATCGTCGACGATGCTTTCCTCTCCGGTTCCCCGTTTGCGGGGACGGGGACCGGCGAGGACGCCGGCGCTACAAGCTTTGCAAATTTTTCAACAATATCTTCCGGCTCCGGCATCCTGCCCATCCCAGTCAATCCGCTTGCCAACAGGCCAGAGACCGGCTCGATAACGATCACACCATTGCGTTTTAGCCACGAGAGATTTTCCTGCACTGCGGGTTGCAGCCACATATCCTCATCCATCGCCGGAACGATAACGAGCGGCGTCCCCTTCGGCAGCGAGGCAGCAGCGAGCGCAACAGCATTATCGTAAATTCCCGCACGCAGCATCCCAATCGCTGATGCCGAGCACGGTGCAATGAGCATAGCATCTGCCCTGCGAGCGAGGTGGACATGCCATGTCTTATCCACGCGTAGCGTGGTGTCGCGTAGGTCGGTGCTTCCAGCCCGACCTTCCCCAGCGAAGATGCTTGAAATCACCGCTTGCCCGCTTGCCGATTCCATTTCTTCACGCGTCACGAACTGCTCGGCGCTTTTCGTCATCACGCTCGTAACATTGGCACCCGCGCGCGAAAGCTCGCGCGCAACCGCCGGCGCTTTTATCGCCGCGATCGACCCGGTCACACCGAGAATAATGCGCTTGTTTTCGAGGGATGGCATAATGATTTAACAATGGAATGGCCGGAATCTTCTCCGAATTTAGGAGTTCTCAGTTTTATGCTTCGCTTTTTCTTTTTGCTTTCAATAGCCACGGTGCTATTTAGCGCGTTAGTCATTAACGATGGGTTTGCACAAGATCTTGCACCCGGCAAGCTGGTGCAAATTCGGCAAATGCCGGAATATCCATTTGGGCTACTCTCATTGGATTCCCTTATCGGGCGGGAATATATTCTCGTCTCAACAACACTTCGCGACTTTCGCTTCGGCGGGAAAAGCTCAAAGTCAGGCTTAGACAGCGGCAATTCCGACTTACTCTCTTTAAGGGCGATATTTCTCCAGCAGCCCGATCCTGATTCACTTCTTGCTCCGTGGATCGGAAAAAGATTTCGAATTATCAATGTTGAAAAAGATACAAGTTACATCGGCCTACTCAGTACTTTCTTCATTCAAGCAAAATTTTTGGATGGTGATACATGCATACTCAAAGTTTCGTCCTCAAACCTTCGGGGCGATGAATCTAAAATAGTTTCCATAGATATTCTCGATAGTGCCCGCAAGCGATGGATTGGGAAGTATTTATGGACGAATGTCCAATCCGATATAGCGGGCACTCCTGTGTTTTCCCGTGTAAAAGTTCTCGATATCGACGCTGTACCTGATTGGAGAGGGCCAATAGCATTCCATATCCTTTCTGAGAAGAACGATACAGTGGTTGTGAACTGTAAGCTGCAAACTCCTGATACCCCTGAGTATGATATAGGTATTGGAAGGGGATTTGGAAAACAGTTTTTAGATGGACCACCATCCTCATTCTGGAAAACCGTTCCAGATTCCAGTTTTGATTACGATGGAATAGCTTTAGGGGAAGACAGTAGCAGTTTTTTTAAGACTATGGCGAGGTTATATGTGAGAACGCAATCCTATAATGTCACATACTCGATGTCTGGCCAGGATTCGGAAGCCACGGCGGAACTTCGTGGGAAAGGTATTTGGGGAATTCCGTCAGATACGTGCACTGCTTCCTTCGACCATGGGAAACTTTCTGGAATTTCGTTTATGATTTTTGATTCGATAAGTGAATCGAGGATTCTAAAAGACATTGTTAGCCGGTTAGGAAATCCAACAATTGCTGACTCATCTAGTCCATCTTTTTCACTATCGAAAATTGGCACCGAAACTTGGATGTATTATTCGCCGCACCGCCCACTTAGTCAGATTTACCTTATGGACATGGGCTCGATGTTCTCTACTATCAATAATCCTCCAAAAACGAATCACTCGCGGTTTCCATCGATATTGTTGCCGAGAGCTATGCTCTTCTATGGTACCGATAGTATGAAGCCATGAGCATTTGGCAATAAATCGCTCCGTCGCCCGTCTTGTTCTTGAGAGATAATTCACAACCCCTCACCTAACCTTTCCCCAATTGGAAGAGGAACAAGAAAAGGTCAACCGAACTCTCATATATAGCAAAGGGTTTAGCTCCATACATGTCAGACAACACTCCAACGAACGGCCAGCAGGAAGGCCAAACGCCCGCGTCCGTGGGCGAAAATACTACGCCTGTGGCCGAGAAAAAAGCCACTGGCGAGAAGCGGCGGCCTGTTTCCGTGGCCCCGGATAAGGCCAATGGCCAGAAGGCTGCTCCTAAGCGCTTCAGTGGTCCTCCCCAAAAACGCCCCGCTCAGCAGGGCGAGGAGATGGATTTTGGTCATATCATGCGGACGGTTCTGCTTTGGGCTGTTCTGCTGCTCGGTGTTATTTTCTTGGTTGTGATCTTTAATCGCAATAATAATCCGGCGGAAGTCGAGGTATCGGTTACGGAATATCAGCAACTATTAAATGCGGGCGATCTCACAGCCGGGAAGCTGGAACAATATGGTCCGAACTATTATCGTTTTCACGGCAGCTTGCGTGGTGACATGCAGGTCAAGACCATTGACAACAAGACCGAAAAGGCGCACGATATTCTTGTAAATCTGCTTCCCGAAACCCTGAACGATCAGGATAAACTCTGGCAGGATAAAGGGCTGACCATCACCAAGACCGATAGCTCGAACAGCTTGTTCGATGGCTTGCTCACCGTTCTTCCTTACGTGTTTCTCTTCGGAATTTGGATCTTTATCATGCGCCGCATGCAAGCACAGGGCGGCGGCGGAATGGGTGGGGCAAAGGGGATCTTTAGTTTTGGACGATCGCGCGCGAAGCTTATCACTGAGAACGCTCCGAAAGTTACCTTCAACGATGTTGCCGGCGCAGACGAAGCAAAAGTAGAGTTAGAAGAGATCATCGAATTTTTGCGTGAGCCGTCGAAATTCCAAAAGCTCGGCGGAAAGATTCCGCGCGGCGTGCTCTTGCTTGGCCCTCCCGGCACCGGAAAAACATTGCTTGCTCGTGCTGTTGCGGGTGAGGCTGGTGTGCCGTTCCTTTCCATTTCGGGTGCGGATTTTGTCGAGATGTTTGTCGGCGTTGGTGCATCGCGGGTGCGCGATCTGTTCGATCAGGCGAAAAAACATGCACCGTGTATCGTCTTTATAGATGAGATCGATGCAGTCGGGCGTCATCGCGGCGCGGGACTTGGCGGCGGGCATGATGAGCGCGAGCAAACGCTCAATCAATTGCTCGTCGAGATGGATGGGTTCGATCAGAACGTGGGCGTTATTATAATGGCCGCTACGAACCGGCCCGATGTGCTCGATCCTGCGCTATTGCGTCCGGGTAGGTTCGATCGGCAGGTAGTGGTTGACCGCCCGGATGTTCGCGGACGCGAGGGAATCTTAAAAGTTCACACGCGCAATACGCCGCTCGGGCCGGATGTTGATCTTCAGGCGCTTGCACGAGGAACTCCGGGGCTATCCGGTGCCGATCTTGCAAATCTCGTGAACGAAGCCGCGCTGCTCGCTGCGCGTCGTGGCGGAGACCGGCTCAATATGTATGATTTCGAGAACGCGAAGGACAAAGTCATGATGGGCGTGGAACGAAAATCTGTGCTCATCAGCGAGGAAGAAAAGAAAACGACTTCGTACCACGAGTGCGGGCATGTTATTGTAGCACGCTCGATCAAGGAAGCCGATCCGGTGCATAAGGTAACTATTATACCACGCGGACGAGCGCTTGGCGTGACGAGTTATCTGCCTGTCGATGAAAAGCACACGTATTCGAGGGAATATCTCGAAGCCGTGATCGCGTATGCGCTTGGCGGCAGAAGCGCGGAAAAAATTATTTTCAATCAGATCACGACAGGTGCAGGTAACGACATCGAACGCGCTACGGATATTGCTCGCAAAATGGTCTGCGATTGGGGTATGTCCGATAAACTTGGTCCGCTGAAATACGGTCAGGCCGAGCAGGAGATTTTCCTCGGACGGGATTTTGGACATCAGCAAACGTTTTCGGACACCACCGCGCGTATTATAGACGAAGAAGTTCGCCATATCGTCGAAACCGGCGCTGCGCGCGCGGAAGCAATTCTTCGCGAAAAAGTAGATGCGCTGCACCGCATGGCTACTGCGCTGCTCGAACGCGAAACGCTTGATGCCGGCGAGATCGACCTCATCATGGAGGGTAAGGAACTTCCGCCGTTCAGCAAGGATAACCGCGCGTTCAATCTCACAAAAGCCGTGGAGACATTGAAGAAAGCCGCCGAGAATAAACCGGCCACGAACGGACATGCAGAAACGCCGCCCAGCACCGAAGGCGAAGAAGCAGCCACCGTTGCGCCCGGCGATAAAGGGGATGCGTTGTAAAGATTTTTAGGAGGGCACATAATATGTCAAGCACAGAAGCCATTGCGGAAGTATTTGCAACCGCGTTTCGCGCGCTTCCCGATTCGGAAAAAGAGGTGGTGATTGCGAGATTACTACGAGAGGAAAAACAGCCGCAACCGACGCGCACGAAACGCAAAGACGCTATTCAGGAATTCATGGAAAATCCTATAATTATTCCTGGTTTCCGCGCGCCGTCACGCGACGAAATGCACGATGGCCGCTGATTTCAAATTTCTCGATTCCAATGTCTGGGTTTATGCGTTTGCATCTAATCCGGATAACGCAAAGCACTCTCGATCGAATGAATTAATTGAACGGTCGGATTTAAGGATCAGTACGCAAGTAATTGGCGAAGTTTGCAATGCGCTTTTGCGAAAAGCTCAATTTCCAGAATCTAAAATAAAGAGACTAATCGATTCCTTTTTCGACCGTTTTGAACCTGTTGAAATTCGAAGCCGCAGTCAAATGATTCGCGCAAGCGCGCTCCGGGAACGATATAATTTTTCTCATTGGGACAGTCTTGTCGTTCTTGCGGCTCTCGAAACGAATTGTTCCATTCTCTACAGCGAAGATATGCACGATGGCCTCGTCGTCGATGGGACGCTTACCATTCAAAATCCATTTAAGGGAATATAATGGAAGAATGGAAGCTGTCTCATCGTAATTTTTCAAAATGAAGTTCGTAACATACCTATCAAACAATTCCCCTCGCCTTGGCCTGCTCATCAGGAATGAAATTCTCGATCTCGAACGCGCCAGCGCCGAGACGGCGTATCCATTGCCAAGTGACATCATTCCATTGCTTCGCCTCGGCGAGTCGGCGATGAAAGCTGCACGTAAAATTTCAGAGATAGCAAATGATTCACACTCTTTTCTTTCCGCCCGAATATCTGCCGGCAGCGTGAAGCTTCTCGCGCCTGTTCCGCGCCCCACTTCCATGCGCGATGGCTATGCGTTTCGCCAGCATGTCGAAGCGGCCCGCAGGAACCGCGGCGTGGAGATGATACCGGAGTTCGATCTTTTTCCGGTGTTTTATTTTACCAATCATCAGGCCGTTATTGGTTCCGGACCAGTGGAAGTGATGCCCGAGCATTTGAACCGTTTAGATTACGAACTCGAAGCCGCCATTGTTATCGGAAAAGAAGGACGCAATATCAAAGCATCGGAAGCGGATGAGTATATTGCAGGTTACACTATTATGAACGATTGGTCTGCGCGCGCATTGCAAATGGAAGAAATGAAGCTTTCGCTCGGGCCGGCAAAAGGAAAAGATTTCGCAACGGCTATCGGGCCATATCTGGTCACGCGGGATGAATTGGCATCAAAACGAATTCCAGGCGGACGCGGTGAGCATTACGACCTTACCATGACAGCATCGCTCAACGGCCAGGAATTAAGCCGCGGGAATCTAAAAGACATGTCATGGACGTTTGCAGAAATTATCGAGCGCGCAAGCTACGGCGTTACACTGTATCCAGGGGATGTTATTGGATCGGGGACGGTCGGGACCGGTTGCTTGCTCGAGCTTAATGGATCGAAGATCACAAATAATCTTTGGGTGCAGGTTGGCGATACCGTTACTTGCTCGATCGAAGGACTGGGAGAACTTACTAATACTGTTGAATTGGCGAATGATGCAGAATCAAAATAATCAGGATGACATGTTTAAGCTTTGGCTTTTCGTAATCATTGCGCTTGTGATGGTTGGCTGTTCCAAACACGAGAGCGCTGCATCGAAAGATTCTTTATTTGTCCAGCCGCTGAAGGATTCCTTGGTACCACCGCCGTCGGAGGATCTCAAGACCGGCCTGTGGATCGATTCTTCTGTGGTGCGGCAGCAGCCGGATATTAATGCGCTCAAACGCTTATCTCCTATTCAGGTCGTTGGTATTTATGAAGCATACCGTCCGCTCCGAAATTCTTCGACGACGCAGGAGCAAGTCGATTCTTTTCTCGCCAAGCAAAAAATAACGGCGAAAGAATTACACTCCATTCTCGCCGAAGGCGACCGGCTTGGATGGCTGCATGCCAACGGACACTGATGTCCGAGCACGCCAAACGCCGTGCCAGTTTTGCCGTGCTTGCCGCAGCACTCTTGTGGAGTACCGGCGGATTATTCATCAAAGAAGTAACGCTCGATGCGTGGGGCGTCTCGTTGTGGCGAAGCAGCTTTGCGGCCATTACCATTTCCGTTATTTATTTTTTTCAGCGTAATCGTTGGAACCATACGCAGGTGAAATGGCGGGAATGGTTCTCGCCATTCGTGCTACTAAGCGCATTATGCTACGCGTTGTTGCTCGTGCTATTTGTCATTGCAACAAAACTCACGACAAGCGCAAACGCAATATTCCTTCAATATACCGCGCCGATCTACGTGCTTTTTATCGAGCCTATGCTTTCAAGATCAAAAATGAAACGGGCCGATCTCATTACGGTCGCGATCTCCACGGCTGCGATGGCGCTGTTCTTCATTGGTAAGTTCGAGCCGCGCGGTTTCTGGGGTAATATTGCGGCGCTTGCGAGTGGGGTTGCCTTTGCGAGCTACGCGCTTATTCTGAAACACGAGCGCGCCACCGAGCAAAGCCGCTGGCAGATCGTGATCGTTGGGCATATCTTGATCGCAAGTGCGATGGCGATCATTGCATTGTCAGGCGGAACGAATGTTTCGGTTTCCGCCGGGGACTTTACGCGGCTGCTGTATTTGGGGACTGTCCAGATCGGAATTGCCTACGCACTCTTCACGTATGGCATTTCGCATGTGCGTGCGATAGACGCAACGCTGATAGCAATGGTCGAGCCGGTACTGAACCCGGTATGGGTCTTTCTTGGCGTCGGCGAACGGCCAGCCAATTTTGCGATTATCGGGGGAATCATAATACTTTCGCTTTCTATGTTTCGGACGATTCGTGGCACACGGGAAACGATCGAAGTGGAAGCGGTGCGGGCAGGGGAATGATCACCAATAGAATGTCATCCTGAGCGGAGCAACACGGCGCGATAGCGCAGGGTTGCGGAGTCGAAGGATCTCAGTAACTACCAGAGATCCTTCGACTTCGTTTGTCTCTCCTTCGTCGAGACAAACTCCGCTCAGGATGACATTGAAAAAATAGTATTCCGCTCAATGATGATGAAACCCCTGATACTGTAGCCCAATCAGTTGATCGATGAGCGCCTTGCGCGCAGCATTGTTGCCTCGGCAGTCGATGAATTGAAGTCGCTCGGATTCGTGCAGAGGCGTGTTCGGTGGAAGCGCATTATCCAGGAACTTCCGCGCAAATTGTTTTTCAAAAAGGCCCGACAGATAGGGCATGGATGAAGGCGGACGAATATAAGCCGTATCCCGCAAGCCATTCATGCGAACAAGATTGATAGGCTGGCCGTAGAACCAACCAAAATTATTTTGTGAGAATTGAGCGCCAAGCGTTGCCGCATCGAACCAGGTATCCGTGCTTGGATTGATTAGGACAAGCGTGGAATCTATAAGTTGATGAGAAAGTAGTTCTATAGCTTCTTCTTCGCCGGCATTTTCTTCTCGCAATTCCGCGTAACTAAAAAGATCAGAAGCGCCATAATAGGAAAATGAAATCGCATCGTTCGATTGTGTTCGCCGCTGGTCTGGCATTGCGATCTCGCTGCTCATTTGAATGGCCGGCAGAAAAATGAAAAGGCCCAGATTGAAGATCGCATACATAGCGCCAAATCTCCAAACGTTGGTAAACTTATCCATCGCCACGAGAATAAGGCATGGCACAATAATTACTACGTCATGCAGCATTTCATCGCGCGAAAAGGTATTGGTGAGGAAGAAAATACCCAGAATAAGAAACGCGGATTGAAAATCTCTCGCAATCCCTCCCGCTTTTCGACGAAAAATGGTTACTAATAATACGTTCGTCGAAAAAACGGCAACAATAATTCCTTGCGCGATCAGGCTAATGCCGCGCGGCTGGAAAAACTTGGGATTCATTGCGGCCCATACACGCGCGTAGCCAAAATAGAAGATTTCGAGCAAGAGATAGGATGCCATTCCAACAAGCATCAGGCCGAACAGCACATACGTCTGTTTTGCGCGTGGTCCGTAGGTGGTATGATGCAGATTCAGCCCAACGGTTACAACGGCAATGAGTAACACGAACGGCCAAAACCCAATGGAAAGCGAAAGCCCGAACAGCAGCGCGGCAATTTTGTGATGCTGCGGATTTGGGCTTGTAAAAAGATAGAGAAGCGTCGTCGCGGCGAGCAGCGTGAGAAGTTGAGAATCGAACGTGTGCGTTAGCGAGAGAATGGTTACATTCAACACAAGCATTGCCGCGCCAAGGATGGCGCGGTGGGTATCGAACATGCGCTGCGCGGTCAGAAGAAAGAAGTAAACTGCAAGCGCAACGACGATCACGCGAAAAACGACTAACGCGGCAAATGCATCGCCAGTGATAAACGCAATTACGCGCGGAACCAAGAGCCAATGCACATGCAAGGCTTCGAACGTGTCCGGTGTGCCGCGCATCCAATGTTCGAGGCTTTGGAGCGCCAACGCACTCGTGCCCATACCGATCACAGAGGGTGGAATGAGCGTAAGCAGTCCTGCTCCGACCGCAATGGCTGGTAAAAGTAAAGGCGAGGTCTTATTTGTCACCGGGAGCGAATTCTTTCGTACTTTTGTACCATAATATAGAGAGCTTTAACGAACGGCGTGTGATTGCCGCTCCCATTAAAAACAATTGTGTTATGAAAACTTACTTGCTTCTTCTTGTGTGCATTCTTGTTTCGTCAGCGGCCTTCGGGCAGAATAATCCCACAGGTCGTGCAACGGTTATCGTAGAGGCAGATAGCGGCGTGGGTCAGATGATGTACCTCACCCGTTTCCGTGGGCCAATGCTTGATTATGAACGCGTAGATTCCACTCGCGTGGGTACCGACCATCATGCACGATTTTCGGTGGTGCCTGACCCGTTGAAGCCATACCGAATCCAGACTACGGCTCCAAGTTTCGAGAATCGGATCTACCTTGCCAGTGGTGATAGTCTTATTTTTTCGTATTCTGAATCAGTGGATAGCCTTCTTTTCGATCGTATTGGTGCCAACCGAAGTTTCAGAGATTCGATCAAACCCTGGGAGCATGGTATGAAGCTGCTTCAAAAAAATATGAAATCAATGGATTGGAATAGCTGGCGAGCAGATCTTGATAGCCGAAAACCGTGGTTCGACCAAAAGGCTGCTTGGTATGCTGCAAACTATCCCGAGCATACAGGGTTTCGAGCTATGTATGAGGATGAAGAGATAATGCTGCGCTATAATAGCCTTGCATCATATCTTTTGATGCATTATTGGGATTCGACCGGCAAGCCCGACATCAATGAGCCAAGTCGATTGCGGGCCTTGGATTCGGTGCCGTGGAATAACCCTTCTTTTTGCCAAAGTTTTGAACTGTGTTACACATCCATGTTCTGGGTGAACGTGGCCTGGAAGCGTTGGCAGCATGAAGGGGTCGATACGGCTGGGAAGGAATATGGCGAGGTGGCATTTCTTTTGGCGAATAAGTTACCAGTTCCAGCGCGTGACGCGGCAATATTGTATGTTCTCAGTCGCTGTACAGATCGCTACACTCCTGCCGTGGGCATGCCATTCGTCGAGCGTGAGTATGAAGCCTACAAGCAGACTGCTTCTGATACATCTTATCTTGCAGAATTTGAAAGACGGAGTAACAAGTTCAAAGTGCGGCTTGCCACAGGCGAAGCTGCGCCTCCATTTTCGCTTCCCGATACTGCAAGTAAGATGCGTTCCCTTGCCGAGTTTCGCGGCAAAATAATTTATCTCAATTTTTGGGGAACATGGTGTGAGCCTTGCCAAAAAGAAATTCCTTCGCTGGCCATATTAGAAAAGAAATTTGAAGGCGATACAAACGTGGCATTTGTAAGTATTGCTTTGCAGGCCAGCGATATTGAAGAAGAGCGAGTCGCTCCCTGGAAGAAATTCATCTCGGACAAAAAGTTGGCAGGGACTCAGCTTTTTGGCGAGCATCAACTTCAGAATGAGTACGCCGAGGCGTATGGTATCTCCGGCGTTCCTACCTTTATGATAATTGGGAGAGATGGCAAGTTCATTGACCCCGACGCACCTCGCCCGAGCAGCGGGAAAGCGGAGGATGCCATCCGTGCTGCGCTTGCAAAAGCGAATTAGCGAGCGTTACCGCTCCACCGTCCAGGATTCCTTCCACACCACTTGATGTGCTGCGGGCATTTCGCGTCCCAAAAATCGCTCGCCGATAGTTTGGAACTTGCGGGGGATATCGCTGACAAGCAGTGTGTGATGTGGGACATGCTTTAGCGTGTCGTCATCTCCGGCGATCTGTTCTAATCTCAGCATTTCCGCGACTAATTTAGCGGCCATGGCGCCGGAATTAATCAGGGTAACGCGCGGACCCATCGTGCGCTGAATGACCTCCGCGAGCACCGGATAATGCGTGCAGCCAAGGATGAGCGTGTCGATCTCCTTTACGGCGAGATCGCGGAGATATTCCTCCGCGATCACTTCGGTTGCAACGTGATTTGTCCAGCCCTCTTCTGCAAGCGGCACGAAGAGCGGACACGCCTTGCTGAAGGTTTCGCACATCTTTTCCTGCATCGACGCTTCATGGGCAATGACTTGTTCATACGCGCCGCTTGCAATGGTTGCTTCCGTGCCGATGATGCCGATCCTGCCGTTTTTCGTCGTGCGGACGGCCTCCGCAGCGCATGGACCGATCATACCAATAACAGGAATACCGTTTGCACTGCGTTCCACCGTTTCAAGCGCCGTTGCGCTGACGGTATTGCATGCCACGACGATCATCTTTACATCGTATGCGAGCAATAACTCGGTATCCTCGCGCGCGTAACGCCGGACCGTCTCGACCGATTTCGTTCCATACAGGCACGCGCGCGGAATCCCCGAAATAGACGATGCTTTCGTTCGGAACGGTCTCGAAGAGTTCCTTTACGACGGTCATGCCGCCGATGCCGGAATCGAAGACTCCGATCGGGCGAGCCGCCATTTAGTTCTTTACCGGCGGTGTCGGTGGCGTGGGAGGCTGCGGCATTCCAGACTGGCCCATGCCGGGCTGCATCATGCCGGGAGGCGGCATTTTTCTCATGCCGTTCGGCGTCTCGACCGGTTTGCCCATTTTCGAGAGCACATAATGTACATTACTTTTCACATATTGATCGACCTGTCCGGATCGTGCAGAAATAATATAACTTTCCACTTCGAGATAATGCTTCCCAGCCGGCGTCTTGAAGAAAGCAATCATTGGTTTCAACTCGTCCGCAGTAAACTGCGCGCGGAACGCTCGGTACAACAACGTGTCGTCCATGTGAGGATTAAGTATGGCCATTACGCTGTCGTGAGCTTTTACCGAATCGACTCCCTGGTTGTGATAGAGGCTCCCGGAGTGCATAAGGATCGTTTCGGCGCGTTCCGTAATAGAAGGCGTAGGTTTTACTAGCGGGTACAGCTCTTTGAAGGCCGCCTTGAACGCAGTGCTATCGGGATACGATGACTTCAGCATCACAGGCTGCACCATCGGACCTCCCATACGCATTGGAGGCATGCGCCGGCCCGGCATTCCGGTGGGCGGAGCGCCTGGAGCCGGCGTGCCCGGTGTTTGTGCAAGCGCGGCTGACGTGATACAAAGTACGCTGAGAAAGGTTAGAATGTGTTTCATATAGTATGTGTGACCAAAAATGTTAGGGTTTCCGCTCTCGACAGGAGCGGGACTCACCTGTAATTCCAATCCATCAAAAAAAGTTTTCCTACCGGAGTTTTTTGGGGTTTTGATCGTTAGCAGTTTAGATGCACACACCTTCTATTTGCAGTGCTTCGTTCGGCCGAACGAACCTTGCCCTGGATAACATTAGGACAGATTATCGTGTAGTATATCATTATTTCTTCTATGACCCAAGAACGATACCCGAACATTCCAGACGTGCGCGATGGACTCACCGAAGTGGAGCGGACGATCCTGCTCGTTCTGCTCGAAGCGAGAAAAGAATTTGGAGATAGGATGATCCCCACGGTTCTCCTGTATGGCCGCGTGGTAGAACGCCTCGACTTGAGCTGGGAAGAGTTCCACCATGCTTTGGTAAGGGTGAGTTGAACTGGTTTCCCTTTCTCATTACCTTTTGAATTATTCCAAATCAGGTGCTACACCCTGTCGACCGACTCCGGCTCGGATCATCGAAAGATATTCGGTTTGTACTCTGCATCTTATTAATTATTACCCATGTGCGCACCTGAATTAGGGTATAAGGGTAAACAAATCCATTGTCCCTCTACTATAAGACAAGTCCAGAATGGATAAGTTCAGCGTTAAGCATCAGGATCTTTTTTTGTTTCGGCCTCACGGGATTCCCCCACCCTCCTTTCGGTGTTGTGCGCCTCACAACATGAGCGGACACTCCAAATGGTCGCAAATCAAGCGGAAAAAGGCGGTCACGGATAGGAACCGTGGGCGGCTGTTCACGCGCTTCATTCGGGAAATCCAGATCGCGGCGCGCACCGGCGGCGGCGACCCGGATGGCAATCCGCGCCTGCGTTTTGCTATCGAGCAGGCCCGGAAGAACTCCATGCCGGCCGATAATATCAAGCGCGCCATTGCTCGCGGCGCAGGCGGCGAGGGCGCAGAAGCTCTTGTCGAAGGAAGCTATGAGGTCTATGGTCCCGCCGGCGTTGCGATCATTGTCGAAACTGCGACGGATAATAAGAACCGCACTGTCGGCGAGATACGGCATATTCTCGGCAAGTTTGGCGGGAACTTAGGTGAATCGGGTTCCGTAAGCTGGATGTTCGCGAAAACTGGAACGATCGTTATTCCCCGGACTGCGATAACGGAGGAACGATTGCTCGATCTTATTCTCGAAGCCGGCGCGGAGGATCTCCGCACCGACGATCCGGAATTTTTTGAAGTCCGAACGTCACCTGAAGATTTCGAGCGTGTGCGCGATACCTTAGTGAACGCGAATATCGCGATCGAAGATGCGAAAATTGCGATGATCCCTGCGAACATGGTTGCCGTCTCCGGTGAGAACGCGGCAAAGCTCGTGAAGCTTATCGAAGCGCTGGAAGAGAACGACGATGTGCAAAACGTGTTCTCCAACGCCGACATCGATGAAGCTGCCTTCGCTTGAGGAATGCTTCCCAAATTTACGTATGCAACGCTCGATTAGTTTTTTCGAATGACAGCATTAATAACCATGCTCGTTTCGCTTGTCCTGCTCGGCACGCCCGTGGCGCAGCCAGGATTTTTAGGACTTCTCATTGGCATGAAGTCCGCAAGCGCGCTTTTGGTTGTGAGCAAGAATGCGAATGCGCTCGCGCATGTAAAGAGTCATTCCGGCCAGCGCGTTATCTCCGACACCATTCCGTTTTCCGACTGTGAACTTTCAATGAAACGTTCCCTTGGCTTCGATTCCACCGGTACGCTCACAGCCGTTGGCCTTACCTACAAAACAATTCCCGACCGCATTGACGACGCGCGCGACTGCGCCTTCCATTGGCTCAAAAAAACCTATGGCCCGCCAACCTCGGAAACACAGGACAGCGTGAAGCAAGAAGTCTGGCAATTCGATGGCGTAAAACTCACGCTCGAAGCCAAGCAATATAATCCGCACGATGTGTTCGTCCTCATCTATTATTATAAGGATAAATAATGGCTGAGTTGGAAAAGATCGCAGAAACTTCGACACTCATTGAGAAGGACGAAAATGCCCCCCCCATTCGTAATTCGAAATTCGGAATTCGTAATTGGCTGAAATGGATATGGCGTATTGCCGTCATATTCGCTGCGGTTCCCATTCTGGAGGTTGCGATCCTTCGGTTCGTAAATCCACCGGTAACGACGATGATGCTGTGCCAATCCATCGATCATCTGTTTTCGGGGAAGAAAATAACGTGGTCGCATACCAATCTTAGCGAGAAAGAAATTTCTCCATATCTCTATTCCGCCGTTATTTCCGGCGAGGATCAGCGGTTTTTTCAGCATCATGGTTTCGATGAAACGGAGATCGAGCAGGCCATGCGTGCCCACGCGCGGCATCCGAACCGACCTGAGCGCGGTGCGAGCACTATTTCGCAGCAGGTCGCGAAAAATCTTTTTCTGCCGCCGTGGCATAGTTTTATTCGCAAGGGAGTCGAAGCATACTACACCGTGCTGATGGAACTAATGTGGCCCAAACAACGCATCCTGCAAATGTATGCGAACATCGCCGAGTTCGCGCCTGGTGTCTATGGCGCGGAGGCCGGCGCGGAGTTTCACTTCAAGCATCACGCCGGACAGCTCACCCAGCAGCAAGCCGCACAAATGGCTGCAGTGCTGCCGAACCCCGAACGCTGGAGCGCCTCACATCCATCGCCGTATATTCAGCGTCGCGCAGCACGCATTCTCCGGCAAATGCGCGGCATTCCAACCGACGAAGATGAAGATGGCGAGCCGGATTGAGAAAATTTTTGAGAGTGGATAAATTTTTTTGTCCGGGTTTTGCATCTGCATGCGATATCGAGATATAATTAAAAGCTCCGGTGATTTTGAATGCAGATTCTTTACACCGGGGTGGTCGTTTAACAACTAATCAGACACATAACTATGAATGAATTCGTATTTCTCTATCGTGGCGGAATGAGCGATGGCGCGCAGCCATCGCCGAAGGAAATGGAAGCAATCATGCAACGCTGGCAGGGGTGGTTCAAGCAGCTTGGCGAAGAAGGGAAGCTCAAAGAATGGGGCGCACCGCTTCAGCGTGAAGGCAAACTTGTCGCTGCGGGTGGCTCCATCACGGACGGACCTTTTTCCGAGGGCAAGGAAGTCATCGGTGGCTATTCCATCATCAAAGCCAAGGATCTCGCCGAGGCGGCAACCATCGCGAAAGGCTGCCCTGCCCTCGAAACGGGTGGCAGAGTAGAAGTTCGCCCCGTCGCACCCATGTGATCGTGCTTAGACGATAATTTCTTCCGTAGAGACGCGGCACCGCCGCGTCTCTGCGTGTTGTTAAAGCAGATTCTATAATGGGGAAGAGACGCGTCTCTGCGTTTTGTTAAAGCAGAATCTATAATGGGCAAGAGACGCGCCGGTGGCGCGTCTCTACGATTAAACAATATTATGGCAGACACCATCGGGATCATTGCTAATATCGCGCTTGCGCTTTCGGTCGTCATTGCGCTCATTTTCGGCATCGCGCAGGTAAAGGCCGCTGAACGCGACCGCCGCGAGCGCCTCACGCTTGAAACATTGCGGGCGTTCAGCACGCGCGAATTTTCGGAACTCATTAATTTCGTGAATACCATGGAGGTTCCCAAATCCAGGGAAGATTTTGTGGCGCTCCCAGCCGATCAGCAAATAAAACTGATCCACATTGGCCAGCAGATGGAATCCATCGGGATGCTCGTCTATGAACGCTACATCGATCTCGATCTGATCGATAAAACGCTGGGGGACTTCGTATCGAACACCTGGAACAAGTTCAAGCCGTTCTTCGAAGACAGCCGAATAAAGATTCCCGACCCGTATTTAGCCGAATACAATCAATGGCTCGCTGAACGCATTGAAGAACGCATGAAGAACAATCCTCGCGAACCGTATTATAAAAATCCGAATCCATGGCATACAATGAGAAAATGACCATCCGGGTACGCGAAGCACTGGCAGGCGTTCCGAATGTCGAAGAAAAAAAGATGTTTCGCGGTGTGACGTTTATGATAAACGGCAAAATGGCTATCAGCACCGGCGACGATCGCTTCATGTTCCGCATCGATCCGGAACTGCATGATGAAATGGTGGAAAAAGAGGGAGTGAACGGCGTCATCATGCGTGGCAGAGAATACAAGGGCTATGTTCACGTTCACGAAGATGTTGTGCCAACCAAACGGGAGCTAAATAAATGGATAAAGCTTGTGCTCGATTTTAATAAGAAGGCGAAAGCAACACCCAAGAAGAAAAAATAAATAAAAAACTCCCCTCCAATGCAGCGAAGCGGAAGAGGAGAGCACAAGCATCGCCCACGATGCTTGGGGGGTGGGGATGCCCGGAACGAACACTCCAGCTTCGACGTATTCGGAAATGAGGCAATCAGATATTCGTCCAATCTCTAAAAATACGTAAGAACTATGTTCGTTGGTCACTATGGTGTTTCTTTTGCAGCGAGACCCCTGGCTCCGAAGGTACCGCTGTGGGTCTTGTTCCTTGCGACGCAATGGATGGATGTCGTGTGGTCTGTGTTGGTGTTGCTTGGGATCGAGAAGCTGAACATCGTTCCCGGCTTCACGGAAGCGAATGCGCTCGATCTGTACTACATGCCCTATACGCATGGTTTGCCGGGATCGATCGTGGTATCGCTGATCTTCGGTCTGATCGTCGCACTGTGTGTTTCGGAACGCCGCATTTCCACGCTCTTTCTCGTTGCGGGCGTTAGCTTCTCCCATTGGATTCTCGATCTGATCGTTCATGTTTCCGACCTGCCGCTGTATGATAATTCCGCTAAAGTTGGATTTGGTCTGTGGCGCCATGTTGCTTTGAGTTTTCCGCTTGAGTTGATCGTGCTCGCGCTCGGCGCATGGATTTATTCAAGACGGATGACATTCTCCAGTGTCAAAGGCGGCTACATCTTTTGGGCCTTTGTGGTATTTCTCGGATTGGTCCAGGTGTACGTGAACTTCGGTCCGCCGCCCACATCACCTTCGAACATGGCTATAAGTGCTCTTGTACTCTATGTGTTGCTTGCCCTCCTCGCTGCCTGGACGGAAAGAATGGCAACGCGTCCGCACTAAGACTCCCCCTCCTATGAGCTTGCGAATAGGAGGGGGCTGGGGGGTGGTCGGCGGGATTGCCGCGCACTTAAAACCTACAGCCTCCGCGCCCAAGCAATGGATACCCGGAACGAACACCCCGGTTCCCCTATTTAACGCTGTGCCGTTCTACATGCAAACGCGCCGCTGTGGAGGATATGGGAGCGGAGCAGGAGAAATTATTATAAATCGTCACAGCACAAAGCAATGGTTACGTTCTCTATAAAATTCCTTGGAAGGGTTCCGGACTTAAACGCCAGAGTTCTTTTAAGTCACGAGTCGCAGATTTTTAAGGTTGTAAAATTTGAACAGTGTGAGTTGCATGCAAACTCTGATTTAGGTGGGTGGGGGTTTTCTGACGATTTGCTTCGAGATGAGTGCCCTCCCGATGAGGATGTTAATGTAACGGTCGGCATTATCAATCATCCACTTCAGTTGAATTGGTACCTCCGGCGAGTTTCATCAAAGGTGGCCGTCATGAGTGTTGCAATGCCATCTGTTTTTTTATTTGCTGACGAAATTGGTATTGAGAATTTCGTGCTAAAGAATTTGTATGAAATTGCTTTGGTATTTCAACTGTATGGCCATAAGATCCCAACTATTGACACTCTTGAAATTGTGCATGACGCCACAAGGGGATGCATCTTTGACATGAACGGTGATTTATCACATGTGGTCTATTCTTGTGTTAAGCCGATAATATGTGATGAATGTAGAGTATACCTATCGAAAAACCATATTTCGGTTACTTCAATCGCCGGAGCTGAAAAAGAACTGAAGGCTCTCAACCGGCGTCCATATTATCGTATGAAACGATTCATTCAACGCAGACCATATCTCGCTCTGATTTTATCGGCGATTGCCGCAATTATATTGGGAGTTTTTTCGAACGTCATTTATGGATTAATCAGCACGAAGGGCTAAAGCAAAGCAAGTAGCGTTGCGACCGCGTTAGCGAGGTACGGCATTTGGCGTAAATGAATGCTTGATATGTTGGCAATGTTGAATCAGAGGCACATAGGGAATATGGGTGCCAAATTGGGACATTATTGTAAAACCAAGTAAAATGGAGAATCAAAAACGAGTACCTACCAAACGTGAAGGGCGAAAAAAAGCTCATCTAGGGCATTCGCCGGGTGCATCAAACACTGGCATTAGTCTTGGGGGCGAACATCCTCCGCTAGTGTTCATTAGCCATGATTCACGCGATACAAAAATCGCGCAGACCTTTTCAACCTTTATCCAGGATATTAGTGTTGGAGTCCTCAAGTCATTTTTGTCGAGCGATAAACGCCCGAACCAAGGTCTTGCATATGGAACTGAATGGTATCCAGAGATACTCGGGAAGATTCGTAGCTCTTCTGATATTGTTTGCATTCTAACATCCCGAAGTGTCGGAAGACCATGGATACTTTATGAGGCCGGAATAGCAAAAGGAATTTCCGAGTTGCCTGTAATTGGTCTAGCTCTCGGAATTCCCTTAGAGAAGGTTGTCACTGGTCCGTTCGCTTTGTTCCAAAATCTCGGGGATGATCAAGAATCGCTTCTAAAGCTCGCTATGCAACTCGCTAAGCGAATTCCCAATTCGGAACCAAATGAGGAAAGCCTTCTCTCACATGTTAAGGCATTCAAATCAAAAATCGAAGCTCTAGTCGATGAGACAACGGAAGACCAGGAGGGCGAAGAAACACCGACATCCGTAGTCAAGTATTTTGAGGAAATTAAATCAATGTATGACGCGCTTCCAGAGCGTGTCGCTCACGCATATGAGCGCAGAGGTCGCCGTAACACAAAAAGGCCCGAAGTTCTTGAATTCGCAATCCATAATGCGGGCGAGATAGAAGATATTGCGATAAGACTCCGTGTTCTTTTCGCGATTTTTGAGGACTTTGTTCCTTGGGTTGGAAGAGTCGGCAGGTCACTTTTTGAAGGTTATCCTGCGATGACACTTACAGAAGTTGAGCACTCGCGCGACTTATTTCACCGCTTTATCATGATGGAAGAAGACTTCGAAAGGTCGTCCCGTGATCACCATTTTGTCGGGTACTTAATGCATCAGATTGATCGCACGTTGGATTTGCTTGTGGAAGAAAGATCAAAAGCAAAGGCACGGATCGTTTCCAAGGGCAAAGCGTAGGAATAAATGCGAAAGCTCGTCCTAAGCTTTTTCTTTATTGTCCTTGGGTGCTAAATTCCCATCGCAGCTTTAGCTGGGGTGAGGATGGTCATGCCGCCATCGTACGTCTGGCATTTCAGCTAATGCCTGCCGCACAACGCGAGCGGCTTTATGCCATCCTGGACACCACCGAACCCTATTACATCGGCAATTGGGCGGATTTAGTCGCGGAGCGACGGAGTACTCGCAGCCCAGGGTGAAGCGAGCTTGCGAGTGGAACCCTGGGTTGGCGGTACGTTTTAGGTTCCCATAGTCCTGAAAGGACGGAGTAAATCCCCGGCTGTTAACATCGCCCTTAACAGGGCTAATAATTCCTAAGATCGTTATTCGTACCCAGGGTTGCGCTTCGCTACACCCTGGGCTGCGAGTACTCCGTCCCTTCGGGACTAAGGAATGTCGTTTTCCCTCGCGCGGCTTGTGTCGTCCGCCTCCGAGTTTGAACTATGATCCTTCGACAAGCTCAGGACAAGCCCTTATGATTCGTATGATGTGCTCGATGCTTGAGATCGAAATCATGCCGCGATGAAAGAAGCTTGTCCTGCGTTTGTCGTGGGATGCGCGGGGGTGGTTAGCGGGGTGGTAATTTCTAAAATTTATTTTTTAATGTAACAATGGCTTATAACGAAGCGCTTGCGAACCGGCTGCGGAACGCGCTCGCACATCTCAAGAATGTCGAAGAAAAGAAAATGATGGGTGGTCTGACCTTTATGGTCAATGGAAAAATGTGCGTGGGTATTGTAAAAGAGGATCTGATGGTTCGGCTCGATCCTGCAGTGTATCATGCAGCTCTTACGAAAAAAGGTTGCCGCGAAATGACATTTACCGGAAAACCAATGCAAGGATTTGTGTTCGTAAGCCCGGAGGGAATTATTGCGGATCGGGAACTTGACTATTGGATCAAGCTCGCGCTCGATTTTAATGTACAAGCGAAATCAGCGCCCCAAAAGCCCAAAGCAGGGAGGGTGAAGAAGAGATAAGATCGCCATGCTAATGCAGCGGAGTGAAAGTGCAGCGGAGTGAAAGTGCAGCGGAGTGAAAGGGGCGGTTTAAACTCCGCCTCACCCAGTTTCGCCGCGCGCACCATCCCTCTCCTCACGAAGTTGGGAGAAGGACATTCCGCCGCAGGCGGAATCGGGTGAGGGGGATTTTCACGGGAGCCTCAGCAACCACCCCCAAGGCTTCCTACTCCTGTCATTAGGGTAGGCGGTGAAGCTCGGTCAAGAAAATAAAATAGAACTCAGTCACAAACGTCCTTAGCAGTATGCCTATCACATATTTTGTTCTACTCCTCTATCCATTGGTGTTTTCTACGCCGTCGCTTCGGCTTACGGTGACGGTTACCTCCCTGCACAGCAACGATGGCAGTGTGTTTGTAAGTTTGTATAATTCCGAGGATGGGTATCCTAAAGATCCCAACAAAGCATTTCGAAAGACACCGGTGAAGATCAAAAACAAAACCGCGGTCGTGACCTTCGATAGCCTTCCGCGCGGAATGTATGCGGTTGCTTGTTATCACGACGAGGATGGGAACGGAAAGCTCAACACGAATTTTTTGGGGATCCCGACCGAAGGGGTCGGTGCATCGAACGATGCAACAGGTTTTCTGGGGCCGCCGTCATTCAAGGATGCAAGCTTCAACCTTTTTGGTAATACGTTTATCACGATCCACATGCGGTATTAATAAACTCCCCCTCCTATGCAGCGGAGCGGAATAGGAGGGGGCAAGCATCGCCCACGATGCTTGGGGGGTGGCTTGGATTTCAATCAATGCCAGGATATTATTATTAATTTTGTATCGGGATTTGTTCACGATCAAACACGATAAAAAACTAAACAATGGAAGACAAAAAAAATCAAGCAGACAACGCAACTTCACCTATTGACACCACCACACCAAAGGCGACTGGAATTGGCGGCATTTTCTTTTTTTCCGACAACCCGAAGGAAACGAAGGAATGGTATGCCAAAAATTTAGGGCTGGAGATCAGTCCATGGGGTTCGGTAAGTTTTGAATCCCGAAACCTTGACAGGCCCGACGAGATAAACTCTCTTCAATGGAATCCGTTCAAACAAGGAGACGAATATTTTTCACCATCCAAAAAAGAGTTTATGATCAATTACCGGGTGCAGAACCTGGAAGGACTGATAGCTAAACTCAAAGAGAATGGTGTAACCATTCTGGACGACATTGTGACCTACGACTTCGGGAGCTTTATTCACATCATGGATTCCGAAGGAAACAAGATCGAACTATGGGAACCCGTTTATGATGACGCAGCCAAGTAATAAGACTCCCCCTCCTATGCAGCGAAGCGGAATAGGAGGGGGCAAGCATCGCCCACGATGTGCGGGGGTGGTCAGTTTGTAACAAAAAAATATCAAATCATTATTATACGAAAAATGGGAAAAGACATCGATGAAAACAGATCGAAAACCCCCGCCCCAAGCCCGTTTGCTCAGACGTTCTTCCACGGCACAAAGGCGCACTTAGAGATAGGCGAGTTCATTGAGATTGGTGTTAGCTCAAATTATGGTGAGAATAAAAAAGCCAAATATATCTATCTCACGGCTACGCTGGATGCCGCTATCTGGGGTGCGGAACTTGCGCTCGGCGAAGGACGCGAACGAATCTATGTCGTAGAGCCGACCGGCGATATAGAGGATGATCCGAATTTAACGGATAAAAAATTCCCGGGTAATCCAACAAAATCGTACCGGTCAAAACATCCGTTCAAAGTGGTTGGCGAGATCACGATTTGGCAGGGACATGCACCAGAACAAGTGAAAGCCATGAAAGCCGGAGTCGCAAGCGCGAAAGAACGCGGCATTGAGGCGATCGAGGATTGAAGCCTTACCACAAAGGTATCGATGCCCGGCACCGAACGGCCCGATTTCCGGGTTTGAGTGTGCGCCGCTCTATTTTTAAGCGCGTGGTTGTTGAGGATTTGTTCACTATTAACCAATAAGGAGGAATATGAGATCGTTGGATATGAAGTCGATCATGTTGGGAATGCTTTTGATGCTGGGCATCGGAGTTGCATTCGGGTTTTCTAAAAAAACGAACAACGAAACGCCACCCGTTGATACGGCGCCAAAGGTGACAGGAATTGGTGGCGTTTTCTTTTATTCGGACGATCCGAAAAAAACGAACGATTGGTACACCAAGAATTTAGGGATCGAGATCAATGGGTGGGGCTCATCGAGTTTTGAGTTTAGAAATGTGAACACACCCGAAAAAGTTGGTTCTCTTCAATGGAAACCCTTCAAAAAAGGGGATGATTATTTTTCCCCATCCCAAAAGGATTTTATGATCGACTACCGAGTTCAGAATATGGACGGACTGGTAACGAAATTCAAACAGAACGGCGTAACCATACTTGACACCGTCGCGAGTTACGACTTCGGAAAATTTCTCCATATCATGGACGCCGAAGGGAACAAGATCGAACTGTGGGAACCTGTTGACAAAACAACCAAGTAAATACCCATAAACGTTTTCAATCAAAATTAAACATGGCAACAAAATTAATATACGTGACGCAGCAGCAATCCATTGAAGGTGGGCATCATCTCAATTTAACCCCCAACCTTAACGTGGCACCTTACTCGGCGATCCGGATCGTGGCTGAATGGCGAAGCGGCGTTGCTACGATCAACATTGTGCTGAACATGGTCGTTTTAGGTGGCACGGTTACCGCGCTTGGCGACGTATCGGTCGGCCCACCGATCTTCACGGAAACGCTGCAGCATACAACAAAATCGTTCGATGTCCCAGGGACGGAACTTTCCATTGATGTGTATTCTCCCCAGGGAGCGGAGGGGCAGGGTGCTGACGTATTCGATCTCTATATATTCGGCAACGATAGCTGCTGTAACGAGAAAACGTAGTTCATATTTCGCTGAGCATAACCGGCTTCCGGCTGCGAATGGTCAGTAAAATTCCAGCCATAATGCAAATACCTCCGGCGACGATATACCACGTTATCTCCTCATGAAGCCACCAAAGACCAAGTAACACCGCGATGGCCGGAGTTACCAATGAAATGAGCATTGTCTTCGTCACTTCGACGCGGCGCAGAAGCCAATAGAACAGAAGGAATGCGCAGCACGAACCGACAATCGCAAGATAGAATAACGCGAGGGCAGCCGCGCCCGTCCAATGGAACTCGAATGGGTTCCCCTCGATGGCCCAGCCAGTGATGAGGAGCGGAACGAATCCGAAGCCCATTTGTCCCGCTGCGAGCACCGCCGGGTGCATGTGGGTTCCCCGCGCTTTGATGATGACGTTGGACCACGCAACGCAAAACGCCCCGACCACGATCGCAGCGCCACCGGCAAGCGCTGCGGGACCTTCGCCGTGCAACTGCGTTACAAATATGATCACGACTCCTGCAATTCCGAGCAGTACACCGCTCGTTTTCGTCCATGTCATTGGCTCGTTCGGAAGTATGTAATGCGCAAGCAGAAGCCCGAACACAGGAATGATTGTCTGAAGGATCGCCGCAAGTCCGGAGGTCGTGCGTGCTTCGCCCCAGAACAGCAACCCGTAGTTGAGCGTGAACGAAAGAATGCCGGTAGTTAGCAGTAGCGTCCATTCCGCGCGCGTGCGTGGGAGCGAAAGTTTGCGGATAAAGACCAGCGATGTGAGTACTATCGTTGCGATCAGGAACCGAATACCTGCGAACGTGATCGGCGGAATGACGCTCACCCCAATTTTGATAAACATCCACGTCGAACCCCAGATCAAACAGAGGAGGATCCAGGAGAGCATTTTTCTATTCATCACGCGCATTCTTTTGGCATGGGGGATGCCATTACGGCCAAACCTTATATATCTTGCTGCGATGAAGGAACCGTGCAAGCTCGGCAATTCCATTCTCGTAATAGAGACCGATACGATAATCGCGAACTCGAATACGGAATGCGTTCTTGAAGCCACTCATCTTTTTAACACCGGAGACTTGGGAAAGAGTGGGAGCCTGTTCGAGTGATTCAATAATTTCCAGGACAGACGATTTTAGATCCGCGTCTGTCAGGTCGTCTAAGTCGCGGGAAAACTTGCCGAGGAATACGACCTGCATCAGCGAGTGAGCTTCGCCATGATCTCCTCGCGCGAAACATGCTCGTTGCGGTCGGCTTCCATCATGAGGATGCCGAGGCCGATGTCTTCCTTCTCCTCGTCGGTTAGGACGCGAACGGGAAAGTGAAGCTTATCGAGCAGTCGTTTCAGCATCGAAAGGTCTTCGCTGTTATCGGGGGTAATGACTAAGGATTCCATAGTTACTTAAAGAGAAGATCGCTGGGAGTTTGTTCCCGTAAGATGCTCGGGGGGTCCAGACGAGCAATTTTCTATTCATCAAACGCATTCCTTTGGCAAAAGCATCTTCACTGCGCAAACAAACGCGAATGAGGTACGAATGTTTCGAGAGGCTCGTGGCGGTGAGCGGGAATTGAATTCACCCTTTTGGTATTTAAGAGGTATGGCAGGACACGAACAATTAACCATCCAATTACCCCCTCCGGACGCTGAGTTCGCAAGGGAGTTTGCGACTCGCAACAAGATCTCGGTCAGCGAGCTTGTTGACCGGTTGCTTAAAAATCTTAAGCGAGTCTCAGAGCATCGCATCGACCCTGTTGTCCAATCCTGGGTCGGCATTCTTCCGAAAGATACTGACATTGACGCAGTGAGAATGGATTACCTCACCAAAAAATACTTGAGTGACGAGAATAACGGTTGATCTGAACATCGTACTCGATGTCTATCTCGAACGTGACAATTTCCTGGCTTCAGCGGAAATCTTGACGCTTTGCAAACAGAGAGCGTTAGAGGGATATACACCCTCGCACGGAATTCCCACAATTTACTACATTTTGCGGTCGAAAATCGGGCATGATCGAGCAATTGCTATCGTGGATGATCTGATCGAAATGCTCACAGTAGTTCCAGTTGATAATGCATTGCTTCGAAGCGCTCGCCGACTGTCATTCCGCGATTTCGAAGATGCCATTGTTGCAGCCTCGGCAGTAGAGAGCAAGTCAAATTTCATCATTACGAAAAACTCGAAGGACTTTGCAGGCGCTCCGGTTCCCGCAATTACACCGGAGCGATTTATGAATGAAATCGATCTGAGCTTTGGAAGGTGAGCTACCTGCTTCGAGCCATACCGCAATTCGAAATGCAGCGTGATTAATTGGTCCCTTGGATAAAGGGAGAATGCCTTTCCTTCTTCGACACGGTAGGAATCATTCTGGGTTCTGTGCCGGGCGCGATTCGACTGGGTGCATTTCGAACCGCCTCAAGTTCTCTTTTTAGCGTTGCCTTGATTAAAGCAACGTTGTTCCCGCTTGGAAGTGGCTCCATCAAATGCATGACATAGCTGTGGATCAGATGAGAGAATACTCTGTTTTCCGAACCATCGTTGATAATAGCAGTCATGGTGACCACCATCTTTTGTTCTGGGAACACTTCAATTCTTTGACCCTTCCATCCGATGGCACCGAACGATCTCCAACCTTTGCCCCAAACATCTTTCCACCAGTACCAGCCGTAGTCAGTCGAATAAGTGTTCTCTCCAGTTGTAATCCAAGGTGTGAACGATTGTTTGATCCATTTCGAAGAGATAAGTTGCTGGCCGTTCCAGCAACCATCATTTAGGAACAAAATGCCAAACTTTTGCATGTCGATCGGGCGGAGCCGCAAACCGAACGCACCATTATCAATTCCAGATGGATCTTCATGCATCCACTCCTGGTTCTCAAATTGCATCGGTTCAAAAAGATTTTCATTTGCAAAATCAAAAAGTGTCTGATGCGTAGCATACTCGACAACTCCCGCAGCAAGCGTTGGGGTGATGTCCGTGTAAAGAAAGTCTGTTCCCAGGTTTGAGAGCAATGGCTGCGTAAGAGCGTATTGAACCCGGTTTTTACTTTCCCACCATTCGTTTGAACGCTGCTTTGCTTCCGGAGATGGGTCGTGAGGTGCGACTGATGCATTCAGAGCCGACATTCCTAAAACATCTTTTAGAGTGAGCAAAGAAAATCGATTTCGATCGGCAGTGTTCATAAAAAGATCCGGTGGAAGAAGCTCAGCGATGTTTTGATCTGTGCTTGCCACATACCCTCGATCTATTGCAACTCCCACAAGACTTGAAGTGACTGATTTCGTAACCGACATTAGATAATGGGATTCCTCGCCGGTAAGTGAGGAAGTATAAAGCTGGTAAACAACCTTCCCATTTTTAGAGATCGTAAAAGAGAGAATTGGAATTTGAGGATTGTTCTGCACCCACTCCGTCAAATTCACCAACTGTTGAACGTTGATTCCTTCTGCTTCAGGTTCGTCAAAGCCAAACGAAAACCCTGATGAGCACTGAGATGGGCGAACCGTGAGGGTGTTTTGCTTTTGCGGCGTGTTTGCACAAGCAGCGATGATCGCAAAAAGTGGAAGAAATAATACGTATTTCAAATTCGTCGTTAAATACTTTTGGGTTCGGTCGAAACGTTACGATTGTTCAGAAAGCGGATAAAATGTTTGGTACCAATGGTTCTGATTCACTTCGCTTTCAATCCCGCTTCTATCATTCCCTTCAGCACTTTGAGATCAACATCGGCCAGCTTATTGATGTACAGGCAGCCCGTGCCCACTTTATGCTTACCCAGCTTTTCCAGCGCTGCGGCATGCTCATTGATATAATTGCCGAAGTACAACGTCAGGTTCGCTTTGCGCGGCGCGAAGCCTATCCGCATCCAGTCGGATTCGCGGCCCGTTGTGGCACTCTTATGTCGTTTGATACCAAAACCGATAAAGGAATTATTCCACAGTACCGGCTTTTTCTTGCTTGCTTTTTTCATCATTTCCAACAGCACGAGACTGTCGCTCTTCTTTTGTTCATGGGTAATGGTATTGATGTAATCGAGAACGCTCGCGGCCGTTGGTTTTATCTTGTTCTCAGCCAGTTTTGATTTCTTTTCAGCCGGTTTGTTCTTTTCAGCCATTATGAATTATTTTTTTGTTGCAGATATTTGTTCTATCCACTATACTAAAAATAAAAAGCAAAGCAAATAATTCCTTCACTGGCGGTTTGAAGTCACCTTGTCGGGCTGGAAGCGCCGACCTGCGCGCGGATTCTGTCGTCCGCCTAACCCATCCGAACATGTCTCCTACCTTCTGTTGTTTAATCTAATCTTTATTTATTATGGGACTTTCCTTCGAGCCGGGAACTACGGATCACGAACAGATCAATGCTATGGTCGAGCATGTGTTCCGGCATGAGTATGGCAAGCTGGTTTCCACACTGGTGCGCGCGGTTGGCATTTCGAAATTAGACGATGTGGAAGACGTCGTGCAGGATTCGCTTCTGGCCGCGATGACAAGCTGGGCGTTTCGCGGTGTGCCCGATAATCCAACCGGCTGGCTGGTGCAGGTCGCTAAGAACAAGATGGTGGATCGTCATCGGCGCAACGCCTCTGCTTCGAAACGCTTCGTACCGATGATCCCCGGCATCCACGAAGGCGCGTATGTGTTCGATCTCGATAGGCTCATCGTGCCGTGGGAGATACAAGATTCCCAACTTCGCATGATGTTCGCCTGCTGCCATCCCGGCATTCCCGTAGCCTCGCAGATCACGCTCATCCTCAAATCCCTGTGCGGATTCAGCGTCCGCGAGATCGCCAACGCCTTTCTCGCGAAAGAAGACGCCATCGAAAAACGCCTGGGACGCGCGCGGAAGTATTTCCGCGATCACAACGTGGAACTCGAAGCGCCCGCCGGACGCGCACTGAAAAAGCGGAGTGGGGCCGTACTTTCCTCGCTCTATCTGCTCTTCAACGAAGGCTACAAGCAGACCGAGAGCGATGGCCTGTTCGACCGCGATCTATGCCTGGAAGCGATCCGCCTTGCGCGCATCATGGCCGAGCACAGCGAAGTTCACTCGCCGGAATCGCTGGCACTGCTCGCGCTGATGACGCTCGTGGCTGCGCGCTTCGAGACCCGCACCAACGATCGCGGCGATATTGTCCTGCTCTCCGAACAGGATCGTTCCAAATGGGATCGGGAACTCATAGATGAGGGCATGGATCTTTTCGCGCGTTCAGAGCCGGATATTAATACATCCACCTATCATATTGAGGCCGCGATTCAATCGCTTCACGCAATGGCTCCCTCGTTCGACGCAACGAATTGGCCAGCTATTCTTGGACTATACAAACGGCTGTATGCGCTGAAACAGAGTCCCATCGTGGCAATGCACATGGCGGTATCGATGTCGGAAGTGCATGGCCCGGTCGCCGCGATCGAGTTGCTCCAAACGCTCCCGCTTACGGATTACTATCTCTATCATGCCATCCTCGGCGATGCGTTTACAAAGGCTGGCCGCAACGCGGAGGCGGAGCGCTCATTTACTCGCGCTATCGAACTGACGCGCAACGCGAGAGAGAAGGCGCTGCTTGAAAAACGGCTTGCCGCGATCGCCAACGCATAAACAGCCGGGGACGCCGTTGCCTTTAGCGTTGTTCATACTTCATGACCCACTCCTTCGATCGCTACACCGCAGCGGGCAACACGTTCCTTGTGATGAACACCTGGGAAGACCCGCTCTCGCTCTCGCGTGAAGAAATGCGCGAGCTGGTGCGCGCCGCGTGCGATTACAAGATCGGCGCTGGCGCGGACGGTCTCATCCTCATCAATCAAAGTGGACTCGGTGCGGCATTCCGTATGGATTTTTACAATCCCGATGGCACGACGGGTATGCTCTGCGGTAACGGAGCGCGCTGTGCGGCACAGGCCGCGCGGCAGTATGGATTTGTCAATTCCGATAGAGTAGATTTCGAAGTGCTGGGCGCGATCAACACGGCAGAATTCCTTCCCAATGGCGCGGTGCGCGTGTATTTTCAAGACCCTTCTGTTATTCGTTTGAATTTCGAACTGCCTGTCGAGAATGGTAAAAGCATTGCCGGAAATTACGTCGATCTTGGTTCGCAGCATGTAATAATGTTTTGGGATAACGCCCCCTCACCCCAACCCTCTCCCCTAAAGGGGAGAGGGAGCTTGGAAACCTTCGACATCGCACATTTCGGCCCTCTGCTGCGCTGGCATCCGGAGTTTGCGCCGGTCGGAGCGAATGCGAATTTCATCGAAGTGCGCGAAGATGGCGAGGAACGATACCTTCGCATTCGCACCTACGAGCGCGGCGTGGAAGGCGAAACATTGGCATGTGGTACGGGTTGCATGAGTTCCGCTATTGTTGCCAGACTTACTGAACGAATTTTAAAGATGCCCATACGTTTGCTTACGCAGAGCGGGGAATTTGTCACGGTGAATTTTAAGCTCAATGGTGAACATGTTTCGAACTTATCGCTCGAAGGGAATGTCATTCGTGGCGAAGAAGGAATGCTGATATTCGATGAACAAACCAGGACGGTCCATGTGGAATATGTTTAAGGAAACTCTGAATAAGTCGTGGACTCTCGCGTTCGCGGGGATGACAAGGGAACAAATCCTGGCGCGAAGCGCAAAAAAAGCCACATCCCGTCATTCCCGCAGACGCAGGAATCCAGGTTTGGCACGTAATCGAACGTTCCTTAAATTACGAATTACGAACGCGTCGCCGGCGATGCTTTACGAATTACGAATTGGGATTATTTCCGTTGTTATTTTATTCTCGTTGTTCGATGTGGCTTCGGCGCAACTTCGGAGGACGTTCATTCTGCCGGCAGCGCCGAAAGATACGTCCACCTTCTGGATCTTTAAGGATGTCACCGCAGGGCCATTATTCACCGCCGGCATTGCGAGGCAGAACGAGGACTTGCCGGATAACTGGAGTTCCCAATCTCGCTTTTCCTACACTATCGGCGCAACCATTGACTTTTTCTACAGCCAGTGGCTTGGCTTCGATTTTTCTGCGCTCTACGATGCGCGCTCGCTCTATGCCGATACCGCCGGCGAAAGCCTCAATATGAGCCTCGGGTATCTTTCCTTTCAGCCCTCTATCCGAATTTTTTGGCTGCTGCTCGGTTTTTCGTTCGATATTCCCATGAGCGGAAGCGCGATCGAAACGCTGGCCTCCTATACTCGCCCAAGCGGCGACCAGCCTTCGACCCACAATTACAACGAAAACCTCAACGTTCCCACAGGCGATCTGAATACCATCACCGAAATTCGAGCGACCATTTCCATTCCTATTCTGGAGACCGACGATGCGTATTTACATTTTATTGTGAGTGGAAGTTATCCGCTCACGAAAACCATCGCGTCCACCGCTGGTTTCGATTCGACAGGATACACCCCGACAAGTGGAATCGGAACCGCCGGACCGCCCCAAACGCCTGGACGGTTTTCCGGATCGTCCCAGCTCGGCAAGGGGCCGCTCCCGACCATTCAAGCCGGAATTAGTTACCAATTCGATCTCATTCATTGAGCATTCACTCGCATTGGCTGATTTTTGTTGTATATTTGCATTATTTTTTTCCCAAAAAACATGAAAAACACCCTATTTCTCGTTGCTTTACTCTTCGGATACATGTCCTCGGCATACGCGCAAGGCGCGGCCTCTCTTACTGCGGAAGACGCGTGGAAGGATATCAAGGTTGGCCCACTCTTTAGCGGCGGTGCGTCCGTTAATGCGGGTACCGTCGGCAACGGCTCAAAAACAGGCGATGACTTCGCATGGAGCTTAGGCGCCGACGCTGATTTTCCGGTAACCCAAAACTTTGCGATCAACCTGGCGCTTGCCTATGACGCGCGCGGCATCAATTTCTACAATCAGGGTGCGACCAACGAAATAGCAACGTACAATTTCGGGTATCTTGTATTACGTCCGGAATTACGGATCAGCAGCTTTCTGCTCGGCGTGGGAGTCGGTCTTCCTGTTTCTGCGAGCGTAACAAACGCCGGTGTCAGCCCGGAAACTCCGGTTACCCCGAGTTCCATGAATATGCTATTTGAAATACGCCTCGGCGCGTCTGTTCCGATCATGCAATTGAGCAGTGGCGTTCTCAATTTGACGATCGAAGGAGCGTATGCCTTTACGCAGATCGTCTCGAATGGCCCGCTTGCATACTACAGTTCTGCTGTGAATCCTGTCGTGCCGTCCACCAGCAACAACGGCCCACTCGCATCCGGCGAGGTCGGAATTCAGTATCTCTTCGATCTGACGCCGCATTAAACCCAAGTTCCCGGAATTTTTCCGGGATTCGCGTGTCATATTGGAAAACGGATCCGCCGTGTCGTTCTGGTCACATCCGCCTATCGTTCTGGTCACAATCGTATGAAACGAGTCGGTATTCTTCTCGCGGTATTGTTCGGATGGGTACACGGTGCCCATGCGCAATCTGCGGATATTTACAAGCTGGTGCCGGGAGAGGGTTCGATCAATATCGAAATTGGGCCGTTCGTTAGCGGCGGCGAATGCTTCAATACCGGACCGGTGGCTGCCGGCACAAACGCCTTAGCTGGATTTGCTTTTAGCACGGGCGCGGATTTCGAGTTCCCACTCACATGGAACATTTCGTTCTCGCTTGCGCTCGCGTATGACGCCAGGAGCGTCAATTTTCAACAGACGGCTAACCCTGCTAACATAGCCAATTACAATTTTAACTATGCGGTCATTCGTCCCGAACTTTCATTCAGTGGGTTTATGATCGGCGCTGGCTTCGGTATTCCGGTTTCCTCCGGCGTGAGCGGCCCGGGAACGGCCGGCTCGCCAACCAATTTTGGAACAAGCGCGATGAATACGCTTTTTGAAATTCGTTTCGGTGCTTCCATTCCTGTCATGCGATCTACGAATGGTGTGCTCGATCTTAAGCTCGAAGTTGGCTGTCCGCTTACGCAGATCTCGAGTTATGAATTGAATCCTTCCGGAGCGACCGAAAACACGGCAAGTGCGATCAACAACGGTCCCCTTATCACTGCGGAGATAGGATTTCAATATTTATTCGATCTGAAGCCGCATTAAGCGAAAAGGATGAGGGAAACTCTGATTAGGCATTCAGATCCCTGCATTCGCGGGGATGACAATGTTGGAAATCATTGCGCGAAGCGCGAAAAACACCACATCCTGTCATTCCCGCGAAAGCGGGAACCCAGCTTTGGAATTTAATCCATCTTTTCACTCATCCACAAGAACCAGCGACTCCGTTTGTACGCCCTCAGCAGTTGTAATACGGCACACATACGTTCCGGATGGCGCGGAACCTGCGTTCCACACTACGTCATGCACACCCGCACCGTAATCCTGATCGGCAAGCGCAGCAACCTGCTCGCCGAACGCATTGAATATTGTGATCGTCACATGTTCAGATTGTGTTAGCGAGAATGGAATCGTCGTTTGATGCGAGAAGGGATTGGGATAACTTTGTTCAAAATTCGATGGAGTGACACTCGCTTGCACTGCATTGAAATTGATCATCTGCACAAGCGGACGAATCCAAACGCCGGCCGCTGCCGTGCCGGCATAGAGATTGGAGCCTTGCACCGCAAGCGCGTTGACAGAAAGAGTCGTGAGGCCCTGGCTTTGGTCGTTCCAAGTGCTACCTCCATTGGTGGAAACAAAAATTCCACCTGTCGTTCCCGCGAACACGTTGGAACCCACCGTTAGCAACGACGTGATCCCGAAGTTCTGTATAAATGCGTCATTCCAATCCATTCCATTATCGGAAGAGAGAAACAATCCCTCGGGACCTCCGGCTATGACATTCCTGCCCACCGTGGTAATGGCTTCGATACTGTCGAACGAACCTGAAGGTGAGACATTATTCCATATCTCACCACCATCCGTGGAGGTATAAACGGCACCGTCTATACTTCCGCAATAGAGCGCCGAAGGGCCTTGCGCAAAGGAAAGAACAGTGATGTCAGCGGCGGCAATACCCGAACTGGCGCTTAACCAGGTTGTACCTCCGTCCGGCGACTGAAACATTCCGCTGTTCGTGGCGGCGAAAAGGTTGTTGGGTGTTGCAAAGAGTGCAGTGATCTCCAGATTGCCCAAGTTCGAAGACGTGTTCCAGGTCATGCCGCTATCGGCCGAAACATACACGGCATCGTTGTCAGTAGCGGCAAACACCTCTCCACCGGAAGCAACGATTGCGGTAATGTCGGAGTAACTGTTCAGATTAGAAGTAATATCCGTCCAATTGTTCCCATTGTTATTCGTACTGTAAAGGCTCCCGGCGTTCCCGTAGTATTCCTGGAAACAATTAGTAAAAATGTCAGATCCAAGAACGGCAAAACTGTTGATGTCCGATATTACGATGCCGCTATCGTCCGCACTCCAGTTGGAGCCTCCATCGCTGGAGATAAACATTCCCGTGCTTTGTGTGCCCGCAAAAATAGCGGTGCCGAACGCCGCGATCGCAAGCACACTAAGGTTGGAAATTACGGAGCTTGCCTGTCCCCACGATTTCCCGGCATTTGTTGAGAAATACAATCCTCCGAACTCCGTACCGGCAAAAAGCTCGGAGTCAATGGTTGTGAGCAGGTTTGCCCCCTCCTCGAAACCTTGGAAGCTGGTGTTCAGAGCGTTCCAGGTTGCGCCGGAATCGGCAGAAAGAAAAATAGCGGTATCGGTTGCGGCAAACAGGTTCGTCCCGATGGCCGCCAAGGAGATGATATCGGAATAATACAGTTCCGGAAGGCCGGCTCCTGCGGCTTCACTCCAGGTCAAGCCGTTATCGGTTGAAAAAAGGACGCCATTGACGCCCGTGCCAGCGAAAAACATTGCGTCCATTGCAACAAAACTGGTTACTCCGGAATCGGTCAGCGTTGGGATGGAATTCCACGTCGCACCGAGATCGCTCGAACGATATACGGTGTCATAATCGGATACCAAAAACAGTTCCGATCCCAATGCAGACAGACTGCTAAAATATCCGGCGAATCCCAGATCCGCTTCCGCCCAGGTGACGCCTTTGTTCGTCGAGCGTAGAATCTCAGTAGTAGTAGCAGCGAAGATGTCGGTATCGACCACGGCGAGCGACACAATAGACGCATTTTGCGCACCGGTTGTAGCACCGTTCCAGCTTGCGCCGCCGTCCGTAGAACGGAACACTCCGCTCGAGGTTCCCGCGAACACATCGCTGCCAAGCACGGCAATAGCAGTGATCGTTCCGCCGCTCGGCCCTCCCGTTTGCACCCATTGGGCATGGCCGATGCTGACGGAAAATGTCAATGTAAGAAAAATGACGAATCTCTTCATATTCATAGCAATCAAAATATTCAAATTAAGCACACAGGTACACAAAATACTTAGGAAGAAGATTCCGCAATTCCTAATCCCGCATCCCCGGATATTTCTTCTTCCGGTTCCTGACATAATCGACGAAAACGAACTGGCCGAGATCGTTCAATCCGGAATAATACGCGCGGCCTTTGTTGGATTTCGTCATCTCTTCGACAAAATCGATGAGATACGGGTCGCGCGCAACCATAAAAGTCGAGATCGTAATTTTCTCCCTGCGGCAGGCAAGCGCTTCGTCCAGCGTTTTATTGACGATCTTCGGATCGAGTCCGAAGGAATTTTTGTACAGCCTGCCGTTATCTTCGAACATGGCGGAGGGTTTTCCGTCCGTTACCATAAATACTTGCTTGTTAACATTCCCAGAACGCTTCAGCAATTGCCGCGCCAGCCGTAACCCGGCGCGGGTGTTCGTATGGAATGGACCAACTTCGAGAAATGGCAATTCGCTCACGGTAATAAGCTTTGCCTCATCGCCAAACGTAACGACATAAAGCTGATCTTTCGGGAATTTTGTTTTGATGAGTTCCGAAAGCGCCAGCGCCACTTTTTTCGCCGGAGTGATGCGGTCCTCGCCATAGAGGATCATCGAGTGAGAAATATCGATCATGAGCACTGTGGCGCAGCTTGTGAGGTGCTCAGTTTCGTAGATCTCGATGTCTTCTTCTTGCAATATAAGCTCCCCCTCCTCTGGTAAGAGGAGGGGGCTGGGGGGTGGTGCGGTAGGATTGACAGAATTTTCGTCATCGCCCGGACCACCCCCCAGCCCCCTCCTATTCCGCTCCGCTTCATAGGAGGGGGAGTTCGTTGAATCTCTTAATGTCCGTTTTTGTGCATTCAAAAAGGTCTGCGTGAAGTCGATATTCGATGCGGTATCGCCGAAAGTATAGTTCTTCGTGTTCTGCGTGCGTTCGATACCTTGTCCGGTATGCGGCGTATCGTGCGAACCATTCGGGGATTTGCGCAGGGAACGAAACATCTCGAGCAACGCGTCGCGCCGGATATTTTGGATGGCTTTGTTCGTCGGTTTGAGCAGCGCATTTTCGTCCTCTTCGACCAGGCCAAGTTCTTTCAGTTGATCGACGAACATATCGAGCGTCATATCCGGGCCGAAGATATTGTACTGCTCGTTCAGATAGCGCATCCATTCCAGCGTTTCATCGACATCGCCGGAGGTCGTCAGCAGCAACTGGCTGAACAGCCCGAGCAACTGCTTCAGCCGGTCCTCGGCGGTCGAGCTTTCGTTAGGTTTCCATTTGGAATATTCGATGTGCATACTATCTGAACCACGATTTGGGGCGATTAATTGATTAAAGAGATAATTTTTTTACATCATTTAATTCAGAAATTTATGATTAAGAACGTCATTGCTCCTCGCAATGACGCGTTACGAAAGATTCGATCCTTCCTTCTTTTACTTTTGGATGACCAGCACGGTGCTTGCTACCTTCGCTCCCGATCGGAGCACGAGCCGATAGACGCCGGAGGAGATGGCTTGCGTGGAGTAGGATTCGTTCTCGTCGCCGGCAGTCGTCCATTCGTCTTTGAGGACGGTTACGGTGCGTCCGAGATAATCTTCGATCGCAATCGAAAGCGGGCCGTCCTGCGTGACATGATACTCCACGGTGAAGGCGGATTCGGACGGATTGGGATAGAGTTTCTCGATGATGAACGCCGGAGCGCCGGAGGTGATCGCGGGCGAACACGTTCCCGAATCGCAGAACAGACCGCTCACCGTCGTTACCTCGATCGGAGCGCCTGGAAAATAGAACGTGTCGATCGTGATGGCCGAACAGAGTCCGGACGCATCGTCGGCGATGCTTGCCGTCGCCAACGCCGTGATGGTTTGCAATACGCCGGGTGCGTTGGGAGTGTTCCCGCTCAGTGAAACGATCCAATCATTCCCAGCCGCAACGCCAACCGGATTGATCGGTTTGAGCATCCGGCCATCCAGCGTGATGCTGGCAGCATACGTCGTTGCCCCGCTCTTTGCAAGGTTCGTTCCTGAATCGAGCACGAGCGGAATGGAGACAGTCACGCCCGGCGCGCCCAATGTGCCGCGCACCGAGACCCTCGCCCGGAGCACCACCGAGTCAGAGAATGGATAGGGATCGCTCGTGCTCTCGCACCCATTCGTATCGGTAATGGTTACCGTGTAGTTTCCATTCGTATCCGGTGAGAGCGTCTGATGAATAGAGTCCATAAGCGGCGATCCATCAAAATACCATTGGTAGTGCGATGAGGGAGAGGAGGTAAGCTCAGCGCCATTCTGCGTGATGACGGGCGTTGCCGGTACTGGATATGCGGTAACGTTCGTCACAGCAGAGGTTCCCGAGCATCCGCCCACGCTGGTTACGAAGACGGTGTACGCGCCCGATTGATTCACGGTAAGCCGCTCATGCGTGGCTCCCGCGATCGGCTGTCCGTTCATCGACCACTGATAACTTGCATAGCCCGCGCCCGCATCGAGCGTAACGGAATCGCCGGGACAAAAAGCCGTCGGCTCACTCGCCGTAACGATCGGAGTAAGATTGGAACTGATCGTGACTTTAATTGAGTCCGTTGCCGAGCAGCCGCTCGGCGTGGTCTCCGTCAGCGTCAGCGTTGCGGTTCCTGCCGCGCCCCACTGTACCGTGATGCTGCCCGGATTATTGATGGAAAGATTGCCTGCTCCCGCCGGCGTGAGCGACCAGGTGAACAGGTCATTCGCCATATTGATATTGCTACTGTCGGTGTAGGTTGCCGTGGCGTTGGGACAGATTGCAGCGGGGCCATGGATAAACAGTTCGGGCGTCGGATTGACCGTCACCGTATCAGGCGCGCTTGTTGCGCTGCATCCGCCCGCATTCGTCACCGTGACCGAATAGATTCCGCTGGTTTTCACTACAATAGCAGAGGTGGTATCTCCCGAACTCCATTCGTACTTTGCGTATCCGCTCTGTGCGGCGAGCGTCAGGCTGTCGCTGCCGCAAAGCGTGTCGGAACCATTAATGGTGACCGTCGCGACCGGCGTGGGCAGCACCGTAACGACGAGCGGCGCGCTGGTTCCCGAACAGCCCGCAGCATTCGCCGCCGTGAGCGTGATGGTATCGGTCGTTGAAACGAAGATCGTTGGCGTCGTATCGCCGGTGGACCATAGATAGGATGCATACGTCTCAATGGGACTGATTTGAATCGAATCGCCATTGCAAATCACGCGTTTTGCAGCGGTAAGCACCGGATGGGGCACACTGTCCGGCAGCACGGTAATATGTACTGCGGCGGAAGTTCCCGCGCAGCCCGTGCCGCCCGTGACATGCACCGTGTAATCGCCCGCTTGCGTGACCGAAATATCCGGGGTGGTCTCGCCATCCGACCAGACGTAACTCGTATAACCGGTTCCCGCCGAGAGATGAGCCGTATCGCCAATACAAATAGTCAGCGGCCCGTCTGCCGTGATCACGGGCGTGAGTGAATCCGAAACCGTAACCAACACCGAATCGAGCGAGCTGCAGCCGTTCTTGTCCGTAACCGTCAGGATATACAGCGTGGTCGAATCCGGCGTGGCTGTTGGGGTCAGGCTTGCCGAATCGCTGAGGCTGGCCGAGGGAGTCCACAAATAAGTATAGGGACGCGTCCCACCGCTCACAGTTCCGCCAAGCGCGATCGAGGAACCCTTGCACACCGAAAGCGGCGAGCTGACCTTGATCGCCGGAGCAAGTGTCACGACCAGCAAAAGGGAATCTTCCGATGAGCAGCCGTGCGCATCCGTGACCGTCACATGGAAGGTCGTGTTTTTTGCGACGGTGGCGATGACCGTGCTCGTATCCGTCCGGTTCAAACCTGCCGCAGGTGACCACAAGTATGTATAACCCGGTAACCCGCCGGTAACGGCAGCCGTGATCGCGATGGACGAACCCGCGCAGACCGTTTGGTTTACAGGCAGGGTTATTTTCGGTACGCCGTAAAACGAAACCGTTAGCTTCCCGGTCGTTACGCACCCGTTCGAATCCGTAACGGCCAGCGTGTAGGTGGTTCCTTGCGTGGGCGTGGCCGTTGGTTGCAGCGAGTCCGGATGATCGAGCGTGGCGGCGGGAGTCCACGCATACTTCAGCGGGCCGGTCCAGCCGGCGATCGTCGGAAGCAGCTTGATGGAGGAGCCGGGACATATATTATTTCCCACGGGCATCGTGATTCCGGGAACCGACCGCACCACCAGCGCGAACGTGTCGGAGATGACATCGCACATATCGCTTCCCACCCCGTTGACCGTATAGTAATAGGGGCGGAGCGGATTGGTTGGTGTAGTAAAGACGTACGTTTGCGAGGTGGCACCCGAAATGGTATTACCGTTCACGAACCATTGGTAGGATGAGAGTCCGGGTTTTGTAGAGAGCGTGTCCGTCGTGCCGGGGCATACCGTGTCCGGCACATCGCTCGCGATTTGCATCTCCAGCGGATCGCAAAATTTGGCGACAAAGGCATTATAGTGCCCGTAAGGCGTGCCATCGGGCGCACCGGTACTTGCATATTCGTCCGTGCCGGTATTGGTATATCCGCCCAGAAATACGTGACCTTGCCGGTCGAGGCCCACGGCGGTAGGATTTCCCCTGCGTCCGTAATAGGTTCCCCAATGCCGGTGGCAACTGCTGTCGAGCTTGATCAGGAACGCATTGTACGGGCCAAGCAAGGTCGTCTGATATTCACCCGGTGTCGCGATGCCGCTGGCGCTTTCGGTGTAGCCGCCGATAAAAAGGTTCTCCGAAGTATCGATCGTAACCGCAAACAACTTATCCTGCTCCGGGCCTCCGTAATAGGTCGCCCAGATCCGTTTGCCGGCCGTAGAAAATTTCGCTAAGAAACCATCGTAATTCCCGGCCGTCGAAGTTTGGTACACCCCGGGCGTCGTCGCGGTTCCATTCGAGGAGCCAACAATATAGAGATTTCCCGAACGGGCGGCGGCTATGTTATAGAGATAGGCGCTATCGTCGAAATAGTAGGTACACCAATCCAGCGCGCCGGATGAGGACCATTTGGTAACATAATACTTTCCGGACGTCTGAAAGGCACCCGAGGTGGAAAGTCCAGCGTCGTTCGTGCTGCCACCCATATAGATATTATTCGATGCGTCGATCGTCACTTCACACGCGCCCTCCACACTCTGTGGTACAGAGGGAGAGGGTACATTACTTCCACCAAAATACGTAGCCCAGCTCAAAGCGCCGCTGGAAGAAAATTTTGCCACGAAAGCATTGTACCCGTCTATTGCAACTTGACTCTTGAATGCGCCCGATGTAGCCATGCCACTGTCGTTGGTGAATCCAACCATAATGATGTTTTGCGCGCTGTCTATGGCGACGCCGGACGCAACTGAGGTTCCCGGCCCGGGCTGGGTTGGGAGGCCGCCTCCAGGTCCGGGAGGAATCCACCGGAACAGTCCTACGCCTCGGAAATAGGTCCCCCATCTGCGAGCACCCGTGCTGTCGAACGATGCCAAGAATGCGCTTTCCAAACTCGAATCGAAGGTTGGTTGATAGGAACCCGAAGTCGCGATCGCTTTCGGGCACGTTGTAAATCCCGATATAACCATCCCGTTCGAATTATCACAGGCAATGCCGGCCCCAAAGCTAAGGCCGGTGTCTCCATAGTAGGTTGCCCACAATAGAGTTCCTTCCGGATTGAACTTCGCGATGTAACAATCGCTCTCGCTCCCGCTTCCGAACGTTGTCTGGAATGCGCCGTTCGTCGCAATGTTGGCAATGCCGTCGGTGCTTCCCAGAATATCGACATTTCCGGAATGATCGACAGCGAGACCTTCTACATCCGTGGTGTTCCCAGTATCGGCCCATCCGTAATACGTTCCCCACAACCGTTGCGGATCGATATAGAGATCGCGCGCGTGGTCGTAGCTTCCTGTTTCAAAGCTCACGGTATTATCGTGAAGTTTAAAACCGCATGGCACGTTTTCGTTTGTGCTCGCGCCGATCTGATATCCGTTCGGTTTCGTCTCGTCCACGTTGCCATACGGCGATGCCAGATGAAAGACACCACCCTCATCCACCGAAAGTGATGTCGCGTGATCGTAGCTCATCTGTATCACATTCGGATCGCCGCCGGGATGAACGACAAAATCGTATTCGAGGTAATCTTTCTGGGAGGGATTGTTCGTGTAGAAGACGAGATCGATCTCCGGATAAATATTCCTATACACGATCTTTCGGTATCCCGGAACGTGCGTAATCCCGTCCGGACAATTGGTGAGATAGTAATTAGTGTAATCGCCGGTGGTATCGCTCGCGACGATCTCCGCATCTGGATTCGAGCCGGGGAATGTTACATCCACGCGGTACAGGCTCAGGGTGTCCTGGTTCCCAGAACCCTCAATGTCCATTGCATTCGGCGTCAAGGGTCTTCCGAGCGAATCCTTCGCGCGCAAAAGCTTCGAAAACACATAGTGCATCGAGCCTTTGGTGAAGTAGGTCCTCATCCCGTAGCCATCGAGCGTGTAAAGCACTTCCGGCATCGGATCGCCATTTTGATCGGAAAGCTGGCCTCGGTTCGGGATAAATTTCAGGCTGCCCGATTGATCGAATGATCCAAACGAGGTTATTGCGGAGCCGCGATTTTCGTTGGATTGTGCAAGCACCGTGTCCGCTTGAACGATCAAGCAGAAGCAAAAGAACGCGAATAGTATGTGACGAGTGGTCCACAACATATAGGACGATGTTAAAAGCTGGGTAATAATGCTTACCAGGCTGAAATAATGCCCGGAGTTCAACCTTTAATGTATCTTTTGCAACATGTTGGCGCATCCGCCGTAATTTTGCGCCATGCGAATAAGCGTACTCATTATGGCGGGCGGGGTCGGCTCGCGGTTTTGGCCGGAAAGCCGTTCAAAAAAGCCCAAACAATTACTCGATGTTATCACGCCCGGCACCTCGCTCATTCAGGCGACGGTCGCGCGGACGCTGCTTTTTGCGGACATTGCCGATACCCTCATCGTCACCAACGAAGCCCAGCGCGAAGAACTGGAACGCCAGCTTCCCGATCTGCCGAAATCGAATATCATATCCGAACCCATGGGACGCAACACCGCGCCCTGCATTGCGCTTGGCGCAAGAATGATTCGTGAGCGAACAGATGGAGAGACCGTTATGATCGTCCTCCCAGCCGATCACGTTATCCGCAATGAGGCGGAATTCGCGCGGCTGATGAAGCTTGCCGCGCGCCTTGCCTTCGAAACACGCGGGCTTATCACGGTTGGTATTCATCCCACGCGCGCGGAGACAGGCTTCGGGTATATCCAACTTGACGATGAGCATTTGCCTTCGCAACACGATCTCCCACATTTTTCCGAATTCGAACTGCGCGATATTTTTAACGTGAAGCGTTTTGCAGAAAAACCGGACGTGGATACGGCGCGGCGTTTTGTCGAGAGCGGCGATTTTCTCTGGAATAGCGGCATGTTCGTCTGGCGCGTGGATGCGATCGAGCAGGCGCTTCGACAATACACGCCGGAGATCATGGAGCAAATGGATACGCTTCCGCATCACGATGGCCCTGAGTTCGATGCAAAGCTGCGCGAAGTGTATAGCACTGTGCGCGGCGTTTCCATCGATTATGGCGTGATGGAACCTGCATCCACGGTCAAGAACGGTTCAAACGTGTTTGTCCTTCGCGCCGGCGCGCTCGGTTGGAGCGATGTGGGCAGTTGGGACGAAGTCTATCGCTTAAGCGAAAAAGATCTGGAGAACAATGTGCTCATCGGCAGTCATGTCGTTGCAAGAAATTCCCGTGGATGTCTTGTTATTTCGCGTAACGATCAGTTGGTGCTTACATACGGGATGACAGACGCCATCGTCATCAATACCGGCGATGCCATTCTCATCACGCGCCGCGATCAATCACAAAACATCCGCGAAGTGGTAGACTATTTGAAGCGGCGGCAGATGACGGAATTTTTGTAGGATGTTTTGCTTGTGTTGCAAAAGTTTATTCGCTTTGTGGCATTGACCGAAAGATGAAGAGAATGTTCTCAATTTCCGAAGGTGAAAGCCAACCTAATTCGATAATGATATTTTTGCGCATTGTTGTCACGAGCCTATCGACTTTGATGACAGATCGCACGCGGTGGCCATTGGCAGGCAGGGGTTCAACTATCAATTCATTTCTACTGATCCGTTCTGGAACAACGGAAGAAATTGCGGCGACAATAATGTCTTTGTACCTATCGTCCGTTTCTGCTAAAATGACGGATGGGCGCGCTTTAACATTGGTTAACTCGGCAAATGGAAATGGTATCAGGACGATCTCACCAGTCTTCATCAGGTCTTAATATAATCCTGATAGATGTCCTCACGCGGATCATCCCAGAATTCGAAAGCATCCGAATGGGATACAGCAAGCCGAATCTCTTCTTCCTCCGTAAGCTCTTCGAGCAGGGTTATTTTCACACGGCGATGTCTATGATCTTGAATCTTCGCTAATGGCAGGATGCGATTGCCATCGTAATATCCTTCGATTGTTTCCATAAATAATATAAACCCTCAGCACCCATTTAAGTTGCCTGATTCGCTATGCGGTTGGTTAACGGTCTGGATTACTTCGACTTCGCCACCAAAATAAATTCCACTCTCCTATTTTGCGCCCGGCCTTCTTCGGTCGCATTCGTGGCAATGGGTTTCGACGAACCATAACCAATGGTAGTAAGTCGTTCCGTCGCTACTCCTTTTGAAGACAGATATGTGGCAACGGCTTCGGCGCGCGCTTTCGAGAGGCGAAGGTTGTGCGCTTCGGAACCAATGCTATCGGTGTGTCCGGCGATCTGGAGTTTGAATTCCGGATGCGATGCAAGCAATTCCTTTACGCGATCAAGCTCGGCGAACGAGGCAGGAAGCAGCGTGGCTTTATCCGTTTCGAAGAACACATTTTTCATCGTAATTGCCGCGCCGCTCTCGATCTTGTTCAAACGCAGATCGCGTTCGATGCTCTGGAAGTTCGAGAGATTCGTGAGATCGATATTTTCGCTGGTTGGGAAGTATCCTTCGCGTTCAGCGTGAATGGCGTAGTGTTCGCCTGCTGGCAAACTGATCTGGAATGCACCCGTCGTAGGGTCCGACCGCGCGGTGCCGAGCAGCGCGCCATCTCGAAGCCGTTCATACCGGATCGTTGCGGCAAGCGGTGTAGCGTTGGCATCTGTGACGACTCCATGCACTAACGCAACAGGCAGTTCCCGCTCGACTCGGATGCGATAAATGGCGCTCGCTTCACGCTCCGTTCTTCGCCATGTTACGTAGGCGTATTTGCCTTCGGCATCTTCCGTATAATAACTTGTCCGGCCTAACCGATTGATCTTCGTTCCAAGATCTTCTGGCTTCGACCAATGCTGCCAGGTACTATCGAGACGTCGGGAACGATACACATCGACATCCCCAATACCTCCCGGACGGTCGCTCGAAAAATAGAGTGTTTTATTATCGGATGCAAGATAGGGTGTCATTTCCGCATAGCGGCTGTTAATATCGGAGCCAAGCCAGAGCGGAGTTTTCCAGGAGCGTGTGGAATCGTCGAAGAAGCTCACGTACAGATCGCGGGCGCCGAGAGAAGAATCGCGATCTAAGGCCATCAGCAGCGTTCGCTGATCGGGTCCGAAGCTATAATCGGTGTATAACCCTTCCAGATGAAGATTCTGTATTTTGATCGCTTCCGGTATCGACCATCCCGAAGCAATTTTATGCGTAACATACACCCGTTCGTCCGGCGGCGAATCGCTGTGTAATTTACCGATGAGATAGAGGGTATTATTGTCTGGCGAAATGGAACTCACGGCGATCCCATACGAACTCGAAAGATTCCCGCCTAAAAATTCCGGAGCGGAAAAAATCGAGTCATTCGTAATATGGCTCATCCAAATATCGAAGACGATACCGGAATCCATCCCAACTCGCGTTCTGGTGAAGTACAATGTTTTCCCGTCGGCGGAAATGACGGGAAGTAATTCGCTTTGATTGGGTGTGTTGATGGAGAGCGGAAGTTTTTCAAAACGCATCGGCGGCGATGACACCTGCGCGTTTGCCGAAAGAATGAAGGATGAGGGATGAAGGATGAAGCTTGCCACGATTGCGACAAGTCGGACAAGCAAGCGTCTCCGTTTCATTCGAAATAGGTATATCTTCATAGATTGGGATTTTGTAACAAACTTTTATCCCCGTTTGTCCAGTTTAATCATCGCGGCTTCTAATCAAATGAATGGCAAGCTGCACGGCGAGCGGGTGTTTATAACGCACAAGAAAAGAAAGTATGAAGTATGAAATTCTTTACGCCGACATTGCGCAACGGCAGTTGAAAAAGCTACCAAAACCGCTTGCCGAAAAAATCGTGAAGAAGATCAAATTACTATCGAACGATCTTTATGGTGACGTGAAGAAATTAACCGATTACTCTCCTGAATACCGGCTGCGAGTAGGAGACTACCGCGTGCTGTTCGATCTTGAGGGAAACACGATCGTCGTTCAAGCCGTTAGAGATAGAAAGGAAGGATACTGACCAATGCTGCTAGATTTTGAACATGTACATAAGAATGGAAAAGATTTCGTACTTGTACCGGAAGAAAATTTCCGTGAAATTCAAGAAAAGATAGAAGACGCGGAAGATTTACGCCTTCTCCGCGCCGCACGGCACGAAAACGAAGGTAAGCCGATGCTGACCCATCGAGAAATGATGAGGGAGCTGGGATTGGATGCGTGAGCCGCTCCGCGCCAAAAGGCTGCCGCGCACCCGCGAAACGTATGCGGAGAGCGGTGACATAGCCGGGTTATGGAATGACAATTGGATACGAGTTAGAAATCGGACCGACGTTCCCGAGCACTTCGTGATTATTTGAGTCTAAATATCTTATATCGTCAAAGGCCGCACATGCACTCACATAGATGGTCTCGCCATGACGGAATGCAAAATTACCAATACCCGTCGGATCGTTAGCTATCCATTCGTTACCGAGGTTTCCATAGATTTCAGTCGGATACGAGAGATGGATGCCGGTCGAAGGGATATTCGGTATCGTATCGATAAAAATGAACACTCGTGAGGAGCTTGCGGTCACAGCCGGGAGAACTTCTTGTGGAGTCCACGGAGATGTGGAATCATAATAGAAGACGGTTTCGACATGAACGATACTGTCTGGGGCCAGTGTCAATACAACGAATCCAGGCGGCCACCATCCGACGGAATCGAAATCGGAGTTGTTCTCTGGGAAGGACATAGTTCCAAAACCTGCCTTCGAAACAACGACATTGTAATTAGAAGGATACTGAGGAGGGTTTGCAATAGTCCAGTGGCCAAGTGAATCGGCAGTGACGGAGGTATTCGTCCCGGGAATGGTTACCATGATCCCAGAATAGGGTGTCGGAATTGGATTCCCTGTCGAATCTTCGAGCAGTACTCGGCCATATAGCGGGAAATTAGTAACAGCAGGATTACTCGGGCTCGTGCAAGAGCCGAGCAGAAAGGGGATTGACAAGACCAGAATTGCAATGAGGTGTTTCAATGCTCAAAGGGAAACAAGATTCGTTATTCTGAAAGTGCCCACCCTTGCAGAGGGTGTTCTTCGCGGAATGATTCGTGTTTTCTTCCATTTTTATAACAAACTTTGTCCACGTTTTTCCAGTTTGTAGTGTATGCTATTTCACGATACCCGCCAAACGGACTTGAATCCTTCGAGATGGTGGTTTTTCTTTGCGTTTCTTTTCCTGTTGAATGATCCATGCTTCGCGCAAGCGTCATCCATTGCAGCGAACCCTCCGGCCAAGCAGACAGCGCTACATCATCATAGGAGACATTCGAAGCATCACAGAAAGCCTTTGCAGACTGCGAAAAAGCAGGTGCCGGTTCAGCATCCGGTCGCCCAGAAGCTCCTTGCTCCGATGAAATTTCACACGCCGCGTCCCGGTGCTGGCGGTGAAGTGCGAGACAATTGGTTCTATCGCCGCCGCGCGTGGCCGAACCAGATGATCGATCCCACATTCTATCCCAATGCGCTCGCACAAGCGGCAAAGATGCCGGTGTTCTCGCATTCTGTCGGGAAAGAAGGCGCGCTTTCTGTTCTGCAATGGCAGAGCATTGGCCCAAATTCCATCGATGGGCGCATCACTTGTGTTGCTACGCACCCGACGGATTCCAACACGTTCTACGTTGGCGCGGCATCCGGCGGACTTTGGAAAACAACCGATCACGGTTCCAACTGGACGTGCGTAACCGATACCTTTGGCAGCTTATCCATCGGCTGCGTAACGCTCGATCCTACGCAACCGGAAACGATCTACCTCGGACTTGGCGAGTGCAACGAAAGCGGCGATTCCTATCCCGGCGATGGGCTGTGGAAATCGACGGATGGCGGGAACTCCTGGCAGTACCTCGGATTTGCTGCCGCGCAATACATCGCAAAAGTTATCATTGACCCGCGCAACGATCAGCATCTTTTTGTTGCAGTTCCGGGGCCGAACAGTTCTTCCGATACCAATCGTGGAATTTTTCAATCGTCCGATGGCGGCATGAGCTGGACACGTTCTCTCTCCGGCGGCGTGACGATCGTTTCTGCTGCCGGGTGTGGTACCGATACCATCCGCGCAGGCTTTATCGACATAGCAATGAATCCGCTCAACTCCGGCGAACTCGTTGCAGCAGCCTGGGATCATTCGGTAACGATCGGCCCGGGCTTTTGTCCCGGCGGTTCGGGAGGGCCAAATACTGGCATCTATCGTTCCACCGATACGGGCAAGACGTGGGCGAGGATCGATACGCTCTCGAACGGACTTCCCAATGGCAAAGAATATGGTGTGCTTGGCCGCATTGCGCTTTTGTGGATACAGGCGCTACTTGCCGGACCTCCCACTCTTCCGAATTACCTTTTCGCCGGATATATTCGCACCGATACGAATCCGGTTACCCATGTTTTGACCGATGAAAATTTCGAGGGTTTATACCGCTCGTCCGATGAGGGTCTATCATGGACCAAAGTGCTGGACTCCACAATAAAGATCCCGATGGGCGGCATTCAGAACAAGGACAGCGCGAATATCACAAACGCGCAGGGAGGCTACGATTTCTTTCTCGCCGCTGGGGCACAAAAGCTGGGAGGGCCAGATATTTACCTTGGCGGGATCGATATTTTCCGATCTACGGACACGGGAACTTCATGGAAGGATATTACGGATTCCTACAGCCAATATTATGCGAAAGACAATCGCGAGCAGCATTCCGATCAGCACGGGCTTGCGTTCACCGCTGCAAGTTCAGAGACGGATATGATCGTCGTTTCCGATGGCGGAGTGTTTAACACGCATGATTATGGAACAACCTGGAGCCAGACGAAAGGCCTTCCCATCACCATGTTCTACACCGTCGATCCATGGGCGCCCGGCATGATAAATACTCCGTCAACCATTTCCGCAACCGACCTGAAAGTTCTCGGCGGCACGCAGGATAATGGAACCGACGCGCATGGCTTAACAAGCAGTTCCCAGTCTTTCGCAACCGATTCGGATTTTGCATGGATCACACAGGGCGATGGGGGCGTATGTCTTTCGCTGCCAACCGATTCGACGAAGCTTATCACATCCGCCGCGATAGGAGCTATTTTTGCTCGCAATACTTTAGATTCGCTGGTGCCGAATCCGCTCGGCACATTCGACACCACGCACGACACGCTCCCTAGATGGCATACACTTTCCACCCGGCTGCTCTATGGCACTGACCGGTTGACCGACACCAATGAATCCGCCGGTTTTGTGGTTCCCATTGTGCTGGATAACGAAAGTACCACCGATCTTTATACCGGACGTTGCCATGTCTATCATGCCGTGCTGGATTGGAACGATCTGGAGAACACGAAATGGTACACCTGGTCACCGATATTGGCTGGGAATTTTTCAGACGATTCCGATTGGTATTACGGCGATATTGAAACGATCGCGCTTGGCGTGCGCGATGCCTCCGGTAATCCCATGGTGTGGGCAGGCGGCTATACCCCAGGCGAGGCGGAAGTGTGGCGAACCTACGTCAATCCATCGCGTGCAGATACGGTAGCGCCCAAATGGGCATTGAAGCGGTCCGGAGTTCCCAATGCGAATGTCGCGCAGATCCTACCTGACCGCAGCGATTCGATGACGGCATTTCTTTGCACGTCTTCCGCCTCCAATGTCGATCACGTTATGAAAACGACGAATGGCGGGACCAAGTGGACGGATATTTCCGGGAATCTTCCAGAAGCGCCGGTCAGCGCCATTGTGATCGATACACTTGCAGAGAGCGGGAACCCGCTGCTGAAAAATCAGTGCGTTATCGCCGGAACGGATGTCGGCGTGTATGTCACGACGAACGGCGGCCTTGCGTGGGCGCAGCTTGGAACCGGATTGCCGCATGTGATCGTCACCGATCTTAAACAGTATAAGAACATGCTGATCGCATCGGCCTATGGGCGCTCTCTGTGGGCATTGGATATCGGCAGCCTTCAGGCCGCTCCGCCTTCGAGCGTTGCAGAGACGCAGGCTGGAAGCACTGCGCCACGCATTTCCATTTTCCCCAATCCTGTGGAAGGGAATGAATCGTTTTTTGTAAGCGCGTCTGCAACAGATTCGCAGGTTACCGCGTGCCGCATCATCGAAGAAGCGAGCGGAATTGCATGCAGCACGAGCATCAAAGCAAATGGCGATGGTTCGTATGCCATTGTACCTTCGAGTGTGCTCCCGGCAGGCGCGTATATCGTCCAGCTATTCGATGGCAACCAAATGATTGGTCAGGGGCGGGTATCGATCGTCAGATAGCAGTGACCTCCATCATGATGAACAACGGAATGGGTATCTGCCCATACCCACAATGCATTCCATACCCGCGATGCATTCGTTTCAGAACGATAGCGCTTGCCTTGCTTGCGTGTGCGGCGCTATTATCAGGAACGTTCCCGGCATCCGCGCAAACATCCCATAAGACTAAAACGCCCAAAACAGCGAAGCCGCACACACCGCAGATCAAGGCCGACATGCTGACCTTGCGCTATAAGCCGCAGGCGGGAACGCTGCTGTATAATATCCATACGCAGATCGACCAGCTTGTCCGTTCTGACGCTACCGATTTTCGCGGCGTGCTCCGTAGCGAAGCGCAGCTTGCTTTTCATAATCTCTCCATTGATTATAAGAACGGCGTGTGGGCGTTCGAAGAATACTTTACCAAATTCGATATTGCCGGCCACGATCTCCTGGGCGATTCCGTCTCGCTGATCGAAAGCTGGGCCGTCGATCGCATTACCGATCTTACCTACGATATGCAAGGCGAGGAGATGGGCAAAGTGATCCGCGACACCCTGAAATTGCTGAACGCCGAAGCGCAGACGAACGCGTATTTCTTCGAGCCGCCGCGCATGCTTATCCCGCTGCCCGAGCGCCCGATCACCTATGGCGACGCCTGGAGCGAGCACCGCATCGATACGGTTCCCGTTCTCGATACCATCAATACCGGAAAAACTTCGGGGGAATATATTTACGATGTTGCGCGCACCTACCGCCTCGCGCGGCTCTTGGATACCAACGGACGCTATTTCGCCATTATTGCCGCTACGGATTCAGGAACGTTTTCTGGCTTTCAGACCAATTCCGATACAAAAGTTACCACCAAAGTATCCGGGCCGATCACCGGAGCAGACACCACCGTGCTCGATCTCTTTTCCGGATGTGTCATCAAGCGCACGCTCGATATGACGATCCCCGCAGGTGTTGCCGTATCTTCCGCGCCATCTTTTGTGGATGCGCTTACGGTGCGTTCCATTGTCACGCTGGATGAATCCAACGCCACGCTGCTGAAGAATAGCTCGGATACTACTTCTACTCCGCCTGCTTCTACTCCGCCTTCAGCAGTGAAACCAGATCACTGATGACCGCTTCGATCTTAATGGCTGATCTCTACCTTCGCGGACTCATTCCCCGATCGCACGAAATACATTCCCGATCTGAGGTGCGATACATCTAACGTTCCCGCGCCATTTACGAGTGGGGTAGGTGTGAGGACTTCTCTGCCTAAGAGATCGAAGAGATGAACGTCGCCTGTTTCAGCGCCAAGAATTTGTAGATTGCCGGATGCGGGATTTGGGAATACTTGAAGATTGCCGGTGGAATTTACAAGTGCATTCTCAGACACGCCGGATAGATTGAAATCTGAGAGTGGGCGGCGATAAACGCTTCCCTCGTAAGTGCTAGCAAATATATTATTTCCGGAAATAGCAAGAGCAAGAACCTCAGCTTTTGGCAAGCCATTAGTAGATACTGTCCACGTTACGCCCTGGTCTGTTGAGAGAAGAAAGTCATCGCTCCCGGCACTTCCGGCAAATAGATTTGTCCCGACCGCTTCAATAGTATATTCAAAAAGATTCATATTACTTTGATTCTTCCAACTTTCACCGTTGTCCGTTGAAAGAAAGATGTCGCCAGCACTTGCAAAGAGGTTTGAACCCATGATCGCTAAAGAAGATACTCCGGAGTCGTTAAAACCGATTTCTTTCCAGCTTGCTCCATTATTGGTTGAGAGAAAAAGGCCTTGTACATTCCCGCAAAAGATATTCGAGCCATTCGCTTTTATAAAATAGACATGAGCGTTCGTCAATCCTAAGACAGAAGCAGACCAAGTATCACCATCATTCGTCGAGCGAAAAACGCCGCTGTCTGTCCCTGCAAGTATATCAGTCCCGATCGCAGCAAGCGCATTGACAGATATGAAGACACCGTCGATAGTATCAAACGTTAAGCCTTCACTCGACGAAATCCAGCTTGCACCGTTGTCACTTGATCGAAAAATGCCACTGTCGGATGTTCCGGCAAAAACATTTGTTCCAGACGTAGCGAGAGCTAAGATAGAGGTATTACCCTCTGTAATAGCATTCGACTCCGTCCAAGTTGTGCCACTGTCGGTAGAGTGTGAAACGCCACCTAAATAGCTGATTCCCGCATAAATATTCGTTCCATTCACAGCGAAACAACAAACAGATCCAGGGCAATTCGTCTGAACCCATTGTGCGTCCGCGCGCAGTGCGATAGAGAAATGGAGAATAACAATTGAGGCAAACAGTACGCGTTTGTTTTTCATGATTTTGGTTATTTGGCAATAAACTAACTATCCATCAAATCAATGTTTTAAAGTTCAAAACACCAAATAGCTTTTGGCACAGATACGTTCCTTTCGAAAACCATGCTCTAATGCGGAAGGAACTTCGCCATTTCCGCGCCGCCCGATCAACTCTCCCGCAGCAGCGAAACCAGATCGCTCACCACCGCACTGGCGGTTGGCAGGCTGCCGGCGCCTTTGCCGTAGAGCACTTGCGGTCCGGCATGGAGGGTTTGTATTTCGAGCGCGTTGAATTCATCGCGTGTGTGCGCGAAAACATGCGAAGCGGGAACCCGCTCAGGCCGAACCACCGCTTCGATCTTTCCGCTCACAGGATTTCGCGCAGCCGAAGCGATCAGTTTTATCGCAAAGCCGGATTCGCGGGCGTTGCGTATATCATCGATGCTGATCTGCTCGATGCCCGTCGTATCAATCTCGTGCGGACGAACATGCTCGCCAAACGCATGATAGGTTAGCACCGAAAGTTTCTGCGCCGCATCCGCTCCCGAAAGATCGAGCGAAGCATCGGCTTCCAGGAACCCGCGTCGCCGTGCTTCGTCGATTGCGTCTGCCAGATCAACCACCCCCCGGCCCCCTCCTTGAAAAGGAGGGGGAGTAGAAAAAGGAGGGGAAGAAGCGAGGGAATCACCCATCATTGTGAGGATAAAATTAGTCGAGCCATTGACGATTCCTGATATTTTCTGGATGGTATCGCGGGTGCGAAGTTCATCCAGCGCGGCAAGCACGGGAACGCTTCCACAGACGGAGGCTGAATAGAGCAGTTCCACTCCGTTCCGTTCTGCTAATGCCGCTAATCGGGGAAGCTCGTGCGCAAGCACTAATTTATTCGCTGTGATAACATGCTTGCGGCTCTGAAGCGCGTGTTCGATAACGCCCGCCGCTTCATATCGCCCGCCGATGAGTTCAATAACAATATCGATCCCATCGGCTTCTAATAGTTGCTCCGGGCTGTTCGTGATGAGCGAACGAGGAGCGTTGGTGAGGCGCGGCTTTTGGGCGTCCCGGACACAAATCCCGGCAATTTCGATCTCCGTAGAAAATTGCTTGCGAAATTCATTACGCTTCGCTTCTAATACTTCCCACACGCCGGTTCCCACCACGCCAAAGCCGAACAGCGCGATACGAAGATGCCGGATCTTCTTTTTCACGGGAATGAACGCAGTGTCCGCTACAATATCCAAGCTCATGCGAATGCCTCCTCTTCGATAGTGTTTTCAAATGCTGAAATGCTTTGATCCTGTTCGATTTCACGAAGCCACGGCGCAAGGATTTTTCCCAGCAGAATAGCATCGACAAGAAAAGAATCGTGCCCATGTATGGCCTGAAGCGTTCGGTAATGTCCGTTCGGAAAGAGCGAAGCATATGCCTCTATCTCTTTCGGGTCGTATAGTAGATCGGATGAAATGCCTACGAAAAAGGCTTCGCAATCAATGGATGCTGCAACGTTCTTCATGGAACCGCGCTTTTCCGATAGATCGTATAATTCCATCGCGCGTGTGAGCGTGAGATAGGAATAGGGTGAGAATCGATCGGCGATCTTTTCGCCCTGATGTTCGAGATAATTCTCTACTTCGAAGGTTGGGCCGAGCTTTTCGCGTCCGAACCGCGAATCGAATTCTGCGGACGAACGGTAACTTATCATTGCCGCTTGCCGCGCGAGACGCAATCCATCGGCAAGCTTCGCACGATTCTGAAGAGAGGGATCGAATGCGATGATCGCTTTGCGAATGAATGAACTGTGTGCGATGCGCCATGCCGAATGGGAACCGCTGACAGCAATCGGTGCTATTGCTCGGAAACGATCAGGCGCAAGCGCAGCCATTTCGAGCACAACCATCCCGCCGAGCGAACCGCCGATCGAAAGATGCACGGTGCCGATTCCGAGCGCATTGAGCAATTGAAGATTTACGCGCGCCATATCGCGCACCGTGATCGTTGGGAACGATGCGAGATACGGCTTGCCTTTTATGGGGTCGATAGATTCGGGCCCCGTTGTGCCATAACAGCTTCCAAGCAAATTAGGAACGATAATGAAATATTTCTCAGGGTCAAGAAGCTTTCCCGCTCCGATAAGGCCGCTCCACCATTCGTGTGCAGCAGGCCATCCCGTTAGCGCGTGAAGCACGATCACGGCATTGGAACGATCTTGATTCAGTTCACCGTATGTATTATAGGCGACTTCTACTTCGGGAAGCGAAACACCGCTTTCAAGCTTGAACGGTGCATTGAGTTTGGTAGTATTTGTTTGCGCGTTCAACATGCTGCAACCTCCTCGACCGGTTCAGATTTGGAAACAGTGTTCAGCGCTTGTGTGAGATCCGCGATAAGATCATCCACATGCTCGATTCCAACGGAAATGCGAATGAGATCGTCGGTAATTCCGGCGCGCTCGCGAAGTTCCGGCGCCATCGAAGCGTGGCTCATCGTCGCCGGATGCTCGATGAGTGATTCCACGCCGCCGAGTGATTCTGCGAGTGAAAAAATCTGCGTCGAGCCAAGAACTTCCCGCACATTACCCGCATCGTTGCCGATGCTCGCGACTCGAAAACTTATCACCCCTCCGAATCCCGAAAATTGTGATTTAGCGAGTTCGTGGGTCGGATGCGATTCCAAACCAGGATAATACACTTCGCTTACATTCGGGTGATCGAGAAGAAATTTTGCAACAGCTATCGCATTTGCTTCATGCTGCTTCATCCGGACGGAAAGCGTTTTTACACCGCGCAATACCAGCCAGGAATCGAAGGAGCCAGTCGTAGTTCCCAGCGCATTGGCGAGGCATTGAAATCGTTCGCCAAGCTCCGGCGTGCGTGAAACGATCGCGCCGCCAACGACATCGGAGTGGCCATTCAGCCATTTCGTTGTCGAATGAACAACGACATCCGCGCCGCACTCGAACGGACGAAAAAAGAACGGTGACATAAAGGTATTATCGACGGCAACCAGCAATCCATAGACTTTCGCTAATTTTGTGAGCGCAGCAACATCCACCACTTGCAAGAGCGGGTTGCTCGGCGTTTCGATCCAAAGGCAGGCCGTGTTGGGTTTTACTTCTGCACGGACGGCAGCTAAATTCCCAAGATCGACGAACGAAACTTCCAGCTTTCCTTGTGCCTCGAAAAGTTTTAGCAAGCGTGCCGTTCCGCCATAGCAATCGTGCGTGCAGATGATATGCGCGCCATGCTCGAAATGCGAGAGCACGGTGGAGATGGCGGCCATGCCGGTGGAAACAGCAACTGCGCGCGCGCCGCCTTCCAAGTCGGCGAGCACTGCTTCAAGGGTGTGGCGTGTGGGGTTCCCGCTGCGGGTGTAATCGTATCCGGTAGATTTTCCGGGTTCCCGGAAGCGGAAGTTAGAGGTCTGGTAGAGGGGTGTTCCGATCGATCCGTATTCGGAATCGGTGTGCGTAGTAGCGAGGATGGTGCGTGTTTCTTGTCTCATGAGTGTAATATAAATTTTGAACACTCACGAGATTTGTAGCCGTAACTTTTAAGTTACGGTTACGCCACACCGTAACCTAAAGGTTACGGCTACAGATGGCTCCGAATAAAACGCTTTAAAATAAAAAGCCCTATTCGGGTAATGAGCACTTTAAGTGCTGCGCCGAATAGGCCTTGCGACTGACTCCGCGGATGATCTACCATCCCTCCGGAGGGTTCGCTTTCTGCGAACCATCGATTAAGCCGGATGCTGTTTCATCGTTAGATGATGGTGCATCCGATTCGGCTCATCTTCCCAATGTCATCTTTGATGTCATCAGCAGGAGTTAGCACCTTGGCTTGAGCCCGTTCTTCTAAGTGAAAAGAGGAGTGGGTTCTCAACGGTTGCTACAGCGTCTTCGGGCCTGATCCCTCGGCTGTTCTCGATGAGTGTCAGTAATGTAAACGCAAATGGGATGCGATAGTTTCCGAATTCGTGCATTTTACAAAAAATCGGCATTCTACCGCTTTTTATGACCGAACGTCCATACTGTTTATTGCTGTTTATCCATAATCATGCATGAAATCGAACCATTAATCATTGAATCCTCCGTCGAAACAGGCAAGCTGTATGCATTCGATGGGAAAAGTCCGGTCGTTCACGAAAGTGTATTTCTTGCAGCCGGGTCGCATGTGATCGGCGATGTGGAACTTGCTGAGAATGTGAGCGTATGGTTCAATACCGTGATTCGCGGGGATGTCGAGCGCATTCGCATTGGGAAGGATTCGAATATTCAGGATAATGTAACTATTCATGTTACGCATTTTTCAAACCCGACGTGGATCGGCGAAGCAGTGACTGTCGGGCACGGCGCGGTGCTGCATGGCTGCACCGTAAAAGATCGCGCGCTTATTGGCATGAAGGCCGTCGTGCTGGATCGCGCGGTGATCGGCGAGGAATCGCTCGTGGCCGCAGGAGCCGTTGTGCTCGGCGGGACGGTCGTGCCGCCGGGAATGCTCGTTGCAGGAATTCCTGCGAAAGTTCTTCGCCCGCTCACGCAGGATGAGCGGCAAATGGTTCTCGATGGCTCCGCTAATTATAGGATGTACGTGCAGCACTATCGCAATGATGTGCCGGAAAAGGATTGGGATGTGGGAAGTTTTGCTGGGATGGGATGAAAAGCATAACGATCGGTTTTTGTGTTCTGCTCGTGCTTGCGGCGCGTCCGTGTCTTGCGCAATTTCAATATCAATACGAAAATACCGACGATTCACACCATCCATTTCCGGACACGGCGGCAGGCTTCCATGCTCATGCGTATCTTGCGGCGGGCATTGGTTTTGTTGTACCATTGAGGGAGCTTCCGCTTATCATTCCACACTGGGAACTTACGGGAGGCATGAGCTTCCTGGGGAGGTTCGAGTTCGTCTATCGCTACGAGCATTCGATCTTAGCCGATCCGTACGATTATCAGAATCTGACGTATTCGAGCACTGTCGAGATCAACAGTTTGGCGCTGCGATATTATGTTCTCAATAATTTTTTTGCAAGCGCGGGCGCCGGGTACGCGCTGGGAACTACCGATTCCGCGACCAACGATGCGCTGAACCAAAAGTTTGGCAAAGCAACCTTCGCAACGCCCGTCATCCATGCGGGAGCAGGGTATTCCAACCAATTGATCTATTTTGAATTCCGGGAGTATGTCGGAACAAGCCGCATTGAAGCCTATGGCAGAAACTCGGTCACGTTCATGGAAGGCGTGTTCGGATTTGGGCTTTATTTTCGTTCGTGAATTTTTATCATCGACACAATAGAGGAAGGAACCTCTGGTTAAATTAACATGTCATTCTGAGCGGAGCAATTGTCCCAGCATCGCCGACGATGCTGGGACATTTGCGGAGTCGAAGGATCTCAGGTAGGATAGAATACTGCCAAATTTCACGAGATCCTTCGACTCCGTTCTTTTCTCCTTCGTCGAAAAGAACTCCGCTCAGGATGACAGCGTAACTTAATTTGACATTACATAAGTATGAATAACAAAAATTTCCTAACCCTTTCCCTCGACCGGTTCGAGCAGCTTCGTTCGCTTGGAACGAAAACATTGGAGCAACTGAGCGATGACGATGTTCACTGGTCTCCCGACGCGGAATCGAATTCCATTGCCGTCATCGTGCAGCATTTGTATGGCAACATGCTTTCGCGGTTCACCGATTTTCTGACGAGCGATGGCGAAAAGCCAAACCGCAATCGCGATGAGGAATTTATTGAGCAGCGATTATCTCTCTCGGAACTACAGAAACGATGGGATATCGGATGGGATTGCGTGTTTGCCGCGATCCGTCCGCTTACGCTGGCCGATCTCGAAAAAGAGATTTTTATCCGCAATGAATCCCACACAGTGATGGAAGCGATCTTGCGGCAAATTAGTCATTACGGGTACCACGTCGGGCAAATAGTGTATATTGGTAAGCACAGAAAGGGCGCGGAATGGAACACGCTCTCGATCCCACGCGGGAAGTCTGAACAATTTGTCACGAAGCCTTTCAAATAAAACTATATTAAGCATTATTCTAAATTATTCTGAATCGGCGCGGTAATTGTGGCGTATGACAGAAAAGAACATAAACTAAATTATTATGAAAAAGAAATTATTTTTATCCGTCGTTGCGATCGGTGTGTTATTGTTAAGTTTAGCATGCAGCGATCCCGCTCGCGCGCAGGTGCCGGGTTCGATCTTCAGCATTAGCGCGCTGGGCGGCGCGCAGACGTCGAGCCTTACCGGCATTGGTTCCGGCGGCCTTGGCTCCGGCGATTTTTTCGCTTTGCGCGGATCGTTCACCAGCCTATTCCTCGAGCTTCGCCATGTGGATTGGGGCAGTGGGAACTCCGCAGTCCGTGAAAATGGTGTGCTCGCGGGCGCAGATTTTTCCCTGTTCCATATCATGCTCTCCGGCGCGATAGGCTTTGGTGCTTCGACCGCTCAGGGGCTTTCGCTTTCGGCGCCATCTACGAATATCTCAAACTACAACTCGTTCGATTACGACGCGCAGGCGCAGTATCAGTTCGAGATCGTAGCCGGAGCGGTTACGCTTGGCGTGGGAATCAATTACGTAGGCGAATCGAATAATGTAGCACCCATCAGCGGCTGGGGTCTCATCGGTTCGGTGAGCGTGGGGTTGTAATATCTGAACCTGGATTACGCGGATTAAAGCGGATTACGCGGATGGATTCGTGTCATTCCCGCGAAAGCGGGAATCCAGAGCCCGGAGCCATGGTAATCTAATGGGTTCCCGTTTTCACGGGAATGAGACCCAGCCTCTCCTAAATCTCTTTAATCGCCCCAAATCCCGGTTCTGTTCCGGGCACTTTTGGCTCCCGTTCGGTTTTTCATTATCATGTTCCCGAAAGGTCTTCTCGCGCTCACCTTCTTCGCCGCGCTTGCGGTGATGCTGCCGTGTGTGCTGCGCGCGCAGTGGCAGCCGACGAATGGGCTGTATGGAGGAGGGTTTTCGTCAGTAGTAGAAAATGAAGGCGTGCTTTTTGGTGAGTTTAGCTATGGAATGTTTCGTTTAACGGATGACGGCATAACGTGGTCTCCGGCGAATCGGAATCTCCCAAATGTAACAATATGGGGATTAGTCTCTGATGGCACACATGTTTTTTTAGGCTCTGACCGAATCTATATGTGGTCAGATGACAGCATGGCTTGGGTACCGAGAACCCCATTTGGAGAGTCAGAACTTGCATACCCGCTCGGAACATTTAGGAATATTCTCTACGCAGGTAATGGACCTGTTTATCGTTCAGAAGATGAGGGTTTGTCTTGGACTAAAATTGAATCTGACATTCTCAGTAATTCCGTAGCATTCTGCCTTGCGGCTGTTGACTCCTTTATTTTTATAGAGGGACAAAATGGAGACGGAGATAGTTGTGAGCTTTTTCGTTCGTCAGACAGCGGTAACCATTGGACAGAACTCGATTCTGGAACGACCTTGGTTTGGTGTCTCACTACGCTCGGGAAGAATCTTTTTGCAGGGAGCTCTCAGGGTGTTTTGCGATCTACTGATTATGGTGTAACCTGGGATACCTGCGATAATGGCTTGCCACGGCAACTTATTCGTACTATAGCCATTCATGGTTCTACTCTGGCTGTGCATGCAGGGCAAGGTGTATATGTCTCGAACGATAGCGGTGTGAGTTGGCAGACACAATCTGAAGGATTCTTTGATGGTGAAATTACGGCAATGACCTTCGCCGGGGACACACTTGTCATTGGGACTGGCATTGGGAATTATCTATTGGTTGACACCGGCCGCACATGGATTTCTTCGAATAATTTTATTTCAGTCGGAGCGAGTGATCTCTTCGTCCAAGATTCGATCATTTTTGCTGGAGATTTCTATCGATCGACAGACTCAGGACTGAATTGGAGTTTCCCTATAACCAAGGTATCATCAGATTCTGGTTATTATTTTGGTAATAATTCAATCGTTTCGCAAGGAAGGAATATTTATGCGGCCTCCTATGGAGTTTTTCTTTCAACCGATAATGGGGTAACCTGGACTTCGAGGTCGAATGGATTGCCTTACTCCAATACTCAGCCCAATATCAATTGTCTTGCCGTTAAAGGATCTAAAATTTTTGCCGGCTCTGAATACGATGGAATTTTCGTTTCAACCGATAGCGGTGTAACTTGGACAGCGGCGAATAACGGCTTACCACTGAACCCGCCGGTGAATGCTTTATGTATCGCTGGGAATGATATAGTTGCGGGTCTTAACACCGGCTCGGGAGGAACGAGCTCAGTATTTTTTTCAAGCGATGATGGACAAACATGGAGTTCTTATCTTGACGGACCTGACCAATCCTTTGATAACTGTAGTTTGGTTGCCTCTGTTGATGATACCACTATTTATGCTGAAGTAGATAATAGTCTTTACCGTTCAAACCTCCATGATGCTTCTTGGACCAAGCTACCTGTTGGTGCTTCATCATTTGTCAGTATAGACACGATGATTTTCGTTAGCACTGGCGGGGGGATATTCGAATCCTTCGATAATGGCGACAATTGGATCGAAGTGGATTCCGGCATCACATATACTGATATCCTATCGCTTGCTGTATGTGACAGTATGCTTTTTGCCGGGACATCCTATTATGAAGGTACGAATTACCCTTCCATCCCAACGATCTGGAGACGCCCGCTTTCTGAAATGTCAACATCGCCTTACATTTTAGGCGCAAGTGCGGATACGATCAACTTCGGTAATATCCGGGTGGGTACGGATGGATTGCGTACTGCAACGGTGACCAATGATGGAAAATCTGCGATCACGATTCAGTCATTTCAGCTTACACCGTCGCAAGGCGTTTTTTCCACAAGTGACTTGTCCAGCGAAGTGGAACTCGATCCCGGAGAGTCGTTCACGTTCGAAGTTTTTTTCATGCCAACGCAAGCAGGAGATTTTACTGCTAACATCCTGGTCGTATCGGAAGCAAAGGCAATTAACATTATACTCATCGGTTCTGCGGGCGTAGATGATGTCGAGCAACTATCTCCGCCCGATTCCACACTAACGATAGCTCCCAATCCCTTCTCCCAATCCACCCAAATCACCTTCACTTCGCCATCGGCCGGATATGCAGAGGTATCCATTGTGAATATGCTTGGCGTGGAGGTTGCGCGGTTGTTTTCGGGGGAGTTGGGTGCGGGAGAGCATAGCTTCGCTTGGGATTCACAGGCGGGGTCGCAAGTGCCACAAGGGACGTATGAATGCCTTGTCCGGATGAACGGGCAGGTAGAGACGCTGCCGGTGGTGTTGATGCGGTGAGGGGATATGCTAAATTGTAGAGATTCATGATTAGTCTGGAATATATTATAAAAAAACACATTTATATTGAACTAATTATAGCTATATTTGTGTTTTATTATATGAGAAAAAGGATATGGGTATATCAAAAAATCTTTCTATTTGAAAAGCGCAGGGCTTGTTCATGAAAAATTAATGAGCGTTCATGAATACGCAACCAACACACACTATAAAGTCTGTTGCAACATGGATTTGAGTGGAATAGAACTATCTTCTTCTATTGTCAGTTTACGGCGCGCTATTTGGCATAGGGCGGATGAAGCAGGGGGTCTGCTTATTGCGTCCTGCGGGGAGGAAAATTCGGTTATTACGGGCCAGAATTCCTCGCAAAATGGTCAGGACAGGAGAGCTTCTAACTTCGGTTCTGACAACAGTGATTGCCAAAAGTATCACAACCGCAGACTATTGTTTGCGATATACATACATGACACGCGAAGAAAAAGCGAGTTCCGTAGCGGAACTCCGTGAAGTGATCGACCGATCGACCGGTATGTACTTCACCGACTTCGAGGGAATGACCGTCGAGCAGACCACGCGTTTGCGCAACGAACTGCGTAAAGCAGGGCTGACCTTCAAAGTAGGGAAGAACACGCTGATCCGTCGCGCGCTCGATGATGCAGGCCGTTTGACCGAAGACCTTCGGGCAGCGCTTGTTCGTCAGACGGGCGTAGCGTTCGGCTTCGACGATCCCGTGGCTCCGGCTCGGATCCTTCGTGATTTTATTGAGAAGAACCAGGATAAGCCGGCGCTCAAGCTTGCTTATGTCGAGGGACAAACATTCCCCGGCAAGGATCTCAAGAAAGTTGCGTCGTTACCGACGAAGAAGGAAGTGATATTGAGCATCTTAGGCAGCATACAAGCGCCGATGCAAGGTATCGTAGGAGCATTGGGCGCGTTGCAGCGAGATATCGTCTATCTCGTCGATGCGATCGAAAAGAAGAAAGCAGAAGCAGCGGCGTGATGTGTAGCCGTGACCTTTAGGTCACGGTCGCGAAGCGCAGCAATCAAAATACACCGTGACCTAAAGGTCACGGCTACAGTTCAACAACAGACATTAACCACTTAAAACCGTAATACAACCATGGCAGATATTAATGCAATCGTAGAACAGATCAGCGCACTTACGCTTGGCGAAGCCGCTGACCTCAAAAAAGCACTCGAAGAGAAATTCGGCGTAACGGCTTCAGCACCCATGATGATGGGCATGATGCCGGCAGCCGGCGGTGGCGCTCCTGCGGCAGCCGTTGAGGAGAAGACGGAATTCGATGTCATTCTCGCCGATGGCGGCGCATCGAAGATCAACGTCATCAAGGCAGTACGCGAAGCGACGGGTCTGGGCCTGAAAGAGGCGAAGGATCTCGTTGATGGCGCACCGAAGCCCGTCAAGGAAGGCATCTCGAAGGCAGACGCAGAAGCACTCAAGAAGAAACTTGAGGAAGCCGGCGCGAAAGTCGAGCTGAAATAAGTGATCTTATTTTTAGGAATGTCCGAAACCCCGACTGGGAATGCCGGGGTTTCGGGTTCCTATTCATAGATTGCAAAGCGAACTTTCGGGGTAATACCGTGTTTGAGGAACTATGCGACTCACGAGTTTTCAGCAGCATTCGATCAGAGAATCGGTAGAGCGGTTTTTGCCGGACGCTAAAGTGTTGCTTTATGGATCGAGAGTTGACGATACAAAACGCGGCGGGGATATTGATCTTCTGGTGTTAACGAATACTCCATTCGAGCAATCGGTGAAATATAAAATTCTTGCTTCGCTGTACCGGCAAATTGGGGAACAGAAAATTGATCTGTCCATTGAGGATTCCGATCGCCAGAGTGATTTTACTCGATTAGTTATCGGGGATGCCATTGTTTTATGAGCCTTCTCGAACCCATTCGAAAACGCTTTGAAGCGGATCTCAAAACGCTTGGTCTTCTCGAAGATTATTTAAGAGAATCATGCGAAATTTGTTCGAAATTTGCTTCAGATGATTTATCGCGTCAGGATTTGCGCGAAATAGGTGCGCTTACAGATCGGTTTCAGCGAGCACAGGATTTTTTTGTGGCTCACACGCTACGATCTATTGACTTGCTCTCTGGGGATCAGGGAACAACGCTTGACATCTTGGATCGAGCAGAGAAACGCGGGATCATCGATTCGGCTGACGTTTTTCTCGAAATGCGCGCGTTGCGAAATAAGATCGCTCACGAATACGCTGGGTACAGCCCGTTGGATATTGTGAAGGATATTCTGAAATATGCTCCCATTTTAATAGACTCATTTGAACGAGTGAAAAGGAGAAAGCATTAAGTTCAAATTTAATTTTTTTACGGGAGCGATTCTATCTCTTAATTGTTTACGACCCGCAATTTAAATGGAGACTCTGCGTAAGCCCTTCTTGGTATTGGCTCGGCAGACATCCTCCAAAATCAACCACCCTGGGCGGGACCACCCCCCAGCCCCCTCCTATTCCGCTTCGCTGCATAGGAGGGGGAGTAAACTGTAAGAACCAATGGTAAAACTGAGATTAGCACGTCAGGGACGCAAGAAAGTCCCGATCTATAAAATTGTCGCCACCGATAGCCGTTCACGCCGTGATGGGCGTTATCTGGAATCGCTTGGGCAATACCGGCCATCGAACGAGCCGGGGCAGAAAGTCCAGATCAAGGAAGACCGCGCATTATATTGGCTTGGCGTAGGCGCCCAGCCATCGGACACGGTTCGCTCGCTTCTTTCCGGGGAGGGAATTCTTCTCAAATGGCATTTAGAGAAGAAGAAGATCGAGCCTGCTCGTGCGTCCGAGATCTTCACCACCTGGAAAGCGAAGCGCGATGAGAAACTTGCGGCTCACATCGATGCGAAGCAAGCTGCTATCAATGCTCGCGAAGAAGAAAAGCGTAAAGCTGCTCAAAAGAAAATTGCCGATGCCATAGCCGCAGAAGCAGCGCAAGCTGAGGCTGCCATTAAGGCTGAAGCTGCTGCATCTGCCGAAGCGGCCAGTGCCGAAGTTGCCCAATCCGAAGCGCCCCAGGCAGTTGAAGAATCAGCCACAACAGAAGCAGCACCGGCCGAGAGCGCGGTGTAGCGCAAACTTTAGTTTGCGACCCCGCCGTTATCGCAAACTAAAGTTTGCGTTACAACAATGGATGAAATAGTTGATTTTCTCCAGAGCGTACCGAGCCTGAACGCAGTTCCCCGCGAGCAGTTGGAATGGCTTGTTCGCGAGTCAGAGATTTTCCAATATGAGCCTGGTATCTTATTTCGTCCCGGCGAAGCCAACGACATGATGCATTATCTCATGGTTGTGCTCGAAGGCGGGCTTGAGGCGTATGTGGTACAGAACGGGCAGCGCAAAACGCAAATGTCAACCGGCGTCGGAGCGATAACCGGCATGCTCCCGTTTTCGCGCATGAAATATACTCCGGTGTATATCAATGCGACCGGGAACTCGAAGCTGCTTGCGCTGCATAGCTCGAAGTTCCATGCGCTCATCTCCGCCAATTATGAATTGACGGAAGTGATCGTCCATTCGATGATCGATCGGGTCCGGCTTTTTACAACCAATCATTTCCAGAATGAAAAGTTGATGTCACTTGGCAAACTTTCTGCCGGAATCGCGCATGAATTGAATAATCCAGCCGCTGCAGTGACACGAAGCGCGGAGGATCTGAAACAGATCGTTGGAACATTGGGGTCGAGCCTTCGCGCCGTTGCCTCTCTTCATTTGACGCCGCAAGAGATCGAAAGTCTGGGAGAGATTATTGGGAAAGCTTCCAAAAATGGATCTGTCAAGCTTCCGCTCCTTGAACGGAAACGTCGCGAACACGAAATTTCAGACTGGCTTGCAAAGAATAATGTTCCGACGGATTGTGAAGAAACATTTTCCGGTGCTGGCATCACCACCGGCGATCTCGAACATCTAAAACAGACCGTTTCAGAGAACACATTCCTGCCATTCATTACCTGGTTTGCAGCACGGCTTCAAACCGAGAAAGCTGTCGAGGAGATCGCCGCTTCCTCGCGTCGTATTTCGGAGTTGGTTCAATCGGTTAAGAGCTATACGCGGATGGATCAGGCTCAAGCGATGGAATCGGTTTGTATCAACGAGGGGATACGTAACACCATCACGATGCTTGAATATAAAGCGCGCAGTCGGGGCATAACGATAAACGTCGATCTCGAAGCCGATCTTCCCTATATCCTCGGATTTCCCGGAGAATTGAATCAAGTCTGGACCAATATTATCGACAATGCGCTCGATGCGATGAAGAATGGAGGCGAACTCACTGTGAGATCAACCTCAACTCCAGAACAGGTAGTGTTCGCAGTCATAGATAATGGTCCTGGAATAGCTCCCGAAAATCTGGAACGTATTTTCGACCCGTTCTTTACGACGAAAGATGTAGGCGAGGGCACTGGCGTGGGCCTCGATCTTGTGCAAAAAGTAGTGCAACAGCATCATGGGAAGATCGATGTAAATTCTCGTCCCGGACGTACGGAGTTTAAGATCTCTTTTCCGATCGCATCGACATGAAACTTCCGATCATATTTCTTATCGATGACGACCCACAGGTCCTGCGGGCACTTTCGAGAGACGTGCGACAGAAATACAAGAAGGAATACCAAGTTCTCAGCACGGAAGATCCTCAGGAAGCCCTGGAAAGTTTGAAGGAATTGAAGCGCACGGGCGAAGAGGTCGCGCTCTTTATTTCCGACCAGCGAATGCCGCGCATGACGGGTGTTGAGCTTCTCGAAAAGTCAAAAGAGTTTTATCCCGAATCGAAGCGAATGCTGCTCACGGCGTATTCCGACATGGATACCGCCATTCGTGCGATCAATGAGACAGACCTGGATTATTATCTAATCAAACCCTGGGATCCCCCGGAAGAAAAACTGTTCCCCATCATCGACGAGATGCTCGACGATTGGCAATCGAGCTATAAGCCAGAGGTTTCTGGCATTCGCCTTCTTGGCTACCAATTTTCTCCGAAGTCCCATGCTATTAAGGAATTCCTAGCGGGACATCAAATTCCCTATCAGTGGATCGATGTCGAGAGCCATCCTGAAAGCTGCTGAGGTGATGGCGTTGAATTCCATTACTCTTGCCTCACTGCCCGTATTGATCTTTGAAGATGGCACACTCGCCCTGGATACAGAGATCCATTCCGTAGCTGAGAAACTGGGGCTGCGCCCGACGGCAAGTTTAACGATGTATGATGTTATCATCATCGGCGCCGGTCCTGCAGGACTTGCAGCGGCAGTCTATGCTGGATCAGAGGGGTTGAAGACTCTATTGGTCGAAAAACATGTGCCCGGAGGTCAGGCCGGTACAAGTTCCCGAATCGAAAACTATCTTGGGTTTCCAAGTGGGGTCAGCGGTTCTGAATTGACGCGGCGAGCCGTTACGCAAGCGACTCGTTTCGGAATTGAATTTCTTTCGCCCCAGGAAGCACTGAACATTTCGTCCGATGCATCCTACAATACAGTCCGTTTGGCTAACGGATCCGAAGTTCATGCTCGAAGCATTATAATCACCACGGGTGTCGCGTATCGCCAGCTTGAAACAAAAGGCATTGCAGAACTCACAGGTGCCGGAGTTTATTATGGCGCCGCATCTATTGAAGCGTCACAGATGCGGGGCAAGCAAGTTTATGTGATCGGAGGGGGAAATTCCGCGGGGCAAGCGGCGCTTCATCTCGCGAAATTTGCAGAACGAGTGTCTATCGTGATCCGGAAGAAAGATCTATCGGGAACGATGTCATCCTATCTCGTCGAACAGATCGCAAAAACTCCGAACGTAACCATTTTGTCTGAAACGGAAGTCATCGAGGCGCATGGTACCGATCATTTGGAAGGATTAGTTCTCCGAACAGCCAATGGAGAAGAGCAGTCAGTTCCCGCTGATGCGCTTTTTATACTGATCGGAGCGCGACCCTATACCGATTGGGTCAAAGCCGATATTTTGAAGGACGACCGCGGTTTCATCATTACTGGCCGTGATCTGCTTGCTCACAAAAATTTCAAATCTGGTTGGCCGCTTCGACGTGATCCGTATCTGCTTGAAACCTGCAGCCCCGGCATTTTCGCCGCCGGTGATGTCCGTTCCGGAGCCATGAACCGTGTTGCCAGCGCGGTTGGCGAAGGCGCAATGGCCGTCAGTTTTGTTCACCAATATCTTGCTGAAGTGTGAACGAAGAACTGGTACTTATTGCTCGTATCGGGAAGCCTCACGGTATCCGTGGCGAAGTTTCGATTCAAAGTTTTTCCAACAATGATAATCGTTTCAAAAAGCTCAAGCGAGCCATCCTTCGATGGCCCTCCGGGGAGATCAAAGAACTATCGGTTGCAGCTGTTCGACTACTTCCAACGGGAATCCTTCTTAAATTGGAAGGCATAGAAGACCGGAATGCCGCCGAGTTCCTCCGTAATGCCGAAATACTAATTCCCGTAAGCGAGCGTCCAAAACTTCCCAAAGGCCGTGCCTATTATGATGAGATCATCGGCATGACCGTCGTCGACGATAGGACCGGCTCTGTGATTGGTCTCGTTAAAAATGTGCTCGATATGCCTGCCGGAGATGTCTTCGTCCTCGATCTCAATGGCGCCGAGCATCTCGTCACCAACGCTGGCAAAGAAGTCCGGAAGATCGATGTAGCGAAGAAAGAACTTCGCGTTACATTGCTCGAAACGTACGGCAGTTCCTCTTAAACGGCTCCGTTCGTGGTCGGCTCGGAAATCTCTGGAATGCTCGCGCGTTTCTTTCGCATCGCCGGCCATAATACCGATTGGCACGATCACGCAATAGCCGAGCAATAACAGGATCGGGCTGACCGTCAGTGCCATATCGCTCATCGTCGGGCTGAAATACATGACGAGATACCCGATCACAATAACCGCGATGCCGAGCGCAATGATGCGCATATTTTTGGCATCGAATGGCATTTGAAATGGGCGTACCGGCTTGTTATCGCCTTGTTTGGCGCGGGTGCGGCCTGGTGTGGCGCGGCTCGGCGTTTGCCGTGAGGTAGGCGTTTGGCGCGGAGTTGGCCGTGTCGGGCGAACGGAGGTTGAGGTCTGATTTGCCATAAAAATTAAGTCTTCGAAAACGTTAGAGTGTGGCTAACTTTGCAGGATTTTCTCTCGTTCCCTGCTATCAGAGAATTGTTGCCCGGAAGCCGCCATTGCTGATCGTAACCGTCTGTGGCCCATTCCCACTTTTCAAAGTAAGCGTGCCATTAAACGTCCCTACAACCGAGCTTGCGGTAAGCGTATCTATCGTAACGGTTCCAACCGAGCTTAAGCCTGGCGTAGTAGGAGTAGCATATTTCACCGGATTGCCGGTAGTATCCACGTAAGAATAATAAATAAGGACGTCCGTAAGGGGACTGCTCGTAGTCACTGCGCCGACATTATACGTTCCCGTGCTTGTGATATTCCCTAAAATAATTCCGCAGCCAAAGCCAGATTTGCTCGTCCCGGATGCACCAACGCCCACAACGCCCGTGCCTTTTATTCCATAGATCGTGGTATCGCCGGCAGTGGCCGCAAGGGTGTCGTTGGTGGTACCAATCGTGAAGATCATGGTGTTGGGGGTGGTCGGTACGTAGTTCGACGAAGTCGGGCTGGTGTTCAGCTTGCAGGAAGCAAAGACGAATGCCACTAAAAGGAGAATTGCAATGTGTAGTTTCATGACTGTTAACTAAATTACGAAAAGGCTATGATAAAATCAGATGTGCAAAGTTACGAAATTGTTATGTTCATACAAATCAAAATGTCCTCACTTTAATTCTCCATTTTCCATGTGCATCGTCCGGTCAGCTTGGGCGGCTAAGTCGAGATTATGCGTGGCGATCAGGAACGTCTGCCGATGCTCCCGCGATAGATCCATAATAAGATTGAACAGAATTTCGCTGTTGCGCGCATCGAGGTTCCCGGTCGGCTCATCAGCGAGGATAATTGCTGGTTTCATCATGAACGCTCTGGCAACCGCGACTCGCTGCGATTCTCCGCCGGATAGCATCGATGGCCGGTGATCCAGCCGCTCTTTCAGCCCTGCATTACCCAGCAATTCCGCAGCGCGGTCGCGCGATTCCTCGAATGTTTTTCCCGCGATCATCGCGGGCATTGCCACATTTTCCAGCGCAGTGAATTCGGGCAGTAAATGATGGAACTGAAAGATAAACCCGATGCGCTCGTTCCGAAACGCGCTCAGTTCCTTATCTTCCATTTCTGCCACGTTTTGCCCTTCGATCGTCACCTCGCCGCCGCTCGGTTTATCTAACGTGCCGAGCAAATGCAGCAGCGTGCTCTTACCCGCTCCCGATGGACCGATGAGCGCAACGATCTCCCCGGCGTTCAGCGTAAACGTCAGATCCCGAAAAACCTCGACATCCACCCGGCCCCGAACCGCAAACCGCTTCGATAATTTATTTGCTTCTAAGACTGCCATTCTGTCAAATTAGTATTCCAAAAGAAATAGGTGCCGTTTTTCTTTCTTGTGAGTTCCCGATGATTCATGACTGACACTCGATTCTGAATCAATTTCGCCATTTGTTGCAACAAGTATTCATAATTCTCTTTCATAAAGAACTCGTTCATAACGAAAACTAATGCCGAATTGTCAATGAATTTATCTACCATCCCATCATCTTTCATCTTTTATATTTCATCTTTGCCCAATGGGTGCCTATCATTGCACTACCAATATAATACATTCCAAACCCCATAGCAAGGAAATCCGAAATTATTTTGCGACTACCCGTAGGGACGTGCTGCGCACGTCCTCTTGTCTGAAAACGAAATCTTTCAGTTTCGATCAAGAGGACGTGCGCAGCGGAGCCTGCCCTGAGCTTGCCGAAGGGTCCCTACGATTCAGATAGGCTAAAAGCCTGTTCTACACCCGGCGCCTCAAAAACCAAAAGCGCGATCCTTTTGTGCTATTGCCCCCGAAAATAATGCGAATCTTAGTGGTTTCGCTAAAGTTTTAAATTTATGCGTTTCTGCTCTCCAAAACGGTTGTGGTTAGCGCTTCTGCTTCTCTCGGTGGCAGCGGGTGGTGTGCGTGGGCAATGGACGGTTATCCATACCTTCGATTCGCCGCCGCGTATGATTTATTTTATGGATGATGTGGGTGAGCCACAAGTTGGATTCGCGGGGCTTCAAGACGGGGAAGTCTGGAGGACCAGCGATGCTGGAACAACGTGGGTACAATGCCAAATATCTGGTGGCTTAAATTCTATCTCCTCCTTTGCATTCGAGAACCAACAGACTGGCTGGCTCGGGGTGTATGCTTTTGGCAGCGGCAATTGGGGCTTATTCTCGACAAGCGATAGCGGGTTTACCTGGAATGACGTCGGCCTTCAAAACGATATAACGTGCCTGTATTACAATCAATCGTCGAACATTTTGGTGGCGACTTCCGAAGAATCTTCATTCGGTGCTGCCTACTCAAAAGATAGCGGCCAGACATGGACAACAATCGATCACGATGCGTACCCTGGCGTGGAGTTTGCCAATTTCCAATCGGGTGTAATAACAAATTTTTCCGGTTTAACGAAGCAAGAGTATTGGGCAACGCACGATGCAGGCACAACCTGGCACGCCGCACTGATGCCAAACGAAACCTGGCAGCCCGCCTCATTGCCAAACTCGAATATTTATTTTGTTGTGAGCGAGTACACAGCCAATTTTCTTCGCTCCGATGATGGAGGAGACACCTGGAATTTGATTTCAAAGCTTCCATGGGGGTTGGGGAGCGGTTCCGGTTCCGATGGTTGCACGCGGGCGGACGGCTTCGGAAATCTCTTTTACCAGACCATTAACAATGGTTTCTGGATGTCCTCGGATTCTGGAGTTTCCTGGAGCAATATCGGTGGTCCAGGCATGAGTATCGATTCGCGCTTCGTGATTGCGAACTGCGAGATCTATGCCGCCGATACAAGCGGCAGTCTCCATGTCTATCCGCTTTCGAGTGGTTCATCTTCGAGAATCGTTCTCTCCTCAAGCTCGCCTGTAACGCTCAGCGATTCGCAATGCGTTGGTGTTCCTTTTACGCTCCTGTTCCATTATTCTTCCTGTTCATATTCGGCTGACAGCCTGATAAGCGCAACGATAACTGGTTCGCCAAACTTTTCGCTACTAACCAGCCAAAAGCTTCCGTTCCCAATGCCTGTTGGTTCGGACGATTCCGTCACAGTCTTTTACGATCCTACCCAGTCGCCAATTCCGAGCGGGCACGACACGGCGCAGCTAAATCTCACATACGACCTCGGATCGGGGACGATGGATACGAGCATTATTCTTATCGGCTCCCTCGCCTCAACTTTGCTTGCCCAATCGGCGCAACTTCACCGCGAAGCCGCTTCCGCATACTTCGGCCAAATTGATTCCCTTACCCTCGCAGTCGATCTAAGTTCACAAATAAATATCGATTCGCTCTGGCCGTACATTACAGAAATTCAAGCTACTTTTTCGTGGGATTCTTCCGTCGTCAGTGAATATGGTTACATCCAACCTCCGGGATGGGCGTTGAAATCGCTTTCGAGTAACGGGAACTCGGAGAGTTTTGTAATTCAGAACAAATCTTCCGTTGCAACGCAGCCATTGGATCTCGGCACAGCGCTGTTTTCACCCATCTCCACACAGCTTGCGACGGGCTGGGTAGAGTTACCGAGTTTGGTGATCGATATCGGCAGTCAGCAGCTTTTACTCTGCGTGACGGATAACGAGGATAACCATTGGTCGGTGAAAACATTAGGTGTGTTGAGTAGGGTTGCCGAACGGGGAACCGGCGGGACGCCGGCGCTACAAGGGGGAGAGGAGTTAGAAATATATCCGAATCCTGCGGAAGACGAATTATTCATCCAAAACCCGAATGAGTTTTCGCTTTCGATCGAGATCTACGATGCGATCGGCCGGGAAGTTTTAAGCGCGACCGGCGCACCGGCATCGACCACTACGATCGCTACCCAATCGCTTCAGGATGGCGTCTATTTCTTCCGCGCCACTGGTGCGAATGGCTTCTCAGCTTCGAGGAAGATTACGATTGTTCGGTAAGAAGATTTAATTCCCACAAGATCATAGCCCTACACCCTCTCCCCACGTAGTGGGGAGAGGGACATTCCGTCGCAGACGGAATCGGGTGAGGGGGCGTAGCACCGAAAGCTCCATAAGGGGGCTGTCGGGCTGGAAGCACCGGCCTACGCGGGAAGCGCCGACCTACTTACTCATCACCACAAACTCCACTCTTCGATTTTCGGCGCGGCCTTCGGCAGTTCCATTATCGGCAACGGGCGATGCTTTACCGTAGCCTTGTCCCGTCACACGGCTGGGATCGATTCCATTTTGTACGATATAATCTCTGACGGTATTTGCGCGCTGAGCCGAGAGCGAGAGATTATAGTTCGCATTGCCGATCGAATCGGTATAGCCCGCGATCTGAACGCGCATCGTGGGATATGCCTTCATCAAACTCACGGCACGGTCGAGTTCCGGATACGAGGAGGAATCCAGATCGGCGCTGTTAAAATCGAAAAAGACGAGGAGACGAGTTTTTGATCCTGCGGCTGCGCTGCTTAACCGGATATGAGGATGCGGTGCAAGGATGCGGCCCTGATCGTCCACTTCAAAATAGGTGGTTCCGAACAAGTGTCCATCCGCGTCTGCCGTAACGGAATATTTTCCGGGAGCTTTTACGCGCACATTGTATTTGCCGTTGGGATCGGTGCGGCTGTTACCGACAACCTTATTGTTCGTCAGATCGACAACGGTCATGTTGGCATCGACAGGCTGGCCCGTTTTGGCATCCGTTACGGAGCCGGTCAGCGCGACTTTACCGTCATCGCCGATCGCCGGTTTCTCCGTTGGCGCGCTGGTTTCCTCGGACTCCTGCTGCTCCTCGGCGCTTGCAGCTTCCTGCGCCGCGAACGGGAACCGGATACCAATGGTGAGGGATGCATACCATAGATTTGGGAACGTGGGATGGGCAAGGGGGTTGTCCTCTCCGAAGGATGCATTCCGGGCGGTGATCATATCCGCGAAATTATCATAACCAGTTTGCTTCGAGGATTGCAACCAGGCAGTGAGTGGTATTCCCACGAGGAGTTCCGCATCGAGTGCAAAGGAACTCACCGGGAACACCGTGCCGGCTCCAAGCTGAAGATCCAGCCGCGTGGTATTGAACAGCCCGGATTGCGATCCCGATGGAACCGTCTCCGAAGTGCCGTTGGTCACGCCGCCGTCATTATTGACGTAGGTCACTCCGGGTGGTAGTGTTTGCTGCGCGTAGAAATTGTTCGATAGCAGTCCTGAAAAACTCACCCCGCCCGCTGCGTACCACTGATCGCTTAGCGCAATATGGAGGATCGCTGCAAGATCGAGGTTCGTCAGAAGCGCATTATAATTATTATTGACGCTCGTCTCTCCGCCATCGACCGTCGGCTGCTGATCGGTTAGCTGGTTGGATGTGTAATTCGTGATCACCCGCAACTTCCCTTCGAGATCGAGCGAATGGCTGAGTGGAAATCCGGCCTTAATTCCAAGAATTCCACCGATCCCACTTCCCAAACTACTGAATCGCAGTGCAGTAGAAATGTCATTCGCTGCGTCGGTGACGGGCCAGAAGAAATTATTCGCGCCTTCGTACCAACTATCGGTCAAGCCGAGATCGAATCCCCAATAGCTGTGCCCGGTGGCACTCGAAGGCGGTGTTGGCATTACCGGAGCCGGAGCGGGTGCGGCTACCGAAGCGGCAGTGCTGCCGGAAAGATTTTCATTCGCGATAAGGCTCGGCTGTGCGCTCTGCCCGAACGCGGCGGAGCCAATGCTCAAAAGTGAAATGGCGGATAAGATCAGGGTTCTGAAAACGAATTTATTCATGGCGACTTCCTGCACACATTAGTTTGGGGATTCACGATTCGGAATAGCAATACAAAAATAATAAAAAAATATCCCTCCACCGCAAAAAGCACAACATATAATTCATAGATTAAACTATTCCCATGTAGTTCATCTCATACAAATAGAACCGATTACCCCACGGTTGGATTTACCTTCATAGATGTACCGCCCGGAATATCACGCCTTAGAGGACACGGAACTTGTTCGGCTGTTTCAGGCCGGTGGCGGAGCGCGTGCCCAAGCGACGCAAGGGGAGCGCGATGCGGCGTTTACGGAACTCGTTACCAGGTATCAGAAGCGCATTTATTTCGGAGCGCGAAAAATGCTGCATGGCAATCACGACGAAGCCGATGAGATCGCACAGGAAACATTCGTCAAAGCCTACGAAGCGCTTCAGAATTTTCGCGGCGAGTCGCAGCTCTATACCTGGCTCTACCGCATTATGATGAACGCGGTGATCCAGCGTTCACGTAAGGGAAAAGTGCGGCAATTCGTTGGACTCGAAGACATCCACGAGCTTGCCGAAGAAGGCGCGGAGACGGATAAAGAGCTTTTGAAATCCGAAACCACGCAGCTTATCGAAGCGGCGATCGAAACCCTGCCGCCGAAACAACAGCGTGTTTTTATGATGCGATTTTATGATGAACTTCCGTATGAAGACATCGCTTCCATCGTAGGGACAAGCGTTGGCGGCTTGAAAGCTAATTATTTTCATGCCGTGAAGAAGATCGGGGAATATCTTCAGGCTTCGGGGCGCATTTCCTCGCTGGATGGGCTAAATTTAGCTGAAAGCGAATAAGTGAATAATCTATTAAACTTTTCAGTGCAAAAAGCATCTATAATTATAGAGACGAAAATGGAAAAGCACAACGAACATAATGCGAATATCGAAAAGCTTGAGGATGAGATCCGAAAGCTTGCGATTCCCTACGTTTCCGAGGAGCCTGGTCCGCTCTATTGGGCAAACTTTCGCGTCCGCGTGATGGAGCAGATCGCTCAAAAAGAAGAAAAAGTGGGATTGCTGAACCGTATTCAGCACTATCTCGCCGGTCATATTTGGGGTAGCAGCATTGCAATTTCTGCTGCTGCCCTGCTCGTCGCAGGGGTGATGATATTTCAGCCGTTCGGTGGGGACGCTCCGGTTAAGCCGGGTGTTTCCCTGCCGGTTGCAGTAGCGCCTCCTGTGAACCTTGCGCCGATGGCGCAGGTTGCGAAACTTCCGGTGACATCGGAAAAGACGCATCTGACCCAGCGATCACATGAGTCCTATGCTTTGAAACATGAGAATACTTCCGCCGATCTTGCTATGGTCGGGGAACCGGTTTCGGAACCTGCGTCGAACATGGTGAATCTTGACGATCTTTCGAAGACGCAGCTCGAAGCCATCGTGCAAGATCTGGAAAGCGATGAATAAAATAGAAGTTCAGTAGAAACAAAGAGAAGTTCGGTAAGCAGCAACGGTGCTTCCCCAAAAGTCATGAAAGTTACAGTATTATATTTCGTATTGCTCGCGGGCGCATTAGCGGTCTCGCCCATTGCGCGCGCGCAATCGGATGGGCAATCACCCGCAAATGCGCAGGATCAATCGATCCGTCAAACGCTCGTGGAAAAAATTGAGCAATTGAAATATAATAAGATCAAAAAAGATCTTGAACTTGACGATATAACGTCCGAGAAATTCTTTGCGATCTATAAACCGGCCGAAAAAGAAATTCAGGCGCTTGTGAAAGAGCGTAATTTCGAACTCAAAGCGCTCGGCGCAGCCACCGAAGCTTCCGCCTCGGATGCAGAGATCGCGGCAATGACCGAGAAAATTCACGATCTCAATCAAAAGGTTGCGGCCCGCGAGCAAAAGCTGGATGCCGATCTCACCCCGCTCCTCACGCCGTTACAGCGCGCAAAACTGCTTGTCTTCGAGCAGGAATTCAGCCAGCGCGTCCGCGAATCGCTCGCCGAACGTCGAGGCGCGACCGCCGAAGAGCTTCGCAGGCTGCGACGCCAGATCCGTCAGGAGCGTATCAAGAACCAGCTACTGAAGAAAAAAGCCGCCGAGGAGAAACGATGAAATACGCATGAGCGATCATGTGCAGAAGATGACGTTTCTTCCCGGAGATGCGTTTCATCTTTTGCACATGATCGCTCATGTGCATGATCGCTCATGCGTATTTCATCTTTTCCGGAATTTGGTTTATCTCGATAACGCCGCTACCACCCCGCTTGCGCCAGAAGTGCTGGACGCCATGCGTCCGTTCCTCGAAGGCGAGTTCGGCAATGCCTCCAGCGTACATCAACTTGGTTCCCGCGCGAGAGTAGCGATAGAAGCAGCTCGCGAAACCGTTGCCCGCGCCATTAATGCCGAACCGAGAGAGATTGTCTTCACTTCCGGCGGCACAGAAGCCGATAATGCTGCCATCAAAGGCGCGACCCTAAATCAATACGCCGAGCTTAAAGTTTGGAATAAAATAAAAATCGTTACCAGCCGCGCAGAACACATTGCCGTGCTCGAACCGGTAGAATGGCTTGCAAAGCTCGGCGCTTCCGTCACTTACGTCCCTGTAAGTCCTCTTGGTCACGCGCTATTTGAGCGAGAGCAAATTGCCAGCGATACGTCGCTTGTTTCCCTTATGATGGTCAATAACGAAACCGGCGCCATCAACCGAATTGCGGAAATTTCAAAAATAGTCAAAGAAAAATCAAAAGCGCTCATACATACGGACGCCGTGCAGGCGCTCGGCAAAATTCCCATCGATGTAAAAGAATTGGGCATTGATCTTCTCTCCCTATCCGCGCACAAAATTCATGGGCCGAAAGGCATCGGCGCGCTCTATATTAAAAGCGGAACGCCGTGGGAACCGCTCCTGCACGGCGGATCGCAGGAACGCAACCGCCGCGGCGGAACGGAAGCGGTCGCGCTCGCCGTGGGATTCGCAGAAGCGATCAAATTACTCCCCCTCCTTAAGAAGGAGGGGGCGACGCATGATCGATCATACGTCGGGGGGTGGTCACTGACTGGCGAAGCACCACCCCCAACCCCCTCCTTCTATAGGAGGGGGCTTTTTGCAGAACTACGAAATTATTTGCTAACAAAACTCGCCCAAATTCCCGAAGTAATATTAAATTCCGCTACAGACGAATCCTCCGTCGATTCCATTGTGAATTTCACCTTCACGCCCGATGTGCTTGCGCGATTGGATGCCGATTCCCTCATCATCCGTTTCGATCTGGAAGGAATTGCAGTATCGAACGGCTCGGCCTGCACCTCCGGCAGCCAGCAGCCATCGCATGTGCTGCTCGCAATGGGCAAATCGAAAGAGGTTGCCGCGAAATCCGTCCGTGTATCCTTTTCGCGCTATAATACGGTAGAGGATATTGACCGGCTGGTTGACGTGATCGGGAAAATTATTGGGAATTGAGGAATTTCCATCATTCTTTCACGAATTTCGCCCGCCTAATTCCATCACTCACAAAATACACGCCGGGTGGAAGCGCGGAAATATCCAGCGTGTTGGCCGTTTGCTTTATTTCATAGCTTCGGCCAAGTGGATCGAGAATGGAAATGTTTCCCTCACTCGATGTAATTTGAATTTCGTTTGTTGCGGGATCGGGGAAAACAGTGTTCTCTGGCAAATCAGAGGGAGTATTAACGCTTGAAGGAACCTGTTCCAAATACGCAAGTGAAGAAGATCCTAAAAAACCACTATCATCGGCAACTCCGGCAAGTAAGCGCCCGGAGCCTGTCACTGCAAATGGAACCACGCTATAGTAAGGAATTCCGCTACTTAATGGAACCGTGTCACACTCCCAATCCGCACCACCATCGAAGCTCTGGACAATCCTGCCAACAGAATCATTACCGGCCATGACCATGTGATTCCAGTCTAAAGACAATTGAATGGCGTAAGCTCCGAAGTAGATACCATTATTTTGCGGAACAGATAATTCGTTCCAGCGCATGCCGAAATCCGTTGAGAAGGCCATTGCCAATGAAGCATGATAGTCGGTAAGGTCTTTCCATCGCCACCCCTCAATGGCGAGCGTATCTCCCGCGCCAAAGAAAAAAGCGTATGGATGAAAACTCGTATCCGCAAGCGGTCCATTGGATGCGATGTACGTCGTGTCCCATGTGTTCCAATTATCATGCGTAGTTAAAATCTCGCTTGGAGAGTTAAATAAACGAAACATGCTATCGCCATAAGAATCGCTGGCGACGCCATTATCAAATACCTCCTGCTTCCAATGGTTACCTGAATCGACCGTTGACCAATAAAAGCCAAATGGGGCCTCCACCATGCCTTCGGAGGCATTGGCAAAATAAACACTATAGATATTATCCATCTGGGTGCTATCAACTCGGTACGTTTTCCAGCCATCGTTGGTAATTAATACAAAGCCATGCTTATCCGCCACGATTGCATTCAAAGAGTCGATTTGTTGCGATGCGTCATAATAAAGGCCTTGCTTGCCACCACTATACGTCCATTGCGGAATCCCTGGCGCAACCACAGACCAATTTAGACCCCCATCATTGCTGCAAATAATAACATTAGAATCGCCAACGTGCGGGGAATAGATGACCTCCGTGGCAATACAATTCTCTCCATTACACGATATGCTTGTAATGCCATGATAAAAAGAACCGACCCGATCCGGCAAAACAACATGCCAGTGGTATTGTGCCCGCAAGCCCGACGGCAAAGCCAGGCTTGCAAGCAAAAACAGAATATTCCAGTAATACTTCATATTGCGGTTTGAAGGAATTAAATTATTAGCACGGAGGCGGTGGACAGGATAATTGATAGCATGTTCCTGTTGTCCACATATACGACGACCCTGGATCTACTGAACAAGAGCCGCATGTGCCAATTGTTGTTGATGAACAACCACTCAAATTAATCACATTACCTAGTTGAGTGACGCATACCTGTGCCGATAGTTGACAATAGCATGATCCTGTGCCACATCCTGAAAATGTGTATTCACCTGAAGCGCCATTTTTCTCCCAGCACGTCGGTGTCATCACTATTGTTTGTGTTGTTTGGGGACACGGGGGTGGCTGGCATGTACCATCCAGTATCGCACCGGTATAAAAATACGCAGCCGCAGCGTTTTCCATCAATTGGGGATCCACATCGTCACAGTCCCCGCTCAGCACAGTCATGCTAGAAATGTAGAAGTAATTAGTTCCGCTACAACATACATAGCAATATGTGATTTGTACCGTGCAGGTTGTGCTGGGTATGGTTACATTGAACCCTCCATTACTATTCCCCCAAGAACATCCAGAAGGCAAGCCTGTTGTGGGGCACGATACTTGCGCCCTCACATTACCTACCAATAGAAGCATCGCGAAAAGTGTAAGAACTAATTTTACCCCCCCCCCTGTCCGAAGGAAAGCTAAATTTGAATTTATTTGACATAACAATAAAAAGAATGCGCCGTGTGTGAAGATTCATTCCCTCGCGCGCGGCTGGTGAATGAAAGATATCGCTGGTGTCGGAATTGGCATCAGTAACCCCTCCATAGATACAAACATACGATATTTTTCAGTTGGTCGCATGAAATCCATTTTGCGGCGTGTATTTCTATCGGTTGGAGAGCGGCGGGCAGTCCGCAACGCGAGCGATGGTCGTTCTTCCGTGAGGTGAAGCGCGTGTAGAATAGGCTTTCAGCCTGTCTGCGAGCTTTTAGCTCGTCGTGGTTACAACATTGACGGACTTGGAAGTCCGCTGACAGGCTGAAAGCCTGTTCTACACGGAGCGCAATGCAATGCCATATCTCAACCCTTGCGCTGCTCACGGTAATTTGTTCGGCTCCGAGACGATCCATTACTTCCGCAAGAATAAGCGTTCCCGCGGGCAAAATATCCGCGCGGGCTTTATTGACAACTGGGAATCTTTCAAGAAGCTCCGTGGTGCTCGCGCTGAAAAGAATCTTCATCATTTCCCCAATGGCTTGCCGCGTGAGGATATACCCATGCACCTTCGCAGCATCGAATGCTGGTAATCCCTGGTGCATTGCAGCTAACGTGGTCGGTGTACCGGCCACAGCGATAACCATACTCCCCCTCCTATGGAGCGGAGCGGAATAGGAGGGGGCTGGGGGGTGGTCCAGCGCTTTGCGAATAGCAGATCTCGCAGTTTCCTTTGCTTTTGGTAAAATCGGAGTTGAAGAAAAATATCGTTCCGTAATTCGCACTGCGCCAATATCGAGACTAACGCCGCTCTCAAATACGTCACCATTGCCAAACGAAATCTCCGTACTCCCGCCGCCAATATCAACGACACAAACTCCCCCTCCTTCGTTAGGAGGGGGAAAAGTCATTCCCGCAACCGCACCGCGATAAGTTAAGCGTGCTTCCTCTTCTCCGGATAGAATTTCAATTTCTATTCCCGTATCGCGTTTCGTGCGTTCAATGATTTCTTCGCGATTTTCTGCATCGCGCATGGCGCTGGTAGCGGCGGCGATGATGCGCTCGCAGTTGAACTGCGCTATCGTTTTTTGGTGCTGGCGAAGAATGGAAATAAAACGATCGTAAGCAGCTTCGCTAATGCGATGTGTTCGGTCAACGTCTTCGCCGAGGCGCGCAATGGCGTGGTCGTCGCGCATCACGCGGAACGATTTGCCCTCTACATCCGCGATAAGCAGCAGCACGGTGTTCGTGCCAATATCGAGCGCGGCTACTCGCATGTTCGGAAGATCAAACACGCCCATTCATTTTCCTGGAGTTCGCGGACGAACTCGAACTTTGCGTTCTCATACGCTGCGCGAATTTCTTCGACATCGTAGATGAGAATGCCGGAAAGGATCACATACGCCCTTCTTATTGCATGGGAATGAATCTGGTCGGGGATCTCCAGCAGCACATTGCGGTGAAGATTAGCAAAGATGAGATGGAACACTTCCTGTTTTCGGATGCGGTCGAGCGTTCCCTTCCGAATTTCGAATACACGGTCCGTACAGTGGTTCAACATACGGTTCTCTCTCGCGTTTTCTATCGCCCAGGTGTCGGTATCGACACCCACGGCCTCGCGCGCGCCGCGCAGCAGCGCATAGATCGCCAGTATGCCGGAACCCGTTCCAATGTCGAGCACCGCGCATCCATCCATCTCGAAGGATTCGAGGGCGGCAAGGCACAGTCGCGTCGTTTCGTGATGGCCCGTGCCAAAACTCATTTTGGGATCGATAGTAATGATATATTTCGCGCCGATCTTTTTTGCATCCTCTATTTTCCACGAAGGCGTGATGACAAGCTCCGGCGTTGCTTGCACAGGAAGGATCGTCGCTTCCCATTCTGCATTCCAATCCCGGTCCTTGATGATTTCCGTTCCAAGAAATTTGACTTCGGAATGTTTCTGGCAAAAAATATCGAGTTTTTTCTTTAGCTCCGCACCCCATTCTGACGACGGAATATAAAATGTTATCGTTCCGTCGTCATGCTCCTGCGCGCCCGCATACGCGGTGTGCGTGAGAAAATATCCTTCGAGCGTTGCGCGGTCTTCGCCGGAAACGTCAAAACGAATAGCGGCGTGGGACATCACAGATTGGGAACGTCTTCCGGCAGCTTCTGATAGATCAGCGTGAGCAGCAATTTCCCCACTTCGCCCATCGTCTCGCGCGAGAGATGCTTCGGGAGATCGTCGAGGGTGTGCCAATATTTCCGGTTGGGATCCGTGGAAACATGCCCGACCAGATCGCCATCGATCAGATCGACCGAGGGAATCCCCGCCTGAATGAGCGGCAAGTGATCGTCCTCGATATCCGATTGGCGATAGTTATGAAAGTGACTCAGATGCAGCGAGTCCGCAGTGTGCCAGATCTCATTCACATAAATGGAAGCCGCCTGAACGGAATTATGTTCCGGCTCGAAATCGGCATTGGTATCGCCGACCATATCGAGAAGGATCGCAAACCGCGGAGAATAACTTTCTGGCTTGTTTCTCACAAAATATTTTACTCCGAGAAAATATTTGTCGAGCTGGTCGATCTGGAATTTTCCGTAGTCCTCGCCATCGTCGAAAAAGAGATCGACTCCGATGGGCGGCGGATGATCCTTCATTTCGCGCGCAAGTTCCAGCATCACGCCGACTCCCGATGCGCCATCGTTCGCGGCGGGAATGGGCGTATTGTGTTTGGTGGAATCGGGATCTTCATCGGCCCACGGACGCGAATCAAAATGCGTCAGAATAAGCACGCGCCACGTTGCCGCTGGATTGAATGAGGCTATCACGTTCGTAAGATGCAGCAATTCGCCCGGAGCATAACCGGAGTCCGTAAAGGGCTGAATATCGACGTTCTGCGTACATGCCGAAAGCTGATCGTACAGCCAATGCACCACTTTTTCGTGAGCAGGTGTATTCGGAACCCTCGGGCCATCGGCTACCTGCGTTTTCATATCGGCAAATGCGCGGTCGGCATTGAAGGCGGGCACCGGCTCGGGTGGAATAGCAGGGATGGCTGGCACTGCCGGCTGATTGGCCTCGGGAGCCGGTTCTTCTTTCTTATTGCAGCCCGCGATCAAAAAAAAGAAAAAAATGAAAGATGAAAGGCGAAATACCCACCTTGTTTTTCGATTTTGACCCGCTTTTTCATCTTTCATCTTTAATCTTTCATCTTTTTTCATAATGGTGTGTAACAAAACTCCGCGACGCAAGTTCTTTCTAATGTAGCTGGCACGTAATGTTTTTGGTCAAAACATACAGCCAGAAGGATGAGCGATCATCATGGATGATCTGACATCCGTGGATGAGCGATCATCATGGATGATCTGTCATCCAGGGTTTGCCACGCGAGCCATGCTCGGAAAATGCCAATCCTCCTCCAGGACGCATCAGACGAGTGACCTCGCGCTGGCAATTTGCAAACCAACACAATGAGCGCGTCGTAGTAACGAAGGTATGCTTCGTGGCTATGCTTCCGCTGCGGGATGCCCGCCCTCTCGGGCATCCCGCAGACCGGACGCTCCGATAGGGCTGTGAAATTTCGGATTTCATGCGAGGGAGGAAAAATTGTCGTATGTTAGTTGTGAGGTTGAACAATGAACCGAACCGTCATTATTGCCGCCGTGCTTCTTTTCGCCGCCCGAGCCGATGCTCAGGCAGTGGGTGATAGCCTTATTGTAAATTTGAAAAATGGTCAGCGTGTCGCAATCCCGCTCTCATCCATTCAAAAAATTACGTTCGATTCGAGTTCGTCGGATGTTGTACAGATCAATCCGAATTTGCCAGGTCTGCAAGTTTCGCCAAGTTTTCCGAATCCATCGCGAAGCGGTATAAATATAGAATTTTCGATCCCCGAGCCGGGAAGCGTAAGCATTTCGATTTACGACACTAAAGGAAGTTTAATCCGTCTTCTACCCATGCAGAATTGCACGGCAGGGCCAAATCAGATCACATGGGATGGTTCCGATGATCGCGGCTTACCCGTTCCCAGTGGCGCGTACTTTTTTGAGGTGCAATTCAACGGCGAAGCCCAATCAAAACAAATGGTTGTAATAAAATGAAAAAAGTTACAATCCTGATTCTTAGCGTCGTGGCCGTCTTTGGGGCCGCGTGCAGCGCGCGCGCGCAAGTGAACATGGTGATTCACCTTACGAATGGCGATTCGACGGTGTATAATGTTGATAGCATTGGGAGCATGAAACTTACGCCGGTTGTGCTTCCTCGCTATGACGTCATATATATGATGGCAGAGATTCGGATACCGCCCACAATCCCACTCAATCCTGGCAATGTCGATTCGATGCAGTTTGGATTAGATTCGCTCGGGCACCACATTCTTACGATTGATTACGATACAGCGCCTCCCCCTTCGAACCTCAACACGACGAACTTTCGTCTGATTGGGCCTCAGATCTTTGGCCCAGGCGCGCCGCTCGACTTCATCTCCTTTGGCCGGTACGAAATCGATACGAACGTAATCCAACTTTCAGCCGACCAATGTGCCCTATGGATTGGGAACCTCATTTATTGTGCCGCGCCACAGACCGGACCAAATCAATTTTTTGAACTCGATTCGAACCTGGACACTATTCGAGATGTGATGCTTGGCGCGCCGTGGTTCGGTTCCCTATGTCTGAATGCCGATTCAAGCAGCTCGTATTTGCTGTCGAAAATTGTGTTCTGGGGAGATCTTCAGGAATATGGAATTCAGACCGGATCGCTGAATGTAATAAATGCCGTTGATGAGGGATCGAATCCGATCACTGGGGTATCGAATGCGGTGTATTACCGGGGTGGTGATGATACGATAATATTCTATGCTTACGGTAACTGGTCCGACACGACGCCGAATCCGCCGAACGCCGGATATTATCTGCTTGATCGCAATACAGGCAAAAGTTCCATGATCCTTCACTATATTTCGGATTTGGGCGAAAATGAAATGATGAATGGATTCGATGTCAGCCCGGATGGAAAAACGCTGCTTATTGGTTCGACTTCAAGTTCTCGACCACCGCTTGTCATCGAATACAATCTTAGTCAGCAGATATTCGATACCATTCCTGTGGTGTTCGATTCGTTAGCCATGTACGATCCAGGGCTTTGGGTTCGGTATAGCCACGATGGAACGAAAATTTTGTACAGCAATTACCCTTTGGGGACTTTCGATGAGTCAGTGGGTTACCCAGGGGAAATAGGAATTATCGACCGTGCTACGGGTGCCCGAAGAGCTCTCGAAACGAATCCCACGACCGAAGGGATGTGGGTAGGCGTGTTTCCTGAATGGTCGCCAGACGATACGAAGATCGTTTATAGCTGCGCGGAGCTTCAGTTAGAGCCTCCCGGAGCACTTACTGGATTTCAAATTTGCATTCTCAAAACGCTGCTTCGGTAGCGAATTTTTCATCACTCAATTCTAACTACTCCATGAAAACACTCACGCACAGTACGCTAACGTATCAGGGCAGTTCTTCAAAATCCTAATTCAAAAGTGAGTTTTTTCCGCCCGAACCGAGCGCCCGTCCCCATCGTTTACCTTCGCATGATTTTGAAGCCCATATTTCCCTCGTTCCTTGTTTTGGCGTTCGCCTTTTATTCCACTCCATCGCTGGCGCAGTTCGAGCACACGCCGCCGCCCATCCCGCTGGGGCATGATGCCGGCTCGCTGGCCTTCGAGCACAGCGAGCTTACGTTCGCGCCGCAAAGCACGGGCATCGAAAATTGCGTCAATGTGGCGATCGATAACACCACGGATCATCCGCGCCTGCTGACCGAACTTCGCTCGCTCGACCCCAGGCATTTTTACGTGACCTCTCCTGCTAGAGAGATGATGCCGCTTACCATCGCAGCGAACTCCACGTTTTATCTGAATGTCTGCTTCAAAGCGGATGAAGTGCGGCCCTATCAATCGCAGGTGCTCGCTATTTTCCAAGGCGATACCGTTGCTCTCAAAATTTCCGGTAAAGGCGTAGCGCCGCCGCAGGTCGTGCCGATCCCGGCCGAGACCGGCCTAACGGACGTCACGCACAAAAAGCACAACTGGACGTTTAAGTTCGGCCTCAAAACGACGGGAACTGTTCATCTGACGCTCGAAGATATGATGGGTAAAGTAGTGCGCAATTTCCCGTTCGAAGCCGTAAAAACAGCCGGTTTTTATGAAACTCCCTTCGATGAAAAAGACGACAAGGGTAAAAAAATTGCTAAAGGTTCCTATATCTTGCGCTTGGAAGTGACCGATCAAAAAACACGGCAAAAAACGCATTCTTCGAAGCTGGTTACGATCAAGTAGTTGGTTTTTTATTTTTGGTTACCCATTTTTAAGAACGTCATTGCGAGGAGCGACGAAGGAGCGACGAAGCAATCCCGTGAGAGCAAGCGCAATCTCAAGGGATTGCTTCGTCGTCCCTCCGGGACTCCTCGCAATGACGTTCATAATCTTTTTGGTCTTCGCATCCCTTTTGCCGGTAATCTGCCGCGCGCAAATGACGGGCTTTACCCCCGATCATGAAAAGGCCGAACTTGCGATTGAAAAGAAACTTGTCGATGCGATTAAGCCCGATACGCTCCGCGCCATAGTTACCGCGATCAGCAAGAAAGTACATGTTGCCGGAACTCCCGAGCAGGTCGTTACGCGGGATTACGTCATTAACCGTTGGAAGAAAGCGGGATTATCGACGAAAGTATATCCCTATGAAGTCGATCTGCCGCTTGCGAAAAGTTCTTCGCTGGAGATGCTCACCCCGGTAAAGAAAACGTTCGGTCTGCATGAAGATAAAACCGCATACGATCCACAAGGGAGTGAGTATCCGTGGGTCAACGGATTCTCCGCTTCGGGAACGGCGAGCGGCGATGTGGTTTATGTAAATTACGGGCTTCACGAGGACTATCACTTGCTCGATAGCTTGCATATCAGCGTAAAAGGCAAGATCGCGATCGCGCGATATGGCAAAAGTTACCGTGGCATCAAGGCGCAGCTCGCCGAATTGCATGGCGCGGCAGGTCTCATCATTTATCCCGATCCCTCCGGCGATGGCTACGATGAAGGCGATGTATTCCCTGCTGGCCCGATGCGTTCGAGCGGTGGAATCCAGCGTGGCAGTATCTATAACGGTCACGGCGACCCGACCACGCCCGGCTACGCTTCAGTTCCCGGCGCGCATCGCGTTCCGGCGGATTCGATGTATGTCACGCCAAAAATTCCTGTTATCCCCATTTCGTATGGAATTGCGCAGGAAATTTTAGGCTCAATGCATGGTCATGATATTCCAAATTCGAGCTGGCAGGGCGGACTTGCATTTCGGTATCATATCGAAGCCGCGAACGATGCTCCTGTTAGCGTAAAATTGCACGTCGAGTGCGATACCGGATTAAAACCGATATGGAATACCGTCGCGACCGTCGAGGGTTCGACGTGGCCGGACGAGTGGGTCATCATTGGCGGTCATCGCGACGCATGGTGCTACGGAACCGAGGATAATGCCGCGGGCTGCGCAAGTTCCGTCGCGGCAGCGGAAGCGTTTGCGAAACTGGCAAAGGAGGGTATTCGTCCAAAGCGATCGGTGCTGTTCGTCACATGGGACGCAGAAGAATGGGGACTGTTCGGCTCGACGGAATGGGTCGAGCAATTAGAAAAAGAATTGGGAGCTAAAGCCATTGTCTATATTAATCAGGATGAGTGTGCGACGGGAACTTCGTTCTCGGCTGGTGCCGATCCATCGCTGCGTTCGCTCGTGTATGAAGTGAGTAAATCGGTTCCCGATGGGAGCGGGACCCTAGTGTACGATGCATGGTCGGAACATGCCGAAAAGACGAAGAAAAATGAAGAGCCGGAGATCGGGCTGCTCGGTGGCGGAAGCGATTTCTCGCCGTTTTACAATCACCTCGGAATTCCTTCGCTCGAACATGGTTTTGGCGGGCCGTTCGGGCAATATCATTCCAATCACGACAACATCGGATGGACGATGCACTTTGGCGATTCCAGTTTCCGGTATCACGCGGCGTGCTGCGCAATTCGCCGCAGTCGAGGCAATGCGTATGGCTAATGCCGACGTACTTCCCTACGATTTTACCGCGCTGGGAACCTGGCTCACGACTGCCGTGCATCATGCCAAAGTGCTTGCCATGAAGGACATGCACGATTCCTCCGGTTTCGGTCCGCTCGAAAGCGTTATTGACTCATTCACAGTTGCGAGCAAACAATTTGCCGAAGTGCGAGATAAAAAATACCTCTCAAGCTCCGCAAACATTGCAAACCCTGCGATAGCCGATTCCGTGAACCAGGCTCTGCGGCGCGTAGGCTTCGCTTTCACCGCGCCGGAGGGACTCTTCTTCGATAAATGGGAACGGAATATGCTCGTCCTTGCCGATCCCGATAATGGTTACGCCGATCTCGAACTGCCCGCGTTAAGTGTTGCGCTTCGCCGCAAAGATGGGTATCAGGCTAACGTTGCGACCATCATGCTCATTCGCGCTGTTACGAAAGCCACGATGATCCTACAAGGGGTTACAGCCGAGTTGGGTGGGATGTGAACTACCTCCCCGGCAGATCATCCCAATCGGGCTGGGTAACCTGCACTTCACTTCCCTGAAGCGCCTGCACAACCACATCGTCCGATTCATTACGCTTGGTCCAGCCGCGATAGATGGTATCGCAATCGAAGACGACTTGCATGTAGTTATTCTCTGACATCAGCGCTACATGGACGAGCTGCTTGGGAGCTACCGTTACATCCGGCCTTGTGAGGAATGTATGATGTCCCGAATCGAGCGTTATGCCAGACTGGGTCGCTGTAATAATTATTCCGGAATCTTTTACATCGCGATACTCCACGACAGGCCGAACCAAGATGCGGTATCCTTCCCCGTGCATAAGAACAACGTCCATTTTCAGATGATATTGCGTTGCGCCGAAATAACTCAGGTCGATCGCGGCGGTATCGCGCAGCGTTGCGCCCTCCAGATCGTGATCGACACCCGGCAGCGAGGTAAGAATCTCACAACTCACGATATGCGGTCCGCCCATCGTGAATTCATACGGATGGCATCCCGCCATCGCAAGAATAGCAACCAGAAAAAGCCCCCTCCTATAGAAGGAGGGGGTTGGGGGGTGGTCGGTGCGTGCCACACAACCACCCCCGATGTATGATCGATCATGCGTCGCTCCCTCCTTCTGTAGGAAGGGGAGAAAGCCAATGTACTGTTTCACTGTCCGCTCCATGGATCCGATTTTGAAGCATGCTGTGCTCGCACGGTTTCCGGGGATTCATCCCAATCGCCCAGGAACAGTGAGAACCCAATATAGGCCGTACTAAAGCTTGTCCCCTGCGCCGGAGCACCGGTATTAAAAAGCTGCGGGGAGAACGAACCCGCTGAGCCGGTAGCATAACCAAACGTGATTCCAATGTTCTCGTGAGACCACGTATTGAGCTTGAGCTGCGCGCCGATGTTAAAGACGTTCGAAGGATAATAATTGTATTCGATGAACGGCTCGATCATTAAGTCCTCCGCAAAAATATATTGCCGGTAGCCTACACGGAGCGGCAGCACTCCGAGCGCCTGATTCTCGAAACCCATCCCCAAGTAATTGAGGAGTGACGTTCCGGCCCAAAAGTGATAATTCCCAAACGGCAGCGGAATTTCCACGGTGGCAAATTTTATTTGGATCGCATTGAGGGGAAGCGTGGAATCGCTCCAGATACTCGTGTATTTCTGCGAGGTTGCCATCCAGGTTGCTTCGAGGATATTCACGTCGATCCCCGTATGCGTGTAGTATTTCCATTCGTGCTCGGTTTCTTGCGGCGTATTGGTAAAATCGAGCACGCTGATCCCCAGTCCAAAATAGGGGAAGGCTGCGGAGTTGGTCGAGTTCGTCCATTGCGTGAATCCGGCAGCGAAACCGGCGTATGCGCGCAGATTCATTCCCGCGAGGGAGCCGAACTGCAATTCACCGCCGGCATTGATATAGGCTGAAGGGTACGCGCTCACGCCGGCAAATGGCGAGAAAATAAGATACGGAATTTGGTCGCTGATGAAAATGCGGCGACGGAGATAAACGTTCGTCCCATAGCTCGTAAACCAGTTGTTGCGGTTCTCATCCTTTGCGAGCAGTTCGAAGGCGCTCCAGCCGAGCGTCCAGTTAGGCGCATCGTTGAACCAGCGGAGCCAGTATTCATACGGCATGACACGAATGAGTTCGCCTTTGAAAAGCTGGTTCCCGTTCGTATTTTCCGTTTGAATGGAATTCGTGGGCTTATACAGCGTACCGCTGAGAGGCGTGTTGCCGGAGGGAATAATTTGATCGCTATTGAAGAGCGCATAAATTCCGAACAATCCGGGCCCGAGGCCATTGGAGGAAGAGGAGCCAATGAGTCCCGCTGTTTCCAGCCCGCCGGCGCGAAGGAAATTTGGGTACGGACGGTCGTGCGTGGAATCATGCGAGAGCGTGTTGCGGTAAATGTGCGTTTCTCGCGATGACGGAAAGACGACGCCATTATCCTGCGTGGTTCCCGGCGCGTTGCGCACGATCTCGTGGGTGGTCGTATCGCGGTCGGTGATGGTATAGTAATCGGTCTCGGTGCGCGTGATCGGGTTTTCGACGTGTGAAAGAAAACATCCTGAAAAAAATACAGACACAAGAGCAAGCGCCATTGCTTTTGGCACAAGCGAAGGACTCGGTTTAGATCGTATCATCAAAAAAGTTTTTGCGATCGGGATGGGTGTAAAACAGCGAAGAATTTTTCTTGAAGTTGCAATTACGCGAATTCCAAAACCATATTTTCACCGCAGGGGTTGCCGGAAAGAATAATTAATCTATTGTTCATTTTTCAAATTTGATTTTCATGTTATCCTGAGCGGAGCATTTCGACCCGCATCGCCGACGATGCTGGGAGAAATGCGGAGTCGAAGGATCTCTGGCGATTAAGCTGAGTGGTAAATGTCTGGAGATTCTTCGACTACGCAAATCGTCCGCGCATGACCGATCATGCGCGCTTCCGCTATGATTTGCTTCGCTCAGAATGACATATTTGTAAAAAGTGCCACTTTACCTTATTAACGACCCTCAATGTCCCATATAATGTTAAAATGTTGATAACTTCTATCTTTAAGAAAGAATGTCAATAATAATTTACGATTTAATACACATTTTTGAACTTACCTCTTGACTTTTCGTTAAAATTATCGTATATTTGTCCACCAAAATTCGTTCATAGGATGTTAATATCTTGTGAGTGAACAGAATATAGCTTTTTTAAGGAAAGAAAATGATTGCAACACTCGATCGTTTGATGACCCTCAGCCAAAAACTCAGAGATGCCCAGCGCACCCAGGAGCGCGACCCCATCTACCTTGCCCTCGATATAAACGAGATACGCCTGCTCGAGCGCACGCTGGAAGTGTATCTGAGCGAGCTTGATCTTGCCGAAGACCGGCCTTCAATGGACCGGCCTTCGGTCGGCGCGTACGACTGATCTCAAGCGGCCCGGAAGTTCGATAATGCGCTCTGCGCGAAGTTTGCCAGATGGTCTTATGCCACGAGCGTTCACCATGCCTTAAAGTGTGTGTTGTGATTTTGCCATCCCTTGTGTGTTCGTACTATAGCGGGCTGGAATGAATTGGCTTGAAAGCCGTTTTACATTCTGAATTCTTTGCCTGCCAAACCTAATCGGATGCTGCCATGACCTCGACCCTAAGCCGCCGTACTTTTTTAACGAATCTTATTCCGTCTTCCACCGGGCAATCTGGTTCCGGAAACGGGAAGCGCAAATTCAATACGTTATCGGATCCGCTTGCGCCGTTCGTGCCGGATGCGAGCAACCCGTGGAACGAATATCTTGCCGGCCATCTCCTTCGCCGCACCATGATGGCGCCAACGTGGTCGGATATCGAAGCGCTCGTCGCGCTCGGCGATCCCGGCGATGCCGTCGATCTCTTACTCAACGCAACAAGCACACCGGCCGCGCCAGCGATGGCCACTACTGCACAACAAGATCCGAATAGCACATCGAATGTTACGCTTCAAAGTCAATATCTGAGCGCACTCAGCAGCGATGCAGCAGCTCTTCGTGGTTGGTGGGAAAAACTCCATCTTACGGCGACAAATTCCATTCAGGAAAAGATGACAGCGTTCTGGAGCGGGCATTTTACGAGTGCATTCGATTTAGGCGGCAACAACGCCTTCGTCGTTGCGCAACTGCTGTATATTCAGAACCAGCTTTTTCGTTCGAACGCGCTCGGGAATTTTCAGGATCTGGTGACAGCCGTCACGCTCGATGGCGCGATGCTCGTCTATCTCGGCGGGAATTTGAATATTGCCAGCGCCCCCAACGAAAATTATGCGCGCGAACTCATGGAGCTTTTCACTTGCGGCATTAGCGGGGGATATACCCAGGCCGACGTCGAGGCCGCAGCAAGAATATTGACCGGCTGGCAGGCGTCCTCATTTGCTCAGGAACCCGATCCGAATGGAATGTTCCTTCCCTATTTCACTCCGGGTTTGCACGATACGGGTGACAAGCTTTATCTGTTCACCGATTTCCCAGCGATCCAGCCGAGTTCTAATACTACGCAGAACGCCCAGAACGAAATCGCTAAAATGATCGATACGCTCTTTACGCAGACTACCAGCACGACTAACAGTGTTACAACGAGCGCAGTCGCAACCTTTATTTGCACGAAGCTCTATCAATTCTTCATCTATAGCGATACCGATACCAGCGACCCCACCGAGCAAACCGTTATTAGTGAACTCGCCAGTATCTTCATGCAGAATTGGGAGATCAAGCCGGTGATGAGTGCGCTCTTGAAATCGGCGCACTTTTTCGATAATGCGAATATCGGCTGCCAAATCAAAACACCGGCGGAATATGTGATCGGGCTTGCACGGCAGATTTCGACAAGCGTTTCCATCGATGGAGACATGACGAACGACAACGAGCAATTCTTCCAGCCGCCGAACGTATCCGGCTGGCCGGGTTACCACGATTGGCTGACGACGAGCACCTATCCTGCGCGTGGCACGCAAGCTGCCGCAGCCATTCAGGCGATGAGCGATCAGGATGCGATCACGTTCATCGAATCAATTTGGCAGCACGATCGTCAGCGATGTAACCGCGCTATCGATAGCGATCGGGCAGCTTATGATGCCACGCCCGCTTTCCACGACCCGCGCAACGAACTTCACCTACCAGCTTCTGGGAACGAACACCAACGACGGCCAATGGCCATCCGTGTTGAATGGGGATCAGGCGACGCTCGCAGCGAACATCCGAAGCTTACTTACCTACATTATTGCATTGCCGGATTTTGAATTATGCTGAAATAATAACTTCCATGTAGCGCCGGCGTCCTCGCCGGTATTCTTTCCGCGGAGGGAACCGGCGAGGACGCCGGCGCTACACAAAGCGGATATTTAGTGACACTATGAAACGACGAACCTTTCTCCAAAGCTCGCTTGCATCGGCTGCGATGGCGCCGGTGTTGTTGGGTAAAACGTATGCGCAGGCCTTCGACGCCGCTAAAATTGCTCGGGCAACTCCGGCCAGCAGAGCGAAAATAGTAATATCCTGATTCTCGTTCAGCTCTTTGGCGGCAATGACGGACTGAATACCATTATCCCTGCGGACGACGATAATTATTACAATCTGCGCCCGAATATCGGTATCGCAAAGTCCGCGCTCGCCAATTATAATTTCGGGGGAATTTATTTCAATCCCGGCCTTGCCATTAAGAATGGAAGTCAGACGGGATTATTCGGCATGTTCCAGGAGGGAACGCTTGCGGTCATTCAGGCCATCGGGTATAATCCGCCGAATCTTTCGCATTTTTACTCGACCGATATTTGGCTCTCCGGAATCAATCCTCCGAATACGAACTACAATTTCAACACGGGCTGGCTCGGGCGGATGCTCGAACAACAATATCCCAATTTCCCAACGACGTTGCCACCCGATCCGCTTGCGATCAATCTGGGTGGGTTTTCGCTTGCGCTCGATGGCAGTACTTCTAATATGGGCATCGTCGTCGATAACCCAAGCTTGCAGGCCGGCGGACTTAGCTCGACGGATAATGCACTGGACGACAACGCTACCGGCACACGCTACGCGACGGAATATGCGTTCGTCCAATCTGTGTCAGAGATGTCGAACACGTATGCCTCGCGCGTAAAGAGTGCCTATTCGAATGGGAGCCCATTGCTCAAGGGGAATTACGGTGGCGATGACTTCGCCGGTCAGATGCAAACCGTGGCCGCGCTTATCGCCGGAGGATTAAACACGAGCGTGTATGTGGTCGGCACCGGTGGGTTCGATTTTCATGTCAATGAAGTGGACGGCAGCGATTCGAATCATGCGACGGGAGCGCATACAACCTTGCTCGGGCAGGTAGCCGATGCGATCGCGCAATTTCAATCCGATATGACGCAGCTTGGGCCAAGTGTTTCAGAACGCGTGATCGGATTTACCGTCAGCGAGTTCGGACGGCGTCCGAACGATAATGGAAGCTGGGGTACGGATCACGGAGCGGCGTCGGTGCAGTTTGCATTCGGTACGCAGATCAATGGCGGTGTTTTCGGGGATCCTCCAAATCTTACACTTACGCAGCAAAACCCTCCCCTAGGACCCGGCTTGGATTCGAACGGCGACCTTATTGTGCAAATTGATTTTCGGTCGGTCTATACTACCTTGCTCACCGATTGGTTCGGAATGTCCATCGCCGATGCCCAGACGGTGCTTCAGGACCAAACTTCCGGCGTTGAACCATTGCCGGGACTTATCAAATCTCCTTCCGGTGTAAGCGCCCCCGCCCCGATTTCGATTTCGTTATCGGTCTATCCCAATCCCATGAGTTCGAATGCAAATATCACCCTCGCTCTTCCGGCTGGCGCATACACGGAGATCGAAATAGCTTCAATGGATGGGAAGAATGTCCTGCAAGTGTTTGCTCAGACGCTCGCTGCTGGAACTTACACGATTCCCTTTACCACGGACCTGCCTTCGGGAGCGTATTTGCTCTCGGTGCGTTCGGGAACTGCGCGAACGGCCCACATGGTGGAAGTAATTCGATAATTGCAATGTGTCCCGCATGTATCGTCCCGAAGGGATATGAGGAAATAGCCGTGGGCGTCAGCCCACGGAAGAGAGATCGTAATAATATTCAATGTCCCGAAGGGACGATAGGCTCCGCAGCAAAGTTTTCTTTCGTCCCTTCGGGATTGTTGCTCATTATTATGGTAATAGCCGGGGTGGTGAGCATTCCTCACACATCGCGTGCCCAATTTCCTGCCGTGTGCGACAGCGAAAAAGCGTGTGTCGGCAACGCGCTCACTATTTCTGTAACGAACGGCAAAGGCGCGCAATATGTGGATGTCGATACATCCTACGTTCTGGATAATTTAGGTTCCGCAATGACGTTCGAGGCATGGATCTTGCTATCACAGCAACCGGGTAAGATACAATATATTGCCGGATTGTGGGGGCCGAATGAGGGCATGAACGATCAGTGGGTGCTGTATATTCAGGATAACCAAATAGTTTTTGAACTTTCCAATGGTTCCTCCGTTGGCGCTGCAGAAAATACCATTGCCACTGCAAATGTCCCCGATCTTTATACCAACGGCTGGCGTCATGTTGCCGCCGAGTGGGACGCCGTATCGACTGCGGCACGGATCTATCTCGATGGGGTGCTTGTGGCTACCCAGACGAACCCGCTGTATCCGCTCACCAAGCTCCATGTTCCCGAAGATCCGGTGCTCCCTTTGCAGATCGCAAGCTGCAACGGCCTGTACGATGATACGCTCACGCGAAGAACATTTCTCGGACAAATAGATGAAATTCGGCTTTGGAACCAATCTCTGAGTGTGAATGAGATCGCATGCCGGCGGTTCCAATCGCTTGCCGGGAATGAGCCGGGCCTTATGCTCTATTACCGATGCAATGAAGCATCGTCGTTCCAAACATTGTGCGATGCGACCGGTAACGATCATGTCGGCCTTATGCGCAGCGGAGCCGAGTGCGATTCCAGCAACCGGACGATCCCGCTGAATTATTCCGCACAACCCGTGCTCATAAACGATTCCTTAAAATGCACAACCGACACCGATCTTACATTCACGCTCACCGATACATCCATTTGTGGCGATAATGTTACCTTGAGCCTTTATGGCCCGGATAAAGGGCTTTTTACGCTTTCGACAAAGAATATTTCACTCACGCAGGGTGTGCCGGTTACGTTTACCGTTCATTTTCATACTGACCTGATCGGGCCGGTCGTGGCTGGTATCGCTATTGCGAATGCCAATCGGTGCAGCGACCCGCTCACCGTGCCGTTGAATTTTGATCGAGAGACGCAGCTTAACTATTCCCTGGATCGTATTCAACTCGACACGCTTTACGTGGGCTGCCAAACTACGACTTTTTCCACGCAAACGCTTACCATCTGCAATCCCGGTCCTGGAGCGGTAACTATTTCGAATATTACGCTGGATAGTAATCACTTCACTTTGAATTTGGCTGGTCTTGTGTTCCCGAAAATACTTGCAGTGGGCGATTGCATTACGCTTTCAGTTCAAATGAACATGATCGATTCCACGCACACGTTTTTGGATACGCTGCGTGTCGCAAGTAACGAGTTGTGCCCCGGCAGTGGCATCATTCCTATTTCGGGGACGGTGCAGGATGTGCTTGGAATTCTGCAATCGAATGGCAAGGAACTTGACTCGATGGATTTTGGCGAAGTGTGCCCGGGTTTCATCAGTGGAACGATAAATTTTGAATATCAGGCGCTCGGAAGCGACTCGCTGGTCGTGGATACTGCTATTTACAGCCCAGCAACTTTTTTTGGCCAGGGATTGACGTTCCCGATGACGCTGCCTCCTTTTACCGCGTTTCCTCCGACGTATGCGCTCTTCAAACCAAGCCAGCCGGGGCCGGTCAATGGCACACTCACTGTGACAGCGACCTATCACGGCTGCGAAATTGTAAAGACCGTGGCGCTCAAAGGAGATGGCTATTCGGTCGATGTTGATTTCTTAACGCCGCAAGTCAATTTTGGGAATGTGACAATCGGAAAGACCGCGCAGCAATCCGCTGAAATTATCGATAGCGGTGCAGGACAGAGAAATATAGATTCATATTTGAAGATTGGTGATGTCTTCACCATCGTTGCAGGCGGAAGCTACGATATTTCTCCGGGACAGACGGAGCCGATCACCATCCTATTCCGTCCGCGACAGCCGATCACGTATTACGATACGCTTTCCATTTTTGACGAAGGTTGTTACGAGGTGAAGTCGATTCCAGTACAGGGAACCGGAATATTTCAGGCATTTCAATTCACGCCATCCTATCTCGATCTTACAGGCGTGATCGGGTGCTCCTCGGAGACCGGAACGATCACGATGAAGAATATCTCGGGGCAAACGCTCAATATATTAACCTGCACGCTAAACGATGCGACGGGTAAATTCACGCTCTCGAATCCGATGCCGGCTGGGAATTTTCTAAACGGCAGTTCCTATACGTTTAATGTCACATATACACCCAATGACGTCAATATCGATCGCGCCGATCAAGCCTTTATCGATGTCACACTTTCGGATGGGGAACTGTATGAGATCATCCTGCGTGGCACGAGTCTTGCGCCGAGGCTGTATGTAACCCCGCTCACAACGTATGGCGTGGTTGAAGTGGGATGGCAGCGTCAGGATTCTATCCTTCTGCAAAATGCGAGCAATGTTTCGGAGAAGCTCGATTCTGTTACCATCCCCTATGGCTACAAACTCATAAGCGCGAACCCTCCATTTCCAGCAACACTTGGTCCGCGCGATTCGATGTGGCTGGTTGTGGAGTTCCAGCCTCCCGCCGATTCTGAGTACGACGAAAATTTCAGCGTGCTCGTCGACTCGCCGTGCGTGAATACCTATTCCGGGGAACTAACGGGCACGGGCGAGGTCGTCAAGCTCGATGTCCCGATCAGTTTTATGAATTATGGATTGGTGCGCCCCTGCGATTGCGCGACGCGCCAAATTCCGCTTGCGAATTACAGCCAGAACATTCCCATTACTATTGATTCGGTGTGGATCGATGGGGTGGGCGTTACGCTGCTTACGCCTTCGACCTTCCATTGGTTTCTTCAATCGACCGGTAATCAAACCCTCCCGATCGTGATACCGCCGCAATCCTTCGATACGCTGGAAGTAACGTTTTGCCCGAATATCCCCGCGATCAATGCCAATCTGATGAAGATCGACACGCTGCACATCGATGCGCACACTCCCGGATGGAACGATTCCTTCACGACGATCCTGAGCGGCGAGCGCGAGATGAATTTCCAGCCGAACGTAACGCTCGTCCAATTCCCGGCCACGCGTGTCGATACATTTGCACAACCGAAAGCGGTGACCATTACCGTTCCCGGCGTGCAGACCAATCCCGATGCGGATTCCGTCGTCATTGATAATGTAAGTTTCCAGCCGGATCAGAATGTCTTTACGGCTGTTGCTTCCACCGGCGTTCCGCTCCCGTGGATTATTCACCGCAATCAAAAGTTCTCGATCAAAGTCAATTTCTTGCCTCGCGCGCCAAAAGTTTATACTGCACGAATGCTGATTCACACCATCTATCCATGCAACAGCACCGATACGACTGTGCTTGTCATGGGTTCCGGGTTTGCTCCGGCATTCGGACTGCAAATGGCCTTCGATACGGCACTTGTGGGATTGGATACGTTCAAGCTGACAACCTGCGATACCCTAAACCTTCCCGTGATGATCAGCCGCGATATTCCGCAGGAGTATATGGACATTCTGTTCCATCTTGGCTACGATACCACTGAATTGGAACTGCTGAATGGCTTTTCGCCGTACAGCGATTCCGTTACCGGAACCGATACAAGTGATGGCGCCAATATTGCGCTGAACAATGGCATTAATATCAAAGCCGGAACGATAATCACGCTACGGTTTAAAGTGATCGGAGGGACGGCTATTTTTCCGATCACGTTAGACAATATCAATTTCCAGAGCGACTCGCTCGTCTTTTTCGAGATCGTTGCAGGAGTGGATCACGGCGTGGTCGAAATTAACCAGCCTATGATCGCCGTCACGAAACTGACGAATTTCGATACCGTCGATGTGAGGGATTGCAAGAGCGATACCATTACAGTATATAATACAGGCGCTATCTCCGTCCGCTTCGATTCACTTTCGCTGCCAAAGTGGCATAACATTACTGCTCCCGTACTTCCCGTGACACTTGCTCCGGGAGATTCTGTGCAGTTAACCGTTACGTTCTGCCCGAGAGATTCCTCTGTGTTCGATACAACGATCACAGCGTATTCCGATTCGCCCTGCGTTGCTATTGATACCGGCACGCTGATGAGCGTGGGTTACGCGCCGCCGTATCCGTTCAAAATGCTGATGCTGCCCGATATTTCCGCAACCGATTCATTGGGTTCCATCAGCGGACTCATCATGGATACGGTTGACGTTCCCATCTACATCGATCGCTCCATTCCGCTTACTCCGCTTGATGTGAAGTTTACGCTGAACTATGATGCCCGCGCGTTAGAATTCCTGAGTGTCTCTTCGCCGTATGCACAGGCGACCGTCACCGATGTTCCTGGAAACCTGGGACTTGTTTTTCCGGAATGCCAGAATGTCGATAGCGGCGAGATCGCACTTGTGAAATTTGTGATGGCTGTTCCTGATAGCGTAACAACGACGCTAACACTCATCCCCGGCGAGTTCACCAGCGATTCCATCATGTTCATCAAACCGCGACCTACGGGTGATACGAGTATTGTCACCGTTGGGCCGCAATGCAATATCACCACACTGAATTTTGTAGGTGGATCGAATTCGATCTCGCCGGTGCATCCGAATCCTGCTACGGGACTTGTATCGATCAATCTCTCTTTTATGGAAGACGCCAACCCCGAGCTTGACATCATCAACAGCCTTGGTTCCACTGTGCTGAAGCCGATGGATGGAAGTGTTTCCTATAAAGGCGGGAGCTATCAGGTGCAATTCAATTCCCAAAGCCTTCCTTCAGGCGCATATTCCATTGTCTTCCGTGCCGGGGATTACCAGGCAAGTGAGCGATTTGTGGTTATTAGATAATTGGAACGAATGAAGCCACTAACTTTTATCGGGTTGCTTCTTTTTGCGGCAACCACTGGCTTGCAACTTGCGAATGCGCAAGTGGTCCCATCCGATCCTATTACATCTCCATTCCATGCCGGAGTTCGCGTGAGCTATCTTGAAAATTATCATCAGACCGATGCCGAGATCGTCGCGGGATGTCCGGTGTGCGGTAACTTTTCGAATGGGACGGGCGGCGGTTTTCAGATCGAGGGGTTTGGCGAAGTGCCTTTTAATTTTTACCGGCGGCTCGATCTGACCTTCGGCCTGGGCTTCGCAGAGCGCGGCGGCGCATTCGGGCAGACTGAGACAAGCGAACTCCCGATACTCTATCCAAATTCGAACACCTATGGTCCGCTGACTCGAGAGAATACCTTTTCAGCAAACCTTCCCTATATTGATTTTTCAGGCGGGCTTCGCGTCACGCCGATAAAGAAATTTGCCGGCTATCTTTCTGCCGCGTTTGATGCTGGAATTCCGCTCGGCCATTTCGCAACCTATAAACAAACTGAATCCATTCTCGCTCCGCAGGGAGTAGTCTATCCGCAGAACAATTCGACGACACTCGTCGATGCTCAAGGACCATTGGCTGGCGTGAATGCGCTCTTTGGGATCACCGGTATCATTGGCTATGAACTTCCATTCGGTCCGATCCTTACAGCATCTCCGGAACTGTCATATTATTATCCGCTGAATAATGTGGAAACCGGGCGAATGTGGCACGTTTCCTCGGTTAGCGTTGGCGTAGCGATTCGCTGGAACCGTTCCTCAGATGCAGTGCTGGAAGAGCCGATACTCCCACCACCGCCGCCGCAGCGACCACCCGTTGTTCAGCGAGAAGACCCCAACGCGCTTGCACCCAAACTCACTTTAGCCTCGCTTTCGAACGAACCGTTTCACATTGTTGAAACGACTGTTACAGAGACGTTCCCGATCCTTCCGTACATCTTTTTCGATAGCGCGAGTACGGTTATTCCCGACCGGTTTGCGCAACTGTCCTCAGCGGATGCCGCACGATTTAAGGAAAGTGATCTTCCGCACAAGTCGCTTGAATCGTATTATCAGATCTTGAATGTCATTGGCAGCAGAATGCTGGCGAATCCCGATGCGACTCTGACTATTAACGGTACAACGGATGGGCAAGAAGGGAAGTCTAGCGCTGACGGGATGCATGATGTGGAAAAAGACCTTGCCCAGCGCCGTGCCTTTGCCGTTCGCGATTATTTTGTGAACGTTTGGCATATCGATCCCGAACGATTCGATATTACCACGACCGATGTTCCAAAAAATCCTTCGAGCACGGAATATCCGGAAGGATTCGAAGAGAACCGCCGCGTGGAACTTGCATCTGACAACGATCAGATACTAAAACCCATTGTGCATGAGCGTTTTCGAGAGGAATCGGCGCTTCCAAAGGAAATTCCTATCTCGCTGGCTGCAACGAGCTCGATCGGCGTAAGGAATTGGCACCTTTCCATAGCATCCCACGGGCACACGGTGTATGAAACATCCGGGGAAGGTACGCCGCCGAACACGATACAATGGAAGCCAACCGATGGGCAAGTGGAATCGCTGGCCAAAACCATGGGATCGAAAGATTCACTCGCGCTCACGCTCGATGCGACTGCGACCAATGGCGCTCATTCATCCGAACAAGTTCCGTTCCCAGCTTCAAAATCGATCAATCCATTTGAATTGAGCCGGCTCTCGCTGATCGTGTTCGATTTCGATCAATCGGCTATTGATAAACAAAATCAAAGAATGATCGCTGCGTTCGTCGCGAAATCGCTATACTCTTCATCCACGGCATCCATCACGGGTTCGACGGATAACTTGGGGGAACTCGAACACAATCAACAACTCTCCGAGGCTCGCGCATTTAACGTGCGCGATCTCATTCTTGCCGACAAACCGAACGCGACGATCACAAGCACGAAGGGAATTGGCCCGTCAAATCTACTCTATGATAATCACCTACCGGAAGGCCGCTACTATTGCCGTACAGTAAAAGTGGAAGTCGAAACACCGCTCGATTCGATCCTTCCCGGACAAAAATAAGGTTTAAGCAAGCAAGTCGATTGTTCCAACGCGTTGAACGATCGCATCAATTTTTCCTGTAAGCATTTTAACTGCATCGGCAAGTATTTTCTCATCTTCAGCGGTAAATCGGTTTTTTGTAGGAGCGTCAAGATCGAGCACGCCGAAGAGACGTCCATCGGCAAGAATGATCGGGAGAACGATTTCCGATTGCGAGGCGGGATCGCATGCAATGTGGCCAGGAAATTCATTTACATCTGCTATGCGAATGATCTTTCTTTCCAGAGCAGCAGTTCCGCAGACACCTTTTCCCATTGGAATTATTGTGCATGCCGGTTTGCCGCCGAACGGTCCAAGCACAAGTTTCCCGGATGATGGGTCAGTCGGATTGCCATCGAAAAGATAAAATCCACACCAATTTATGCGTTCGATCGAATGGTAGAGGAGCGCAGCCGCATTTGAAAGAGCGGTTATGAGTGGTTCGTCGCTGCTGATAAGTGAATCAAGTTCGCTCGTCGTCATCTGGGTTTGATGAAAAGGATTATAAGTATCACGAACGCTGATCGCGCGGATAGGGTTTAGTAAAATTAAGTATTATGGATTAGATTATAGAGTAATCCATAACTCTTAATTCTCCATTCTTAATTCTTAACTGACATGAACTGGCCGATCGTTAAAGGAAAAGCAACCCGGCAGGCACACGTTGCGCTGCCCGAAGGATCATTCGAAGAAGAACACGGACGCGAAGGCTTTTATGGCCGCGTTTCGCATCTCTACCACGTTCATCCGCCGACGGGATGGACGCGCATTGAGGGCAACTTGCGCCCGCACGCGTTCTATCTCGATCGTGTCACCCCCTCGGACATGACCGACCCACGAGGCACGCCGGAGCCAGTTCTCTATAATGACGATGTGATTCTTTCGATCAGCCGCCGCTCGGAAGCTGCGCCGTTCTACTCTCGTAATGCCGATGGCGATGAGCTGTTCTTCATCCATAAAGGAACCGGAAAGATCGAGACCGATTTCGGAATGCTCGACTATGAACCCGGAGATTACATTGTGATGCCGCGCGCAACAACGTACCGCTTTGTTCCAGCGACAAAAGATAATTTCATCGTATGCGTAGAAGCTCACTCTGAAATTATGCCGCCTACGCCTGAGCAAAAGGGGTTGATCGGAATGCATGCGTTGTACGATATGTCTGCTATTACCATCCCGGAATTTATTCCTTATGAGAAGAAGCAGCATAATAATGGGAAGGAATATGAGATCCGCATCAAGCGGCTCGGTGAATATACCTCGATCTTCTATCCGTTCGATCCGATCGATCTTGTGGGATGGAAAGGCGATCTCACGGCATACAAAATTAATATGCGCGATATTCGTCCGGTGATGTCACCGCGCGTACATCTTCCACCAAGCGCGCATACCACATTTCTTGCCGATAATTTCGTGATCTGCTCGTTCCTTCCGCGTCCGCTCGAAGAAGATCCCGATACACTGCGGGTACCGTTCTACCATCGCAATACGGATTACGATGAAGTGCTATTCTATCACGATGGCGATTTCTTCTCTCGCGATAATATCAAAGCTGCGATGATGACGCTGCATCCGCAGGGCATTCATCACGGGCCCCATCCGAAAGCACTGAAAGCAAATCCAAATATTACTCGCACGAACGAATACGCGATGATGCTCGATTCGAAACACCCACTAAAAATAGCGCCTGCCGGTGAAGCGGCTGAATGGAAAGAATATTGGACAAGCTGGCAGGAGAAGAAAGAAACAGTTAAGAATTAAAAATTAAGAATTAAGAGTTGCTAAAACTCGGAAGTTTTCAGAGTATCGTTGAATTATTTATTCCGAGTTCCATTTGACATCGGGAACATTCGCGAGTTGATTCGCTCTTCGCGCCAGCGTGAACAATAAATCCGAAAGGCGGTTGAGATAGATCACGTCGTACTTTCCAATTTCTTCTTCGGCAGCAAGCGTGACAAGCGTTCGCTCGGCTCTGCGGCACACGGTGCGTGCGACATGCAGACGCGCCGCTAATTCGCACCCTCCGGGATGAATGAAATGCTTGAGTTCCGGTAGCGCGGCGCTATGCTCGTCGATAGCCTGTTCTAATCGTTTGGTATCCTCTTCTACGATGCGTGGAATGCTATAGTTAGATCTTGTATCGAGTGGGGTAGCGAGATCGGCGCCAAGCACGAAGAGATTGTTCTGGATTTGCTGAAGCAATGGGTAAATCCAATCATTCCCCTGCAGCGCACGACAAAGTCCGATCACGGAATCCAGCTCATCAACGTTCCCGTACGCCTCGATGCGAGCAGAATCTTTTCTGACACGGCCACCGCCGAAGAGACCTGTCGTGCCGTTATCGCCGGTTTTCGTGTAAATTTTCGTCGCCATTATTCTGCTTCGAAGGAATTATTCTATGCCGATCGAATCCTGCATGAGTTCCTTAATAATTTCGATCTTCGTTCTCAGCGTGGCAATTTCAGCGGGCACGATGGATTTCACCGTTGGCTTCTGATAATAAATTTCAAGCGCATTCAGCTCGATCAGCATATCGGTCAGGACCGTCAGCGCCGTTCGCAGGCGGCCTTTGGTTTCGCCACCGCGAAAGAGTTCATCTTCAAGCAGCGCCCGGTATTCATTCATTCTATGATCCGGCGAGTACGTGATCTTTCCAATTTCCATAATTCATGTACCATAAAGGCGAAGTAGTGTATCCTATGAATGCATAGGGATTTATTCTTCGATCCAACGCTCTTCTGCGCGAGCGTGGGGTCACCATTTGAACCTGCACCGCTCTGCGGTTCCCGTTTCGCGATTCGAGTTCCGAGATCGCATACACCGGCGATACCGTGAGCAGGAAGAGCAGCATTGCTCCTTCCATCAGGAGTTTTCGAAAGGATCGACGACGATGCACTGAGATCAGCATTTCGTTCTCACCAACGCGAGCGCGTAAAAGAACAATCCGATGATGAAAACGGAAAGGGACAGGCCATACGCCCGTCCCTTTCACAAAATTCGTAGTATCGGAATGCTTATTCACTCGGAACTTTAATAGCATAGAAATGCGAGTCGCCATTCTTATCGACGATGTTCAGGCCGACCGCCTTCCCCTCGTTCTCCTTAATGATCTTTTCGAACTTGCCGGCATCGGTCACTTTCTGGTGCGCTGCTTCAGTGATGACGGCATCGCGGCCTAAGCCCTTATCGTAGGCTTCCGAAGCCGGTGTCACGTTCGTGATGACCACGCCATTCGAGACATGATATTTATCCTTATCATCCGCTGTGACGGTGCGAACTGACATGCCGATGTTGTCTAATGTGGCTGTTGATTTTGCCGACTCTTCCTGCGCCTGATCCTGATCGTTCGTGTTTTCATCGGATTCATTGTCGGCGGTCTCCTCGCGCGGCCGAAGCGTTACGGTTTTATCCATTTCCTTGCCATCGCGCCAGATATGCAGCGTGACCCGGTCGCCGGCATGGTGCATTCCGATCATTCCCTGCAATTGGTTCGAAGCATTCGTTTCGTGTCCATCGACGGAAAGAATGACATCATTCTGCTTGAGTCCTGCCGCTTCACCGGCGCCGCCTTTAACGATCTGATCTACGCGTACTCCGCGCGGACGGTCAAGCCCAAGCGCTTCGGCCATTGTCTGATCGACGTTAGCGATCTGGACTCCAATATATCCCCGATTGACTTTGCCCGTCTTGATAAGATCCATTGCAACGCCTTTCGCCATGTTGATCGGAATGGCAAATCCATAGCCCGCAAACATGCCGGTCGTCGATTCAATCGCCGCATTGATACCGATAACCTCACCTTTGATATTAAACAAGCCACCGCCGGAATTTCCCGGATTGATCGCCGCGTCGGTCTGAATGAAATTTGCAATATTGTAATGTGCGCCGGCATCCTTTTCGTCAGCTTCCGGAAGATCGAGCGGACGGCCAAGCGAGGAAACAATACCCTCGGTTACCGTCGATGATAAGCCCAGCGGATTGCCAACTGCCAGCACGATCTGCCCGACTGCAAGATCGTCAGAATTTCCAAGCGCCGCAACCGGCAAATTCTGTGCATCCACTTTGATGACCGCAATATCCGTCGTCGGATCGGTGCCGACCACATGCGCGTCAAAGACTCGCTTATCGGTCATTTGAACGGTGATTCCACCTTTCTTCGCGGCATCCTTTACAACGTGGTTATTCGTGAGAATATACCCATCGCTGGTGATGATAACGCCGGAGCCAATGCCTTCTTCAGGCCCTTGCTGGGGCTGAGGAAATTGGAATTGGAAAGGGGAATTGCCATTATCATCGTCGCCGTTGCCGAAGTTGAAAAAGTGTTTGAACGGGTTGTTGTCGTTCTGATCGTTCTTGGCGGTTTTCGGCGCTTCGGTTTTCACGTTGATCTGCACGATCGTTGGCTGTACCGCTTTCGAGATCGCGACGAACGAGCCGTTGATACTGGCAAGCGCCTGATCGTTCGGAAGCTCCGGTAATGGGCCGCCGAGCGTTGGCTCGCTGGCGCCGAAGGCAATACTCATGCCTTTCCAGCCGCCAAAACCCGTAACTAAGGTGGCTCCGAATACCAATCCAAGCACCACCAAAAAGGTGGCTGCAATTATGGGGCGTTTTCGTAACATTGTTCTGATTCCGATTTTAAAATTTGTGATAGATAAATGTTTGACCTGATTAAACAAGGCAAAGATTTCTAACGTAACAGTCAAAACCTTGTTTCATCGTATGAGTGCCGGATGAACGAAGATACATTCGCTGCATACTTTCGAGTTTTTCCTTCATTCCATCCATCACCTCCGATCCTACGTGTTCCAATCAGAAACGGGTGCTTTTCGTGAGCGTGTCCGATCAGAGTCCCAGACCACCCATCGATTCTTAAGCTGTTTTGGCCATATCGTCTCGCCAAATATTTTTTTTTGCATTAGGAATTCATAAACTGTAGCTTTTTTGAGACGGTTTTTGCCATGTTCTCCCTGTGTACGCAATTCTTTTATATACTTTGTGTTCGGAAGCCCGTTCCAGCTTTTATCTCTTCCCGAGGGAGCCGGTGTCGTTTCCAAGCCATTTACGCCAGTTGTCTTCCGGCAATAGGTGCCATTTGCAAAAAACGCATGTGTGCTTCATGAACTTATGCAATTCGCTGTCAATTTTTCATTAATTGCACCAAGAAACCCACGTTCCCCATTTCTGACTTTTTCTCATCCTTTCTCGATCCTGAAAATCCTGTAAATCGTGGTTCCTTTCATACTTCATAATTCATAATTTTCCACAGGGTGCCTATCAAAGCACGAACAATATACGGCGGGGAAAACCTAAAAGCAAGCGATTCCTAAAAATAATCGAAAATAAAATGTCTGAACGTGTGGTAGGAGATAAAACATGTAGCGCAGGCGTCCGCGCCTGTCCCCTCCCCGATTGCATGTGGCTCGCGTTGGGGGAACCGGCGAGGACGCCGGCGCTACATAAATCAAGGTCCAGATGCACGGCACTAATTTTTACCCTTCCCACTTGGGCACTTTTGGCTACCATTCTGTTTTTCACTCAAACCATGCTCCCGAAACGGCTTCTCGCGCTCACCCTCTTCGCCGCGCTCGCGGTGATGCCGCCGTGTGTGCTGCGTGCGCAATGGGTAGAAATTAATGGCAAAGGTGGAGCGTCCATTACGTGCTTTGCCGTGAGCGGTAACCATATTTTTGCTGGAACGAGCGACGGAATCATTGTCTCTACCGATAGCGGGCTCACATGGAACGTACTCGATTCCGGTTTGGGCAATAATAGCAATATTACGGCACTATTTGCAAACGGTCCGAACGTGCTTGCAGGAACGAAAGATTTATACGACTATGGCGGCATTTACCGTTTAAGTAATGATGGTACACATTGGGAGGATGACAGCGAGGCGTTCTTCTCGGGAGAAGTATATGACTTTACCATGCTTGGACCTTTTCTGTATGCGATTAGCTATCAAGAATTAGCTATATCGAGCGACATGGGGGCAACGTGGAAAATAAACGATACTACATTTCGCCGGTTTGGCGGTCAATCTCTGACCGCAATATCAACGCTGCTATTTGCCGGAACCTATGGGGGTGTTATTTACTCACTCGATTTTGGAAATACCTGGCTTACACTGGATTCAAGTGCTCTGAGCGGAGTCTCGGTGATAAGTCTTGCAACCGTTGGAAACGATCTTTGGGCCGGAACCGAACACAATGGAATTTTCCGATCGACAGACGATGGTGCCACCTGGATCAAAGCGACCAATGGTCTCCCTGCGGATTTTATTAGGGTGCCTACGCTGTATGTCAGTGGAGCGAATCTTTATGCGGGAACGACATCGGGCATTTTTCTTTCGACCGATAGCGGAACAAGTTGGACGGCCATTAATACTGGGCTTACAAATCATAATGTTCAAGCAATCATGTCCGTTGGCGGAATTCTCCTCGCTGGAACCCAAGGTGATGGTGTTTTTCGTTCCACCGATAGCGGCCAACATTGGACGGCAAATAATGTTGGGCTAACTGGTGACTATGTACAGACTTTGTTTCACAGCGGTACAGCTCTTTTTGCAGGGACCGAAGAGGAAGATAATTTTTATGATGGTGGCGTGCTTCGCTCAACGGATGAAGGAGAAAATTGGGAATCGGTAAGCCCGGATTCCGCAACTCAAGATGCTTTTTCATTTGCGTTTATTGACGGCACCCTTTTTATGGGGACCTTTGATCAAGTCGGGAATGGAGATGCAGGATTATACAGTTCCTCGGATAATGGCACGATTTGGGAACTTCGAAATAATCGGCTAACGACGGCGGAAGGAATTACCGCTATTGGCAATATCGGTCCCCTTCTTTTTGCGGGAAGTTTCGATGTAGGATTATTTCTTTCCTCTGACACCGGTGCAAATTGGTCGCCAATCGATTCAGACTTGGAAAAAGTTCAAGCCGTATATAGCTTTGCGGATAAAGGAGATACGCTCTTTGCCGCAACATATAGTGGAATATACCGCTCCGCCGATAGCGGTCAACTTTGGGAGCGAGTTGATAGCGGGCTTACCGATACGGATATTTTTTGCCTTGCTGTTGTGGGCAATGATATTTTTGCCGGCGATGTAGATAATCAGGGTCCTTTTCGTTCGACCGATAATGGAACAAGCTGGGAAGAAATAAATAATGGGCTGCCATTCGAAGCTCTTGCCTGTAATTTTGCCATAATTGGAACGAATATTTTCGCTGGAACGTATGATGGTATATATCTTACAACTGATTTTGGCAATAATTGGTCGTCGGTGAGTGAAGGCTTACCGGATGGTTCCTACTGCACAATAGGAGGAAATCTCACATTTGACGATACTTACCTTTTTGTATCCTTGGGTAATAGTAATGACTCTAATAATATTACTACCAACGGTGTCTGGCGCCGCCCTCTTTCGGATTTTGGCATTAGTTCCGTAGCGCAAACCCAAGCAACAACTCCTTCAGAAATTCAAATCTACCCCAATCCCTTTTCTCAATCCACCCAGATCACCTTCACCTCGCAAGCTACCGGATATGCCGAGGTATCCATTGTGAATATGCTTGGCGTGGAGGTTGCGCGGCTGTTTTCGGGTGAGTTGGGTGCGGGTGAGCATAATTTCTCATGGAGTAACCCCACAGATTTGCCGGATGGGACGTATGAATGCCTCGTCCGCATGAATGGGCAGGTGGAGACGCTGCCGGTGGTGAAGAAATAATCAGAACCTGGATTACGCGGATGCTGGCGGATAGTTTATTGTCATTCCCGCGGACGCGGGAATCCAGAGGGTGGTGTTACAGCTAAACGTGCGGTTCCACACGAACGGACGTGCGCAGCACGTCCCTACAGCGAGTGCTCGCGGAGCATATTGAGATTGTCGCCGAAATAGAGTTTATTCACTTGGGACTTAGGGCTATGTTAATGCGGCGTTTGCGTGGATGACCGGTCATTCAGCGCATGTTGGTTTTCAATCTCCTGGCGGAGTTTGTTGAGGGAATCTATTTTGCGGTCGATCGTCATTTCGAATTCGGGCGCATCCCAATATCCACGGTCCTCGAAATATCCTTTAACGAGGAAATTGTGCTTCAATCCTTCCATCACTTCGGCAAAGCGTCCGGAACCGAGCGCCAGTTTGGCGAGCGCATCGTTCAGCGTATAGCTCGAAGCCACGAGATTATCGGTCGCTTTTTTGGCGTCGTTATAAATATCGTCCTTCGTCAGGAATTTTCCTACCGATCCTTCGCCGCGGTTGATCCTGCCGGTGATGGTATCGATCTGTCCGGAAAGCCTTTCCACGCTGCCGGAAATCCGCCCGACCGCCATGCGCGCCGTATCCATCACATCGCGCGCGTTATTGACCATCTGGTTCGCGCTGAGATATAGCGAGCTGTCGTTCACTAATTTTCCGAGCGTTCCGTTCCCATTCGCAATATGCCCAACAAGATTCGTAGCAAGGATCGCAACGGAATCGAGCTGGGCAACGGTCATCGATAACGTGTCGTAGATCTTCGTAAAATCCTGCGGCGCCTGCCCTTGCAGCACACTGCCCGGCAGCACCGCCGGAGCGGAATCGCCGCCCATCGTGATATATATGACCTTATCGCCGATCAGCCCCTGCGTGGAAATAACAGCTTTGGAATCGGTGTGAATAAGCTTTAGCGCGTCCGTAATAATTTTCATGGTCACGACCACGGAATCGCGGGAGTTCCGTGGCAGTTGAATACCGTCCACGCTTCCGACATTAATTCCCGCCATATCGATCTCTGCGCCGCGCTGAAGGTTGCTCACCGTTTGGAAGTGCGCAATGATCTCCGTCGTGGAAGAGAATAGCTTTTCTTTATTTCCAATGTAAAAAATAAAGACAATGAGCACGATGAACGCGGCAACCACGAACAAACCAATGCGAAAGAGCGGAACAGCTTTGCGTTTCATAAAGAGCGTTGGTGAATCTTTGGCGTGTAGTGTTAAAGAGTTGGTGCGTGAAAGAATTAGGCGAGCGCAGGTTCCGGTGCCCCGGAGGCTACGCGCTGAATGATCTGGTCATGACGGGTTCGGTCTAAACGCGAAGCGCCGAGATACTCATGCAGAAATGGATCGCTCGAAGCTGCTAATTCATTCAGCGTACCGGAAAAGATCACGTATCCTTCATTGAGCACCACAGCCCGGTCGGCGACGGTGAACGCGGTCGGGAGATCGTGCGTAACCACGATCGAAGCAATACCCAGGCGCTGCTGCAGCGTCAGAATTTGCTCGGCGATCGAGGCGGCTGTCAGCGGGTCAAGCCCGGTCGTTGGTTCGTCATAGAGCATGAGTTCCGGCTCGATGACGATCGAGCGCGCCAGTCCGGCGCGCTTTTTCATCCCTCCGGAAAGTTCCGACGGCATTTTATCCAGCGAATCCCGAAGGCCGACCATTTCGAGCGTTTCGACGATCTTTTGTTCGCGTTGCGCCGGCTCCATATCGGTGTGCTTGACCAGAAAAAGATCGAGATTCTCACCGACCGTCATCGAGTCGAACAGCGCGGCACCCTGAAATACGAACCCGACATCCGAGCGGTACGCCATCAATGCGGATTCTTTGAGATCGGTCACATCCTTGTCGTGATAAAAGATCTTTCCGGAATCCGGACGGATAAGTCCAACAATAAGCTTGAGTAAAACACTCTTTCCCGTTCCGCTTTTGCCCATCACGGCCACGGTTTCACCACGATGAACGTCGAGGGAAACATCCTGCAACACCGGATGGTCGAACGCCACCGCTACCCGCTCGACGCGAAGCACCGGTCCGCCATCCGTGCCGCCGGACTCGATCTTGTGTAGCTTTCTAAAGGAAGGAATGTGCATGAAAATTAAGAGGGCCAGAACATGAACGTAAGTTTGACGAACAGCACATCCAGCAAAATAATAAGCAGGGAGCTGGTAACGGCCGCATCGGTTGCCGATTTGCCGACGCCCTCCGTTCCGCCGGTCGAATGATACCCCTCATAGCATCCGACGATCCCGATGGTAAATCCGAAAAAGATCGTCTTTGCGATGCCCGGCATATAATCGGAGAATTCGACGCTGCGGACCACGCTAGTAATAAAAAGGCTCATGGTCATGCCGGCTTCCACCTTCTCGATCAGCCAGGAACCAATAAGCGCAAGGAAATCGGCATAGATCGTCAGAATAGGCAACGCGATCATGCAGGCAATCACGCGCGTGAACACAAGCAATTTATAGGGATCGAGCGCTGCTACATCCATCGCATCGATCTGCTCGCCGACGCGCATCGACCCAAGCTCCGCGCCAATGCCCGCGCCCACGCGCCCAGCAAGGATCACGGAAATCAGCACCGGCGAGAGTTCCCGCATCACGCTGATCGCTACCATCGCCGGAATAAATGCTTCCGCGCCGAATTTTATCATCGTGGGGCGGCTCTGCATGGTCAACACCGCTCCGATCACCACGCCCACTACGGTCACTAAGGAAAGCGAGCGGTACCCCGTCGCATATAGCTGACGCACGATCTCACGGAACTCGTACGGAGGCCGCCCCAGTGTTTTCAGGAACCGCATAGAAAAAAGCCACAACCCTCCCATCAAAACCAACCCACTCGCCTTGGTTGAAACCGCGCGAGTTTCAACCTTTGAAGTCGTCGATGGGGTACGTATGTCCTGATCGGTCATAATTCTTGTTGAGGCAACTTCAGCAAGACCATCAAAAGGTCTTGCGTCAGCAATGCCTATTTTACCACTGGCGTTCCAGCGATCGAAAAAAGATGCGCCGGCTCAGTGTCCGGCAGGTTTCGTCGCAGTGTCCGGAGGGAACGGGTTATTCGGCGGAAGCCCATTATTTGGAGTTAGCCCGTTGTTGTTGTTCGGGGTAAGTCCATTGTTTGGAGTAAGGCCGTTTCCAGTCCCTGGGAAAAGCGAATTCGATGGGTTTTGCGGATTCGAAGGGTTTGGAAATCCGGTTTCCGGAGCACCGTTGCCCGGAACACCCGGCCTCTGTCCGGGAGTTTGCGGCTGTCCGTTCGTACCCGTTCCAGGCGTTCCCGTTCCATTCGTACCGGTTCCCGGTTTTGAGCCATTGACGAGCGATGTACTGATAATTTCCGATTCGATCCCAAGCTTCCGTGCCACAGGCAGGGTAAGATCAAACTTCGAATTAGTATAGAGCAGCACCACATCGTTCGAACTGCGGTCGAAGACGTAATCGTAGTTCCCATCGGTAGCGCATTCTTTGATCGCGGCAGAAAGCTTATCGTAAGCCGGTTTCATCAGCGCCGCTTCCTGCGTATATAGCTCGCCGCCGTTGCCATCGAATTTCGAATGAATAAAATCGGTGTGTTTTTTATTCAAATTGTTCAGTTCCATCTCCGAAGTATTCCGCTCGGCATCTGTCATAATAAGCTTCCGCCGGTCGAACTCCGCTTGTTTGCGGTCAATATCGGCTTGCATATCGGTAGCCTCTTTGGTCCATGAGGAGGTAAGCTGTTCTAAGCGTGCCTTGGCATCTTTTGCTTCCGGCATACGCGCGAGGAGTTTCTTCGCGTCGATATAGGCCACGCGTGTCTGCTGAGCTGTCGCGAGCGCACTAAACATGCTGAAGCCAATGCTAAAAGCGAAAAGGCTAAGAAAGAATACGGGAATTCGAGAGGTAATGCGCATAAGTATCTGGAAAAATTATCGGAGTGCGCTCATTTTACCACTACACAACGAGAAAGGTTTCAAAGCCGAAAAACAGAAAGGTTTCAAAAAGGAAAACGCGACCGCTTTTTGCAAGTGGCCGCGCCCTAAAAAAGTCCCTATCGGCAAACCAAAATCAGCCGACGAACCGCGGAATTACCACCGTCGAGTTATCGTGGGCGATGAAGATGATGCCCGTAAAGGGCTCTCGCTATCCCTTACTGGGCGGTTTTGAGGAAATCTTCGAACTTCGTGGTCTGGTCCAGCGTAGGATCGGCGTAAACGGTTGCCGTCTTCGGGAGGATCACGGCGTAATGCTCTTTCTTGGCAAACGCTTCGAGCGTATTCTGAAGCTTATCCTGAATGGGCTTCATGAGATTAGCCGAAGTCTGCGCGATCTCGCCATCCTGACCGAATTTATCGGTGTTAAATTTGGCATACGCCGCTTCCTGAGCCGCAAGATCGTCGTCTTCTTTCTTTTTGGTGTCGGAGTTAGCTGCCGAACCGAGCTTATCGTAAGTATCCTTGGTGGCCAGATACTTCGTCTTCATCGCCTGCATCGAGTCCTGATACATCTTTTGAAGTGACTGTATCTTCGCCGTGGCAGCCTGATATTCCGGCATCTGAGCTCCAACGGCATTTACATCGATCACGGCGATTTTCTGCGCCTGAGCCGATTGGGTGAATAGGAGTGCTAAAGCCATACATGCGGCTATGGCAGATCGTTGAACGAATGTTGTCATATTTTACTTTTCTCTAAAAAAACAAATGAATGAAAAAAATGTAGGTCTTTAACGCTTCGAAAGACGGCACGTACAAATCCCCGTTTCGCCCGAAAGATTCCAACTTTTTTAGGATTTCGATTTTTATTCTTTTTGCGGGATTTGAGGAGGAACACGCAGGGCTTAAGATGAATCTGAACCCATCCTCCTTTTTTGTCGTATATTTGAGGGTACTTTTATGCTATTCTTCAGGTCGTTATGAAAAAAATCATCGTTTATCCGGCACTATCGGCGTTCATGGCAATAACCGCGCTTCTCACCTCCGCGATGTTCGCTGGCTGTTCCTCGCCCGAACAGCGATGGGAAAAGTCTCCAGGAGTTGAAGTGACCGCCGAAAAGGAATACATCGATGGTAAGCCATTCCTCACCGTATTCTACGAAAACTTCGGGGTCGATACCATCGAAAAGATTCGCTATCAGCTTATCACCGAAACAAAGGGACATGTCGATACCACCATGAAAGAGATCGATCCTCCCGTGCTCCTCCGGCCGAAAGACCGCCATGTCGTTCCCCGTGCCATCGGCGAAGATACCGTCGCCGCCGATGAAGTCCGAGCCGGGCAGGTGTGGGTCGTGAAGGAATAGTGTTGTCACCAAGAAATAGGTGCCGTTTTTCTTTCTTGTGAGTTCCCGATTGCTCTCTTCCCACCCTCGTTTCCAGGCCAATTTCGCACATTTGTTCCAACAAGTATTCATAATGCCACTTCCTAAAGAACTCGTTCATAATGAAAACTATGCTAATGCCATTCTTATAGACATTGGTGCTCATTATTGTACTACCAAAGATACAACATCCCAAACCCAAATGCAAGGAAATCCAAAATTATTTTGTATTTTCTTTCAAAAGAAGATCGGGTGAGATTTTAAGGGCTTTGGCAATCATGATGAGACGGCGAACGCTGATCGTTTCTTTTCCACGCTCAACCTCACCGAGGTAATTAGAGCTCATTTTTGCCTTCACTGCAAGAGCTTCTTGGCTTAGCTTCTTTTGGGTTCGATAATCTCGAATGTTATTCCCGACGATTTTATCCCAGTCCACGCGACAAACATAGGATTTATCCTCGAAAAGCAATGCTCAATAAGTCGGGCCATTTTTTGTCGTATCTTTGTGTTCGGACTCAGGGAATGACCCCGGGTACTTGTAACAATTCTAAACTTTTGTGGTTGTTACTAATAAGGTTTTCAAATTAAAATAGAAAGAGAATAATATGAGACGTTCGTGCATTGTTGTAACTTTGACACTTGGTTTGATTTCGATGAGTGGGCGAGTTTTGGCCCAACCTAATATTTTTCCGTTGACCGGGTATGCCGGGATCGGGATAACAAGCCCGGAGAATGCCCTGCATCTTAATTTCAGCGGGTCCGATTCGGCGATTATTCGTCTCTCGAATTACGCGCCATCATCGATTGTCTATGGAATCATTGGATTGATGCCGGACACTTGCAAAATCTACTCGTCACTCTCAACCGGAGAAGATTTGATCATTCACGAGCATAGTCAGGGCGATCTAATCCTCACGAATTGGCAATCGACGAGTTTATCCCATCCGTATGGGGCCATTCGCTTCGCTACTACGCCGGATTCCTCCGAGCTGCCGCTGGTAGCGCCACCACTACACGATGTGGAACGAATGGCGATTGTGCCCAACGGCAATATCGGCATCGACATGCCACCGAACGACACGACCGGACTTCACGCCGCTCGACCAGGTACAGATCGGCGGGGGCGTGATGCCACCATTGGGATACACGTCGGCTGTTCCCGGACTTACCATCTATGGCGGGAACCGGTTTGAGAATGTACTGTGTGCGAGTGGCGAGATTTTTCCCTATGATTGGCGATATATCGACTTCAATGGATACACCGATCACACGGACAGCTCCTCCAATCGGTTCAAGCGTTTTGCACAAATGGCTTCATCGGGGATAGCGTTTTCCGATTTCGAGGAAGGAACGCTTCAACTCTGGGCCGCGCCCTACGACTCGACAAACTTCAACAATTCGAAGAATAATATGACCTTGAATCTCACGGGTCAATACGGCTTGTCCCTATGGCAGTATAGCAAAGATAGTTCCTATCCCTATCGTCACATCTTTGATGCCTACCCACCGGGAATTTTGCCGGAGTATTCTGTTACGCGAAACACGAGTGGCCTTTTCTATCACCACACACCCGTCTATATCGGTTCGGATACGGCTGGGCAGCCACTCGCCGATTTCCAAAATCTCCCCGTTCAGCCCGATATGAGCGATGACAGCACCTGGATGCTCGTCGTCAACGGACCGGTGCTTGCAAAAGAAATTTTCGTGCTCGATAGCGCCTGGGCTGATTATGTATTCGATCCGGGGTACAAGCTTCCGCCGCTTGCCGAGGTAGAGAACTTTACTAAAGAGAACCATCATTTACCCGATATTCCTTCGGCTAAACAGATGGCGAAGACGGGTGTGCCCGTAGGCAGAACCGAAGCTGCGATCACGAAGCAGCTCGAAGAAGCCATGCTCTACATTACGCAGCTAAGCCATAAGATTGATACGCTCGAAGCGAAAGTCGAGGAATTAAAAAACAAGAAAGAGAGGTAATCCATGAAACACACACTCATTTCCATATTCTTAATTGCTGCCATCCCCTGCTCCGCGCAGTGGAGGAATGCAAACTTCAACGGCCAGGTGTTGGCATTCGGCGTGCATGACACCAATTTCTTCTGGAGCGATGTGCTTGGGCCGGGCTTCCACTTAGTCTATCGCTTTGCCCCAACCAGCCCAAACGGGTGGTTCGGAGTGGACAACGGCATGGATACCGCAGGGGAAATATTACAACGTTCGCTTCAATCGGTCCATATCTTTTTGCAGGAAGTGGACCAACAAGTACAGGCAACGGTTATCTTACTACAAATAATGGCTCAATATGGACTGATCCGATTGGTGGTCCGGTCGGGACAAATGGAACGTATATTTTTGCACAATATGCAACTCGCATTGCACGCTCTACCGATAGCGGTAAATCGTGGGAACATCTTTCGTATCCAGCTGGGAATAATTATGCTGGTAATGGCGCATGCGTTTTTGCTTATACTCCTAATAATGGTATCTGGCATTCAAGTGACAGCGGAGAGACCTGGGCACAAATACCCACACCATTTACAGGAACGATCACGGGTATGGGTTCCATTTTTTTTATTGTGGGTGGAAATGGTAAACTTGTGGAATCTGCCGATAGTGGAATACAGTGGGTTGCAATAACAGTGGATAGCGTAGGCATACCAGAAACGGTGAACTGCCTTGCGACGGACGGGAAAAATCTGTTTGTCGGTACGCCGACAGGCTTTCTCGTTTCTACCGACACCGGTAAAGACTGGACAGCCAAAAATGACAGTATAACCTATCAGGATATTTACCACGATAACCTTAAAGCTACGGAGGATGTGGTTGCGATTGGTGTCTTCGATACACTCGTTTTCGCCGATGTTCTCTATAATCGTTCTCCAAACGGTGTAAGCTCCTACTATCTGTTTGATCGCTCGATTTCGGAATTAACGAAGCCAGATTCTACTGCCAGCGTGGTACAAACAATGCGGCCAGGTGATACCATCGAGATTTATCCAAATCCTGCAACCGGAATAGTGACCATTTCATCTGGCGGTACATTCATTGAGGGATTGAGTGTATTGAATGTGCTCGGCGAGGATGTGCTGGATGTTCCCAATGAACATGCTTCGGACCTTATGCTCGATCTTTCAAAGCTACCATCGGGTACATACTTCTTACAAATTCAAACAGCGAATGGTAGTGTATTACGAAAAATTGTGATCAACCACTAAAAAATGGGCTTACGTTTTATAAATCCATTACTTATCAGGAACGACACTATTTCGAGCACACATTGTCGGTCTAAGCTGGCCCGGCGTTTGGGGTGGGGCGGCTCACCATCTCATAGATTATATCAAAGTATGGGATGTACCAGCAGACGTAAAAATTTCAGATTTACCGCATTAGAAAGAACACAATATGAAACGTACATTTTTCTTTTTCTTTATTTTCGTTGCTTCGACGCCATCTTCCGCGCAGTGGAGGAATGCAAACTTCAACGGCCAGGTGTTGGCATTCGGCGTGCATGATACGAGTTTATTCATAAGCATCAATGCTGGTACTCCGGATGTTTTACTTTGGCGCCTTGTTTCTCTGACCCCGGACGTTGTTTGGCAGATTTCCGACATGGGAATCTCAAGGAGTCAGGGCAACGTCACCTCGTTCGCGTCGTTGGGAACGTATTTGTTCGCAAGTCAGGGCAGCAACCGTTTAATGGTTTCTTCAAACAATGGGTCAACCTGGGGTCTTGGGAATGCACGAGGGCCTGTAGCATCCAATGGCAAATATTTGTTTGGTGGATTAGGATCGAGCCTCGCTCGGTCAGTGGATACTGACAAAACATGGACTAGGTGCATTCCACCAAATCCGAATAATATCTATGCAGCCGGAGCTTGTATTTTTGTAAATAATGATACGGCTATTTGGTGTTCAACCGATACCGGGAATGATTGGATGCAAGTACATCCGCCATTCTTGGGGACGGTGATACCGATGGATTCGCTTGTATTTCTTGTGAGCGGGATTGGTAAGGTTGCGAAATCGACGGACAGCGGGACCTCGTGGAGCATCGTTACGGTCGATAGCGGAGGCATCCCGCAATTTGTAAACTGCCTCGCAACCGATGGAAAAAACCTTTTTGTAGGAACTTCGACTGGCATTTTAGTTTCTACCGACACCGGTAAAGACTGGACAGCCAAAAATGACAGTATAACCTATCAGGATATTTACCACGATAACCTTAAAGCTACGGAGGATGTGGTTGCAATTGGCGTCTTCGATACACTCGTTTTCGCCGATGTCCTCTATAACCGTTCTCCAAACGGCGTAAGCTCCTACTATTTGTTCGACCGCTCCATTTCGGAGCTGACGGATACGACGCCAAGCGGCGTAGTGGAGGCCACGCCGCCAGGGGATACGATTGAAATTTATCCGAATCCGGCCACAGGAACAGTTGCCATTTTTTCCGGCAGTACCGCGATATTTGGCGTGAGCGTATTGAATGTGCTGGGCGTGGTGGTGCTCGATGCACCGAACGTGAATGGTCCCAGCAGGACACTCGACCTGTCGAAGGAACCGGCAGGAACGTATTTCGTCCAGCTTCAAACCATGAAGGGAACCGTGCTCAGAAAAATCATTCTCAATAAATAAGGAGATACCCATGAAACCTATTTTTCTTTTCTGTTTTACCGTCGCGTCAACCGCATCTGCCGCGCAGGATTCGATCAATCCGTATGTGATTCAGCAGCATTGCAATATCATACTTCAAAACACGGACGTCTATTACAATCCCTTTGCGCCGCCCGGCCCGTTGGATACGCGGCTCAATCTCTGCAACGAGAGCGATCAGCTTCGGGATTCGGACGGAATAGGGAACCAATGGAGGGATTATTTGCCGATGGTTTATAATACGACCGCAGGAGCAGATACCTTCGTATTACTACAGAACTGGGCTCCGTGGGGCACTCCAATCGGTCAATTTGCTACCTGGCAGCGGCTATTTCAGGCCATGAATAAGCCGGATGGATCGCCGTCGGATATAATAGCAGGAAGTAACGTTACCACACCGGATACTACCATTTATCCTGGACTCAATGGATCCCCTCCCGATACGGTGATTACGAATACCCCATCCGGCCCCGTTATTATCAGCGCAAACGAGGACGTGGATTTCCGCGCAACCGGGAGAATAAAACTGAAGTCCGGGTTCCATGTAAAACCGGGAGCCTTTTTCCACGCATACACCGAGCCGAAGTGGGATACGGCGGTTTTCTCCGACGAATTCGACGATACCGCAAAGTTCCGTAATCAATGGCATGTTAATAATGTAGCGGGGGACTATTACGGGATACCTGCCGATTGCAATTCCGACAGCAACGCTTACTTAGACACCGATTACCAGGCCCACGATGGCCACGCGCTCGATATTATTCTGCGAGAAACGCTGCCGGATACCTGTAGCTGCTTCGTTCAGGGTGGCGCGTTTCCGGATAGTTGCGAGAGTTTTCGCGACCCGACCGATACAATACCTATAAAACGTATTTTTTCAACAGCGATTCTCCGGGCCTGTCCATTTCCCGATTCTTAACGGGTCACAGCACCGATCGCATCTGCTTACGCGCACGCGCCCTATGGCAAATATGAGATCCGCGAAAAAATCCCACACGTTGAGCACCACACGAATAATTGGGGCGGTGGCTACGGTTTCGAATGGGATATGAATGAAACGGACAACGGAAACATGGATATTATCAACCCCAATTTCAACCACACATTCCGCTATGGGCCATGCACGGGCGCGTTCGGAACGGACAGCGGCCGTGTGATCTTCGTAAGTTCTCAGGCCCATTGGTGCTTATCTAATAATCCCGAAGCGATAATAATAAATAATCTGCCATATCAGGTCCAAACTTCACCCTGGCATGGTATGGACACCGTCTTTGCCGGTGGCCCTGGCGAACTCAACTACCAGCCCGGCTGGCCCTCATCCCTTACCAGTTCCACCAATCCCGTAACGTTCGATTATACCGTGTTGGGAAACTGTGTCTCAGATTCACTTCCGTGGCGCGTTGACACCGACGCTTATGGAAAGTGGCGAGTATTTTCTGCGGCCTATCATGATTCCTCTGGTACTTTACTCCATTTCTCGAAATGGAACCAACCGAGTAAGATTACATTGATAACTGATACGATCTTTTATGATTCAGCAACTTTCCACTGCCATTGGGAATATAATCTCAATAACCCTCACGATAGTGGTAAACTTTATCTCGATGATACAATGTCGCCCACGGACTTACATAGTTTTACTCAAAAATATTCATTCGATAGAAGAGTTCTCTATTCGTCCCACGAAGGTTACCCTGTAGCCACGCTACCCTTCAATGGAAACGATACGTCGGGAGGCTATGAATATCACACGTTCACGATGGAATGGCTCCCGCATGAGATTCGCTACCTATATGATAGTATTGTTCTTCGGAGGTTTCCGGATCGTTTGGTTCCACGCAACAGCCCGTATTACGATTGGATATCACAGATGCCACGTTCTCTGGTGAATATCCGTCCGGCTGAGATCGATATGGATGTAAATTCAAACGATCCCTTTGGTGTGGACGATACCGTGGCTTTTGTATCGGATGGTTTTACCTATTACAAATCCATTACTTATCAGGAACGACACTATTTCGAGCACGCATTGTCGGCTCTAAGCTGGCCCGGCGTTTGGGGTGGGGCTGCTCACCATCTCATAGATTATATCAAAGTTTGGGATGTACCAGCAGATGTTAAAATTCCTAATTTCCCGCATTAAGAAAAGATTAGGAAACAACAAAAAAGCACCCTCCAAGCGGGTGCTTTCTTGCTTGAGTTTCTGTCGGGGCGCTGCTATGCTGCCATCGCTGCTGCGGCAATGGCGTGATCCACGTCCGGCAGGAGCGCGAGTCCGTTCTTGGTCTCGATGTTGATAGATCTCGAGGAACCGGTACATGGTGGAGCGGCTGATGTCGAGCTTTTGCGCGGCCTCGCTGATGTTACCACGGCATGCGCTCAGCGCATGATGTACCACGATACGCTTAACTTCTTCGAGCGGAAGCACGGTGCGGTTCCTGATGGATCGAAGAATTCCTGCATATCGTCGGAGGTTCGCTGTCCGTCCGGAACTTCGCCATATTGCCGGACGGGAGCGGAAGATCGCGAGTATTGATCGTATCGCCATCGGCAAAATCACGGCGCGCTCGATCATGCTCTCTATTTCGCGAATATTTCCCGGCCAGGGGTATGCGATCATCGCTTCCATAGCAGCTCGCGAGATACGTGCTGACTCGCTTTCCCTGACGCTCGTTGGCGCGTTGAGGAAACTTTCGGCGAGCAGGAGGATGTCGCTACGGCGTTCGCGAAGCGGAGGCAGCATGATGGGAAATGCGGAAATACGGTAATAAAGATCTTCGCGGAACCGCTTGGCCTGGATCGCTTCCTGAAGGTCGGTGTTCGTGGCACAGATAATTCGGACATTGACGCGCATGGTCTCGGTCCCGCCGACGCGTTCGAACTCGTGCTCCTGAATGGCGCGCAGCACTTTCGATTGGAGCATGAGATCCATGTCACCAATTTCGTCTAAGAAGAGCGTTCCGCCATTAGCGGCCTCGAACTTGCCGATCTTTGAGTCGTTGCGCCGGTGAAGCTGCCCTTTTCGTGACCGAATAATTCCGACTCCAGCAACGCATGTGGGATAGCCGCGCAATTGATGACTTGAAATGGCCTATCAGCTTCTGGGGCCGTTGGTATGGAGTGCGCGAGCAACTAATTCCTTACCCGTGCCGGATTCGCCGAGGATGCACACCGTTAATTTCACTATCGCATGCCTTCCGCATGAGCTTGAAGACATCGTGCATCCGGGGATCGGCAGAAATGATGTTCGAAAAATCATACCGGTGGTTCAGTTCTCGCTGCAACATGCGAATTTCTCGTGATAGCTGTATGTTGCAAGCGCGTTTCGGATGATGACCTGAAGCCTGTCAGTATTGATGGGCTTCGTGAGATAATCGTAACCGCCGGCTTTGAGAGCCTCTACGGCGGTAGTGATACTCTCTTCCGCGCTGACCATGACAACGGGGAGAAATTCATCTGCGCTTTTCATGGCACGCAGCACATCGATCCCGTTTAGATCGGGCAGATGCATATTGAGCAGTACCATTCGTGGATGCTGCTCGCGCATGGCCATAATTGCGGATTCCCCATCGCGAGCAATGATCGCAGGGTAATCCCATACGGTGCTGACCCAATGATAGAACAGTCGGCTACGAAGGCTCATCATCGACGATTAGGATAGGCGCGATCCTGGCGTTAGAATGTATTCTCCGCTTGTTCCAGAGGCGGTAATGGTTTTTTCGATGCATTCGTAAGACCGAATGAGGTGCGAGCCGAGGGCTGGGGCGAGCTGAACGGCGAAGCAACGTGGATCCTGATTTCCGCGACGTGAGGGGGCTTTCAGTGCGCGAATGAATCCGATTCGAAGAGGTCCGCGACGATTGGGACTTCGTTGTAATCATATTTTTGTTATGGCTTAACTAAATAAATGGCGTAACTACTACCCTGAACTAAACTATTATTCTCACCGGGGCTGTGAATATTCAGACCGAAATTCCGTTGGGCAGATGAAAAGCGGATAGCTGATTATTCAAATTTGAACAGTACGGGCACTACATGTCTCAAAATGAGACTCGCGTTCTCGATTAGACTATTCGAAATGTTGATAATGTTGCAGAATGTAGCATGGATGGGGGATAGTGTGGGAATATGGGGTATTCGGGGGTTGGATTAATAGTCCTATAATCGGACAACCGTGAGAATGTGGAACGAGAAGCTACGAATATCTGGCAACTTGCCTGATCCTCTATTTATTTTGCTTTCACCAGCTTAATTTTTGGCTCATGGGATGATGATTTTGAAAGAAATTGAGGGCAAAATCAAAAAAATGTATTTTTCCTGATTTTTCTTTCGAGAAAGGTGTAATTTTTTTCGTCGAGCGAGGTTATTATTATAGTAGGGGTGGTAATGTCCGGAATGCAAAACCGTGCAAATAGCAAAAACCACTTCTTTGAGATAAAATGAACTTACGAAAGACGCTTTTGCGTCAAAACCGATAACAGAATTTCCAATACGGAGCGTAACGTTATTTTTTCAGCATGAATATCATGCAGTCCGCAGTAGTGCAGATGCAAGAGGAGCGGTTTGACCGGCCGGAAGACGAGCGCGAAGACGACCAGCCATCCCGGCCGGAACGGCCTTGGAACGCGGATTCATCTTCCGCCGAATCGCTACGCCCATCTGCTGAAAACGAGCCTGCCGGAGAAAATAGCGAAGACCCGTTCGCAGAAGCAGACCCATTCACGGAATCGGAAAAAGATCATCCCGGCCTCATCTCTGACGCGATGCAAGAGGCATCCCGTCGCCGGGGTAATAATCCTCAGATTCGGAACGCTCCGGGAGGTTTGCATTCGTTCATTGATAAAAGGAAAGTTCGCCCTATCATCGCCGCTGGTTTGGAGGAGATCGATGCATCCGGCGAGCCTACGGACGAAGCTCTTTTTCTTCGCTACCAACAAGGGGACGATGAAGCATTTTTCTTTATTTACGAGCGATATAAATCCAGCATCTATGCCTATTGCGCACATGTGCTCTTTAGCGTGGGCCTGACGCGCGAGTCCGTCGAGGATACCTTTCAGGATGTATTCCTTCGGCTCGTTCAATACCGGCACACGTTCAATGGCGGCGATTTCAGGCCGTGGATCTTTACCGTTACCCGGCACTCGTGCCTGAGCGCGAAAAAACGTTCGTTCAGAGAGAACGAAGGCTTGGAATTTGCCGGAGACGGCGTAAATATGGATGAAGCTCCCGACGATATTCGTCTGGCATTCTCTTCGAATGACGATCCACTCGAGCGTATGGCGATGGCCGAACAGACCGGCCTGTTACTCGCTGCAATCGCGAAACTCCCCGATGAATTCCGCGAAGCACTCATTCTCAGTGAATATGAAGGACTTACCTACGATGAAATCGGCCGCATGACGGGAACCTCGCTCTCAACTATCCGTATCCGTATTTTCCGGGCCAAGGCACGGCTTCGCAAAATGCTGCTTCCGGTCATTGGAGATTCCGGAGACACGGGCGACGCAAGCCATCCCGATCCGAAGGACAAGCAAAAAATTTAATACCCCCTGACAATCAACCCCGAAGATTTCAACGAACCGTGATATCACGAACATGAATACCAACCATAATACCCCAACCACGACCACGGAAGAACTCATCGTGCAATACCTCGATGGGGAACTCGTTCGCAAAGAACTCGAGACCGTTCTCTTCGACCGCCTCGCTCACTCCGACGAAGCACGAATGCTCCTGCGCGAATATCTCGTCGTGCGAGGCGCGATCCGCGTAAGCCGCAGCGATAAGCAGTTCCAGCTTTCGGACGATCTCGATGAGCGCACCCGCGCCCGCATCGTTCAGATCATGGAAGCAATGGCTGCCGAAGAACTTCTGGCACCCGCTGTGGCGCTCGCTGAACCGATGGCGAAGCGAGGTTTCAAGGCAGATCGAGGTGCGGTTGCTTCTTCGCCCACATCACGCCAAATGAAGCGCTGGCAGGTTCGCGGCATGCTTGCCACTCTTTCGCTCTTGCTTGCGATCGGTACCGTTTGGTTTGTTACTGGAAACACGAACGATCATGATGTAGCCAGCCTTCAGCCTTCGCAGAAGCCACTTGTTACCCCTCCGACGCCGCTTGCGCAATCTCAGCCAATGGGTGCTTCCGTTGTTGCTGCGAACGTATCAACTGCTCCCGAAGCAAAAGTGCATTCTGTAACCCATTCGCATCCCGCTAAAAATGCATTGGCGCTGGCATCCAACAACCATTCTCAACAAAATCCCATGCAAGCTAACGATGCGAAAGTGGAGAATACGGTACCGGCAACGGAAACTCAGGACCCTACAGACGTTATGATCTTGCCTCGTTACGGAAAAGCGATCGATGCCGCGAGCAAACATGAAATAGTTGTCTCGGGCAAGGATCGCCTCTGAGCGTCCTTAATAAGGTTGTTATAACGTGCTGCGATTCCTCCTTCGCGATGCTTCCGCGAGCCACACTCGCTCGTTTACCAGGGACTTTATTCTCCTGGCGCTTTTTCTTGCCATAGCAGGATTCCCAAGTCACAGCCTCGCACAACAACAATCGAATATCGCACAGGCCGTGCCCGATCCGTCTCAGGCCGTGAAGATCACGGACGAGGCCTCGATCGAAGAACTTATCGATCAGCGAATAAAAGAAGAATTAGCGAAGGGAGGCAGGCATTTCCATCCGGAAATGGTACAGACCGAAGCCGATTATGTTCGGCTCAGTGCCGCATCGAAGGATGACGTCCTCTATGAGGCCAGTTTTCATTTGCAGCCGCATTATTATACCAACACCGCAACCGGCCCGGATACCAATCTTCATGCTTACTCCGGACAGTCGATCATGTACTATGTTGGCACCGCTCGGACGCCGCTTGCGCTGCCTGTTGTAAGTAATCTTTCAAAGCCGCTGCCCAGCGAGGAGGCTTCCTACGTTGTCAATATCGGCGTCCTTCCGCTTCCTCCGTTATCCAACGATTCCGGATCGAGTAATTCGGATTCCATGCGATATTATGTAGTGATCGAGCGAACCTTGGAATCGAACCACACCGATAACAGCGTTCGCATGGAGCAATTTCAAAAAAATTGCGCATCGAAAATAGGCGAGTCTGTCAACATGCGGCTTGCCAATGAACCGCTCGCCAAAGCAACGGAGGTATTGCTCGAAAATGGCACCGTGCTCGATTTTGACGATGACTTCTCCCGATTTATCGAGGAACATATTCTCATCGAGAGCGATAAACTTGCCTTCAAGCTTGGGCGCCAAACAGTCTCCGATTTTACTCAGCGTCTTTCTATTCCCTATTCGGTCGCACAAAGTTGCATAGCAAAAGTCGAGCTTCTGAGCGTCGTTGACACCGCTCATCCGCTTACGATCATTGACACGCTCAGCCAACCGGCGGACTATCTCGCGGAAGCCGATCTCTCGAAATTTGCCGATGGCCCGTATCGCTATCGTTACACGGCCATCGACCCGGGAACCGGAAAAGTCCTTTTTTCCGAGACGCACGATTTCAACAAAACTTCGCCCGTCACCGTCATGGGAGGCACACGCATTGGAACCCCGGATACGCTCGTAGTTGGAAGAAAAAAACTGAACATGGACTCCTTACTCAGCCATGCTTATGAAGAACTTGCAAGTGAGACGGTCATTAATGACAGGATCAGTTCCACGCTCACACAATCCGACAAAGACAAGCGAGATCTGGAACAGGCTCTTCTCGCCAACAAGCAGAACACCATCGCCGATGTGCATGGCCGCGTGGGATTGGGAGCCGGCGATGCCGCAGGAGAGAATTTCTTTATCGGTATCGAATCGAACAGGCCCGCGCTCTCCTTCGATGTTTCCTTTGGAATGATGTATGCCCCCGTTCCCTATCTCAGCTATACGCCGCGCGGGAATTTATCGAACTTTTTCTTTTCGCCAAAATCTATTGGTTTCCAGCTTCAATGGATTCCAATCAAATTTTTCAACGGGATGATCGAGCCGCTTGTTGGATTTGCCTATTATGGCATTTGGTCCCAGCCACAGGATATGAATGGCATAAGTTCAGCTACGCTGCTTTCCGGCCAGATCGGTATAGCCTGTGAACCGTTGGGTGAAGTTCATGGTCTCGGATTCAGCTTGTCCTATGGGCCCGCATTCGGGCTAAATCAAAAACCGGCGTCTGTTCAGGACTGGAGTTTTAAGGCGTATATCCGTTTCTAACTATCGCAAGTAAACAAACGTACTTGCCCGCGCCGCGCTCCCAAAAACGCCCAAGCCGCCGGAAACATCCAGTGTGCTGTTATCGAACTGGGAACCGGATAAATACAGCGCCAGCACAAAGTCCTCATAATTTTTATCGAGTGCCAGCGCGCGAACAACATTCAGTCCATATCGTGTAAATTGCGGCCACACCACTTGCTCGTTCGTCGAAAGAATGAAGAAGCTATATTGGCCAAACATAGCGCTATCGCCAAGCGCTGTCGTAACGGCATTGAGGATGGTATCGGCATTAGTATCGAGCGAGAGTGCCTCAAGCCCATACCCGGCACACCCCGGACTCGGCGACCACCACAAATAAATTCCCGGCGATTGCAAGCTATCGACGGTCGTGGGATAGGTGATCGTGTCGGTATTGGTAAGCGAAAGCGTTCGCCCATCCAGCTTTGCAGAATCGAGATGAATGGCGAGCGGCACCGTGGTGGACGCCGTTGCAACCTGACCAAGCGCCTCGACGCGAAGCGAATAGGTTTTTCCGGCTTGAATCATTACCTGATAATCGCTGGTATATCTTCCCGGCGCACCAAGAGAATGCTCGTGTAATGGATAATAGACGGAATCCCCGCTCGTTATCGTAACGGTAGCATTTGTTATTCGATCGTTTCCCGTAGAATTGCCGATCGGAATGGTTTGCAGTATCACAATAGAATCGAGTGGCTCGTTTGCATACAGATAGCCTTGCACCACAATTTGCGGAGTGAACGTCGTGTCCGTAACGGATGTACAGGACCACCATAGAATCGGCAAAAGAAAAATGACGAATGACGAATGACAAAGGACAAATGAAAATAGCTGCCATTCCGAAGCTATCCTTGGTAATTTCCCATTCGTAATTCGTAATTCGTCATTCGTCATTTTAGTACGTTACCTCCAATCCAAGCGTAGGAATGATTGGGAGCGCTAGCACGTCCGATATTTGCGGCGGCTGGCTTTGCGTATCCACCACACGGAACCATACATTTCGGCGATTGTAGATATTATAAATATCGAGCGATGCCTTCGCGCTTTTGCCGAACAACTGGAATGCATAGGTTGCGCTCGCATCCGCCCGGTTATAATCAGGCAGCCGCTCGGCGCCCATTCCACCCGGAATATCGAAATCATTTTCAAGACCAATTTCATCGAGCGACACATGGTAGTAGCCGATGTCCGCAGTGTAGGCTTGCCCCGTTGCGTAGGTAAACGAACCGCCGACCGTCCAGCGGTCCGAAAGTTTGTAATGCAGCACTGCTTGAATATCGTTCCTTTGGTCATAGATCGGATAGAACGGCAAACCATTATTAAGCGCTGGAATTTGCTCGGTCACCCAGGAAAGCGTATATCCGATCCATCCGGTAAAATCGCTGATTTGCTTCCGAAAAAAGAACTCAATGCCGTATGCTTGTCCGGTACCGCGAGGGAATATCGCATCGATCGAATCCGTAAGAAATTTTGCCTCATTGTATTCCACAATATTATTGAGCTTTTTGTAATACGCCTCGCAGGAGACAAAATACGATTCGGCGGGGTAGCCGCTTAATCCAAGGATGTATTGCGTACTCATGCTCGGCGGCAGCGGCGCCGTTCCGGGAACCCAAAAATCGAAAAAGGTATATTCTCCCGCAGACACAAGATGCAGGAATTGATGATAGATTCCTGTCGAAGCCTTCAGCGTCCAGTCGGGATTTAATTGATACGCAACGGTTGCGCGCGGATCGAGTGTGATCGCGTTCGAAAATTCCAACCATTCCGCGCGCAGACCGTAGGTTGCCGTGATGCGGTCGGTCGGTTTCCATTCATCCTGAGCGTAGGTTGAAAGATAATACGGGACGCCGCCCGTATCGACAAGCGGTGCATTGTTCGAGCCGAGCGTATTGTAAAAATGGAAGGTATATCGGGAAAGCCCGGCACCCACGCGAATATCGTGCTCAGGATTCACCATCCAATCGACGTCTTCCTTGGCGGAAAGTTCCGACAAGCCATTATCGAAATGGTACGGGCTTGCCGTAAGGCTGCCGCTGGATTGTGAGGAGTACCCGCTATACCCCACGAACGTGCGCGCATACAGATCGTCCGAAAAAATATGCGTCCATTCTGCGCTTGCAAGTTTATTGCCCCAGTTTAGCAAAATACTGATCACGCCATCCGATGGATAATTCAAATTATCCGCGCCGAGGTAGCCGGAGATGCTAAGGTGATCGTTCGCGCTTAAATGTTCATCGATCTTCGCGTTCAGATCGTAAAAATAATATTGCGGTATTGGTGAGGATAAGCCGAGCAGATTCTGGGCGTCAACGGCATTCAGGAACTCGTCAATATACGTTCGGCGTCCGGAAATAAGAATCGATCCATCGGGAACTGGAAATTCCAGCGTTTGCCGCGCACTGATCATGCTGAGCGAGGTTTGGCCGTGGAAATCATTCGGATCGCCTTCGCGGGTGGTCACATCGAGAACACCCGTAAGCCTTCCGCCATATTCCGGTGGCGCGCCGCCTTTGATAAGATCGACGTCTTTGATCGCATCCGTATTGAACGTGCTGAAAAATCCGAAGAGATGGGTTGGATTGTAGATGGTATTGTCATCGAGCTGGATCAGGTTTTGATCGGGTGGGCCACCGCGAATGTAGAGTCCGCTCGAAAGATCGCTGAGTGCCTTTACACCCGGCAGAAGTTGCAACACGCGGAACGGATCGTTCTCGCCGCCCACGGCGGGAACTTGCTCGATCGTGTTTGGCGTGAGAATTATTTGGCTGACGGTAGTTCGATTCAATTCTCGCTCGCGCTGACCCTCAACAGTCACTTCTTCACCAGAAATACTTTTGGAGTGCAGATCGATATTTAAGGTGAGCGTCTGCTCTTCAGAAAGCACAACCTTATATTCTCCAGAGTCATACCCAACAAGACGCACTTCAACCAAAAGCGAGCCTGAGGGTAAATTCTTTATCAAGAAGTTACCAGTAGAATCGGAAATCGCCCCTCGATGAAGCGATCGAATTTCGATACGCGCACCGGCAAGCGGCTCATGCGTAACGCTATCGCGCAGACGGCCTACCAGCGTGGCAGTGTTCTGCGCATGAAGACTGGAAATAAAAACTAAGGACAGCGCATGAAGAATGAAAAAACCAATAATACTTTTCATACTTCATATTTCATACCTCATACGGTCTATCGTACTTCTTCCCAGATCTCGTTGGACGAGCGGTGGCGAATAAGAACGGCAAATCCATTGCGTATCCAATCGAAATACACACGGGCATAGCCGTATTTGCGGTAGCGGCGAGGCGATTCGAACACAAGAAGCTTCCCATCGTATTTCACGCTGCCAATGGAGCGCACACGGCGATAAAGATCGAAGTCTTCTCCTGCAGCCATATTCGGGTCGTATCCCGTCAGTGCTTCGAAGGCTTTGCGCCTGACGATCTGGCATTCGCCGCGCCCCATTCCAAGCCCGATCAAGTTTGCATACCGAACGTAACGATTAAAATACGCATGGAAAATCACATCGCTCCATTTGCGCTCTTCCGGCAGCACTTCGACTCGTGTGGCAACTGCAGAAAGCGACTCATCCACGGCAAAGCGCTGAACGATCCTGCTGAGGAACATTTCGATATTAGCGATCATCGTATCGGCATTCAGGAACAGAAGCAGGTCGGCATTGGCAAGCTCGGCGCCGCGATTGCGACCTTCGGCGATCGTTTGCCGGCGTGGCTCGGGACCGCGGTCGGCATCGTGCGTGGCGATGAAATCCGCATACGCTGCAGCAATTCCGATAGTATTATCCGTTGAACCGCCATCGCTGACGATGATCTCGATCCCATACCTATGCTTGATCATCGGAGAAAATTGCTGAAGGCACCGCTCCAGTAACTTTTCCTCGTTCTTCGTGGGAACGATCACAGAAAGCTTTGCCCGCACGGGCAGCGCGATCTGAACGGGTTGCGATCTTCTCGTTGATGTTCTCTTTGGATTCATCAGGTCACTGCTTTGGGTTCATCAGGTCACTGCTTCGGATTCAAGGTGTCACTTCAAATTTTACGATCAATTCACTATTCCATTCCGCGTTTGGCGCAAGCTCCACATTCCAGACCGGCATAATGATCGATCCCTGAAACATGCGCTCGAAACCGCCTTCACTCATCGAAACCGTCTCGATAGGATACCGGACGATCTCATCCGCGCGAGCGGCGTGAATGCCAATGGCCAGCTTCAAATACTCGTCCACCAGACGAATATTCGATGCGTGAGCCAGGCTTCCATTGCTATTCATGGCAGGCCACGCAAGTTTCTGGCCATCGGATTCATAATACCGATCAGGCGCGTCCGGCGCAAGCAGATGAAATGCCCATTCCGATGCAAACCTAAAACGAAGCAGCTCCCCCGATTCGTTCGTAAGCAAATAGGTCACTTTTAAATCACCTTTTTCGGCGGATACGATCAGTTCTTTCGTCATTCTGATACTTTTACCATGAACGCTTCCAATGCATGTCATTTGAAGCAGCCCTTTCTTCTCATTCCAACCCCATTCAAAAGGGGAAGTCACAAAATTTCCTATGTCATCGAAGCCTTTGTCCCAATTCGGAGGATGTTCACGAGATGAAGTGTCGAGGAAATGCTCGATCATGCACCCATGCCGATACCAGTCATAGACTATATGCTGTTCGAGTCCGGCTTCTTTGGCCTTCATTCCCGAATGGATCGAGGTTGCTTGGATGGCTTCCGTGCCAAGAATTGCATCCGCAATTTCAGAGTGATACGCTTCCTTATGGCGCGAAAGAACATTGGTCGCATTAAAAGCTCGAGGTTTGAAATCGATCTCCGCGATCATGCCACCTAACGATGGTTTTACAAAGATCGAAAGAATTCGCGATTCGAGGATCACTTCTTCAGCGCCATCGCAATCGTAATCATTTGACTCTATACCAATGCCGGTCAGTCCTTCCGCTTCATCGAGCATTGCATCGGCCTGCACGAGCGCCGAATAATTTGCATGCCGCAAATTTGAAAGATAGATACCTCCGAACACGCCATGCCAATAGGGATCGTTGCACTGCGAACGGAGCAGTGCATTCCTTGCATTTGCAACATCTATTCCTGCTTCGGCAAGCTTTTGGATGCGCGCACTCGTCCGAAGGCCATGCTTGTGTAATTGATTGACTTCCGGATATTTCACGAAAAAATTCCGCCAATATCCGCCTTGAATGAACGATCGATTGATGGCATCGCTGCCAACTAACGAATCCGAATGACGCACCTCCTCGAGCGCATGAATAAATTTCTTATAGCTAAGATTCGCTTCCACCGTCGGCAGCGACCATTGCATCATTTCCGCATAGCTCGATGTGGGCAGATAGATCCGTCCCAACTGCGGATGGCCGCTGCGTAACACCTCACCCGGCGGAAGGAACTGTATCCAATGAGCTTGTTCGGCAAGTTTGCGAAAGAATTCCTCGAGCCAGCCGCCCCGATATACGACATCATAGGTTCCCGGCCATACTCCGAATTTTTCGCCGTCGTCGGCAAAGGTCACGATATTGTCTCCACGCTCGCTTGCGGCATCGCGCAGCAGGCGTAGGGTTTCATCCACGGGCGAGAAAGGAATGGCATAACGAAGCGCCATGGAAATAGGGAAAATTGCGAGTGTTTTGCCCGCATCTTCCGTGAGATAGTATCCTGTGAGATTTTCTTCTCGAAGCCCTGCGGAGAGGAAATGCGTATCGTCGAGCAATACGTATTCGAGTCCTGCATGATGAAGCACGGAAGCTAACGGCTGTTCCCATACGCGCTCGGCCAGCCACATGCCGCGCGGTTCCACGTTAAATAAATTCCTGATCTTTTGCGAGAGCATCGCGACCTGTGCTCCGCTGGTCGGAGGCAGGAATGACCGAAAGGATCGGCTCGTAATATCCGCCGGAGATCATTTCGAGCTGGCCGGACTGAATCATCCTGCGAAGCAGCGCAATATGTTCCGGATGATGGGCTTCGATCCATTCCAGCAAAATTCCCGTGAAATGCGTGGCGAAACGAAAAGAGGGATATTTTTCCGCAAATGCAAAGAATGGAAGATACGATCTGATCATACGCGGTTTCGAACACATGTTCGAAGTTACCCAGCGGCTGATGATTGTGCGTTGCAAACGAAAAGATGACGGATTTCATGTGTAGCGCCCAACTTCAGTTGGGCGAAATAAACAGACCCTGCTTAAGCGGGCTGTAATTTCTCTTAAGCGGGCTGTAATTTCTCCAATTTCATTCGCTTTCCTAATTCCAATCCTATGCCAATGATAGTACGGAAATCGAGCGGAAATTCGAGTAGCACATGCATGGCGCTAAGGAAAAAGAGCGCCTTGAAGCCAAGATCGTAGTCGATGGCATACAGCACGATAGCCGCAGCCCATATGATACCAACGACCGCCAAACGCTGTTTGGAAACTTCATGCCACCCGATGATCTTCGTTTTCGAAAACCAATTGAGATAATGATAAAGGTATGCAAATGAAATGAAACGCATGACGGCTATCACGCCTGCCGAAAATTCGAAGGGTCGCTGGCAAACTGGCCCATCGAAGACAAGCCAAATGTCCGTATCAGCCAGATATTGGGGTCGGCAAACCGTTGCCATACTGTGCGATCACAAAGGAATCGGCTACGCCGCCACCGGGAAGGCTCCGAATAAGCAATAGCAGTGCCGCAACACCCACAAAAACGATAAGGGAGAGATACCCCGTCCGGCTTTGGGATTTCATCGCGCCGAACGCGATAAAAAATCCTGTGAAAACAAAAACATGGACGATTGTGAGGATCAACACGCCGATGATAATGCTCGTATAGGAGATCGGAACGAAATACGCGACGATACATCCCGCGATAGCCCGCAGCGCCACTCTCGCACCGATGCTCGGTTGTCAGCGTGAGCGCAAGGGAACCGATGAAAGCAATGAGCACGGCATTAGCAACGATTTGCGTTTGGTCGAACTTTATAAAAAGGCTGCTGCCATAGAGCAGTGTGATCGCAACGAGAAACACATAATCATATTTCCGCTTGGTGTAATAGCCCCGATCGTGCAGCCAGGATATTTCGGTCAGGTAATGAAGCGGGCCGAGGATCGCATAAGAAAACAGGAACAAATAAAACGGCCAGACGAACGCCAGCAAGCCTGAAATGAGCATCAGCCAGATGTTCAGGATGTTAATACGGTCGGTAGATTGCTTCGATGGCGCTTTACTCATGATGAAATCTTTAGAACACCATTGTTGCGCTGGGGTTTCCCAGTTAAAATAAAACCGAAATTAGCTTCTTCCCATCTTTTGCAAATCCATCGTATCCATTGAGTTCAATTGGCTTTTCTTCTACGCTGCTCACGAATTTTAGACGTTCGGTTCGAATGATTTCTTCTTTGACATCCCCACCTTTAAGCGCAAGCAGAATTCCTCCTTGTTTGAGCAATCCCTTGCTCCACGAAGCAAGTTCATCGAGCGGCGCGACAGCGCGTGAAACGATAGCATCGTAAACGTGAGCGTGTTCTTTCTTTCGCGCAAGCTCCTCCGCGCGACCGCATACCGCGCGAATGCCGCTAAGACCAAGTCCCGATATCATATCCTTGCACGCCGCGATCTTTTTTTGAATGGAATCGATGAGCGTCATTTCAGCGGTTGGAGTTACGATCTTGAGCGGAATTCCGGGCAATCCGCCGCCCGTTCCGAGATCGGCTACTCGTTTATTCATAAAATCATAATTGCAAACTTCTGGCATTCGAAGCGTAAGTGAATGAAGAATGTGAGAGTCGAAAATATGATCCTCGTCCTTGCGGGAGATAAGATTTATTTTAGCATTCCATTGACGAAGTATCTCTGCGCAGGCAGCAAGCATTTCGGCTTCTTCATTTGAGATAAAGAGGCCATTGGCACCGCAAATAGTGAGGAGTTCGGATAATTCCATCGTCGAATGCTAACAAAAAGAGTTAATGATGTAAAAAGAACCCAAGCTCACATCCGTTTCCGTCTGGCTATATTTTTTTTGAAACAGCGAACCATATCGCCCGTCGAGGACATTGACATTAAGTAAAAACGTCATTTATCCTCTCAATCGGAATATATTTAATTGGAACATCATATTTTAGCACAATTTGGCCTCGAAGGGGTAGAGAGCATACTCCGTGCCTTGCTTTATTTCGTCATTACGATCTTTATCCTCGTCACCGTTCACGAATTCGGCCATTTTATTGCCGGCAGGATATTCGGTATGCGCGTGCCTGTGTTTTCCGTCGGAATGGGACGGCGCATCTTTGGATTCAATAAGGTGAACGGCTTTACGCTTGGCCCGCTCGATCCCGATGCCGAAATGTCTCTGGAAAATAATACCGATTACCGGCTTTCGCTGCTTCCCATCGGCGGTTACGCTAAGATTGAAGGGATGATCGACGAAACGCAAAACGAAGCGCTGCCGGAAGTGATGCAGCCCTGGGAATTTCGGGCAAAACCGTGGTGGCAAAAATCCATCGTGATCTCTGCCGGTGTGATCATGAATGTCCTTCTTGCACTGACCATCTTTACATGCAGAAATTATTTTTATGGCGCGGAAACTCCGGCCACAACAACGGTCGGTTACGTAAGTCCTGGTTCCGTATCGGAAGCCGATGGGATGCTGCCTGGCGACCGGATCGTATCCGTCGATGGAAAAAAGGTTACAAATTGGCTCGATATCGATCAAGCGCGAACGGATAATATGGGCCGGGATTTCTCGATCGATTTTGAACGCGACGGCAAGCTTTATTCCGCACTGTATCGCGCATCCGATATGGGAAGCCTGAAGGATGCACAGAAAAAATTTGGGCTTGATCCCGTGGGATTTACGCCACCGACACTCGATAGCGTAATTCCTTCCCTTCCTGCAGCCAAAGCGGGCTTGATGAAAGGAGATAGTATTGTCACTATCGACGGCGCTGCTATTCCAAATCCGAGCGCATTTGTCGATGCAGTCAGTTCCCATCCGTTAAAGCAGCTCACGATCGATATTGTGCGTAAGGGCGAGCATAAACTCATTGCGGTGACGCCAGATGCAAAAGGTCAGATCGGAGTCTATCCGGAATCGAATTTTATCGGACAAAAAATTGATCTTCATTATGGCATTTCAGCCTCACTTGGAATGGGCTGGACAGATCTATGGTCCTACGCGCGGCTTACGGTTAGCGCGATAACAGAGGTTCTCCAGGGAAAAATGGCGGTTCAGGATGCACTTGGCGGACCGATCAAGATTGCGCAATATGCTTCAAAAAGCGCATCGGGAGGTCTCGAAATCGTTCATCGGATTCATGGCGCTGCTCTCGATCTCCCTCGCGCTCGTAAACATTCTTCCCATCCCTGCGCTCGATGGTGGGCATCTGCTCATTATTCTTATTGAAGCCTTGATCGGTCATGAACTTTCACAGCGATTCAAGCTGACGTTTCAAAAGGTCGGAATTGCTATTCTTCTTAGCCTGATGATCTTTATGGTCTTCAATGATATTCGAACACTATAGTCAGAACCATGATTTGGGGCGATTTTGAAGATTAAGGAGAAAAGCGCGAATCCTCTAAATCTCAGGAATCGCCCCAAATCATGGTGCTGGCATTTCTTTCGCCTTTTTCCGTTTCCATCGAAGATACAGCAAATATGCTACGACGAGCACCGCGCAGATCGCAATAATAATACCAGCTTCCTTCACCCATTTTTCGAGCAGCGGAAGATTCGAACCGAATGCATAGCCGAGTGAACCGTATAGCGTTGCCCAGGTGATCGCTCCCAGAATATCATAGAGCAAGAATTGCACGTAATTCAGGTGATGCGCGCCAACTAAAACAGCGATCCAGGTGCGCGCAACGGAAACAAAGCGCCCGAAAAATACCGCTTTACCGCCATGCCGTTTTAGATATCCCTGAACGCGCTGGTAGCGATGGTCCGTTAACCCTACGAATTTTCCGTACCGGCGAATGAGTCGCCGTCCTCCCTCGCGCCCGATCCAATAGCCAAGACTGTCGCCCGTCATGGCGCCTCCGGCAGCGCACGCGATGACACCGAAAATGTTGAGCGCGCCGGTCGAAGCAGCGTAAGCCGAAGCAATGAGCAGCATCGTCTCGCCAGGAAATGGCACGCCTATGCTTTCGATCATGATCGCGGAAAAAACGATCACGTAGCCGTAATCGATAAGCGCCTGCTCGAGGAAATTTACGATGGCACCGGTAAATGAGGCGATCGGATGAAACGCCGCAAGCATAGCTCCCATGAGATGAGTACTCATCCATGGAATGGTGGCTGCGGCGTGGAAAATCATGGTCGGTGGTTTTGTCGAAGACTTATGGTATGCGCTACTAACGGCGAATCAGCCGGTTGCGTTTTAGTAACCGATGGTATCAAAGAGAAAATCACACGGCATCCGATTGCGATGCGAAATTAAACCCGCTGACATAGAGCATTGGTACATACATGGGCATTCCATCCCACCCATCGCGCGGAGCAGTGACAACCGGCTTGGAAGAATCGATCACGTTCTCCAGCATTGTAAGCGGGGATTCATTCCACCGGAAATTAGAGACGCCATATTGTATCTTTCCGTTTTCAACCCAGAAAAGCCCATCGCGCGTGAGTCCGGTTTTAAGCAGCGTTTGATTATCGAGATCGCGGATGTACCAAAAGCTTGTAACGAGCAAACCTTCTTTCACCGTGGTCAGATAATCTTCCGGGAGCATCGTTCCGCCATCCATAATGAGATTCGTTGGGCCGGGCATCGGATCTTTGCCGGATTTGCTTGCCCAATATCTGCCACGAGTAAAATTCGTGAGTTTCCCGTTCACGATCCAATCTGTTGGTTTTACCGCAAGCCCGCTATTGCCATAAATTCCCGATGGCACCATCGGATGAGAAGGATCGCTGTAAATATGGACTTTATCGCTGGCGATCGTCTCACCGAGCGCTGTGGTACCATTGGATCGTGAGAATGCGCTCCTGCCTTCTTCAGCATCCCGTGCATTGAGCGACCAAATAAATTGCTGAAGCAGATCGGCAGAAGCACTTGGTTCAAGGATCACTTTATAGACTCCCGAATCCATGCTGGATGGGCTTTTCCAGGCTGTGCATTTCTCGCTCGCTCGCAGAATGGCGTTTTGAGCATCTAATTGTGCTATCGAATGCGATGCCCGCTTATTCCATCCGCTGGATTTCCCATCGCTCGTCCGCATGGTAAGTGCAAAGGTGCTGCGAGTGTGCTGATCTGCAACGAACAGACCTTTGGAGTTCCGGTATGCATTATGAGATATTCCGGATTCGAGGAATCCTGCAGTCTGGAAATCATGCGCAACTGCCTCCTTGATCGCAGACCCGGCGATCGTCACGCGCTGTTCCGAAGCCCAATCGGTGTCCGTGGAACGCGCATCGTAGGCCGAGGTACGCAGATACGTTTGTTTCTCGGTGAGCGGCGGCATGAGTTCCTCATTCTCTGGCGCGAGCGATGCAATTTCCTCGGCACGGGCCACGGCGCGGCTTAGCCCATCATCGGAAATATCGTTCGAGGATGCGGAACCGGCGCGCTTACCATTGACCGCTGTGATCGTGAAAGACGTATTGCTGTGCGCTCCGCTCGTCGTTACCGTATTCGCTGCAAAACGCAAATTTGCGGAGTGCCCGCTTTCGACGGATACTTCCGCCCATTCGGATTTCGAATAGCCGAGAATTTTCTTTGATAAGGCTTCGAGTTCGTCGAGATCGAGAATGTTCATAGCGATATTAACTTTAAGAAACTGCGATCAAGTCTCGAAACTGGATTCCCGCTTTCGCGGGAATGACATGAATATGTCGTTCTTGCGCTTCGCGCAATAATTCCCAGAATTGTCATCCCCGCGAAAGCGGGGATCCAGTGGCTTAATCAGAGTTTCCTTTTGTAAATACTAACGAAGTTCGGCAACAATTTGTCGCATCGCAATATTTCGTTTTTTCCGGTTCAATTTTCGCATTAGTTGTGTTATTCCAATTATGCCTGCACCACAAACGCTCTCGTCCAAACAACACGCACGCCACGCCACGTTGACCGAAGGGCCGATCCTTCGCTCCATGCTCGCGCTTGCCGTTCCGCTTATCCTTGCTAATGTGTTGCAGGCAGCGTATCAGCTTATCGACGCCTTTTGGGTGGGAAGATTAGGCGGCAATGCGGTAGCAGCAGTCTCCGTATCGTTTCCTGTAATGTTCCTTTGCATTTCGCTCGGATTAGGATTCGCTGTGGCAGGTTCTATTCTTATCGCACAGTATTTCGGCGCGAAGGATCATGCGAATGTCGATCACGTTGCGGCCCAAACGATCCTGATGATCGTCCTTATCTCCATTTTTCTCGGAATTGTCGGCTATATTTTATCTCCGCTTTTTCTCGATGCGCTTGGGGTTGCGCCCGATGTCTATAACGGCGCGCTGTCGTTCATGCGGGTCTCGTTCATTGGGCTAATATTTAACTTCGTCTTTTTTATGTTTCAGTCGGTGCTCCGCGGTGTTGGCGAGGTCAAGCTTCCCGTCTATATTGTGCTTGGAACCGTAATTCTGAATTTCGGTCTCGATCCGCTGTTCATCTATGGATGGGGACCTATCCCAGCAAGCGGTGTAGCCGGAGCGGCCATTGCAACCGTGGGAACGCAAAGTATCGCGGCCATCATCGGCATTTTCATCCTGCTCGGTGGGAAGTACAGTGTGCGATTGCACTGGCACGACCTGCGGCCCGATGTCGCCTATATCAAGCGCGCGTTCTTTCTCGGGTTCCCAGCTTCGATCGAGCAGTCGGCGCGCGCGCTGGGACTGATCGTGATGACCTTCCTCATTACGAGCTTCGGAACCGTCAGCATGGCGGCGTATGGCGTGGGATCGAATGTGTTGCAGGTGGTGATGATTCCCGCAATGGGGCTTTCGATGGCTATTGCTACGCTCGTCGGTCAGAACATCGGAGCCGGCAACATGGAACGTGCGTCACGGATTGCGCGCTTAGGCGCTACCGTCGGATTTGTAGCCTTGGAAGCATTTGGAATTATCGTCTATTTTACTGCTCCATTCATTGTGCGCTTTTTCGTTCCGAGCGATGAGCACGTCATCCAAGCGGGTGCGATTTTTCTACGCATTATCGCCTTTTCATGGGGATTTATTGGGCTGCAGTTTTGCCTCACCGCTGTGTTTCGTGCCTCCGGCAATATGGTGATGTCGATGATGCTGACGCTCATTTCGCAATGGGTGCTTCAGTTCCCGATCGCATACATCCTGTCGAAACACACTACAATGGGCATCGACGGTATCTGGTGGTCGATCCCAATCGCCAATTCGCTGACGGGCATTATTGTGGTACTCATTTATATGAAAGGCGATTGGAAGAAGAAGCGCCTTATCGAAACGCCCGCCGAGGAGAAACTCCTCTCCGACACGTATCAGGAAGTTATGGTGGACGACCCAACGCGGTCATAAAATTACATTCCAAAGGTGCAGAGCGCGGCTTCCACGAGCACGGTCTATGTACCCGGCGGCAATGCCCATTCACATTACGTAGCAGAGATGCGATTACTCGTGAGTATGGAGCCGATCCCAATCTATCTCCTTTCCTTCGCGGAGACCGGTAATGTCTGGGCTGATTTTGCCCATACGGACCTCTTCGATCTCAAACGCTCGCTCGGCGTGGGCGCGCGTGCAGGTTCCCGCCGTCGGTATGATCGGTATCGACTTTGGCTATGGCTTCGATCCCATCGGAGTTTATGGTTCCCCCAGCGGCTGGCAAACCCACTTCCAGTTCGGGAAGGGATTTTAGGGGATTGGTTCATGAACGTATTCCGCGTTGAAGTTCAGGATGCCATTTGTAGTGTGAAAAGAAACGAAATATAGCTTAGTACCTGGTTTAGTTCTATCACCCCATTCCGTAAAATAAGTTGTATCACCTACGGGGAGCAAAAGTTCAGCTCTCGAACGACTCGGGGTTCCATAATCCGCTTCCATCATTTTCGCAAACAGTTTATAGTCTTGATAGGAATTCATAAAACCATGATCCGGAAGAACCGTGAATCCCAGCTCAAGAAGAGTATCGCGTCTAAAAATTAAATCCCCGAATAGGCCTTGTTTGAAATTTGGGATATGAATATGATCAAAACCGAGAAGTTCCATCTTTTCAAGAATGTTTTTTCCATTATCTTTTACGTACATTGGAGCTTCAATTGTATCTTGCGTGCAGGGCCATCCGGCCTGTTGCGTTATTTTTTTAGTCGAATCAATCGAAATTCCTAATTGTAAACCGATGGGTAACACAGTTCCAAGTGATTGCTCTTTTGAAGTGCAATGCACCCCAAAAAACGATGCACAAATTATGGCCGTGAAAGACAGGAAACGTTTGCAGAATCTCATATTGTCGGAATTGGCTGAAAACATAAATTTCAACCGATCAACAATTCAGCATTTTAAATTATTCCGGATGGCCTAATAAAGTGTGCTAAGCTCCATGGCTTAAATATACCAAATGGAGTTCTCTAAGGAATCATATTTCTCAACGAGAAGATGGATTCCATGCAGGACATCGCCAACAGTGCCGAATTTTGAAATGACGATACCAGGATAATAGGCGCCGCTTTCGATGTAATCCCGATTCTTTTCAACAAAGTCTGTTCGGTCATGGGTGAGCACAATTCGATCTTCTTGAATTGCCGTTTGAAATTGATCGGGATCGGAAGCACCTCTTCGGCCGCGGTCTTTGACATGGACGGCGTCAAATCCGGCGCGGTTTAGCGCAAGGCACACTTCATAATTAATGTTCTCATCGCAGTAAAAACGAAGGCTATCAGAGTCCGCGTTTTCGTTGCCGGTCATCGTTTCCCGGAACCCGGATTTTCTTCGTCGAAAATTCTGATTCCGAAGCTTTTGAGGCGGCTAACGTCCTTGCTCTGTTCGATAGCGCAATCGATTTCTTTTTTGTGATCGTGATAGTATGTGAGCGCCGCGTCTATTTCAGCAATCGAAAGGTCTGGCAATGCTCGCTGGATTCGGGCAACATCGTGATAGATGCCGAAATACTCCACAATGTCTTGAACGGCAACGCGTGATCCTTCGATCACGGGCCTGCCGTTGCGGACCTCGGAATTAAACGCAATATGCGGATGTGCTATCGTTGCGGTGCTCATAGATTGTATATCGGAAACACGGCCTAAATGGTTCACTCGATTATTCCGGTCTTGCTACGACCGGCAGCGATGGATACGCCTCCGCTTTCTTCTTCTGTACTTCGAGTTCCGGCGCGAGAATATCTTCCGGAGCGATGAGGGTTCCTGGAACTTTGGAGCTAAAGCTGAACAACCCGCCGGAACCGGCGGAGATCAGCATATTGCGCGTTACGCTTTCTTTCGAAGCGATCATTTCGCGCAGATCGCGGATAGAGGGAAGGCCAATTTCTGCGCCACGGACTAATTCTTCGTGGCCATCGGCATACACTTTATAGATGAGCGCGGGAATGATCATCTTTCCGTTTGCAAGCAGATCCTGAATGCTGAAACCGGCATCGTCCGGCGGCGCGCCAAGATCGAGCGAGCGCACAACAAGTCCAAAATCGTAGCCATCGTCTTTCGCTCGGGTGAGCAATTCTTGTTTCATTGCAGAAAGTTTGATCGGTTTGGAATCTCTGTATTCCACCACGCCGGGCGCGGGGTCGTTTTCCGTTAATCCCGGCAATCCTCCCGCAAGCGAACGCGCATGTCCGTTGGGATCCAAAATTTCTTTGGTAGGAGTGCGCGTCATGTAGAGCGTTTTGAGAATACCTTTATCCACGAGCGTCAGATCTGCCGGTGGCACAACTCCTTCATCATCGAACGGATAATAGCCGAGATAATCAATGCCATTTTTCGATTTTGTGAGCGAAATATCATTGACCGAAACGGTCGTTGGAAGAATTCTCGTATTGAGCTTTTCCTTGAGCGAGGAACGTTTTCCGGACGCGAAGATCGCCGAGACATCATTCCCAAAAATATCTTCCCGTACTGCGAACATTCTTGAAATAACATTTTCAGCAAGGTAATCGGCAGCGGCGTCATTCTCGAAGAGGATCGGGCCGGTATATTCTTTATCGAACAGCGGTGCTTTTCGTAAGGCGATGATCTCGCTGCACAGCTCATTTACCCTCGCTTGCAACTCTGTTGCGGATGGCAGTTTATCCGGAGTGCTTGCTGCGAACGTTCGAGAGAGCGTGATCGGCTCGCCATCGGAATCGGCTTGCGCGGAGGCGTCCATGTTAATTTCACAAAGCGTTACAGGTTTTCGCGATTTCGTACCTTCGGTATTTTCGATCCATTCATAGGAGTTCGAAATAGTCAGCGAAACGCTGGAGGTTTGGATTTCCGGATGCGTGCTGAAACCCGCGCTCAGTTCCTTCACCATTGCTTCAAGTGCGGCACGATCGTAATGCAGCGTAACAGGTGGTTCCGCGATTTGCACGGCCGGCGCTTTCGAAAAATCGGGAAGATTTTTCAGTTCCGGTGCAAGCTGTTTGTGTTCGAGCGCGGCCTTCTTTTTCGTAAAGTTTTCATTGGCTTCCTTGAACAGATCGTCCGTGGAAAGCCAGAGCACGCGGCGAATGCCGGTATAATCGTCATCGAGCGGCAGGGAATTATCCGGCGCGCTGCTAAAGCTGAACAGTCCGGTATTGTCCGAAAAATTTTCGTCGTTGAACTGGTAATTGTTCAGCAAGAGCCGCACGGTTTCTTTGCGCTCGTGGTGCGTGGCCGAGCGTGTCAGCGCGCCATTCGATGCGGATATATCCAGCTTTTGTTGATCGGCCACGGTGTATGCAACGAAGAACGGATCGACCAGACCCGGCAACCGCAATTCCGTTTTCGCGCGCGTAAGTTCATCCGTCATCGCGCGTTCGACGGTGGAAATTGTCTTGTCAGAAACTTGCGCCTGAACCAAGCCAATACTGCATCCGACCCATACGGATTGATACGGACGTATGTTCTGATATTTAAAAATTTCTTTCATGTTAGTTGCTGGCTTTTATCGCATCTGGCGCGGGAAGGATTGGTAAACGTTCTTGTGATTTTTGCTTTTTCTGCACTTCGATCTCTCGCACCAGCAAACTTGGGCTGGACGCGGAAACGGGAACCCATCCGGATTCCGCGCCGCACATGCCGTTGAAGGTTTCGCTGTCGTTACCGGCAGCGATAATGCGCTCGAACGTCGCGAGCGGCGTACCGATGAGATCGACCCCGCGCACCAATTCGTCCGGCCGGCCGTCGGGATACACTCGATATACGAGGATCGGCAGTACGTTAAATGCGTTTGGAATGGTGCGTCCTGTCAGCGTAAAGCCGCCTTCGACTTCCTTGAACCACAAGTCCGTACGGCTTGTCCTGTTTTTTGCATTCCGCGATGAGCATGGTACGGAGCGAATCGTCAGGAACCGTTTGCTCCGCGACGACCACTAGATTCGATTGGCGAGCCTCTGGAAGTTTACCCGGCTCTGCACGACCATGTCCGTTCGAATGAGGAAATCCTTCGATCGGGGAGCGTCCCATGAGGAAGTTTTTCAGCACGCCATGCTCGACAATATCGACGCGCTGGCCTTGCACGCCTTCATCGTCATATTTATAATGGCCAAGAAGATCGGTGTGATCATAGTTTTCCAGATTGGGATCGTCAAACACGTCCATCCACGTCGGCAGCACAAGTTGACCAACTTTTTTCTTGAACGTCTGTCCTTCGTTCACATCTTTTTCGCGGCTGGCTTCCACGCGATGCCCAAAAATCTCGTGAAAAAACACGCCGGCTGGTCCTCCGGAAAGAATCGCCGGGCCTGCATACGGGCTGACGACCGGCGCGTTTCGCATTAGTTCCAATGTCGCGATCATCTGCTTCACGTCAGCCAGAACCGAATCGTCCGACGGCAGATCGCTTGGCACATACGCGAAATAACTCTTATAGAGCGGCAACTCCATGCCGTCATCTGCCTTGGCCGTTGCAAAGATCATGACGCGGGTGTAAAGCTGGTTAGAAGCAATCTCCGCTCCTTCGGTAGAGACAAAATATTTTCGAACGATACTTGCATCGAGCGTGGCTTTTGCTTCGAAAATATCAGGCTGCCCTGCAAAGAGCGCGGAATAGCGTTTCAGCCGAGTTTCCCACTCGTTGCGGTTTTGGAAATAACCGGACATTTCGATCTCCGGCTCATAATAATGGTTCGATGCATCCGCCTTGCTGAAATCGCCTGATGTGTCATCTTCCGTTGCTTTGACTGTGTTGTTCGTCCGGACTTGCTGCAGCCGTTCTGTCGCGGAATTATAGCTTTCGTTGGTTGCGCGCCAGAGCGCAAGTTTCAGCGATTCGGCATTATCCTCAAAAGGGATCGATCGTGCGCCACTTCTGGCAAACATGTCGTTCGATGCACGGATCTGGTGTGTATTATCGAGCGAGTAATCGCCAACCCGAAGATCGACGAGCAGGGTCCGCTTGCGCGTGGAATCCGATTTGGTGATCGAGCCGTAGCTTGCTACCATGCTTACATTTTGTTCGTCGCCGACATTATAGCTCATGTAATACGGCGGCGTGGGCTGTTTTGAAAGCGCAGCATCCTCGCGTGCAAGCTCGGATTTCATCGTTTGAATGACGACGTCATTCGCGGCAGTTTCCTGCGCCCATGCGCTTGGCGAGAAGAAAATTAGAAATAAGGAGAAAGCGAATGATCGCTTAATTAGCTGAATTGAGTGCATTTCTGAAAAAAAGGTGCAAAACCAAAACCCGAACGACAGGTATAAACTTTCAAGCGCAAAATGGTGAGAAGAGTTCGAAGTGCATTACTCTGATAGCTGCCAAAGGTTTCGGCAAGACCTTGCTTCTGCTATTCAGAAGCTAATTCCACCATAGCGAGCAAGAACGCGCCCGTGCCCCACCACCACTCGCCGGTAGATAGCGATTTGTAATATTTTATTGTTCCCGGCCACGTTCCTTCGGAAACGCCGAGAACCCGGCCTTCTGTATCGATAGAATGTACCAATCCATTCAGCGCTTTTGTAATGAGGCCATGTTGTCCCATTGGTCCCATTAGTCCTTTTTTTTGCCCGCGTAAATACGCAAATAAAAACATAGCCGAAGCCGAAACCTCCTCATAGCTTGTGGGATCGTCTAAAATTGTTCGCCACAGACCATTCTTTGTTTGGAGTTTTGCTATTTCAGAAGCAAGCTGCTGAAAAATGATGAGAAGGTTTTTATAACGGGCAGACTTTTTATCGAGCAAAGGCATGATTTCCGCAAGCGTCATCATCACCCACCCATTGCCGCGCGCCCAGCTTCCTTCGGAGCGTTTGCCGCCGAGGTTTTCTTCGCAATGGATGAAGAATGGCTTATCGCCATCCTGCAAACGGTCGAGATGCAGGACTATTTGCTTTATAGCTTCATCTTCCCAATCTACGCCAAGGAAAGGTCCGATCTTCGCAAGCAATGCGGAAGAATAATAAACGGTATCGATATAAATATGTGGCAGGTCGATGTTGTGGAGCAAAAATCCTTCGCCATTGCGAAGCGCTTTGTCGCGTATGAATTCATAAATGCGGAGTGCGGTATCTTCCAATTGCATTCGGAATTCAGGGAACTCTCGCACAACATCCGGGTACAGTAACGCGAAGCTCCACGATCCACAGAAATAATTCACCCACAGCCGTTCGGAAAGATGGAACGCAAGCCATTGTCGTAGATAAGCTCGCACTTTTGGATTATCATCAACAGAAAGGCCGCGCAAAAGACCAAACATGGCCAGCGATTGTCCCCAATCCGTCGATTGCGATTCCGGGCGATAGCGTTCGCAGAACGATTCGCTCACTGTGCGAATAAGCTTGCGAGCTTCAATGGATTGATCCTTACTTCGTTTTGCCATTCTTAAATTTTTGTACGGAAGCGACAATTATTCGCGCGCGTTCTTCAATTATTTTTAAATCGCTGATTTTCCAGATCGTGATCGCTGACAAGTGGCGTTCCAATACCTACGGCAGATGCTCCTGCTTCGAACCATTCTGGCACATTCTCGACCGTTACGCCATTGGTGGGAACGAAACGAATATTCGGCAATGGTCCACGCATAGCGCGGATATATTGCGGGCCAAGTCCAGCGAGTGGGAACAATTTAACGAAATCGGAGCCGGCTTGCGATGCTTGCCACGCTTCGGTCGGCGTGAGCGCTCCCGCCATCGAAACCACTCCGACTTCATTCGCCACTGCGAGCATATCGAGATCGGTCACGGGACTAACGAGGAATTTCGCGCCGTTCTCGATCGCCTTCGTTGCCGCCTCAACACCAATAACGGTTCCCGCACCAATGAGGCAATCCGGGAATGATTTGCTTAAACGATAGATACATTCTTCCGCATTTTTCGAGTTCATTGTGATCTCGATGATCGAAATGCCACCCATCACAATGGATTCGACGACGCGCTCAATATCTTCCGTATGCTGTAAACGCAGAACAGCGAAAACTTTTTCTTTCAGGATGCGCTGAATGACGGTTTCTTTAGTCATCGTGCTTTGGCAGAGGATGATTTCGCTTTCTTAACAGAGCTTAGACGAATTAACCTCGTTAATGGCTTCGATTTGCTCGTTTTATTTAATCGTTTTTGTTTTGTTCTTCGAAGCGGCTTCAATGGCTCTATCGACATACGTAAACCAAGCGAGTGAAGAATTTTCGTGATACTATCGAAGCGAGGATTGCCATCGGGCGAAAGCGCGGTGTAAAGATTCTCACGGCTAAGGCCCGATTTTTGCGCAAGCTTAGTGAAGCCACCCTGCGCTTTGGCAATCTTATTGAGGGCGATGAGTACGTATTCCATTTCGCCGTCTTCAATCGCCGCATTTAGATAGGCCCGAGCTTCCGCAGGATCCTTCAGCATTTCAAGGAATATCGGTTCCCAGGCTACGGATCGCTCCGCCGCTCCGCTCTTTGAAGTCTTTCCAGTATGATTTTGCACGTTGAATGTCCTTATCTTGAGTTGATTTGTCTCCGCCTGCGAGTAGTACCACTAATTGCCTGCCCATGATGCCGTAATAAATTCTCATTCCCCTGCCAGGACGGAAGCGAAGTTCTGAAACGCCTTCGCCCTCCGGCTTGCAATCCCCAAAGTTACCCCTCTCTACTCGGTCCAGCCTGATCTCAACGGCGCTTCGATCCTCGGACATGAGTGTATTAAGCCATTCCAGGAACGGAATTTTACCATCTCGTGTGGTATAGAGTACGATCTCTTTCGGAGTCGCTTCCACTATCTTTGATTGTGTAAGTTATGTATTACAACATGAGTTTCCGCACAAAGAGTTGCGATTACCGAAGCCCCGTCGGAATTGCCTCAAATCCCGGCTGCACGTTGACATCGGCGAGGGTGCGCCATGCGCCATCTTCGAGAGAGCAGAGTATCCAGACGAAATTCACTGGGTAACCCGGTGCGGCAACATTCGGATGGTAACCTTTTACGATAGTCACGGCGTCGTTCTCATACACGGGACGGACAAATTCAGGGTTATCGAGATTCGTATAAATATATTGCGTGGCAAATCCCGGTGCAGGCATATCGAAGAAAAGATAGAGTTCTTCGCGCGTGGCGGCATGTTCATGTGGTGGCCACGATGTCCAGTTGCCGGGTTTCGACATCGTAAATCCCAGCAACATCCGCGATCCTTCGATGTTCTCGCATAACACCTTATTCAGGTCGCGGTAATAAGGTTCCTTCCCAGCTTTCAGTGCAAGCGCTTCATTCGGCTTTACATCCCGTTCGTAGCTTACAAGCTTGGTTGGGTGGGATTTTTCCGTGGAAGCAGAAGCCTCAATAAGATCGAAGTCGCCACCGGTTGAGACTTCAAATGCTTCGCCGCGTGAAATATACATTCCATCGAATTTTTGTAGATCGAAGATATTTCCGCCGACCTTCACTTGCCCAGCTCCATGCAAGCAAAGAAGTGTTGTTTCACGGCCGGCATTTTGTGCGCTGATGCTCGGGATTCCTTTGTCGAGGATAATACGTCCTGCATGAAGCACTTTGAATGCCGAAGTTTCCGGAGTGATCGTGATGTTACGACCTTTTTCTGCTGCGGTGTTACGAAAAAGCCAATTATCTGTCTGAACCATGATTTATGAGATTTTATTGATTAATGAGATATAGCTATAACAATCTTTTTAATCTTTGAAATCTCATAAATCATGGTTCAGACAAAAATTAGTAAGCAAGCCATCCTCCATCGATTGCCAGTATGTGACCATTAACATAATCCGATGCTGCCGATGCAAGATAAACGATGGCTCCTGCAAGATCTTCCGGTTCGCCCCAGTGTCCGGCGGGAATGCGCGAAAAGATTTGCGCACTTCGTTCGGAATTTGCGCGAAGCGGAGCGGTATTATCCGTTATCATATATCCCGGTGCGATGGCATTTACGTTAACACCATATTTAGCCCACTCATTCGAGAGCGCTTTGGTGAGTTGCACAACCCCACCTTTTGCGGCCGCGTAAGCAACGACATTCAGCCCTCCCTGAAACGCCAGGAGCGATGCAATATTAATGATCTTCCCGCTTCCTTGCTCGATCATCGCTTTCCCGGCAACTTGCGACCATTGGAACACCGCATTCAGATCGGTATCGATAACTTCGTTCCAATCGTGCGCGGTGTAGTCTGCCGCCGGTGCCCGTCGAATAATGCCGGCATTATTGACCAGAATATCGATAGTGCCATAGCGCTGGATAGCCGTTGAAACCGCTTCCAGCGCTTGGGTAGGTTCTTTCACATCGGCAACAATTCTATGGGACTTATCCGACCCATGGCCCGGATGGGATTTAATTTGTTTCTCCGTTTCTTGCAATGCTGCATCATCTCTTCCAACGAGCACCACGTTAGCTCCCACACCTGCCAGCGCAATCGCCGCCGCACGCCCCAGCCCACGCGAGGCACCGGTTACAATGGCCGTTTTGCCCTGCAAAGAAAATAAGGATTCGAGGAATGACATAGCACAAAAATACGATATAGAAAGGCATTAATTCCTATTTCCTCATGATTCGAAATTTTATTTTTGCATTTTGGCTGCTCTTTTTATCTACGCAGGCTTTCGCCATTCATCCTTACAAGGATTACGTTGCGCTTCCTTCGCAAGCGGGAATGAGCTACGACAGCCTCAATATTCCAACGCCCGATCATTTTCGTCTCACCGGATGGTATTGTAAACCGGCAAAAGATTCTACTAATATTATCGTCATTCTGGCAGGTACTGATGCTGGTAATATGAGCTACGATCTGCAAGTTGCTCAGATACTTACGCAAAAATTCCCGGTTCTCCTTTTCGATTATCGTGGGTTCGGTTCAAGTCAGGCATTTGCTTATGATCCGAATGCCATCGGTCATCCGGAATATTTAACGGACCTTGATGCCGTGGTTTTGTATGCTCAGAAAAAATATCCGGGAAAGAAGATCGCGGTGTATGGCCGTTCGTTAGGCGCGGCGCTTGCTTTGGTTGAAGGTTCCATGCGAACGGGGATTGCTGGTGTAGTCGCGGAAAGTCCGTATGTCAGTCAGGCATTGCTTGCCAAACATTACAAGGAAGAAAATCCGAATGATAAAATCAAGCCCATTGAATCGGACAGCCTGGAACCGCTGAAGAATATCCAAAATTTTAGAGCAAAGCATCTGCTCATTCTTTATGGCAAAAACGAGACGCATATTCTCACAGGCGAACTGGTAAATCTAATCCAGCGCGCCCCGGTGGCGAATAAGAAATTGACTATTTTCCCAGACTGCGATCATCCTCGAACTACCGTTCAAAGCCCCTCAACAATTCGGGGATGCGATGGCGGCGTTTTTGGCACAGTGTGAGTCTAATTAACTTAGATCAATGTTCGGTTCTGGAAAGGTTAAGTGGAGCAACGACCTCTTTCACCCAATTCGTAAACGGATCAAGCGATAACTCACCTGCCGCTAAAGCAAGAATGACGGATTCTTGCTCTTTTTCCTCAGCTAGAATTTCGAAACCATTCATTTGTAAAACAATTTCGAGCGCGGCGTGGCCAATCCGCTTGTTACCATCCACAAAGGGGTGATTACGCACAAGAAAAAATCCGAGCGCAGCAGCTTTATCGATCAGTGATGGATATAAGTCGATGCCACCGAAGGTCTGCATCGGTTGTGCAATTGCAGATTCAAGACCACCTCTATCGCGAAGTCCTGCCGAACCGCCGGAACTGTACGATCACATAGGAATGGATCTCGAATATCTCATCGAGTTCGAGCCATTTCATCACGCCAAACGGCGGTATAATTCAGCGTTCTTTTGCAAGGTATATTCGAGCGCATCCTTGAAGGAAAGCTTCAAGGGTGACAGTACGCTCCGAAGTCCACGGCGCACAAGTTCCTCCGGCGGCAGGCCAAGTTCCGTAGAGCGGTTCTTCAGCGCTTTTTGCTCGTCCTGCGACAGGTTAAGAGTTACTGTTTCCATACTGTTTTTTTAACTCTTGCGATAATAGTCAAGTTCACGCCGCGACCTTCGTCTTCAGCCCATCGATGGGCCACATGGCGGCAGCTTGTTCGGCACTCGCTTTTTGGAGTGCGCTGCCATCGCGCATGACTATTTCGAAGGCTGTCTGACGTTCGATATGGTCAAAAAATACGGGTTGAGCAAGGCGGTTGAGAGCTTCGCGGGTGTCGATGGTCGGTTTTGTTACTTTCATGATCGGATGTATTCTAAATGGTCAGCAGCATCATCAGCATCGTTGCCGATGCGTGTGATGCTTGGTTAATTTATTCGCAAATATAGCATATTTTAAGATGCGATTGATTATTTCCCGAGTATTCTCTATGAAACATAGAGGATCTCCCAGAATGAGAAAAGGCTGCGAAGTTTGCAGGGAACCCCATTTATGCAGAATAAGTTTACCCGGTCAGTTTGATTGCCGCCTTTCGTCATATTGCTACGGGTAGGCCAGCGCGAGAATTGCGCCGAATGCAGCGCGTGGGCGCTCATTTCGCGCAGATCGGTGCTCTTTTCACTCTTCTCGTCTTTTTTGCCGATACGATCAACGTAGATATCCTCTACGCAGCCATCATCGGCGACATTCGTTTTGACGACAACCCGCTGATCCTTGATTCGGCATCCGACTCTACCAGTGTCATTCCGGACGTATTACAGCCACACGTCAATTATTTTGCTGCTGCAAAGTTTGATGGCGGTGCATCGAACATCCACCGGCACGCCAAATCAAGATTTTTCGGAACCACGATCATTGAGGATGAGGATAGCCCTGCCGTACTCGATGGCGAATCAACCGCCAACCTCACTTACGATCTCCAGTCCTATTATACCCAGGCAAAGATCGACGAACAGAGCGCAGTCACAACGCTTGACCGGACGATCACGTATGCTCGTCTTCTGATTTAGCGGTCTTCTCTCAAATTATTTCTCTTTGGCGTATGAACATGCGCCAATAGCATCTCGTCGATGCTTACCGTGCTTACTTTCAGTCCGCGCCTTATTATGAGCAGGATTGATCGGTCCGAGTTAGAACTCGGAGTTACACGCAATATTTAATTTGGATTATCAGAGAAATCAAGGTAATGCTATATCGTTTTCGATTAATAAAATTTGCTGTCATGCCCATGCTCTGCATCGGCTCATTGATAGCGCATGCCCAAACGGACACGCTGACGCTTAGTTTAAACGCTGCGCGTGAGATCGCGCTGTCGCGCAGTGCTGCGCTTGCGGGTGACCGTTATCGTTTGCATGCGGCAGAGGCGGACACCATAACGGCGCATCTCTATCCGAATCCGGAACTCTCGGTGAATGCCGCAAGCTATGGTTTATTCCAAAAGCCGATCGATAATTCTCTGGCTACGACCTCCTATCGGATCGACCAAACGATCCCTATAGCCGGTCAGATGAGCAATCATATTCTGACGGCGCGGGAATCGACCGAAGCAGCGCGAAGAACCTATGACAATCAGGTTTTTCAAGCGAAAGCTTCCGTGAAGGATAGCTATATCGACGCGGCGTATGCTCAGATCAATATCGATCTTGCGCAACAGAATTACGATCTCTTTGCAAAACTGGTCGAGGCCTCGAAGGCACAACTCCATGCCGGAGCAATAGCTGAAGAAGACCTGACGAAGCTGGAGTTAACGGAACTGACCTATCGCCAAGCCGTCAGCGATGCCGAACAGAGCCTGTTCGATGCGTTGAACACGCTCAAACAGACAATGGGCTTCGATACGTCTGTGCCGATCAAAGTCGAGTATGATTTCCAAGCATCCGGTTATCTTATGCCGAAAGACTCGCTGGAGCGTGTAGCATTCGAGCAGCGCGCGGATCTGAGTGCGTCGGAACATGCTGTGAAAGCTGCAGAACATCAATCGGATCTCTCGCGCTCGAATGCGTGGCCGGCTCCTACTTTTGGTATCGAGCTTGATCGCGATGGGCCCGATTTTCAGAACTACGTTGGCGGCGGAATTGGAATTTCTATCCCGATCTTCAACCACAATCAGGACGATATTTATCGTTCCGAATCCAACGAACGCGCCGCGGAATATGACTACGAAAACGCGCGCATCGGGGTTCGTGGCGATTTCAATGCGGCGTACGAAAAATATCGCAATTCGCTTGCGGTCTTTCGTTCGATCCCACCGGACATCGTGAAAATGGCAACCGATGTTCGAGACAATGCTATCAAAAATTACAGTACGGGTCGCATTGGTCTGCTCGATCTGCTCAGTTCCGAGCAAGTCTATCATGATGCTATCGCGAGCTATTACAGCTCCCTTTATACTTTGGCCAAGAATCAATCACTCCTGGAACGCGCCGTTGGCGTGGAAATTTTTGAAAAGTAATTATATGAGAAAATTCAATTTTTTAATCGTAGTGCCAGTGCTGCTCATTCTTAGCGCTTGCTCGAAAAAAACGGATGAGCCAACCGAGGAATCGAAGGCATCGTCGAAAGAGGTTATCTCCATTAGCGCGAAAATGGCATCGCAGTTGCCGCTTGCAGTAGCTGAGACCGAGCCGATCAAGTTCATTACGCTGCTCTCGGGACATATCGACTTCGATCCGAACGAGGTCACGCATGTGGATCCGCTTGTCAATGGGGTCATTAATCATATCTATGTGACCCAAGGGGACGTCGTTCGGAAGGGGCAAGTGCTTGCCGATGTCTATAGCAGCGATTTTGCGGGTGCGATCTCTGATTTTCAAAAAGCAAAGTCCGAACTTACGCTCGCCGATAAAGCGCTAGCACGAGAACGGGAATTGATGGACTCGAAAGTTGCCTCCAAACAGGATGTTCAACAGGCCGAGAACGACGATGCACAAGCCAAAGCGGATTACAATCGGAGCCTCGATGCATTAAAGCTTCTCGGTGGTAATGAGCATTCGGAATCAATGACGTTCCAGATCACGGCACCGATCGAGGGAACCGTCGTGGAACGGTTAGCGCAGCCCGGTTCACAAGTTCGCAACGATGGCTCTACTCCCGCGTTCACGATTGGCAGTACGTCAAGCTTGTGGGTTTCGCTCGATGCATATCCTGAAAACCTGCGTTCATTGAAAGTTGGGGATTCGGTGGTTCTCAAAGCCGCTGGGATGGAAGATAAGCCATTCAGTTCGAAGATCGAGTATATTGCTCCCACCGTCGATCCAACAACGTTCACAACAAAAGTTCGCTGCACACTGCCGAACTCCGGTGGTCTGCTCAAACCGGCCATGTTTGTGAGTGCGACGGTGTATCATGCGGATGGAGAGGGGCTTTATGTCCCCGCTTCCGCTGTCTTTTACGATGCGGATGGGAAGGTTTACATCTTCCTCCAGACGGCCACGCGAACGTTCCGGAAACAAGAAGTGACACTCGGACAAACCGAGCCAGATCGCGTGCAGATCACGAGCGGACTTAATGTGGGCGATACCGTTGTCGGTGATAAAGCGCTCTTCCTCAATGATGAACTTCAGGCTGATCAGAAATAACAATGCTACAAAAAATTGTTGAACTCGCCCTTAAAGAACGGATCGTCGTTTATTTTACGACGGTACTTCTAATCGTTGCAGGAATTTATTCGTTCACGCAGCTTCCCATCGACGCCTATCCCGATCTGACGAATACGCGGGTGCAGATCGTGACGCAGTGGCCGGGACGCAGTACAGAAGAAGTAGAAAAATTCGTGACGATCCCAACGGAGACGGAGATGAATGGAATTCCACATCTGATCTCGCTCCGTTCGACGACGCTCTTCGGTCTTTCGACGGTCTATCTCACATTTGACGATGCCACGGACGATTTCACAGCGCGCACGTATGTGAACCAGCAGTTGGCGGCCGTCGATCTTCCCGATGGCGTTACACCCTCGCTTGCACCGCAAAGCGGCCCAACAGGGGAAATCTACCGCTACACGCTCCAAAGCAAGACGCGCTCGCCGATGGAACTGAAAGCGATCGAGGATTGGGTGCTCGAACGCCAGTGGAAATCGGTGCAGGGCGTGGTGGATGTTACAAGCTTTGGCGGGCCGACGAAGCAGTACGAAGTTGCGATCGATCCGCAGAAGCTGGCATATTATGGAATAAGCATTCAACAAGTGTCCGATGCGCTTGCAGCCAATAACGCGAATGCGGGCGGTTCCCTGATCGAGCAAGGCGATCAGGGATATGTCTTTCGTGGCGTTGGGCTGCTTGCGAGTGTGAATGACATTCAGAATGTACTCGTCGCGAATCTAAACGGTACACCGCTGAAGATCGCCCAGTTGGGCGAAGTTCGTATCGGCCACGCAGTACGGCTGGGGAAAGTGGAAACGCCGTACAATCATGATGCGGTCGAGGGGGTGGTCATCATGCGACGCGGGGAGAATGCTTCGGAAGTTATCGATCGCGTCGAGCAGAAGGTGAAGGATCTGAACTCGACGATCTTGCCGAGCGACGTGAAGGTAGTTCCCTACTACGATCGGGCCGATCTTGTGAGCTTGACAACGCATACTGTGCTGCACAATCTGGTGGTGGGAATGCTGTTGGTGATCGTCATCCTTTTCATTTTTCTGGGGAACATTCGCAGTGCGTTCATCGCAGCCTTAGTGGTTCCGCTCTCGCTATTATTCGCGTTCGTGCTGATGCATTTGTGCGGGATGTCAGCCAATCTTCTTTCTCTGGGAGCCATCGATTTCGGTGTTATCATCGACGGAGCGGTGATCATGGTCGAGGCCATTTTTGCGCGGCTGGCGATAAAACATCTTACCGACCGGGAACAGCGGGAAGGGATCATTGAATCAACGGCCGTGGAGATGAGCAAGCCGATCTTTTTTTCCATAGTGATCATCATCGCGGCGATGCTCCCGATCTTCACTTTCCAACAGATCGAAGGGCGTATGTTCTCGCCACTTGCTTATACATTGGGCTTTGCGCTGGTCGGAGCCTTGCTGCTTTCTCTGATGCTTGTTCCGGTGCTCGCGCAAGATCTCTTAAAAGGCGAATTACATGAGAAAAGCCCTCTTTTTGAATGGCTGAATCGCGTATATGTCAAGGCGTTGGATGCCTCGCTTCGCAAGGGCAAGTTGATCTTCGGGATTTCGGTCGGAGTGCTGATGGTGAGCCTGTATCTCAGTCAATATTTGGGAACCGAGTTTCTGCCACATTTGAATGAAGGTACGCTTTGGGTTCGCGCCTCCATGCCGATCAGCGTTAGCCCTTCTACTGCGGATTCCACTTCGGAACGTATTATCAAGGTGCTCACGAGCTTCGACGAGGTGAAGAATGTTGTGCTGCAATTGGGCCGCCCCGACGATGGCACGGATGCCACCGGATTTTTCAATGCGGAATTTTTTGTCGATCTTAAACCGGAAACGGAATGGAAAAAACATTCCTCTAAAGAATCGCTCATTGCCGATATGAACGAGAAGTTCGCGACGTTTCCCGGCATCGATTTTAATTTTTCGCAGCCCATTTCCGATAATGTCGAGGAGTGGGTTTCGGGAGTTAAAGGCGAGCTTTCGGTAAAGCTCTTTGGGCCCGATCTCGACGTGCTTCAGAAGGAAGGCGAGCAAGTTAGCGAAATCCTAAACCATACAACTGGTGTAACAGATGTTGGAGTCTTTACGGAGATCGGTCAGCCCACATTACAGGTGGACGTTGATCGTTTGCGGGCAGCGCAGTATGGTGTGAACATCAGCGATGTTCAACTATTGATCGAGTCCGCGATCGGCGGTCATGTAGCCACGCAATTTTACGAAGGCGAGAAGCATTTTGATGTTGTCATTCGCCTTGCGGAAGAATTTCGGAATGGACCGGATAAGATCGGCGCCTTGCTGGTCTCGACTTCGAACGGTTCAAAGATCCCTCTCTCGGAGATTTCCACGATCAGCGTGAAGCCGGGGGCGGCTTTTATCTATCGAGAATCGAATGGACGCTATCTGGCCATTAAATTTAGCGTTCGAGGCCGGGATATGGGTGGCGCCGTCGCAGAAGCTCGTGCCAAGGTTGCGAAAGAGGTGAAATTGCCTGGCGGAACTTATGCTGTCTGGGGCGGCGAGTTCGAAAGCCAACAGCGCGCGATGGCGCGGCTTGCGATCGTGGTGCCTCTCAGTTTGCTTTTGATCCTAATATTACTGTACTCGACCTTCGATTCGTGGGGTTATGCGCTGTTAAGTATTGCAAACGTACCCTTCGTGACCATTGGCGGAATCTTAGGATTACTTGTGGCAGGCTTGCATTTCTCTGTTTCGGCTGGCATCGGGTTCATCGCGCTTTTTGGCGTAAGCATCATGAATGGAGTCGTTTTACTTACCTATGTAAAGCACCATCGTGATGAATTCGATAGCACGATCGATCTCTTGCGTCATGCTTGCCTGAGCCGTGTGCGGCCTATTGTGATGGTAGCAGTACTAGCGATGATCGGACTCATGCCGGCTGCACTTTCCACCGGCATTGGCTCCGAGACGCAAAAGCCACTGGCTGTCGTCATTGTAAGCGGATTGTTACTAACGGCATTCATTAATCTCATTCTGCTGCCGATCATGTTTCAGGTATTTAAAATTGACAAGCCCCGCAAAAAATTCTTCACCTTAAAAAAGGGTTAAAGTGCATCTGGACAAAACAGATTTTATAGCATGAAACACTGGGTTCCGAGTTTCCTCGGATGGAGCGCGCGAGCACTGATGTTGCTCATGCTGACGGAGCCTGCTTTGGCTCAGACGCAAGATAGTGCTTCTGTGATGGAGCCGTCATCCACGCTGCAGTCGCACCTTTCGTTCCAGATCAGTTCCGGACTTGGCGCCAATGCTGCCAGTGGCGGGAATGTGCTGTGGGATGTAAAGCTCATGCTCGGAACGCCGGTATTCCATAATAACGGGATCCTATATGTGGGAATCGTGCCAACTTTGGTTCCGCAAACGCTCGGCGATGAAGCCGCTGCCGATGGTTTCACCCCGTTGGTCGTCGAGTATGAATACAATCTAAGGGCTTCATCGGCGATGCCGTTTTTGTACGCGAATGCAGGGATCGGCCCTCAGTTCGGAGATCGCTCCAATCACGGCGTGTTTCAGGCTGCGATGTGTTCTGCCGGCGTGGGGCTTCGTGATGGCGCCCCGTCGGGATTTTTTGGCCAATTGGGGATCACGTATAACAACGTTCCCATTTCGAACGCGCGCGAGTTCCTGATCCTAAACGCAGGGGTATTCTTCTGATGCTCCGACGTTTTCTGCATCGGTATTAACATCGTTATTTAGTGTGCGTAACAAATCGCGATCAGATAAGAATTTTCTTATCTGATTTTATTGAATTGGTATCATTTTTATCGCTCGATTTCTAAACCTTATTAAGACTTAGTCCGTTTTGCGGACGATTAACAGGCTCTTTTTTTTATGCCAAATACAGGGCAAAAATAATTACCTTTGAGCGCGGAACGAGGCGCTCGGATTATTAAGTTTAAGCACCTCCCCTTGCGATTTTGTCTAAGGTTATATCATGCATCACCCTGGTAAAGCGGTAATTTTTCTAACGCTGTTCGCGCTTTCGACGGGCGTGGCGCGCGCGTCGGCACTCGATATGTTCAACCCACCCTTTGTGCCGCATGATTCATTAACAGACGCTTCCTCGTTCCAACCACCTTCTCTGTTCCCGCAACAGAAGGACTCTTTACTCTTTACGCTGCCGGATTCTATACGAAGAATTGGAGATACGAATAACGAGTATGTGCTCGATACTAATAAGTATGTTCCGTGGTCGCAATACCGGTGGGCGGATCACCAGATGTTCACACTGACCGGCGATCCACCGCTTCGGTACACGCAGATCAAACCCGTAGCCGCTTGGAGCTATTTTGGAGCCTATTTTGGAATTCTGGCTGCATTACACTACTATCAAGAGGTAACGTTCTGGAGAAATACGCAATCGTTCCGAATTCGAGATAATTTTGACGAATCGTTATCGGCAAATTACGGTGGCCATTTCATCGGCGGCTATTTTGTCTCTTACGTGTCGGAGCAAGCGCTGCTTGCTTCGGGTGTGAGCCTTAAACTTGCACCGATCTATGGTGCCATTATGGGTTTGGGCTATCAAACGTATGTAGAAGTGTTGGATGGCTATGGCACCAATTTTTCGCTTTCGCCATTCGAAGTGTATTCTCAGACGCTGGGATGCGTTTACTATGCTGCTTCGCAGTATTGGCGGGGTCTTCAGGATTTTTCACCGAAAGTCAATTATTATCCCTCGCAGTGGATGGGCGACCTGCCGAAGGCCGGTTCCCTTACTCCGATCGACGATTACAGCGCGTGGAATTTTTGGCTCAGCACGAATATCAAGGATCTGACCGGCTGGAGTTTCTGGCCTTCGTGGCTCAATATTGCGGAGGGATACGGCGCAAGAAATCTCGGCGATCCCGGTGAGCGAAGAGTCGTTTCGCTCGCGCTCGATTACGATCTGGTGAAGATCCTTCCCGATGGATCGTCCCAATGGAATTGGTGGCGCCAAACCCTCGATTTTATTAAGCTTCCCGCGCCTGGACTCGAATGGGACATTACACGCGGGGGAAAAAGTATAGGGGTGTATTTCTATCTCGCGTATCCTTTCATACGATTATAATCTCAGGAAATGAAATCACTTTTTGTTACACTCCTTCTCGCATTGGTCACGCTTCCGGCGCTGGCGCAGATGCCGATCTCGTCGCCCTCCAATAGGGATACGGTTCAGCGGGCAAGTGGCACAACCGTTAGCATTCAAAGCAGCGCCGGTAGCGCGAACACGCCGGAAAATATCACGTTCGGTGTTGGAGTCACGTACCTACCGATCAGCATTCCCGGCGACGCTGAGTATTTTGGCGGGAATTTCAGCGAAGTCGGTTTGACGGATTTCTTTGTGCCGATGCAATTCGGCCCTTATATTCGTTTTGAGCCGGAGCTTGGATTATATTTCAAATCGTATCAGGAGCAAGTGCCGGATTCCGTAGGTTCATCGAACACGTTTCTGAGATCCGCAGACCAACAGATCGTTCGCGCCGGTTTCGGTGTGTTCTATACAAAGCAGATCGATTCTGTTTTCCAATTCGGAATCGGCACTCGGCTGGGAATTCTTTCGTCCGAATATGAAACGCACCAATCAAAGGCCGGCGTACCGGATAGCGATGTCCATTATGGGGTGTTCTATCTTGGTGGCGCCTTTAGCGTGGAGTATTACATTTCGAAACACTTCAGCATCGGCGGGGAACTGCAATTCATTCACTATAGCTTTGGCGCTCCACTCATAACAGTTGGCAGTAATGAGTACAGCGGCTACCTCTCGCCCGATCTCTATCAACAGGGTGTTTGGAGTACGAATGAGGTACTTATGGCAAGATTTTGGTTCTAACGCTCATTCTATTTAGGAACGCTGAGGATCTTTTGACCATGCTTACGCGCCGATGTCATTCTCGCTTATCAAACGCTCTCTGTCTGATTTCGCTCTTGGCTGCGAGCAGATTCCTTGCCGGTTGCGTTACGCCGGCTTATTATGAGTACGATGCTTCGTTCACGGTTCACAGAATTTTAGAGCGGTCACTTTCCGGAACGGAAAGTGCCATCACGATCGTCGCTCCTACCATTTCGAGCGATAGTGCAAAAGCGTATCCCGATACACTGAAGTATATTATAGTCAATGGCGATACCGCGTACCGCCATCTTGTTCCCGGAACCCTGCCTATTTTTGATTCAGCAGCACCGTATCATACCGATGGCACGATCAATTACATTTCGCTGGTCTATGATTCTCTTACCATTCTCGATACAACCTACGAAACGGCGCTCTCGGCATCTATCACTGCGCCCACGTATGGCGATACGATTCAGCGATCGAACGGTGTGAACATTGGCTATCAAAGCACTGCCGGAAGTGCAAGCTCGTTACGGTGTTTCGTACAAATCAGCGATTCCTCGAATTTTCTTTCTAATGATGTTCTTCTCGGGAGCACCGGCACTGTAGATTTTCCCGCGAGTAGTTTGGCGTCACTGAAACCGGGAACGTTATGGGCCGATCTGCAAATTGGGGAATCGGCAACGGATTACTTTATCACGTACATCAGTTACTATGAGATCGTCGTTGAGCATCAAGTGATCGAAGATCGCATCGTCGCATATCCGTTGCAGTAATGGCATGAAGACGATTACAAGTTCAAAACTTTCCTAACGTGCCCTTACTGCTGTTTGACTCACCGCGTCCGATACATTATCGCCGTTCGTGCCATTAATAACGACGCGGTAAAGATAGGTGCCATTCGCCACTTCGTTTCCTCGTTCATCGCGGCCATCCCATTCCACCGCATTGAAACCGGCGTGAGTAGCTGTTGGCGTGAGCGTTCGAATTTTGCGTCCGGCGATGGTATAGACTACAATTTTTATGTTTGCAGGAGCATCTGATTTTAAGATGAATGTGAAATCCGTCGTTTCCTTAAATGGGTTGGGATAGTTCATCACTTCTTCGATCCCATTGACATTGCTCACGGTAAAGCACTGTTGGAGCGTGTCAACATTGCCGCTGGCGTCGCGGAGATAGGCATAGACGATCCAGGTTCCCGCAGGGAAGGGCGTCGAGGGCGTGATCGTCAATTGTGCCTGCACGGGGCTTGAAGGAAACGCTTGAAATTTCACTTGAAAACCACCAGGGCTGGCGAGCGAGACCGGTATGATCTGGTTCGTGTTCTCATCGAAAAAAGAGGCGGTAATAGAACTGCTCGATGTAGCCCGTAACGGATTAGAACTGACGAGTTGAAGCTGGATCGTCGAGTTACTGGAAACATATCCGCAATTGGCAGGAATATGCTGGGGAACTTGGTCGGTCGGATCGACGAACAGAATTTCTCCCGAAGGCGACATCGTGTCGCGCGTAACGGTATAGGAACCATTAATAGTATTGTTGAACAGAAGCTGCTCGTTCTGTGCTTCGTTCGGGTTCACGACCGCCGTGAGCGTTGCATATCCAAGCTCACCTTGTGTTTGCAGCGTATCGTTGAATTGCTGCTCGCCATGCCCCGCGATCTGGACAAATTGATGTATTACCGGCGTATCGGTAAGGCTTTGGTTGTGGCGTGAGAGCATTACGGTCACAGAATCTCCCGGTGTGCAGGTGAGGGTTGTTGCCGTATAACTTGCAATGGTGGTGCCGCCGGTATTCACGATCTTTGGCGTGGATAGAATGGAATCGCCCGCAAACGTAAATTCCGGAGCAGGATCGTATTGCAATGCAATTCCCGAGAGCGCCGGGCTTTGCGAAGTGTTCGTGGTGCGCATAAATCCCATCTGTACACTGAGCTGGTCGTAGATACGTGGATCGACATTCGATAAACTAAACGAATTGCCTGCCGATGCTCTAAACGTATCGACTATGTCAACACCGCTTCCGTCGCGCCGCGCACCGAGCAGGGTAAACTTAATATCATTCCCGCTTGCTGTTGTGCCCGTCCATGTAAGTGAGCCATAATCTTTCGCTACCGCAGTGTATGGCGTTTCAGCCAAGCCGGATGTACCCGGAGTGATAATGGTATCGAATGCCATTGCGCCGCTGGAACCGACTGGAGCAAAATTCTCCTTCGCGGTTCCCGGCGCGCTGCCTTTGGAACCAATAAGAGCATAGCTGCCATCGTAACCCATTGGCGCCATGCCGGCAGCAGAACCAAGCGATTCCATTTGGTTCAGAACAGCAGGAAAGAAATACTGATTGAATTCTACCGACCCAACGGTCAGAACCATCACAAGGCGCGATGGTGGGATCGCCGCAAGCACGGAATTAAAAACTGCAGCCATCGAGTCCTCGAAATGCATTGCGCCGATACTATCCCACGGCATCTCGAATTCGTTTACCGTATCGATCTGGCTGCTATCGGGAGTCCAGACGAGGACGACAAATCCATTATCGAAAATAGATCCATTCGAGAGCACTGCCGTATCTTCCCAGAAGGGAATACCATTGAGGAACACTTGTGCATAAGGCGTGAACGTTTGGCCGAGCACGGAATCGTCAATGCCATGCGAAATTGCTTCCAAGCGAAGCGTATTGAGTGTTGAGAGATAGAGCATTCCGCTGGCGTTGACTGCAAGCCCGTCCACCATTGTGGAACCCAATTGCTGTGGGGATGTGTAACTGAATTCAGGTCTGGGCGCGGAACCGGTGCTAAATGTTGCGACTTGCCACTGGGTAGTATCGCCGGTGGTGCGTACCACGCGCGTTCGCCACCAATACACCGTGGAGTACGGAATTGCGGTGGCCGGAGGAACGATATCGAATGTGACATAATATCCCGTTCCGATGCCGGTCTTCCGATCGACAAGAAAACTGCTTGTAAATAATTCCGTAGTATTGAGTTGGAGTTCAATCTGATCGTTCGGATTGCTTCCTGAAGGCGGGAGCACGATAAAATGAACATTGCCAGTACCGATGTCACAAAGATCACGTGCTCCTTCGTAGGGGAAGAACGCGGTCGTCGAAAGCCCATTCACCGAGATTGTAACGCAGGCGGAATTATTTGCCGTATCGGAACCCGGGAACTGATGGAATGGATCTATCGTGACGCAGATCTGGTGCAAGCCAACCGACTGCGCATTAAGCCCAAACGTGGCCGAGGCGTAGGCACTGTCGTTCATGCCGGGAAGCGTATCGAACCTTATAATGGGTCCGGTGGGAGTGTTATCGGTAATTTCAATGACAACGGGGCGGTCGGCCGCATATCCATAGTTATAGATAACGGCCTGGATCGTGAAGGAACTATCGTTGAGACTGAACGAGGATTGCGGAACCGTATCGCCGGGCGCATACGCCTCAATTCCGCTTGGATAGACCGCAAACTCCGGCTCTGGCCGCAGTGCAAAACCAATGGCGCCATCGCCCAGCATGGAATTCTGCAATGCTTCATTATGTGCGATGCTTGCATCGCCACCATACTCGAAGGAAGCGGACATCTTTGCAGCAGTCAGCATTTGGAGCATGTTCATCGTCTCCGGATGCAAGGTATCGTGCGTACTGTCAAAGGATTGCATCGATGCGATCCAGTTCGTGGTGAGTAATGCATCGTAATCGGCGACTCCAAATCCTGTTGTGCCATACGCTTGTACGGAACCGGCTTCCGTAGCCTCAATGTAGGACTGATTTACTCCAACCTGAGCCGGTTCGGCAAAGGCTCCTGTTCTACACGTTAATGTGACGAGTAGCGGATAAAGTCCCTTATTTTGTAAGACACTTGCATCCGGGAATGCTACATCCGAAGTAAATGTTGCTCCATGTCCGCCAAAATACATAACGGACTGGCCGGTGAGCAGCAAATTTTCTATCTGGCCAATATGCGAGGCATCGACGCCGCTCGAAAAGTCCGTTCGGTCGATGACGGTATCCTGAACATCCATGGGAGGGGCATTAAGCGGCGGTGCAAAAACATTCCGGAAATCATAATCGAAGGTGTAGTGCTCGATGCCAGGGTTGCCACCGGCGATGAACAAGAAATTTCGGTTCCATTGCGCCGGTAGCTCATTCTCATACTCCTGTAATTTAGTGATGTACGTTTCGGCTGCGGCTTCCGTGTCAACAGGGATACGCGAGATCATCATGAGTGGAAGACTATCCAGATCGGTATCGGATTCCGGAAGTGTAAAGTAAGAATCGCTCACCGGATCGCCATAAGAGGGGATGAATGACTGTTGTACGTCACCCGATTGATTAAATTTCGGATCCCATGAAGCGTTCCCAAGCAGCGTAACGAATGAAACCGGCGTTCCAGAATAATTATAGTAGGCATAGTTCAAATAGCGGCGAATGGCCTCGGGTTCATTGCTGCCGTAATCGAAGGCATTGAAGATTGCATCCGTCGTGACGACTTTTGTTTTGAATCCCTGTGAGCTTCTTAACGAAGCCAGCATTTCTGCCGCCTGACGGAAATGTGGGTGCGTGATCACGATATAATCCACCTGATTTAACGGATTCAGTATCTGCCATGTCTGTACATTGGGCGATCCGGTATTCCATGGCTGGATATTATCGCATTTTAAGATCGAAGCGGTAGTTGCGGCGGCATACTGCGGTTGCGCGGACGAAGTGGAATCAATAAAAAGACCGGAGGGATCGAGAATGCGTGTATTATCCGTCAGATTGTAAAGATGCGCGGTGTTGTCCGTCATTGCGAGCTGGAACTTTGCGGAGGAAGGCGAAAGAGAATAAAGCCACTGTCCTTTTGCAATTCCTGTATCTATGCTTGGCGATAGTGCAGTTTCAACGTTTACAAGATAGTAGTCCAGATAAAATTCGTCGGTGCTATCCCCAAGCGTGTATGCATTTACATGAACCACATTCGGTCCCACGACAAGCTGCGAGAGTGGAACACTCATCGTGAGAGAATCATACAAAAATCCCTTAAAGTTAACCTGTAAACTCTTAACATTCCCCACTTGTGCTTGAACGGTGTGGCCGTTGCCGCCTGTTTCCCACGACATTCCCCGGAATAAAAAACTAAGCGTCGCAACTTTTCCGATGGTATCCGATGGAAGTTGAGAAATGTAAAAGGTATCGGTGAAATGCGACAATGCGGGATTGTCGTCTGTGCCGTGAAGCTCTGCCCATTCAAACCGCTCGCCGGGCACATATTCAGTCATTTCCTGAGATTCAGTCTCGTCGATATCCGCATCTCCTAAATAATAGTTTTTATCTTCTTCATGATGTAGCAGTACCATCCCGGAAGAAATGACGGATGCACCCGATGGAGATGGGGCTTTTGCAGCAAAGCGAAGTGGAGGGGAGTGCGCAGCCGTGGAAGTGAGCCAATAGACATTTGTATCCGTTGCGACGTTATAGTACTCCGAAGTACTGTAGGACTCCGATGGATTAAAGGTTCCGAGTTCCTGCTCCGTGTAATCGAAAAACAAGTATGGATTGAGGACTGTCGGCAATGGGAACCCGCGCAGATGCTGTCCATAAAATTCGATGTCTGCGATGTTGCCGGAAGCATCGGTATCGATCCAGATAGGAACTTCCACGCCATGATTGAAGCAGCGTACATTTTGTGCATTCCATCCGGAAGTAGCAAGCGTGAAACCGAGATTCCCGAAATTGAGATCACTCGCGTTTACGCGGTAGAGGCCATCGCGGGTAACAGCAAGGCGGATATAGGCTGCGCTGGTATCAATCCAATCGGTGACGCTATCGGAAGTATTTTGAAGTGTTGAAAATTTCAATCTTTTTGAAACACCCTGATTTGCTGCAAGCGGCCTGTGCGATGCCTTTTGCCGCAGCGGAACTGCAAAGGAAGAGAGATCCCAGGTATTGGCAACAAGCTTGGAATTGAGATTTGCGAAAAGTGGATCGCGCTTCGCGGAAGCGGCGACGGCAGGAGCCTCGGAAGTACTGAAGTTAATTCCCACGGTAAACGCTTCGAGTGCCGATGATTCGCCGCCATTAGTGGAGACAAGCGGTACGCTGACAGTTACCATTCGTAATGAGCGAAAAGTGTGGGGCTTGCCGATCGTCAGCACTGGTGCAGTGGATGAGGTAGCGGCATCATAGACACGCTGCAATTTGCCTTTAATGGTTTTTGGCGAAGGGGCGAAATGAATATTTCCGAGAGGCGCAGAAGTTGTGGGTTTAAGAATGGGCGTAATATTGCTCGCGTTCTCCGGAACCGCAAATGTGAAATTGAGCACCGGGTATTCCGGCGCACCGCCGTGCTGCAAAAGCGGAGTAACACCGGATGGTAACCCATGTCTGAACGAATGCCAGCCAACTTTCGAGAATTTCATTCCCACTGGTGCAGTTGTAACTTCCGCCTTCGATACCGACGTCGTAGGCTTTCCGATATTCACAGCAAGCGTTACGGAGCCGGAATTTGCTGTCACAGATGTTTTGTGGGGTCCAAGAATAGAATGAGAATGGATTTTACCGCCAACGCCATATCGCTTCACGACCGGATGATGTGGAGCAGGCCGTCGTTTTGGGTAATGGATATGCGAAGAAACCGGCGTGTGAAATTGTGCCGGTTTCATTTTTCTTGCTACTGCAGGGTGGCTCACCGTTGCAGGCAAGGAAGTTTTCGGCGTGCTCCTCTGTGGCAATTGGAAGGCGAACGCCATGCTCGAAGCTGAAACCAGCCAAGTCAAAGACCAAAGAATGGTGCGGCGCAAAATCATTGGATTAATCAACGGGGTAACAACGCGGCAAACACGCGCAATGTCCCTTAGGTATTAATTTTTGACCATACCGGCTTCCGGCACTTTCCAGGGCCAATCGCCCTTCATTTTCGCCCAGAGGAAATATGCGAACCCGCCAACCACGATCACGGACGATGCGCCGAGAATGAATTTCAATCCCGTAAAATAAAAGACGAACAGCCATATCACGATCGAAAGGATGGCCGGCAATGGAAAGAGCGGCATTCGGTAGGGAAGTGAGTGCGTGTTTTTTCGATTCCGGTGCCACAGAATCAGCCCCACCGTCTGCCCAATAAATTGCACAAGGATCCGCATGGCAAGAATGGCGCTGATTACCTCGCTCATCCTATCGAAGAACACGCTGAAAACAAAGGCGAACGCGCCGAGGACGATCAGCGATACATTCGGGAAATGTTTTGTGGGATGAACTTTTGCAAAGATTGGGAAGAACGAGCCTTCTTTTGCTGCCGCATACGGAATGCGGGAATAACCAAGCATCGCCGAAAATAGCGATGCTGCGGCAATGATAAGAATAAGCACGGTCGCTACATTTGCCGTCGCTGTTCCATAAAGATGTTCGAAGAACGTGCTGAAAATAAATTCCGAATGCCGCGCCGATTGCCAGGGCATTGTTCCTAAAATAGAAAGCTGCATTCCGATGTAAATGATCGCAATTCCTCCGATCGAAAGGAACATACTTCGCGGAATGTTCTTTTCTGGCTCTCGAATCTCACCACCTAAATGGCAGACATTATAATATCCTAAATAACTATATACTGATTTTCCCATCGCCTGACCCAAAACGATGAAGAAAATTGGTGAAAGCGTCCACGCTCCGGCTGGGTAGCTGAATGCAAGCTGCGGATCGAAATGTGTAGCACCGGCGAAGAGTATCCACGCGATAGTGAGAATTAGCACCGACCATAAGATCACGGAAATCTTTCCGGCAGTAGAAATTTTCCTGTATAGAACGATCGTGAGCAAAACAACTAATATGCCGGATACGGCTTTGCGCTCAATCGGCGTGATCGGTAGAAGATAATTAAAATGCTCCGCAAAACCGATTGCTCCCGAAGCAATGACAAGCGGCGCTTGAAAAATAGTCTGCCAAATGAATAAAAAAGAGAAAAGCTTGCCCCATGTATTCTCGCCATACAGTTTTCGGAGAAATACGAAACTCCCGCCAGCTTCCGGCCACTTTGCGCCAAGTTCCGACCACACCATGCCATCAATTATTGCAAGCACAGCGCCGAGCACCCACGCAACAATACACTGCGGACCGTTCATAATGTCGATAACGAGCGCCATCGTCACGAATGGCCCGATGCCGACCATATCGATCATGTTCAGCGCAGTGGCCTCGTGAAGACCGATGCCGCGATCGAGGGAAGGACTCGATTGGGACTTTTCTGCGGTCACTTCACGCCAGGATATGTTAGCTCTGGATAATAGTTGACTGCGAGCTGGTCGAACAGGGCTTTCGTTTTTGCACGGCCTTCGGGGGGGTTGATGTCAAAGTAATAATATTGCTCAAAATCTCCGCCTGGTCGATTCAGTCCGGCTTGCAACGTTCCTTGCGATTTATGTTCGACAACCTCCCAATCCAGGATGATCTTATAATTCAGGATATGATGGAACCCGAAGCTTTGATTCATATCGAACGAATAAGTTGGCGCGCCATCGCTGACACGCGTGATCGGGAACCCGGCGAGTTCTGTGAACGGATGTACCGGCTTTCCGAGATCGGATGTACCTCCGGCCAGTACGATCGGATGCGGAATATTCTTAGGCAAATTCTGGACAGCATTTAGCGCCAATATCGTTGCAGCCTTGTGATGTCCGTGCGTGGAATCGCTTGGCAGTAGCGTGAAGACATAATCGTAATGACCCGTAACCAAAATATGGTTGAGCTGTGATTTAACGAATGGGATATTCCAGTTGCTATCCAAAACCTCATGCGGATCGAGCGTGTAACGGTTATCGCGTTGGTTAAAGAAATAAATTTTGTGAAGGCCGATAATTTTTCCTGCATTCACTAATTCTTTGTGGCGAATTCCGGGAAGGTATTTCCGTCCGATCTTTTCATCCGTCAGATTGAGGTGATAATAATCATTGCCGAGCGTAGAATATTTATAGCCACCTTCGCCATTGGTGATAACGACGAGATCGACCGTACCATGAAGATTGTGCGTGATCTTATAGATCGCTGCGGCATAAGCCCCTTCGTCATCCGGGTGTGCATCGACGACGAGCACCCGCGGGCCGGCGGTTTTTGCAGCCGGGGCGTGAGCCATTGAGACGCTCGGAAAGTATGCTATAATGAGGGATGCGAGTGTAGAAATAAAGAAGCGTTTCATCATTGTTGTATTATTATGTCATCCTGAGCGTAGCAAAACTCCGTACGCCTCAGCGGTCGGAGTTTTGCGGAGTCGAAGGATCTTTGGTTAACCGGATGAGATCCTTCGACTCCGTTCGTCACTCCTTCGTCGTGACGAACTCCGCTCAGGATGACATGGATTTCAAGGGGCCTCATAATCTAATTTTGCTTGGTGAAACAACTAATATCGGTCAAGGGGTTGCAATCTACCATTCGAGGTGGGCATTAAATCATTATTAATAATGGAAACAAGCGTGAACTTATCCTGCGCCAAAGGCATTTGCGTTAATGAATTCATGCTACCTTTGGTTGTGTGTTTCGTGGATAGAAGAAGTTTATGCATTTGGTTCGGTCAGTTTACGAGCGGCGCGCACATGAGCGATCATGCGACGGGCGCCGAGTGTTTGCCGTCTTTGAATCGAGTTTTTGCTCTTTGCCCCCGTTCCAACATTTCGAAGCGTAACGTTTTTGTTTCTATTTCTTTTTAGCATGAGCGATCATGCTTGTTAATACATGAGGATATACGTAGGTGGGCTTCCGTATCAAACGGACGATGCTCAATTAACACAGATTTTTGCAACGTATGGCGAAGTTTCGAGCGCGAAGGTCATTACCGATCGCGATTCGGGACGCAGCAAAGGCTTCGGATTTGTCGAAATGAACGACGATGAAGCCGCGAAAAAAGCCATTGCGGAACTGAACCAGGCCGAACTCGGCGGACGCACGCTGACCGTCAACGAAGCGCGCCCGATGGAATCGCGCGAAGGCGGACGTGGCGGCGGCGGCGGACGCGGCGGTTACGGCGGCGGGGGTGGTCGTGGCGGCGGTGGTGGCCGTGGCGGCGATCGCGGCGGAGATCGGGGTGGAGACCGCGGCGGCAAACGCTGGTAATAATTCCAACGAATTGTTGAGCACGAGTAACGAGTTTTTAGCTCGTTACTCGTTGGCGTTTGTGTTATGTTAGCCGCAACCTTCCTGTGGCAATCGTGTTTGCAAAGTAGGTGTTTTTATGAAAAAACTCTTCACGCTCCTTCTTTTGCTAATGGTTCCGCTCGCGCCGGTTGGCGCGCAAGGGTTGCATGGGAGAATTTTGCTTATCGTTCCCGCTGGAGCGAACGCAGATAATTTTGAAGCTTTATTAGCAACCGTTTATGGTGGTTCGGTCGAACAAGTGCCATCTCTTACACTTGATTCATCAGCTCTGTCTGCTTTTGATGCTGTTATGTTGTTTCCAATTGACTCACTCCCAATTTCGGTCCAAATGGAATTAATCAATTATCTTAAAAGCGGCGGAAGGCTTTATGTTGAGGGTGCTGGCTTTTTTCTTAGTGAAATATTTTGCCACGGGATACCATCCCTGACCCTGAGGACACGCTTTATCATTTTCTTGGACTTTATGTTCAGCTGTTTGACGATTTAGAAGACACATTCGATCTATTTTATGGAGTTGATTCAGAATTTACTCGTGGCCTTAGTGTTCCGCATGCCCATGATCCGATCAACCAGGATGTTGGTGGAACATATTATCCGGTGGGAAACTTAATTCCTGTTTTATATGGAGAGGAAACTGAGGGTGGCGAAGACGATATTTTTGCATGGATTCCAGGAGACACAAGTGTTCGAGCTGTCATGCAATACCATCCAACTTTTATGTCCGGTTATCCCGCAGAGTACTACAATCCTTTTATGGCACTTGTTCTCTGTGACTATTTCGGCTTGTGCGTGGATGCCGTGAAGGAAGCACAGCCTGCAGTTCCCGTTGCTACGCTCCGCGTGGTGAATGATGGCGTTAGCACAAGCCTCGTTGTATCCAGCGAGGAAAGCGGCACGCTCGATGTGGCAAATGCACTGGGGGTTACGGTGTATCGTTCATCGGTTAATTCGGGCACGAGCCAAATTGAACTTCCGGAATCGCTGCAAAATGGCGTTTATTTCGCGCGATTGCAAACGGAGCATGGTGGGCAAGTGCAGCCTTTTGCGATTGTAGCGAAATGATTCATCGCCCTCCCTGCGTTTGAATCCACGATGAGATCATTTTCAAAGTCGTTCGCAATATTACTGTTTGCCGCGTTTGCCATGTCCGGCTGCAAGGATGTTGGTTTTCGCGAGATCGATGTTTCGGCCAAGAGCCGGGCTTCGGTGCAGACGGCGCGGGATGTCATGGCGCAAATTCAGCAGGGTTTACACAATTTCTATGAGTCGAAGCATCGCTATCCTGAGACGACGGAGGCGTATCTTTACGATTCCATCCGCAATTACATTCCCAATCAGATCGATCCGATAGACCTGTATCGCAACGATAACGGCAAGGGATATTTTATTGCGGTTGGTGCTCGATCCGAGAAGATCGTTTACCGTTACCCTCCAACGATCGGCATTGGCGATTACACCCTGTATTGGGTTGGCCCGAACGGCGTGGATGAGGAAGGCGAAGGCGATGATGTCGATGCCTGGCAGCCGGAAGATACCGCGCATCATTTCGAGCGCCAGCGCCATTTCGATCTACAGAACGATGGTATTCCCGATCAAATGCACCTCATCCGTACAGGGCCGGACATCAAACGCGATTCTGTTATTTTCGAAATAACGCGGCACGACACAATGAAGTATCGTGAGGAATGGCCGCTCGCTGAATACTTCAAAGACCGCCCGGAACTCAATAGCGATGAACGGAAGAGACTTATTCGAGCAGAGCTTGACCGGTTCTTTAGTTCCGGTGCATTCGTTCACACCGATTCCTTGATCTATCAGTCCTGGCCGCATTGGGATGAAGTGCAGCCCGGTTCTGCCAGAAATGGCATACGCTAACCCGCTCCGGTGAGACCATGTTCAATTTTTATGAAGGCGCCCGTGGATCGAAGGGAATTGTATGGCTTCCGTCGGCTAACAAATTTGTGGTAGTGTGGGATTCTAAGTAAGAAGTAAGAGTTAAGAATAAAGAAGTATGAAGCGGCGAGGAAAAATTCGGATTCGAGTGTCTAATTCTTTTCTCTCTACCTCTTACTTCTTACTTCTTACTTTTCTTCTTCTTCTCAGTAGCGCAGCAAACTCCCGCAACCGATTCTCTCCATACTCCGGAACATTACATTGATTCCCTCCTCAAACTCGATTCCATCGACCGCGCATTGCAACGTGAAGATGAACGCCGCTTCCAGCGAACAAAACAACTGGCTACGCAACGGGAACTTGATCTTACCGGCGATAGCATTCCCGAAGTATTGCGACTGGAAGGATATGTCCGAGGAAAAGTCGATGATACGCGGCTGACGTTCACCATAAAATCGAAAGGCAAGACGTTGTTCGAAGATTCATGGTTGGCAGGCGGCTATTTCGATACTGCCGATCATTTACCGGATAGTATCAAGCTCAAGCGATTGCGCAATCTGGTAACCGTCTTCTTTGCAAATGAGAATTTTGAAGTGGTCGATTCCAATGAGTTCGATTCGATCATGAGGGAAGTCACGGAAGCCGATCTGAAACCGCATTCTTTGGAAGCATCCGAGATCTTTAGCGAACCTCGTGTGATGTTCAGCGTGTATCACAGCCGTGATTATTGGTATGGGCTTATTTGGGATCCGAAGAAGCATAAATTCGTGAAAGCATGGAGGAATTAATATACATGCCATTCCGAGCGCAGCAAACCATCGCAAAGCGATGGTTTGCGAAGTCGAGGAATCTCTCTTGCTTAACTGTGCGGTCTAACTACATGAGATCCTTCGACTCCGTTTGTCTCTCCTTCGTCGAGCCAAACTCCGCTCAGGATGACATATCAAATAGTTTCATTCAGGAATGAAGTTTTCATCGAAGCGTTTTTCTCGCGCATTTTTCCATCAATCCAGCACGATTGTTGCAAAAGAAATCCTCGGCGCGTTTCTGCATCGTGTGTTAGATGGCGAAGAACTCATCGGCAAGATCGTCGAGACGGAAGCGTATGGCGTTGGCGACGAAGCGAGCCATGCCTATCGTGGCAAAACTCAGCGCAATGCCGTGATGTTTGGCGAGGGAGGGTTTTCGTATGTTTATTTTACCTACGGAATGCATTATTGCTTCAATATCACTGCGAATGAGGAAAGCGTTGCGGAAGCCGTGCTCGTGCGTGGCGTTGAGCCAATAAAAGGTATTGAAACGATGCGCACGATGCGCCCCAAAGCAATTCGTGATCGGGATATTACGAATGGGCCGGGCAAGCTATGCCAGGCGCTATCACTTTCGCGCAATGAGAACGGAATCGATCTTATCGAAAGCGACACGCTCTTCCTCACTCGTGGCGAAAGTCCTGTTTCTGCGAATCATATCGGAGTTTCCACCCGTATAGGCATTAATGTCGCGCAGGAACATCTTTGGAGATTTTATATTAAAGGGAATGAATATGTCTCTCGTACCAAACCATCCGTACCGGGCAAGCGTGTGGCTGCTCGTCGTCCTAAGTAGCTTTTTACTCACCTCATGTGGAAAGGGACAAACCGTGCCGAACCCATCGCCGACAATGCTGGATAAATTCCCGCCGGAACGCGCAGCACTCGCGAAAGAAATCGAAGACGTTGGCAGCCAGCATATCCACATGCCGCCGTTGCCGCTCACGTATGCTGCGGACCGTTACATCAATGTCACGCCGGAATTTCTCCGAGATTCGCTCAAGGGCAAAGTCGTGCTTATCGATATTTGGGATTACACGTGCATTAATTGCATTCAAACACTTCCTTACATTAAAGCCTGGAACGACCGCTATAAGGATAAAGGCTTGGTGCTGATCGGCGTTCACTCGCCGGAATTCGATTTCGAGAAAGATCCCAGAAATCTCGATAGCGCGGTGAAGCATTTCGGTCTTGATTATCCTATTATTGCGGATAATGATTATGAGATATGGAACTCGCTGACGAACCAATATTGGCCGGCAAAATATCTCTTCGATAAGAATGGCATTCTTCGCGCCGAGCATTTTGGCGAAGGCGATTACGAAGCGTTCGAAGCATTCCTTCAAAAGATCCTGCTCGAACGCGATAGCTCGATCGATGTGCCTGTTCCGCTTGCGCCGGTCCGTGAGACGGATAAACCGGGAGCGGTGTGTTACCGCCCGACGCCAGAGACTTATGTTGGCTATGCGCGAAATCATCTCGGCAACGGTGTGGAAGATACCGATAATGCCTCGCATAATTTTCATCTTCCCAAAATGATGAAGAAGGATGTGCTGTATCTCGATGGCAAATGGACGGTGAAAAATGAGTATGCGCAGCCAAGCGGGAAATCGGATGCGAGCTTGGTATTCGATTATCAGGCTAAGGAAGCAAATCTTGTTATTCATCCGCTGGCAGAAAGCGGATTTAAGGTGATGGTCACGCAGGATGGAAAGCCGGTGCCGAAAGCCGATCGCGGCGCCGATATTCAGGAATCAGATGGCAATACTTTTATCAACGTAGAAAATCCTCGAATGTATCGCATTACGAACAACGCGGGCTTTGGGCGGCATACGCTCAAGCTAACTGCTTCGACACCCAGCTTTGGGGCGTATGCGTTCACGTTTACAACCGCGTGTCGGCAATGAGTACCGAGTACCGTAAGCGGATGGTATGTCAGTAATGGTGTCATTGATGCGCTGTAGTTCAACAAGTGTTGAACTTGTTGATAACTTATCGGATGATAACAAACGACTTAGCCTTCAAAAACAGCGATTAATGAGATAGATAGTAAGTAAGTAAGTAAAGAGAGTAAGAAAAGAGAGCTCTCACGCTTTGCTTCATGCATTTCTAATTACTCAGTACTCGGTACTCAGCACTAATTACTCGGTACTCAGTACTAATTACTCGGTACTTTCAAAAAGCCGAAACGCTTTTACTGTCCTATTGTTATACACCCCAAGGTTTCGGAAAGTCCGAAGCCCCGAATGCTGCATTCAGCGCCATACGTATCACCGATGATGCGTAACCATATCCCCTTGCGCTGATTGTTGTTCTTCATGGATCTACTGTGACTGCAATCGATGCCACAACTGACGCTTCTGAAACGCAGCCCGCAACGGGTAGCGTTTTGGCCTGACCTCGACCCCATTCATTTCGTGCGCATTTTTTTCTTGCTCGCGGCGGCGTTTTTTACGTTCGCCTCCGTTGCCGTGCGACCGATTCTTGCGCAGCCCTCCGGCACTTCCGTCCCGGATTCCAGCGCGAATAAAGTCCTTAACGCATCGAAGGATGATGTAAGGATCGAAAACCTGAAAGATCTTAATTCTACCGGCGACGATGCCACGAGCTTCATTTCGCCATCCGACGGTTCGATCTATTTTACCAGCTCACGTTCCGGCAAGCAAGTAATCTATGTTGCCAAACGTCTTCCGCCCACGGATGCCACGGATCACTCGGCGCATTGGAGCGCACCCGAGGTCTATGCAGAGCTTCCGGATATGCAAAACATCAGCTCGCTCTCGATTGCTGGCGATGGGGTGACGGCGGTGGTCGGAATATGCAACAGGCCGGATGGTATTTTGCAATCCTGCGATATTTATCAAGGACAGATCATTGACGGCAAGCTCGATAATCTTACATCCGCTTGGCGCGCCGATCAATAGGAATGGTGGGAAGCCCAGCCATGCATCAGCCAGGATGGACAGTTGCTCTTTTTTGCTAGCGATCGCAAGGGCGGCCATGGCGGCAGTGATATTTATATGTGCTCCAAATCGGTGGATGGCAAATGGGGTGCGCCTGTTAACCTAAGTTTCAATACCGGCGGCGATGAGATGTCGCCCTTTATCGCGAGCGATAACCAAACGCTGTATTTCGCCTCCGATCATTTGCCAGGCGGCATGGGCGGATTCGATATTTACGTCACGCACCGTCAGGGCGAGAATGAATGGACCGAACCGAAAAATCTTGGGCCCGCGATCAATTCGAAGTCTAACGATCTCTTCTTTTATGTACCGCAGAATGAAGATGCCGTTTATTTTTCCAGCGACCGGCCGGGAGGGGAAGGTGGGTACGATCTCTACCGCGTGTATGTCCAGCCCAAGCCGCCGCAGCCCAAGTACGTAACGCTGACGGGACGTATTCTCGATGCCGAGACGAACCAGCCTGTCACGACCGCTCCCGAGATCGCTATTTCATTCTCGAACAATGGTCAGGCGCTCACGAACGATGCGACGGGGCCGGCTTATAGCGTGAAAGTGCTTGCAGGAAGCCTGGTGCATGTCAGTGCGGGCGCGCAGAACTATGTTTCGAACGCGCTCGAGATTCAGGCGCCATCCACGGATGCACAACCGGTGATTACGCAGGATATTTTGCTCACGCCATCGCACGCGCGGATCTATGGGCATGTGATAAATTCTTACGATAAGGCTCCACTAAAAGCTACCGTAGTGTTGGAACAATTGGCCGGTGGCGCTGCCCCGGTTTCGGTAGAGACCGATCCGGCAACCGGCGCTTATACCTTCAATGTGAATCCGCTCATTTCGTACCGCATCTCGACAAAGGTGCCGGACTACCAACCGTATGAAGATAAGATCGACGTACCGGCGGCGCGCGAAAAGCTGATATCGATCCAGAAAGAAATTCGGCTCACACCTGAGGCCGTGCAGGGATTTATGGTCTTTTTCGATGTGAACAAATATGATATTAAGCCCGAAGACTTTGCGAAATTTCCTGACTTTATCCGGAAAGTGAAAGAAAACCCTGAAGTCCGGTTCGAAATTAACGGCCACACCGATTCGACCGGCTCCGAGAAGTTGAATCAGACGCTTTCGGAGAACCGTGCAAAAGCCGTCGAGGACTATTTGCTGAACCAGGGTGTTCCGCGCGAGCAAATTGCAGTCGTGCAAGGATTTGGAAAATCACAGCCCCTCGATCCGAATAATTTAGCGAGAAACCGACGTGTGGAAGTACAAATTGTTGGAAGAAAGGACTGACCAGGGAATATGAAGATGAAACATAAAACCATGAATCGTTTTTTTATTCCTGTGCTGCTCTGCATGGCGCTGGCTTCCTTGCCAACATGCGGATATGCGCAGATACTGAGCCGTGGCGATCTCTTCGGTCCCGGCGCGCCGCCGCCGATGGTGGGTATTGAGATCGGCGTGGGCCAGCATTCGGAGATGGGAACTGCTGTCTGTACTTGCAACTCCCTGTTTTCAGGCGGAACGGGCACGGGACTGATCGGCTCGTTGCTTTTCGAGCTTCCGCTCGATTATGAATGGGCTATCGGAATTAAAGGCGGTATTGATTTCAAGAATTTTTCGACGACGCAGAATGTGAATGAAAACGTTGTTGTGGTGGCAGATAGTACTTATCCGGCCAACATTAATGATAATCATACTGCAGTTATCAAAACCACTTATCTTGATTTTGCTCCCTACCTGCAATATCAATTTTTTCGCATGGGGCCTTTTGTGCAGGTTGGACTCGACGCGGGATTTCTAATAGCAAACAGCCTGACTCAAACCCGGCAATTGCCTGAAGGCACGACTATAGGCGGCCAAACCGTTACGTTCACCAATGGCACGCTTACAGAGACGATTCAAGCCGGATCCACTCAAGTGAACTCTCTTCGGCTGGGGTTGTTAGTTTCGGCAGGGTATAATATTCAGGTTTCGGAGCGTTCCGTGTTCTCGCCGCTTATTACCTACGATTTTCCGCTCACGGTAGCGGGCAGTACGGGCGGCTCGAACTGGAAGATCGGCTCGCTGTATGCGTCCGCGCTTCTTAAATTTCAGCTTTAATTAACAGCGCGCCAGGTTCTATGAATGGCGCCGCGCGATCCCCATATTCTCTAATGCTTCTTACGTTTCTTAGCTCACTTCCAAAACGGCTCGATCGCTGCTGGCGAAGCTCCTGGCTCTGGCTGGCGTTGGCATTCCTAACGTGCTCGGTTCCCGCGCGCGCGCAGTCAACCTCTGTGCTTTGTAATTCCTATTTGGAAGTGGATGTTGATAATGCAACGGGGTTGGCAACTCTTTTTTATGCTCCCTGTGGGACGCATACGGGTATCACGCACCCTTCTTCCCCTACTTCTTTCCTTACCGTTTTCATTAATAACGACTCGTTCTACACGAATAATTCGTTCCTTGCCCTGCATGGAGCATCTAATGTTCCTCCTGGTACCCCCGCCGGTTTTCTCGATAATGGCACCACGAAATTCACGGGGCCGAATAAGGATACGATCGAAACCGTTTGGTACCCACGGGGACTGGGCGCCTTCAAGATTATTCAGGATATCCATCTCGCTACATTCCCCATAGTTGGTTCCAGTCAGGCCGTTCTCAGATTCAGTATAGAGAATCTACAGAATGCAAATTTAGCCGCACAGGCGCAATACCTGCTTGATATAGACGTCGGCGATAATGATAATGCGCCGGTAACAACACGCTATGGTGATTTGAATGTGTTGCCCGTATCTATCCCGAACACGAATACCCCCTACATTCCCCCTTATTTTATTGCCACAGAGCGGCCGTTGGACAGCTCGGATTTTCCCTTGCTTCTTGCGGAGGGGTATTGCAACGACAGCCTCGCACCCGAGCCCATGGGCCTCATAGAGCCTTCTCTCTTTGCTTACGTCCAGTGGCCGGATATTGTGCCAAACATTACCTGGGGTATTTCACCCAATACTCAAACCATTAACGACGAAGCTTTGCTTTTTCAATGGCCGGCGCAAGGTCCGGATTCCGGAATGACGCAGGTTATGGGCAGCTTCAGCTATGGAACCGCAAGCGTGCGCTAACCAGATCTGCTATGGAAACAACCTCGATGCGATCATGATGCATCCGGAACATATTGTTTGGAATGGTACTACCTATTCCCCGAACCCTTTTCCAGTCGATGCCATAGTATGGAATTCAGCCCTTCAAACGGCGAGCACTGCCTCCGGAACTCAGACCATCACAAATGCCACAACCGGTGTTTCCAACGGGCCGATAAGAATTATTTCTCCATTACCTACGACGCTTGGCGGGCTCCAGCAAACTCATAGTCTGAGCAATGGGGGGACGATTCCGGGACAACAGTCTTCCTCTATTACATGGGAGGATCAGGTTCTCTCTGGCAATGTCCCAGGTAGCCTTATCGACTGCTCGACGGATTCCTTGTACAATATTGCGATTTCGATGTCGGCTGGCGGAGTAAACGCCAATGGCTGCACAAATGGAACTTATATATGTCCGGTCGAGGTGGATTGCCAGCAGAAGGATGTTAACCCGCCGCGCCATTCGCCGCATGTCTGCATCACCGGCGATACGACGAACTGCGGCACTTGCAAAGTATATACAGACTCGGTTTTCGATGACCGTCCGACCGATGATGGATTGCAAAGTATATCGTGGTATGCTACTCCCAATGACGCTTCCGTCAAGGTGGACACGGGCATCCATACGTCATGCGCGAATACGGAAGTTCCCATCACCGTCACGCAAATAGATACGGTGCAAGCGCCGTGCGTGTATTTCACCTTTACGGATTGCGCCAGCCCGCCGAACGTCAGCTACGATACGATCTGTTTTGACCGGTGCCTTCCGCCGGTTCCGTTCGATACGCTGCCCCCGCGTATCCGGCTTTTGAACCGTTATAACGACAACTTCGATATCCCGAGCGATTCTGCAGGCATCGCGTCTGAATTCCAGTGCAGCCAGTGGGTCGTCACCGATTCCGTAGAGTTACCGCTCCCCGGCTTGCAGCGTGACGGCGGGCTGGATTCTATCTTCGTTGTGGATAACGTCAACATGAACTTCTCGCTTCTGCATCCGGTCACCATTGGCTTGAAGGAAGACACGTTCAGCGTGTGCGTCAAAGATTCATTGCTGGATGGCCTGATCATTATTGGCGCGCAAGATTCGGCTGGCAATCTCCCAACGTTCGATACTATTAGCTATTGCACGGTGCCGGATACCATTCCTCCCGTGCTGGTGGTTACCCCGCAGACGGGCGGTTGGTTGATCAACGTGAGCGAAACACACCCGTGGGATCGAGGAATAAATTCTATTCTACTCTCGGATATCGAGAACTGCTGGCCTGTCTCCGACCCCTCTCTGTTTAAGATCGATACGATCAACGATTCCACCTGCAACATCCTTGCGGTCACGCCATGCGTGGATTCGCTCTTTTTTACCATGCAGATCACCGATACCTTCCAGAATGCGTGTTTTACCGTTGAAGCTACCGATTGCGCAGGGAACTCCGTATCCGGTGGACGCATCTGCAAGCAGGCGCTTGCCGATTCCTTCTGCCCGACCGATACCGTTACCGAGATCAGCGACACTGAGATCATGGTTGTTTTCTCGGACCTTCACATCATCAACGGCGATACCATAAACTACGATGCCGGACTCGATTCCATCTGGTTCAATTCCGTGCATAATATGTCCATGAAGTATCATGGCAAAACTATCTCGCCGCTCACAGACACCACGCTGCATGAACCCGCCAACGGCACGCCGCCCGCGATCTATCCCATCCGGGACACCGTGTATTTCTTTGTCACGAATCCCAATCTGCAAGATACCGTCCCGGCGGAAGTCTGCTGGAATGCGATAGATGGTTCCAAAGCCAACAACGGCGGCGGTAACTATCTCTGCACGCCCAACGATTGCTTCTCCTATACCCTGACCCAAGATACTACCGCGCCGCTCGTTACACTCACCTACGATGCCTGCGGTTCCATCGACGTAAACATTACCGACACCGGCATCCTCGATCTCGGCCTCGACAGCGTATGGCTCGCACAAGGCGTCAACTTGCCGCCATACGCCACAAATGATTCCGGTGACAAGACTCTCAACTTCTCCCTCCTGATTCCCGATCGTGAAGTATCCGCAACCGGAACACTTTCCGCGCTCGATCTCTATGGTGCAGAAACCGACATCGATACCATTAAGAAGATGCATACTACCTCGCCCAATTTCGCTGTCTATCGACAGAATCTGGCGATGAAAGCTTCCGGTATCGTCAACACGACCTCCAATGCCGGAGTCACCTTCAAGATTCCTGTCTATCTCAATTCCACCGACGCCTTCCTCCTCTCGCAAAAGAACATCAACCAATACTCCTTCACCATCCAATTGACGGGAAGCAATCTCCTCAACTTTTTGCCCCCCGCGCCATCCCCGCAACTGCCCGGATGGACCGTCATGTCTCCGCCCCCCGTACTCCCACGAACCTACACCATTATCGGAACAGGGAATGGTTCCGCACTTACCGACACACAAGCCAACGACACCCTCTGCTATCTCGTCTTCTCCGGTGCCAAAAGTTCCGACATCGAAGAAGCGCAGATCGTCGTCATCGCCGATTCCTGCGGCGATCAAGTCGTCTATAACGGAGGTAACGTAACCCTCAATTCCAATGCCAACGTCAACGACGGTGCCATTACCTGGCATGCTACCATGCCACCGCCCGCCGGTAACGTCACCGGAAGCACCGTTATCTTCATGGATTCCTGCGCTACCATCGTCGGTAATAATCCACACCCGACTGTCTATTCACTCGCCCCTGCCATTCCTAATCCCTTCAACAGTACCACCCTGGTCGAGTACACCGTACCCTTCATCGACAACGATGAACAGCAGGCTAAGGTCGAGATCGATCTCTATAACGCGCTCGGTCAAAAGGTGCGCACCCTCGTAAGCCAATTGCTTAAACAAGGAACCTATCAGCTTGCCATCGATGGCGCCACGCTCCCTGCCGGTACCTATTTCCTCCGCTTGCAGGCCGATGCTACCGTCCTCTCGCAGCAGGTTATCCTCAATAAGTAAGTGATAAGATGTAAAAATTATTTTTACTTCTTATCGCTTACTTCTTACTATCTTCGTTTTCCCTCATCGTCGGCGATGAGCAATCACAACCCCTGTTTCCTGCTTTAATGTCTGCACAGGATTTGCGGAAGTAAGTTCCACAAGAACGGTATAAAGCCCCGGCGGGAGGGTTTGACCGTTGTCTCGTTTCCCATCGAACGTGAGTGTTATAGAGCCAAGCATGGCAGTTCCGTTCGATAGCGTGCGGACAATTCTTCCGCTCGCATCGTAAAGCCGAACCTGCATCGCCCATTCGGTGCTATTCCCATCCATCGCCGACGATGGAGTTAACACGGTCAGCACGCTGACATCCTCGAATCCATCGCCATCCGGCGAAAACGGATTCGGCGAAAAGCTTGCCTGAAATGCGGTTCCCGATGGAAGAGGAGTGGAAGTGGAAGACGTGTCGCCCGAATTGGGCGCAAGCGGTGTTGCGCCCAACGAATCGAGCGATGCCTGCCAGTTCCCGGATTCGTTGCTGGGACCGCGAGGATCTTTGCGTTCCAAAGAAATTCCTGCAAACGTCTTTTTGAGCAAACTCTGCTGCCAGCTTTTAAAGTAATGCACGGAGTCGATGGTTGTGGAATCTGTATTTCGCAGTACGACAAAACAAGAATCCTCGCCCATATCGAGCGTGGATTCCCCAAGCGATGCAATGCCGTTCCGCCCCACGAGTGCGGGATACGTCGTGTAGATCGAATCATTCGCCGTGACGAGGCCAAAGGAATCCGGAGCGATCAGAAGCGAAGGGATTACGTGCGTGTATTCTCCCGGACGCGACTCGCCGGTGATGAGCCGCGTAGAATCTAAGGAGATCCATTTTGCGGAAAGGTTATATAGTTCCAGCCACTCGCAGCTACCGGGCAGCGGATCGAACATGATCTCGTTGATAACGATGCTATCGGCCGGAATCGGCGGCGCGACGCTAAAGCGCAGCGTATCGTTCGCAGGATTCTCGTTTAAAGAATCCACGATGTAAGCCGATGCAGAGAATAGCCCATAGAAATTCTCTGGCATGGGAAACAGGATGAAAACCGAATCATGGCCTGGGAGCGTCGTTGATATTTGTTGAACGATTGAAGGAAATGTGCCGACCTGAAGCGCGATCGCTGACTGCCGGATCGTATCCAAACCAATATTTACAACGGTGATAGCCACCGAAGAGTCAGTTGGTTCTGCGTTTGAAAGGGTGAGCTCGTGCTTACGTATGCGAACCGAATTTGGTGCAAGCGGCGTCGCGCCGGATGGATCGAGCGAAGCCTGCCAATTGTCGGCTTCATTGCTTGGTGCGCGAGGATTTACGCGTTCCAAAGAAATTCCCGCGAACGTCTTTGTGATCGGGCTTTGCTGCCAGGTCTTAAAATAATGAACGGAGTCGATGGAAGATGCAGCTTTATTGTGCAAAACCACCCAGCACGAGTCTTCGCCTAGATCGAGCGATGACTCGTTCACTGAAGTTAGACCATTCCGTCCCACGAGCGCAGGATAATCGCTATAAATGGAATCATTCGCGGCGATGAGTCCGAACGAATCGGGAGCAATGAGGACGGTGGGAATAACGTGTGTGTATTCTCCGGGATGCGACTCGCCGGTGATAAGCTGTGTGGAATCCAACGAGATCCATTTCGTCGAAAGATTAAACAGTTCCATCCATTGACATCCTCCGGGCTTTGGATCGAACATGATCTCATTAATAACAAGACTATCTGCGGGAATAGGCGGCGCGACGCTAAAGCGCAGGGTATCGCTTGCCGCATTTTCGTTTAACGAGTCCATGATATAGGCAGTAGCCGGAAATAAGCCATAAAAATTTCCGGGTAACGAGAACTGAATGACGAGCGAATCATGACTTGGAAGCAGAGTGGATATTTGCTGAACGATAGGGGCAAACGTTCCGATCTGAAGTGCGATGGCGGTCTGCCGGATCGTATCCGATCCTAAATTCACAATAGTAGCGGCAACCGAAGTGTCGGTTGGCTGTACGTTTATCATCGCGAGATCATAGTTCCGAATGGCGATGGAATTTGGCCGGAGGATGGTCGAGCCGCTGGGATCTTTGCAGGAACCCCAATTGGTAGAATCATATCCCGCGATCGCCGGATTGATCCGCTCGATGGAAATCCCGTCCGCTTTGATCCAGGAGCCATCGTACCATGCGCTGTCGATCAGGTTTCCTGTTGGGTCAAGCATCGTCGGCGATGATCGCAGCGCGAGCGTAGAGCCGGTATTCTTCAGATCTGGCAAGCTGCACCGCACGATATGCTGGATGTTCACATGGCGGTATGCCGCAAGTTCGGTGTCATTACTGGAAAGTACGATGAGCGAATCGGGTGGTATCAGCGTATTGGTGTTGGGAACAGTTACCGGCGCATGATCTTGCACCGTGAGGGTCCAGCCAGCGATATTTATGGTGTCGGAAGTAGTATTCAACAATTCTATCCATTCCGGCTCTGGGTCGATGGGCGCAAACATGATCTCGTTCATCACCACGGCGAGGGGTTGTATGGGTGTGACGGCAGGCGTGGAATCGGCAACGGTTATGCTGTTGCGCGCACCGGGAGTGGCTCCGGAAGATGCTATGCACGTTCCCCAATTGCTGGAGTCGTTTGAGGATACAAGTGCATTTCGCCGTTCTAAAGAATTCCCATTTGTCCCGCCCCATGCAGATGAGAACATTATGCTATCGACGGTTAGCGAAGATGCATTGCTGAGCACAATTCGATCGCCAGCAGTATTCAATTGAGGCAGCATGCATTGGATAATCGGATATACTCCGGGTCTCTTAGAACGGAGCGCGGTAGAATCGGTAGTAAGGACAATGAACGCCGCGTTTTGATCTGCGGTAGTGGCATTGATGGGTAACGTAACACTACCAGTTCCCACAGTGATCTGCCATTCTGCAATATTGAAATTACCTGAGTCGGGATTGTAGAGTTCGATCCATTGCGGCTCTATGTTTAAGGGCGCGTACATGATCTCATTAATAACGACATTCTGCTGAGCGGCAATTATGCTGGGCAAAAATAAGGCGAGGGTAAACACAAGCCCATTGACGCCCATTTTAAAGGAGCCGGGCGTTATAAGAGGGGCATTGTTTTCTTTGTTTTTTAGGAAAGCAATAAAAAAATACATTAAGCGTAAGGGCTAAAAGGCCACTATGGGCCTTGCAATAGGTTTTCCTTTTGCAAAATACGGTATAAATCCATCGCGCGGGCAAAAAAGACGTTTAAAGGCGATTCTGAGACCCCTTTACCGGTCTCAGGTGTTAGAAGCGCAATGCAGAAAAAAGTCGCGGTGATCACATTAGGGTGCGAGAAGAACACGGTCGATTCGGAAGTGATCGGCGGTATGCTTGCGCGTCGAGGATTTCAATTGGAAACGGATGCATCACGGGCGGAAACGGTGATCGTCAATACGTGCGGATTTATCGATCATGCAAAGAAGGAATCGATCGGCGCGATCTTAGAAGCGGTCGAGCTAAAAAAGCAAGGCACGATTCGGGAATTATATGTGGCCGGATGTCTATCGGAACGTTACCGCAGTGAGCTGGAATCGGAAATACCGGAAGTGGATCGCTTCTTCGGTACGCAGGATTTCGAGCAGATACTCGCAGTACTGACTCGCCGCGGCGAGAGCATCGTCGGCGATGCGCGGAGTAATGAGTGCGGTTCTAATGACTCGGTACTCGGTACTCACCCACTCGGTACGGATAACTCGATACTCCTGCAGCGAAAGCAAACAGCTCCCAAGCCTTACGCGTATCTCAAAATATCGGAAGGGTGCGACCATCCGTGTGCGTTCTGTGCGATCCCGATCATGCGCGGCGGTCATCGTTCCCGCACGATAGAAGAGCTGGAATTCGAAACGATGATGTTGGGATCGAATGGCGGAAGGGAACTCGTGCTGATCGCCCAGGATTCGACGAATTACGGTCTCGATCTGTATGGCGAGCGCTCCATTGGCAAGCTGATGACGCGGCTTGCGCGCATTCCCTCGATCGAATGGATCCGGCTGATGTATGCGTATCCAGCTAAGTTCCCGCTCGATCTGTTGGACGTGATGGCTGGCGAAGAGAAGATCGTTCCATACTTGGATGTTCCGGTACAGCATGCTTCGACGGCGGTGCTGAAATCCATGCGGCGCGGCATCACGCGACGCGCCACGGAGGATCTGATCGCAACGATCCGCGCGCGCGTTCCGGGCATCGCGTTACGCACGACGCTTATCACAGGGTTCCCAACGGAAGGCGAGCGGGAATTCGAGGAATTAGAAGAATTTGTAGAACAAATGCAGTTCGACCGGCTGGGCGTGTTCACATATAGTCATGAAGAAGGCACCGCCGCATATCCGCTTGGCGATCCGATTCCAGCGGCGGAGAAACTTGCGCGCCAGGCGAGACTCTACGATATTCAAGCGGAAGTTTCGCACGCCAAGAACCTTGCTAAAATAGCATCGGCGACGATGCATGGAACGGTGGAGAAAGTATTGATCGACCGCATCGTGCTGGAAGATGGACGGGAATGTTATTATGGCCGCACGACGTCCCAGGCACCGGAAGTGGATGGGGAAGTGCGCGTGACGCGCAATGTAGAATCACCTGATCGAGGTTCCCGGACAGCGGTTGGAGACTTTGTGCATGCACGTATCACGGGAATAGCCAGTGAAGCTAGTGGAAGTGAATATGAACTGGATGCCGAAATTGTTTGGTAGCTTATCATGATGCGCAGCTTACTCATGGCATCATTGATGATGCTTGCTTGCCTCTTTCTTGCAGGCTCTACCGACTGCGTGATGGCGCAGCGTCGAATGTCTGGTCCCCCGCGTGTGGAGGAAATTTCAGCCAAAGTACCTCGCGCCGCGTTCGATGTGCTTGCCTTCAAGGGCCCAACTCCGAGCATCGTCGGCGATGCGGACAGCACTCGAATGGATCTGTATCTTGCAGTTCCGTATGAGTCGCTGGAGTTTTTGTATGCGGTCGATAAATATGTGGCTGAGTACTCTGTTAGCATCGCAGTAACAGATAAGGAACGTTTGCTCCTCGATCGTTACGAGTCCTATAATGTGCTTGAAACGGCCACGGAACACCAAAACCGCATTGCGCATGGACAAGCGCGGGCAGATGCCGAGCAAATTTCGTTTCTAATGGCATCTGGCAAGGACTACGAACTGCGGATCAGCATTCGTGATTTTTCCTCTCGCCGGGAATTTGATACCACGATTGAGTTTTATGCTAAGAACTTTTCAAGCATCGTGGGCGATGCGCCCGCCACTCCAGGGATCAGTGACTTGATGATCTATCGAGAGCGGACGGGGATGCGTATCGTTCCATGCATAGGGCCGGATGTTTCCAGCATCATCGACGATGCGGAATTAGCAGAGAATGAAAGCAATCACACGGTCATGCGCGCCCACGGCGAGACAAGCATCGTGGGCGATGCTGGCGTGTTTGCCGAATTATACAATCTTCCTGCCGATTTAACGCTTGGTGTGGTTACAGAGATCATTCAGTATAGGAACGATGAAAACCCCTCAGAGATGACTTCCTCGCTTCGAGTTACATCGTTCATTCGCACAGGGCAAGGAATTCTTTCAAAAGGCGTTCCCCTGACGCGAGGATTCACGGCTCCAGTAGAGCCGTCAAAGGATATTTCATTAGTTCCTGAAACTCCACTGTTTGTCCCACTCCAATTTGACGAGTTGTGGTCGGGCCGCTATTCGGTTCGGATCTTTGTGCTACCTGGAATTCAAGATACGGCTTTAACCGATCCCCTGGTGCTTGGGAAACGCGCACTGCTCGGTGCGGAGCGTAGTATCATCGTTCGAATTGCAAGGGGAATTCCAAATTCTGTTGCCGATCTCGATCAGGCCATTGACCAATTGCGCATCATTGCAACCGGCGGCGAGTGGGACTCGCTTTCTAATGCGAAGACAGCAAAAGAGAAGCGCGAAGCCATCATTGCATTCTGGAACCAGAAAAATGCATCGGAGAACACGCCAGCGAACTCCGTAGGAGCTGGGGGGAATCGTCCGAAGGATGTATTTTATGCGCGCGTGGAATATGCGAACGCTCATTTTGGTACAGGCTTTCAAACATCGTCAGTGATAGGTTCTGGATGGAAAAGTGACAGGGGGCGCGTATATATTGCGCTTGGTCTGCCGGATTATATTGACAGTCATACTGGATCGTCGACGATGCTCGAAATGATGCAAAAGCCTTACGAAATTTGGGAATATACTGCTCTGAATGCCCGGTACACGTTTGTTGACGAGTACATGCTTGGCGATTACAGGTTACGTGGTTCATTCCCACCTTCCGGTACATTCATTTGGGAACGGTAATTCGCATTGCAGAAGATAGATACCATGTCTGGAAGAATACTTGTAGCAGCCCTGCCCGTCCGAGGGATCTTTGAAGCAACGGATGCTGCATCCTTGCTTGCACGAATCATTCGCTCGCTCGACCGATCGCTCGCAAGCACGGATGTTGTACAATTTCCCATCGTGGATGGCGGGACCGGAACGATAGATTTTCTTGTGACCCATACACTCGGTTCGTTTCTCGAAGTCGAGGCCACCGGAGCATCCGGCGAAGATGTTGTTGTGCCGATCGGGTTTGCAGGTGAAGACGGAAAACTTGCCGTGATCGAGATGTCTCGCGTTGCGCGTGTTCCGCATTTGGGGGATAGTGGCACGACGGTCGGCATTGGCCAGCTCATTCAGGATGCGTTGGATGAAGGAGCATTTTCCATTCTGCTCGGTCATGAGGAACCATTGGCGTGCGATGCCGGTCTCGGCGCCGCGTCGGCGCTTGGCGTAAAGTTCCTCGATGCGTCCAATAAGGAGATCGATTTTGCTCTGCCGGGTGGTAGCATTGCTCACATCGCAAAAGTAGATGCGTCCACGCGAAGTTTTTCGTTGCTCAGTTCGAGAATTTTTATCGCTCGCGCTGCAAATGCATGGCCATCGAAGGAAGCTAACGGAAACCGAGAGCTTCACGATATTCTCGTTAAACTTTCCGAGATCATTCGTCGCGATACCGGTATTCATCCTTCCACCGCTAACCTAAGTGCAAGCGCCGTAGAATTTGGCCTCACCGCATTTCTGGCCGCGGAAGTTCGCGAAGGAACTTCGCTGGTGCTCGAAGCTTCAAGAATCTCCGATGCGATCGCGCGTGGCGAGTTCTCGGAATTCATCTTGTTGGTTCCGCAGATGGAAGAGTTAGAGGACGATTATCTCCGCACCCTCATTGATCTGGCACGCAACAACGTGAAGCATTGTGCGATTCTTGTGTCAGAAGGTGCATCCAGGACCGACCTTACGAGTAAGAGCCGTGCTTCGTCTGGGGATCCGGAGTTTTATCTTCAGGATGTCGAGCTATTCCAAGCGTCTCTAAGCGATGAATCTGGCATAGAAGAAAGACGCCGCGATCTTACCATGCGTCTCGAAAAAATTATGCCGGCAGTGCTCCAAGCATTGCGCGGAGCATCTCCGGCGAAAGCAGTAACAGCGAAGGGGAGCCGTGCGTAACGCACTGAAGACCCTGCGATGGTCTTCTTTTCTCGCGCTTCTGACCGCATCGGTATCGTGCTGCTCTGTTCCCGCATCCATAGATCGAGATGGAAGCATTTCACCGCTCTCACGAGCCGATCGAGCAGCGCGCCACAGCGTTCCGCTGCCGTTCTCGCTTTTCATTCCCGAAGGTATCCGTATGGGTTCCGATATGCGTGCTTATATCGAAAGTCCGGAATTCGGTGCATTCGATTCTCTTGTTACTCCGGAAGAAGCATTTAACGAGATCTATTTCGAAGCGCTTGCGATGGCGCACGGCGATCTGACCGACGGGTTTCTCGCTGCTTCCTACGGATCGTTCGAGCATGAATTTATCCCGCTCGATCTCTTCGGAGCCGAACTCGATCTGCCGCTTACCTCCGAGAATCATTCCCGTTTTCTGCTGCGCGTTTCCCATCTGCCTGCGCATCTGTACCACATCCCCGAGGGCGACCGCGATAAGCTCCAGCATTTCTTTGCCAGCGCGTGGCTCAAATCCCCGCTTGGCATGGACTGGCTTGTGCATCTCGCAGGCGAAGCCGTTGAAGAAGGGGAGAGCCTGTTCGTGATCGGCGATGCCCGCGACCCCCGCGATATTCACGCCAATAATGATGGCATCCGGTTTGCGATGCAAGCTGCGAAAAGCATTGAGCATGTTCCCTCCGCCAGCCTTACCCCGAATCCCTAAACTACGCTGTGGATTTTAGCTGAACGATACCACTACTACCGTTTCAAGCGGTAATCTTCAATAGTCGCATGCAGCTTCAAATTGTCGATCCAATCTGTCAGAAGTCGCTGTTCCTTTTCATGCATAAGATCTTTTACAATATTGGCTTTCGAAGCAGCAAAATCTTTTTGGGAAGGAATAGACCGTCCCATGAGTTTTGCGATGTAATATCCTTTTTCGCCTTTCAGGAGCGGACTGATCGAGCCGGGTTGCGCGCTGAAAGCCCAATTATTGATCACATATTCCGCAGAGGGCAAGCCATTCACGGATGCCGCCGGTCCCATCAGGACGGTCACCGGAGTAAGCGATGGATCGTTGGTTGTGGCCGCAAGCGTGGCAAGGTCGGTATTGCTTGTGACTAATGCATCGATTTGCTTGGCACGCGGCTCCATGGCAGCAACCGCAGCCTTTTGTGCGAGGTCTTGGGCGATCAGTGCTTTTGCTTCTGCCAACGGCCTGGGCCCCGCGGGAATGATATCGGTGAGCTGCGCTACGACGATTGCGCCCGTCCGTAATAATCTCATGGGCTGCGATATATCTCCCTTCGATGCGGAGAACAGCCAATCGACAAAAAGATGGCTGTTAAAAATCGGTGTGCCTTTTCGGCTTGCGGGTTGAGCGTCCGAAATAACATGAAGCCCAGACGCAGTAGCGGCTTGATCGAAGCCATTTTTTTCAGCCTGCTCGCGGAAAATATTCGCCATCTGCGATTCAAGATCGAGCGTTTGATGGCTCGGTTTGACGACCAACGGTACGCCCACGATCGCCCAATTCTTTTTCGTGCGCTGAAGAACCTGAAATATCTCATACCCGCGCGGAGTTTGCTGGGGTTCAAGCACATCGCCATACTTCGCTGTACCGATCTCCGGCCGTGCGGTGAGAGGAAGTAAATTGGTGTCGATCCAACCCATATCGCCGCCTTTTGTAGCCGTGCGGGAATCTGAAGATCGAGTCCGCGCCATTTCTGCAAAGTCCGCGCCCGCCTTCAGTTTTTGATAAATATCGTTTGCTACAGCATGAGCGCTATCCTGCTCTGCAGGAGTCGCATTAGCAGGGAAGGCAACCTCGATATGTCGAATGTGAAACATCGTATGCGGAGAACTATCGAAAACCTGTAGCACTCGTAGCGCGGTGATCTTGCCATCGATCTTCGCAACAACATTATCTCCATCTTTTGCTGAAAAAAGCGTCGTGTCAGATCCTAATTCTCGCATGGTAATCAATCGCCGCGGACGGAAGGCGGCGTCACTGTAATCCTGGGTAAGTTCCTTCACTACGGTATCGATATTCGCAGTATCCGTTTTAGAAATAGGCACTTCTGCCAATCGGGCTTTCAGGGTATTGGCGGTTTCCATGACAAGCGCGGTATCGCGTGCATTCGGTATAAGCGGGAACCGGATAAACTTGAATTTCCGCTGTTCTTCCTGAGGATAAAGCCAACTGTGGGTATCGTAATACTTCTGAATTTGTTGTTCCGGAACCTGCCTGACCATTTCAGGAGTGACTTCCGGAGCCATTATTTTGACGACCTGCACGATCGCCTTTGCGCTATCGGACATAAAGCGCAGAAAGGCCTCCGTATCCGTAACCCGAACCGTCGAGGCAACAGCTTGCTGCCACTTCATTTCCTCGATCTCCTGCCGTGCTTTTCCTTCCAGGATACGCACGGTCGAATCCATGCGGGGATCTCGAAGCTCTTTGATATACAACTGCTGATTAAAATTTCCCAGCGAGTCCGTAAGGGCTTTCTTAATATCGGCTGGAGGACTATTGAAGAGCATGTCACGAATCTCATCGGGAGTCACGATAATCCCCATTTTATCGACACTCTGTTGCACGAGCGAATTCTTTACGGCATGATCCCAGGCTTCATCGGCGGCGTCGGCCTCGTCGCTCTCATTGAGGGTCTCCTCCTTATTCTTCGATTTCATCTCCGCCGTCGCTGCTTCGAGATCCGTATTATATTCCTGCTGCGTGATCGGATAGCCATTAACCGTTCCTAAGACCCCATTCTCGCCTTTCGGTGAAAAAAGTGTACCCTGGCCGCCCCATTGGAAGATGATCATCAGCAGGAAGATGCCCGCGAGCACGGCGAACACCACCGGCATCGAATCGCGCATCTTGGTCATTACTGGCATAATATCGAACTTTCTGTCGTGTTGTGGTTAAATATAGATTTGTTAACGAGTTGCGAACAACAGTAACCACGCACCAAAAAGTGCGGGTTGCCTCCTGTTTTTATCCAATTATTACCCCAAATCCTCCCCATCCCGTCAATCGCATCCTCCCCATCCCGTCAATCGCATCCTTCCCATCCTGTAAATCGTGGTCTCTTTCGCGGCTTGTTCTTCAAGAAATTGGTGCTTTTAGTAATTCGCGCATTTGTGCGCAATGGTGTATGGCGTTTTTAGCTTGTTTTAGCCAATTGGCTTCCAAAAATATTTTTTTTTGCATGAGGAGTTCATGAACTCGACCAAACTTTTCATGAACTTATGCAGAGTTCCATTAAATAGCATTCTTTATGACAGATCAATCCTATGAGTTTTAGTAGCCATTTGACGGTAGGGACGTGCTGCGCACGTCCTCTCCCCCGAAACGCATGTTCTCTCCCGAACAATTAAACGAATTATTTTGGTGTTCCATTAAACCGAGACGTGAGACGAAGGACGTGCGTTTCGCCGATAAGGGAATTTTCATAATTCTTAGCCTATGAAAAACATTGCAATTGGTTTGTTGAATATCTTGCTATGCGCTGCTCCATCGGCGCATGCGCAGCAGATCGCCGATGTGCCTGCTAAAAATCCGAGTGAGATGCTCCTCTCAGAGATAGAAGGAACTTTCATTCCGGATCGAACGGCCGATGTACCGAAGGATTTTAGTTCGTGGACGTGGGGGACTGGCCTCGACATTTCTAATAATTGGTGGGGTGCAGATCCTCCACCACCCGGATGGAACAATAATTACAGCGCAGGTGTGAACTTCACGAGTTCTTCGACATTCCTTTCAACAGCACCAATCCCTCCTTCCTTTTCTTGTGGAAGCCTTAATGATGTGGCAGGGCGTAAGGGCATGTCGACACAAAATGTACCAACGAACGATTCAACTTGCAATCACACACTCGGTATGGCCTACTCTCTGGTAACTGACGGATTTTACGATCAGGCCTATGATTCGACCTGCTATTATCTTAGCCATTGCTATGCCCAGGCAGTACCACAAGAAGCGTTCGGTGCGTTGAGTGAGTCGGAAGCCGATACGGTTCAGAACCAAACTGGTCGGACATCGCTCAGGAACTTCCTCCTGTCTATTCTTCCATTGCGAAATGATGACGCGTGGTTCTGCGATTGTGTGCTACACATCGGCGGCTCTTTTTTCGAAGACACAAACTCTGACAGGGAACAACTTAGCCTTTTGTATTGGCTCATTAATAATCCCCGCTGTGCGGCATATCAAAGCACCTATGTTGCCGCTTACAATCAAGAGCGCGAAGACGATTACTCGCTTTGGCTCGATACAACCCACTGGCCAGACACCGTTTATGATTCCACCTTGCTTACCATGCAGCAAATGGGGTTAGATACGGTGCTGATAATCTCAGCCACAGAAGGCGTTTCGCCACAAGCGATTGGCTCGCAAATCCTTTTAAGCGCCAGCATTACGGAGAACCCGTTCGAGAATTCTACGAGCATTGCACTCTCTGTTGGGCGGGAAGCATATATAACTATTGCTGTGTATAATGTGCTCGGTCAGCAAATTGCGGGCGCGGGCTACTCGGGTGTGTTCGAGCAAGGTAGCGCAACTGTTCCTATTAATATGTCGAACGCACCGCCGGGAACGTATCTCGTTCGCATTTCCACGGCAAATAACGAAGTGCAAACGCTGAAATTGACGAAGGAATAAGATTAAGGATAAATGACGAATGGGGAATAGTAGTTTTCCCCCATTTGTCATTCGTCATTCGCTATTCGCATGAAGCGGTGCATCCGGAAGTTCCATGCTGCTAAGCGGCTCTAGTAATCCGATCAATTTCCTGCATTTTTCTTCGAATGCTTCCTCGCTACCCGCATTTTCGATGAAGAAATCGGCTTCATCGTGCGCTTGCTGGCTTAATTCCTGCTCGGCAAGGCGCGCCTCTGCGCCTTCGCGAGTCAACCGGCCTTGCTTCACCACGCGCTCCACCGACGCCTCCTTCGGCGATTCGACCAGCACAATATAATCGAATACCTCCCGAAATTTGCTCTTCAAAATGATCGCCGATTCCACCGCGACCATCCCTTCCTTATTATCCCGGAAAATCCTCTCAACTTCCTTCGTAACCGCCGGATGAACTACCGATTCCACCTTAGCCAGCAGCGATCTATCGTGGAAGATCTGCGTGGCAATATAGGCGCGGTCGAGCACGCCATTTGCATAAGCCTTCGGGCCGAGCGTTTGAATGAGCGCGGCGCGAACTGTGGCATTCTTCTCCATTAGCTCGCGCGCAAGATCATCCGAGCGGATAACGGCAATTCCATGCTCTTCCATAATTTGAATGAGCACCGATTTTCCGCTGCCGAGCTTTCCCGTTACTCCAATGCGTACTGCGCGTTTCATGATAAGGTAAACAAAACGAATGCAGAAACATCCGAGGAAGCGAATTGGCGATTGAAACGTTATGGGGTGCCGTGGAAAGAGTGCGCCCAATAATTATCGTCCTGGCAGGTCTCAGCGTGGTGATGCTGGTGGCTACGCTGTTCTATCCGTTCGGGTACGATCAGGCGGTCTTCAGCGTGGGCGGGGAAATGGTGTTGAAGGGCGCCATCCCGTACCGCGATTTTCTCGATACGAAGCAGCCGCTCATCTTTTATCTTTATGCTGTGGCGTTGTGGTTGTTCGGGCCTCACGAATGGTCGATTCATGTGCTCGATATATTCTATCAGCTTTTTGCGGCGTATTATTTTTTCCGGATTCTGCGGCGGGAGCTTTCTTTCGAGATCGCTCTTATCTCCTCATCGCTGATGCTCATGCTCTACGCCGGTTCCGGTTTTTGGATGACGTGCGAAGCAGAAAGTTTTGCGATACTTCCCTCGCTGTTGCTGGTGGATATGACACAGCGCACGGTTACATCCAAACGGCTTGCGAAAGACAGGATTGCGTTTGAGTACGGATTGATAGCAGGGGTAGCCGTCGTCTGGTTATTCGTGCTGAAGCTCACGCTTGTTCTCGGTGGATTCGCCGCAATGGTATTCGTTCTTTCACGCCGAGGAATTAGTACAAAGATGAAATGGAGAGCTTCCATTGCACCGACGGCATCTTCGCTTGTTTTGGGCATTGCCTCCATTCTTGCGCTTTGGTGGATGGGTGCGCTGCATCCGTTTTTACAATCGCTGTCCTGGTTGTGGCATTATAGCTCGATTGGGAGCGGGGAATCTATTTTTGTGCAGCTATTTCTCTTATTTCCAGAGCGTATTATGTATTCTGCCTCGATCGCCCTTGTAATACTCGGCGTTCTTGGAATTATACTCAATGCCAAAAGAAAGAACACCACGCAGCCTCATGCGCTTCTCATCTTATTGCTGCTCGCGGGAAGTATTCAGCTTTTAGGTGTGCTGGTGGAGCGCAAAATAGAATTCCCGTACCAATATACCCGCGCGCTGTGGGCGTTTACGCCATTCATGGCGATGGGATTAATGGCGTTTATACATTGGTTAAAAAAACTTCGAAAGCTTGGTGGGGGATCTCGCGCTGTGGTATGGGTCGTTTGTGTCCTTTGCGTCCTCTTATTATCACCACTTCCACGAATATTTACCCAAACAATTCCCTGGGCGGCGATGGCGATCACCGGTGGCGATGCCCCAGCCGAAGTACAGCGCCGCATTCCCGATTATTTTGCGGAAGACGAGCTCCGCGTCGTCAATTATCTTGGATCAAAAATGTCCGGCAAGGATCAACTCTATTTCTGGGGCAACGATGTCGGAATTTATTTTTTCTCGAACAAACTACCACAAACTATTTGCCTGACGGCTACTCCGTTTCGCAGCGCTTTCACACCACCGGAATGGAAAGCAAAACTTCTGCGACAGCTTTCGGAGGCTCCGCCAAAATATTTCATTGCTGAATTTGGAGATGCGAAGCCCTACATCACCGGCAGCCCGCTGGATTCGTACAATGCGCTTTTAGCGTGGGGTGGACTCAAGACATTTCTAACCACGAACTACCACGCAGATACAACCATTGGGCATTTTCACATCTTCCTTCTGAACCATGATTTGGGGCGATTTTAGAGATTAAGGAGATTTTGAGAACCAATCTCTTTAATCTCTAAAATCGCCCCAAATCATGGTTCTGGTTTAAATGTGTGGCTTTCCTTCCAGCGGATTGCTCCACAAATTATTCGCGGGCGTGGTCTCGAACGCGGCTTCGGCTTCCACTTCGCGCCAGATGAGCTGGCATGGGAACCGGTTCTCATTGATCGCGCGTCCCAAGACCAGCGAATCGAACGCGCCGCCAATATCCTGAAGCCTCTTTAATTCCGGATAGCCGCGCACGCCGCGCAAGGCCGTGAGACGAATTCCTGCTGCAATAGCAATAGCCGAGATCGCTCGAAGCCGATCCCAATCGATCATGCCGGCTTCTAAGGTATCGTTTCGGGAAATATCGATGCCGGCGCGCTCGATACCGTTCGCGCGATAATGCGAGAGATGGGATTCGAAATCGAAGGAAAGATCGAGCGAGGGAATGATCTTGCCGGATTTGAACCGCCGTCCGAATGCGAAAAGAACGTCCTCCGGCGTGTCTTCCGGAAGCCATACTCAATAAATTCCCGCATCGAACAACTGCTGGCACGCTTATTCCGAAGGAGGATCGTCCGTCGGTGCAATTCCAAACGGAATATCGACGGCCTCACGCATAGCGCGGATAAGGTCGAGAGATTGTTCATCCCATGGATCGCGGTCGAGAAATTGAAGGTGCAGCATTTTCGCATTCTCTTTGCGGAAGAGCCGCGCCCGGTCCACCGGACTTTGCGAGTAAATACCACGCGCATCGCCGACGATGCTGGCATGATGTACCTCATGCGCTCCGGAAGCGATCTGCGCGCCGCAGACGCCATGAGCGATCGGAATAGTTGGTATGATCAACATTGCGGCGCGCTTAACGAAGAAGGAACGCCGAAAGAATCCGTGAGTACGCGGGATTTTTTATGGCTGCGTACCGGTGCAATTATCGCAGGATCGTCATGGCCTGGCGAACAATGCCCAAGTCCGATTCAAGATTGAGATAATACGCGCCATTGGCAAGCTCGGAGCCATCGAAGGTGAAGTCATGCTCGCCGGCTTCGGCCATACCATTGTAAATACTTGCAACGCGCTGGCCAGTGATGTTCGTAACATAGAGCTCGGCATGCGCAGAAGTTTCCAGTGTGAAAGAAAGATTGGTCGTTGAACCAAACGGATTAGGATAATTAGGAGAAAGTTGCAATCCCTCGCTAACGCTGGAAACACGCTCCACCGAAGCGGCGGCTCCGGTAAGGAATGCGGCATAGATCTCGAGTTTACCGGTGTTATCCCGTCCGTCTGTCCATACGGGGATGGTATAGTTCGGCGTGGTCAATACCTGGGTATATTCTCCGATACCGAAGTTCCCATTCACATTAAATACTTTGCTGAAATTCATCGGCTGCGTAGCCACCGGAGCGTTCGTCCACGTCTGACCCTGATCGGTGGATTGCCCAATGTAATAGCGGCCGATCACATCGTTCGGGTCTTCACGCCGGTCGTACCAGCCTACGGAAATTTTTCCCTTGCCATTGACAGCGATGCTGGGGTAAAAATGATCCGGGGTATTGCTGTCGGTATCGAGATCGTTGTTAAGGATGCTCGGAGTGCTCCAGGTTGCTCCATTATCGGTTGAACTGCTGAAATAAATTTGTGTGCCAAGCCCGCTATCCTGTTCGACTCCGAGCGCGCACCATACTTCATAAAGATTCCCGGTTCCCGACGTGTCGATCGAGAGATGCGCGCATGGGTAGTTCCCAGGCGCTCGCACTCCATAGAGCAGGTCGCTGGTAGCATCTTGCGATTGCCCCGGAATATCGGCATCCGCAATTCTTTCGGTAGTGAACGTCTGGCCACCGTCTGCAGAATAGCTATGATAAATTCCAAAGTTCAGACCATCAGAGCTTCCCAGATAGGTCACATGCAGGCCTCCTTTTGCATCGACACCAAGGCTGGTATATTGGACGCGTATCAAGCTGTCCGGCGAAACCTGGACGGGCAGCCCCATCGAGTCCGCGCCCGGCGGCTTGCTTCGAACCATTACGCCATACTGCAGCTCCCCTAAATAGGTCCACGCCACATAGAGCGTATTGCGATACGGCGAGTTCGACCGATCGACGGCCATCCATTCCTTGTCATTCAAACCTGTCGTTGCGGTGACTCCAAAACCGCTTTCGACTTCCCACCCTGTTCCGATATAACCCTGAGCAGGCTGTTGCCAGCTTTGGCCTCCGTTGGTCGAATACGCCCAATACATCGCCGATTGAATCGTGTCGGACGAAAGAGAAAATTGGTAGAGATCGATCCATGACATATACAGCATCCCATTCGCATCGTACGCGAAGATCGGATCCCCGCCTCCGACGATCGATACACCGCTTTGATAGGGTAGGGGTTGAAAGGCGCTTTTATTCCATGTGCCTCCAAAGTTTGTCGTGTAATAGATGGGCAGCGTCATCCCATTCACCTTATCCAGAAAATGTATGGGGCCGATCACGATATTGTTGGTATCCGTCGGATTGATCGCGGCATGAACTTCGGACTCCGGATCGCTGGTGCTGACTTTTTCATTACTATCGTTCGTGGCGAGCGTGGATTCCGACTCGCCGGTTTTGCCGCCGGAAGAAACAACCGGCCCATCCAAGTGCATCTTTTCACGGTAGGCATCCTGGATCTGTTGAAGCCGGTAGGCGCGCAGGGCGTCCCCGCTAAGCCTCTGGCTGCTGAGCTGCTGGCCGCGAGCCGCGCCGGAACTTAGAAGGAATATGCAGGAAAGATAAGTAAAATATTTTAGCATGACGTGACCCCTTTGAACTATTGTGAGGCTGGATGTACGGCCCGGAGTTTCATCAGTTGAATGCGGTCTATCATACCCACAGAATCGAAATAAAGTTCATTATTTCGAGCTAAGGTATCGATGTCTTCGATAAACGGTTTCCAGTCGGCAATATAGGTGAAGCGCTCGTCGCGCAAATATTCGGCAAGCCGTCCCGATTGATGCGCTCGCAGTGCATCGGAATTAACCTTCCCGTCCAAATTGATAACATTCGGCGCAACAAAACTCGCAATGCCCGATTGTAGCATCCCAATTTTTTCCTGAGGATGCTGCGCAGCCCACACACCCGTTTTATAGAATTCAGAGCCGGTCGTATCGTGCAGGCGGTAGCCATACCGCTCGACTCCAAATCCGAGCGAGAAGACCGAAAACAGTATAATTCCCGCGCCGGCGATCCGGCGTCTCCTGGCGCTACCGTGCAGGTATGCAGGATAGAGAAAAACCACAGCACAAGCCGTAAGCACTACCCACAGTATGCGAAGCGGTTGAAGGTAGCGAATGATAAAATGCGGAGCCTCGAAGAAAAAGGTGTAATAGATGACCAGAACGATCGAGAACAACGCCATCGGGAGAAGCGGCGAAAAAAACATTCCCTGCCGCAGTCGCTCCGTCACCCTTGTGTGTCGTAACAGCAAATATAGCAGCACGGCGATCGCGATGCTGCAAAGAATGCGATTCAAGAAGGAGAGATCGTGCGGCGTATAAAATAAAATAAGCGCAATATCGTCCAAGGTTTGGACGAGGCGATAGATGTTTGCGGAAACCGGTGTGTACCAGCTATTTTCTGCTTGTCCGCTCACGGGCATCAGGCTTCCGAACGAGACCACATTATAAATCCACCAGGGACTGCTGACGACAAGCGCGGTTGCACCCATCACGAACGCATCCCATAAATGGCCGGTAACGTTTTTTTTGCTCCAGCGCCATAACTCTACGATTACAATAATGGCAACAAGGATCGCCGCATCGATGCGTGCAAGAACCGTAAGCCCGAGCACCAGGCCGAGCAAGAACCAGCGTGTTACGGAGGTTTTCACTCCCGCGTTTTCGTCCCATAGCAAACGAGCATAGAGCGTCATGCTTACACACAGCAGCAGCGAATAGAGTCCTGTTTCGAGGCCACCGGCCATTTGAGCGAAAATGGAGATGGAGCCGGTCCAAAGCAACGCGCCGAGTACAGGAGCGGTCAGACCCCAGGGTAGTGTAACTTTTTCGCCATCGGTCTTTGGTTTTTCGCGCTCGGTCTTTGATTTTTCGCGCTCGGTCTTTGGTTTTTCGCGCTCGCAGGAACGAATAAGATGAGCCAAAGCCCAAACCGTGAGCGCTGCAATAACGCCATTCAAGACGAATGTCCAACGAATGGCCAGCCAGGAATCGGCATGACCGATCATGCGCGGGCCGCACAGCCAGAAGATCGGCGTATAAAGCAGGACGATAAGCGGCTGAAACCCGTTTGTCAGATGTATGCCATCGACGCTGAAACCGTGCCCTGCGGCAGCGTTCCGAGCGATCGAAAAAAGATAATAGGTGTCATCGCCATACGGAAATACGGTAAGGGATTGCTCCGGCCTCAACGCCAACGGAATGCGAAGCAGAAACGTAAAGACTGAAAGAACCGCGACGGCGTATTTTTCTTTCCGGGATAGTGCTGAACGCGACATGGCGAACATTAACGCAATGGCATCACAATAATTCGATACGGAACCGCATTTCGGAGGGATTGTTCAGCTTATATGATGCGCTCGTATGGAATTGTTGCTATAATTCTGGCTCTGTTATCTGTAGTGAGCGGGGCAGGTTTTGCGCAAGAGATAAAACCAGATTTAATTTGCTCAGTTGATTCCAAACCACTATTGATCACCCCTCTGAACAATCTAATTCACTACCCGGGAGAAGCGAGAAAAAATGCCATGGAAGGTCAAGTTGCGGTGCGGGCGCTTATTAATAAAGAAGGAGCAATTGATTCGGTTATTATTGAAAAATCAAGCGATTCTGTCTTCAATGCCGAAGCCATTCGCGTGATGAAATCGGCGCGTTTCACACCCGCCGTTCAAAATGGCACTCCTATCAAAGTTTGGGTGGATGAAATGATTAAGTTTTAGATTGAAGGAGTAAAGCAAAGCTCCCCAATTTTTTTCAAAATAACCGGAACTCCTTAGCTTCTAATATGATTATTATGTTACCGCGTGGGAAACAGCCCATGCGAAGGTGCTAACGAAACTCATCATTATTCCAAACGACCCTGGAAAAAAGGGTCTTTTGAGTCCGTTCGATCAGGCAGGTAATAAGCGAATATTGGAGCATGCCGGGCGCATCGTTAACGATGCAACATCGCCGACGAGCAGCATCGACTACGATGCGGGCAAAGCTCATAGACGAAAACTCACCATCGGTAACCAGAGGCTTTTACGCTCAACGGAACGATCAAGACTTTTATAGGGTCTTTTTTGCGCTCTCAGGTAATGATTAGGGTATATTCAGGATCGCCCTCATAGCGAAAGATCACAACAGACTCCACGCTGCAAAAACCGCTCATTGGTCTTTGCCAAAGTAGCATGACCGATCATGAGGACATGAGCGATCATGCAGGTATGATCGATCATGCGGGAAAGTTGCTCGAACAGTGGAAATTTTAATTAACATCGAAGACTCGTTAAGGGTCTTTACCGGATGGTCAGTCTTTGGGTGTTCCCCGCAGGCTCATTCGGATTCTTTAACATACATGCTGAGTCCAAAAAACTCATTCTGAATTGCGTTGCAGACGGCCTCCCTTTTTCGGATCGTCTCACACAAATGCTCACAACAACAGAACACAACATAACCCCATGATCACTATTATTGGCGGAGGTTTTTCAGGCCTTTCCGCTGCCTATTTTCTTCACCGCGCCGGCAAAGAAGTCACCCTGCTCGAATGGTCTCGCAGTCTTGGCGGCCGCGCATCCACGCGTAATGTCGGCTACCGCACAATGGATTCCGGCGCTCAGCGCATCGATCTTTCTCCGCTTGCGTCCAATCAGCTTGAGACGAACGCCCGCGCATTACTTCGCGCCGTAGCGATCGAGCGCGGAGTGCTTCAGCACGCCTTACCATTTCCATCACCCATCTTTCGCTTCGATGGCCGTTCTATTCAGACGGCGCGAGAGGTTGAAGTGCCCAATTGGTCCTACCTCGAAGGCGGCATGAAGGTGCTGGCCGATGCTTTAGTCAAGGACATTCCTGTTCGCACGCATACGCGCATCAGCGATATCGTGATCGAAAAAGATAAATATCTGCTTCGGAACCAGCGCGGCGAAAAGATGCCTTCCAGCGGCGTCGTCATTGCATTGCCTGCGCCGTATGCGCTTGCGATGCTGCTGCCACATGCCGAGAAAAACAAAAAGATCAAACGTATCACCGATCTTTTTAACGATGTCAATTACGAACCGATGATCGGCGCAATGTTCGGCACGACGAAGATCAATTTCCAAGAGCCGTTCACTTCGCTTTTTACGGATGATATTACTGCTCCGATCTTCTGGCTTTCGCAAGAAAGCCGACGCCGTCCGCTTGGTATCCGCAAGGAAGAAATGGCGTTCGTGTTGCAACTGGGAGCCGAGATCAGCCGCGATTACGTCCTCAAGACGGATAAAGAGACGTTCATAGCCGTCGAGCGTGTGTTCGAAGAAGTGCTCGATGTGGCATTGCCGGATATCGTCTATGGCGAGATCCAGCGATGGCCGGCGGCGTTCCTTTCGTCCTCGCCCTTTACGGTCGATACCATAAAAGAGGATGAGTTCAAAGTGCCGCTCTATCTCGCAGGAGATTATGTTGCCGGACAAAGTTCCATGGCTTCCGCATTCTGGAGCGGCAAGCAAATTGCCGACCGGTTAGCGGGCGTCGATACGTTCCAATTCATCGAAAACCCGGCGCGTGAACAAGCGCGGCTGGATGAAGTGGAGTGGAAAGCCGTCGTTCCACCGCTCAAAGCGTTGCGCAAAGTGCAGCGCCCGCAGCGCAAACACGCCGACAAAAAATATGACGCAGAAAAAGGCAAGCGCGTGTATGTTCCGCGTGAGAAAAAAGAGAAAAAGAAATTCGAAGGCCGCGCGTACGGCTCACGTCCCCAGGGCCGTTCGGCAGGGCCGAAACGTGGAGGCCCACCGAGACGTGGTCCGGGAGGACCGCGACAAGGTGGTTGGCAGCAAGGCCCACGTCAGCAGAGTGGCAGACCACGCCAGGGCGGAAGTCAGCGCGGTCCATCGCGTCCCTATGGAGACAGGCAGCAGCAAGGCGGTTACGCTCCACGCGGCCCACGGCAATACGGAGATCAAGGCCCGCGTCAGTACGGTCAGCAGGATCAGGGTCGTGGATACGGTCAGCGTTCCGGTGGCGGCGGATCACGCGGTCCGCGTCCGGCGGGGCAGGATCGCCAGTGGGGTGGTCAGGGGCAAAACCGGTCTTACGGTCAGGGCGGGGGTCAAGGACGCTCTTACGGGCAAGGTCAGGGTCAAGGCCGATCTTACGGTCAAGGACAAGGCGGCGGCTATGGACAAGGCCGTCCGCAGCGCCCACGTCCGCAAGGCGAGCGGTCGAATAATTACGGAAGCGGCGCGCCGTATCGCCAGCCGAGAGATAGCAACGGGCCGCCTCGTGAAGGAGGCCGGCAATACGGAAATCGCGGCGGCGGCCAGCAGCAGAGCGTGTATTCCACCAACGTTCGCCCACAACGCGACCGTGGCGGCTACGAACCACAACAGCCGCGCTCCAGCGGCTTCGATGCCCCCGCGCCGCGCCGTCCGCGCCGCCCGGAGGACGATTCCATCGGGAACCGGTAGGAATTAATTACGAATTACGAATTTCAAATTACGAATGGGGGAGAAATCTCTCATTCGTGATTTGTCGTTGAATAGGTGCTGTTTTAGTGTGTATTCGGATATAAAATAGGGCACCAATAATTACCCCACTCCACGGGCACTTTTGGCTGAGCAGGTTCCTTTTCCCTTTTTAAGCCAACCACACCATGCCCGAAATCAGTAGGTTTTTTGGAATTGTCATTACCATGTATAAAGAGTCGGGCGGATCACACCACCGACCACATTTCCATGCTCGATATGCTGGGAAGCAAGCAAGTTTCGGTATTGAGCCGGTGGAGTTAATCGCTGGTTCATTGCCGAAGAAAGAGCAACGGTTTGTCGAAGCGTGGGCGGAACTTCATGCAGACGAACTCAAAAAAAAAGACTGGAAACTGTTAGAAGAGGGAATTTTACCACAGCCCATTACACCACTCCAATGATAGGTCACGAATTACACGATATTAAAGCGGTCGAGGTTATCGGCCCGCACACGCTCCGACTTCGATTTGAAGATGGAGTCGTGCGCGACGTCGATCTGAGCGGAATTACGGAAGGTGAGATGTATGGCCCTCTTCGTGACCCAGCGTTTTTTGCACAGGTCCGGCTCAATCCCGAAATTGAAACGATCGAATGGCCGAACGGCGCCGATTTCGATCCCGAAACATTGTACCATTGGGAGAAGTACCGCTCCGCATGGCAAAAAGCTGCACAAAGAATGTAGTGTATGAGAAATAGGAAACGCTTCCTCGCGCTTGCCCTCTTCGCCTGGCTTGCCGCCGCGCCCACCGGCGAAGCGCGCGCGGAACTTAGCTTTGCGAAAAGGTCTTTCTTTGTAGACCCACTTTCGATGCAAGGGGTATTTACCATTTTTTAGTAATAATAGCAGATATGAAAGTTAGCATTAAAAATTTTAAAGTCGAAATGAATCTTGGCAATGATGGGATAGAGCTTGATATTTACGACTCAAAGGATACCCATTTAGGAGATTTGAGAATTGGTAAAGCAAAAATTGAATGGTGCAAAGGTGCCACTAGGAAAGGAAATGGCAAGGAAGTTAAATGGGAACAACTGATTGCTTTCTTTGAACAGGAACCGTGAAGGTGGACATAAAGATGGCGATTTATCATATTGCGTCGAAAAACGCTTTAGCGATACTTCTCACCCTATTTTCAACTAGCGTATCAGCGCAATGGACCGAGCTTCAACTTCCCACTACGTCCGCAATTGCTACCACTAATGGGGTTTCATCTTTTTTTAACTATACCTACGTGTGGGGTCAGGGTGGAATTTACCGATCCACAAACGGTGGTGCAAGTTGGAACACCGAAACACTTGACAGTGAGGATATTACCGGGCTTTTCCAAATAGGAAAGAATCTCTGGACCTGGGGTAGCGGCGGTTATCCCGCATTTGGATCCAGCGACAGCGGGACAACTTGGTTTTCGGCAGACACGAGTTTCCCAAACTCCTCCATTCTCGGTCTTGGTTACGTAAGCAATGGCGATTTCCTTTTTCGAATTGATACCACGCACCAGACAATCTCAAGAAGCTCGGATAATGGATCGACGTGGCAGGAGGTCAGCACAGGCTTATCTGGATACATGAATGGGCTTTTAGTCTTCAATAAGTCGCTTGTGGCCACAACGGGCAACGGAGTGTTTAGAAGCACGAATGATGGATTGCTCTGGAATGCTTCAGGACTTCAGGGGCATGATGTCAACGATTACGACCCCTGGGCTTATCTTATAGATAGCGACTTTGTGTTCAATTCCGGGCGACTATATGCGGTTACGGATGTTGGAGCACAATGTGGTCCCCTTCCTTGCTACACTGCCCACATCTTTCGATCAGATGACAGCGGCGCAAGCTGGATTAGCTTAGACACCGGTCTTCCCCAATCGCATTTAATTCGTTCATTCGCAATTGCAGGGTCTGATATTTTCATTGTCGATCAAACGGATTCCTCACATCCTAAAGGTTCTCCAGGCTACGATCAGCTTTTTCGCTCAACTGACTACGGTTTGAATTGGGTCGCATTGACCACGCCACTTCCAGAAGACTCGTGGTTTCCATACGCGCATATCGTTAGTTCCGCTTCTACCCTTATCGGCACAGGTCCTGGATCGTATTGGGGTTTTACCTCCAACAGTGAAGTTACCAACAATTCGAATAATAGAGGTGTGGTTCGCTCTACTGACGGAGGTGAGACTTGGAACCAATGTAACTCAGGTCTTCCCACCTTCCAATATCCCGCAAACGTTTCACAAATCGGCGCGAGCACATCTGTTCTTTTTGCAGTTAGTGGCATTAATTATTATCCCCCTGCACTTTTGCAGTCAGAAAACAACGGCTCATCATGGGCAACTACAGGCAATCGTTTGCATTATCGCACGCTGATATCTGCACCCGCACTCGTGAATAGCGATTTATTTGTTTCTACCGATAGCGGCCTTTTTATTTCGACGAATAGCGGATCAAGCTGGAGTGATGTTTCGCTTGGAAGTCATATGGGGACTATTGCAAACGACCCATTGGAAGTTAGCGGCTCAACCTTATTCGTCACCACAGATTCGGGAATTTTTAGCACAGCGAATGAGGGTTCGTCTTGGACATCTTTGGGCAACCCGAACGGTGCTTTTATTGGCGAATTTGGCAGCTATCTCTTCGCATCGGGAAAAAATTTATATCGCTCGACGAACAGCGGCTCTACATGGGACTCGGTGAATGCTGGCGGTTTGGGCCCGATCTCTTCGATGGGGCCAAACCTTGTTGCTGGTGGCAGTGGTGCGTACATATCTACTGATAATGGTGCATCATGGATTCAACTCCAATCCGGTCTGCCAACAGGATTAAAAATTGTAGCCTTCCAAAAAAATAACGGTAAAATTTTCGCGGCAACTGCATCGGACGGTGTGTTTGGATCACGTGATAGCGGATGGACTTGGTATGATGCGAACTATGGTCTAACGAGCGGCTATACAATGTCCTCGTTGGCTACTGATGGAACTTATCTTTATGCAAATACCACGAGCGGAACGTTATGGCGTCGTCCGCTCTCTCAATTTTTGTTAATTGAGCCGGAGGCAGTAACCCAAACCCCACCGGTGAGCAATTCCCTTCGCAGCTACCCCAATCCCTTCTCGCAATCTACGGAGATCGCATTTACCTCTGCCGCTGCGGGCTATGCAGATGTATCGGTGGTGAATATCTTAGGCGCACCCGTAGCGCATCTCTTTTCCGGCGAGCTGTCTGCAGGCGAGCATGATTTCGCGTGGGATGCACAGGGGATGGCACCGGGAAGTTATTGGTGCATTGTGCGCATGGGCGACAGCGTGGAGCGGATCGCGCTATCGGTGCAAAGGTAGGGATTAGTGTTTCGCTCTCGCTTTTGGTTTGGTGTGCGCGGAAGGAATTGATCGAGTTTTCTCGCTTCTGGCTTGTTTGGCTTTTTGAGCTTTCAAATATTCGCTCAAAGATTTTCGCTCTTCTGGAGTCCATGGCTCATCGATTACCTCGAAGTCCATTCGGTCTAATTTATTGAAGTCTGGCATTGTCGAAATCCTTAAAATATCGCGTGACTAAGGCATACGCTTCTTTCGTTTCAATTAACATCCGATTGCTGGCAAATCGTTTTGCGCCAAGCGTTGCTTCATAATGCTTGACAAGCGCCGATTTAGCAACGAATGCAAGAGAACCGCCGTATCCTTTTTCAAATGACTTTTTGCACGCGAAAGCCACTAAATTTGGGAGAACCCCAGCATAAAGCTTTGTATGTCCCTTGTTGAACGATGCACTTTCGATCAGGTGCAGGAAGAAGTGATCACCCAAATCCTCGATGGTCATGATTCCGTGCAGAATAGAAGGATTTTCTATCGTTACAAGAGCATACATTTCACGGTGCTCGTTTTTCAATTCCGTTCGCCAATTAAATTGCCAACGGGATCGCTTTAAAAGTTGAACGTTCTCAGGTTTAAGCCGCACGATTTCCGTCTCGAAAATTTCCCCAGTGAGGATATTTTCGATGGAATTCGTCAGCTTATCTATTTCAAAATCTAACGGGGCCGGGCTTCGCTTTCTCACTCCCTTACCACCATGATCTTCCCACTTGCCATGCCGGAGTTCGCGGTTTGGATGGAGTAGAAATACGCGCCGGGTGCAACGGGATTGCCTTGGTCGTCGCGGGCGTCCCAGTTGGCGGTTTGCGGTCCGCCGGACATCGGGCGGTTCAGGAGGGTGCGGATGAGCGTGCCTTTTACATCGTATATGCGAAGCTCAACGTTATCGCTCACCGGCAGCTCGAAATTCAGCGTAACGGCACTCGTGGAGTTCCCGCCTAATACGAACGGATTGGGATACGGCTGATACAGATACAGTCCGTTCGTGCCGTAATGGAGTTCCACCTGATTGCTGTATTCAACGGCGCCGCTTTGATCGATCTCGTGGATGCGGTATAGATAGGTTCCTGGAATGGTGCTGTTGTCGGTACACGAATAATTTTGCGTTCCCTCGGACGCGCCCATGCCACGCACGCTGTCGATGCGCGCGAAGCCGTTGCCATCCACGGAGCGCTCGACGAAAAACATCGCGCCTTGTGGTTCATTCTGAACGCTCCACGCGAGCATGGTTCCGGCAGAAGATCTCGTGGCTGAAAGCGAATTCGATTCCACTGCATCGGGAGGGGTGATCGGCAGTTGCACTTCCCAAATGCCACGGCCATACGTTGCCACGCGCATAGTAGTGAGGTTGGATGCGATCTGCACATCGCGGCATGGGAACAATCCCGGACCCATCCAGGACCAATGCTGCCCGGCATCCGTGGTTTGGTAAATACCGAAATCCGTGGCTGCATACCATGTGGTAAGGGGGTTGGTAGAATCCACCGCGACGCACATGACATTGCAGGAGGTGTTCGTATCCGCGCCGGGAACATTCGCGCCGGAAATTCCGGACACATCCGTCCATTTTGAACCGCTGTCGGTGGACATCATGACCTTTGTATTCGAGCCTTCTAAGCTGACGAGCACGAAGCCTGGGTTTTTCGATGAGGTGACAATAGCAGTGACGGTGCCAGGATTGGTACGCGCCGTCCACGACGTTCCGAAATTGGTGGACATCTCGAATTTGCTGCCCCCGCCTGCTACATAGATCAGGCTGTCGTTCCAAGACGGAAGCCCGATCGCGCTGATGTAAGACACCTGATCGCCAGTGAGGCCGTAGGAGGGTGCTGAAGATCCTCCAGGCTTTTGCCAGGTCGTTCCGCCATTGGTAGTTTGCCATAGATGCTGGCGTCCGATGTAGAGAATATTAGAACCCGATATGTTGCCTCCGGTCGAGAGGGGTAGCGATGTGGGAGCCATTCTGATCGGGGCATCCCATGCCACGGCATCGGTCACTCCCTGGGCGGTATCGGCTGTTGGATTCCAGGTTCCGTTGGAGATATTATTATTCTGATACATAGATCCCAGCGGTCCCTCGCCATACACATGATTTGCATTTTCTGTGGTGGCGATCGCGCCCATGGCATCCCCGAACGGCCCCTCTTGCACGGGAGCCTGGCCCGAATCCAGTTTCCAAAGTCCCTGATCTTGCGCGCCGGCCCACGTTATTAAGTGGTTACTTTCCCACGTAACATGATAGATTCGGTTCGTGATCATGTTGGTAGAATGCAGGAGCCAACCGGCTCCGACGCCCAGGTCCGATGAGCCGGCCGAATAGTTTACCCAGAGGCCGCCATCGTCACCATCATAGACGGTACTTGAATTTGTTGGGCTGATCGCGAAGGAATGATGATCGACGTGCGTGGTGCCATTTCCGCCGCTGGAGGCAGGGTAGCTGCTGAATGCGATCCAGCTCACCGAGCCTTGCTGAAGTTCGGCGTCGGTTCCATAAACATAGCAGGCATTAATTCCACCCATATACAGCGTATCGCTCTCGATGGAATTAGGCGTGACTGCTAAATAAAGATCGTACCATCCTTGGGGATGGCCGTAGGGGTTGAATATCGGAGTCGCCGGGAGGCGGTATCGAAGCCCAGGTCTTTCCCGTATCCGTGCTCTCGAAGACATAACAGTCCGTTCCGCCGGGATCGGTCATCAGGGCGAAGATTTTGTTTGGCGCGTTCGTTGGCGAGGCAAGCTGGCTCCGTCCAATGCTCGAAGGAAAAATCGAAGTAGAAACTTTGGTCCATGTTGCACCGTCGTTCGTGGACTTATACACACCTCCCGTGCTGCTGACAAAGAAAACACCGGGATTATTTGGCGAAGCAATAACATTCCACGACTGTCCGCTTGAAAAAACGGAAGTCCATGTCGAACCTGAATTCGTGGACCGATAGACATTCCCCTGATCGTAGGATGCCGCAAGCACGATCTTGTTGTTGGAAGGATCGACGACTACCGACACAAAATCGTTTGCGCTTCCGACCGTTAGCTTTGCGAACGTAGTTCCACCATCGGTGGATTGGTACAATCCGGAACCGCCATAACTCGGAACTGCATTGTAGCAATAGCCGGTGCCGACATAGATCGTGCTGGTATTCACAGGATCGACCGCGATCGACGCGACGGAAAGATTCGGCAAAATATTATCCGTAAGATTGTTCCACGTTGCTCCCGTATCGTAGGATTTCCACACGCCGCCCTCGCCGCCGGCGTACATGATGTTCGGATGCTGCGGGTCGAACACAAGCGCCGTCGTAATTCCTGCCGAGGGCGTATTGCTGGTATCGTTGCCGATAAGGCCGATATTCGACCACGTACCTTGTGTCGCTTGCGTGGAAAACCCGTTTTTACCGTTGCGCTCGCTCGTGCGGAGCATATCTTGCCGGGCTTCGGCGAAGGTGCTGAGGTACGCATCGTTATCGATGACGCCGGACGTCCCGGCATGGCGGGCGAATTCGTAGAAATCGCGCGCGAACGGAGCAGACTGCCGAATGCTCGCCGGAAGCTGATTGATCGCATGATACGCGCCCGAATCCGAGACGGAAACGATAGGAGCTGGCAGCGTTTCGTACTCCTGTGCGCGAAGCGTGCGAACAGGCGCGGCAAGCAAGAGTATAACAGCAACTGCCGTAAAAGACCCAATTAGGGTCTTTACAGCGAACGGAAAGAAGGGGGATTTAGTAACGGTCATGACTGAATAATGAGATTTGGATAAGAAAAACCCGCTTTAAAACAATCCCGTGCCACAACCGTTGCAAATCAATTACGAATTTCAAATTACGAACGGGGCATGCGCAACTCCTCGCCCCGCATCACCGGCAATGCAATCTCCAACAGAAGGGGAAGAAGTTCGGAGAGCGGGTGGTGAAATAATCGATAGCACGCGTTGTTCCCCAACAAGGCAGCATGCGGAAACTTTTGGAGCCAGTTTTTGCTATACTTCCTCCCATAAATTGAGTCTGCCATGAGTTCGCGGAGGGTGCCTTTTACGAGCGCGCATTTGTGCTTCATGAACTGTGGCGTTTTCAGCTCATTTTCGACGGTTGGTCTCCAAAAATATTTTTTTTTGCATGAGGAGTTCATGAACTCACCTCAACTTTTCATGAACTTATGCAGAGTTCCATAAAGTTGCGGATATTATATATTTTCTTGCCGGTATGTATCCGGCTCAAGTAATTGGCTGGGTTTTACGCCAAGAGCTTTTGCGATTTTTTCGAGCTTCACGATTGAGATGGCATATTCTTCGCCTTTTTCCACGTATTTTATGTACGAAAGTGAGATTCCCGATTTTGTTGCCAATGTTTCTTGACTCAGTGATCGCTTTTGTCTGATAAATCGAATGTTGTCCCCTGCTACGTGCCGAATATCCATTTGGCATGATAGCCAGTATTCTGATTTTGGATTAGCCAGAATACTGGCTAAATTGTCGTATCTTTGTACGCCGGTCTTAATTAAAATTTTGAAGATTGGTACTTTTTTAACGAAAATTGGTTTTCATAACTGGTGACTTCACCGCAATATGGAGGATTAGAGGTATGGGACATTCGATAGGTTTTCAGAAACGGCTTTTTGCCGTGCTTGCTTCGCTAACATTATTTTTTCTGCGGTCTCTCAGAACTGAGAGCGCAGGTGCAGTATAATTTTCAACAGCCGGACGCTGTTCCGCCCGTCGTTTCGACAGATCCGGGATACGACATCCTTACGATGGATTGCCTTGCCGCGAACGGCTACGGGCAATGGACGTCTTCCAGTTCGACTACGAATGAGAACCAGACGCCGTCCTGCTTTCTCTTGTCGAATAAATTGAATGCCATGCCAACACCCGGAAGCGATGTTTGGGACGATGCACAGACGGGCGTTCTCGCTGCAAAGCCCTTTACGTATAACGGAGGTGACGTCTATCCTGTGAGCGACGTAATGAAAGTTGCAGCAAACCTGAAGGGCAACGTTCGTTACGTGTGGATCGATAACGATAGCGTATCGGGACGCAGTTCGTTTTATGTCGAGGGTTTCGATCCCGGAAGTTCCGGAATCGATATTAGTTTTTCACGGCTGCCGAACAATGATTCCATTGTCCAGCAGGCAAAGGCAACGGGTGTTTCCGTCGCGCTTATGTCAGGCCATCAGCTTGTCAACGCCGCAAACGAGGCGAATCCACAGGATCGGTTCGATTGCGCTATCGATGCTTCCTATCTTTATATTGTATGGGAAGAAAAAATGAGTGGGGTTTATACGATCTGGGGTGCCGTCGTGAAACTATCCAACGATTCGGTTGTGATGAGCGCAACGAAAATCACGCCACACACTGGATCGGGTGCTGCCGGCCGCAGGCCGACCGTAGCGGTCGATATTCGGAACTCGGGCAGCATCGCGCCGTTCGACGTCGTCTATTTAGACACCACAATTCCGAGCAACACAGGAAATGTGTGGTGGACGGAATTCAATAGCGTGACATTTCCGCCGCCAACAGCCATAACGAAAAACTTTTCCGGCGCAGGAGGAGGAAGTTGGGAAGCGCCGGAACATGCAAGAATTTTGTGCGCGAGTGAGTATGGAGTAACGCCCTCTGCCTTTAACCAGCGTGGCATCTATATTATTGCGGGAACCGGATGCGCGGCTACCTGGACCTCCTGCTTTAAACACTTGTTTTTGGAGTACATCTATTACGGGATTCAGGCTCCCTATTGCGAATATTGCGACGGTACTCTCAATAATTCGCGCGGAACAGGAAGCCCGGTCGAGCATAGTGTTCCGCATAGGTATTTCTTCGATGTGGACGATAACCCCATCGTGGCGTTCGCTAATCCTTATGAGGGCAAGTATTCGAACAATGCAGACACCGATTTCACCGAATTTCACTGCCTGTACCAAATCGCAAGAGCCGACTCGGGTATTTTGAATCCGAACAATCCGCTTATGATCATTCCCGGCAGCCATGTTGTGATGGGGTACTGCGTAAATGGTATGAGTACGCTGGGTAATTTCTACAACGACCCCGCAACGAACGGGCTTGGTATTACCGAGTATTGCGCAGCCGTAAACCAAATGGGTATTCATGTCCATTGGACGATTGATAGCGGGTCAATTCATTACTACCGCCGCGACAAGCGTGAGTTCGATCAAAACATCGAAGAAAATACCCTGATGACGGATACCTGCGTAGTAGGGAATACGGAATCGGGAGTGGGGTCGGCTTCGGATACGCTGCTATCGAATTTATATCTAACGCTTTATACCGACCCAAATTGGGAGCCATCTCTTGATGTCGTTTCCAATGGCTGGCTGGATTTCGACAATGATGCTACACTCAACATCGGCTCCAGCGAAGATGCAGGAGGTGATTTTGTAATTCTTGGAACTTTAGGTGAAAGTCACGACTTCGCACCACCAACCGATAATACGTATTTCGGACAACTTCCCTGGTTGAATAATCCCGATTCTTGTATATCCAACAACTGGACTATCTCATTTGGCCCTGATAATGCGATGGATTGTTATGGCGAGCTCAATTTCTTCGGTAACGGACAATTCACGTTAACTGGTTCTGGGGATTCGTTGACAACAACGAGGTTCGGAAATTACGTATCGAACATCTCCGAGCCGGTGAGATGTACTATTCACAACACCGAGTTGCTATTGGTTCCTCAGTGTATGGAGGATTCCATAAACATTACAGCGACGGACGCGATCTTCGATTTCGTTGGGAATTATTACGACGAATGGGCCGGTTACCTCGGAACCTACTGTGACGCATCGTTCACTAAATGTGAATTTATTCCCGATCCCTCCTCAACAGTCGACGATTACTCCGTTTCGGTTTCTGGATACGGTACATGGAACGGCTCAACAGGAACAGGTGATGGAAACTTTAATGCATCCGATTATGATGCGGCTGAGAACCACACTGTTACCTTCACTTCCTGTTACGTTACTACAGGTATCGACATAGGAGGTTTTTATGATTTCTTAGGTGGGGGGCCTGTCTCTCCGCCATCCGTGGTTATAAATAAAGGGTTATTTAAAAATATTGGCATTATTGCTGGTGTGCCTTATGACGAGAGTACGGGACTGGTCAATGAATCTCCGTGGTGGCCCATTTCCATTACGGACGCAACGTTCGACACTGTTAATGGTCAGGGAATAATTATCAATGAAGGTTCATCTGTAGAATCCGGTTCCATCCCTCAAAACTACTCGATTGACATCAACGAGAATGACTTTAAAACCTATACCAGCTCTTATGGGTTATCGGGTTACTCCGTCTGGGCTTCTGGAATCCTCATCGCCAATGCACCGGATACCAGCCTTTCGGATGCACTAAGGGAAGACGTTACGGTGACAAACAATGCATTCGAATCTGTAGGTGGAGAAGCGTCTGGTTCGATCGACGCCGCCATTCACTTCATGAATGCCACAGGTGATATCGGATATAATCAAATTACAACCGATATTGACTCTGCTTCAAAGTATGCGCGGGGAATTTGGAACGAAAGCTCTAATGCCTCAACACCGCAGCATACGTGGACGTTTATTTGCAGCAATAAAGTTTCGGGTATTGTAGGGGGCTTCGAAGCAGTTGCCGCGCTATCGACCGATTGGTATATCGGTTATGTAAAATTGGACTCATTCACTTATAATTATTTTGGACAGGTGAGCGGAGTTAGAGACGCTGGGCACATTGACTTTTCTGGATATACCAACAATTACGCTCAAGCGTATGCGGGATCATTAGGGAGCAAGACTGATTTAACTGGAGTTCATCACCCCGGAGATCCGTCTATCGATGATCCGGCCTATAACATTTTTAAGAATAATGCTGGCGGTAATGCACAAATATCATTAGATCAAACTGACTACTCCTCCGACGGATATTCCTTGGTCTATCTTGGACAAGCTGGCCCATTCTCAGGGGCATGGTCAGTCTTTGGAGATAACGACATTGAAGGGATGTGGGATGTCTCTTCTACTGTATCCGGCACTCCATTAGGAGATGTCAGCAATAACTTTTGGGGAGTCAGTTCAGTATTCAGTGGATATAGTGTGATGTACTCCGATACGCTCGATCTCGATTCGCAAGTGATTTCTCGGGGCTTTACATGCTCCAGTGGTTTGGGAATAAATAAAAAAAGAAGCATTCCTTTGTCAATTCCCCTAAGCGACACTGGCATGTCATATTGCGACAGTCTTTTTAATATTGGCTATGGCTATATGGAGGACGGGGTCGAGCCAGATGGCTATGACACACTCCGGCTTTTTATGGAACAGTGCCCCTTCTATGTGGGCGGAAAATATAATTCCGGGGTTGTTGCCTCTGATGGATTTAATTACGTCAGTGCCGCAGTCGAACAATGGCAAGGAGGAGGGACAGGCAGGTGGCCTGATTTTCTTGCATGGTTGAAGCAGGTGTTATATCTCAACCCGGACACTACATGGTATTGTCAGGATGTAAGTGATATGCTTACTGCGCTCCAAACCGATGAGGCTGCTAAGGAGGCTGCTCTTGAATATGTTATCGGAAGTGGAAAATGTCCCGGTTTTGCTTCGCTCCCATATCTTCATGTAGCCATACAAGCCAGACATACGGATTGGCTGGATTCGATTGAGAATAAATATGAATATCTATTATACCCTCCTGGGTCGCCGGGTTTAATACGCTATCGCGATTCCATCAATGCCGATACGCTTGCCAACCCTTATGATTCCACGGTTCCAACGCTTCAGCAGGTTAATCTCCAGGTTTTACTTGGCCCGCAGTACGAAAAGGTGCAGCAAAGCACACCTGCGGCAGTAGGCACACAGGCATTGCTTTCCGCGCAGCTCATCGAGAACCCTGTGAGCGATGATGAAATAGATATTGCATACCAAATGAACCGTACCGCGCTGGTTACTATGGAACTAAGCGACGTTTTGGGGAGAAGCGTACCGCTTAGTTATGCAAAATATCAATTAGAACAGGCCGGTTCTCATACTGCATCCATTTCCGCGCCTAATTTACCTGTGGGAACGTATTATCTCCGTATCACTACCGATGTTGGTGATGCGATAACGTTGAAGGTGGTGAAGGAATGACCCCCTTAACCGAGCCTCACAGAGCGTAATTTTATATTGATAGCCCTTCTCATCCGGGAAGGGCTTTTTTTTCTGCACGGGTTAATGCCCAGCCTTTGCAGTACCCAAACGCCGAACCATCCCTTCTCCTAATGAGTTTGCGTAAGGCAATAACTACAATAAGGGAATGAAGCTGTACGTTAAGTACATGGTAAGCATCCGATGTAAGATGGTGGTGATCGCCGAGCTGGAGAACATCGGCCTTGCCTATACCACCGTCGATCTGGGCGAAGTTGAGATTCCTGGAACTATATCTCAGGTGCAGCGAACCCAGTTGGCACTGGCCTTAAAACGCTCCGGGCTGGAGTTGATGGATGATAAGAAAGCCATTTTGATCGAAAAGATCAAGCAGGTTATCATTGAGACCATCCACTACTCCGACGAAGCGTTGAGAGTGAATTTTTCCGACCATCTGAGCGAAAAATTAGATCACGACTATACCTATCTCGCCAATATGTTCTCTGAAGTCGAGGGTACGACCATCGAGCAATTCATTATTAAGCATAAGATCGAGCGCGCGAAAGAGTTGTTGATCTATGACGAGCTTTCACTCACTGAGATTTCCTATATGCTGCATTACAGCAGTGTAGCGGCGCTTTCCAATCAATTTAGGAAGATTACCGGTCTCACCCCGACCTTTTTCAAGAATATCAAGCATAAAAGGATGGGCGGTCTCGAGAATGTGTGAATTTTGTAACTTTTTTCTAAAATTTTGTAACAGTTTGGCATCGCAATTGCTGTAATTTTGCTCTATGAATAAGGAATTGCCAAATTCAACAGAGACCCAAATCGCAGCGAAGGCAAGTAATGAACCCATCCCGGATGATAACTCTACCTCGAAACAGGATACCGCTTCTTCACACAATGATACCGCTACGCAAGACCCTAAAGACTCCGCACAGACGACGAATAATAGTGCGCCTTTAGCGGATGCAAAGGCTGATCTTAAATCCGCCCCGATGTCGGAATTGGAGAAAACATTGGCATCGTCCCCGGATGGGCTTAGTCAAGCCGAAGCGGCGAAGCGGCTCACACAATATGGGCCGAACGAGATCGAAGAAAAGAAAGCGAATCCGTTTCTCAAGTTTCTCAGCTATTTCTGGGGCCCGATCCCGTGGATGATCGAAGGCGCGGTGATTTTATCTGGTGCTGTTCAGCACTGGCTGGATTTTTTCATCATCCTGCTTCTGCTTTTTTCAAACGCCATCGTAGCATTTTGGGAAGAACACCAGGCCGGTAACGAAATTGCTGCGCTGCGGGCCAAGCTGGCTATCAAAGCCAGAGTGAAGCGCGATGGAAAATGGACCAGTCCGGCAGTTCGGGAGTTAGTGCCGGGAGATGTTATCCGGTTGCGTCTGGGCGATATAGTTCCTGCGGATGCGAGGTTGTTAGCTGGCGATCCGGTGGAAGTCGATCAATCGACACTGACCGGAGAATCGTTGTCGGCTTCACGCAAACCTGGCGAGGCGGTGTTTTCCGGATCGATTATTCGCCAGGGTGAAATCGATGCGATGGTGTATGCAACCGGCACGAAAACCTACTTTGGCAAAACGGCGCAGTTGGTGCAGGAAGCGCATACCGTCAGCCATTTCCAGCGTGCCGTACTGAAAATTGGCGATTATCTTATCATCCTTGCCGTTGCGTTGGTCATCTTGATATTGGTTGTGGCAATCTTCCGAGGCGATCCAATTCTCACCACGTTGGAGTTTGCGCTGGTCCTTTTGGTTGCCGCAATTCCTGTTGCGATGCCCACTGTGCTATCTGTGACAATGGCAGTAGGCGCGCGCCTGCTGGCTAAAAAACAAGCGATCGTGACCCGGTTATCGGCGATCGAAGAACTTGCCGGGGTCGATGTTCTCTGCTCGGACAAGACTGGAACTTTGACGCAGAATAAACTCACGCTTGGGGATCCTTTCACTGTGAATAACATCCCTGGCGATCAGGTCATTCTTTGGGCAGCGCTCGCATCGCGCGCGGAGGATAAAGATACGATCGATCTTGCGGTCATCGGAGGCGTGAAGGATAATAATGTGCTGAAAAGTTATCAGGTGGTCCATTTCCAGCCATTCGATCCCGTGCATAAGCGCACCGAAGCGACTGTGAAAGGAGCGGACGGAAAACAGTTCTTTGTGGCCAAAGGCGCACCGCAAGTGATACTGCAAATGTCGGCGAATTCCGCCAATGTAAAGGACACCGCCGAAAAAGCTGTCAATGAATTTGCCGGACGCGGTTTTCGCTCACTTGGCGTTGCTCATGCCGATCAGGAGAATAACTGGCAGTTCGTTGGAGTGCTGCCGATGTTCGATCCGCCACGGGAGCAGGCTAAAGCAACCATCGCGAGTGCGCGCGAGATGGGCGTGGAAGTCAAAATGGTTACGGGCGATGCTATTGCGATTGCACAGGAAATGGCGAGAGAGCTTGGGATGGGAACGAACATTCTCAATGCCAGCGGATTGGGTGACTCCAAGAAGACCGAAACTGCGGAATCTTCGAGGTCGATTGAAAAAGCCGATGGTTTCGCTCAGGTGTTCCCCGAGCATAAGTTCCATATTGTCGATGTGCTGCAAAAACTGGGTCACATCGTCGGCATGACGGGCGACGGTGTGAACGACGCGCCGGCGCTCAAGAAGGCTGACTGCGGTATCGCCGTTTCAGGCGCAACGGATGCGGCGCGCGCTGCTGCATCCATCGTTCTGCTGGCTCCAGGCCTTTCGGTAATCATAGATGCCATCAAGGAGAGCCGACGCATTTTCCAGCGAATGAATAGCTATGCGATCTATCGTATAGCCGAAACGCTGCGTGTCTTGTTCTTCATGACCCTGGCAATTCTTGGTATTCAATTTCTATCCCGTAACAGCGGTAATGATCGTCATGCTTGCCTTGCTTAACGATGGAGCAATTCTATCCATTGCTTATGATAACGTTCATTACAAAAACAAGCCCGAAGCATGGAATATGCGAATGGTGCTTGGGATATCAACCGTACTTGGCCTCATTGGCGTCGTGGCCGCGTTCGGTTTATTCTATCTTGGGGAAAGAGTGTTTCGCCTCGACAGAGACCACATTCAGACCCTAATGTACCTGAAGCTTTCCATTGCAGGACATCTAACCATTTTCCTGACACGAACACGCGGCCCGTTCTGGTCCATTCGTCCGGCGAAGATACTTTGGATGGCAGTTCTCTGGCACGCAAATTATTGCGACGTTAATAGCGGTTTTTGGTCTTTTCATGACACCGATTGGTTGGGGATGGGCTGCGTTCGTGTGGGGCTATGCTATCGCCTGGGCCTTAGTGAACGACCGTGTGAAGCTGCTCGCATATCGGATCCTTGACCCGACCAAACCACCGTTACTCGACAAAAAATTGAGCGATGTTAGCCAGCAGATTGCCTTACGAGCCTATCAAATCTACCAGCGTCGCGTTCGTGGTGAAGGTCAGCAAAATCAGGACTGGCTTGAGGCCGAGCGAGAGATTAAAGAAGAACAACCTCATCCATAAGAGGAGGTCACAAACCACACTATCAACGATCCGATATAAGAAAGTATGAAAATTGATACGAAAGAATTCAGAGTAAAACCCGACGAGAAAATACACCTTAGCAAATGGCCGACAATAGTCGAACCTATCTATAAATCAAAGAAGGAATATCAAAAGCTGCTTGAAACGCACGTCGAAAAGCTGAGTACCCTGCAACAGTTGCACTATGCTTCTGGCCACTATGCGTTACTTCTCATTTTTCAGGGCATGGATTCCGCAGGAAAAGATGGAGCGATTCGCCATGTCATGTCCGGCGTCAATCCCGAAGGATGCGAAGTGTTCAGCTTCAAGCAGCCAAGCGACGAAGAGCTAAAACACGATTTTCTTTGGCGTACCACCTGCCGCTTGCCTGAACGGGGCCGGATCGGCATCTTCAATCGCTCTTATTATGAGGAAGTTCTCGTCGTTCGTGTGCATCCGGAAATTCTCCATGCGCAGGGTCTTCCTGACAAAGTGCTCGATGAGAAAAATATTTGGAAGGAGCGGTATCATTCGATTGTTGACATGGAGCAGCATCTCCATCGCAATGGCACCAAGATCGTAAAAATCTTCCTTCATTTATCGAAGAACGAACAGCGGAAACGCTTCCTCGAACGGCTTGACGATCCTAAACATAACTGGAAATTCAGCATGGCAGATATTCACGAACGCGGATATTGGAAGAATTATATGGAGGCATACGGGGAATGTTTAAGCGCAACAAGCACGGATCATGCACCGTGGCATGTTGTTCCCGCTGACGATAAGGAGAATGCGCGGCTGATCGTATCCCAAATTGTTCTCGATGCGCTCGAAGGTTTTAAGATGGAATATCCTAAAACGACTGCTAAACGGCAAAAGGAATTGGATTCCGTCCGTAAGCAACTTTGATCCTTCAAGTTAATACTCAATAAGTATTTACGTCCGGAGCAAGTCGCTCCGGGTCATATCGGGAAAATTAGCAACAAATGGAAAATTCAAAACATCATCACAACGAACACGGAAGGCCGAGCGCCGACAGCACCATCGAAGCACATCGCCCTCGTTGGAGACGCATCCACCACGATTGGCGCTTTTGGGTATTCTTAGTCCTTATGGTTACAGCGATGGTGATCTATATCGCGAGTGAGGATTTATCCGTTGGTCCACGAGGCCATCGGCATCAGTCCGTTCCGGAAAATGTCGCGCCGTAGTAGCCGGCAACAGATCTTGATTCGAGAATGTGTGAATTTTGTAACTTTTTTCTAAAATTTTGTAACAGTTTCTTCTTATCTTTCTCGTATTTTTGTATGTAGAAAGACCTAAGCAGAATTTTATCCCCTCGACATCAACAACATCATGATGATAGAGTGGACGGATGACAGGTGCTTCTCCGGCCTAACTATCTATTATCGTGATGAAGAAATATTCGATCGTTCTTTTAGGAATCGTATTCGGCTCCGGCATCTGTGCGGAAAATAATCCATTACATGCACAAAATGTCACCGGGCGAACGCAATCCGTCCCTGTGGACACGAGCATGAAAGTCCAATCGCTCGACACCGTGAAGTTCGACATGTACGGCAATTTGCGAGTGGACGACCCACTCTTTAATAAGAGAGATCACTGGTACGTACCGGCACTCAATATCGTCGGTCAGGAAGTTCTTTTGAATCTTGCAGATCAATATCTTCTCCATTTCGATTGGGCGCGTGTCGGATTAAGATCATGGGGCAGCAATCTCACCGCAGGCGCTCCCTGGGGTAACGGCTGGATCTGGGACGATACCCGGTTCGCGAATGACATGTTTCTCCATCCCTATACCGGCGCAAACTATTTCGATGCTGCTCGGGCCTCCGGCTATTCCTTTTGGGAATCATCCATCTATACCTTTGGCGGGAGCTATATGTGGAAAATATTCGGCGAAAACGGAGCGCCGGAGCGCAACAGCCTCATTTACACCACGCTTGGTGGTATCTTCGGCGGCGAAATTCTCTATCGCCTTAGCTCGAATATCCTCGATGATCGAACCACGGGACTCGAACGAGTTGCTCGCGAAACACTGGCCGGATTGCTGAGTCCCTCACGATTTGCCACCAGATTATTCGATGGCAAGCTTTCCCATGTAACCGATCAGGAGGTTTATAAGAAGGAACCGCTGAATGTCACCATCTTTACCGGGGCACACGTCATCAACAATTCTGCTAACAACTTTTTGAGCGGGAACGTCAGTGAATTACTGAACATCCAGCTCGATTACGGCAATCCGTTCGAGCGAATCGATCGAAATCCTTATGATCTATTCAGAGTGCTCACTGAGGTAAATGTCGGCGAGGGCCGAAAGATCATCGATGATGTAACCGGCTATGGCCTGCTGGTTGGCGATAATAGCAGTAAAGGAAAATTTGCGCTGCTTTCCGGAATCTTCCAAAACTACGATTATTGGGACAACCCGACCTACGAACTAACGACGCTGGGATTTGGCCCCGGCCTTGTTGCGCGCTTGCCGGTATTATCGAATGCTTCCTGGTACTCGGTGCTGCATCTCAATGTGGTGCCGTTCGGTGGAAACAGTAAACGCGCCGGTCCCGATACCTCGCAAATTGGGGACTTCAATTTTGGCGGCGGCGCAGAAGGGAAGTTGGAATCCACACTCAGTTTTGGCAATAGTGCAAGCTTTAGGCTGCTTGCCAATTATTATTGGTTCCATACCTATGTTGGGGAGGCTGGGAATAATTTTATCGCGATCCTGAAGCCGCGCGTTACGGTCGGTATCTTTCATAACGTCAGTCTTGGTGTCGAGGAATCGATCTATTCGAGCGCTGCGCGATTCACCCAGTTTTGGAACGATCCGTACCGTCAACACCGAGCAGAAAATATTTCTCATGATCTATCTGGAAGACTCGCAGCGGGGCGGGCATTATAATTGATCCCCGCACACCATGACAACTACATTTTCCAATCGCCCAAATATAATGAATTTAATAAATAAATACTGGATTGCACTTAGTCTGATTCTCGGCATTGCATTGTCGCAGAGCGGTGTGGTCAATGCCCAATCATCGGAAAGCGATTCTTCATCCGCCACTCATGACGCCCATATTCCGGTATATCATGTGAATTACTGGATAAGCGGCGGGATCATCGCTGCCGGCGCGATCGCGGGTTTCACGCTTCCGCAGCGTGCAAAATCAAACCTTGACTCCGCCGACCTTGCTAATCTGAATCAGAATAACGTTCCCTTCTTCGACCGCATATCGCTTCATCAGAACCCGGCGCTCGTACCCACTTTCGATAATTACTCGACGATCTTGCAATATACCATGGCCGCCCTTCCATTAACGCTTCTAATTGATAATGACATTCGTCAGGATTGGCTCCCTGTGATGGTGATGGGGCTCGAGGTAAATATGGTTGCCGTGGGTATTTATGGGGTCTCGCCGCTCGGACCCCTTTTGATATCGGAATATCGGCCAGTGACGTATTACCCGAATGCTCCCGTAAATAGATTAGATGGTAATCAGAAGAATTCCTTCTATAGCGGTCATACAGCCAGTGCTGCTGCTGCGTCGTATTTCATGGCAAAGGTCTATTGCGATTATCATCCGGACGCGAACGAATATCTCGTTTATGGAGCCGCGACTATACCGCCTCTCCTAATGGGCTATGTTCGGTTCATGTCGCTCAATCATTTCCCATCGGACATTGCTGCGGGATATGCAGTCGGGACACTCTGCGGTGTCCTGATTCCCGAATTGCACAAGATCGGCGACAAGAATCTTTCAATGGGAGTCTATTCTTCGCCAACAAGCACCGGGCTGACGCTAATGTGGGATATGGCGTCAAAATGACCAACCATTTACAAAGATGACCAAACGAAGAATACTCAAACCACTCCTCTACACGCTCGGCGCGATAGCGGTTGTTGTCTCGATAGCCATTTGGATTTTTCTTACATTCTATTTCGAAGGAACGCTCAATAGAGTATTCATCCCCAAAATAGAGCAAGCAGCGATGAAAGCAACGCACGGCAGGTTCGCGCTGCACTTAGATAAGATCTACTACAAGCATACGTTGTCGCCGATGCGCGGCACACTTATTTGCAATACCTTCATTCTTTCTCGCATCGCATACGATAGCGGGGAGCACGGCATGGTGCTCGAACGCATTACACTCGATAGCGCCCGGTTCGAAGGCATCAGTTGGTGGGATGCACTGTGGGGAAAAGATCTGACGTTAACCGCTCTGGATTTGACGGCGCCAAAACTGTACATGACCGATATTGACACGGGCACTCGTTTACCGATCATTCCCAAATACGTTGCCGCGAAGAAATTCGCGCTTTTGGATGTGCCCGTCATCTCCTTCGATAGTATTGTACTGCGTAAGATCAGCGTGTTCTTGCCGATGGATTCCGAAAACGACATGGTGCCGGCGTACCGAAATATAACGATCAAACTAACCAATTTTTCGCTCGATCCGGAAGCGGCATCGCGCGAGTCGTCGTTGTTTTCAAAGAACGTGGAATTCGAACTTCCCGGCGGGAACTACCCTGTGGGCGATAGCACGTATTCGATTGAGGTCCATGGCGTTCGTGGAAGTTTTTCGGATTCGATGGTGACGATCGATAGCCTTGCCTATCTGCCCAATTATGACGAACAAGCATTTGCCGATAAGTATAAATACTCACAGGGAAGGCTGGAATTCCGGTGCACCGGAATGGAACTTCGCGGTATTAATTTCACGAAACTGCTTTCCGGCGGAGGGCTTAACATCCGATCGCTGGAAGTGGCGTCATGGTTCGCGGATTATTATCGGGATATGCGAATACCAGCCGATCCCCACCCTCCGAATGCGGTTTTGCCTCACACCATTATCGCTTCGATCAAAGCGCCTATCACGCTGGGTTCCATCATTTTCAATAATGGGACGATCCATCATCGGGAACGAATAACGGGGAGCACCCACGCAAGCCTGCTTACGTTCACGCATGCTCGCGTGACCGAACATCCCTTTTGTACGGATACTACGAACCCGCTGTATCGGGAACCCTTGCATTTCGATGTCAACGCACTGTTCATGGATGAAGGGAAAGTCGTGGGAACGGTCGTGTATCCCATCCACCAAAAGCAATTCGATCTTCATCTCCAGGCCACCGTGGGGCCGTTCGACTTGCCGGTGCTAAACTCCTACCTCGTCACGAACGAGCGAAAAGAGATAATGCAAGGAAAATGTTTAGGCGGAGCATTACGCATGGATGTTCACAATGGAGTAGGCATTACCACCGTTTCGCCGCAGTATACGGGATGTCTCGATGAACGTACTGGCAACCGACGCGAAGCAAAACAGAGGTATTCTCGAAGGCATTGCGACCTTCGTGGCAAACAGCTTTGTACTCCGAACGAATAACGTGGATAACGGCGATAAAAAAGCTATTGCCGGAACAACCACCCTTCTTTATACGAAGGATGAAGAATTCTTCCAATACATCTGGCTTGCCTTGCGGAAATCTATCGGTAAAGTAGTAGGATTTTGACCCATTTTCGCCGGTTGGACTTCCATAATATTTTTTTTTGCATGAGGAATTCATAAACTGTAGCTTTTTCGAGACAGCTTGCACTGCGATCTCTTGGGCAGCATAATTATATACTTTGTGTCCGGAAGCCAGTTCCCGGACGATTTTCAGCCTTTCCCATGGAGACCGGTGCCGTTTCCAGGCCATTTACGCCAGTTGTCTTTTAGCAATAGGTGCTTTTTGCGAAAAACGCATTTGTTTTTCATGAACTTATGCAGTATTCCATCGACTTTTCATTAATTTCACCATGAAACCATGTTCCCGATTTTCAATGAACTCTGAACCTTCCCCATTCTTACTTCTTAACTCTTACTTCTTACTTAAAAATAGGGTGCCCATCATAGCACGAGCAACTTACGCAATTAAAGTGGCATTGTCAAGCGATTTCTGAAAATAATCGAAAATAAAACTTGCCTTTCATGGAGAAGCCCAAATGTGTGAATTTTGTAACTTTTTTCCAAAATTTTGTAACTCGTTTTGAGGGTCGTTGCCGTATTTTTGTTTTTGTAACGATTGCTTATCGGAAGGTCCGATGGAGCTTGAAGTGGATGAATGCTTAGGAAATGACGATCACCAAAAATAGGAATATTATTATGAAAACTCGAATTCAATTACATAAATATACGTGGATGATGATGAGCGTTATGCTCATGCTGGCGCTTGGCTCACTCGCGGCGAACGCGCAGGATAGTGGTGCCGCGACGAATAGCACCCCGGCCACCAACACATCCGTGGCACCGGCCACACCGCCAGCCACTTCCACCGGTGGATCAGGCACTACTGTTTACCATTCCAGTTCATCCGAAAGCACACAAGACGTGCAAGGCTTGAGCACCAACACCTGGATCCTCATCGCGATTGGTGCGATCGGGTACTGCCTGATTTTGCTTTCAGAAAACATGCGATTCTGCATTTTTGTTGTTATGGGAATTTTGCGGGAACCCGGTGTAGTCTTTTGAGGAATTCTCGTATCTCTGAATTGGTTGTGATGGAGCTTCCAAAGGGAAGCTAAAATAGAACGCTCACTCAATTTTGAGGGGCCACCGCACACGCGCGAGCGTTGTGAGGTGGCCCCATTTTTTTTACGAAAAATGTAGAATAGAAAAATACATATAGAAACACAAAAACCGCCGTTAGAGCGGCGGTTTTTGATAAAAGTGTGACAGGCAGGTAAAGCCGCTGTGAGAGTCCGAACGGTTTCAATTCAACCGGAATCGTTCGGCTCTCCACTTTTCTAACTCTTCGAATGCTGAACGCTATTTCGAGGGAATGCGGTTCCCCTTACGCTTTTGTTTGCCTAAAAAATTCAATCAATTCCACTCCTAATGCTTGGGCAATTTTGGCAAGCGTGTCTGCGCTCACGTTAACCTGGGCGCGTTCCAACCTTCCCACGTAATCCTGATCGACGTGTGATTTATCCGATAGGCGTTCTTGGCTCCATCCGCGTGCCTTGCGAATGCGCCTGATGTTTTCTCCTATCATTTCTCGGTGAATCACAGCGAAACCAACGTAATTTCAGCCGCGTTACGCTAAGGCACATATAGCGCATTTTATGAGGTAATTCTAATTTGAGATGAAAAACACACTTATCGCAGGGTCGCTGGCTGGGTTATTAATTTTGTTCTCTTTTTGCGAAAAGGTTAAGGCTCAATGGCCCGAACACGTAGGATGGACATACTTGATCGACGATGAAGACGGGGATTCCTATTCTACCTCAGATCCCACTCTCGAAAAAAATGGGCACATGCACCTGTGGGTTAAACACGCAGGTTATTATAACTCGGCTGTAATGCTTCCGGCGTTGCGATGGAAATGTTTCCACCGCGATTACGACAGCGCAGTATGGCAGACGCTTCGAAGGCTCGATCTCAAGGCAACTTTAGAAGGAGATAGTATTATCGCGGCTCACACAATAGATTATTCGACTTCCTTGTATGAATTCGATTGCGATGAAAAGAGGTTTAAGGTGTTGCAGTCGTGGAATTACTATTGTGATGGCAATATTACCGAAGGAAAGATTAGCTCCTCTGAATGGACGTATCTCGTACCTAACTCAGTAGGAATGTCAATGGCTAAAAGAGCTTGTGCGGGAAAATGAATTGAGAGGGTGTTGTGTCGAGTGTTTGCGTAGAATTAAAAACGAAAGCGAGGAAATATGTGTGTCTTTATGACAGACATATTGGCGGGAATTTCTCTTTTTACAGAGTGTTATTCCTCTTCGAACAGCCGCTTGAAGTACCCATTTGTGGCGGGTTCTGCTACGTCGAGCATTGAACGAATTGGATTTTCTTCTACGGGCTTTGGTTGCATCACGAAGCCATCGGTAAGTTTTTCCAGCATACGAGTTGACTCTTCCTTCGCGGAAGGGTCTAAAGATAATTTATTCATTTGTAAGGTGGTTAAATTATTGAAACTACGAGCGGCGGAGTGCCCTACACTCCGCCGCTATTTTTAACCCTTTTGAGCCGTGAATAATTCAATAGAGCAACGGTTCCCAATCCCATATTTTTCCGGTGATTCCAGCCGCCATTGCCGGAGTCATTCTGAGCGTTTGTCGTGGCTTAATTTGTTCATCGCGGTTAGGGGTTATGCCCGCGATGAACTGAATCGCATCGTTCCCGCGTTGTGAGCGCAGGGTCAGCCGTATCTGTTCATCGCGGATGGTTGATCTTTAGGGAATGCAGGTGCTTGAATCACTTACATTCCCGTTTTATTTTACTACGTTACCTATGAGTTGCACAAATTCGGTGCCAATGTGAAAAAAATCTTTGTGCTGTTTTTGTTCTTTATGTGTATAAGGTTATGGCAAACTCAGGCACCACCTGCGATCGTTTTCCTGGTGCTAATCGTCGTCATGGTTCGATCGCGGACAGTCACTAAGACTACGATCATAAAGTAAATAAGACTTCTCTTCCTCATCGAGCAAGAGTAGCAACGAACCATCAGGTTCGGCGGATTTTTGCGCCCGCTCAATTAGCCAGGAGTCGCGTAGCCGTGACGTTCAAGTCACAGCTACAAATCTCTACGCTTCACGCTTCACGCTTCACGCTCCACGCTTCACGCTTCACGCTTCACGCTTTACGCTTTACGCTTCACGCTTCACGCTTTACGCTTCACGCTCCACCGAAATTACCCCACTCCCGTTAATCCCTGTTTAGACACTTATTTGGACACAGTCCGCTCCACCGGAAATTTCGAACCAATCTCCCCCCCCCCCGTTGGTGTAAAACGATAACCATAAAAAGGAATGAAGCTGTACATTAAGTACATGGTAAGCATCCGGTGTAAGATGGTGGTGATCGCAGAGCTTGAAACCCTCGGCGTTCCCTATGCAACCGTTAAGTTGGGTGAAGTCGATATTCCGGGAACAATATCTCGGGCGCAGCGCGACGAGTTAGCGAACGGGTTAAAGCGATCTGGCCTGGAGCTAATGGACGATAAAAAGGCCATTTTGATAGAAAAGATCAAGAATGTTATTATCGAGACCATCCATTATTCCGACGAAGCATTGCGCTTCAATTGGTCCGACCACCTGAGTGAAAAATTAAATCACGACTATAGGTATCTCGCTAATATGTTTTCCGAGGTCGAGGGCACGACCGTCGAGCAATTCATCATCAAGCACAAGATCGAACGTGCCAAGGAGTTGCTCGTCTATGACGAACTTTCGCTGACGGAAATATCGTATAGGCTCCATTACAGCAGTGTAGCAGCGCTTTCCAATCAATTTAAGAAGATCACCGGACTCACTCCCACCTTTTTCAAGGCTATCAAACGTAAAAGGCTGCTCGGTCTCGAGAATGTGTGAATTTTGTAACTTATTTCTAAAATTGTGTAACTCGTTTTGAAGGTCGCTGCCGTATTTTTGTTTGTGTAATAATCGAACCGGCTTTATCAGGCCATGATTACAGCATTCACTTCAAAGCTTGAAATTTTACAATCGTTTACAACACACCATATTTCAAATTTTTCTTTGCGAACGCCATGCGATGAACAACGAAACAACAAATTCTGCGGAAAAACAAACGTTGGCGCCCCATAGATATTCCGACATGGCTGAAATCGTTTTTCGTGACATACAACTTTCCCCGCTGAGGATATTCGAAACTGCGGAGAATGCAGAGAAAAAGGTGGAAGTCGAGAATTATTTGTGCTTCCAAACCGAGCATACGCTTCGGAAGGCATTTCGACATTCACCATTTCAGCCAGAAGAGATCAGGCTTTTAGTGACCACCGAGTTCGAGGATGCTAAACTGACTGATTTTACTATTGTTAAAATAGCCAGTGACCTCATTAGTGCAGCCAAACATATTACATCCGAATTCAAGACCCCGGCCATCTGGAATCATTTAGTTATGTTATTCGTGATAACGGAGCGGAGACACGAACTACTCTTATCAAAGATTGCAAGAACAGGATGCTGGTATCGAGATGATGATTCTGCCAAAGGCATATTCTTTTAGCCGCAACAAGCCGAGCGCTTAATGAAAGGCATGTATTTCTCCACTGTTCAAGGAATGTGTGAATTTTGTAATTTTTTTCTAAAATTTTGTAACGCTATTTTGAGAGTTCCGCCGTAATTTTGCTTTCGTAATTATCGCGCTTGTTTTCAAACAGGTTTATCCAAACCACCGAGCGAGATTTTACACCTTTTTGAACATGCGATACTGCGTGTTCTTCCAACAACATCAACATCATGCACCGCAAATTGACTAATCCTAGAGCAGACCAACCAACATTCCCGGAGCAAAAGGAAACGTTCGAACGAGCAAGTAATCTCACATCGAATCAGGATGATCCTCCTTCATACAAGAATCTGCAAAGATATGCCCGGGGTAGCACTCCCTCGAAGTTTATTGACGCATATAAAGATGGTCGAAAGCGTCCAAATATGTAAGGGACAACAGCCCGGTACGAATGTTCTCCAATCAATCTCAATAAAATGAACGAAGAAACGACGAATTCAGCAGAAAACCAAACTACGGCGCCAGATGAACAACCAACGTCCCAACCGGAGGCGGGTTCCTCATCGGATCAAGAGCACCCTCCATCACACAAGGATATGATGAGATATTTCCGGCGAAACATTTCCTCGAAGTTTGAAGAATATAGAGATCGGAAAGTTACTCGACGGCGAGCGACCGGTAAGTGAAGATGAAATACTTACACATTGCACTTCAATCTTTCGAGCGAATGTGTGAATTTTGTAACTTTTTTCCCCAATTTTGTAACATGGTTCGAAGAAGACGGCCGTAACTTTGTATGAGCGAATGTGAGAACGACTAATGAAAGTTCTTGCTACTGAAAAGACTCTGCTTGAGCCGAATCGACTGGGCTAACCGGTTGAAAGGATCAAATGAAATTCATACGATACGTAATTCATTGGGTATTAACCATCGGCAAAGTTTGCCGATGATTATCCTAACATGGATTCTGTAAGACACTATCGTTTTCTCAAAAAGAGTTTCTATGCTCGAAACCATTCTAATTATTAACATGGGCACGATGTCGGAACCTCTGATTTTTTCACCGGGCTTATGGAAGCGCATGAGACACCGTGTCGAAGCTCCGGAGAAATTTAGGCTAATCTCGTTAAAAAGTTACGAAATAAATGAACATGAAATGCCCATATTATTATCCGAAAGTTAATCGGCTTTAGTACACTCGCTTTGCGGACATTGCTGGGTTTCTTACTCGGTATCAGGCAATACAAAATTTTTAGCGTACACAATAATGTGTGCGCCCTTAAAACAGAAAAACATACAATGAATAAATCAACATCAACTCCTATCACCGGCTCGTCATCGAAACCAAGCGATTCTTCCTCCAGCAACGGCCGCAATAGCTCCGGGCCGCAAAGCAATTCGAACTTGAATAATAATTCGGATTCGAATCGCAACTCGGGATCGAATAGCAATTCGTCGTCGAGCAGCAAGCCGGTTGGGCAACCCAGCTCCTCGGGAAGCAGCCATTCCACGCCACAAAGCGTCGGTGGGGATCAACCGGTTGGGACAAAAAGCAAAGAAGTTGTGAAAGAAAATAAGGCTGTCACAGCTCGCTAAATTAACGCGGTGGACGATTATTTTTTATCAAAAGGAACGGAGCTTCGTGGGAGATGAGCGTTCCTTTTGTCAGCCTCGGATTATTCCAAGGATGACACTAACGATAAAACTGCAAAAAGCCCCGCCCTATGGTGGGGCTTTTGCAAATTACCCAACGAAATTTATACGAAAAGATCATATTGCTAAAAATGGCAGGAACGACCACAGCCTACGTTGATGCTCAATAATCGCGATACTTGCTCACGGTAATATCGTACAGGCCACGCCTTTCAAGAATATCAAACATAAAAGGCTGCTCGGACTCAATAATGTGTGAATTTTGTAACTTTTTTCCAAAATTTTGTAACTCGTTTTGAAGGTCATTGCCGTATTTTTGTTTTTGTAACGAACGTGCTGGTTTCAACAGGTTTATATAACCCGCCAGCGCGCTATCTTACGACATTTAGAACATACGATCCTGTGTGCTCTTCAATCTCAATGCTATGAACAACGAACAATCAAAAGAAGAAGAAAACCAAAAGTCGGCACCGGATGGGAATACGCCGCCCGATGTGGACGATAACTCGACCTCGAATGAGGATACTCATTCCTTGCTTGAGCATCAGGTGAAGACAAGGCTTGCCATGCGAAAAACATTTTTAGAGCAAGGCGAATATAGTGACCGGAAAACCACACGTCGGCGAACAAATTGGTGAAATGAAAAATGTAAAAATCGCGGTGAGCTAATAATCTAAAATTACAATTAATCTAAAGAAAATAATAAATAGTATGAACAGAGTAAAAAACAAAGTAGCGATCGTAACAGGCGGGGCACTCGGCATTGGCCGTGCAACGGCCATTTTATTGGCGCAAGAAGGCGCAATAGTAGCTGTCACGGATGTCTCAGATAATCAGGAAAATGGAACCGTTAAAGCAATCCGTAATGCTGGCGGGGAAGCGAACTTCTGGCATTTGGACGTCACAAATGAGAGCGAAGTTGCAAAAGTAATCGGTGAAGTTGCGGCAAAGTGGAGTCGAATCGATGTGCTCGTAAATAATGCTGGGATCATCGGAGTGGACAAGCCAACCCACGAGCTTACGGAGCAAGAATGGGATAAAGTCATGAATGTGAACGTAAAAGGTGTATTCTTTTGCACGAAGCACACCATTCCGTATATGTTGAAGGCGGGTAGTGGAAGCATTATCAATCTTTCCTCGATCTATGGCCTCGTGGGTGCTGCAGATGTCCCTCCGTATCACGCATCGAAGGGAGCGGTCATGATCATGACGAAGAACGATGCGCTTACCTACGCAAAGAAGAAAATTCGCGTGAACTCGGTTCATCCGGGATTTATTTGGACGCCAATGGTTGAGAATTTTGCTAAGACGGACGGTAAGGCGGAAGAAGTCCGCGCGGCATTGGTGGCATTGCATCCGCTCGGCCATTTGGGCGAACCGGAGGATATTGCCTTTGGGATCCTTTACCTTGCATCCGACGAATCGAAGTTCGTAACCGGTTCGGAGTTAGTGATCGATGGCGGGTACACCGCACGGTAGCTCGCATTTTATCGCGCGTCAAGAATCTACCTTAATATTACTACTATTAACAAATCATGAAAAAGCGAACATTGAAACATAACGTGATCGGCCTCGGCACTCTTATACTTTGTCTTGCATTCTCGCACGTATCGCATGCACAAACAGCCTACAAAATAGGTCCCAAGCCAGTGATAACCCTTGCAGGGACCTCGACCTTGCATAATTGGAGTATGACGGCTACCTCGTTCACAGCCAATGCTACCATGAGCCTTTCATCGAGCAATAAGCTTAGCGCGATAAGCGCGCTTTCGCTCACGTTGCCGGTTCATAACCTCAAGAGCGAAAGTGACGGAATGAACTCCAACGCTTATGAATCGCTCAAAGCAGATAAGAACCCGAATATTACATTCAAGCTCACATCCGCTAAGGTCACATCATTGGGCGGGAGCAAGTATAAAATAACTTCGATGGGCAATCTTACCATTGCGGGCGTCACGAAAGCGGTCACGTTGAACACTTCGGCAACGGTAAATTCGAATGGCTCTATATCATGCAGCGGTACGGTACCGATATTGCTTTCGAATTTTGGTATCGCGCGCCCCTCGTTCATGCTTGGATCGATGCAGGTTGGCGATGCTATGACCATGACGTATCGTTTGACACTCGTGAAATAAACTCTAACTCTATAAGAAGCGCAACCAATGGAAAATTCAAAACATCATCACAACGAACACGGAAGGCCGAGCAGCGACAGCACGATCGAAGCGCATCGGCCTCGTTGGAAAACAATACATCATGATTGGCGCTTTTGGGTATTCTTAATCCTTATGATTACAGCGATGGTAATCTACATTGCGAGTGAGGACTTATCGGTGGGCACCCGTGGTCAGCGGGGCCAGCCTGTTCCAGAAAATGTCTCGCCGTAACATGCGTATTCACTTCGAATATAATTAATAATTGATGCTGATAAATAAAGGATATGCCCTTTTACTCTCATTTGTTCTCTTAAGTGGTCCCGCGATAGCTCAACAGGGATCACCAACGAAGCTCACTTCGCCAGCGCAGGACACATCGTCGGCGATGCGCAAATGGTCTGCGGCTATTCTGCGAAATGAACGAACCGTTTACGCTATCGCTCAACTGTATGAACTTCACTTCTGGACCGGCAAGACCTATTCGCTGAAGGAGGATGCCAACCGTCAGGCGATCATTGCATTTCAAAAACTGAAGGGGCTATCACGAACAGGAACCCTGACGGATTCAACCGTTGATGGGATCATGCACGCGACGATTCCCGTTCCAAGCGATTCCATTCATGCGTATCATCTTGAAGTCGATCTTGACAATCAAGTGCTCTTCGTTGTGGATTCGAACGACCGGGTCGTTCATATTCTGCCGGTTTCAACAGGTTCAGGGAAGCGCTTTCATTATCCCGGCAAAGGTTACGAATATGCCAGGACGCCGCGTGGAACATTCAAGATCTTCCGCGAAGACACCGGATGGATAAAAAGTCCGCTCGGGATCATGTTCGATCCAATGTTCATCATGGGTGGTTTTGCCGTCCATGGCGAACGGAGCGTTCCATCCATACCCGGGAGCCATGGCTGCATTCGGCTCCCGATGTCTGCCATTGCTGAATTGTACCGCACAACACCCATGGGGACGACGGTAATCGTGTTCGGCAAGAATCCGGAGGCACCAGAAAAATGATCGTAATTCGAGAATGTGTGAATTATGTAACTTTTTTCTAAAATTTTGTAACACATTCGAAAGCTGACTTTCGTATTTTTGTCTCCTTATGAAAACGGGGACTATTACGAGATCGTATTTAACCTTTCTGGGCATTGTAGCGACGTGCTTTGCTTTCTCGCAGGTATCTGTGGCTCAAACGAGCTATACCCTCGATAGCAATTCCGTTATCCATCTCAAAGGAACCTCGGCTCTGCACGATTGGGGTATGACCGCCCATTCGTTCACCGCCAATGCTATATTTACTTTTGCAGCAGACAATCAGCTCAGTTCCATCACGGCATTCTCTCTGAGGTTACCGGTGCATAGCCTAAAAAGCGAGAGCGCCGGAATGGAAAAAAATGCATACAAGGCGCTGAAAGACGATCAGTATAAAGACATCGTTTTTGAGCTTACTTCCGCCAGGTTCATAAAAAGCGGATTTGAGCATTATCTGATCTTACTGCATGGTAATCTCACAATGGCCGGCGTAACCCAGCCCACCACGCTGAAAACGTCTGCGCGAATAAATGAGGATGGAACAATTTTGTGCAGCGGAGAGCTGCCGGTCTATATGTCGGATTATAACATTGAGCGGCCAACCTATTTGCTTGGAACCATGAAAGTTGGAGATCTCCTGGTTTTGACCTACAACCTGTTATTAGTTAAATAACGCGGTCATCGAATATTATGAAAAAAACAGATACCTACGAATTAGAAAAATCAAAAGCCGTAATTATTGTGGAAATCATCGAATACGTACCAAATGCCGTGCTTAGCAAAACAATTATCAAAAAATCGACGGGTAATATCAGCGTCATGTCGCTGGACACAGGTGAAGGTCTGACGGAGAAAACCTCGCCGTTCGATACCTTCGCGCAGATCATCGATGGCAAAGCAGAGATCGTCATTGACGGTGTATCGAATTTGCTTGAAACGGGCGAGGGTATCGTTCTGCCCGCACATTTGCCGAATATCTTTCGCGCGAACGAGCGGTTCAAAATGATCCTGACCGTCATCAAAAGCGGCTATGAGTAGGTAGCTGGCACATATTTTGCTCATTACTTCATTACTTTATTACTTCATTATTTCATTACTTAACTTACACTAAAAACATTATGGGAAGTTTATTATACGTTATTGCGGTCATCCTCGTGATCGCGTGGGCTCTCGGGTTCCTCGTGTATGGCGCAGGCGCGCTGATTCACATCCTTCTTGTCATCGCGATCATCGCGGTTCTGATCAGGATCATTAGCGGTCGAAGGGCGCTCTAAAACAAAAAATACTATGGATTGTAATTATAACTCGAATACAATGAAAAACAAAGAAAATCTCTTATTTGGACTTTTAGCCGGCGCAGCTATCGGCGTTGCCATCGGTATGCTTTATTCACCCCATAAGGGGACAGTTCTGCGAAGAGCCATTCGCCGTAAAGGCGAGGGCGTCGTCGATGACGTAGCAGAAACCATCGAAGAGCGCATCGGCCAGTTGAGCGATGCCTTCACTGAAAAGATCGAAATGCTGAAAAGCGAGCTAAAATCAAGGATCAACGCTGCGACTGATTTCTCTCTGGAGTAATCATTAGGAGACGATGCGTGAAAAATAGTACTTCAAGAAATCGCAGCCTCATGCAGCTTATTGGTTTTCATGATGCTTAGCATCGGCGCTCTCAATCGAAAAGTCTCGAAGTGCTGAAAAGCAATTCAGAGTCACAAGCTATTCCCATTGGTGTGAAGGATGCAGCGCATTGTGCAACACCGCTCGATGATTGCAACCTGAATCCCGATGGGAATTCGTTTAATGACACTATACCAGAGATTTTTTTCTAAAAAAAACATCTTATTTACCTTTACTCGGGGAATCTCCGATTAAGTCCCTTTCTTCACGCGTGGCTACTGGCGCCCCCCCGACAGTAGCATGCCAAGCGCGGCGACCAACATGCTAAGATACTTTAATCCGAGCTTTCTTAAATTATATATGAAAAAACATTTCAATTTCTCTCAAACGTTAAGAGTCGTATTCGAGCCTCGTCACGGTGTGCTCCACGCTTCTTTTATTTTCAAGCACGAGCACAGCACAAATAAGTGTTGGCGCATCGATCGATGTTCAGACGTACGTCCCGCCGCCGTGGGCGCCGCCGTATGACAATGTCAGCTCCGTGCGCTATTACTACCTTCCCGATTACGACATGTATTATGATGTTTGGGATGGTCAGTTCTGGTATGCTGGCCCCGATGGTGCATGGGTCTATAGCGAGGGTTTACCCCCACAATATGCCGGTATCGACCTGAACGGCGCGTTTATGGTACTCATCGACCGCAATATTTCTCGCCCATGGATGAACGAGGGCTATTATCGAGAAAATTATCCTGCGCATGGATACGATAATTATAGAGACATTGTGGTCCGCAACAGGATCGTGACCAACACCGCGCCGGGCCACGAATTGGTGCCTCGTGCATTTAACGAAAACACCAATCGCGTATCGTTCATGCAGCGCCCGACTCAGGTGCCTGGTGCAGCTCACGGTTCGGCGAGCTATCATCGCGTAGTTCACGAAGTGCCGATGAAGTCTATTTCTCCTTCGATGCCAGCGGCAAGCAGGCATTTGAATTATGGCCGAGGATACACGAGGCCTGCTGGGGCATCCAGAGGTGGCGGTGCTCCGAGAGGCGGAAGCGCGCCGAGCGGTGGTGGTTCAAGAGGCGGGGGCGGAAGAAGGTAGCGGATTCCACTCTATTACTCCGATATCCGCTGTTTCTTACAGTACATGATATTGGGAGGGCAATGTGTGAATTATGTAACTTATTTCTAAAATTTTGTAACACGTTCGGAAGGAGAATTCCGTAATTTTGTATCAGAGAGTTATGAGAGCAATGGGCATCGCCGGTGATAGGCGATCGAAGTTATTCTCCATATTAGAAAACACTATTAGCTAATACAATCAAAATCATATCAACACAATGAAACATCTAAAAACGATCACACTTTCCCTTTTCTGCGCTTTCATGCTGGGAATGGGACAATTAGCCGCGCCGGGCGTTGCGAAGGCAGCTCCAGCCCAAGTCAGGGTCGGCGTAGGCATCGGGGTTCATCCTGCTTATTACCGCCATCATCGCCGTCGCCGTCGTCACCATCGTGCGCATGTCGGCGTGGGGATCCATATTCACTAAGAATATAGCCAAATGGCCGCCAGGCGTCGGCTTATGAGGTTTGAGAGAATCCATAAGCCGAACCGGCGACCGGAATGTGTGAATTATGTAACTTAATTCTAAAATTTTGTAACACATTCCAAAGCAGACTTCCGTAACTTTGTACCAGAGCATTAGGAACACAACTTTCAAAGTTGCTCCATACTCACAAGACCCTGTTCGAGCCGATCCGACCGGAATTAACCGGATGAGCCGCATCCGCATCACCCATGATGCGCCCACGATGCTCATCATCCGAACTCTCGTCTCTTCTACTTCTACTAAGTTTTATTAGCAAGCAGCCGTTCCCTTGGGAATGGTTCTTCACACGCATAGTGATATGCGCTGCTCATTCCATTCATCTTAAATAAAAATAATCGTGAAAAAACTAAATCTAAAGAATCGCGGCCTAGCGCTGCTCGTAATCGGTGTGCTCGGGCTTTCCAGCTCGAAACTTCAAGCCCAGGATGTCGCGGGCCAAATTTCGTTCGGCTTCGACGCCGGCGGCAATAAATACTACGGGAATTACACGGACGATCAGTTCGCGTTCCAGGGCATGGCCTTTATCCGCTGGAATATCATGGACTGGCTTTCCCTGCACGCAGCCTATAATGGCGGCGAGCTAAAGTATAAGGCTACAACTTCGAGCATTGCCAACGAGCTTCCACCCTTCAGCCCCGTCAATACGAACGGCGGGACTACCGGCACCCTGGGAACGGATAACGAGACTCGCGTCGGTGGATGGGATCTCATGCTCTCAGCCAATGTATTTCCATCGCAATCGTTCGTGCCGTATTTTATCGGTGGATTAGAAGTGCTGAACTTCCAACCGGACGATGCAAGCCCTTCCCCGTTGAACAACAATGCAAATGTCTCTATAGCAAAAATGTCATTGGCGGCGTCATGGGGGTAGGATTCGAAATGTTTTTATCTCCCAAGATCACATTTATCGGCATGGGGCTTCTACATTTGACGGGAACCGATTGGATCGACGATTATTCGAACCCGAACTGATTACCGTCAGGATGCATACGTCACCATGGGTCTCGGATTCAGCGTATTACATCTTCTCACCCGACGTACCGGCTGCGCCCAGACGCGTCGGTGGGTAATACAACGAATAACTATAACACCAACAATTACCGGACGGATAATAACATCTATCATACCGATACGATGTACATCCAAAACCCGACGGACACCGTTTATCTCGCTGAATCCTAAGATCAACACGATATTCAATTTTCCCGGAACGTTATTTATCTGTGAATACCGATCAGTTCAACAATACGGAGCCTAATAACATGGGCAATCTCTACCACATCAAGTCGTTGGTCGAGCAATGCCCGAGTCTCAAAGTCGAGATTCAGGGATATGCAAGCGAAGAAGGCGAGTCACAGCATAATCAGGATCTCTCGGAACGGCGCGCTGCCCGCATCAAGGAATGGCTGATCAATCAAGGTGTGAGTTCCGGACAAGATCGCGGGTACGATCGGCTACGGCGACACACGCCCGGCCGTCCGCGAGCGATCGGATGTGTCTGCCTCTGAACTCGAAGCCGAGCGCGCGCAAAATCGCCGCATCGCCGTGAGAGTCGTGCAGGCTTGCCAATAATATTCCACACTCTGATTCTTAAGACATGAATACAATGAAAACATTCCCCTTAATGAAAGCAAAGCTATTAGCTGCTCTGTTAGTGGCCCTGACCATCGGCTCGAACTGCATCGCAGGTGATGTATGCCGCGCGCAGGGTCCTGACGGAAGAAGCTTCGGAGCATCGTCGGCGATGCGTTTGGCCTGGTCGTGTTCGATCCATTAGGAGCGACAATGAAAATATGGACGAACCCCGTCAATGCGTTCACATTCGACATCGGCGAGTCGGACTTCGGTCCGACTCGCATCGATGGCGATTACCTCTGGCATTTCGATGCCTTCGGCAGCCGCGCCGTCAAACTCATCGCCGGGCCGGGGCTTTGCCTTGCCTTCGGGGATGGGAACGGGATTTACGGTGGCCGGGAATTTTACAATGGCGACAATGGAACGGGCATCGCAGCACGTTTGATGTTCGGCTTGAACATCATTCCAGAGCGAACTCCGCTTGAAATGTTTTTCGAGCTGGGGCCCATCGTCGGATTCTCACCCACTGGCGGAGTAGGTCTGGATGTGGCAGCGGGAATCCGGTTCTATCCATAACGCACTGCTCCGGCTTCGCAAAAGCAAGAGCAGCCACGAGACGCTTCGGAAATAAATATCATGGAATCATTTCAATACGTTAAAAAAGATAAATAGTATGTATATAGTTATAATCGTTTTAGTCGTTTTAGCCACGTTGTTCGTCCTGCGCGCATGTTAAGAAGTATGGTATCATGGCGACCTCTTCTGCAGGCACGTTCACCTATATTTTAACAAGTAAACAATTATGAAAAATCTAACGACAACATTCGGAACCAGGGCAGCGTACGTTATCGCATGTCTTGCCATTCTACTTGGCATTTCCACGGCATCGTTTGCGCAAACGCGGCCGGATCTCGGCACCGCTGCCACCTACGCTGTATTCACCAGCGCGGGATCGATCACCGTCACTACCGGTGACACAGCCGTTCTCGGCGGCGGTGCCGGCTATAATACGGGTTCTCTCGAAGGGTTCCCTCCGAGCACCGCTACCTTCATCAATGAGGCCAACAGCGCAACGGCCATTGCGGCGAGCAATCTGTTGACCGCTTATACTGCCAACTGCCTGACCTGCGGCACGGTGCTCGGTACCACAATTACGAACGTCACGCTCGTTCCTGGCGATTATTCCACGGGAGCCGCTTCGACGACAGGCGGGAACATCACTTTCAATGCTCAGGGCGATTCAGCGGCGATCTTTATCGTCAACATCGGCAGCGGGAACGGCACCGGTTCGCTCACCGTGGCCTCGGGAACGCATATGTTGCTGGAGAACAACGCGCGCCCGGGCAATATCTATTGGTTCGTCGGGGGTGCGGTAACAATACACGATAGCGCGACCTTCATCGGGACGATCGTCGCGGGCGGCGCAATTATCTTCCTTGGTCAATCCACACTTACTGGCAGGGCGCTCACCACGGCCGGTGCTATTAACCTGGCGGACAACCACATGTCAATCTCCAATGACACGGGTGGGGCGAACGAGGACAGTCTTACCGTTATCATTCCTTTCTCGGGAGACTCCATCCTAAGCGGGACGCTACGCGATACGATCAAATGGACGGGTACGGGGATTGCCTTAGGAAAGACGATACAATATTCGCTCGACAGTGGACTGACGTGGACCACGATCTCTACCATTTCCAACGATTCCTTTGTCTATCTCTGGAATGTTCCGGATACCACCTCGACGAAAGCCGAAGTTCGCGTTACCGATTCGAACAATTTAAGAGGCGTGAGCGGAGTCTTTAAGATCATCTCAAACAAGCTTATCGTCGTTAACCCTGCCGCAGGCGTCTTGATCACGGAAGGTACGCTGCACGATACGATTACCTGGTCGGGAACCGGACTTACTGCGACAAAGACCTTTGCGTATTCGCTCGATAGCGGTCTGACGTGGATCACGATTGGCAAAGATACCACGAATGGCTTTACGTATATCTGGAGTGTTCCCGATACCACTTCGACAAAAGCGATGATTCGTATCACCGATTCGAACGGCGTGACCGGAAAGAGCGGCATTTTTACGATCGGCTCAAACAAGATCGTCGTTACCAGCCCCACACTTGGCGAAAAAATTGCCGAGGGAACACAAGACTTCCAGGTCACTTGGACGGGCACGAGTATTACCGCGCAAAAGACTCTATCCTTATCGCTCGATGGAGGCCTGACATGGACCACGATCGGCACAATTACCGCCAACGTTCTTAGTTATTACTGGGATGTACCGGATACTACTTCTACCGAGGCGATTATTCGGATTACGGACACGAATGGGCTGACGGGTCAAAGCGGCATCTTTTCGATTCAATCTAACAAAGTCATCGTCGTCGTGAATCCTGCGCGTGGAGTTGTGATTGCCAGCGGCTCGCAAAACTACCAGATCACCTGGACCGGTACCGGACTTATTGCACCCGAGACCCTTCAGTTATCGCTCGATGGCGGCGGGACATGGAGTACGATCGGCACGGTTTCGAATGGCGCATTCACCTATAGCTGGAATGTCCCGGATAGTACGTCAACCGATGCGATCATCCGTATCACCGATGCGGATGGTATTACCGGAGAAAGCGGCATATTTTCGATCAAGCCCAATGTGGGTAGTATCGTTGTCATTGATCCTGCAGCCGGTGCAGTGATTAGTGGGGGTACCGTGAATTATCAGATCACCTTTACCGCAACGGGTAATGTCACAGAGGAGAAGACGCTCGAATATTCCCTCGATGGCGGCGAGACCTGGACCCTCATCGGTGTGATGAATTCGGACGCGGAATCCTATTCTTGGGACGAGGTTCCAAACACGGCCACAACGCAGGCGCTCATTCGCATTCAGGACAGCAACGGCGTCACCGGCATTAGCGGACTCTTTACGATCACTGTGGCTCCAAATGTGGGATCGATTAACTCCGTCATCTTGAGCGGCTTGGATGCTAACCGAAACATCGGTAATAATCAGACGCTTGAAATCACCTGGACCTTCACTCCCGATATTGGTACTTCTGTGGACGTCGAGTATTCGCTGGATTATTTAGCCACTTGGAACCTCATTGCGACGGTTCCCGTCACCGGCGATGGCGGCCCTGAATCGCCTAACTCGACGACGTGGCAGACCACGGCTTCCGGTTACTACAATCCGGTGTTCATCCGGGTTATAAGTTCCGATAGTATGAAGCGCCTTGCAGCGGCATTCTCCATCGGATCGCTCGCATCCGTTGCGCCTGACGCAGCAACGAGCGGATATTCCGTTTCGAATTATCCGAACCCCGCCAGCGAGCAAACGACCATCAACTTCGAGCTTCCAGTTCAAAGCGAGGTGACACTTATTGTGAGTGACAATCTCGGGCGTCAGATCAGCGAAACATCGCAAGCATTCGATGCCGGTGAGCACAATATTCCATTCAATACATCGCAGCTTGCCGATGGCGTTTATACCTACACGCTGGTTGCGGGATCGATCCGGCTGAATGGCCGCATGAGTGTCGTTCGGTAAGTAACCGTTAGACTTTTATTATCTGAAACATTACTAATTTTTTAAAATACTTTTTATGCTCATAACAATTTTCGTCATTGCGCTCGTACTCTGGCTGCTCGGCATGATCACCGCATACACAATGGGCGGGCTGATCCACATTTTACTCGTCATTGCCGTGGTGGTTTTAATTCTTCGCATCATCGAAGGCAGGAGAGTGCTTTAAATCGTAGATATCGTAAACCTGCACGAGTATGATTATCAGAACACCCTTCTTATCATCCCAGCAGCAATCGGCTTTGATTGCACTCGGATTATTGATAATGCTGGGATACTTACTCAGCATCGGGTAACACACAATTTTAGCGCACACAATAATGTGTACGCTCTTAATCAAAAAAATATACAATGAATAATTCAACATCGGCTCCTATAGCAACCGCATCGTCAAATCCAAGCGATTCCTCGTCCAGCACGAGTTCGAATGGCTCTGCATCACAAAGCAATTCGAACTCGAATGCTATTTCGGATTCGAATCGTAATTCGGGATCGAATAGCAATTTGGGGTCGGGCAGCAAGCCGACCGGACAAACCAGCTCCACGGGAAGCAGCAATTCGGCGCCCAAAAGCGTCGGTGGCGATCAACCAGTTGGGACACAAAACAAAGAGGTCGTGAAAGAAAATAAAGATGTCACAGCTCGCTGAATCAGCGTAGCAGACTACTATTTTTAATCACTAACGTATCGAGGAAATTGGAAATGCGATGAATTCATATTTGACCATTTCCAATTTCTCCTTCTCGGATTATTCCGAGGGGGTGAAAATCGCATTGCAATAAGCTCCGCCCTATGGCGGGGCTTTTGCAATTACTTTTACACTTAATTCTGAAAAATAATGACGACAAAATCAATAACTACGGCCGATTTCGTTCAGGCGTTTACACAAGCCATGACTCACGAGGACATTGAAGGCGTAATGAAGCTTTGGGCTCCTGAAGGCGAATGGGTGATAATGGCCACCGGCGAAAAATTCAGTGGGCTTGACGAGATAAGGCAATTGGCGACCCGTTCAGTTGCAGCAAGAGTTCATAATTCCGGAGAAGGCCTTCTCCCCTTTAATGTATTTACTAACGCTGACGGAACTAAACTTATTTGGGAATATGTGCATAAAGGAGTGGTAACCGATAAGTGGCCAGCATCAAGCCATAAACCGGTAATTGGAACAAAGTTTGAATTGCCCATAATCTTAATGTGCGAAATGAAAGAGGGAAAACTTACTAAAATAAGAGAGTACTTCGATTTGCAAACTCTTACGGAAGCTGGTACACAGCATCATCTTTATTCCTAATCCTACCTAATTAATCGCTAATAATAGAATAAAATGACACCAGGAACTTCAGAGTCCCCAAAACCCATGACAATATTTCGCACACTATTTGAATCCGGCTTCAATAATGATTTCGAAACCATGGCTGGTACCATCGCCGAGAATTGCGAGTGGGTATTAATGCCGGATATGAACAAGATATACAAGGGCAAGAAAGCGGTTGTTGAACTATGCTCACAAGGCAAGCTTGCTTCTGACAAGTCGCCCGACATTTTATTTGATCACGCGACCTCTGAATGGGGCGTTTTCGAGTACATCAATAAGGGGATCATTACCAAGGAGGCCACGGTGTTTGCCGCGACGACGGGTTGGGAGTTTCCCGATGACCCCAGCACGCTTGTGGGGCAGAAATATGAAGTAGCAGTTTGCTTTGTGTATCAGATCGATGCGGAAGGAAAAATCGCTCACCTGCGTGAGTATCTTGACATGGCCAGCTTAATGAAACAGTTTAAACCGGTGAAAGCATGACTCCGAAGGAAACGGTAACTAACTATTGGCGAGCGTGGTCCGAGCACAACTCAGACAACCTGCTTGCATTGCTCGCAACCGATTTTATTTCACGAAGTTCGCTCAGCCAGGGTCGCGCTGCCAGCAAAGACATGATCGCGAAAGGATTTGCTATGTTCGATAAAGCTCTTCCTGATTTAAGGGAAGAGCTTATCGGCATCATAGCCGATGGCGATAGTGTGGCATGTCAAGTAATCGAAACCGCCACGTTTACTGGCCCGATGGAATTACCTTCAGGTGTGATAGCACCCACGAATCGATCGTATAAGCTACCGGTCGCGTCGTTCTTTCGCGTAAATGCTCAGGGATTAATCGTGGAGCAACGGACATATTGGGATACTGCCGACTGGGAACGACAAATTGGAATTGATCCAAAATTATTTGCTCCGCATCCCGAACAATAATAGCAAAAAATCATGTCACTTAAATGGCAGGAAAGGCCACTCCCCACGCTCACACCGGGCAAACGCCATAGTTTGTTCACGATCGCGCACAAGTTTTTTCCGACAGCCTTTTTAGTAAAAGGTATCGGTATTACCTTAACGTCATCGCTCTTCATTTATAATTACCTGCTGAATAATACCGGGATCGATTCGATCCTGATGCGAGGGCTGCTGACTGCAGCCATCGTAGTGGTTGCTCCGACGCTGGCCCTTTATCTTATCACGCTCGCCCGCGCTCCCAGAATACGAAGGCGTGAAGAAGTGGAAGCGGTACACCAACAAGAAGTCGCGTATGGGCATCTGAAAGCTCAGAAAGCGAAGGAGCAAAAAGAACAAGAGGAAGTTGAGCGGATTCAAAGGATCGCATCAGGTGATTTAAAGGCGCGCGGAATGAAAGATAAAGAAGAAGATAAGCGTTGGGAACTGTTAAATGAGTCCCTTCGCCTTCAAAATGAAACGGTGGAATTAGCTTCGGAAGAACGCCTGCTCGTCGCGCAGCAGGTCAAAGATCTTAAAGAGGAAGGTGAAGTCATGCGGAAGGGGTTGGCTTCGGATGATCTGGAAGCTCGGCATGTCAAGGATCTGAAAGAAGATAAACGCTGGGATTCCCTTAACGAATCGCTCCGAATGCAAAAGGAAACAGGAGTATTGGCGTCAGAAGAGCGAATCCTGATCGCACAACAAATGAAGGAGGTCAAAGACGAGCGTGAAGTTCTGCGCATCGGATTAGCATTGGACGACTTAAAAGCGCGGGAAGTGAAAGATCGAAAAGAAGACGAACGGTGGGAATTATTAAATGAATCGCTCCGGCTTCAAAAAGAAACAGTAGAATTTGCTTCCGAAGAAAGACTCCTTGTGGCCCAACAAGTAAAAGAGACGAAAGAAGAAGGCGAAGTGATGCGAAAAGGATTGGTCTCTGATGACTTAGAATCCCGGCATATCAAAGAAGATAAAGAAGAAAAACGATGGGCCGCTCTCGATAAGCGTTTGCGTACTCAGGAGCAACGAAGCGAAGAACGAGAACAACGGCAGCTACAACGGGATGAAGAACAAATCCGCCTACGCAACGAGGAGGATATTAAAGATAAATATCGAACGTTATTCGCGCGATACATGAGGAATTCCTCGGGAAGCAAGTTAGAACAAGAAGTTGCCGATGGGCTAGCACCAATACCGCAAGCGTGGCTGGACGCACAGCCGGAACTACTGAAAAATCCGGCACTTGCTCTGTTATTGGAACCTTACAACAATCGCTAATTACGATTTCACATTCATAAACGATTTTTCAAATTCTATAAATGATGCCAAATCCAGTGATCCTCCTTCTGGCCGATGACGACAAAGACGACTGCCTCTTTTTCAAAGATGCATTAGACGAGCTGCCGATCACGGCAAAACTTACCACCGTGCATGATGGGGAGCAGCTCATGCGACTCCTCGAAGAAGACAAACTCGAGCCGCCCCCTCCGCATGTGCTTTTCCTCGATCTTAACATGCCGCGCAAAAACGGGTTCGAGGTCTTAGCGGAATTAAAGCTCGATGAAAAATTAAAGCTTCTTCCGATCATCGTTTTCTCCACGTCGTTCGAACAGGATGTGGTGAACCTGCTGTATAAAAAAGGTGCGAATTACTATATTCGCAAGCCTGCGGAATTCTCACAGCTTAAAAAAGTAATTTACCAAGCGCTCCTGCTTGCAACGGAAGACAATTTGACCCAGCCGACAAAAGAAAATTTTGTTATTAAAGGCGATCTGGAGAATATACCATTATGAAAACCGCAAAACTAACGAGATCCGCGCACCGACTTCCCTCTGCCGCCGTTGCCACTGCGGCGGTAGCCAAAGCCGCGATAGCCACGGCCGTCGTTGCCAAAGCCGCTGTTGCCAAATCAGTTGTTGCCGAAGCAGTAGTTGCCGCAGCTATCGTTGCCACGAGCAAAAAAAATGGGGTAAAAAGCAAGAAATCGGACAAACTGATCATCGCCAATAAAGAGCTTGCATTCCAAAACGATGAGAAAGAGAAACGGGCAGCGGAACTCATCATCGCGAATAAGGAACTTGCTTTTCAGAACAAAGAAAAAGCAAAGCGTGCAGCGGAATTAAATATTGCGAATAAAGAACTTGCGTTCCAAAACGATGAGAAAGAAAAACGCGCCGCCGAGTTAGGCATCGCGAATAAAGAACTTGCCTATCAAGACGAGGAAAAAGTAAAACGAGCGGCAGAGTTGGGTATCGCGAACAAGGAACTTGCGTTCCAAAATAAAGAAAAAGAAAAACGCGCAGCGGAGCTTAGCATTGCGAATAAAGAACTTGCATTTCAAAACGATCAAAAAGAAAAACGTGCGGAAGAATTAGTCATTGCTAACAAAGAGCTTGCCTATCAGAACCAGGTAAAGGAAAAACGCGCGGCTGAACTCGTTGTCGCAAACGACGAACTTGCCTTCCAAAACAAAGAGAAAGAAAAACGCGCGGCGGAATTGAACATCGCGAACATCGAGCTTGCCTATCAAAACGATGAAAAGGAAAAACGCGCGGCAGAGTTAGGCGTTGCCAACAAGGAACTTGCGTTCCAAAATGAGGAGAAAGAAAAACGAGCCGAAGAACTGAGGATCGCAAATAAAGAGCTTGCATTCCAAAACAAGGAAAAGGAAAAACGAGCGGCGGAACTCAGCATAGCGAATAAAGAACTTGCGTTTCAGAACGATCAGAAGGAAAAACGAGCCGAGGAATTGGTGGTTGCTAATAAAGAGCTTGCCGTTCAAAATCAGGTAAAAGAAAAACGGGCTGCCGAGCTAAATATCGCAAATATTGAGCTTGCATTCCAAAATCACGAGAAAGAAAAGCGGGCTGCGGAATTAAACATTGCTAACATTGAGCTTGCGTATCAAAACGACGAAAAAGAAAAGCGCGCAGCCGAACTTATCGTTGCAAACGAAGAGCTTGCGTTCCAAAGCAATGAAAAAGAGAAGCGGGCCGCAGAAAAAGAAAAACGCGCCGCCGAGTTGATCATCGCCAACGAGGAACTAGCGTTCCAAAACGATGAAAAAGAAAAGCGGGCAGCAGAGCTGATCATTGCCAACAAAGAACTTGAGTTCCAAAACGACGAGAAGGAAAAACGCGCCGAGGAATTAAGCATTGCCAACAAAGAACTGCTGGCATTCACGTATGTGTCGAGCCACGATCTACAGGAACCACTGCGGAAAATTCAAACCTTCGTAAGCCGCATCGCGGAAAATGAAATTGTGAACCTTAGCGAGAAAGGGAAAGATTATTTCCATCGCATTCAGGAATCCGCGAAGCGAATGCAAACCCTGATCGAAGATCTGCTCGCATTTTCTCGCGTCAATACTGGCGGAGAGAATATTTGTCAGTACCGATCTGAATATTATTATCGAAGAAGTAAAAACCGAACTCAGGGAAAGCATCGAGGAAAAACACGCGGTCATTGAAGTCACGGAAGTATGCCCGGTGAATGTCATTCGATTTCAGTTCCGGCAGCTAATGCTCAACCTCATTGGTAATGCACTCAAGTTTTCGATTCCTCAGATACCGCCGCGCATTGTCATCATGAGTAAAATCGAAACGGGTAGCCACTTGAACAATGAAAAGCTTTCACCGGATAAGCAATACTGCCACATCACGGTCACCGATAACGGCATTGGTTTTGAACCCAAATTCAACGATCGCATTTTTGAAGTATTTCAAAAACTTCACGACAAAGAAGAATATGCCGGAACCGGCATTGGGTTGGCTATCGTAAAAAAGATCGTAGAAAATCACAACGGCATCATTACCGCGACTAGCGAGCTTCATAAAGGAGCGCGATTCGATATTTACATACCGGCCTGATGCTCCATTCTGTCCTTGATCATTTAAATGCCCGCCCTCATCATGAAATGGGGCGGGCAATGAAAGATAATTGCGTGACAACTACCCGCAATGCGTTCGCGTTTAGCTCTGCTTCATTTTAATTCCGCAGCCAACAGCTTTGGTGTGCGCAACTTGTATGTGCTGGCCTGCAAGAAGCGCGTCCACGGCATCGGCCACGTAATGCTTGGTGGCTTGCGTGGCGTCGTCGGCGTTATCGTCGATCGCGCCGGTGTACCGGACGACGAGGTCGCCATTCACTTTCTGCAGCACAAACACATGCGGCGTATTCGTCGCGCCAAACTCGCGGGTGATCATCTGGGATTTGTCCTCCAGATACGGGAACGAATAATTACGTTCCTTCGCATACGAGACCATCTTCTCCCAGGTATCGTCGGGATAGATGCTTGGGTCCGTCGGATTGATCGCGATCACAGGGTATCCCTGCGGTGCATACTGCTGGTTGAGCGCCGCGATGCGGCTTTCGTACAGCTTCGCCACCGGGCAGTGATTGCAGGTGAAAACGACGATGAATCCCTTGGCCTCCTTGTAATTCGCCAAAGAGACCATCGAGCCATCGACGTTTCTGAGGTGAAAATCCTGCGCGACGTCACCGGCCTGGTAGCCGCGTGGCCCCATACCGGCTGGAGTAAAGCTTGTGAGTCCGAGCGTGAGTGCGAGAAGAAGAGATGCGAATATCGAGTAGTGTTTCATCATGAGTATTGACGATTGAGAAATGAAAAATGTTCTAGGAAACAGAAAAATCCTACGGTAAAAATGGTTTCATCGCTGTTTCGAGCGAGGCGTAAGTAAAATCCTTTGCAAAGATCTGGTGAAGGTGCGTTCCGTTATTAATGACGAGCGTGGTGGGAAGGTCTCCATTCCATGCCGAATCCACGCGGTCGATCCAGGAATTGTAATCCGGTTCATCCAATAAAACGACTTCATTCTTCACATGGTTCTTTTTCAGAAAGGGCAGCAACCGCTTCGAAAGATCTTTTTTGAAATCGAGGCTCACGAAAATAAGCCTCATTTTCTTGCCCACGTAACGCGCAGAAAACCGCTGGAATGCCGGAAATTCCTTCACGCACGGCTCACACCACGTCGCAAAAAAATTGAAGATGTACGTCGTATCGTTCTTTTGCGACATCATCTTCTCTAATTCATCGAACTTCACGATTCGAGCTGGCTGTGCGATTACAGTATTGCTTGCTGTTATCAGCATCAGAACGCAGCAAAGTCCGATAAATTTCTTCACGATGCATTGCTAATACACCGAACGCACAGCGAATGTTTCTAAAAGCCGAGAATAAGGGATGAATAATTATACATTGAAATTTTATGCTCTGTCTATCAGTACCTTATGACCTCTAATCCGTCGATGTAGGTAAAGTGTTTGTCGTTCGTGACGATCGGCAGCCTGTGTTCGAGAGCTGTCGCGGCAATCCACATATCGTTATCGGGAATCGGGGTTCCCGCTCGGCGAAGAGCATGCTTGATTTGTCCATATCGATCTGCCGTTTCCATAGAACAACCCAGCACGATCACACGCTCCAGGTACTCGTGAAGACGACCACGGTTTTCCGAAGAACGCGAGGACTTGTGAACTCCAAATAGAAGCTCACCGATAGCAATAATTGGAACGAACGCCTCTCTGACACCAACGCGAGATAGATCGAGGCGGTTGTTCAGAACCTGAATGATGCTATTGGAATCCAGCGCGGATTTACCAAGAATCATAATCTATATTTTCGCAGCCCTCTTCAATAGCAGCGATGATCTCGGCAGCATCCTCATCAGGAAGAATTCCGGCAAAGCGTTTCATTTCCTCCCACGGCATGCCTTTGGGAAGTTCCGATTTTTTCTTTAACCCGCGCGCAAGTTCCAGCAGCCGTTGCTGCTGCTCCGGAGCCAGATGATCAATTTCTTCTTCTAACTGATGACGTAAATCGAATGGAGCCATGGCGATTTCCTCCCGATTATTTCAACCAATTATTAGCTCTCTTCGTGCCGCAGAGCTATTTAAGCACAACCACCCGCTGCGTAACGCTTTCGCCGCCTGAGGATAAACGGCATAGATACACACCACTCGGATAATTGCTTGCATCCCACGTTATTTCATGCTGGCCGGCATCCATCCATGCGGAGCGCAGAAGAGGCGTTTCGCGGCCCGCGGCATCGGAGATGGTGAGTGTTACTTCGCTCGCTTCGGGAAGCGTGAAGGTGATGGAGGTGGATTGAGAGAGGGGATTGGGATAACTCTTCAGCGAATTTGCAAGAGGATTCACCCGCGCAACAGCATCTATGCCGAAATCGGAGAGAGGACAGCGCCAAACGTCGCTGGCATCCAGTACGAAGAGATTGCCGTTAAAAATAGTTATCGCACTGAATTCTTTTACAAGTAGGTCAGGAGTAATATTAATCCAGCTGTCGCCGAAATCGGTTGAGAGTTGAAGTTGCGAATATGAGCTTATGAATAAATAATTCCCGATTGATGTTATGCCTTCGGAATTTATACTCGATTCTGAATTGACTTGTATCCAGGAAATTCCGTTGTCTGATGATCGGTATATCCCATTGCCTTGAGCAAAAATGTAATTGTCCATAGACCAGATTCCAGAAATTGAATTCACATACCGAAAAGAATCAAGATTAATCCAAGTTTCACCATTGTCAGTAGATCGGAATACTCCGTTTTTCCAGGTTGCAACGAAAAGGCTATTTTCATGCGCACACATGAAAAGGGGGAATGAATCCAACATCGTAGTTCCATTTAAAGCTTGTTCCCACGTATTCCCCGAATCAGAAGAACGAAAAAGGCCATTGCCATCGGTTCCAAGAAATAGAGAGGACCCTAGAGCTGTCATGTTCGTCGGACGGAATGATGTCGTAGAGGGAAGACCAATGTTATGTGGAAGCCATGTGTTCCCGCTGTCTGATGAAACAGAAACACCATCACTTAAAATAAAAATTTTGTCACCCAAATCATAAAAACTATCTGCATCCTGAAAGCTTGAATCAATCCTCCAGCTTAAACCCAAATCCGTTGTGCGAAAAACATCACCACCTCCACCGGGAGAAGTAAAAAGCGTATTGCCAATTGAGCCGAAGGAAGAAATTTCACCCTCAGTCGATAGATCCTCACTGGATGGTTTCCATGTTACGCCTGAATCGGTAGAACGATAGATAGCATCGTTATAGCAACTGCAACCGAGTTTGAAAAGAGACCCACCAAAGGTGAAAAACGGTCCACCAAAAGGGGCACTGTTAGATACGAGAAACCATGACAGACCATCATCTGTGGAACAAAAAATGTCAGATAGGGATGAAGTATAAGAAGCATCAACAAAAAGAGCACTATCATAAGAAATAATATAGTCAGCCGCTGAGTCAATGACCCCCTCACCAACTTGCAACCAAGACACACCCGTGTCCGTTGATCGAAATAGCTTACCACCTGCAGCCGCAATAAGGGTTCCTCCATTTGCATAGATAGCCCCGCAAGGAGGTATTGGGGTTTTCGGATTTTGCCAGCTTATTCCACTATCGTATGAAATAAAGATATTATCGGAATCTGGATAGGTTCTGGCAATTAGATGAGAACCGACAGAGAGAATACTCAATACTTCCAAATAATAGATTCGATAGCTTGAATCAATTCGAACAAAATCCTTCCCGCTGTCAGTTGAAATGTAAACTCCAAGACCTCCGCCTGCAAAAAGAAGGGATCCTAAAACGCAGAAAGTCTCAGGTATTGATACCTTACTTGAAGCCCATGTTTTGCCAGTATCGGTGGAATAAAGGTTTCCCCCATAAATAGTGTCACTTGGGATGTAATACCCATTGGAAACGTAAATTGTTTTTCCAATTTCTTCAATACTAACATCGTCTTCTCTACCCATGAATGGCACAAAGCCGATATTCTTCCATGAATTACCTGTATCTGTTGTGCAAAATAGACCAAAATCCGTTCCTACAAAAAGTTTGTTTCCCAGAGAAACTTCGTCGTAAAAATCTCCATAAAATCCGTGTGCATCAGCCTGCACCCACTGCGCGCGCAGCACGCACGTCGGCATCACCGCGAGCGCGGCGAAGAGGGTAAGAGCGAGAAGCCGTTTCGGAATCATTTACGCTTTGAAAAGCAACGATTGGAGGCAATAGTGCCCACGGGGGAAGGTCAAATCGGAGTGCCTAAGTTCATCCTGCGTACACCGGGTTTTAAACCGGTCATTAGTCAACTTATTTTTCGAAGTGAATCCAGAAATTTCTGAAGCGCGTTAATCGCCGTTTGCCGATCTGATGCGGAAACCTTCCCCAGCCTGCGCAAGACATACGATTCGTGGGTGGTCGCCAATTTCAGCAGCCGAACATTGGATGGGATGTTGAGTCCTGTGGATTTCTAATCTATAAGTACAATATCCGTTGGAAGCTCGACGCTTTTGCTTGTGATTCGTGCGACAAGCAGATCGCCGTGAGAATCTTGCGCCAATACTAAACCTGGTCGCCGCTTCTCGGCGTTTCGATCCGCGAACGGAAAATCTACGAGGACGACATCGCCGAAACGGTAGGTTTCCATTCAATCAAAGAAGATCGTAGGCAGCATCGCCTTCGGCATCGTCTTTAAAAAAGCTTTCAAGGCCTAAGCGCATCCAGGCTTCTTCATCGAGTGCCTCTTGAACCTCTTTGAACGGCGTAACGACAACAGCAACCTTCTCGCCTTTCTTGAACGGCAGCGAGAGCACGATCTTCCCCTCGTTATTAATGGTGGCCTCGGTGCTATACGTATGCATTAATAGAAGAACGACCCATTAGCTGTATGAGTGCCTGATTGGGATTCATGGGATTTTGACTTGGATTCATGGGATCGCTCATTGTCATTCCCGCGGACGCGGGAATCCAGACCTCGGAACTACGGTAACCCGATGGATTCCCGCCCCCGATCAGGTCGAGGGCAGGCATTTCGCGGGAATGACACAAGACTATCCGCGTAATCCCCTTTAATCCGCGTAATCCAGGCCTGCCCTGAGCTTGTCGATGGTTCAGACCTTATATTTCTCCGGCCACAAGGCTTTCAATCTATCCAAAATTGCTTTTTCGCGGCCTTGTTCGGTGGGGTGGTAGAAGATTTTGTCGGTGATGGTGTCGGGCAGGTAGGTTTCGCCGCGCGCGAAGTGCCCTTCTTCGGAGTGGGCGTAGCGGTAGCCTTCGTGGTAACCTAAGGATTTCATCAATTTGGTCGGCGCATTGCGTAAGTGAAGCGGTACTGGCTCGTTAGGATTTTCTTTTGCTTCTTCCAATGCAGCGAAAATTCCCATGTAGGATGCGTTCGATTTATTTGCCGATGCGAGATAGGAAACCACCTGCCCGAAAATGATCGTCGCTTCCGGATAGCCAACGGCGCGGACGGCATCCCAGCACGCCGTTGCAAGCAAAAGCGCGTTGGGATCGGCATTGCCGATGTCCTCGCTGGCGAAGATGATCATGCGCCGCGCGATGAACTCCAGATCCTCGCCGGATTCGATCATGCGGGCGCACCAATAGAGCGCCGCGTTCGGATCTGAGCCGCGCATAGATTTGATGAACGCGCTGATGATGTTGTAATGCTCTTCGCCGGCTTTATCGTATCGGGAAGCTTTTCTGCCGTAGGCGGCTTCGATGGTGTCGATAGAAATCCCCCTCCTTAAGAAGGAGGGGGAAGGGGGTGGTTCTTCATCGGGGACCACCCCCCGCATCGTCGGCGATGCTCCCCCTCCTTCTATAGGAGGGGGTGAATCGAGTTGCACCGCAAGTTCCAGCGCATTCAACATTTTGCGGGCGTCGCCGCCGGAGAGTGCGAGTGAGTGCGCGGCGGGCATCGTCAGCAAGGGTAATTTTTAGCGGGCGAAGTTCCTCGTCTTGCGTAATTGCTCGGTCGAGCAGTTGTTCGAGGTCTTCGCGAGATAGATTTTCGAGCACGAACACTCGTGTGCGGCTTAGGAGCGGAGAGATCACTTCGAAGGAAGGATTTTCCGTCGTTGCGCCGATGAGCGTTATATCGCCATGCTCGACGGCTCCCAACAATGCGTCCTGCTGCGATTTGGAGAACCGGTGAACTTCATCAATGAAGAACACGCTGCGATCTTGCTGAAGTTTGATTTGCTTCCTTCGCGGCATCGATGGCTTCGCGCAAATCTTTCACACCCGCGCTAATAGCGGAAAGCGAAAAGAATGGCGCTTTTACGGAGTGTGCGAGTATATTCGCCAGCGTGGTTTTTCCGGAACCGGGTGGGCCCCAAAAGATCATCGAGTGCAGCTTGCCGCGTTCGATCATCGTGCGGAGCGGCTTGCCAGGGCCGATTAGCGATCGCTGTCCGGCTACTTCGTCGAGGGTTTGCGGGCGCATTCGCTCGGCGAGCGGGGCAAAAGAATGAGGTAACGCGTAAGGGAAGGGTAAAGCATCGCCATCCGATTTTTTGCCCGGTTTCGTCCTTTTTTGTCCTGGAGCACCATCCATAATACTATTCTTAAAGAATCCATTAACTTTGGGTCAGAAACTGAACGCGGTGATAAATGCTTTTATTCACCGTTATATTGTAATAGATAGTTATACCATACCTTTTTCTGCCGAATGAAGATACTTTATCGACTAATTTTCTGCATTACTTTCGTAGTATTATCGTGCATTTCTCTAAATCGCCTGTTATTTGCACGGGTTCGCCGGTGCAGCCCGTACCGGATCCCGAAAAAGGAGAAACGCTTTCCAAGCCCGTCACTACGCCGACGGATTCCGGGATGTACCAGGGGATCAACCAATTACCGGAATCCATTCGGCGTTCTGCGCCGTTCGCGCGGGCGCTCGAAGAGATGGTTCGGCGTGCCGGGACCAGCGGGACCTACGATGTCGAGGCGCGGGTGAAGGCGTTCGAGCAATCGCAGCAAGATCTTAAAACGTCAGCAGCAGGTATGAGCACCCAGGCGGTCGGTTCGCATGGAAGTTCGGGAACCGGAAGTATCCACCCGCTTTCGAATGCGTGGACGAGTATCGGGCTTACTACGTATCTTGATAATGGTAATCCTAATGATAATGTGTATGGTGCCGGCTGTACCACGGCGATCGCATTCGATCCCACGAATCCGGATGTGATGTACGTGGGTGGAACAAGCGGCGGCGTGTGGAAAACCACGAACGAAGGAGCCAACTGGGTTTCGCTGACCGATACCTGGATACCCAATCAATCGGTTGCATCGATCGCGGTCGATCCCAAAAATCACAACACGATCTACGTGGGAACGGGCAATGGTTATGCCAGCGTCGATGAACTCATCGGCACCGGACTTTATAAATCGGAAGATGGCGGCGGAACATGGGCGCGCATCGGTTCCTCGACGCTTTCTGGCACCGTTATAAAAGTGCTCGTCGATCCTGTGAAGAGCAGTGTCCTGTTCGCCTCGATGTATAGTTCCAATCCCGGCGTGGCGCACGGGCTGTATCGTTCCACCGATTCCGGGGTGACCTGGAGCAAGGTGTATGCACCCACCAGCAGTGCCGCTACCGAAGTATGGGACATCGAAGCTGGAACGATTGTCGGTGGAACTCCGGATCTGTATTTTGTGGAAGGGAATAACCCCGGTTACGCCTCGTCGGAATGCGGGCTGTACCGGTCCGGCAACGATGGCGTCACCTGGTCGAAGATCAGTGGGAATTATCCCGCAGGCGATAGCATCGGGCGCTGCGCGATCTCCATTTCAGCCGCGAATCCGAGCAGAGTTTTCGTGCTCATGGCAAATCCGAGCGGTGACGTTATCAATGCAACGCGCTCCCTGTTCCGATCGACCGATAACGGCGGCACCTGGGAATCGATCGACATTCCTGCTTCGTTATTTCTTTCCTCGAATCCTGCGCCGCAAGGATGGTACGATTGCTCGTTGGCCGTCAGCCCGTATTCCAGTTCCTCTGCCGATACGATCTTCATTGGCGGTATCGAAGCCTATTACAATTATAATTATACCGGATGGGTCAGTTATAGCGGGCCGATCACCGGCAACAACGATGGCGATTGGCCGACGTCTGCCTCGCACGTCGATCATCATGCGTTCGCATTTAACCCAAAACATTCCGACACCGTCTTCGATGGCTGTGATGGAGGGCTGTATTATTCTACGGAAATGGGATATGTCAATTCCAACGAACCCGGCACCTCCTGGGTGTATCGCTCGAACCAAATGGTTACCAACCGGATCTACCACATGGGGCTCGATCTTCTGGATGCGAAGGAGACCTTTGTCGGTTTGCAGGATCAGGGAACCTGGCAAGTGACGGACGGGACGAACTCCGTCAATGTGTTCGGCGGTGATGGATTGCAGCCGCTTTCGTATTCCGGCAATGCCAGCACGCCGTATTACGTGGAATTGCCGGGCGGCGATATTTATGACAACCAGGGGAATTATCTCTCCGGCCAATTTTCCGACAACGCGAATTGGGATGCGCCGTTCAAAATGTCGATCGTTAATTACGGCACGATCAAATTCTATAACGTGCTCTACGCCGGCCGTCAGCATTTATGGCTTTCGACCGATGGCGGCAACCAGTGGAACATGAACAGCGCAACGTTTAACAGCTACATTTCATCGATCGGGCTTTCGCATTCCAGTTCCAATTTGATCTACGTGGGCGCGTACCAACAGATCTCTGTCACGACCGACGGCGGCACGACCTGGACGATGAAATCTACGAATATGCCCGGCGGCTATGCTACCTCCATCGTGACGACGAACAAGAATACGAATTTTGCCCTTGCGAGCTTCTACTCGGCGACGGGGAACCGCGTAATGCGCACTACCAACCAAGGATCGAGCTGGGTGAATGCGTCCGGCGAGAGCGGCGCGACACTCCCGGCGGTGGGCGTCAATTGCGTGGCGCTCGATTCCACCAGCCCGCTCAGTATCTGGTATGCCGCGACGGACAATGGGATCTATTATACGATGGATACGGGCGCGCATTGGTCGGTGGCCGGCGGAGGCATTGGGCTTGCCAGTTGCAGCGATGTCGAAGTGCAAGCCAATAAAACGACGATCCGCGTTTCCACGTTTGGCCGTGGAATCTGGGAAAGCAACACGAGCACGCTGCCCATCGAGCTGGCGTCGTTCACCTATCAAAAACAGCAGACCGGCTCACCGATCGGTACGATCCTGAATTGGATCACCGATAGCGAAGATGGAAGTTCCTACTTCGAGCTTGACCGCAGCATCGGCGGCGCGTCGTTCGAGGAAGTCGCGGAGGTTCCCACCAAAGCTCCCGGCGGGAATTCCAGCAGCCAGCTTTCGTATAGCTTTTTCGATTCCACGCACTCGCCGGGTGAGTATTTGTATGAGTTGAAGGAAGTCGATCTCGATGGAACGGTACAGGCTTCCAATATGGTCGAGCTGAATTGGGGGGCAAGTGGACTCATCGTATCGCAAAATTACCCGAATCCCTTCCTCGTCGGATCTCCATCGACCAGTCCCAGCAATTACAATAGTTTGATCGGCAGTCCCATACCGGCGAATGCTATTTCGCCGTGGCCGTACACCCGCTTCCATTACGAGCTGCCGGGACCCGATGTGGTGACGCTAAAAATTTATAGCTCCACCGGACAGCTTATTCGCACGCTGCTCGACCAAGTATCGCAGCAGCCCGGCGACCCCGACGTATTCTGGGATGGCACCCTCGCCGATGGATCCTACGCCCCAAGCGGAACCTATTTCTACGAGATCTCCACCCAGAACTCCGGAACCGTTGTCAATAAGATGATCTTGCTCTCGAATTAGACGCTTACTCTGAACCCTCCCCATACTTCAGCAAGGTAAATGTGCCTGACAGAATGGTGGGGTGGGGTTTAGGCTGCTCTTTCGTAGCCGGCGGCGTGGGGCCGAAATCGGCGGTGACGAGGTAGATGTCGTGCGTGCTTGGGTCGTAGGCAATGGTGCGCGCGCCGCGTTTGGTATCGAGCTTTTGCGCGAGTCGGTATTTGCCTTGCGTGGTCTCTTGCAGAATGGTAACGTTTCCTTCGCCGCTCGCGCTGAAGGCGAGCTTCAGAAAGGGATCGAACGTGGCGGCGTCCACGCCCTTGCCGATTGGGAATGTTTGCGTGATCTTGCCATTCTCGGCATTCATGACGATCATTTTCTGGTTTGCGCATCCAACGAAAAGGCGGTTTGCGCCGCGGTCCATCGCGAGCGCCGTGGGGCCAACGCCAGCATCGTCGGCGATGCGTGGCGCGAGCTTCCACACGGCTTCGACCGTGTTGGTATTCGCATTGATCTTCGTAACCTCGGATTTACTTTCGATATTGACAAACACTGCGCCCCGCTCGTCGGATACGGCAGATTCGGGGTTCCCATTGAGCGGGATCGTCGCAAGCAGCGCGCCGGTCTTCGCATCGAGCACGGAGATGGTATTGCTTTTGGCGTTCATCACAAAAATATGACGTGTCGCATATTCGTATAGGATGGCGTCGGGTTTTTGGCCGACCGGAATGCGTTGGATGGTATCGTGCGTGGAAAGATCGAATTCGAGCACGGAATTCGATTTTCCGCAGGAGATAAATCCGTGCTTTTCACGATCCGCAATAGCGACACCGTGAGCGCCATCGGTATGCAGGATCGGCGCCATGAGCGAATCGTTGTCGAGATCGTAGGTTTCGACTTGCGTACCGTGCGTGATGTATAGCGTGCGCGGTTCCTCGTCAACAGCAAGGAAATCCCAGCCGCCTTCGCCGCCAAGGGTGACTTGTTTTAGAAGATGATAGTGAGTCGAATTTTGCGCGCTTGCGATCATTATAAAGGAGCCGGGCGCTTGTGCGCAAAAGCAAAAAAGACCGAAAGTGATAACAATGTATTTAATCATGGCTTGATAGAAAGAAGATCGAGCGCGAATAATTCCAATTATGCTATTGCCATATCGTTAAATACTCGCTCGTCGTAAATGATCTGCTTGGCGAGTTCGCGGCCGCGTTCATCTATTTTGTGAAGGGGCATGATCTTTGCAGCATGGACGATGGCCATATCTAATCCTGCCTCGATTGCGAAATGAAGAAAAACGGAATTCAGCACATGCCTCGAATGCGGATTGAGGCCGAAGGAGATATTCGAGACGCCCAAAATGGTTCTGCATTTTGGATGCGCTTGCTTTATCATGCGGATGGCCTCGATGGTTTCAATGCCGGCTTTGCGGAACTCTTCATCGCCGGAACCAAGCGTGAACGTGAGGGTATCGAAGATCAGATCTTCTTCTCTCATGCCGAATTTATGGACGGAAAGGTCAATAATGCGCTCCGCGATCTCGAATTTCTTTTCGCGTGTTTTGGCCATGCCGTCTTCATCGATGGTAAGCGCGATAACGGCAGCGCCATATTTTTTACAGAGCGGAAGAACATGTTTCATCCGCTCTTCGCCATCTTCTAAATTGATAGAATTGACGATCGCCCGCCCAGCATAATGCTTCAGCGCTTCTTCAATAACCGGATATTCTGTCGAATCGATGACGAGCGGAACCGTAACGGCGGTGTTCATACGGGACATTACTTCCCGCATATCGCGGACTTCGTCGCGTCCCACGAACGCCACGCAGACGTCCAGCATGTGCGCACCTTCGCGAATCTGCTCTTTGGCCATCGAGACGGCGGTATCCCACTCCTCGGCAAGCAGGAGCTCGCGGAATTTTTTCGAACCGTTCGTATTGCACCGCTCGCCAACGATCACGGGAGCCGGATCGACGTGCATGGGAACGGAAGAATAGATTGATGCTGCAGAAGGCGTCCATTCATACGCGCGCGCTTTCGGCGTTATGCGTTCAGCAAGATTCGCCAATCGTGCAATATGCTCTTTTGTCGTTCCACAGCAGCCACCAATGATGGAAACGCCGAGATCGCCGACGAAATGGGTCATGTACTTTTCCAATTCATCCGGAGTGAGATGATAATGCGCTACGCCGCCGATATTTTCCGGCAAACCGGCATTCGGCATGACGAACACCGGCAGCGGGGAAGTCTGTGTGAGAAAACGGACGTTTTCTTCCATCTCTTTCGGCCCGGTCGCGCAGTTCATTCCGATAGCAGAAATAATATCGTAGGGTTCGAGCGCAGTCAAAGCTGCGCCAATTTCTGTACCCATGAGCATCGTTCCCATCGTCTCGATGGTCACGGATGTGATAACGGGAATCTGTGTGCGCTTATCGCGGAATAGATCCTGCGCTGCCGCGAGCGCCGCTTTAATTTGCAGCAGGTCCTGACAGGTTTCGATAATGAATAGGTCGGCTCCGCCATCGAGCAGGCCAGCCATTTGTTCGTAGTAGGTTTCGCGCATTGCATCGAATGCAATATGCCCAAGCGATGGAAGTTTTGTCGTCGGCCCGATGGAACCGGCTACGAAGCGCGGCTTTGCTTTTGTAGAATAATTATTTGCGATTCGCTTTGCGATCGCTGCGCCTTCTTTCGAAAGCTCATACGCGATCGCTTCAAGGCCATATTCCGCAAGCACGATCGAGGACGAGCCAAAGGTATCGGTCTCGATAATATCCGCGCCGGCGGAAAGATAATCGCTATGCACGCGCTCGACAGCGCTTGGCTTCGAGCGAATCAGATATTCATTGCAGCCCGCAAGATGCTCGCCACCGAAATCGTCCGGTGTGAGATTTTGGGTTTGCAAGTTCGTACCCGTAGCGCCATTGAGTACGAGCACCCGGTCGCGAGTCAGTTGTTTAAAATCCATAAAAAAAACACCTCGACAGTCTATAGACCGACGAGGTGATTGCAAGTAGTTATGGTATCATCACGCTTTAGCTATTTTTTAATGGACATACCTATAATGGTGAACCATGCAGGTTTATCCGCGTCGCAGCAAGCTGTCGGTCAAAGCACGACGGGTATTGGAAACGGCAGACGTGTGCAGAGAGTTCTAACCCCGCAATATGGAAATTCTTTTTCGCGACGGCCTTCAAACCCCTATTGGATTCGTTTGCGTTGTGGCTGACGAGAGCGGAATTCGCTCCATTAAATTTCAATCTGAACCTGATATTGAACCGATTCCTTCGCATCTAACCAGCCAAGCAATTCATCAACTTCGCTCCTATTTCCATGGCGAGCTACGGGAATTTTCGCTTCCGCTTGCACCGTTCGGTACCGACTTTGAAATATCGGTATGGAATGACCTTATACACGTCCCTTATGCTTCTACCTGCTCCTATCTCGACATTGCAAATCGCATAAAGAATCCCAAGGCCATTCGAGCGGTCGGAAGGGCGAACGGCGCGAATCCAATCGCAATTCTCATTCCCTGTCATCGTGTGGTGGGCGTGGATGGCTCGCTTGTCGGTTACTCCGGGGAGTTGTGGCGTAAACGCTGGCTGCTCGATCATGAAGCGAGAGTCGCTGGAACGATACTATTGTGATTTCGCTGTATCGTAAACTAAAGTTTGCGCCACGCCTTTTATTACACTAATGTTCCATTTACCTGCTCGAAAATCGTTAGGCCAGCATTTTCTTGTCGATCCGAAGAAGCATCAACGGATCGTTGAAGCGCTTGCGCCATTGGCGGGAGATGTCGTGATCGAAATCGGTCCCGGAACCGGGCTGCTTACACGCTATTTGCTCGAAAGTCCTCTCGAAAAGCTGATCGCGTATGAGCTGGATGCCCGCGCCATTCCGGAATTGCAGGAGATGTTTCGCTTCGAAGGCAAACGATTCCAAATTGTGGAACAAGATTTTTTGGAAGCCGAGCTTCCGGAACTTGCTCAATTCGAGGATGACCGCTCATCCACGGAGGATAAAAAACTTCGCGTCGTTGGGAATATTCCATATTACATTACATCTCCAATTCTTTTCAAATTGATCGATGAACGTGATGCTGTAAAAGATGCCGTGTTGCTTGTCCAGCAGGAATTCGCCGAACGGCTGACGGCGAAACCGCGCACCAAAGCGTATGGCATCCCCACCGTACTCGCTAATTTTTTCGGGGAAGTTACCATGTTGTTTCGGGTTCCGCGAGGCGCGTTCCGGCCGGTGCCGAATGTGGATTCCGCCGTGGTTCGAATCGACTTCTCCCGCGATTATTTCGCTCGCACCGGAACTCCAAAACCCGCCGATTTCGATGAAACCGCTTTTCGTAAACTGGTTCGCGCACTCTTTGCGATGCGAAGAAAAACGGTGCGGAATAATCTGAAAGCATTTGTTTCTGCTGAAACTCTGTCGCGGATCGAATCCGGTTCTTATGCACATTTTCTCACTGCGAGAGCGGAGGAGTTTCCCATTGAGGATTTTATCGAGCTTTCCCAAGTTGTTCGGGAAGAATAAAATATTACGTCATTCATTTCGTCTTTAGTTTTTTAGTATCGCCAACTGAAGTTGGGCGCTACACCGCACCCCTTTTTCAAGGAGCCGTCTATACTTTTTCACTGTTGAGTGCCCGTCATGGAATCGGAATCTTTCACCCAGCCACAGCTTCGCGCCATTGCTCCTCGGGGGATGTCGCTCACCTCGCGTATTGTGGAGGAATTGGCGCCGCATGAGGTACTTCTATTCGTTTTTGCAGCGATATTCAGCCTGATTGCGGTGATCGGAAGTGCGCGTGTCACGGAATGGCCACAGGTGGTTATCAACATGTTGATCGCGACCGGCATCATGACTCTGATGAGCTTTTGGTCGGTCTCAACGAGTCCAAACAGCGCTTCAGGACGCTGGGCGCGCAGGATTCGGCTCTTGTATCTTTTTCCTCTCATTCCCATTTATTTTACGAGTGCCGGGTATATCTCGAATCCGATACATGGGCATGATTTTGATTCCATGTTCATTGCTGCCGACCGTTTGATCTTCGGCGTGAACCCGACCGTCTGGCTCTTCGAGCATTTCCCGACATGGCCGTGGCTCACGGAGTACCTGATGATCTGCTATACGATGTTTTATTTTCTCCCGCTCGCGCTTGCTATCGAGCTTTATTTGCGAGTCAAGAGAAAAGACGCGCTCGGTCATCCGATTCCGTTTTCCTTTGGCGGCATCCACGATGGCGAACCCCCGCTCCCTGTGGAGGAAGTGGCGTTCATCATCGTGTATGGATTTATGCTTTCGTATATAGGATATATTTTCTTTCCATCTATCGGCCCGCGTTTTACGCTGCATAATTTTCTCAATTTATCCAAAGAGTTGCCGGGTCTTTGGCTGACCGAGCCGCTCAGGAACCTGCTTAATCTTGGGGAGGGTATCAAACCCGGAATGTCCATCACCAACATTATCAGCCATGTCAACCGCGATGCTTTTCCCAGCGGCCATACCGATATGACGTTCCTCTCGATCGTACTTGCCTTTAAGTTTCGCGCCAAGATCCGATGGGTGATCTTCATCATTGGGGCGAGCCTGATCTTCTCGACCGTCTATCTCCGCTATCATTATGTGATCGATCTGGTTGCCGGCGTCATGGTGGGCCTGTTCACGCTTTACTCCTGGAGTTGGGTGCGCGAGCGAATGCTGTGGCTGAGAACGAGATTTATTTCGTAGCCACTTCTGCAAGGGCTAATAAAATGCGAGCGCTCTGTTGTATTGCTTTACGGTGCCGTAAAATGCCGCTTCTGTTGTTTCGCGGCGCGGATGCTATCGCCGTTGACGATGGTGTAGTCCTTCGGGATCTCGAAAAGCGCATCGTCGAGCTTTTCTTCGGTGATGTCCGTCATTTCGCCGCTTGCAACCACTTCGCCATTTAATTTGGTCTCGAATTTCACGGGAATTTTACCTGCGATGGAGCGCATCATGCCGAAGATCTGATCGAGTTCGCCTTGTCCTTCGGTTCCGCGTCCGAGGAAGGCATCGCGCACGACATCGAATGCCTTCAGCTTTTACATCATCCGAAAGCCACAGATCCGATTCGATCGGTCCTTTGGTGGCGAGATATTCTTCCGTTTGGAGTCCGTGGATGGTTTGGGTCTTGCCGGTCGGCTGCGGCAGCATAGCCTGTAAGGAATCGAGAAAACCATTATGCGCACGAAGCGAATCGTCGATCTTCCCGCGAGAGGAATCGAGCGCGCGAAGATCCATCACCATCGCAGTGTGGTTTGGCATGAGCATAGTCATCGTTCGTGCATTGCCGTCAATGATCGAGTGCATGGTGATAAGTCCGCCTAACATCGAAATATCGTACGCAACTACGTTTTCGCGCACATACATTTTCAACCCGACATTGGTAAGTGCGCCCATCGCCGCCGCACTCATCGAGGACGAGCCATCGTCTCCTGACGAGCGCTCATTCTCGGATGATCCATCATTCGCAGCATTATTGGTGTCACCACTGGTGGAATCGTGTTTGGAGAGCGAGCTTTCGTAATTCATTAATTTGCCGATACCGGGCATGTGAATCACCTCGGTGATCGTTCCTTCGTAGCCGTGTGCGGGCATTTGGCTTCGCTCCGCGCAAGAGGCAAGCATGAGTGAGGCAATACAGGATGCAAGGAGAACAGCTTTCGTGGATTTCATCGGAACAGGTGGTTATAATTGAGGGTTCAAACGCCTAAACAGAGGGGATGTTTCCCCGGCTATTTTGCGGGCTCTTGACTTTTCCCGGAAATTTTGTATATTGGAAATAGGAGACAGTAAAAAGCTCTAAATGAGCCTAAAACTTCCTCAATTTGATGGGACGCGCGGACAGGAATTTTTCTCCATTGGATGATACCGAAGGATCGGTCACTCCCGATTATCTTTCTCCGGATGAAGAGGATTCGGAGCCAGCCGCAGAGACCCATGTGCGCTCTGTCCGTGATTCCTTCGAAGATTTGGGTTCCACGCTGGCGCGTCAGCGATCGCGATCCCGTCCGGATGCAGCTCGGGCGATTCACGGAAGAATGTCTGAAGCGATGAGCGCCGCGCTGTTCGAGCAAATAGCGGTGGAGCGCTCGGAAATTGCATTCAAGGAGTTCTACGATTTTCTTGCGCCGAAAGTGTATTCGGTGATCTATCGCATTGTTCACAGCGAGGACGATGCGCTCGATCTTTTGCAGGAAGTATTTACGCAATTCTGGAATACCGCTCCCGAACTCTATAAGGTCCATTCCAATATCTCCGCATGGATCCTGTTGCTTGCGCGCAACCGTGCCGTCGATGAGGCGCTTACGCCGCGCATTCGCAGCCAAAGCCAAACGGAATCCTTCGACACGCAGGATCACGAATATCTGGTCGCGGATACCCATGCTCCGGATGAAAAGTTAACGGCCGAAGGCGCCAGCCTTGAAATTCGCGCGGCCTTCGAGGTGCTCAGCCCAGAGCAGCGCAGGATCATGGAACTTGTTTTTTTTGCCGGCATGCCCATGAAGACCGTTGCCGAAACCGTACAGAGTTCCCATGGCGCGGTTAGGAAGGCCGTCCACGATTCGCTAAAAAAATTACGGCAGGTGCTAAAGCCGGAAGACGCGCTCCCATTGCAGATGGATGAGCGATCATCCATGGACAAACCTTCCAGGAAAACTTCTAAAAAAGGCGAAGTGGTAAAACCGCCAAAGCCGATCGAGTCAAAAGGAATTGCAGAAGAAAAGAAGTTACCAGAACCCGTAAAAGCTACAGAAATAAAAAAGCTGCCGGAAGTAAAAAAGTTACCGAAAACAACGAAAGTGCCGATTGTTAAAAAAGCTCCCAAAGAAAAAGTAATACAGGAAGCATCGAAGATCAAGAAGGAGCCATCGAGCATTAAAAAGCAGACGTTTGCGGAAGGGAAATCACTGCGATCGAGGCAACTGCATTCTCTGCTCAATGATTTGATAAAAAGCCGTCAGGATGTGTTGAATACCACTACGATGCCTGACCAATCGACCAATACCACCATAGATAACACCTAACATGGACCGACGAATATTTTTAAAGGAATCCTTGCCACTGGCGCGCTCGCGAAGAGCAATCTTTCGAGGGGTGCGCTTTCGCTGGCTTCTCTCGATACACTGGCTGCTCGCGAATCGCGCAAGATGCGTTTTGCCACTCCAACAAAACCATCGAAATCCGAACAGGATATGGCGGACGCACTCCTGGCTCAAGCAAAATCGCTGGGCGCGACATATTGCGATGTTCGGCTTGTCCGAATGCTTTCGCAATCGGTAAGTGCGCGCGATCAGGTCGTGACCGGGCTTTCGGATTCCGAATCCTACGGGCTGGGACTTCGGGTCATCAAGAACGGAACATGGGGTTTTTCTGCCACGCGTGATGTGGATATAGCAAATGGCAAACTTGCAGTCCAGGAGGCGGTTTCCATGGCGGAACAAAATTCCAAGATCCAAACCATTCCGCTCGATCTTGCTCCTGTCGATGCCGTGCAGGCGGAATGGAAGACTCCCATTCAAAAGAATCCCTTTGAAATATCTTTCAAAGACCGCGCGCAATTTCTGCTCAATATGCATGCTCTCGGTGCGACAGTTCCGCTCAGTGGAAACAAGCTTACCCTAAATTCGGAATTGCATTGTGTGCGCGAAGAAAAATATTTTGCGTCCAGCGAAGGCTCGAAAATATGGCAGGAAGTTACGCGCATGGATCCCTCGACGTGGGCCACGGTTGCGGATTCCGCAAAAGGGGAATTCGCGTCGCGCGCGCTTTTCGTGCTGCCACAAGGCCGCGGGTTCGAATACGTCGAGCAATATCCCTACAAGGATGAGATCAAGCAGGCCGCCGCCGAAGCGCACGAAAAAATATCGGCCGTTTCCGTCGAGCCGGGTAAATACGATCTTATTCTGCATCCCACGCATTTGTGGCTTACCATTCACGAGACGATCGGGCATCCAACGGAACTCGATCGCATCATGGGGTATGAAGCGGATTTCGCGGGAACCAGTTTTCTCAAACCGGATAAATGGCGGAAGTATGACTATGGCTCCGAGTATATGAATATTGTTGCCGACCGCACTCAGGAAGGCGCGCTCGCTACTGTTGGTTTCGATGACGATGGCGTTCCCTCGCAGTCCTACTCACTGATCGAGCAAGGCGTCCTCGTTGGGCTGCAAACCACGCGCGAGCAGGCCAAAATGATCGGCGAAAAAACTTCCCGTGGCCAGAGCTATGCCGAAGGATGGTGGAACACGCCGTTCCAGCGTATGCCGAACGTGAGCCTACAGCCGAATCCGAAGAAAAGATCTCTCGATGACATTATCAAGGATACCGGCAAGGGCATTCTCATCAAGGGGAACTCCAGCTATTCCATCGATCAGCAGCGGTATAATTTCCAGTTCACCGGGCAGGTTGCGTTTGGCGTGGAGGATGGCAAGATCACCCACATGCTGCGCGATGTTGCCTATTACGGTAAGACGGAAAAGTTCTGGGATTCGCTCGATGCCTTAGGCGATCAGACCGAATACATGCTTGGGGGCGCTATGGCCGATGGCAAAGGCGAGCCGATGCAGCTCAATCCCGTTTCGCACGGATGTCCCTGCGCCCGGTTTGCAAACCAACGCGTGATCAACACACGCCAGCAATCGGCGAACAAGCAGAAGGGGATGGCGTAGCAATTTAGATTTAAAGTATGGCGTGTGCCAAGCTTTTCCGGATGTTCCGTATCGGCGTATTGCTCGCCGGATTTTTTGTGTGTCTTTCGAGCGCGCAGGGGCAAACGTGGAAGCAGATCGGGAACCTCCCACCGGGTACTGATTTACGTTGCGCGTATTTCTGGGATACGGCGGATGGCATCGTTGCGGGGGTGCATTGTATCTATACCTATAATTCCGGTGTGTGGAGGACGAGCAGTTACCCCGAAGAACCCGATACCATCAAATCGCTGAGATTGCTCAATGGATATAACCTCTATGCCGCAAGCGGTGCGACCTGTATTTGGGAATCGACTGACCATGGCGTGACGTGGCAGAAGACATCTGCGCTTCTTCCGTATGCGGATGACTTCAATGTCGGCGAAGACGGATTAATCCACGGCGTCAACTTGAAAGGAACGGGCATGAGTATAGGGACGACCATCTCACACTTCATTCCATATAATAACGCTAAATGTGTCGCGGCGATGGACGATAATATTAGAATCAAATTTTCTGGTAATGGAGGGGTATTTTGGGATACGACCTTCCCGCTTTCATTTATCTCTGGATATAGTTGCGCCGCGGATACTTGCAACGCAACATGTTACATCCTTTCGGACGATACACCTACTGTACTCTATCGATCTATGGACTATGGCAAATCGTGGGAACCTGAATACAATTTTGGCAAATCAACCCACGATATTCTTGAAGGCGCGGATTTCGGAGTTCTATACGTACAGGGCATAGACAATGTATGGCGCTCCACATCCGGGGGAATGACGTGGGAAAATATCGGGGGTCCTGGATCGAATTTGGATGATAGGAGAATGTTTACATTCGGACTTTATAATAGATATTTGATCGATATGGATAGCGCGGCGGTGTGGATATGGGATGGAGGAACTGGATACGTTCCCACCGGCCCAATGCCAAAAATCTTGAACGTAAGTAATGTGGTGGATACCGATTGTACGTTCTCGACACTTACGGTCAATCTGGCGCTGCTCGATTATCCCGATACGATACGCATCCATGCGTACACGCAAGATAGCTCCACCATTCAACCTACGGACACAACGATCATTCTTCCCGCAGGTGCAGGGACAGTTTCCGTTCCATTCCGGACATCTGTTTCACCATTTCAATTTAATACGGCATTCTATTTTCAGGATACCCTTAGTGGGAAGTATAGCTGTGGGCAATATCTATATGTGGAAAATACGTTTATGACGGTGCAACTTCCTTCATATCCCCAAAACATCCTGAGCGTAAACAATGTAACGGATACGGCGTGCTCGCTCTCGCAGCTCACTATTAATTTTTTGATGACCACGAATCCTGATACCGTTCGCATTCATGCTTATACGAATGATGGTCTGATGATTCAACCAACAGATACTACGCTCATTGTGCCCGAAGGCAAGGGATGGTTCCCAGTTCCGTATCAGGCATCGGCGCATCCATTTCAGTTTGCTTCCACATTTTATTTCGAGGATACGGTAAGCGGAGCATATAAGTGCGGTTCTTATAAATACGTAACCGATTCTTCCATTTTAGTTAACTTATATCCACCTCCGGGCACTCCGCGATCTTGGTTGAAGACACCGCTTAAATTCGATGCATGCGTACCCACCCGAATTCCACTGGTAATACGAGCGCCGAATATATGCGATTCACTTACCATCGATTCCATTACGTGGTCGGATACGACGCTTACTCCCTCGCTCGATCATCAACCACCCGAAACACTCGGACCGGATGGGTTAGATACGTTTTGGGTTACACTCTTTGCTCCGACTCCGGGGATCTATAACAATTTCTACTATATTCATACCACTTCGATAGTATTGCCTCGGCCCTGGGATACTGCGCTTTACCTTTACGCGCTTGCTTCGGGCAGTCCTACGAATCCTCGTGCATCGGCGCCATCGAAGCTCACTATTTCTAATTGCGCGCAAGCTTCTGTGCCGTTCTATCTTCATGCTCTTACTTGTGACAGTGTTGAGTTCACCGGATGCACTCTCAGCTTTAGCAGCTCCATGCAATCGTCGAATAATTTTAATTTTCCTCTGGATCTTGCTCCGGAAACGGACGATACCCTGTTTATCACGCTTCCACCACAGGGCTATTCCGGCGTGAATATCGTCACCGCGGACATAAAAGGAAGGTATTTAGGTTCAACCGTTACTTTCGATACGACCGTTCAAATTCGGGTAACGTTTACGAATGCGTCCAGCGCGTTGGTTCCCAACCCGGACGCTGTAAACTTGAACACCTTCAGCCTTTGCAACAAAAGCGAGAGCGATACGACGATCGCTTTCACCAATCTTGGCTGCGATACAATGACAGTTACGGGCGATCAAACGGTCTGGGAGAATGGTTGGAGCGCAAGCGATCCAGCGTTTCCGTTCTCGCTTCCGCCGGACGACAGTTTTTCAATAGTCTTTCATTATATACCCATTGGATTTACGTTTACGAATCAAACGGTAACGTATGGTTTTGATTATGAAGGCGGCAAAATGGGAACTGTGCAATTGTCGCTCACCGGTCAGGCAACTCCCGCGAGTGGTGGTTTTTCCATTACCGATACGGCAATCGATTTTGGCACGTTCAGCCAATGCGGTATGCCTGCGGCAGATACTACCATTACTGTTACCAACACCGGATGCGATTCGCTTGCCTTGAGCGGCGCATCCGTAGATGCCGGCGCAGGGTTTACGCTTACAAATGGCAACGATACAACGCTTGCGCCGAATGGATCGGCAAGTTTTACGATCGATTTTGCGGATTCTCTTACCGGCGCCTTCAACAGTGCATTCCATATAATCGGCATTGGCACGAATGGCGGGAATAGGATCGATACTTCTGTGTCGCTTGCTGCTACCATCACCCCCGGCACACTGCTCGCCGCGATTAATACTTCGGCGATCAATTTTGGCACGACTTCCCTCTGTGAAGAACGCGATTCCTCTGTAACTATCACTAATAAAGGCTGTGAACCTCTCACGATCGCGGGGAACACTTTTTCATCGACTCAATTTGGCGATACCAATAGCTTCCCGATCGTGCTCTTGCCCGATAGCTCTGTGACATTCTTCCTCTTCACGCAACTCGATACCACCAGGCATCCCGATACGATTAATGCTACGCTGAATTTCACGTTGGATTCCGGGGCATCGGTTCCGAGTGTTGCGCTTACACGCTCGGTGATCTATCCCGTGCAGTTTTCGCTTTCACTTGCCGCGCAAACGAGCGCTGCTATTAATGCGACCGTCCCCGTCTATGTTCTGCTGCATGGAACGATCCCAAGCCAAGTTGATGAGGTAGATTTCGATCTGGTCTATAATGACGATCTGCTCAGTTATAATAACGCGATCCAGCCTGACATTGTACAGAATGGCCCAACGACCGTTCTCAATGGCATCACCGACCGTCCATTCAAAATGTCGCCGGCCTCGGATCGCGATACCATCGCTACATTACAATTTCAAACGTATCTTACCAAGAACGACAGCACGAGCATTCAGCTTACGAAACAAAAATTTCTCTCGGATGGCGTAATTTCACCGTCCTGCATTGCAGCGATAGATACGATCTCGATCCCCTCTCATTTCATTTTGGAACTGGGCTGCGATGATTCCGACATTATGGCGGCATTGAACGATTCGCTTCCGTTTATCATCGAAAGTATTCAGCCGAATCCGGCGCAGGATGAGATTACCGTGGAACTATCCGGCAATGTGCAACCGGAAATCGAAATGTTCGATGCATTGGGACGTGGACAGGACGTGCGCAGCACGTCCCTACGGCCAGCAATCACACTCGATGTTTCAACGATGCCATCGGGAGTTTATTATCTCCGTTTGTCGTCCGGGGGGTATGTACAAACGCGAAGCATTTCGATCGAGCGGTAAGGGACCGAACGGAGGTTTACCATAGGAACGCAATATAATTAACCGAGGTTAACTTCGCGTTCGGTTTATTTTCCGCCGAACGTGAATTTCCTTGTCGCGCATCCTATTATTTCCTGTCGTATCCTTTACATTCTTCATTTCGAACGTTCCGAGGGCGCAGCTTCGGCACAGCGCCGATGTTTCGATCTATGTTCGCAACGGCGATCACGGAAATGCGCTGGAGCTTGCGCGTGTCGCGCTCTTTCAGCATGGGGCGCTCATAAAGCAGGGCGTTACCGATGTGACCGGTGTCATCCATTTTCACGATGTGCCATTTGGCTCTTATCGCCGGGCGGTCGCGATGGTAGGGTTTCAGCCGTTTGCGGATTCTGTCGTTGTCCACATGCCTACAGTTTTTGATACCATCTCGCTAAAGGAGAATGCCGCGCAGGAAGTCGAGGTTCGCGCCGATAGCGTTCCCCCCATTACGACCATCGATCCGTCGGGGAATCAAGTGTTCGAATCGGAAACCTATCATCCGCCGCCCTCGGCGCGCATGACGCAGCTTATTCAGCAAAATCTCATGGGCGCGGTTCGTGCTCCGACGGGAGAAGTGCATATTCGAGGACAGCATGGGGAATATATGTATTATGTCGATGGCGCGCCCGTGCCGCTCGGTGTGTTTGGCGGGCTGAATGAGATCGTCGATCCGACGGTCATCGAGCGTGCGACATTTCTCAGCGGTGGATGGCCGGCGGAATATGGCGGACAAATGGCTGCCGTTATCGATATCAACACACGAGTTCCCACCGGCGGCCTTCAAGCCAATGCCACGACGTATGCCGGAGGGTATTTTCCCGATCAAAACAAGGCGAGCGTGATTAATCCCGACCATGTGATTAACTCAGAGGGAGAGTCCTTGAATTTAAGCGATCACGATGGGCCGTTAGGATGGTTCGTCTCCGGCTCGCGGCAGGAAACGGATCGAAGAATAGATTCCCCAACGCCCACGATCTTCCACGATCATGGTTCCGATGTTTTTCTCTTTGGCAAAGCGGATTATATTTTGTCCGACAATGATTACCTTACGCTCGATGTGAGCTACGGCACTACCGGAACTCAAGTACCTTACGATTCGGTCGAAACTGGCCCGCAGGACGATTATGAGAATATCACCGAGGCATTTCAAACGCTTTCGTATTTCCGAACCCTCTCGAATGAGCCGGATGCCGAATCGAATGTGCAGGAAACGCTTTTTCTGCGCGAAGGAGGATTGAATTACATTCCCGGCGCGAGCGATTCCGCCTCCTTTCTTTTCGCATCGGACACGACCAAAGGCTATGTTATTGCCGAAACACAAAGCTTTGTAACCCTCGGAGACAGGATACGCTACGAAAAACGCCTTAACAGCGATTGGCTTACCGTAGCCGGTGGGAGTCTGAGCCTGACTCGTGGAAGCCAGAATTTTACATCGAGGGATTCCGCAGGCCAGCCGGGACCCGGTGCGTTTTCGAATTATGTGGGATCGGAATTCGGCGTGTTCGCGGAAACCGAATGGCAGGCTGAAGCGTGGTTGCGCGCGGATGGCGGTTTGCGCTACGATCAGCAAATTGCGCCGGATGTGGAGTTCCAGAATCAGATCAGTCCGAGGTTACGACTCAATTTCCTATTCGACGAAGCCAGTACGGCTTATCTCTATTATGGCCGTCTCTTCATGCCGACTGTGATCGAATCGATTCATGCGTTTGCAAGCTCGACGAGTTCTACGGGGGTTCCAACGCTTGCCGAGCGCGACAATTTTTACGAAGCCGTTTTCGCGCATCGTTTCGGCGATGCATTCAGCGCCAAGTTAGCGTATTATCTCAAAAATTCGAGTCCGGGAGTCGATGATGAAACCATTGGCAACAGCGCGGTGAAGATACCGTTCAATTTGGAATTTGTGAGATCACAGGGTATTCGAGGCCGGCGTTTCGTATAGTCCTGTCGCGTCGCCATTTTCAGGATATATCAATTCTTCGATCAGCCATGCCTATAGTTGGGGAACTTTGACCGGTGGGTTTCAGTCTATCCCGCAGTCGCCCGCGCCGGTCGATCGCGATCACGATCAGAGGCTTTCGGCGGTGTTCTCGATGAATTATCAACCCTCCGACTGGTTTGCGAATGGAATGGCTATTTATGGTTCCGGACTCTCGAATGGAATTATCAATATTCCTTTCGGCACCGGACTTTTTGATTTCAATCAGGCGGGAAAGGTCACGCCGTCGTGGATCATTGATGTGTCGTGCGGCACCACGCTGCATCTTGCGGGCGGCGAAGAACTAACACCCTCGCTCTATATCACCAACATACTCGACCATGAGCACCTCCTCAAAGGCGCTTACACCAACGGCCCGAGTTGGGAAGAACCACGGAATATTATATTAAAGTTAGCTCTGCATGTGTAGGGCAATAAATTCGTATTTTTGCACAACTTTGAATTCTAATAACTCGTCCGACGACCCTTTTCCCGGCAATGACCTTCGCCCTACGCTCTTTTTTTGCATTCGTGATCGTGGCGATGGCTCAAACGGCCTGGGCATCACCAGACTCCACGCGTTATTTTGTCACCGATACCACCATCACCACGTTTCACTTCCAATTCACCACTATTTCGCAATATCATCCCGCTTTTTATGCTGCTTATAGCGGGGAGAACAGCCTGAGTACCAATGCGGAGCAAGAGACATCCGTAACGTCCACCATTTTCGCGGGAATTCGCCTTTGGCAAGGAGCAGGATTGTATTTCAATCCTGAAATGAGTGGCGGCAATGGGTTTTCCGGCGTGACGGGTATTGCCGGATTCACGAATGGCGAAACTCCCCGTATCGGCACACCCGCTTCCTCTATCACGATCGCAAGAGGATACATACAGCAATCGGTTGCACTCTCCAATGCCGGAACTGAGCATCTTCCGGATGGACAAAACCAATTAGCGATGGACTTGCCGCGCGACCGGTTCACGATCACTTTTGGTAAGTACGCGCTTTCGGATCTGTTCGATAATAATAGTTACAGTCACGATCCGCGTGGGCAATTCCAAAATTGGGCGCTGATGGAAAACGGGGCGTGGGATTATCCCGCGAATACGCACGGCTATACCTACGCGCTAACGCTCGAAGCGAAGTACTCGGATTGGTCTCTGCGAGCATGCACGGCTGCAGAACCGACGGCTGCAAATGGTCCCACGCTCACGTATGAAACCGGCGCGCATGGCGAGACCGTTAAACTCGAACACCGCCACAACCTTAGCGGCGATAGCGGAGTCATACGAGTGCTGCTCTACAATAACACGGCCGATATGGGCAATTACGATGAGGCGCTGGCCCATCCAGTCAACGATACCCCCAATGTTGTCAGTACGCGGCAATTGGGACGCAACAAATATGGCTTCGGATTAGATATGGAACAAGCGCTTTCCAATAATATCGGAGCATTCCTGCGCGCAGGCTGGAACGACGGCAGGAACGAAACATGGGCCTTTACTGAGATCGATCGCACCGCTTCAGTCGGTCTCTCGTTCAGTGGCGCCATCTGGCATAGGGACAAAGATGTGTTCGGTATTGCCGGAGTTGTGAACGGCCTTTCGCAGGATCACGAGCGGTTTCTTGCGGCAGGTGGGTATGGCTTCATCATTGGCGATGGCGCGCTCGATTACGCGCCGGAGACCATCCTCGAAACCTACTATTTATTTCCGCTGACGGATGCATTCATCCTTACTGCGGATTATCAATTCGTCGCTAACCCGGCATATAATGCCGCTCGCGGCCCGGTCAATGTGTTCAGCGCGCGGGCGCATGTGGAGTTTTGAGTCCGGATGAGAGATTTTTTTAGATGTCATCCTGAGCGAAGCAATGCGACGCGGAGCGTCGGATTGCGGAGTCGAAGGATCTCCGGACATTCACCTCTTTGCGAAACTACACGAGATCCTTCGACTCAGTTCATTGCTCCTTCGTCGCAATGAACTTCGCTCAGGATGACAGTAAAAGAAGTGTTCATCAATTTCATAAGAATCTATTTCTTTCGCTAACCGTTTTAGGCATTCTGTAAGATAGAATGTTATAAAAATGCTTAGTAACTACATCCCCATCGCGCTTATGATGGTCATTGCCGTCGGATTTGGCGTGCTGATGGTCAATCTCAGCAAATGGATCGGCCCGCGCCGGCCCAACTACCAGAAGCTTACGACGTATGAGTCCGGCATGATCCCCGTCGGGACGACACGCGAGCGCGTTTCGATAAAATATTATGTCGTCGGAATGCTCTTTATCATCTTCGACATCGAGTTGGTGTTTCTTTATCCGTGGGCCGTCATTTTCAAGAGCCTCGGAGCTTATGCGCTCTGGGAAATGTTTATTTTTATAGCGCTGCTTTTCGTGGCATATATTTACATCCTGAAAAAAGGCGCGTTGGAATGGGATTGACTTCGTAGTCGTGACCTTCAGGTCACGGCGAATTGGTCGCTCCGCGACCGTAACCTGAAGGTTACGGCTACAAGTTACAAGCATTATTATTATGGCACTGAATGAAGCTCTCCAATCGGAAGGATTTGTAACCAGCAAGATCGACGATCTTGTGAACTGGGCACGTAAGAATGCTGTATGGCCGATGCCGCTCGGCATTTCCTGCTGTGCTATTGAAATGATGGCCTTCGCCGGCCCGCGTTTCGATGTCTCAAGGTTTGGCAGCGAGGTCTTTCGTTTTTCGCCGCGCCAATCGGATTTATTGATCGTAGCGGGAACGGTTACCTACAAAATGGCAAAAGTCGTTCGCAAAATTTATGACCAGATGCCGGACCCGAAGTACGTGATTGCCATGGGTGTTTGCACCGTTTCTGGTGGAATTTATCGTACCTATTCCGTAGTGCAAGGCATCAATCAATTCTTGCCGGTCGATCTGTATGTCGTTGGCTGTCCGCCGCGTCCGGACTCACTCCTGAAGGGGCTGATGATGATCCAGGAAAATATCAAGAACGACCGGCCCATCCAGCGCGGTACGATCATCGACGGCAGTTCGAAGCAGCCGATAGAAATTCAGCTCAATGCGATCGAAGGCCCAGCAAAACAGATCATCTCACGGGTACACGCATAATGTTCACATTCGAACAACTCAGAGAAAAAGATCCCGAACTTCAGTTTGAAAAAGTCGAAGTTGGTGGGGATGAAGCAGCTATCGTTCCACGCGAACACATGCTCCGCGTAGCGCAGCGTTTGAAGAACGAATTCGGGTTCCTTCAGATGATCGATATTATCGGTCATGACCGCAACGAGAAGAAACACCGTTTCGAAGTGACTTACGATCTTCGCAATCACATCACGCATCAGCGCATTTTCCTGAAAGTGCGCTGCGATGAACGCGACCCCCATGTGCCATCGCTCACTTCCGTTTGGACCGGCTGTAATTGGAACGAGCGTGAAGCCTACGATATGATCGGCGTGATCTTCGACGGCCATCCCGACTTACGCCGCATGTACATGCCGGAAGATTTCGAATACTTCCCACTCCGCAAAGATTTTCCGCTCATGGGCGTGCCCGGTTCGATTCCGTTGCCACATCACGAAGATTCCGATCCTCGATTCAATGTGGCTAATCGTGGGGAATGATGGCCGATTCACCATCCATTGTCGGCCTTAAAAAGCTTGCCACCAACCGCCTCGACGATGCGAAAGCTCTTCTTGCTTCGGGTCGAAATGAGGGAGCGGTATATCTTAGTGGATATTCGGTAGAGCTTGCCTTGAAAGCAAAAATTTGCACACACTTAGGATGGGAAAAATTCGACGTAGCTATACTGAGAATACATTCTCTTGAATTACTTCTACGATTCACGGGACTCTGAAAGTAAAAAAGATTCGTTTGCTATTCACTGGAACCGCTTTTTGGCATGGGATCCTCAAATGCGTTATGACGAAACAATCTCCTATGACGGATTTCAGGCTCATGAGCAGATTCGGTCTGCTGAAGCATTATTGGAGGTTTTCTTATGAGTGAATTTTTTGATCGGATCAAGAGCGTGATTTCTGAGGTAACGACCGAGCGCGGTACTTTTGATTTTGCTGCACTCGTCGATAGATTGGACAATCCTGTTCCAGGCAAGTATGATTTATTGCTTTCTGCCGCGTGGATGGAAAAAGAAAGGACTTTTGATGAATATTTTTTCTCCAAGCTGGAGAAAAATACTGGAAAAAGCTTTCTCGTGTAATCTTCCTAAATCCATCCAGTGAATTTATGACCGAGTTTCGGCAGGTCATCGGTCCCCTTGAAAGGATCCGATGTCCAAAACTGTCAGAGTTGGGGATATCGATGTTCGCTATGCTCATCTCTTTGCTACTCGACCCTCAAACTCCTCATTTACCTCGAAAGTCAATTAGAATGGCCTTAACTGGAAGACGAAATCACCCTCGAACGCCCGGTCCTTACTGGAAGTGGCGCCGTCGCGCAAAAAATTCTCGAATGCGCTGATGTCGAAAGATACCGACGTTTCACGCTGAGATCCGCTCGAACATGAAATGGTGCTCAATCATGGCCCGCAGCATCCCGCGACGCATGGTGTGCTTCGCATATTGCTTCGGCTCGATGGCGAGACCGTCGTTAGCGCAGAAAGCGAACTTGGCTATCTTCACCGCGGCTACGAAAAGCTCGCGGAGAATATGACCTACCACGAGTTCATCCCGCACACCGACCGGCTCGATTATATTTCGCCTGTCGCGAATAACGTTGCGTATGTGATGGCGGTCGAAAAGCTGCTGAAGCTGGAGCTTCCAAAACGCGGACAATACATTCGCGTAATTTGCTGCGAGCTTGCAAGAATTTCATCACACCTAATGGCACTTGGAGCGCTTGCGATGGATATTGGTGCGCTCACCGTGTTTGTCTGGACGATGCGCGAGCGCGAAAAACTCTATGATATTTTCGATGTGCTGACGGGAGTCCGTTTTACCGTCAGCTATATGCGTATCGGTGGTATGGCCCAGGATATTGCGGACGATTCCATTACGATGATCCGCGCTTTTCTCGAAGGGCTTCCGGAAGCAGTCAATGAGATCGCTGCCATGCTGCACAAAAACAGAATTTTTATTCGAGCGTACTTCCGGCATCGGAATTATGCCGCCGGATGAAGCGCTCGATCTTGGCTGGACGGGCCCCAATCTTCGCGGTTCGGGCATCGCTTCTGATCTTCGACGTGACAATCCCTATCTCGTCTATAACGAGCTTGATTTCGATGTCGTTACGCGGCCGGAATGTGACGTGCTTGCCCGTTATCTGTGTCGGTTCGATGAGATAGGACAATCGGCAAAGATCATCAAGCAGTGTCTCGATAATCTTCCGAAAGGTGATTACTCTTCGCGCGATGCGAAGGCTGTGATTCCGAAAAAAGGACAGGTCTATAGCGGCATGGAAGAACTGATCAACGATTTCATGCTCGTGAATTTCGGCCAGTCCGCGCCCGTTGGCGAGGTGTATAATGGTATAGAAGCTGCAAAAGGTGAGTTGGGGTGGTATCTCGTTTCGAATGGAACGGGGTTCCCGTGGCGCAGTAAGATACGTTCACCAAGCTTCGTGAATCTTCAGGCGCTCTCGCGCTTGCTCGAAGGCGCGATGATCTCGGATATCGTAGCCATCATCGGCTCGATCGATCCGATCATGGGTGAAGCGGATAAGTGATCCCAACCCTTTAAAACACTACGCGCGACGCGAGCTTAAAATAAGCTGCACGTCGCGCGCGCGGTTAAGAAAAAAGTTCGCAGCGGCGAATTACTTCTTCTTTTTGGCCTTCGCTTTGGCCGGAGCCTTTTTCGCCGGAGCTTTTTTCGCTGCGGGTTTCTTAGCCGCAGGTTTCTTATCCTGCTTGGCGCGAAGCTCGCTCCAGAAGCCAGGATAGCTCATGCCCATCCCGCGTAAGCGGCGATGAACAGCGCCTTTGTGGCACTTGAGCTTGATGGCGATCTCGGCGCCGGTGGCTCCTTTTTCGCGCATGCTCTTGATGACTTTATCTTCCGCAGGCGAAAAGGGGCGCTGCGACTGCCGGTAACCTTTATATTTTTTTGCTGCCATGTTCGTATGTTGTGTTAAGTGACTTTATTCTGCTAAGCCCCTTTAAAGGTCTTAGGTGATTCGCATTTTATAGAATGACCGCCAGACAAAAAATACCGAAACAGCGAAGAACCCTACTGCAAGAACATGACCCATTACTGAGCCAGCATCCGACGTGAGTTTCACCGCCAATTCGACTGCCAGCAGTCCGAAAAGTGTAGTAAACTTGATGACTGGATTGAGCGCAACCGAGGAGGTATCCTTGAACGGATCGCCGACGGTATCGCCGACGACGGTTGCGTCGTGAAGGGGAGTTCCCTTCATCTTTAATTCCACTTCGACGATCTTCTTTGCATTATCCCACGCGCCGCCGGCATTTGCCATGAAGATGGCCTGATACAATCCGAAGATCGCAATAGAAATAAGATAGCCGATAAAGAAGAACGGATCGACGAACGCAAATGCGAGCGTCGCAAAAAAGACGGTCAGGAAGATATTGAACATTCCCTTCTGCGCGTACTTCGTGCAGATCTCGACGACCTTTTTGCTATCCTCGACCGAAGCCTTTTCCACGCCTTCGAGCTTGATGTTCGCCTTGATGAACTCGACCGCGCGATAGGCGCCCGTCGTAACAGCTTGAATGGAAGCGCCGGTAAACCAATAAATGATCGAGCCGCCGGTGATAAGGCCAAGTACGAAGGGTGCGTGAAGCAACGAAAGATTCGCCAGGTTTGTGGTTAGTCCGTTCGTGAGCGCCATGATGATCGAGAAGATCATCGTTGTTGCGCCAACGACGGCTGTGCCGATGAGCACGGGTTTCGCGGATGCTTTGAAGGTGTTACCCGCGCCATCGTTCTCTTCAAGCAAATGTTTTGCACGCTCGAAGTTAACGGTCACGCCGAAATCCTTTTTAAGTTCTTGCTCGATTCCCGGAATCGTCTCGATCAGCGATAGTTCATAAACCGATTGAGCATTATCAGTGACCGGGCCGTAGGAATCAACAGCGATCGTTACCGGTCCCATGCCGAGGAAGCCAAATGCGATGAGTCCGAATGCAAATACAGCGGGTGCAAGCATGAGATGAGATTGGTCCGGAAGCGTCATTCCAAGTCCGTGCATGCTTACGAAGTATCCTACTGCCATCAGAATCACCATTGAAAGGCCGATCCAATACGCCGAGAAATTTCCAGCAACCAACCCAGAAAGGATATTGAGCGATGAACCACCTTCGCGCGAAGAAGAAACCACTTCCTTCACATGCCCTGAATTGACCGAAGTAAATACTTTCACCAATTCTGGGATGATGGCACCCGCAAGCGTGCCGCAGGAGATAATGGTTGAAAGTTTCCACCAAAGTGAGGAACTGCCGCCAAGCACCGGAATCATAAGATAGGAAACGAGATACGTCAATCCGATGGAAATGATCGACGTGTACCACACCAGCGATGTAAGCGGCGTTTCGAAATTCATGTTGTCCGCATTGCCGTAGCGCGCTTTGGCGATCAGGTTATTCAGAAAATACGCGCCGGAACTCGATACAAGCATCATCACACGCATGGCGAAGATCCAGACGAGAAGTTGAACTTGGATCGTAGCATCGTGAACGCCGAGCAGGATGAAGGTAATAAGCGCTACGCCCGTTACGCCATAGGTTTCGAAGCCATCGGCGGATGGGCCAACGGAATCGCCGGCGTTATCGCCCGTGCAATCGGCGATCACGCCGGGATTGCGAGCATCATCTTCCTTGATCTTAAAAACGATCTTCATCAGATCGCTGCCGATATCTGCAATTTTCGTGAAAATTCCACCGGCGATTCTCAGCGCGGCGGCACCAAGGGACTCACCGATCGCAAATCCGATAAAACATGGCCCGGCATAATAACCAGGCACAAAAAGCAGAATGAAAAGCATGATGAGCAATTCGACCGAGATCAGCATCATGCCGACGCTCATGCCGGATTGAAGCGGAATGGAGTAGATCGGGAACGGCTTGCCGCCAAGTCCCGCAAAGGCTGTGCGGGAGTTCGCGTAGGTATTGACGCGAATGCCGAACCACGCCACACCATAGCTGCCGAGCACGCCGACGATGCTAAAAAGCAGGATGATCGTTACCGTCAGCCCGACCGGATGGCCCGGGGTAGGCGCAAGCGCGCCAAAATAAAGGCCAATGATAATTGCAATGAAGATCCAAAGAACAGCTAAAAACTTGCCTTGTGTAATAAGGTAGGTTTTACACGTCTCATAGATAAGCTCCGAGATCTCCCGCATGGAGCGGTGAACAGGCATGTTCTTCAGCTTTCGAAGGATCGAAAGCCCGAAAAGCAGCCCTAAGGCGCAAAAAATAAGCCCGATCATGAGCAGGCTATGTCCATCCATGCCCATGAAGGAAACAGTTGATAGATCGGGAAGGACAAGATTGGCCTCGCCGCTGGCTCCGCTTTCCGCAGGATGTGCAGACATGCCGCTATGAGCCGAATCCACCTGACTGATGGTCTGAGCCAGAGCGGAACCGTTCCAAGCATCGTCGGCGATGCTTGAAACGGTGGCGATAAGGGCAAAAATGGCGAGAAAACGGGTAATTGAGCTAAATTTCGGTCCTAAAAAGTGCATTCTATTATAGTTGGGGCGTTAGTGTGGATTGGTTTTGTCAAACATCAGTCCCACAAAAATACGGAATTTTTTCCCGAGCGGCGTAAAAAGCTAAAAATCCCAGAATGATTCCGCTAAAGTTTATTTTTGTTAGAGGGGGTTGGATTGTCATTCCCGCGAAAGCGGAAATCCAGGTTTGAAGCCCAGACGGGGGGCTGGATTCCCGCTTTCGCTGGAATGACAGTTTACTTCCCCATCTTTCTTAACTTCTGAAATCTCCTAAAATCTCAGGTTCACCCGTGCGTCGGAATTTCCTCTTCCATAATAATATCGGTAATATCATGAGAGGGTTCGTAGCCATAGATGAGAGGATTGGCGGCGAGGAAGCGTTCGGCGTCGATGGCGGCCACGCAGCCGGTTCCGGCTGCGGTGACGGCCTGGCGATAAACGTGATCCTGGCAATCGCCGCAGGCGAAGACTCCGAGGATGTTGGTGAACGATGTTTTGCCCTTCGTTTCGATGTAGCCGACTTCGTTCATGTCGATGAGGCCACGGAACAGTTCCGTATTCGGGGAATGTCCGATGGCTACGAACACGCCGTTCGTCGGAACCTGTTCCGTTTTACCGGTTTTGGTATTGCGAAGGATGGCTCCGTTAACCATTTTGCGGCCTTTTTCATCGGTAGCTCCGAGGACTTCGATGATCTCCTGATGCGTGCGCCAGTGAATTTTCGCGTTTGCCTTTGCGCGGTCGAGCATGATCTTCGAAGCGCGGAAATCGTCTCGCCGATGCACGATGGTTACCGAGTTACAGAAATGGGTGAGATAATTTGCTTCTTCCATAGCGGTATCGCCGCCTCCAACGATAAGCACATCCTGATTTTTGAAGAAAAATCCATCGCAGGTCGCGCAGGCGCTGACGCCATAGCCCATGTATAGTTCCTCGGAGGGAATGTCGAGCAATTTGGCGCGGGCGCCCGTTGCTATGATAACGGCATCGGCATGATATTTTTTATCTCCGGCATGAACAGTGAACGGTCGCTTAGAAAGATCGACAGCAGTAGCAGTTTCGAATTTGCAGGCCGCACCGAACCGCGTGGCTTGCCGTCGAAGGATTTCCATCATTTCCGGGCCTTGCACGCCATGTTCGAAGCCGGGATAATTTTCGACTTCGGTGGTGATGGTAAGCTGTCCGCCGGGCTGATCGCCTTCGAGCACGATGGGCGAAAGATTGGCGCGGGCCGCGTAGAGCGCGGCCGTCAGCCCTGCCGGCCCGGAACCGATGATGAGTACCTGATGAACTTCGTGGCGATGAAGGTGGGTATGCGACATGAGATGTTATACGTATGATGATTTAAAAGGATTATTATTATCACAAAAAAAATAGCAATGTCATTCCCGCGAACGCGGGAATCCAGAACCCGGAGCTACGGAATCCTGATGGATTCCCGCGTTCGCGGGAATGACATGCCGCATTATCATTTAATTGCATGGGTCAATTTCAGGATAAAAGTCTGGCATTGAATGTTAACGGGCGCAATGTTCAAGAACAAAGCGCTTATTCCGATCGCGATCGTCGTTTTTGTAGATCTGCTCGGATTTTCGATCATTCTGCCGCTCTTGCCGTATTATGCGAAGACGTTTGCGGCTTCGGATGAGATGATCGGAATGCTGGTGGCGAGTTATTCGATCTGCCAGTTCATCGCTTCGCCGATCTTAGGCGGCTTGAGCGATAAATTCGGGCGCCGTCCGCTTCTGATCTATTCGCAGCTTGGTTCGATGGCAGGCTTCATTCTGCTCGGTGTTGCCAATTCGCTTCCCATTTTATTCATTTCTCGAATTATCGATGGCATTAGCGGCGGGAACCTGACGATCGCGCAAGCGTACATCGCGGATGTTACTCCGCCGAAAGAGCGCGCTGGAGCAATGGCGATCATCGGCATCGGTTTTGGGCTTGGATTTGTCGTTGGGCCTCCTATTGGTGGAGTGCTTGCTACACAATTTGGATATTCGGCGCCGGCGTTTGTGGCAGCATTCTTTGCATTATGCAGCACCTCGCTGACGACATTTTATCTCAAAGAACACAATCATGTGCGCGATGAGAATGCGAAAACGGGCATCAATTACTACATGCGTGTCATCGAATATCTGCGCGATAAAGATCTGCGAAAGTTACTGTTAACGTTCCTCTTTTTCGCGCTTCCGTTTTCACTCTATGTTTCGATGTTCTCTCTTTTTGCATTGACGGAACTGAAATTCACCGCTGAAGAAGTTGGCTTGTTCTTGGGGTTTGTCGGAATGCTTGGGGTGCTCTGGCAAGGAGTGGTTATTCGTCCGTTAGTGAGAAGGATTGGCGAGGTATTCTCTTTGCGGATGGGGTTGTGTTCCATGGTTCTCGGTTTGGTGGGACTTGCCTTTGCACGAACCACGCCGGGACTTGTCATTATCGCTATTCTTTTTTCCTTTGGAACGGGCGTGACGCGCCCAACGCTTTCGAGCCTCATTACGCAGCTTGCGCCGCCAAAACGAAAAGGTGGGGCGCTTGGAGTTTCGTCATCGCTCGAAAGTTTTTCACGCTCGGTCGCGCCGCTTTTGGGAGGATGGCTGATCGGTGGGTTGCATCCGAACTGGATCGGCTATGCCGGTGCAATGCTGGCGGCGGTTGCCGTCGTTCTTGCATTTGGAATAAAGCGTGATAGCCACGAACTGGCACACACTTAGGGTGTGTTCATTATTGTACTATGATAAAGACCGTTCCGATTTTAGTCTTCGCCGTTGCGCTGGTAACAGTCCTTCGAATGGATTGGCGATATGAGAAACAGCATCCCCACTCACGGCAACGAGAAGCGCACTTAACAGATCATGTGCCGATGGAGAATGGGGAGGAACATCAACTGTGGGATTATCTGCGATTGCGCGATCCAGCAACGGGAGAAATTCCACGCGGTATCCATGTTGGGGAACTTGCATTCGCTCAGACGATCGGAAGTAGCCGGCCGGCTCTCAAGGGAATTCAAACGATCCAAACGAATGGCTGGCAATCAGCCGGACCAATTAATGCAGGTGGGAGAACGAACGCCATCGGTGTCGATATTGCGAACGAAGCGAATGTTCTGATAGGTACAGCGCAAGGCGGTGTTTATCGGTCAACAGATAGTGGGCAAACGTGGAACCGGACGACCGCTCCGGGCCAGATCAAAGATATAAGCTCCCTTGTGCAAGATCATCGATCGGGCAAAACGGGAACATGGTATGCCGGAACTGGCGAACTGATCAGTACGATCTGGCGCAGGACATCTGCCGATCTCGATCAGAATTGGCACAGTGTCGATATCGGGAACGGAATTTATAAATCCACGGACGACGGAATGAGCTGGAACGTACTTCCATCGACGGTCAGTCCCGATCCAACTGTTCTCGATAGCGTATTCGAAGGCGTTTGGGATATTGCTGTTGACAATGCACGTACCGATTCGGATATTGTGTACGCGGCGGGTTATGGAGCGATCATGCGTTCCAACAATGGCGGCGTGAGCTGGACCCATGTCTTAGGCGATCCAGTGAATATTTCCGTGGTCACGGATGTGGCTATCACTTCCACAGGCGTTCTCTATGCTTTCCTGAGCGGCCAGTCTGCCGGTGCGGGAACTCCATCGAAAGCAGGCGTTTGGCGATCCATCGATGGATTTACATGGACGAACATCACCCCCTCAGGCTGGCCATCGCAGTCTGGCCGAATGAAAATTGCGATTGCACCGTCGAATGAAAGCATGCTGTATGTTGGAGGACTTTCAGATTGGAATGCTATGCGCCAATGCTTTTCAAATATCGCTATCTTTCCGGCAATGGTTCCGGATAGGGGGGAGTATGGGAAGACCGTTCCGCGAATGTTACCGGCTGCATACCGTATTTGCATGACGTCGATGGAGTAATACCTATGGCGGATATGACGTGACGCTTAAAGTGCATCCAACAGATTCGAATATCGTCTTTTTTGGCGCCACGAATCTCTTCATCGTTCCGGATGGCTTTGCGACTTCCAGCCAGGCGGCATGGATCGGCGGCTATTATCATCCATGGCGAGACTATAGTGATAGCCGATAACGATTATCCTGATCATCACAAGATAATCGAATTTCCTCCCTTCCAATCCACAATAGATGTATTCGGCAAACGATGGGGGAATTTTTGTTACCTATAATTGTCTCTCGGCTTATGACCCCAATCGCCCGGTCGACTGGCAGAATCTTAACCATAACGATAAAGCGAGTATTTTCTATGTCGTGGCGATGGATCATGCCAGTCCCGTAACGGATTCGTTCGTCGTCGGCGGTTTGCAGGATCAAGGCAAGCTGGATCACTACAGGTGGCCACATCTGGCAGCAGCGAGGTGTTGGGGATGGATGTTATTGTGCCTTTGCCGATCACAAAAGCTTTCTATTATGTGTCTTCCCAATTGGGATATATCCGTCAGTATGAATTAGATGCAAACCGAATTTTTCCGTCGACTCTGCCAATCTGCCACCCTGACGGTTTAACGATGCCGCAATTCGTCACGCCGTGGATGCTTGATCCGACCAATACCAATCAAATGTATTTTGCGGCCGGGAACTCGTTGTGGACTAATACGAATCCTCGCCGTGAATCCAGTTGCCATTGGGACACGCTGAAAAATTGTACTGTGACGAGTCGGAACCTTTATTTACGGCGCTCGGGATGTCGCAGTTGTTCCTGCCCACACGCTGTATTACGGCACGAGCGATGGGCATGTTTATCGCCTGGATAACGCGAATAGTACAAGTCCTGCCACCATCACAGGAAATTACCAGCTCCATATTTCCCTGCCAAGGCTTTTGTATCCTGCATTGCAGTCGATCCACAAAATGCCGATAGCATCGTGGTATGCTTTTCGAATTATCACGTCATCAGTATTTTTGCTTCGAACGATGGCGGCACAACGTGGCACGATGCAAGCGGCAATCTCGAACAAAATCCGGATGGTTCCGGCGATGGGCCTTCCGTTCGGTGGGTTTCCATGGTGCATCAAAATGGGCAGGAGCTTTATCTATGCGGCACCAGTGTGGGTTGTTTTCAACTACGGATATTACCGGCCCAAATGTCCATCTGGAACCCGGAAGGCGCAGAGACCATTGGCTACGCTATCGTGGAGAATATCGATGTTCGGCAATCCGATGGATTTGTAGCGATTGCCACGCAAGGTTCGGGAGTTTTTACTACCCATGTTGTTGCCGCACCAAGTGGCGTAGCAGGCGCATGGCAATGCGCCCGCGCTTTCGTTCACGATCGCACCAAATCCCGCATCGGAGAACGTGACCGTTTCATTTACGTTGCCAGAAGTGAGCAGGTCGGTTTATCGGTCGTGGATGTAACGGGCAAAACAGTTTTGCGCGCAGCGAACAGCGGCGAGTGGCCTTCTGGACCGAACACCGCTACCTTCGATTGCTCGCGCTTGACAACGGGATCGTATTTTGTAGAATTAGAGACCGTGGAAGGCGTTGAAACGCGGCGGTTGGTGATCGAGCGGTAGGGAACTCTATTCCTTCACCAATTTCACCGTTTGAACTTCACCGAAGGTAGTTTGAATGCGGGCGAAGTATGTACCGCTCTGTAATCCTTGTAATGATATGGGAACCGAAAGATCACCCGGCTCGGCAACACCCTCGTAACTCGCCGATGAAACCTGATGTCCCAATACATCGAAAAGGTTTATTGAAACATACGCCTCGCGCGCAATACCAAACGAAATTACCGCTCCCGCACCCGTGGGGTTGGGGTACACGGTGGCATTTGAAATGATGCTCGGCGCAGTCCCTTCGCTCACGCCAAGCAGCCCAAAATATTTTAGCACACTATCCAAACCAAGTTGCTGCATGGTGTAAATGGTCGTATCGAAAGGAACGCTATCGCGATTCAGATTGGGCCAGCTTAGATATGACTCATACTCCGATTGGCGGCTACCCACGTATGTTTCGGTATCGTTAGTTCCATATTGTGCGCATGGTGAATTATGTATAAGCCAATACACCAGTGAAAGTCCCCGATTCGTGGAACTGTCTACTTGCTGCCATGAAGTATCGTTATCTCCATCGGACATGCACCCGATTAATTGATTGCATATCCCACATAGCCAGGAACCATCACCCGGTCTTAACTGAAAAAGTGAAAGTAAATAATTGCGTTCGATGACCCAACCCTGTGGCAGCGGACCGTTTCCGTCCTGATTCGTTGCAATCGATAAATGACCCACAGCCTGTCGAGCAGCGACAGGGTCAGTGTTTACACAGTGTTCGATCGCATACTTAGCTGTATCGAATTCTAAGGTAAATTCGTTGGCAGCGTCGAAATCCTCAGCAAGACCGATCAGCCTTTGGCAACTGTCCATGTTAATGGTGTCGTTGGATTCGGTTTTCATTCCATTATTTCGTTTCACTTTTGCGAAGCTACTGCCGCAAGTAACATCGCTAAATGAGTTTGAGGATTGGCAAGCGACAGCAATTATAGCCGAATCAATTTGCATGTTGAATTTGAATTGATTTGCTCGCCACATACGCACCGCGCTATCGACGGTTATGCTCGCTTGTTGCGAATATAGTGGTCCCGAAAAGAAAATTGAGACTACGAAAAGAAAAACCCCAACGGCTTGCTTTAGCATGATTTTATTCCTCTATCAATTTAACAGTTTACAAAATCGGATAATGGTATTAGAGCGGGTTTGGATGCATGATTCTCATAATGAATCCATTCGTTTACGGAATGGTGCCAACTTTCACTACTCAATTTATACTCATTTTCTCAGAGAAGCGCAAAACTAATCACACTCCACTTGCGCGACCGCATACGCTGCCATGCCTTCTTCGCGGCCAATGAAGCCCAGGCGTTCGTTGGTGGTGGCTTTTATGGAGACGCGCTTAATATCGAGTCCCAACAGTTTCCGCAATTCGTTCCCGCATCTGCTCAATGTGCGGGCGCAATCGTGGGGCTTCGAGCACAACGGTGGAATCGATATTTACGATATGCGCGCCTTCGTTTCTGAGAATGTGATGCACGCGTTTCAGCATCGCAATGGAATCCGCGCCGCGCCATTCTGGCGGCGGTGTCAGGGAAATGAAGTCCAATATCGCCGAGCGAAAGCGCACCCAGCAGCGCATCCATGATCGCGTGAACGAGCACATCGCCATCCGAATGCGCGACGGTTCCCAATCGGATTCCAACGTACTCCGCCTAAGACGAGGGTTTCGCCTTCGGCAAGTTTATGAACGTCGTATCCGAATCCGACCACATTTACAGGATTTTGAGGATTATGATGGATGAACTCGCTATACTCCGTTTAGTCTATAACAAAATGTTATATCCTATTGAATGTCATTCCCGCGAAAGCGGGAATCCATAAGGTTATCGTAGCTCCGGGGTATGGATTCCCGCTTTCGCGGGAATGACAATCTTATTTTTTGCCTACGCCGCTTCCGCCATTTCTTCGACGCCAAGTTCGCGGGCAGCGTATTCCATCAAGTGCGCGCATGGTGTTCGGATCGAAGGGTGACATCAGTCCGCGCTCTCGGAAAATATTAAGAATTCCCTTCGTTCCGCCGAGCACGCACAGTTTGATGTAGGTGTCGAGCGCCTTCTCGTGGTTTTCTTCGTCCATCATACCAAGCTGGATCGCGGCGGTTTGCGCAATAGCGTAATCGATGTAATAAAATGGAGTCTGGAAAATATGGCTTTGCGGATACCACCGGGCATATTTATATTCTTCCATGCCGCTGAAATCGACACCTTTTATGTAGGTGTCCGTGATCGCGTTCCATGCCTGATCGCGCTGGGCAGGCGTAACATTCGGGTTTTCATAGACCCAATGCTGGAACTCGTCAACGACGGCGATGTAACACATCAGCATCACCGCATCGAAAATATGATGGCGGCGGAATTTTGTCGCATCCTCCGGATTAAAGAACCAAGAAAGGTGCGGCATACTCAGGAATTCCATTCCCATGGAATGAATTTCTGCGCCATCGCTGGTTGGCCATTGCAGATCGACGGCTTCGATCTTCTGGCTTTCCCACGCCTGAAACGCATGTCCCATTTCATGCACGAGCGTACCGACATCGCCTTCATCGCCGGTGGAGTTACACAAGAATGGCAACGCGGCCTTCATCCGGCATGGAGGTGCAAAAAGCTCCCGGCTGTTTTCCCTTTCGATTTTCGAGATCGATCAGGCCTTCCTTGCGCATCCGGCTGAAATGCTCGCCGAGCCGTGGGGAAATTTCATCGAAAAGATGCTGGGCGCTATTCAAGTTGCTTATCGACCGGCGCTATGCCTGTGGCGAGCGGAAATTCCGGATGATAACTCGATCCCACGGTTTTAATGTGGCTTCTCGGAGCGATGCGGCTTGTTCTTCGAAGAGTTGTTTCAGAAGCGGAGTTGCATATTCGCGGACGGCATTTCGAAAAGCGATACTTCTTCCGGGCCATAATCTGTGCGGCGCATCCCAAGATAGCCGAGCGGAATGAAATTCTTGTGTCCGAGATTGCGGCCCATTTGATCGCGCAGCTTTCACCATTTATCGAAAATCTCCGCCAATTCATCGTGATGTTCCAAAAACCAGTCGCGATAATTCATCCATGCTTCTTTGCGGGTTTCGTGATTATCATCGCTTTGAACCCGCGCGCGCGGGAAAGCGTCATGGTCTTGCCTCCGACTCGTACTTCTCCGGAGCTGCGAGCCTTTGTATTGATCTGCCAAATCGGTCGCGCTGAACGCGCAGTTTGGAATTGATCGGAGCCATCGGCTCGACGCTGGTCATCAGCGCTTCGATAAGGTAAGGCCCATAGTGCTCTCCGATGGCATCTTTATGCGGCTCTTCAAAAAAGCATCGAGCATCACGGCATTCCCTTTGTCCATAGCAGGCGTCACTTCTTCGCGAAAATATTTATCGGCCTCGGTTATGGCAGTCGTTCTTCATGTTTTGGCATGTGCATAATGGACGCGGCTTCCCTCACCGGAATAGTAGGCGTCGAAAGCATTCCAATCACGGTAAAGCTCGAGCCATTCCTTCGGCGAGTCCGATTTTCGGCAGCGGGGATGCGGGAGTGAGTTTTGCGAATTCCTGATGGACGAATTCCGAGGTTAGTTTTTCCGGTCGGATTTGGTAATATTTATATTCCATGATAATATTCTATGCTAATAAGGTCATTGTGCCCCGATCAAAGAAGCGGCGTTATAAAATCGGGATGTTAGATTCAAAAACATGGCGTTTAAGGTTACAATTTCTTAATAACGCCTAAAAGGCTTAAAAAGTTGAGACATTTCCAAAGAGACGCAACAATCGGCACTCATTGTGGGTTATGATTACCTAAGTGTACTATTAGGTTCTGCGCCAACGCCGCTTAAGGTCACAGCATTAGGGGTCACGCTTTTTTCTTGATGCGCTTACTTATTTGCAGCTCTCATTCTATTCACGTTCTCTGGTATTGCATTGGCGCAATTTCCAGGTACATGGCCCCGCGAGCGTCATTATACGATACTTGGAATTTCCATTGTAGGCAACCATACGGGCGATGCTCAGACCATCATCAGCCAAAGCGGACTTTATAACGGCGAGCAACTTACGCTGCCAAGTGATGCCGTGCGGGCGGCCGTGCAGCAGCTTGTGGAATTCCGGGTTGTTCTCGAAAGTCGATGTCCTCGTCGATAAGCAGGTGGCACAGTCCGATAGCACCACGGGGCTGTTTCTGAGCATCCATGTGGCAGAACTTCCACATCTGAATAAATACACGATCGAAGGGAATAAGGAGATCAAAACAACGGATATCGATAAGACGCTCTCCTTGCGCGAGGGCGATCGTCTTCGGCCCTGGGAGTTGGCTGCTGGAAAAACGCGGGTTCAAGCAGCGTATGAGAAAGAAGGTTATCATTTTGCGACCATCACCTTCAAACAAGTTCCTTCGTACGATTCTTCCTCCGGCAAGATCGATTCGTCGAGAGTCGATCTGACCGTCTCGATCAACGAAGGCAAGGAGATGATCGTCCGCCACATTGATTTCGTAGGCAATGTAAACGTTCCCGCCGGCGATCTGCGTGGCTCGATGGACGATACCAAGCAAAAAGTGTGGTGGAATATTTTTTCCAGCGGAGATTTCGACGAACAAAAATACGAGGACGATAAGAAAAAGATCATCGACTATTATCACTCCAAAGGGTACCGCGATGCCCAGATCCTGAGCGATTCTGTGTGGACGACCGGCGAGAACGATCTCAGCATTCTTATCCACGTCTATGAAGGGCCGCAGTATTATGTGAGAAATATCGCTGTCGTCGGAGCGGAAGTATTTACGCCGGACGAGATCCGCGAGCATCTCGGGTTTCACAAAGGCGATGTCTATGATATGGTGCGCATGGACCTGAACCTGCATGGCCCGACTCCGGATTTTAGCGATGTTGGCTCGCTGTATTACGACCGTGGGTATCTAGCCGTTATCACGAAAGATGAAACGGTAGTGGCGGGAGATTCCGTCGATATTGTCGTTCGCGTGCAGGAGGGTAAAGAGCATTATTTCCGGTACGTCGATATTAAAGGGAACACGAAAACGAAAGACTATGTGATCCGCCGAGAACTATTTACACGACCGGGCGATCCGTTCAGCCGTTCGGCGGTCATTCGTTCGATGCGGCAGCTTGCGGCGCTCAATTATTTCAATCAGGAGAAACTCCAGCCCGAAGTCAATCCCGTGCCCGACGTAAGCGACGTGGATATTACCTATAATGTGGAGGAAAAATCGAGCGATACGTTCAATGCCTCCATCGGCTATGGCGGCACGCTTGGATTCACGGGTTCTGTCGGCGTATCGTTCAACAATTTCGACATAACCGATCCGCTGCATGGGGGCGGTGGGGAAGTGGTATCGGTATCGGCCATGGCGGGACAGTCGGATTACCGGTCGCTCTCGCTCAACTTCAGCGAACCGTGGCTGAACCAGCATCCGACTTCGCTCGGGTTCAATATCTATGCATCCAGTTCGGCTTATATCTATACATCGGAACAAGAGGGCACATCGCTTTCCATAGGCCGCCGTTTCAAATGGCCGGATGATTTCTTCCGTGCTGACTGGACAGTCTCCGCGTTGCGTTCCAATATCACGAACGGCGGTGGAGTTTATTCCACCGGTATTCACGATGAAACTGCAATTCAGCAAGTTATTTCGCGTACTTCGACCGACAACCCGATCTTCCCGGGCGTTGGCTCCGAGTTTGCACTTCTCACGCGCTTCGCATATCTGCCGATCCCCTCGATTGCTCCGAACCAACCGGCGAACTACTATCGCAATGGCTTGACGATGAAATTTTATACGCCACTGCTCGATATCGGACAGCAGCATAAATTAGTTCTCATGACGCTTGCCGATATTGGGCAAATGGGCGGCATTGGGCCTGATCCATTTGTGCCTCCGACCGAGTTGTTTGTCATGGGTGGCAGTGGATTGGTTACCGGCGTTTACACCATCCCGTTGCGTGGTTATCCGGATGCGCGTATTGGCGTGCAGAGTGCTGCTTCCACGAGCACCGTGTATGCTCCGGGCGGCGATGCGTACTCCCATTATGTTGCAGAGTTGCGGTTCCTTGTCAGTTTGGAACCGATCCCGATCTATTTGCTCACCTTCGCAGAGGCGGGTAATGTATGGGCCGATTTTTCCCATGCCGACCTCTTCGATCTCAAACGCTCCTTAGGTGTTGGCGCGCGCGTGCAGGTTCCCGCCGTGGGTATGATCGGCATCGACTTTGGCTATGGCTTCGATCCCATCGGAGTATATGGTTCCCCCAGCGGCTGGCAAACACACTTCCAGTTCGGCAAGGGATTTTAGGGGATTGTGCCGAGTGCAGGAGAAGTCAATCCATCGCATTGCCTAATGTTTCGTCAACGAGGATGTTGTTCGTGTTGGTGGGATAGTCGTCTAACTTATGTAACGTAATGGAATCGAGACAACTATTTTAGGAGATCTCCAATGCGACTTTTCCCCCGCTTCATGTCTCTTATCTCCAAATCCGAAGATGGTGACCGGTCATCCTTGTCGGAATAACAACCACCATTGGTGCTACAAACGCAGCATGAATCATAATAGCGAAAAGCACGCGCGGTTCATGGCCCTACTGGAGCCATGCCTTGCGAAGCTTTCCCGTTATTGCCATGCGATGACAAAGGATGTGGAACATGGACGTGATCTCTTAAGCGATGCCATTTTGCTCGCCTACGAGAACTTCGAACAGCTTCGCGCGCCGGAGGCTTTCACGAGCTATATTTTCACTACCGCGAGACGGCTGTATTATCGCCGAGCGAGAAGACAAAAGTTCTGGGGAGTATTTGGCAGCGAAGCCGAAGCCATCACCGACGAACGCGGGCCATCGCCAGAAATCAGGCTCGATCTCGAAGCGCTCGACCGCGCGCTTGCCAAATTGCCCGAAAAACAACGCGAAGCAGTGGTACTCTTCGAAATCTCCGGACTTTCGCTTGCGGAAATTCGGGACATTCAGGGCGGATCGCTTTCGGGCGTTAAATCGCGCATTGTGCGCGGACGCGAAAAGCTCGCGATTCTGCTGGGCGAGCGTGAGGGCGGCGGGGTCGCCGCCCGCCACGCGAGCAGCAAGCCGAACATCCTTTGAACGCGCACAAGTCGCCACTTTGATCAGGGAGAAACCATGAAGAACGAACCGCTTCAACCATCCGAGAATTTAGCGAAGCACTTCGCGCCGTACCGCGAGGAAGCACCGCTCGTTTCTACTCCTGAGATCGAAAAGCTCCTTGCCGGTAGTGCCATTGCTGACCACCCCCACAACGCAATTATCTTTAAGGAGAATTTTTATGACACTCAGCGGACTCGCCGGAATAAGCGCCATTGCTTACTTCACATTTTTTGGTAACACTACTCACACAATCAATCGGACTAATGGGACGGATAAGTCGTATGTGACCCATCCGTCCGATGGTGAGCATACAAGGATACAGCATTCGCAGACTACGGATGCAACTTTTAATTCCCAAAAACACACCCAGCTACTTCCCAAAACCGATAACCCCCATGGGCCCTGGAGCGCCGGCAACGACCAGTTCTACGCCGATCTCTCGCGCGAAGAATTAGCGAAGCTTGGAATTGTGGTTCAGGGAGATACGATATTTAGCTATAAAGAAAACGATCACGATAGCGTCGAACGCTTCGAATTCTCTGAATTCTCGATTCCGGGAATTAAATATAAGGGTCATTCCATCGGTGGAGCGGGACTTTTTGCATCCGCACCGGTGGGCATTGCAGCACCGAGAATCTATCCAATTCTCATGACATTCGCTAAAGGCGACGGCGCAGCCTATCGAATCGAAAACGGAAAGCAACGCGCATGTGGTATGATCGGGCAAGAGAATATCGTTAACGATTTGCGAGCATGGCTCGAAAAACCCGGAACGCCAGGACTACACGCATTAGATTTTGAAACCTCATCCATTCGCACCGATAGCTCTGAGAGCGACACGATCAAAATCACTATTGGAAAGAATCTTTCGCAGCCGGCTTTTTTTCCTCTCATCGTGCCGCCAATAGATAGTCTATCGCAGAAGCAGAAAGACGCATTAATCCAGCTTGCGCATTACTACGATGGAACGAGCGCCACGAAGCCTGGAATGACGCTTCCAAAAAACATTACGGTTGCAGTCGATACGCTGACCGCACAAAATTTGCTCGATGAGTTAGATGAAGCTGAGAATAGCTCCTCCATGCAGCATTTGCGTTCCATAATGGCGCGGCTGAACGAACTCGTTCCGGTGATTGTACGGCCGCACGGCGGCTCTGGAGCACCTGATTCGAACGACTATATTTTCTGGTACGAACCAAGCGATGAGCTATTCAATGCGTTGCCGCCAGCACAAGCAGCTATCTTCCGCGCAAAGCTCGCAGAGCCGCCGCATTGTATTTCCATGCCAAATGAAGTGCTGAAGATCGCGGAGATAACCTACTGCGTAGCTGAACCACAGGAAGTGCAAGTGACCGTTCAGGATTTGACGGGCAAGTGGCTCATTATCATGGATCAATTGGCATCAGCAGGAGATAATATTCTGCAATTCCCCACTGAAACACTTCCTACCGGTATGTACATTGTCACCGTCCGCGATCATGATAGTACGACACGCTCACAGCGGCTTTGGGTCGAAAATGCACATCCTATAGCTACGAAAGGTTTCAATTGGAAGAGCAACTCGCCTCACGCTCCAGATCAATTGATATTTATCAACAATGGTGAAGATCGCACCGCACTGGACTCCTCGCTAACAGAAAATCATCCCGGTTGGCTTAACATTCCGAGCTTGGAACTGAATACGGAATCGCTTGCTAAACTTGGGATCGAAAGCGATACTCAGCTTGTCGCTTATTATCGGCATGGAGATAAACCGAATGTGGTTATTTACTGGGGTATCATGAGAAACGGATATGGAATGAGATTCAATACACTTGACAGGGACTCGGTCACGAGTGTCAATGTGCCCTCATTCGAGCCAACTATTATCACCGATGGACGAGGCCGATGTTCCGTCCTCCCACCAGGCGATTCTACGGTACAATTGAAGGCAATAGCCGATATAGATAAACTTTTGCCTGTTCTGGTGCGTGAAAACACTTTGAAAGATTCCATTACAAAACGCGATCTCATCTTCTGGTACAAACCCACGCCGGAGTTCCTCGCGCTACTGCCGGATTCGGCGCGCGCGGTCGCGCAGATGATGGCGAACGGCACAACGAACGCTGCTGCGTCGGTAACGGATGTTCACGGCGCGATCCAGCAAGCAGTAGCATTCCCTAATCCATCGAAGGGAAAATTTTCGGTGCAGCTTACGCTCGGCGGTGCGCGTGCGCTTACGTTCACACTGCGGAATTTGTTAGGCCAGCAGGCTGCGCCGGCCGTTCAGGCGCGGATGGATGGAACGGGTGAGCAATCCCTCGATTTCAGCACAGTGCCGGAAGGCGTGTATCTCCTCGATATTTCCAGCGATCAGGGCGAGCGGTATATCGAGCGTGTGGTGATCGAGCATTAGACTCGTGTAGCCGTGACCTTCAGGTCACGGTCGCGAAGCGTAAAACACACCGTGACCTGAAGGTCACGGCTACAAAACAAAAGCACCCGCCAAATGGCGAGTGCTTTTTCTTTGTCGAGAAATAATTGGATTATCGGCGACCTCCAGGTACAGCGCCTCCGCGGCCGCGGCCTGGGGCACCCCAGTGGCCATCGACGAAGCCGTAACGTCCGCCTCTGCGCGGGTAACGTGCTCCATGCCATACCCATCCCGGATGCGGCGGGCGATCCCATCGGCCGGGAACCCAGATGTAGGCGCCTGTGGCATAGTCCCACCGGTGATAGCCTGCTATCCACACGGCTCCGGGATACGGCGCAGGGACTATTACTTCGGCTCGCGGCGCGGGCGGGCCAATGTGAATATCGAAACTGACTTGCGCGAATGCCGGCGCAGCGGGCGTCAGCGCTGCAAGCGCTAACATTCCGCAGATACTGATTGCTTTGATTAGATTACGCATGTGGTGTCTCCTTTTTAATGTGTTGTTCTAGTCGTTAGACGTATGTTCATACGCAATACGTTTAAATTTTGATGCAGATACAAGCGATTATTATGATTAATTGTTCTTCAGGAAATCATAGTCCTTTTTAGCCCCAAAAATCATTTTGATACTATGCTAATGAAAGTTCATGGAATTTGGTTTACCATAATTCTACATTTCGCAGCCCAGCCATGCGCGGCTGCGGCGATGCCAATACGCTCCAAACGGAGCACTATCAGCACCTTAACAACATTACATGCAGGACGACGAATTGCAATCAGAAGAACAAACGGCCACAACCGCACCCATGACAAGCGGCGACGATGAAAATGCCGCCACAGAAGCAGCTCCGGACAACGAATTAGCGCCCACACGCGCGCCAGCCGCAACGGCAAGCAGCTACCGCGATATTATCGCAGAACGGTTGGCTCGGAAAGCACCACCCGCGACAAGCGGCATGAGCGAAGCTCCCCCGCATAGCCCGATGGCGCATTCTTCGGATATAGAGCTGACGCAAAAACCTGAAACGGCAATGCCGACCCTGGTTAAGGCCGCCGATCTGGCTTCAGATCAACCAGAGCCCTCTGAAAAATCGAGTGAGGGCGATGCGATCGAACGATCGGACGCCAATATGTCAGGCCGCGACCGGGCACGGATGCGCCAGCAGGAACGCGCGGCGCTCCGAAGACAAGGCTCACGGCCCGCAGAATTGCGCACAGAAGAACCGGATGATAACGAGGCGCAAATTTCGGAAGAAGCAACGGTTGAGACTTCTGCGGAATCCGCAGAATCGCAAGCACGAAAAGATATTATCGCAGAGCGCATGTCGAGGCGAGGCGGCGAACAGCGCGAGAACCGTCGCCCGGATCGTGATTCACGCAATCGTGACGATGGACGAAATCGCGAAGAAGGACGCAATCGCGATGATTCGCAGAGACGCGATGAGCCGCGCCGTGAGGAAACGCCTCGAATGGAAGCGCCAAGAGAACGCCCGCGCGAAGCACTCGTAAAACCTCGCGCAGAAGTTCCTGAAGGCCTCACGCTTCGCTCCGCACAAACCGCACCGAAAGTAAATGAAGAACCGCGCCGCCGCGACGCTTCGGCGCCAAGACAAATGCCTGAGCGCCAGCCACGGCCTGAGGCATCGCCAAGAAGCGCAGAAAAAAGCGGAGATCCGGCACATGCGCTTGCATCGAAGCTTGGAATTTCTGTCGTCGTACCGCTTTTTAACGAGCAGGATTCGCTTCGCGAACTGACCGCCGCGCTCAAACAGCAGCTTATGCGGCTGGCCGGGCCGAAATATGAGATCCTTTATATCAACGATGGCTCGACCGATCATTCTGGCGAGATCCTGCAAGATATTCTCGCGACAAGCTCGCGCGTGAGCGTTATTACGTTCCGGCGTAATCTTGGGAAATCGGCGGCGCTGGCCGCTGGGTTTACGGAGGCACAATATGGCATTGTCATTACGCTGGATGCCGATCTGCAGGACGATCCGCAGGAGTTCGTTAACCTCGTCGCAAAGCTTGCCGAAGGCTACGACCTTGTTAGCGGCTGGAAGAAACAGCGCCACGACCCAATGTCCAAAACAGGACCGAGCAAATTCTTCAATTGGGTCACGGGAATGTTTAGCGGCATCAAGCTGCATGATTTCAATTGCGGACTGAAAGCCTACCGAAAAGAAGTAACCGAAAGCCTGCAAGTGTATGGCGAAATGCACCGCTATCTTCCGGCGCTTGCGTATTGGCAGGGCTTCCGCGTAACGGAGATACCCGTCACGCATCATCCGCGCAAATTTGGGAAATCGAAGTTCGGATCGAGCCGGTTCTTCAAAGGATTTCTCGATCTGCTCAGCATCGTATTCACGAACCGCTATGGCAAACGCCCGCTGCATCTGTTTGGAACTATCGGCACATTGATGGCGATCGCGGGATTTATTATTGACATCTGGCTTACTGTGGAATGGGCGCTTGGCCTTACCTCGCTTTCGAATCGCCCCATTCTTCTATTGGGCTTGCTGCTCATCCTGGTGGGCGTACAGCTTATTTCGCTCGGACTCTTAGGCGAGATGATCGTTAAGAACGCCGCATCGAAAGCTACGCTGAACTATCAGAAAGAAAAAGGCAAACCTTCCGCCGAAGCGCGCGAACGCCGCGCTACGCGAATGAATGCGCGTGGGCCACGCCCTCCTCGCGCCGATGGACGTCCGCCACGGCCGGAACGGCGCTCACCCCAACGCAGGCCTTAATTAAGAAAAAAGTAAGAAGTAAGAGGTAAAAAGTAAGAGATGGGGAATTCATAAATGGCTGAAAGTATTGTTCGGGAAAAGAGTTTTAAGTTCGGAATACGAATTATAAAACTATCGAAATACTTGGTCGATAAAAAGAGAGGATTTGTACTTGCCGACCAGGTGCTCGCTTCCGGAACTTCTATTGGAGCCAACTTAGAAGAAGCATTTGCGGCGGTATCTCGAAAGGAATTTATCGCGAAAAATGCAATTTCCTACAAGGAAGCTCGTGAAACGCATTATTGGCTCAGGCTATTGAAAGAAAGCGAAATGATCGAACCAAAGCTCGCCGATTCGCTTATCGCCGATTGCGAAGAGCTATGTAAAATTCTCAGCGCAATAATCAAATCCACACGCAACCGCAGCTAATCACTCGCTTTTTTTCTTCTTACTTCTTACTTCTTACTTTTCTTGAAGCTCTCGCTTTACAAATCCGATTGTCGTCATTTCCGAGGGGATATTCCCTGCGCGCCGAATAAGCGCGAGGGTGTGCATTGCGATGGGTGTCCGTATTACGACCGCGTAACGGAAAACGTCCTCATCATTAAGCTTGGTGCGGCGGGCGACGTGGTGCGTACTACGCCGATCCTCACTCCCCTCCGCACACAGCATCCACATGCGCGTATCTGGTGGCTGACGCATTCGCCGGAGCTGGTTCCCAGATCGCACGTTGACCGAATCCTTTCCTGGAAATCGGAGAACCTCGAAATTCTTCACGCGCTGCATTTTTCTCGCATTCTCAATCTCGACAAAGACCATTACGCCTGCGCGCTTGCATCTTCGCTGAATGCGGACGTGAAGGAGGGATTTGTGCTCGGCCCGTTCGGCGAAGCGGAACCGGTGAATGAGCGAGCCAAAGCAAAATTCGTTACCGGCATTTTCGATGATGTCAGCCTCGAAAATCACAAAGATTATCCAACCGAGCTTTTCGAACTGTGCGGTTATGAATTTCACGGCGAGGAATATATTCTCGATCTGCCGGCAAAGGAAGCATTCCCGCTGCTCGATGCTGCGCGGCCTGTCGTCGGACTCAACACGGGCGCAGGCGCGCGCTGGACTTCCCGCCTTTGGAGCATCGAACATTGGGTGCAGCTTGCCGAACGTATTCACGCATCCGGAAAAAATGTACTTCTGCTTGGTGGGCCGGATGAAGATGCGCGAAACCGTGAAATTCACCGCCGAACCGATGGCAAGGCGCAGTATATCGGTTATTTCAATCTTCAGCAATTCATGGCGCTCATGCAATACTGCGATTTAGTCATAACGGGTGTTACGATGGGAATGCACATTGCAATTGCGCTGAAGAAAAAGATCGTGCTCATCAATAATATTTTCAACCCCTACGAATTTGGGAATTTGTATGGATTAGGCGAGATCGTGCAGCCGGACGCACAATGCAAATGCTTCTTCCGTGGCGAGTGCATCAATCCCAATTATTTTTGTCTCGATCGATTGAGCGTCGAAAAAGTATTTTCCGCGATGAGCCGCGTATGGGCTACACAGAACGGCAAACACGAGCAAGCAGCGCTTGTAATGCCGGGGATGATAACCGTTCCTTCACTCTGAATCGATCGCAGCATCCACTGTTTCGACCACACCATCGACCAGTGCCACAGGAGCGCGGCGTTCCATATTATGCCGAATCAGGTTCCCGGGCCGCGCGTGTTTTTCTTTGTGGCGATTGAGGAGGCGTTCGATGACCTTCATCGAGATGTCAATGGCTTTGTGGGTATCGCCGGCAGTTTCTTTCACGGTGAGCGTCTCGCCGGGGACATGGATGATGGATTCGAAGGTTTTGACGTGTCCGTTAGAGCCTTCCCGATCTACAATAAATTCGGCGCTTATGACGACCGGGTGTACGCCATCGTTAAATTTATTTACGACATGTTCAAATTCCGTAGAGATGTACTTTTGGATGGCTTCGCGTGCCGCGTCGTGGCGGACTTGAATGATGATGTTCATGATAATTACCTCTGATTAATAATTGGGAAAACGTCCTAAAATGGTAACAGGGCAAACTTGGAATATTCGTGGCAATATGAACAAAGGAATGGATCGGTCTCATGAAAGATAGTCATGCAATTATACTGCCAATGCTGCACTTTGTAACATCCATGACGATAAATTGAATTACACCGAATTGGAAAACTATCCGGTCACGGCTCTGTACCGCTTCTCGGATGGGCCTGATCGTAAACGGATTTCATTCGCTCGACGGTCAGGTGAGTGTAACGCTGGGTGGTGCGAAGGGATTCATGTCCTAAAATTTCCTTCACTGCGCGCAAGTCAGCGCCATGATCGAGCAGGTGTGTGGCCGTGGTGTGCCGCAGCATGTGCGGATGGGCGCGCGGCATGTCCGGTTGGTTCGCAAATGCTTTGGAGACAATATCATACACCATGCGCGGGGTGAGGCGTTTGCCGTTTTTTAGGAGAAAAAGAGGTTGCTCCCCCGCTCCACCACCCCCCAACCCCCTCCTATTCCGCTCCGCTCCATAGGAGGGGGAGTTTAAGTATGCTTTGATCGCCTCCACTGCTTTTGTGCCGATGGGAACGATACGCTGCTTCGATCCTTTGCCGAGCACGCGAACGGTTCGGGCTTTGAGATCGAGTTCCGAAAGATCGATCGAGCAAAGCTCCGAGCGGCGAAGTCCGCTGGAATAGAGTAATTCCAGAACAGCTCGGTCGCGTGTTGAAAGAGAAGGATGAGGGAACTCCCCCAAGGATGAGGGATGAAGGATAAAGGATGAAGGTGGAGAAGAATTTCCTTCATCCTTCATCCTTTCGCCTTCATCCTTTCGTAAAACGTCCGCCATCGCGCGTTCGCTGACAACATTCGGCAAATTCTTTTCCGCCTTGGGAGTTTTTAATAAACGCGCAGCATTGAATTCAAAAATTCCCTGCTTCACCAGGAACTTTACGAAGGAGCGAACCGCCGCAAGCTTGCGACCGATGGAACTGGCTTTTATCGTCTTCACATTTCCCTTTTGATCGGGGTGAGCAAGCTGTTCGGAAAGCGTATGTAAATATCTGCGAAGCGCATAGAGATCGTCATGCGTGCCGGCAAGCACCAGGCGTTCGGATTTCAGAATGCGGTAGAGATCGACGAGATCGCCTTCGTAGGCTTCGATGGTCTTGGGACTTGCCTCGCGCTCGTGTTCGAGATATTCCAGAAAACTGCGAAGCCATTTAGGAAAATCGGAGTAGAAATCCATGGTATTTAACCACCCCCCAACCCCCTCCTTGAAAAGGAGTGGGAGCTTTTTAATGTACCCGCTCGGAGCCGCTCAACATCACGCGCCCGACGGGCGAGTATGGCGCATCGAAATGGAAGAGCATACTGGTAACAAAATCTTTCACTTCTTCGAGCGATGCACTCTGCGCGCCGGAGAGCATGATGCGGTCGATCATAAATTCCACATCGGAATCGGTGAGGATTCCGAGTTCCAGCATTTGGAGCATGAATCCGCGGGCCTCTTTTGCAATAACGGTACTTTCGATCTCGTGATACACGCGGAAGCTTGCGAGCTCTTTCGCATGGCCGAGCAAACTTGGCTTTTTACCGAATGGAACGGAGAGAATAAGCGGGTCTTCCGAACCTTGAGCAAATTTATCGATCAGCCAGGAGAACGCGGTCGAAATTTCTATCTCGCTAAAGCCGCGCACCGAAAGGGGCTGGAGGTCGATCTCAGCGAGCGGTTTGTTTTCCTTGATCTCTGAGAGAAGAAAAAACACAATTTCCATGATACGCTCCCGCCCAGAGGCTTCCGGCGCGCCGGACATATTCTGTTCGAGTGAGTTATTCGCGTTCATTTTACTAATTTATTCGATTTGGGAACGGTAGCAGCAAGCGTCACATTCATTTCTGAAATGTAGCCAAATACCAACGCTCTCTGTTACGCATTTGTTTCCTGCCCGAAGGCGTCTTATCCGTGTACCCGGCGAGATGCAAAACCGCGTGAATTACGAGATGAACGATCTCCAATTCCACCGTTCGTTTGAACCGCCGGGCGTTTTCCAGCGCGCGTTCCACGCTGATGTAAATTTCGGATTCCAGCGAACCCTCCGTTCGATCGATCTCGAATGTTATTACATCAGTAAGATAATCGTGGCCGAGCGAACTGCGGTTGATGTCGAGCAATTCTTCATCTGACATTGCGATGACCGATAGATCGAGATGCGTCCCCGGCAATTCCGTATCAGAAACGAGCTTTGCAGCTTGCTTCATCTGCGCTCGAAGATCGTTTGGTATTCGAAAAATCTTTCGTGCGCCTGCCGTTTGCGTCAGCGCAAATTTCAAGCTGCGCTTAGACTCAGGCACGTCATTCCTCGTTCCGAAAAACCTCGGTGTGTTCGGCAAAGATCTTCAGTGCAACGGCGGCGCGAAGGTCTTCGTCATCCACTTCGGAAAGCTCCATGGGGCCAAGCGATTCGGAGATATTCATATACACCTGGATCGCGCCGCGCGAGCTTAACGTAAGCACCGATAATTTCCCTTTTGCCGGACGCGAATAGAACGCCGCTTCTTCCGTTGCATCCAGCAAGCGAATTTCCTCAATACCGTGCAATTCCACAATGCCGAGCGCGGAAGTTACGACGACGCAAGCATCTGCGGATGACCCATCATCCGCACCATCTGATTCGATCAAATTAATTTCGAGCAGCGGACTTTCCCCCGCCACAGCTCCGCCGCCATCGCTGACTGCGGTGTGATAAATAAGGATATTCGCCTCGCGTGTGGGCAGCCCCATATCGCGGGCGCTCGAAACCGCGATACCCTCTAAGGTATCGGCAAGGCGTTCGATCAATTCCGGTCGTAAAAGCATGTGTTATTGAACGGAGCGTCTGGTACAGACGGTTCTCCCGCTACGAAAATACGGAATAAATTGAGGGGGGTGGGTAATTCGATGTGGGATTATTCATTTAGCCGTATCTTTGTGCGTGAGCAAACTGCCTAATTCGGAGAACGCATTCGTAGATATTCGTAAGATTACTGACTACCTGCTCGATCCATTACATCATCGTGGCAGGCATAAAGCGCGAGTATTTCGAGCGGCACTTGGAATCGGACGAGACGATGCGGAGTGGTTGCGAGAGCGACTGTTAGCAGCAGCTCATACTGAAGAAGCTCAATTTACTTACACCGATGATTTCGGCAAACGTTATGAATTGGATTTCGTCCTCGTTGGGTTAGATCGTGAAGTTACTATTCGAAGCTCCTGGATCGTGCTCCACGATGAAACTTTCCCTCGGTTTGTAGGTTGTTATATTTTGTAAATGATTTCTAACGCACCCATATCGCTGCTTGATGTAGTCGCGCTCACGGAGCCGATTCCGCAAAAAGACCTCGATGCAGGTCAGGTAGGCACTGTCGTCGAAATGCTGGGACGCGATACTTATGAGGTCGAGTTCAGCGACGACAACGGCAAAACCTACGCACAGCTCGCCTTAAAACGCAGCCAAATTCTTCCGCTCCATTTCTCCAATCATCCTGAGCAGCGCTCCCCGTCTGAGCGGTATAATTAAAAAAATCGTAGGTCGGGGCTTCCAGCCCGACCACCCTCATCGCATTAACACCACCGGCAGCGTCTCCACGGTGGATGAGCGATCATCCAGCTGCCCATTCATGCGGACGAGGCATTCATACGTCCCATCCGGTAAGCCTGTAGAATTGCTCCATGTAAAGTTATGCTCTCCCGCACCCAACTCACCCGAAAACAGCCGCGCAACTTCCACGCCAAGCATATTCACGATGGATACCTCCGCATATCCGGCCGATGACGATGTGAAAGTGATTTCGGTGGATTGAGAAAAGGGGTTGGGGTAGATTTGAATTTCGGATGGGATTACCGCCTGAGTTTGCGATACGGAACTTATTCCAAAATCCGAAAGGGGACGGCGCCAGACACCGGAATCTTCAGTCCCAATGTAGAGGCTCGCGTCACACACAGCGAGAGTTCGCGGACTCATGTTCGCCATACCCTCCGTAGTCCAACTTTTGCCGCTGTCGGTCGAGAAGGAAACACCATCTCCGTAAGTTGCTGTGAATAGATTTGTTCCGCTTACCGCAAGAGCATTTATATTAGAGTCTGTCAATTCGGAGTTTGTACATGTCCAGCTCGAACCGTCGTTGGTAGAAAGAAAAACACCACCCAAGGTTCCGGCGAAGAGGTTCGTGCCGATAACAGCCATTGCGGAGACATAAAGACCGCTGCTCGTCAATCCAGTATTCACTACATTCCAACTTGTGCCATTGTTTGTTGAGAGAAAAATGCCGCTTCCAGCGGTTCCAGCAAAAAGATAAGAACCGTTCACAGTAAGGGCTGAAACATCAAAATCCGTCAGCCCTTCATTCGATGCTATCCACGTTGCGCCGCTGTCGGCCGAAAGAAAAATGCCTTGATCCCAAGTACCAGCAAAGAGGTCGTTACCACTTTGAGTTAGGGCAAAGACCCCAGTACTTTTTGGGAATCCCGAACTATCGGCAACCCACGTTGAACTGCTATCTTTCGAAAGAAACACCCCATCGCTATAAGTCCCGGCAAAAAGAGATGCGCCATACACTGCAAGAGTTCGAACATCCGGGTCAGTCAAGCCCACGCTCATCACTCTCCATGTTGTTCCACTATCACTCGAAAGAAAAACACCACCGACATCACCACCGGCATATAGATTCCCGCCACTACACACAAGTGATAATACGGCAGGCGAAAGTAAGCCTGTACTCGCCGGTATCCAACTCTGACCTTCATCTTTCGATGATAAAAGCGCCTCCACCATTAGTTCCGACAAAAAGACTCGAGTCGTTCACAGCAATGGAGAGTATGCAAGGCTCCGTCAAACCGGAAATCACCGGTGTCCAGCTTGAACCATTGTTAGTTGATCGAAACAATCCATTATCGTTTGTTGCCGCATAAAGATAGGTGTCGATAACCATTAAGGCATGGATATCTGTGTCTGGCAAGCCGGAACTCGATGCAATCCAAATATTGCCGCTGTCTCGAAATATACCTCCGTTGGAAGTGCCAGCCAACAGAAATCCTCCCGTTACAGCAAGTGAGTTGACAATTGCGTTTAACGGCAAACCTCGATTTATTTCCTGAGTCCAAAATGCACCATTGTTTGTAGAAAGGAAAACACCGCTGTAGTATGTGCCCGCGTATATATTGCTGCCGATTACGACAAAGAGGATACTGAGGTGTGAGAAGGCAAACCATTGCTCTCTGAAATCCAACTTTTCCCACTATCGGTCGAGAGATAAATGCCCCCGGATTGGGAACCCGCAAATAAATTCGTGCCACTTACCACCAGCGAAATGAAAACTTAAAGAAGCTGTATCCGGCTGCTCTGGGAACGTGGTCGTCCAGCTTGCTCCATTATTCGTTGAATGTGAAACGCCGCCACCTGCTGCATATATATTTGTGCCGCTAACCGCAAGAGCCGAAATATCGTTTTCTGCTATGCCGTTATTGACCGCAACCCAACTCCCACCATTGTTTGTAGAAAGAAAAAGGCCACCACCATTAGTCCCAGCAAAGAGACTCGAACCGCTCACTGCAAAACAAGTAATTTCTCCCCCATATGGCCCATTCGTCCGCACCCACTGCGCGCGCAGCACACACGGCGGCATCACCGCGAGCGCGACGAAGAGGGTGAGCGCGAGAAGCCGTTTCGGGAGCATGGTTTGAGTGAAAAACCGAACGGTAGCCAAAAGTGCCCAAGTGGGAAGGGTAAAAATTAGTGCCGTGCAACTGGACCTTGATTTATGTAGCGCCGGCGTCCCCGCCGGTTCCCCCAACGCGAGCCACATGCAATCGGGGAGGACAATTAGTGACCCCTACGGGATTCGAACCCGTTCAGCCACCGTGAAAGGGTGGTGACCTAACCATTAGTCGAAGGGGCCAATTTTCAATTACGAATGACGAATTACGAATTAAAAATGCTTTGATTCGAAAGCGCGGGGAGTAAAGCCAGAGAGCCGCAGTATTGTTCCTTTTCATATCAAAAACGAAGCTACTGGGTTTGGCGTTAAGACTCCTCCCCATATTTTTACCGATGCCCGACCAATTTTTCCTTGTCAATGCGTTTTCGTCAAAGCCCTTCGCAGGAAGTGCGGTTGGCGTATGTATTTTGGAGAAACCACGCGAGCTGGATTGGATGATTAATGCCACCCGTGCGCTAAACCTTGCCGATGCGGCATTTCTCGTCGCTAAAAGCCCTAACCGCTTCGATCTGCGCTATATTGCCTCTACCACGGAGGTTGAACTTGGGATCTCCTCTACGCTGGCGGCGGCTCATACGCTGTTTACGCACCGTTTTGCCGATCCTCAACGCTCGATTGCCTTTTTTACTCATGCCGGGCCGGTTTCTGCCACAACGGAAGAAGGCCATATTGAAGTGAATTTTCCGGGGTTGACAATCGACGAGATCGAGCCGCCGGAGGAAATTTTGCAGGCTGTCGATCCGGCGCCTCAATTTGTCGGAAGGCGTGGGGACGATTACATTGTGCAGGTCGCTTCGGAGTCCAGGCTGAAGAAAGTGCAGCCGGACTTTAAGCTGCTCGATTCCATTGGTATGCATTCGCTTATCCTTACTTCGAGCGCAGCAACAGGCAAGGACTATGATTTTGCGATTCGCACGTTACAGCTTCAACCACGGTATAGCTCAGATGCTCCGGTTGCAAGTTGGGCCTACGCGGCGCTTGCTCCATTTTGGATGGTGCGGCTTGGAAAAGCGAAGTTACATGGATTTCGTCACGCGCCGAAATCGGCTATCGTTCCTTTGGAAGTTGACGGAGACCGTGTGAAAGTGCATGGCGACGCAGTCACCATTCTGCAAGGTGAACTAAAAATTGACTGATGCTTACGCAGAAAGGAACGCAAGCAGACCCTGATCTTCAAAGAATTTCTTTGTGGCGAGTGCTTTATCAGGGTCGTCAAATAATCCATAGAGAGAGGAACCCGAACCGCTCATCAATGCGAAGCTTGCGCCGTGAGCATAGAGTGAATGTTTCAATCCCGCAAGCCGTGGGAACTGACGGAATATTTCTGGCTCGAAATCATTATGGAGCTGCTCTTTCCATTTGTTAAGCGGCAGCGGAGTTCCGAAGAATTTGAGATAATTGAGGGAGTGTGGTTCTTCACTCGGCGTCAGCGTGGCATAGGCATCGCGGGTGGAAATATGAATGTGTGGATCGAATACGATGAGTACCGACGCTCCAAGCTGCACATTCATTGGCGACAATTTTTCGCCGATGCCGCTCGCCTGCGCAGTTTTAGCACCGCTAAAGAAGAACGGTACATTGGCGCCAAGTTTGGATGCGAGGTTTAATAATGGCTCCGAACCTAAAATGGAAGCGTCATCGGGTTCCGGGTTATTGCCATACTCTGAGAGATGCCAATCGCGCAGGATCTGAAGCATTCCTGCCGCATCGCTGGAACCGCCGCCGAGTCCGGCGCCAATGGGAATGTTTTTTTGGAGATGAATATGGAGGCGTGGCAGAGGCTTTCCGGTGAGCTTCGCAAATTCCTCTGTGGCGCGCATCATTAAATTGTGGCTATCCGTTGGCAGAGTTTCATCCGAGCAGGTAAGGCGAAAGAAGCCGGCGCGCATCACAGAGATCACATCATGGGGTTCTGTGACACGGCAAAACAGGGTATTGATCTCATGGTAACCATCCGGACGCTTATAGAGCACTTCCAGACCAAGATTGATCTTTGCAGGAGCGAGATACGTATCGAGCATGAACCTCCTATTTAGCGATCATTGTGAGACTCATCACTCAATGATCCCTCCTCCGACAAGGTCATCTCCCTCATAGAGTGCGACCGATTGTCCGGGCGTTATTGCGCGGCGCATTTCCTCGAAGCGAACGTGCATCCGGTTCCCAGCGAGCGGGGTAACGTATGCGTCAGCGCCTTCGTCCTTGTAGCGAATTTTCGCTCGAAGATGCATTCCTTCTTCCGGCAATGCATCATACTTAATGAGGTTCACCGAATGTGCAGTGAGTTCATTCGCCAGAAGATCATCGTCATCGCCGAGCAGGACTCGATTGTTCACAACATCCAGCCCCGTTACATAGAGCGGCGCGGGATGCGATGGAACGCTGAGTCCCAATCCCTTTCGCTGACCGATCGTATAGAAGGGAACTCCCTCGTGTTGGCCGACCGTCTCACCGGCAAGCGTAAAATCTCCTGCGTGCGCGAATGCTACAACGTTGGGAACGGTATCGCGCAAAAACCGGCGGTAATCATTGTCTGTAACGAAGCAAATTTCGTAGCTTTCGTGCTTATGTTCCATGCCGAGGCCATAACGCTCTGCCATCCCCCGAACCTCCGGCTTCGTGTAATGCTGGAGCGGGAACATTGTGCGCTTTAGATGCTCCTGCCGCACCGACCAAAGCGCATAGGTCTGATCTTTTACAGAATCGGCCGCGCGCGAAAGCAGGGTTCGCCCTTGCTCGCTGCGCAGCTTTGCATAATGTCCCGTCGCGATGAACTCACATCCCAGGGCATCCGCTTTTCTGAGCATTGCTGCCCACTTGATCTCGCGGTTGCAGCGAACGCACGGGTTTGGCGTCTGCCCGGCTAAATAGGTATCGGTGAAATAGTTAATGATTTCCCTGCCAAACTCCTCGGTCATATCGGTGACATAATGTGGGAACCCAAGTTTAGCCGCAACGCGCCGGGCGTCGTTAATGCCATTGAGCGAGCAGCAGGATGTGTCGTGCGCCTTATTGCCGCCTACATCTTCGTATTTGTAGGTCTTGATGGTCATGCCGATCACGTCGTGACCCTCCTCGCATAGCAGCGCCGCTGCCACGGAGGAATCCAGCCCGCCGCTCATACCTAATAAGACCTTTGCCATAAGATGGGCAGAACAGGGAGGGGAACGAACGGGTTCAGAACACCGTAGGGGGAACAGATTTGAAGAAATCTCTCTTACTCTCATAAGTAAAAGTTAGGAGTATTGTTTATGCGTGTTATCTTTTTCACTATGGCGGCTATTATTGCTGCGACATCGGCTTATTCCCAATCGCTGGGGCTTGTCCCCAGCACGCTTATTGTACCGGCGAAGTATCAGAGTTTTTACGATACGATCCACACCGTTAATTTACCGCCGGGATTTACTGCCAGCGTGTTTTACACCGGGACTCTGAGTTCCCCACGCTTTATGGATTTTTCGCCATCGGGAACCCTTTGCGTTGCCGACGACTTCCTTGGTACGGTGATCGCACTCATCGATCAGGACACAGATGGGGTAGCGGATACCGCCATTACGATTGCAACAGGAACGGATGATGCTCATAGCATTGCCTTTCACGGTGGGAGTTTGTTCGCTGCAAGCCCGAATCACGTTTGGCAATATGACGATCCTCTGCCATCGGGTGTCTATACGACCAGTAAGTTATTTATTGACTCGATCCCTGATCTCTCTCAAGGCGATGACGATCACACAACGCGCACATTGCTTTTCGACGATCCGAGCAATTCATTATTCATCAGCGTTGGTTCGCCGTGCGATGTGTGCCGCGAAACCGATACCACGCGAGCCACTATTCTCCGCTTCAATCAAGATGGCACGGGCCGACAGATCTATGCAACAGGTCTCCGCAATGCTGTCGGGCTTGCAATGGATAGTGACCGTGAACTTTGGGCAACGTGTGCAGAACGCAATTACCAGGGGGCGGATGTACCGGGCGATCTCGTTACCGGTATCGATAGCGGCAGATGGTATGGGTGGCCGTTGGCGTTCCGCGATCATCAATGGGATAATTTTTCCGTTGTTTCGGATGATTCAGAATATGTGGATCTGTTGCCTATTACACACGCTGACTCGATCCAGGTCGAGAACATGCGTGTTCCCGATGCAACAGTACCTGCACACTCGACCCCGCTGGGAATTCTGTATAACGTGGATACAAGCCTTCCCGCAATTTACAGGAACTCATTTTTTGTTGCGCTGCACGGGTCCTATCAAGGCGCTGCCGGACGCATTATCGCCGATGGCTCCAAAATCGTGCTGCTGAGCAATATAAATGGCGTATGGACTTCCACCGATTTTTGTACGGGTTTCCTGACCGACTCGATCAATTACACTCGTTGGGCCAGACCGTGCGGCATCATCATGGATCACAAGGGGAATATCTATTTTTCCGACGACAACACATCTCCCCATGCTACGCCTGCCATTTTTCGAATAAGTTACAATGCGAATGATGTTGTATCGACTGCAAGCAATAATTCCATGACTGTCGAAGTCACGCAGAATGGCGATCAGGCAGAACTTCAGATCAATAATGATTTAGGACTCAATCCCACAATCTTTCTTTACGATGCGCTCGGACGGAAGCAATCTTTGGAGATTACCCACACGCAATCGTCATCTCAAGTCCAGAGCTATGAGATCGATCTTGCGAACCTGGTACGAGGTATCTACTTCCTTGTTGTTGAGACGAATGGAGGGCAGGTGGTGCGAAAACTTCTGCGATAGGTAAGTAAGAGAACTTGTTGTTGATTTACCGTATCACCAAAATGCTTCCATTACGCACCGCAGTGCCAACGGCGGAGACATACCGTATGGTATAGAAATAGCTGCCCGACGGCGAACTGCGCAGATCGAGCGCGCAGGGAACCGTTTCTCCGGCTTGCATGGAAAAGCTTTCTGTGGAAATAGCTCGCCCGAGCGCATCGCACAGATCAATTTCCGCAACGCCATCGGCAAAGCTTTGCAGAGTGAGCGAGGCAACATAACCACCATCGGCGGTCACCGGATTTGGAATGGGTGCGGAGGAGAAAATAATGTTCTCGCCCAGCATTGTTTCCATAAGGATGCTATCTCCGCAACCTGGCGTGAACTGAGCCGAAGTCTCCGAGCCGCTGGTAGCAAGGGTGCATTGAGAGAAAGTAGGATCGCCGCCATTGAGCAGGATGGAATTGAGCGTGATGGTATAATTGATGGAATCAGCCAGTAAGGCTTCGAGCGATAGCTGAACGATCGGCGTCGCGGGATCGAGTGCAATTCCGGCTTGATTCGAAACGGAAAAATCTACATGATCTACGCCGTTTACGATCCACGGACCAGACCAGCTCAGTTGAAGTCCGGCAGCGGCAGTCAATGTGTTGGAGGCAAAATCATTATCCGGGAAAAGCAGTCTTCCGGAAACAGATGTAAGTCCCTTGCTGGCATTAATTGTACGATCTGGGTACACACCAGCGGAAAAATTTTGCTTTGCGGCAAGAGGAGACGGCATGCGCACGAGGAAATTCACGGAATCCACTGCCGGAACGAATGTTTGTAGCGGAATGCGCCGAACGGAATCGCCGTCGGTGCCGACGGTCACGACTACCGTATCGTAGATGACTCCTGTTTGGGAACCAGCGAATGTAATGCGCAGCGAATCGGAACTGTCGGCGGGCAACACGTAGGGAGTGCCCGTTCCCGTTACCTGGAAGCCACTTCCGAGTGAGGATAAATTCCAGCTCAATACTTTCACCGGCAGGCAGCTTGTGTTCGTGTACGGAATCGATGTCTCGATCGTCTGGCATGGCGCGATGGTATCGAGATCGATGGGGGTGGTATCGAGCGCCATGGTGCGCGAGGTTGGCGTAATCGTTTCCGCGATCCAAAGCGTGAAGGGAAGCTGCACGCCGTTCGAATTGAGATAGCTGGTGAGGAACCGCCCGGTATAGGTTCCCGCGGCGGTATCGTTCGTTACAAGGGCAAGATAGATGGAATCCCCGCCGGGCAGACTCGAATACGGCTGAGCGATCAGGCTCCAGGCTCCTGAACTATCTGCAACGATATTGAATCCGCTCCTAAACAACAGCGAATCGCAGCCGGGATTGAAAAGCGCGAATGGAATCGTATCGACCGGATCGCATTCCGAGCGAGTGAAAACGATGGAATCGTTCGGTAGTGTCGAAAGGAGATTCGCACCGCCACCACCGGCCCCTGTACCGGTGAAGGTTACCGTGTCTTGAACCGGCCTGCCATTGACCGTGAGCGAGATAATGGCGATGCCCGTATCGCTGGCATTCGAATCCGGCGCATACTGTATTTGCAGCGTGCCATTTGTGCCAGTATCGAGCGTGAGCGGCAGCGTACTGGCCAGCGTGAATGGCGGCGAGAGGCTAACGCTATCGATCGTGGCAGAGTCGCATGGCGTAAGGGTTCTTAACGTAATGTGGCTATTGACATGCGAGCAGAGCGAAGCGGTTCCAAAATTGAGCGTGTGTGGGAACTGTACGGAATCTTTTGCTCTCCCGGCGCCGATGAAGGTGATGGTGTCTGTCACCGGACCGCCATTTTCCGTGAGCAGGACGATCGCATGCACCGTATCGGAGTTCAGGCTGTCGGGTGCATATTCTACTTGTAGTTCGTTGCTCGATGGGCCTCCGTTACTCGATGCGCCTCTGATCAACAGTTCCAACTTACTTAGAACCGTAAAGGGCGGCAAGACATAGACGCTATCGATCGATGCGGTGTCGCATGCGGTGTTGGTGAAGGTAATCAGTGTATTGAGCGGCACGCACGGGGAGGCACTCCCAAAATTAAAGGTATGCGGATACAACACCGTACCGGACGATTTTCCCGTTCCGGTGAAGGTTACGGTGTCGGTAACGATACTTCCGTTTACCGTGAGTGTAACAATGGCGGTTCCGGTATCGGTGGCGATCGTGCCGGGTGCATATTGGAATTTCAGCACGCTATCCTTACCGGCTTTTACCGTCATAGGAAGTTTACTGACCAACACGAACGGCGAGGTCACGCGAACGCTATCGACTTTAACAGGGTCGCAGGTAGGGTTGGCAAATGCCAACAGGGAATCGAGCGGAGCGCAGACCGAAGCAGACCCGAAATCGAGAGTTTTCGGAAATTGGAATGTACCCGGCATGGAACCTATGCCGAAGAGCGAAATTTTTCTCGTGTACGTGGAGTCAAAATACGTATAGGTGATCGTGACGGAATCTTGTTGTTCACCGAGGGCCTGCGGATGGAACGTAATAAGCAGCGGTATGTCCGAGTAGCCTTCCACCGTGATTGGAAATGTGAGAGGTTGCCCATTAGCGTTTATCACCGTCCAGTTGGAGTCGGTTGCAGAAATATTCGTTATTGTCAGCGGCGCGCAGATAGAATCTCCGATCAGAATGCCGGTATCTTTTGAGAGGCAGGTCGGCGTGGAATCGAATAACTCCGCGAGTGGTGCGGAAAAACCATAACTTTTTGCGATAGGAAAGACGATCGATAGATCGCGCGTGAGCGTGTCGCCGCACTCGAGATAATAGACCTGTACTTGAATCGTATCGGCGGCGCTCGGCATCAATGGAGTGAATTCGAGCCGGAACACGGAACTTCCTCCTGAGATCAATCCTGGTTTCGTCATGATCAACTGAAAATCTCCGAGCGGTAATGTGATCTCGCTGTAATTTTTACCTGCGAGCAAGTTGCCCGGCGCCATACCTTGTAATTGTTCCTTCAGGGGGTTGTAAAGCACAACGATCTTTGAAAGAATAAGTCCGTCCGCAGGTGTAAGGATCGAATCGGTATTGAGCGCAACGGTGAGTTGCTCACAGAGCGCAGCGTTCGTGTTGGAAAGCAGGAATTGGCGTGGGAAGGTATCGGTCGATGGGCGCACTCGAAAGGTTGTGGGCAGTCCGGTGATGTTCTCGGAGTCATCGCCGCAGATCGTCGTTGCGCCGCCATTCAGGCTCACGGTTGTGGCAGCGGTCGATTTCCATCCCTCGAAGATGAGTTGAAAAAGATTGCTTCCCGCGATGAGCGGCGTGCCAAGTATCGTGATCTTAACGGTTCCCGGAATAGAGGTATCGACGGTATAGGTCGCGTTCAGAAGAACGGTCAGCGGGTTGATCCCAACAAGCTGGAGCGTCGAAGGATCATACATGATCGTGATTGTAAATGTGATCACTCCTTCGGAATCTGTGATCGGCGTACCGAGCGAAGCGGTAACCGTAAAATCAGTGCAGGTCTGTGCAGAATCGGCTTGCAGGAGCACCGCATGTCCGGTGCTGTCCTCCGGCAGATGGGAACCGGCGGTTCCGGCGATGAACGTGTAGGAGTCCGCGATATAGAACCCTGCGGAAATAGCAAAGACAGGATCGGGTGAGAGGATCTTATGGATACCTGTTTTGACACGAGGATTCATAGCGCTATACGAACTTCCATTGATGATGGAGGATGGAGCGCCCAACAGGTTCAGCGGCGTTCCATCGAGCGTGGCAATCCCAAGATCGGCCGTCCGGCAAATGATCGGGACGGAATGGCTGAAAAAGAACGACGGAGTGTTCCATAATGCCGTGTCTGAATACGCGGAGGTATCGAGTACGCTCACGAGCGAGGGGTCTCCGGATTCTGAATCGCAATCGCTGAAACTGCGAGTCAACTGATGTGCTTCGACCGGAAACGGACTTCCCAGATTATTCATGGTATGAATCTCCAGATCTCCCGTAAATGGCATCGAAAGCCGGCCATTGGCAGAATTGAAGGTATTGTTATTGATCTTCGCGACAAAATCCGTATTGCTGGTGAGGACTAATTGCCCTCCGGAATCGTTGATGTCCAGCGGTTGAACGAAGAAGTGGGTTCCCCACCATTTCCTTCCGATCAGTTCATCCATCAACTCATTGCACGCTTGTACGCCGACGGGAACATAACCGCAGGTAAGCCCGGAAATAACGCTCACCGGTTTTGTCGAATGAATGGTCGATCCGGAAAGCGATGGGTCGGATGGATGATCCGACGTGTCCGATTTCACGATATAACACTCGCCGTGATTGAGCATGACGGTAAAAGGTACGCTGTCTGCCTGATTGAGCAGCGTCCGCACAGAGGGCGTGATGGTAACGAAGGTCGAATCGGAGGTCGCGGTGACAATGAACTCGGTCAGGTCGTTTTCTCCGTCCGAGGGATCGTCCCAGATGCCCCATCCACACGTTACGTAGCTCGTGTCCAGCGCGTTATCGGGAAGGATCTGGGTAGCATCTCCACCATAGGGAATATAGTCGTGCAAGACAAGATTCACCGGTTCCGTAGTATGCACGAGCAAGCCCTTCTCTGTTTTACCGAGATCGTTCAAATGAATAAGATCGAGCGGAAGCGTGATGATCGTAGGGGCGCCGGGAGCAAAGCTAAAATCCTGAGAGTAGCCGGATGGAGACGTGACAATTCCACAGCCGGAATACGCGCTCACCACCGTGAGAATGAGATTCGTCGATTGAAGAGCGCTTGCGCTATCGGTAAATGTGTAGGGTCCATCGATAATGCCAAAGCTAAACGATTGCCCCGCTCGCGGGAGGACGGTCTGCGTATGGCCCGCGCGAGGAACGGCACTTGCTACCACGAGGAGCAGTACCGCCGCCCCCATTCTAAGGGAGCCGGGAGAAAAACGCAGAAGAAATGACCGGAACATCGAGGGATAAAATATTACTGTTTTCCCTAACGTTAGATCGATGGAAGGAGTGTCCCTTGATTTAAGGAGGCCAGAGAAAAGCCCCCTCCCTCGATCGAGCCGAGGGCAGGCTCTTGTAAGGGAGGGGGCTTTGGGAGAAGAAGGAGTATATGCGGGGTTATTCCTTCACCAATTTAACGGTTTGCGCTTCGCCGTAGGTGGTTTGGATGCGGGCAAAGTACGTGCCAGCAGGAAGCCCTTGCAGGGACATGGGAACCGAAAGATTACCCGGCTCCACCACCCCGCCAAAACCTGCCGTAGAAACCTGATGCCCTAATACATCATACAGGGTGATGCTTACATACGCCTCTCTCGCAATACCAAACGAGATTACCGTTCCCTCACCCGTGGGATTGGGGTACGCGGTGGCGTTTGAGATAATGCTCGGTGTATTATTGCTTACGCTAAGAAGCCCTGCATATTTTAGCACACTATCTAAGCCAAGCTGCTGCATGGTATAGATGGTGGTATCAAGCTTTACGGAGTCGGTATCCTGCGTATCGAGCCAGGTGCTGATTTGGGAGCCGCGACTATTTAAATAAAGCTGGTCTAGTCCACTATTATTACAAGCCGGATTATGAATGAGCCAATTGAGAACCGACATTCCTCTGTTCCCTTCGGTGTTCCGTTGCTGATAGTTTGTATCGGGTTCATCATCCAGCGAACCCATAATTGCAAAAACATCAGCACAGAACCATTGTGCGTCTTGCCTCAAGGGTAGAACAGAGAGAAGCCATTGCAGGTTTTGTTCCCAACAGCCCGGAGCAGCACCCAAAGCCCCGTTTTGAACAAGATTGTCCGCCGACCCCATTGCGCCTGCTGCATATTGGTTCGTGTAGCAATTTTCCACGAAATACTGAGTTGAATCGTAAGCTTCCGTCCATTTATTGTTTCCTGCATACGACCGTATACTATCGAACATGAACATACATGGAGAATCTGAACTATCCAACAAAATACTCTGCGGCGTCATTTTTCCACTTTTTTTCGTGTGGGCTGTAGTGCCGCCAGCACAACCTACTAAACCCGGAGAAGGAACGGAGGCTGGGTCGCTTAGTGTGCCTGAAGTTTCGGATTGATTGTATGTAATATTCGTCGCATTGACAACTGACGACGAAGCAATCCAATTTTGGTCACCGGGCCCTCCGTCACCATTGTGTGGATCGACGCCAGTATTCCAAAAGTTACCGTCTATATTTCCCAGAGCGGAAGGAGTTCCGGAAGTTGTCCCTTGTAGGATAAGGGCGTCTCCAGTGGTGGGCTGGAATGTGCTCGAATGATAGACCGGTGAACATTTCGATATTATTTAAGCCCTCGCCGCCAAAATTTGAACCGAGATTGATAAAAGAATTCTCGTCCATCGTCACAGCAGCATTATTTTCAGGCCCAGGCGTGGCAAAAACGTCATTAAGGCACGCAACGACCGGAAAAAAATCTGAAAAGTCAAGAATATAGGATGATATTAGTCCCGTAATTCCAATCGCATTCGAAAGGAGGTAGGAACCTGATGGATCAAATGTATTATCGAAGATATTCCATTGAAACGTGCTTGGGGTCATTGAAGCCAATGCACCATTTCCCATATAGGCCACATCGCAGTCGGAGATAAAATTGGCATAGACATTGCCAGTATGAAATTGTGCGAAAATCCCATTCAGTTTGGTCAAGCTTGTGTTTGTCAACCACGATTCGTCTGGGAGATGTAAGTGCTTAATTGTGTTATTGCACATTAATGTGTTCGTTGTAGGTGGAGCGGTGAAAGTTCCAGTGGATGGTATTGTTGCTCTCAGCCAAATTCCTTTATTGTACGCGGGATCGGTAATAGTGTTATTCCTAATGTTCCCAGTCGTGTTCTCAAAACAGATGGCCGCAGAAAATTGAATGTTCGGAGTGCCCGGATAATTCGGATTGACATTGTTCCAATAATTGCCTTCGAACTTATTATCGTCGACCAATATGGTTCCGACGAGACCGGGGGTTTTTCCATTGAAATTTGCGTCAAGCCCTTTAATATAGACTCCAAATGTCCCAAATGCCGGTTCATCAGAGTCAGTAATGAGATCGTGTGTATCGATACTACCGAAATTATTGTTATTGATTGTGATAACAGCTGCATCACCCCCGATGGGATTTTCCCTGCTCTCAACAAATATGGATCGCCCGTGCTGATAGTTGAAGTCCGAGTTATCAACGGTCAACTGTCCCAGCCCACTTGAAGAAAGAGGATCGTCATTTTCAGGATCGATATCATGAATACGCGCCGCTTCGAAATCGTCGGTATCAAATTCGACGGTATTAACAGACTGCAGTTCCGGATTGATTTGAATTTCACTCACGCCATGTGAACTCTGATTAGCGTAAATGGTGCTTCCGCTCAGAAATTGGATTCGTGGTTCAGATACAGGATCAAAACCCTCGATAGTAATTATGGTTCCAACGTTATCGGCGGGAATATGTCCTTCCACTGTGGACTCTTCAATAACAGTAGTGCCATGGAGCGTGGCATGCCCGGTAACAGGGCTTGGTGTTGCAGGTGGTAGCGGATAAACATTCCCGTCGAACAGCATCTGGATGTTTCCTTCATAAACGCTCTGCAATTCGCCACCCTCGTTAATCCCGAAATCGGCACCACCGTGAATATTCAGGGTTGCAGGATTATAGTCCACATGGCCATCGTCGTCCAAATAGTAATATCCATGGAGCGTAATAATACCTGCTCCAAACTGGATAGGATCGGTCTGACCCTCAACGAATGGCGACCCAATTTTTGGCTCGGCACCGGCGCCATTTACGATCGAGCCATTAGTGTTATGGTTTGCGATGAGGCCATTGTAATCAAAAGTTGAACCAGGGCCGACGGTAATCCCTTGACCCTGAGAACCATCAAAATTGCAATAAAAGTATGGCATATCGGTCAGGTCAGCTCCTCCGTCCCAGTTTCCCATTCCTCCAATTTGGAGCACGGAATTTTCTCCTATAAAATTGAGCGTTCCCACATGTGGATCAAGGGATCCTCCGACGGGAAAAATCGTTCCTGGCTGCCACAGGCCAAGATCGCCGGTATGGTCGGAGAAATCGGCTCCGTAGTTCCCATCGGTCCAAATTGCCATGTGGATGTTATCGAGAACCTCCGCGCCTTCGGTTCCACCGTGTGCGGTTCCATTCATCGCAATACATTGATCGGTCACTAGCGTGTTCTCGTCAATAGCTTCATCAAAAGTGCGGTTCATATCGCGGGCGTAAAAATGCACCCCAGCGAGTGTTCGCCAATGAACGTGAATGCCCATTTGATTGACCGCTGCAACGTATTCACTATTAATAGTAGAGCCATTGTCTCCGGAAGGATTATCTTCGAGTATGCTGGTGGGTATGAGACTGGTTACACCGGTTTGGTTGAGCACTAAGCGCGTATCGTCAGTCAGAGCATCCGGTTGGGTGGGGCAACCTGCATCTACATCGGAGCCGCGCACGATGCAGAGTGGTAATTGAGAGGTCGCCGCAAGATCATACTGATAAAGGCAATGAAATTCATCCATCGAGGGCCATCCCGATTGATTATCGTAAGGATCGGCGAATGCAGTAATGCAATTGGTCCAAACGGGGGGATTCGGGGTTGACATTGGCACAATCTGCCCTTCGAGTTTTGGCGCGGGCATCTCTGCGCCGGCAACGTAGTTAGCCGTACCAAAGGTGCTCGTTGTTGGTGGATAAAATATCAACCATCCATCATATCCACCTGCTGCGTTCACCGTTGGGGTCTCATTGCAAACTTCCGCATACACCGCCAGATAGGAGGTTGAAGTTCCTGTAAAAGCGTTGTATATGCTGTTCCGGATGATCCTTGCTTCCATAGGGTATGCGTATGACTCAGTCGTCGCGGTGGAGGGGGGAGTGGCGTTGGGACCTGTGGTTGGGTTCCAGTAGTTTTGAGAAAGTGCGGTCGGAGCATAGGTCCAACCTGATCCGCTCCAGCTTCCTACCTTTATTCTGTTTGCTTGCGGATTGATGAATGCAACATCGAAAGCCGGTGTAGTTCCTCCACCTCGGTTATTTCTAGGGTCGCAAGTGATTGTAGGATTCTCTCCACTGGAGGTGGAAATTTGCATAGGAAAACCCGTGACGGCCATTGCGGAACCAATCGGAACGACCGTCACCCAAAGTTCCTTAACTCCCGAGTTTAAGGTTTCCCAAATAATATAGATGAACGACGCATCGGCACACACATCGAATTCATTCCGCCAATCGCCGGGCCCTCCGTAGGATGCGACCGTGTTCGATCCGACGGGTATGTTGGGCCAGCTATGGGGCGTCGCCGAAGTACCCGGTGATGGATCGGGAAGGATGTTCATGGTTCCAGCTCCAGGCGTGGAACCTGGTGCTGGATTTGAAAGAAACGAAAGCGAAAGATCGACGTCTGCAGCAGTGAAGCCACTCTGGACAAACCCCGTTCCGCCGCTTTGTACCGAAATAAAGGCAACCATGCCATCGAGGTTCGCAACAGCTTTGGTTTGCGCAGGGGTTGGGGAGGGCGCAAGGCCGGGAAGAGTCCCACATTGCACAACGCCGGGTGGAATACATTGCGGATGGGCTGTGGTTGATTCATCTCCCACGCATGGGGCATAAAGCCCATTAGCAAGTAGATACCATCCGAACGGGAACTCGGCGGCGCCTGTTGTTCCGTCGGAACTCGTGCCAGGGGTTGTGCTTAGTGTCCACTGTCCATAGCCATTAGCCGCAAGGCAACTCATTGAGAGGACGGGAATCGGATCGCCATTCGAATTATAAGCTTGTCCGTCAGTAACCTGCTGCTGCCGAAAGTTATACTCAGAATTTGAGAGGAAAACTTGCGCCCTCAGCCCCGAGAAGCCGAAGAAGAGAATGAAACAAAACGCCAGTGTGCGTGTTATGTATGGTGCGCGTAAAAGCGCTTTGCGATAGGTTGCGAACTGCGAACAAATCGACTGAGGTGGTACCGAAGTTGGTTTGGAGTTAGAATGTGTCATAATAGAAGTAAAAAAGAATATGCACGTTTTGACATGCGGGGCTTGGTGCTGGCAATAGAGTTGCTTCGCCCGGCTCGCGCCTGTCGTGAACACTAATTGTTAATTAATAGAGTGAGAATCACCAATGAGAAGTGACTTCTCCCTTCAATCGGGCGCTGCGGGGATCGTCAACCTGAAAAAATCGAAGACAAGTCAGGCGATTCGGGCTGTGTCCAACTCCCTAAAATAATACATTTAAGAGCAAAAGTCAAGTAAATGAACAAGAATTAATTTACGTGCCAGTATCATTTTTCGTGTATAAAATGGAACTCTGCATAAGTTCATGAAAAGTTGGGTCGAGTTCATGAACACTGTTCCAACACACACACAAAAAGCACCAATTTCCGAAAGACAACTGGCTAAAATGAGCTGAAAACGCCACAGTTCATGAAGCACAAATGCGTGCGCAATAAAGCACTGTTTTCATTCTGCCAGCTTGCATGGGTAAGAATTCCTTCCGGCAAGTAAGATATTCTTACTTCGAACTCATCCCAGATCGCCTAAAAATTGCTGAAAAGCAATCATTCTAATGTTGGAACAGAAGTTCTATATAAAATACGCATAGTGAAAGAAGTTGCATTCCGATGACAAAAAGCACCAATGGTGCTGGTCCCCCTAAAAGACGACAAGAAAAAGGCGACGGAGGGGCGGGTAAAACCGCCCCTCTTTTTATCTTCGATCTTTCGAATCGGATATTGTCGAGTCATTGAGCATAAGATTTTATAATCCCAGATGCCTCGGCATAGCTTTTTCACTACAGTTAACCAAATAGTGAAATAAAACGCGGTAAATGGAGAATCTGCTTCAATTTCGCCTTTATGGAGCTTTATAGATTTGAAACGGGACATTCAGGCGTAAGAATTTCTTACGCATTGGTAAAAATAAAGTATGGCCAGCAATGATTTTTACGATGGCCGAACTTGACAAAATATCGGATGAAATTATGAGATCGCAAGCCGTGAAAGATATTGTACTCGCCGAAGGCGCTATTGCGCATCTCTTCGAGCGGTATGGCATTGATTATTGCTGCCATGGAAGCGAAACGCTCGAAGTGGTCTGCGCTAAAAAAGATCTGGATATAGATGTTATTTTGAACGAGATCGAAGCGCTCAAGCGGTCGCGACCCTACAGCTTTCTGCATGGCGATCTGTGGGACGAAGAATTCCTCATCGAGTACATCATCGAGAACCACCACCGCTACAGCCGAGCGACGATTCCTGTATTGCTCGATCAGCTCGCGCATGTCAACGAATCGCACGGCGATCGTTTTCCAAACCTCAAACCCGTGATGTTTCTCTTTCGGCGCGCTGCGCATGAGATCGAGCAGCACATGCGCAAAGAGGAGATGATATTGTTCCCATATTTCAAGTCGCTGGCGTCGGCGCGCGAGTTCTCACGCCGGAGGCCGCTTGCACCGTTCGTAACGATCGACGGCCCGATCAGCCGAATGGAGCAGGAGCATGAAGAGACGAGTCAGATCTTCGCAAAGATCCGGGCTTTGCTCGATGATTTTACCATTCCGAACGGTGCGAGCCCGATGCATTCTGCCGTTATCAAAGGACTTGCGGCGTTCACCAACGATCTGCATCAGCATGTGCATTTGGAAAACAATATGCTTTTCCCGCGTGTCCTTGCACTCGAACAATCCTTCGATAAGCGGACCGGATTTCCATTACAGGATCACCCGCCGATGCGGCAGAACGAGATCACTCATAGCTATCACCGCGCATAGCGGGAACACAAAGCTACATGTTCGTGGAAGATACCTGCACCGTTAATAATGCTTACGCGTTGAAACCTCTTCGGCGCAGCGAACGACAAAAGAAAGCTGCGCCTCCGCGAGAGGCACCGCAGCGGGGCGATCTCTTGCCTCTGCTCGCAAAGTACGATGTGGCTGTTCCGCGATATACCAGCTACCCACCAGCGACGCAATTTTCGCAAACATTCGATAGCGGAAGCTATATTGATCGCATCGCCCAGGTTTCCCGGGATGGCGATTCCACGGAAATATCGCTCTATATTCATCTTCCTTTTTGCGATACGCTCTGCTATTTTTGTGGTTGCACGGTGCTCATCTCGAACAATCGCGAAAAGATCGCGGAATACCTTTCGTATCTAAAGCGAGAGATCACGCTAGCGTCGGAATTATTTGAGGGAACCCCGACTGTCGTTCAAATGCATTGGGGTGGTGGAAGTCCGACGCATCTGCTCCCGTCGGAGATTGCCGACCTCGGTGCTCACATTCGAAAGACATTCAACATTGCTCCCGATGCAGAAATATCCATCGAGATCGATCCGCGCGGAGTGACACAGGAGCATATTCAGGCGATGCAGAGCGTGGGATTTAATCGGGCGAGCATTGGTGTACAGGACTTAGACCCTGATGTACAAGTTGCTGTGAATCGTGTCCAACCACGCACCATGACCGAACAGGTGATCGGCTGGTGCCAAGATGGCGGTATTACAAGCATCAATCTCGATCTTATATACGGCCTGCCGTACCAAACTAGTGAGAGCTTCCACGCCACATTGGATGTTGTGAAGGAAATCTCACCGGATCGCATTGCAATTTATAATTTTGCTTATGTTCCCTGGATAAAACCTCATCAAAAATTGATCGAGATCGAGACGCTTCCGAAAGCCAGTTCTAAACTCGCGATCCTGGAACTTGCGATAAACGAATTATGCTGGGCCGGATATGAATATCTCGGTATGGATCATTTTGCCAAGCCAACGGATGCACTCGTGAAAGCAAAGCATGATGGAACGCTGCATCGAAATTTCCAGGGATATTCCACGATGGCCGGTAAAGATATGCTCGCGTTCGGCCTCTCCGCGATCGGGAGAGTCGAGAACGTCTTTGCACAAAATGTAAAGGAACTCTCTGTATATTATCGGATGATCGACGCGGGAAAGCTGCCCATCGAAAAAGGTTACGAACTTTCGGAGGATGACGCTGTTCGAGAATTTGTCATTATGCAGCTTATGTGTAACGGACGTGTTGATAAAATGGCAACGGATCGTCTCTTCGGGATCCAATTCGACGATTATTTTTCACCGGCCATTGCGTCAATGCGATCGCTCGTGGATGACGGCCTCTGCAAACTTGGTGCGTATGAGATCGCCGTGACTGAAAAAGGACAATTCTTCCTACGAAATATCGCCGCCGAATTCGATGCCTATTTACCCGCATTGAAGCAGAAGCAGATATACTCCCACGCAGTTTAAACAACGATTAATCGCATGAAGAATGGAGTAAAACGCGCGGATGCGTGTTTGTTGGATGGCGAGGGTTATCTTGACCTGACAGAGGAAGCATTGGGCCTCGTACCCAATGCTTCCTTCTCAGGTTTGACACCTCGTGAACTATCCATTATTCGAGCCATGCCGCAGACTCCAGCCTTACTCCGATTTGCATTCGAGCATTCCTCCGATGGAATGCTCCTGACCGACCCGAACGGTATTATTAAATTGGTTAACGATGCCTTTGTTCGCATGTTTGGCTATTCGCACGAAGAAGTGGTCGGACAGCGCACCGGATTTCTCCGCTCGCCTTTTTCCACACAGGAATTTTACGAGTCGATGTGGAAATCGCTGAAGGAAAAAGGCGAATGGAAAGGCGAAATCATTAATCGCACAAAATCCGGCGAAGATAAGACATGCTTTCTCACGATCTCTCCTGTCTTTTCCGAAACGGGCGAGCGCATTGGTTACCACGGAGTCGAGATCGATCTCACCGAGCGTAAGCGGCTTGAGTCTCAGATCATTCAGAGCGAAAAACTCGCAGCAATCGGCGAAAGCGTGGCGACGCTCGTGCATGAAATTCGAAATCCGCTCAATGGCATTGCGATGAATATCTACATGCTCGAACAAAGCGCCGATACCGAAGAGCGGTGGACCGAAGAAGAACGGGAATCTATTCATCTCATCAGCCGAGAGGCCAAACGCCTCGAAGCGCTGGTGAAAAACGTGCTCACCTATGCAAGGAATGTCGAGCTTCATTACGATCGCGTTCTGCTTTCCGATTTTTTGGAAGAGCTGGAAGAACTTTTGATCTTTCAATCCGAGCAGCGCGATGTTACGCTGAAAGTCCAGATCGAGCATGATAAATTGACCGGGCGTTTCGATCCCGACCAAATGAAGCAGGTGATGCTGAACCTCGTTCAGAATGCGATCGAAGCGGCCGAGCAGAGCGGCGAGCGCATGGTCCTCGTCAAAGCCGAACAGCGCGAAGGCGATGCCTGGCGTGGCAATCAGCTCAACCGGCAGAGTTTTGCTCTTCGAAGTTGCCAATAGTGGCCCTGAGATCTCTGAAGAAGTCCGCAAAAGCCTCTTCCGTCCGTTCTTTACAACAAAATCGCAAGGGCTGGGACTCGGCCTTGCGACAAGTTCCAAGATCGTGCGGCAGCATCACGGCATTCTCGACGTTCAACCTTCCCAACAACCTCCCTACAGCACAGTATTCACCATTGCGTTACCCGCATAATCTCTTACCGAAATGACACCTGCAACACCACGAATTCTGGTTATCGATGACGACGCCACAGCCCGGCGCACTCTCGAACGCTTCCTCACGCGCGAGGGATTTTCCGTTACCACCGCAGCGAATGCGAATGAAGGTTTGCTCGCCGTGCAGGTCGATCAGCCGGAAATAGTTCTCACCGATATTTATATGCCCGGTATGTCCGGTTTGGAACTTCAGGCCAAAATTCAGGAGTTCGCGCCGCACGTTAATGTGCTGCTCATGACCGGCCAGGATGATATGGCAACCACGGTAAAGGCCATGCAGCAAGGGGCGTACGATTATTTGACAAAGCCTATCGATCTCGAACGGCTGAAAAAGATCCTCACGCGCCTCATCGAAACGCAGCAGCTTTCCGAGCAGCTTGGCCTACTGAAAGAAACAGAGGCCGAAGAATACAAGCTCGAAAATGTGCTCGTTGGCCGAAGCCCGCAAATGCTTGAGATTTACAAGACCATCGGCAGCGTAACACGCTCTCGCGTGACGGTGCTTATCGAAGGCGAATCCGGAACGGGAAAGGAGCTTATCGCGCGCGCGATCCATTTTAATTCTCCCTGGAAGGACGAGCCGTTTATTGCAGTCAACTGCACGGCGCTTGCCGAGACCTTGCTGGAATCCGAACTGTTCGGGCATGTGAAGGGATCGTTCACTGGTGCAACGGGCGATAAACGCGGTAAGTTCGAGCTAGCGCGCGGCGGAACGATCTTTTTGGATGAGATCGGTGAGATCTCACAAACCCTGCAAGTAAAGTTACTGCGCGTATTGCAGGAACGCGAATTCGAGCGCGTCGGTGGAGAAAAAACACTCCCGATGAACGCCCGCATCATCGCCGCTACGAACCGCGACTTGAAAAAAGAAGTCGATGAAGGACGTTTCCGCGAGGATTTATATTATCGGCTGAATGTCGTTTCCATTAAAGCACCGCCGTTACGCGAGCGCAAGGAAGATATTCCCATTCTCGTAACAAGCTTGTTGCGCCGCATCAATGAGGAACTACATACGAAGGTATTCAAAGTGAGCGATGCGGCAATGGAGCGCATTCAAAAGCACAATTGGTCGGGTAATGTCCGCGAGCTGGAAAATGTGCTTACGCGCTCAGTGGTGCTATCGAAATCGGACGTGATCGAGGAATCGGTACTGCCCATTGGTTCGGAACACCGGAGCCACGGACATCAATACGATTGGAACCGTTCGCTGGCAGAAGTAGAGCGGGAACATATTAACCATGTTATCGAAGCCGTCCATGGCAACCGCACCGAAGCCGCGCGCATTCTGGGTATCTCCAAACCCACACTCTACGCAAAACTTCCCGCCGCGAAGCATGAGGAGAAAGTGGAATAGGGTCACGATTTATTTCGCCGCTTGCCAAACGTTAAATTTGTAACTCAATCCAAGCCGTGCAAGGACAATAGGTCCCGCACCACCGGGGAAATATGAAACAGGTGTGGGAGTGGCCGCGTTCGTAACAACGAAGTAGGAATTCGAGAACGGATCGAAAGGCTCATAGTCGAGACGCGCGACTAAGATGAGATTGCTCGTTGGCCATTCCACAATTGTAAAGTTTGTGGCCGCAAAGATGCCAAATGTCGTATTTAGATCGGTGTTCGGAAAATTCCCCGAGTATGGATAAAAGAGAGTAGAGCTATTCTGATTAAAATCTCCCTTAAGTGGAATACCGGCCACAACACCGGCTTGAAACCACAAGTAACAAAGTGAAACGTCTATTTCAGCATAGTTCATTCGCACGTCGTAATTTGATGTATACTGCGCACCCAATGAGCGTCCTTGTCCACCTGTCTCTCTCGAATCGTATCCGATCCCAAGTGTAAAAGCGAGATTATTGTTGTCAGTAAGTCCCCAGAACGAGCCTTCTATTCCAGCCAGCGCAGAGAAATAAGGAGTTATGGGAGAGCCATAGGGCTGTGTTAACGTCCAGGAAGATAAACCCCCGACGGCTAGCGGCGCAAAGGTAAGAACCGGCTGCGCAAAGGCTTGAGCGGGGATAAAGGCGATAAGGAGTACAAATAAGATTCTCATGGTTGTTGATAATCCAATTCTCAAAAATGAACGCAAGCCTCGGCGACTTCATTCCTGCGATTAGTCGGTTATGGGAACAGGAATGCAAGTTTCTACCGATATTACCCATTACCGAACGACTCGGCAGATTAGTTGTTCGCAGTGCGCGCTGAGGTTTCTGACATACTCTAAAACAACAACATCGTATGAATTCCAACAAAAAGACTGCGAGGATCGCGGGTGTGCTGTACCTGATCGTCGGTATCTTCGGCGGCTTTGCCGAAGGATATGTGGAACCCAAGATGTACATCGCTGGCAATGCGGCGGCTACGGCTGGGAATGTTATTGCAAATGCGGGACTCGTCCGTATGGGCGTTGTTGCCGACCTGTTGGATCAAACGCTCTTTGTCTTCCTGGCCCTCGTGCTCTATGGATTGCTCAAAGATGTGAACAAGAGCGTGGCACGTGCTATGCTGGTGCTCGTTGCACTCGCTTCGTGTATCGGATGCATTGGTGCCGTCTTCGAGTTCGAGGGATTGCGCGTCGCAACCGATAGCGGATATGCGGCTGGCTTTGGCATTGCATCGAATACCGTAGTTCTGCTTTTGCTCGATGCCCAGCATTATGGTTTGCTTACCGCGCAGATCTTTTTTGGCTTGTGGCTTGCCCCCTTAGGCTATCTTGCTTACAAGTCTGGATGGTTCCCGAAGTCGTTGGGCATTTTGCTCATCGTTGGCACCATTTGCTATCTGATAGATTTACTTACAGCGTTTTTACTTCCCGATTTTGGCCAAATGATCCATGGATACATCGTTATCCCGTGCGCGATCGCAGAGATATGGATGGTTTTTTACCTGCTGATAGTCGGGGTGAGAACGACGGAAGCTTGATTTATCGTGTGCCGGGAAGCGCTGCTTCCCGGAGATTGTCATGGAAGCAGCGCTTCCCTGCACACGAGCTGGAAATAAAACCAGAATTGCTGCCTACTTACAGCAGTCTGTCGTTGGCGAGCAAGTTGATGCTTTCATCGTGGCACCCTCTGCTATTCGTGCGGGACTGATATGCGGAATACCAAGTGCCATCCCGCGAAGAATAAACAGCGTCGCAATAACAATGCTGATCGTGGGAGCCGCATAGCGCAACTTCTGGCGTACCTGGCATGACAGCCGCGATCCGCCGATAGCGATGGCGCTCATGAGCGGAACAGTTCCGAGTCCAAAGCCGAGCATGAAGAGCGCTCCAACGTCAACGGAGCCGGTGCCAAGCGACCCGAGCAGGGCTGCGGTAACTAATCCGCAGGGAAGAAGCCCATTCAAAAGACCGATTCCAAAATGAGTGAGCGTTCCGTGGCTGGATAGAAGAACGGTGAGTCCGCGTTTGATCGGCTCGATTGCGCGGCGAATGTGGCGTCCAGTAATTAGCTCCCGCTTCCATAGCAATTGGATAGCAAGAGCCGCGATCATCGCAATTCCGGAAACGATGGAAAGCGTTCTGCTATAACCCGTAAGTGCGATCCAGCTTCCACCTAAGCCAACAATGGCGCCAAGCGTCGTATAGGTAACAACCCGTCCGAATTGATAGGCCATCTTCTGGCCGGCCTGACTCCAGCCGATCCAACTACCACTTGCAGATCGGGAACTTGGCAGTGCAATAGCAATCGGGCCGCACATACCCGCGCAATGCAGGCTGCCACCCAATCCAAGTACCAACCCCGCAAGAAGTTCTATCATGTTAATTGAAAGTTTTCAATCTAGATCGTTTCGGTTGCAAGCAATTGATACGTTTTACCCGCGAACGACCAATCCGCCGTGATCTGCCAAATTCCCTTGCTAAGTTGTGAAGAGGGAATGATCATCGTTCCGTTGCTCTCGACTTTGAGCGGGATCAACCTGTCTTCGTTCGACGCATTGGGACGGTAGAGCATGATGGTTCCCGACGCAGAAGCCGCTTGTTCCTTCGGAATCTGCACAACGAAGGCATTCTTCGCTTGGTCGAATGAGATCGAGGCGGAGGATCGTAGTTGATCGGCCCGATTCTGCGAGGCCATCGTTTGATCTTGAAGAAGGCTATGCTCGTAATAATCCGCTCGGACGAGATCAACGTCATGCGTCATCGCATAGACTACCCACGCCGTCGTTCCACCGATAAAAATGGTGTAGGCGATAATTATTTTCCATCCCCAATTGATTTTCATACGTGTTCTTTTTTTATGGTGTAAGTAATTCTGTTTTAACTTGTTTAACTATTTTATCTCCGGAAGCGACATTCAGAAGAATATCCACCTTCCTGTTTGACGTTGCAGTGATGAGCCGCTGCGGCATGGTGATAAGGAACCTTCCCTTTATCATTTGACCGGCGGGAACGTCGGTCGCAAGTCCAAGTGAGGTCAGCGTTGCTCCTGCCGGCTGTGCAATGGTAAGCGAATACGGCAGATCACGCCCGCTTTTATTGATGATCTGTAATTCGTAGAAATTAGCGATACCATCCGAGGTGAACGTCCATGTAGTGCCGGGCGAGCGGAGGACATTGATGTCGAGCGTGGAGCGAAATGTAAACAAACCGATGGTTACCAATACCAATGCGAACCAGATCGAACCATACGCTTTTACGCGCGGTGTGAACCATTTTGTGATCCCGGTTTGAAGTGCATTGGCGCTTGTATAGCGAATGAGACCTTTCGGAAGTTTTACTTTTTCCATGATCTCATCACAGGCATCGATACATGCCGTGCAAGCGACGCATTCCAACTGAATGCCGTTACGAATGTCGATGCCCGTCGGGCACACAGCTACGCATTGATGGCAATCGATGCAATCTCCGACTCCCCCTCCTATGGAGCGGAGCGGAATAGGAGGGGGCTGGGGGGTGGTTCCCCGTGGATCATTTTTCTTCCATTTCGACCGAGGTTCCCCGCGCTTCTGGTCGTACGTGATCGTGACGGTGTTATCATCTACAAGCGCCGACATAAAGCGCCCATACGGACATACCACCAGGCATGCCTGCTCTCGGAATCTCGCAAAGACAGCATAAAATACAAAGGTAAATGCTATGAGCGCGAGCAGCAACGAGAGATGCGCCGATGGGCCCTCGGTAATATATCCCTTCAGCGTATCGCCGGAAATGACATACGCAAGAAAGATATTCGCAATGGCAAACGATATCACGAAAAAGATGGATTGCTTTACAACGAGCCGCCAAACACGACTAAAGTTCCACTTGCCGCGATGCCGCGTTAATTGCTCGCCGGCGGAGCCATCGATGAGCCACTCGATCTTGCGAAAGATCATTTCCATAAAGACGGTCTGCGGGCATAGCCATCCACACCAGATCCTTCCCAGCACGGAAGTGAACAGCACGATCGAAATAAGTCCCGTAAGGAATAGCACTACGACAAGATAGAAATCTTCCGGCCATAACGGATATCCGAAGAGAACGAATTTTCGATCGAGCAATCCGAGCAGCAGGAACTGCTGGCCACCGACCTTTACAAAAGGCGCGGCGGCCAGAAATGCAAGCAGCAGGATGGAAAGCGCGGTTCGCCAACGATAGAACGTTCCACCCGGCTTTTTCGCATACACCCACTTGCGCCGCCCATCCGGGGCGACGCTCGCGAGTTGAGCGCGAAACCGCTCGTTCTCATCTACAATATTGAGGTCTAGGAGTGCCACTTTATTTTATTGCTGACCGGTGAAAAGCACGTCTCTTGCCGGATCGATCGGTTTGGGATTCGGAGGATTGGAGCCTTGCTTCGAAACGACGTAGGACGCCACATTGAGCAATTCTTCATCGGTCAGAACATTCCCATTGCCGAACTTCAGCATTCCTTTATCGGGATAGCCGTGGTTAATGCTGTTAAGAATGTCCTGAAAGCGCCCGCCGTGCAGCCAGTATTGGTCCGTCAGATTAGGACCGATCAGTCCCCCAAGATCGGCTCGGTGGCAGGTGAAGCATAGATTTTTTTGCTGGAAGATCGTTTCGCCGATCTTGAGCGATGCGGCGTCGGTCTTCGGTTTCCACATGGCGAAATCCCGCATGGCCGGATTCAGCGGCGTTTTCACATGCGACATTTCTTCGGCGTATTCTGCGGCCGCTCCACGCGGACCGTACCACAGAAAATTCCAATCGCCGCCATCCCACACATGATAGTAGAAAAGATAAACGAGTCCGAGCAAAATGGTAATGTAGAATCCATAGAGCCACCATTTGGGCAGCGCATTATCGTATTCTCGAATGCCATCGGCATCGTGTCCTTCAAGGAGAATGTCTTTTTGTTCTTGTGCCATAGTTCATGCGTAAGTTTGCTCACTGCGGCGAGCGTGAGTGGTGTCTGAAAGATCGGTGGAAGTTACTTGATGCATCGCAGGAGATGCATCATCAAAATCGAATGGCTCTCTCGCGTAGGTATTCGAGCCGTTTGCGGTCTGCCAGGAAGAACCACAGCAGAAGTCCCGCAAACAACACGAAAAACATGATGAGCGAAATAATGGGATAATATTCGATCCCAGGTATGGATGTTAATACGTTCGATTCCATAATGTTTTCTCCTTATTGTGCAGATGATTGTACGTCAGCGACCGGCATTTTCTTGATGTCGGTTCCCAATCGCTGTAAGTACGCGATGAGGGCAATAATTTCTTTATTCGGGTCGATCCCTTTCATGCCTGTCGTGGCGAGATCGGCCGCGACCGTTCTCGCTTGCGCCTTCGCGCTATCGACGGCATCAAACTCGAAATCGTACGGATATGGAACTCCGATCTTTCTGAGCGTGATGATCTTGCCTTCGGTATGCGAAAGATCGAGATCGTCATCGTACAGCCAGATGTAGGCCGGCATGATCGAGTTCGGTGAAGTGGAACGCGGGTCCATCATGTGCCGGTAGTGCCACGCGCTGGGATACTTCCCGCCGATGCGTGCCAGGTCCGGCCCGGTGCGTTTGGAACCCCAGAGGAATGGGTGATCATACACGAATTCTCCAGGCTTGGAGTAATCGCCATAACGCTCAACCTCGCTTCGGAACGGGCGTATCATCTGCGAGTGGCAATTATTGCAGCCCTCGCGAATGTAGATGTCGCGTCCCTCCAGTTCGAGCGGCGTGTAGGGTTTCACGCTTGCAATAGTGGGAATGTTCGATTGCACCAGCGCGGTCGGCAGGAACTCGATCAATCCGCCAATGGCTACTGCGACAAGCGCATAGAGGCTGAATCGAACCGGAGCGGCTTCGAGTGCGCGGTGCCATCCTTCTTTCTTGCCGAGATCGAGTTTGATACGATGATTGACCACCTGCACTTCTTCGTTACGCAGCAGCGAACCGGATTTCGCCGTTTTATAAAGGTTCCAAACCGCAAGCAGTGTGCCAACAATATAAAGCGTTCCACCGATAGAGCGAATGATATACATCGGCTGAATTTGCATCACCACTTCGAGGAAGTTCGGATACATCAGCGTTCCATCCGGACGGAATTGCTTGAACATGAGCGCTTCGGTAATGCCCGACCAATACATCGGTATCACATAGAAGATCACGCCAAGCGTCATCACCCAGAAGTGCCAATTCGCCATCTTTACCGAATAAAGTTTCGTGCGGTAGATTCGCGGAATGATATAATAGAGCATGGCAAACGTGAGACCGCCGTTCCACAATAACGCTGCAAGATGAACATGGCCGATCACGTAATTCGTGTAGTGCGTGAGCGCGTTGACGTTCTTAAAGGACATCATCGGCCCTTCGAAGGTCGCCATGCCATACGCTGTGATTCCCACTACGAGGAACTTTAGCACAGGATCGGTTCGAACTTTATCCCAGGCGCCACGCAAAGTCATGAGGCCGTTTATCATACCACCCCACGATGGAGCGATGAGCATGATGCTGAACACGGAGCCGAGGGATTGTGCCCAATCCGGCAATGCGGTGTAGAGCAGATGATGCGGGCCAGCCCAGATGTAAATAAAGATCAATGCCCAAAAGTGGACGATGGAGAGTCGATACGAGAAGATCGGTCTATCGGCAGCCTTCGGAACGAAATAATACATGATGCCGAGGAATGGAGTCGTGAGGAAGAACGCTACCGCGTTATGCCCATACCACCATTCCACAAGCGCATCCTGCACGCCGGCGTACATCGAGTAGCTTTTCCAGAAGGAGACTGGGATCTCCATTGAGTTCACGATATGAAGTATCGCAACCGTTATGAACGTCGCGAGATAGAACCAGACCGCAACGTACATGTGCTTATCTTTGCGACGCAGGATGGTCCAGATCATGTTCCATCCGAAGATGACCCAGACGACTGCGATCGCAATGTCGATCGGCCATTCCAGTTCTGCGTATTCCTTGCTCGATGTAAAACCAAGGGGCAGCGTGACCGCCGCGCTGACAATGATGAGCTGCCATCCCCAGAAGTGAAGCTTACTGAGGAGATCGCTCGCCATGCGTGCCTTACACAAGCGTTGCAAGGAGTAATATACGCCGAGAAACAGTGCATTTCCCACAAAGGCAAAGATCACCGCATTGGTATGCAGCGGTCTGAGCCTTCCGTAGGAGAGAAAATTAATTCCCCCCAGGAAATTGGGCAGGTAGAGTTTCATCGCAATAATGAGACCTACCAGCATCCCGACGACACCCCAAACCACCGTCGCCATGGCGAACATGCGGACAATGTTGTTATCGTAGGATACGATCTCGGTTGCTAAAGGTGGCCCCGCTGATGCCGGGGGGAGCGTTTCACCGATCAGGGATAGCGGTGCTTCGGTTATATCATCCATCGTGGACGATGGCATCGTTGACGATGCGTGTTTGGTTGGTTCAGGTGCCATGTTTGATATTTGAATTTATTTCATTTGCTGATGTATTGCTCGGTTGATCTTCAAAAAGCATGCGGACGGCCGGGGTATGGACATCATCGTATTGTCCGCTCCGCGCAGCCCATAAAAATGCGATCAGGAAGATCGTGGCTGCAACGACACTGGAAAAGATGAGGAGAATTACGATGTTCATTGGATCCTCCTAATAAATGTTCGCGCACTGCCTGCGCTGATCGCGATGACTGTAAGGGAGCTAATGGGCATCAGGATCGCCGCGACCATTGGCGAAAGCTTCCCGCTGATCGCAAGCGTAAGCCCGATCAGATTATACAAGATCGAGAATGTCAGGCTCGCGATGATCACATGCTTCATAGAGCGGGCATAACGGAGGAGTCCTGCGAGCATCGGAAGCGATTCAGCGCGCATAATGATGTCGCATGCGGGAACCAGCGTGGCAGTATCATCGGTAACGGCGATGGCCACATCGGCTTCACCCATCGCGCCGGCATCGTTTAGGCCATCGCCAACCATTAAAACGGAATGCCCTTCGGCACGCTCTGCCTCGACCATAGCTATCTTTTTTTCCGGTCTGCATCCGAAGGTCATCGTATTCTTGCCAAAGATGGGTTCAAGAAGAGGACGGTCGCGTTCCGAATCTCCGGAGATCAAGGCGATGGGAATTTGTTCCTCAACCTTTGCGATCATTTCTGGAATACCAGGCCGGACCGCAGCTTGCAGAGAGAACGCACCGGCATACTGGCCATCGATCGCTAAGGATGCCGACCTATACCCATCACTATCTCTGCTCACCGGTTGCGAAGAGAATTTGGAATGAACGATCACAAACGTTGGTGAACCTATCGCAATAGTATGGCCCATTGCAGTGCCGATAATCCCGTGACCCACTTCCTCCTGGACCGAGATCAATTGTCCTGCATCTGATTGGCGATCACGCGCAATGGCGCGGCTGATCGGATGGGTACTTTGGGCGGCGATGGTTTGAACCGCCGTCCACTCATCCTCTGTGAGTGTTCTTCCATCGAAGGTAAGCTCCTGCGAAGGATTGGTAAGCGTTCCGGTCTTGTCGAAGATCACACGATCGACATGGTCGAGTTCGAGCAAGACTCCCATGTTTTTGAGATAAATTCCCAGTCGTCCGAGCCGCCCCATAGCACTGCCAAGCGTGATCGGTGCTGCTAACGCAAGCGCACACGGACACGCAACGATGAGTACCGCTGTGAACGTGTTGAATGCCTGCTCCCAATTGGGAATCCACATTGCTGCTCCCGCGATACTAATAAGAATGGCGATCGGCGTGAACCATTGTCCAAGCCGGTCGCTGAGTTTTAGATATTGCGTTGCCCGTTTCTGTTTGGGTATGTCGGTTTTACCACTATTTTGTGCCGCAGACGATGCTTCCCACATCGCGGCCAGCTCACTGTGCGATACGTTCTTCGCCGCAAGCAACCGAATAGCCGGCCCCATGACCTTGCCGCCGGCATACACCAGTTCCGATTTCGTACATTCAACAGGTACGGATTCGCCGGTCACAAAGCTGTAATCGATATATCCCGCTTCACTTTCGAGAATGCTATCGCACGGAATTACTTCTGCGTTACGAACAGAGAGAATATCGCCGATCTTTACCGCTTCGATCGGAATTACTTGATAGCCCGCATCGCCGACGATGCTCCCGCGTTCGACGCGAACCGAGAGTGGGAAGAACGAACGATAGGTCCGGTCAAATGAAAGCGCATCGAAGGCCTTTTGCTGAAAGAGCCGTCCGATCAAAAGGAAGAATACGAGGCCGTTGAAGGAATTGAGATAGCCTTCGCCGCGGCCTGTTGCGATGTCGAATACGCTGCGGGCGAACAACACCGCAATACCGAGCGCAACGGGCACATCCAGATTAATTTTACGGCCACGAATGGCTGCACGAGCGCCGGCGAACCAGGGATATGCACAATAGAGCAGGACGGGAACTGAAAGCGCGATCGAAAGCAAACGAAACGCTGTCATGAGCGGACGCTCGACTTCCGCTGTGCCAGCGAAATATCCCGCGATGTACATCATCATCGTATTGCCGGCCGCAAAACCTGCAATGCCGAGCCGTGCATAGAGCGCGCGAGTCTGTCCATGTTGGGATCGTGCTTCACCTTCCAGCCGAAGCAGCGGGGTATATCCGATCGATGACATTCGTTCCGCAATTTGCCGGAGCGACGTGACGCGAGGATCGAAATCGATCGTGACCGTCTTGCGTATCATATCGACGGTCGAAGCGAGCACACCGCGTTCGAGGCGATCGAACCGCTCGATCAGCCATACGCACGATGCGCAATGAATGGAGGGAACCGTCCATACCACACGGTTCAAATTTGGACTGGAAAATGTGAGAAGTTTTCTGGCAATCGCCGGGTCGTCAAGTACCGCGAACTCATCTTCGCGCACGGCGCGGCGCTTCATGCTGATGCCGGGATTTTCGTCGCGCGCGTAATAATCGCAGAGATCGTGCTCGGCGAGTATTTCATAAACGGTCTTGCATCCGGAGCAGCAAAAGGCCAGACCGTTAGCGGTCACGCCGCCAAAGCCTATATTTTCACCGCAATGAATACATGCCGTCTTCGAATGAGATACGGCGCGAGCGTTCGATATGTTAACTTGAGTTTCCTGCAATTTAAAAACAGAGCACACTCATATCGCCGACGATGTTTTCTGCTCTCCGGGCGACAGAATAATGTGCTTTGCCTCCCAATTCTCTCCACCATCATGCCATGTAATTTTTCATTGAAAATGAGTTAAAAAAGGCAATTTTATTCTTTAAAATGACGAGGCCGCGTAAGATAATCTTACGCAGCCTTGATAAATAATTAAATCATTATTGCTTATACGTCTTGCTCAGCGATCGGACGAATGCGATCACGTTTTTCACGGAATCATCTGCGAGCTGTGGTTGCGGCGGCATTCCAGGATAACCGAATGGCGCTCCTCCTTTTGTGATCACCAAATAAATATGAGCGTTCGTGATCTTATCCATATATGCGCCGTTCGTATGGTCGCGTGGCTTTGGATTGAGCGCAATGGCTGCCGGGCCATCACCTTTGCCACCTTCACCGTGACATGGAGCACAGGTCATGTGGTACGTAGCATGGCCTAACGCGGAGATGCTCCGGACTCATATCGACCTTAAAATCGGCCATTGTAGGCACAGCAGGTGCAGCGGTTGTAGATGAGGTGTCCGCTGCGGGCTGATCTTCATTGAGCTTCTGGTTCGAACCGCCTCCGCAGGAAGCAAGCGTGAACCCGATGCTGGTAAGTATGAGAAGAAGAAGAATAAATCCAAGATCGCTCTTAGAAATAAGGCGCTCGTTCGATGTGTCTATGATTCGGTTCATTTTCACTTTTAAATACGATTGATCAACGTCTAATTAAGATACATGATCATGGCCTTATGACAAACATGCCAGCGTTAAAAAATCTTTCCATTATTGTTATTTCTACAAAGAGTCGAGTTTGGTCTAACGTTGCGTATGTAAGATTCTTTAACAAGCGTTAGATTCTTTTCCATTCGATTCCTTATGAAATCGGTTCGAAATGTGCTGTAAAATGCCGAAGCACAGGAGCTTCATAGGTGATCCGGAGGCCGGGCAAGCTTTCGCGTTTCGCAAAAACTTCGCTTACGGCTTCGGCAACATAGTCGATATGGCTTTGCGTATAAACCCGTCGGGGAATTGCGAGCCGCACAAGTTCCATAGCCGAAGGAATAAGGTTTCCATATTCATTGGAGGATCGGTCATCCACATATTTTCCGAACATCACGCTTCCCACTTCGACACAGCGAATGCCGGCATGGAGATACAGCGCGCAGACGATCGATTGGCCTGGATACTCACTTTGCGGAACATGCGGCGCAAAATGCTTTGCATCCAAATACACGGCGTGGCCACCCGTCGGACGAACAATTGGAACTCCATTCTTCTCTATCGCATCGCCCAAATACTGAACGGAGCGTAAACGGTACGCAAGATATGATTCATCCATCACTTCAACGAGTCCGCGCGCGATGGCTTCCAGATCGCGGCGCGCAAGTCCGCCATAGGTGGTGAATCCTTCCGTGACGATCAGTACGTTCCGTGCTTTCATTGCGAGCGCATCGTCATTCATGGCGATCCATCCGCCGGTATTGACAAGTCCATCTTTTTTGGCGCTCATAGTGCAGCCATCGGCGTATGAGAACATTTCCTGCGCGATCGCTTTTACTGGAACGTTCGCATAGCCTTCTTCGCGCAGCTTGATGAACATCGCATTCTCCGCAAAACGGCAGGCATCGAGAAAAAAGGGAATTCCATACGCATCGGCGATTTGCCTCACCTCACGAATGTTTTTCATAGAGACCGGTTGACCACCCCCGGTATTATTTGTGATCGTGAGCATGATGACCGGAATGTTTTGTGGGCCTTCCCGGATAATTAGTTCTTCCAGCGCACCGAGATCCATATCGCCTTTGAAATCAGCAACGAATTCCGGGATCTGGCCTTGCGCATTTGGAAGATCGATAGCTGTTGCGCCGGACGTTTCGATATTGGCGCGCGTGGTATCGAAGTGTGTATTATTTGGAATAATTTTTCCTTCGCCGCCGACGATGCTAAAGAGAATTTTTTCTGCCGCGCGTCCCTGGTGGGTGGGAATGATATGTTTGAATCCGGTAATATCTCGAACTGCGTCCTCGAATTTATAATAACTTCGGGAACCGGCGTACGCTTCGTCGCCATCCATGAGGGCGGACCATTGTTTGGCACTCATCGCGGTGGTGCCGCTATCGGTGAGCAGGTCGATCAAGACATCATCCGAATGCAGTAAGAATGGGTTGTAATGCGCAGCTTCCAGCAGTTGCACACGCTCCTCCGGTGTGGTGAAGCGCAATTGCTCCACCATTTTGATCTTGAACGGCTCAATGATGGTTTTCATGATCGTCAGCTCAAAGTACCCTCAGTAAGTCATCGAAACGGACGCCGTTGCTTTCGCATCGGCGCCCGTTCCTTCGCATCATGAGCATCATGGGTGATGCGCCTGATGCTGGTTTCGCTCTTTATTTCCCATTAGAACAGGGAAATCTTTTATAGTTACTATTATCTTAGCACTTAGAATGCTACGTCTGCTTCGCCGACGATACCTTTGAATCCTGCATTGGTTCCAGAGCCGCCGTAGTAGATATCGTAGGCTGCATTGCCGGCAGGGAAGTTTACGTACTCCTGATCGACGTATTCGAACTTCATCATCACGCTTGGAATGAGGAACCATCCAACGGAAGCGCTAATGCGATTGACCGTGACGTCCGCGATGTTCGCACTAACCGGGGCAAGCTGCATTTTCACGGTGTTGTAGCGCGCACCGATCCAGAATTGGTTAGTCGAACCAAAGCGGTAGATGAGTTCACCTGCCATCTGCGTCGCATTACGAGTAGCCGTTTCCGCAAAGGAACGGCCATTGGCATCTTCATACGTTCCGAAGAATTCCAGTCCATCGTACTTGATGAATGGGTTGATCATGAACGTCGAAAGCTGCCCCGAGAACCCAGGGCCAAAACGGCCTTGCGTGAAGGTGTTATCTTCGGCGCTATTGGTTGGAGCGCTTACCGGTGCGAGGGTATTAGCCATCACGAGGCTGTAGTGGGAACCTGCGCGGTCGCCGGCGTCCATCAATGTGATAGAATTGCTTTGATTCTCGTAGTAGGAACCAGTCAGTCGAACACGGAGATCGCTATTGACCTGCTTGTCATATCCCAGTTTGGCGATAATGGATGGGTCGTAAACCACGGGCGCTTTCGTTTCCGCATCGATCGTGCTCGATGACTTAATTTGTGGGTTAAGCTGCCCATTGGTGATACCGATCATGCCGAGCACGCCGTTGTTATGGTAGTAGAATTCTGCGCCCGTTTCGGTTGCGAATTCGTCCATAATGTAGTTGTCGATGAAGGGGTCGTACATCCCATTTCCACCATCGACGCGGCGGAAATGCTGATCGCCATAATCGACTTCGACAAGACCGGCATCGATCGTGACGTATTTCATAATGTCATTGATGGCATCGCTGCCTAAGAAAGTGAGCTTATCGAACTGCAAGTATCCGTTCTTGACCCACGTATCTTCGTGGTGAACGGTCGCGAGATAGACGGTTACATTGGTCCGAATACCATCGGCGAGCTGCGCGTCGAGGTACATGTTGGCCCAGCCCAATTGGAACCCAGCACCAAGAGGCGCGAGCAGATTGGCTGAATCGGCCTTCGTCAGCGTTTTGCTGGCTGGATTCGTGTAGTTATGGTCCGTGAGGGATTGCCAGTCATCAGCAAATGATCCTCCAATGTGGATGAAGGTGCCTTTGAACGTGGTCGTGTCGTCCTTCGTGGTTTCGAAGACATTCACGCCGCGCATATCGTTGGGGCGGTAGTATTGCAGGCCGGAAGTTTGAATTCCGATCCCTTGGGCGTTCGCAAGCCCCGTGAGCATCGTGGGCGATGCGGCGAGACATAGAAGAATGAGTGTTCTAATGGTCTGTTTCATAGTGGTTAGTTGTGGTTAGTTTGGAAAATGTTGCTGTTAAGTTCTTGTGGATGGTATGGTAGTGTGTTAACTTATTTTACGAAGATCAATGAGTAGTTGAGTGTGAGCGCGTCTCCAACTTTCATCGTGCCAAGCATGAAGGAGGGGCGCTCGATGTTGAAGTCAGAGAGTTTCAGCGGTACGGTTCCTGCACAGGAAATCGATCCATCCGCGTTCACGACCGCTGAGGTGTTCAATGTTACTGCCTTGCTTACTCCGGCGATCGAGAGACTGCCGAGCGCGGCGATCTGATACTTGCTTCCGCCTGAAGATGTGACGGTCGCCGATTTGAGCTGGAACGTAATGTTCTTGTTCTGGTCGGCTTTGAGCGCATCGTAGGCGTTATCGTTCATGCCATCATGCTCGCTTTTCAGGTTGTGAACGGGCAGGGTGACGGTCAGCGCGTTCAGTGCGGTAAGTTGGTTATCTGGCGTCACCGTAAATTGCCCATTAGCGGTGAACACCGTGGCCGTCATCGTCCAGTCGTGCAGAGTGGATGTGCCATAGAGCGTCATGGTTGCCGATTTGCTGCTTGCCTTGTAAGCCGTTTGCGCGCGCAACGATGGAACGAATGCGCAAGAGAGCAGTAATGAATAGATGATGAGGGTTTTAAGCATCGTCGGCGATGCGAGTTCTTTTGATGATGTAAGCATGGTATGTTTCACGTAATGGGTGTTGTTAATAAATGTTATCTAATAAAAACCAGGTTGTAGGTCAGGGTCATGAGGTCGCCGGCTTTGATTACTCCGAAGAGTATGGATGGCCGCTCGACATTATAATCTGACATTTTGACTTGTTCCGAACCGGCGAACGAGATCGAGCCATCTCTGGCAACGTTCCCATCCATCTTGAGCACCACCTCGCGCGTTACACCGGCAACCGTCAGGGTTCCGCGTGCGAGCACGTTGTAGTGTGTTCCGTTCAGTGGTGCAATGCTCGCGGAAATGAGCCGGAAGACGATGTCCTGATACCGGTCGGCTTTCAATGCTTTGTACGCATCGTTATCCATTGCAGTTTGCTCGCCTTTGAGGTTATGCACCGGCAGGCTGAAGGTGAGCGCCTGAATTCCCGTCAAGCGGTTGTCCGTAGTTACGGTCATTTTTGCTTCGCCGGAAAGTCCGTGAGCACTCATCGTCCAATCGTGCATCGGCATCGTGCCGGAGAGATTCATCACCACCTCTTTCGATGAACTTAGTTTGAAGGTGGCTGTCTCTACTCCGACCGATCCGATGCCTTGACCCGCATCGTGGGCGATGCTTCGCTCCATGATCTGACCCTGCAACCGGCCGGTCTGGGCTATGACAGCAATCGCTGCCAAAAGCATCAAGAAGCATCGTTGACGATGCGTCCGGCTGGTTTGATATTTCAGGATTCGTTTCATCATGGTGTTGTAATGGTTCACATTCGGGCTTTTTTGTGCCTTTCGGTGTCCGCTCGATTGATTTGCCTGTGTTAAGGCCAACTTCTGTTCCATTAGTGAGAAAGCGTAAAAATATGCGATTTTTGGCAATTCGTCATTTTTATGTGTAAAGATTCTTTACGGTATGACATGATTTTTTGATAGTAAGGATTTTTGTTGATTGTGCCACGAAGAACTTTAAAACTCATGCCATCTACCCCCTCAGCGGGCAGCTTTCTACCATACTATCGCTGAATCCACAAAAAAGCTCTTTTGCCTGGCACCAATAAGCGCGAAAAAACCGGCATGGCGTTAATTCTTTGTTTGGACGGGAAAGAATTCTTCCATTCCGGCCTCGCCATTATATCATGAATAGTACTCAGAAAGCGCAGTTTTGCCGTTTAGCGAGCAATTGCGAAATTATGGCACAACTCTTCGGGAATAGGAACACCATAACGCTATGCACGTACATCAGGAATTAGAAGGATATTACTTGGGAACCCCACCGGAGCTCCCGATCGATGCTCCCACCGTCGCTTTTGCCGCGAAGATGACCGCGAAGCGATCGAAAGCATCTACTTCTAATAGGAAGAAGCAAGCTGTGGATAACAAACCGAAGACCATCCTGCTTATACTCGAAGATTTCGATGAGATCCGTGCGTTCCTTGTACGGCATTTCGATAAGAGGGGATATGAGGTGTATTCTTCCGCAACGTTGCGTGACGCGCTTGTCATTGCGTGGGAAGAAATGCCGCGCGTGATCCTTATCGACTACGACCTCAGAGGAGAAACAGCCATGCATGCCATTCAGAGGCTTCACGAGGCGCTGCCGGAAAGTTACATTGTACTCATCGGCGGACCGCAAACGCAGGAACTTACAGACCGGGCCATCCTTGCCGGAGCAAACAAGGTGCTTTCAAAATCGTACGCGATCTCCGAAATGGATTATATTGTCAGCAGCGCCGCACGGATAGGGGATACCGCCAGCATCGCGTGACGGGGTTAATATTCATTCCCAGCCGCAAAGTACGGCAAGATGCAATTGTCTGAACTGGGATTAATGGGATGCATGGGATTAATAGGTCGAATTATCCCCCTTCCAAACATCCCATGCATCAAGCACCACCTATGGTGCGCATAATCCCAGTTCAGACAATGGTATTTATTTTTGCCGTTCGTGCGGGGCACTTTTAACTTCCCGCATGGCTTTTCAGAGCAACACATACCACCATGTTCCCGAAATGCCTTCTCGCACTCACCCTCTTCGCCGCGCTCGCGGTGATGCCACCGTGTGTGTTGCGCGCGCAGTGGGTACAGACGAGTTCAATTAACGGGGGAGATGTATTTGCAATTGCTCAAAGCGGAGGGGAGCTGTATGCAGTAGGCTACCCACAAAATGGAACAGGCTCGTGCTATTTATCAACCGATACCGGTACAACATGGAATCTTTTCAAAATAGAAGATACCTCGGTTATTGATATTGGCTGTTCCTGCCCGTATCTTTTTGCATGGACGAGAGACAGTTTTTTCGTTTCAAAGGATTATGGCGCTTCTTGGCACGGGAACGTAAAAGAAGTAGAAAACGAAGGCTACCTCGTAACAATGGGTGAGAATATTTTTCTGCAGCTGCAGGTATTTATCGCTCTGATGATGGTGGGTCGAATTGGGTCGCGCTCGATACCGATACGCAGTTCCGCCAAACCGGTATCCACGGCATCACAACAATCGGCAATATGATTTTTGTCGCAGCAGATGACGGGGTTTTTCGTTCTACAGATAGCGGCATTGCTTGGGCAACAGTGTTCGATAGTGTAGATGGCCCATATGGCCGCTACCAAGCAGGGGTTACTTCCATAGCTTCTGAGGGAACTACCTTAATCATATCCACTGATGGTTATCAGATTCTACGCTCTACTGATAGTGGAATAACTTGGGTTTGTACTGATTCGAATGGCAATCTTGCATATTCCGTGATAGCTAACGCCGGAGTTCTCTATTATGGGAACTTACGCTCTATAGATAGCGGCCTAAGCTGGGCTCCGCTTACTTCACTTGGAGTAAACGAAATTGATGGATATCAGATTTGCGTAGCTCAGGACGGGGATTACACTTTTTTCGGCGGTGCCGATGGTATTCTCCGCTCGACCGATAGTGGCGAAACAGGTCAACTAATCGGCTTGCCAGATGTTGAGATATCTTCCTTATTTGCAAGTGGAGATAACATTTTTGCTTCTACCTATCAAGGAATTTATACTTCTGCGGATCAAGCTGAAAGTTGGCAACTCCCTTCTCTTTTGAATAATGGAGGAGTATTTAGCTCTCCCTACCCGAACGGTACCGCTTTGTTTCTCTCGGGGCAAACCGGTGGCTATACTGATACAGGTTGGTTGTATAGATCGTCTGACAATGGTAGGAGTTGGACAATGTCATCATTCCCTCATTTTGAGCTAACTTCCATCATGCAATTCGGTGGCTATCTATTCGCACCGGTATTACCCTTGGCACCTTCTCCGGGCTCAATAAAGTCTATATTTCGATCGTCGGATTCAGGCAATACCTGGATCGCATCCAGCAATGGAATTTCTGCTTCGTATGGTGGAAGAATATTTGGTGTCACTGGCGGACGATTAATATATGCTGCTGGCTCCGATACTAACTTATCGGTGTACACCTATTATTCTTCGAATAATTTTGGTGAGAGCTGGACCCCAATAGACACAAATCAGTTATGCTGCCCTTTACCGGAGCCGTGTGCCGAGATTGGAGCGATAATTTTTGGAATTGACAGTGGAATACTCTATCGCTCCACTGATCGTGGGGTCTCATGGGTATTGAATGATACACTTTTGAGCATTGATCCGCCAAACATTCTTAGCGCCGCAGCGATTGATAGTTCTCTTTTCGTAAGCACCTCGGATGGTTCCATTTTTCTCTCGACAAATTCGGGCATGTCTTGGAGATCGGTACGTGATAACTTAACCGATAGTATTATCACCGTAGTGGCAGATTCTAATTATCTTTTCGCGGCCGCAGCCAGTGATCGCATTTATCGCCGCCCGCTTTCCGATTTTGGCATTAGTTCCGTCGAGCAAACGCCAGTAGTTGCACGACAGGAAATTCAAATCTTTCCCAATCCCTTCTCCCGATCCACGCAAATCACCTTCACCTCGCAAGCTGCCGGATATGCGGAGGTATCCATCGTGAATATGCTTGGCGTGGAGGTTGCGCGGTTGTTTTCGGGTGAGTTGGGTGCGGGGGAGCATAGCTTCCTGTGGGGCAATCCTACAGGATTGCCCGGTTTGCCGGATGGGACGTATGAATGCCTCGTCCGCATGAATGGGCAGGTGGAGACGCTGCCGATGGTGTTGATGCGGTGAACCTGGATTACGCGGATTGGATGGATTCCGGGGATTATTTTATTGTCATTCCCGCGAAAGCGGGAATGACAAGCAAATATTTCCAAATTCTTAAAATCGCCCCACATCGTGATTCAGACAATTCAAAAATAATTTCGGATTTACTTGCTTTTGGGTTTAAATGTGCGTATATTAGCATTTGCTTCGATGGGCACCTATCCGGGGAAAGTATGAATTATGAAGTATGAAAGATGAAATGAGGGAGGGTGCAGGTTCATTGAAAATATAGGTTTCGCTATGAACGAGTTCTCCATGAAAGCATTTTGTGGATAACTTCTTCAACGAATGGCGAAAATGGCTCAAATTCGAGGGTAGTCGGGAACTCAGAAAGAAAAAGAAACGGCACCTATTTCTGTGGGAACATGGATGGAGGTTACTCGAAGCGTAAGGCATCCAACGGAATAAGGCGCGAAGCTTTTCGTGCCGGCGCAACCCCAAAGAGGATTCCGATGAACACCGAGACTCCGAATGCGATCGGGATCGAGGCGATCGGAATAATAAATGGAATGCTGATCGCGTTCGCTACAACCGCCGAGCCGATAAGCCCGAGCACGAGGCCGATCATTCCGCCAAGCGTTGCAAGGATCGTGGCCTCGACGAGGAACTGCGTCAGAATATCTGCAGAGGTAGCGCCAACCGCAAGCCGAAGGCCGATCTCGCGGGTGCGCTCGGTGACCGAAACCAGCATGATGTTCATGATGCCGATTCCGCCTACGAGGAGTGAGATGGCAGCGATGCCGGAAAGCAGGATGGTTAAGGCTCCAGTAACGGTATCGAGCAGGGAAGCCATTTCACGGGGGTCGCGGACGACGAAATCGTCATCCTCACCGGGCAGAATATGGCGGCGTTGGCGGAAGAGCTGCTGCGCTTCGGTTTTGGCATCGTCACTCCGATCCTGTGACACAGCGCTGAACATAATGGCTCCGATCTTATCGTTTCTACCGCTGATACGTCGGGAGAAAGTATTATAGGGAACATAAACAATATCATCGGCATCGAACCCAAGCATGGAACCACGAGATTCGAGCACACCGATCACGCGCATCGGTAAATTATGAACGAGAATTTCCTTCCCAATAGGATCCTGGTCGCCGAAAAGAGCTTCAAGCACGGTCGTGCCGAGAATGCAAACGAGCGCCCCGGTGCGTTCATCCTCATCGCTCATATCGCGGCCTTCGGTCACAACGAATCTTCGGATGCGGAAGAAGTCCGGCGTCGTTCCGTTGATCGTGGTATTATGATAATTCGTTCCATACATGGTGCGCATCGGGTGGTTACACAGCGGAGCAATATCGAGAATGCTGTGCGCTCGCCGGCGGAGTGCGTCAATATCGGACTCTTTGAAGAGTGGCACGTCGGTGCTCTGGCCCCCGAGAATGCGCGTCGTGCCAGGAGCGACAATAAACATATTAGCGCCAAGCCCGGTGATCTGTGCATCGATGTAGGCGGTAGCGCCTTCGCCCATCGACTGCATAATAACGACGGCGCCAACGCCGATCACCATGCCGAGCGTCGTGAGCAGAGAGCGCATCTTGTTCCGCAAGAGCGCAGCCTGAGCGAGCCGAACCGTAGAGGTGACAGTCATGACGTAGCCCTTGTACTATCGTTTTCGATCCTGCCATCGCGAAAGGAAACTTCCCGACCCGCATACGCAGCGCAGGAAGCATCGTGGGTAACCATTAGCACGGTAATGCCTCGCTCACGATTCAAATTTTGGATAAGCTGCATGATCTCCTTGCCCATTTTGGAATCGAGATTTCCGGTTGGTTCGTCAGCCAGAATGACCGAAGGATTATTGACGATCGCTCGTGCCATGGCTACACGCTGCTGCTGGCCACCGGAGAGCTGGTTCGGATGGGCATCGTATCGGCCAGGCAAGCCAACGGAATCCAAAGCTTCACGCGCTCGTGCATTGCGCTCATGCCCGCCAACGCCTCCGTACACTAATGGCAGAGTGACATTTTCTAAAGCCGAGGTGCGAGAAAGAAGATTAAATTGCTGAAATACAAAACCAAAACGGCTGTTGCGAAGTAAGGCCAAAACATTTTTCGCAAGATTTTGAACAGGAACTCCTTCAATGCGATATTCGCCGGAGGTTGGAGTTTCCAAAATACCGAAAATACTTAGTGCGGTCGATTTTCCGGAACCACTGGGTCCGGTTATTGCAACGAATTCTCCTTCGTGAACATTGAGGCTTACATCATTGAGCGCATGTACTGCCGCGGCTTGCTGCCCATACACTTTCGACACATTGCGGAACGAAAGTAATGGCGCGGAAGCCGCAGGATCAGATTGCTTCCCGTTTACGGGATGGACATCATTTTGCATACGCCTTCTTTCCATCGGGCGTGAGTTCAAGGAGTACGGAAGTTCCTTGGGTGATGTTGCCACTAATGACTTCTGTCCATTCGCCATCCGATACTCCGGGCGTAAGATGGATCCGTCGGAACGTATCGTGGTCGATCACCCAGACTCCGGAAACCGAATCGACCTTTTCAGATGGAGGCGTGAAATGAAGCGCGGCATTTGGAACTTTAAGCGAATTTTTCGAGGTAGCTGTAACGATAGTCGCTGTAGCGGTCATGCCGGGTTTCAGTGCAAGATCGGAGTTATCGACGGTAATTTCTGTGCCGTAGGCGACAACATCTTCCACTATGACCGGAGCATTGCGGACTCGCGTCACTACGCCTTTAAAGATGCGATCGGGATAGGCATTTACTGTAAACGTTGCCTGCTGTCCCGCGACAACTTCGCCGACATCGGCTTCATCGACAGCAGCAACAACCTGCATTTGCTTGAGGTCGGCTGCCACGGTATAGAGCACCGGCGTTTGAAATACCGAAGCCAGCGTTTGGCCGGAATCAATATTGCGCGAGACGACGACACCGTTGATCTGCGACGTGATCGTGCAGATCTGGAGGTTCGTTCGCGCAACTTCCATCGCACCCTTCGCAGCAGCTAACGATGCTCGCGATGCTGCTACGGTTTCTTCGGCAACGCGAAGATTCGTCGTATCGGTATTGAGATCGGAGATGGAGATAAGGTGCTTATCGAACAACTGTCGCGCGCGAGCGAGATTGCGCGCGCTAAGATCGCGGTTCGAGATCGCCTGATCCAGCGCAGCTTGCGCAGAAAGGAATTGGCCATTAGCCTGATCGTACTGCGCTTGATAAAGCGTAGGATCGATCTTCGCAAGCACCTGTCCGGCGTGGACGTTCGTATTGTAATCGACCGGAACTTTCGAAATGAGGCCGGAAACTTGAGCGCCCACCTGAATGGTCGTTACCGCTTCCACATCACCGGTTGCTTTTACATCACGAATCACGCTACCGGTCGAGACCACGCCCGTTCTGAAGCGAAGCGGCAGCGGTACCGGTTTCGGTTTCAATACATACCACAATCCAACACCTACCACCGGGATGAGCGCAAGGAGCAGCCATCGAATTTTTCGATTTCTTCGCTCACGAGTATCTTCCTGGGCGATCATGTCAGAAAGCGGCTCTCGGACGGCATGAGCTACGGCATTGGTAACATGCTCGTTCAAGGATGTTCCCGATTTTGGAATGCTAATTATTTGATTCTGATTTGGCATTTCGCACGCATTTTCTTATTACGAGAGATATGGATTGTCATGCCAACAATGGAAATCAATGAAAACGAAGAAAAAATGCTGGAAAATAAAACAAAAAGAGTAAGAAAATCTTACTCTTTATTTAAGCTTTTGATATCTAAACTTTATTATCTGGCATGTCCGACGATGACGTGAAAGTGACGGTGGATGCGAATACATTGACGATCAGTGGGCAGAAGGAGCGGAAAGACGAAAAGAAAGGCCGAAATTATCACCGGGCCGAACGTTCGTTTGGGAAGTTTGTCCGCTCGTTTTCGATGCCAAAGAATGTCAAAGAGGCTGCTATAACGGGCAGATTCAATGACGGTCTTCTCGAACTCACGCTTCCGAAGATCGTAAAAGATATTCCGGCCGTGCGAGAAATACCGCTTAAATCGACTTCAACAAATGGGAACTCCACAATGATAAAGGATCATCCTTCCTTGAAGTCAAACGGACATTCTAAATCCGAAGAAAAAGCGGTCCTGTCGTAGCCGGAAGCCAATTGAGCCCAGCCACTCCATGATATAAGATTAGAGTGGCTGGGCGATATGGAATGGCCCGGGATCATTCCAGGGCGGTTCTATTCGCCCCCTAATTGAACACAAAAGTTGATGTTAAGAAGTGAGTAACAAAGTGCATAAAATTCCATGAAAACAAATAACTCAATACCAAGCGAGAGAATTGAGAATGCCGAGCTAAAGGAAATGTTCGCGCATGCGTTGAATGAAGCGGAACCCCCTCGAAATACGTTTGAGAAGCCTTTGGAACCTAACGAAATCACGCGATACCATATTCCCGCTAGCTTAATATTTCATTACCGCAATCATCCACAAATGATTAAGGCGTTTAGCTCATCGCATTACCAGAAGTTTCCGGAATAGGTCCGTTAAAGGAAAATAGATGAGATATACGATGTAAGGAAGATGGAAATTTTGTTTGTTTTTTTGCGCTTTTCAATAACCGAAACCGCGAAGCAATGATTACCCCGCGGTTTCGGTCGCATGAAGAATTAACGGATCTATGGGAGTTTAGATAACCTCTTCGCTTACCAGGAGTTGGTCGCTGACTTTCGCTACACCGGGCGCAGCCCAGGCAGCATTTTCAGCGTCTTCCCGCTCGGCCCACGATCGCACGGTTCCCTTAAGCGTGACAAGGCTGCCGTTGACATCGACGACAACATTGCTGGAATCGACCGTTGCAGAACGTTGAAGGGCGCGCTGGATCTGATCCTGTATCTCTACCGGTTTGAGTACCGGCTGGATCGAAAGGAGATTCCTAACGCCCTTGACTCCGACGATATCTTCGACCTCGCGGCGGGCCTCATCCTTTTGGAATTGCCACTCGACGTCGCCTTCGAGCGTGATCCAGCCGTTCTCGACGCTCACGGTGATGCGTTTATCGGGAACCGAATTGCACCATTGCAGCGCATTGACGGCTGCTTCGGCGATGTCGGTATCGTTCCTAAGCGCCACGCCGTCCAAGTGTACTTCGATTTCCTCGGCTACGGCCCGGACGCCACGCACGCTCTTGGCGGCACGCTCGGCAGCTAATTTTTTTGGATAGCTATCGACGCGCCCGGTCAAAGTAATGATGCCCTTTTCGGCGGTCACGCCGATCTCGGCACGGTTCGTAGAAACAGCCCCATTAAGGAGCGGTTCCCATTTTAGCGCGTCTCGTACGTCGCGCTCTAATTGTTCGTTTGATTTCATAATGCTTTTGGATATGATATTAGAGTTACAATCCTCATTCCCGTGGGAGAGCATGTTCTATGCCCATCAACGAAGATGAGTCGGTATGCATGAAAAGCCCGGCACTGCACGTTGAAAATTTTTAATTCCATGCGGCAGCCGTGCCAATAATTTTAATTTCAAGCCTATAAATACACGGAAGCGAATGCAAATTGTTACGTTAATTCTTCCAAACTGTTGGCACAGAAATTGCTGCAAAAAAAAATGCGCGATTACATCTTAGTTGGAGTTCCTCTGCCATACATTTTCGCATTCGAGAGAATATAGAACTCGATAAACGGTATCGCTCGTTGGAGGTCGTAAATCTTCCGGCATGTTGTCGTAGTCACCGCTCATTCGAATGAAGCGATGAACAGCCTCGGTAAAGTCAGCAGGTGAAAGAGCATAATTGCTGAAAATTTGCTCTGCCTCGGTGCGAAAAGTGTGTAACTTATTGGATACCGTGGTCGGACTCGATAGTCGTTGGTTAGAACGACTTAATATGCCCTGCATTGGTTGTGTTACCATCATACTAATTCATTAAGCCATTATTATGCCAGATAGAATTACAAACAAGAGGATTTTTCAATCGATATCCACGCGATATTCTTCCTAATATTGGCAAAAGATTTTTCTTCTCAAAAGTAAGATTTTTTTACTATCGGCATTTTCTTATACACCTATAATTTTTCCAGAAAAGTCAATACTTCCTGTTTCACGGTAATTCGCGGCTTGTTTGAAACGGCACACAATTGCCTATTATGTTTAGTATGAAAATACTAATAGCCTACGATGGTTCAGCGAACGCAAAAAATGCGATCCAGGATTTGAAATATGCCGGATTGCCTTCTGAGGGGATTCAGACGACCGTGCTTTCTGTAGGAGAAATCCGCGCGGGCCGGGAACCGGCTATCAATATCGAATCTGGTCTAACGCTTGCTGCTTACGCGATCGATAATGTGCAGGAGACGATCGAATATGCTCGAGAAGCTGCCGAAACGGACGCGGAAGAAGGCGCCAAAGCAGTTGCTAAACTCTTTCCGAAATGGGAAATAACATCCTGTGCCCGCCTGCACTCACCTGCTTCGACTATCTTAGAAATTGCGGATAGCTGGAAACCCGATCTCATTGTGATGGGGTCACACGGACGCGGAGCGATCGGACGTCTCTTTTTAGGCAGCGTTTCGCTCCGTGTGGCGACCGAGGCCCACACTTCCGTTCGCATTACTCGAAGCGCTATACATTCGGGAGGCGAAAACGCTCCGACTTTGCTGCTTGCCTTCGACGGTTCCCAGGGATCGAGCCAGGCGGTTCATCAGCTTATCAAACGCTGCTGGCCCCCGGAGACGCGATTGCATATTGTATCGGTCATCGATCTAAATATGCTTGCCACCCCGCAGTTTGTATGGATTGCAGGAAGTGGTTTCGATATGTATCAGGAAATAGCAGAAGCCCGACTGGAGAACGCCCTGCATGGCCTTGAGAAAGAGATGCAAAAACATTTTGAGCATGTCACGACCGCGACGCCGGTGGGAATTGCCAACCGGGAAATACTTGCAGAAGCAAAACGGATGAAGGCGGACACGATCTTCATTGGCTCACGCGGACTTTCGGGTTTCGAACGCATGCTTATCGGGAGTGTGGCACACAGCGTTGCGGCACACGCGGAGCAGACGGTGGAAATAGTGAGATAACGAGTAGCACTAAAAACGGAGGGTTTATGATTCAACCAAAAGATAATTCCGACACAATGACCCGACTACGCACGAACAGCGAGGGGCCGAACATTGAGAATCACATTCATCACTACGTCGATCATACCGATGTCGCCGCGCTGGCGGAGTTATATAATGCTCCGCCGGCTTCTCGCTTCGATCGTGAAGAACTTCTTACGCAAGCCCGATTGGCATTGATGAAGTATGAGTTGGCCGAAGACGATCAGGAGATCGCGGCACAATGTCTTGCACGCTCCATGCACATGCTGCTCGATCAAAGCGGCCTTAAAAAATTGGAACCCCAACGCATGGCCACGCTCGAAAAAGATGTGCTCGAGTGGTGCGGCGTGTGCCAGTCTTCTGTTAAGACGATCGAGCAACCTACGCCAAGCTCTTCACGGGACATCGGATCCAATATCAATATACCTCGCATTACGTTGGAACTTCCTTCAGCAATCGCATTTAAACAATTACGACCATGAATCCTTTAGAACCGGCACCCTCTATGAACGAGAAATTAGACTCGACGGCTTCCAAGCCCTATATACTTCCTTTCGCTCGCGCAAGCATGAAGGATGTTGCTCTTGTGGGCGGGAAAAATGCATCGCTCGGCGAAATGACACAAGCGCTCGCTCCGCTTGGAGTCCGCATTCCGGAAGGATTCGCCGTTACAACGACATCGTTCCGCGATTTTCTGGAGTACAACAAGCTTTCAGAAAAGATCGCTGCCGAGCTTGCAAACCTTGACCACGAGGCGTATTCCAATCTCCATGAGATCGGCTCGAAGATTCGCGAAGCCATTATGTCTGGCAACTTCTCGAAACCGGTGGAACAATCGATTATTAGTTCGTACCTTGCTCTTTCCAAGAATGGCGATCCAGTAAGCGTCGCTGTTCGAAGCAGCGCGACAGCCGAAGATCTTGCCGGAGCAAGTTTCGCAGGCCAGCTTGAATCCTATCTCAATATATCCGGCGAAGACGCCGTCATTAATGCAGTGCGAAAATGTTTTGCCTCGCTTTATACTGATCGTGCGATTAAATACCAGGAAGATCAAGGGTTTGAGCATACAAAAGTTGCGGTTTCCGTTGGGATCCAGCGCATGGTCCGATCGGACAAAGGAGCTTCCGGTGTGGCATTCACGCTCGACCCCGATTCAGGGTTCGACAACGCGATGCTAATCACCGGCGCCTGGGGTTTGGGCGAAAACGTGGTGCAGGGTGCGGTCGAGCCAGACGAATTTTTTCTTTTCAAGCCGTCACTCCGAAGCGGAAAGCGAGCAGTGATCTCACATAAACTTGGTGCGAAAGAGAAGATGATGGTCTATGCCGACAGTACTCCAGATACGGACGGGAACCGTACAATCAACTTGGACACTCCGGCTTTGCTTCGAGAACGTTTTGTACTCACCGATCTTCAACTTGAAGAACTTGGCAATTGGCTTCTGGCCATTGAGGAACATTACAAAGAACCGATGGATATTGAGTGGGCACTCGATGGAATAACGAACGAACTTTGGATCGTGCAGGCGCGACCAGAGACGGTTCGCTCGCGTGAAAAACACATTACAATCACCGAATATGAATTGAACGAAGAAGGAATTTTGCTTTCGCACGGCATGGGACTGGGAAATAAGATCGTTACCGGGCCTGCTCGGATCCTTGCATCCCCGCGCGAAGAAGATTCGCTTCGGGACGGCGAGATCCTGATCACCGAGATTACCAGCCCGGATTGGGATCCGATCATGAAACGAGCCCGGGCCATCGTTACAAACAAAGGTGGACGCACGAGTCACGCTGCGATCGTGGCAAGGGAACTCGGAACGCCTGCTATTGTCGGCGCGCTCAATGCGACGGAAAAAATTCAGAACGGAGAAATGATCACGGTCGTATGCGATGCTGGCGGTCATGGCAGCGTCTATCGCGGGGCATTGCGGTTTTCCAAGACCGAACGCGATCTGAGCCAGATCAAAATGCCGCGCACGAAGCCCATGCTTATTCTTGCCGATCCCGATCGTGCGTTTGAGTTGTCGTTCTATCCTAACGAGGGCGTCGGTTTGCTTCGCATTGAATTTATTATTACGGATTCCATCCGTATTCATCCGATCGCGCTGGTTCAGTATGATTCCTTGCAGGATCAAAAAGCAAAGAACCAAATTGCAGAAATTACAAAAGGATTTGACGACAAAAAGCGTTACTTCGTCGAAAAACTTGCCGAAGGTGTTGCGACTATAGCCGCAGCATTCTATCCAAAGGATGTGATCGTTCGTATGAGCGATTTTAAAACCAATGAATATGCGAACCTGATCGGCGGCGCCGAGTTCGAACCTAAAGAAGAGAATCCGATGCTCGGGTTCCGAGGAGCTTCGCGATATTACAATCCTCGCTACCAGGCTGGCTTCGCGCTCGAATGTCAGGCCATGAAGCTCGTGCGCGACGAAATGGGGCTCACAAACGTGAAGCTTATGATCCCATTCTGCCGTACAGTCGAGGAAGGCCGAAAGGTCGTCAGCATGATGGCCAACCAGGGGCTTATTCGTGGCGAGAATGGTCTGGAAATATATGTCATGGCCGAAATTCCAAGTAATGTCGTGCTTGCCAAAGAATTCGCAGAGGTCTTTGATGGATTTTCCATCGGATCGAATGACCTGACTCAGCTTACGCTCGGCATTGACCGCGATTCCGATATTATCAGTGAACTCTTCGATGAGCAGAATGAGGCTCCCAAAGCCATGATGGCATCCGTCATCGAATCCGCACGGCTTGCAGATCGTAAGATCGGCCTCTGCGGACAAGCACCGAGCGACCATCCGGAATTCGCGGAGTTCCTCGTCGCGCATCACATCGATAGCATTTCTTTCAATCCCGATGCGTTATTGCGTGGGATCGAAAATATCAATCTCGCGGAAGCGAAATATCCGACGCATTTCGAGCAAGCTTCCAAGGAAGCGTTGCTCATGCATGCCGACCATCGCTCCGATTTTGACATAGAGGAATAATCAAATGCCGATCTCATCGCCGAAGATCGATCGTGTGTGGCATGAGGAGCACCGAATGCCAAAGAACGCCACCGATACGGAGCGCATGAATTGGCATATTGAACATGCCAAAAATTGCAACTGCCGCCCGATACCTGAAACGGTGAAGGCTCAAATAAGAAAGCAGAATAAAATAATTCCATTACTCACAAATTAGCAAATTAGAAAGTACGTCAATGAACAGAGTAAAAGATAAAGTCGCGGTCATAACAGGTGCATCACTCGGTATCGGTCACCAAACGGCGATCCGGTTGGCGCAGGAAGGCGCGAAAGTCGCCATTGCCGATGTCCTCGATGCTGCCGGCGCCGATACCGTCTATCAGATCAGAAATTCACCCATTGTTGCCGCTGCCGGCGGCGATGCAGCCTACTGGCATCTCGATGTTTCGAAAGAGGCGGAAGTAAAACGAGTCATGGCCGAGGTCGCTGCCAAATGGGGCAAAATCGACATTCTCGTGAATAACGCCGGTATCTCCGGTGCTAACAAGTCCACGGAGGATGTAACCGAGGAAGAGTGGGATAAACTCATGTCGGTCAATCTCAAGGGAGTCTTTTTTTGCACGAAACATGCGGTTCCCTATCTTCGCAAAGCCGGTGGTGGAAGTATTATTAACCTATCCTCCATCTATGGTTTGATCGGCGCAGGAGACGTTTCCCCTTACCACGCCTCGAAGGGTGCTGTTCGTGAAATGTCAAAGAACGACGCCATCTCCTTTGCAAAGGATAAGATCCGCGTTAATTCCGTCCATCCGGGATTTATATGGACCCCGATGGTCGAAAACTTCGCGAAAGATACCGGCAATGTCGAAGAAACTCGCAAGGCTCTGAACGCGCTGCATCCCCTGGGCCATATCGGCGAGCCGGATGACATCGCGTGGGGCATTGTCTATCTCGCCTCCGACGAATCGAAATTCGTAACCGGCTCCGAACTCGTCATCGACGGTGGTTACACCGCCCGGTGAACGATATCATTGCCACACAATATTCCTTCCAATTGGCACCAATTTCCTAACGACATTGGTGCCGTTTGTGTGTTTGTTCTTTTCATATTCATAATCACCCTTGAAATTTCGCTAATTTCGCCATTCGTTGCAACGAGTATTCATCAAAAAGGCACCTGTTTCTAAATGCAAGTGCTTCTGAAACCGCCGCAGTTTTCAATGAACATGATACCAGCACCATCCCATTTCATACTTCATACTTCAAATTTCATACTTTCCCATTGAAATAGTGCCCATCAAAGTAGATACTAATATACGCACTTAAAAAGGCAATGTCAAGTGATTCCTAAAAAGAATCGAAAATAAATGCTCGTGTAGTCATCTGGAGTTTACTCCAGATGACTACACGATCCCGATAATTTCAAGTTCAGACGATCTCATCCTGTCCTAATCCTGATAATCCTGCCAATCCTGGTCAATAGTAGTTCAATGCTGCACCACCACGCTCCGCGACTGCACATACCCACCCATGGATAGACGAATAAAATAGATGCCCGATGGCACGCCAGAGACATCGAGCAAAATCCCGCTTTGTAGGGACGTGCTGCGCACGTCCTGCCCCCGCCCCAGCGCATCATACATCTCACAATGAACCGCGTGGATGCTGCCGCCCCCGGCAGCATCATCTCCCCCACCAATGCTGCCGGGGTCGGCAGCATCCACGCGGATGGTTATCTCATCATGAGCAGGATTCGGCTGAATGCTGGTAATCACAAACGGCAGCGTCCCCAGCATCCCATCCTGAATCAGCGGTTCCCCGCAGCTATACAGATACGTAAACGACGCTCCCGAATCCACAATGCTCGCGATGCAATTATCGGAAAGCGAGAGCGAATTGGTGAACGTCACGTTCGATAGCGTGAGCGGGGTAGATGATGAATCGCTGAGATACGCCTGGAATGAAATGCTTCCCAGCGTATCAACTCCCCCTCCTATAGAAGGAGGGGGTGGGGGGTGGTCCAGCGTAAACTGTAATGTTTGCAACTCCGGTGTTCCACTGGTTCCCGTCATCGTGACGCCGCTTGCATTTACATAGCTCAACAGATCGTCGTTATGAGTAATATCGAAATTGAGTCCGGAGATCGCGCCGGATGGAACCTGTCCTTCCAGAATGACATAACATCTAACAATTGAGCCAGCCGTTGCTGTATCCGATGGCGAAAGAGCGAGCACCAAATGCGCAGGTGGAATAATACTTGCGGTAAGCGGGATCGTTACCGTACTATTGCCCTGATTCGCATTGCTGAAGAATTCAAGCGAACCGTTCATGCCCGCCGAATCCGCCGCAAGAGAAACCTGCACCGTTTCCGAAGAATCCGGTGGAAGTATTATAGGATAATTAGCATCCGTTGCATACGACCCATTCGTCACATACCCACTATCAACCGTTAATGTATCGCAGCCCGTGTTGCGCAGCACAATGGTCGTGTCCCGCGACTGGCATGCATACAGCGCGCCGAAATCTCGCAAGGAAGTATCCACAGAAAGCACTTTAGCACCCGCAATGCCAACTCCCTGTAGTGGCACGGTTTCCGTGCCCGCATTTGTAGTAATCGTAAGCGTATCGTTGAATTGTCCTGTTGCCGTTGGAGTAAAGGTTATCAGCGCCGTATCGCTTACGCCAACAGGCAGCGCGGATGAAAACGATTTCGTCACAGCAAAGGGAAGCGCGGGAACCGCGCTACTACAAGTCAGAGTATCACATCCGGTGCTCGAAAGCACCACCGGCAGCGTAACCGATTGCCCGCACGTCGAGACGGAACCGAAATTTAGAGATGGCGTAGAGAGCGTAACTGCGGGAGTTCTCGCTGTCCCATTGCCATTCATTTCAACTTCCAAATCGCGCTCGGTTTGATTGCCATGAGCATCGTGTGCATGTAAATCAACCCACGCGGATCGCTGACCGAGGCCGCTTGGATGGAAGATAAGCGTGACATGGGCTGTATCGTTTTCCCCAATGGTATCGGGAAGCGATCCAGAAAAAGTAAAATCGGAATCTCCGGCAGAGCCAAGATTGGCAAGGATCGAGGCAGAAGTAAGAATAAGGCTGTCGCAGCCCGTATTGACAAGCGTCAGCATAACCGAATCCGAACCGCATAGCGAAGACGGTGAAAACTGCGCCGGGCTGGGAGTTGCAGTAAGATTCCCGCCGCCCCAGCTTCCATCTGCTTGCAACTGAACAGTCAGAAGTTCCGTGAGGCTGTCCGAAGAAACGTGCAGCGTAACTGTTCCCTGCTCCGGGATAGTATCGGATGGCTGCGTGTGAACGTGAAGCGTGATCGTGCTATCGACAGGAAGCGTAAGAGGGAGCGTTAGCTGTGTAACTTCGAAGCCGCTGGCTGCAATCTCTTCGGCAGTGATTGTTACAGGGCTACAGCCATTGTTACGGATTTGTAAAACCGTATCGCTGCCTGTGCAGATACTGACCGAGCCAAGATCGAATGTAGATGCATTATGCGAGAGCGTCGTCTGGAGGTTCGGAGTGCTGAGCGCATATTGCTGAACTGTTATAATGGAATCGAACGACGTAACCGTGCTATCGCGAATAATACGGCCATAAAGATGCACCACACCGGTAGCAAGCCCCGACTGATGGCGCGGAGCAAATTCGATGAAAAGAGAATCGCGTGATGCAAAGCCGTTCCATGCTGTCGGGAAAAGCGATGTATTTGTGATAGAAAAACGCGTGTCTCCCACAAAAATCGCTGAATCGAAATGGTAATCCGCTGGGGTGCAGCCACAATTCCCAAATACAATGGGAGTTAGCGAGGAATCGCAGGAACTTATGGTATCGAATATACCGGGCTGGATGGTAAGCGTGTCGTCGGGCAAAGGGATCGTGCCATCGCCGCCATCCGTCGTCATCCAAATTCCGGTTTGATAGGTGGATGTGTCGAATATACCGGAAGCAATTACCACAGAGCCTTTACAAACCGATGGGGCGAAGAGCTTAGTATCGTCGCTATTAGAAGGCCCCCCAACTGAGACCCACGTATTCCCATCGTCCGTTGAGCGGTAAATGCCGCATTCCGGAGTTTGCACATAGATCGCGTCCCCGGCGCCGGTTATGCCTCCCGTCGTTTGGTTTGAATCGGCGCAATCTATATTATTAAGATGAAAGCCTCGCCAGGTCTGTCCAAAGTCGGATGAAATCATACCTGTGGTTGATCCCGCAGTAACCGCATCCTGATAAAAAATATAAGTTCCCGTCTCCTTATGGCAATAGATGTTCCATGATTCCCAGTAACCAATCGAAGAAAATGGAAGCGGCTGCCAAGTCCTGCCTCCGTCGGTCGTTGTACTCTCTGTCGAGTTTGCATAATTTAATCCATTGAGAGGTGATGATGCCGCACTCGCTATTCCATTTAGCGAGTCCTGGAATGCAATTCCCCCCGTGGATGTGGCAAGGACGCCGGGAGAAGATTCCACGACTGTATTCCACTGCGCCGAATCTTCGAGATCCTCCCATGAGAGGCCACCGTCGGTGGAATTATAAATCCCGTTCTGAAGGGGTGTTAATGGATATTGTAGATTGTTTTGAACGAACGTAAACCACATGGTGAGGCTGTCGCGCATAAAAATAGAAGGTACTTTACCTGTGGAGAGACCTGTATTTGGAACCGAAAGAAGATAGGTAGGCAAATTTGTGATGTTCATCCATGAATTTCCAGCATTGGTTGTTCTGGATATAAGACAACCGGGCGCGGTTGTGTTAAAGCCCACTATTCCATAATCCCGGTTGCGAAAGAAGGCGGAGACTTCCGGAGTATCTATTCTGATCCAATTCCAATGGCCTGCCGTCTGGGCATAAGATAGCGAGGCCCCAAAGAGGGCTGCGATTACGGCCGAAAATCGAAGCACACGAAAAAGAAGCGGACGCATGGTGTTTTTCACCATTGCAAAAACGGCAATCAGGGGAAAAGTTCGGGGGAATGCAGCACCCATAAAATCCCACCATATTTACGGCTCAAGAGCTAAAGATGTCCCACCAAAGAATTAAACCAAGCGTAAGAAATCTTAACGGTTTGGGAGCTAAGGCCAGCGCAAAATTTAACGCACTGGCCTATTATTTTACTGTTTTTGCGAAGAGTGAAACGGTTAAGGTAGATGGCATAGGATTGTGGAGTGTCAAAGTGTTAAGCCATGTAATATTATTCCTTTTAAATAAAAAAAGCCTTATGGAAATCCAAATGGCCGCCAACGAAATTTTAGATCTGCGAACCGTTCAAATAGAAGATAAAAAGCTGAAGGACCCAATTCAACACGAAAGCTCACTCGCTTCGACACCCCAAATTCAGCATCCGCTTGATGTTTTCTTCCATCCTAAAAGCATCGCAATTATTGGCGCTTCGGAACGAGCCGGAAGTCCCGGCGAAGCGATCACAACGAATCTCTTTGCATCTATCGCTTCCGGCATAGATGTGTTTCCCGTCAACCCGACTCACAAGCTGGTTGCGGGCAATCCTGCATTTGCCAGAATTTCGGATATTCCTTCCCCGATCGATCTTGCGATCATCGTCACGCCGGCGGTAACCGTTCCCGCGCTCATCAGCGAGTGTGTGGATGCAAAAGTTCGCGGAGCCATTATTATTTCCGCAGGGTTCCGCGAAACCGGCGCGGCAGGCAAAGCACTGGAGCAAGAAATTTCCGAATGCATTCGCGGCACAGAACTTCGCATCGTTGGGCCGAACTGCATCGGCGTAATGAATCCCATAATTCGGCTTAATGCAACATTCGCCCGCAAGGCCGCATTGCCGGGAAGCGTTGCATTCATCAGCCAAAGTGGCGCGCTCTGCACAGCAATACTCGACTGGAGTTTGAGCGAGGCGCTCGGTTTCAGCGCATTCGCGTCCGTTGGCTCGATGCTGGATGTCGGCTGGGGCGATCTCATCGATTATCTTGGGAACGATCCGAACACGGAATCCATCGTGATCTATATGGAATCCATTGGCGATGCGCCGCGCTTTCTCGCTGCCGCACGAAAGGTTGCGCTTCGCAAACCGATCATCGTTATTAAGTCAGGCCGCACGGAGGCGTCGGCGAAAGCTGCTGCATCTCACACCGGCGCAATGACGGGCAGCGATGCCGTGCTCGATGCCGCGTTTCGCCGCGCCGGCGTGCTGCGCCTGGACAGAATTGGTGACCTGTTTCACATTTCTGACGTCCTTGCCAAGCAACCGCGCCCGAAAGGCAAGCGGCTTGCGATCGTTACAAATGCGGGAGGTCCTGGCGTGCTTGCGGCTGATGCACTGATGACAGGTGGGGGAGAACTGGCCCAGCTTTCGCCGAACACGATGGAAGAACTTAATAAGATCCTCCCGCCTCATTGGAGTCATGGGAACCCTATCGATATTCTGGCCGATGCCACCGAAGCGACCTTCGAACGAGCCGTTGAACTCGCTCTGAAAGACGATGGTACTGACGGCGTACTCGCTATTACGGCCCCGCTCGTTGCAGCTCGTCCGCAAACCATGGCAGCGAATATCGCCAAGTATGCACGTATCGCCGACGATCCACTGGGCAAACCATTGATTGCGTCTTTCATGGGCGGGGACGATGTCTCCGCCGCCGATGGCATTATGAGCCGCGGCGGTATTCCCACATTCAAGTTCCCGGACGATGCTGCGAATGTGTTCAACTATATGTGGAAATTTGGTGAACGGCTCAATACCCTGGAATCCGATGAGACAACAAGTGCAATCACAGAATCACAAAAGCCATCTGCACTGATCGACCAAGTTCGAAGTGAAGGCCGGACGATCCTGACCGAAGTGGAATCGAAGCAGCTCTTACGCGAGCATGGTATTCCAACCACGGAGACGGTCGCAGCGAAAACTCCGGGCGAAGCCATCGATGCCGCCAGACGCATTGGGTTCCCAGTCGTCGTAAAGTTACTCTCGAAGACGATCACGCATAAATCGGATATTGGCGGCGTGAAACTCGATCTCCACAATGAAGATGAAGTTAGCGCAGCATTCAAACAAATTCATGATACGGTAGTCGCTCACGGAAAAATTTCAGATTTCGACGGTGTCTCGGTCCAGCCGATGATAAAGCGCGACGGATTTGAACTCATCGCTGGGAGCAGTATCGACCCACAATTTGGGCCTGTTATGCTGCTCGGCGCGGGTGGCGTTCTTGCGGAGGTGATGAAAGATACGGTACTCCAGCTTCCACCGCTCACGGGCACGCTTGCCCGCCGCATGATGGAGCAACTACACATCTGGCAGGCGCTAAAAGGCGCGAGAGGGAAACAGCCGATCGATGCGGCCGCGCTGGAATCATTCCTGGTGCAATTCAGTGAGCTTATCACCCAAGAACCGTGGATCTCGGAGATCGACATCAATCCGCTGATCGTATCTGCCGAAGGCTGCCTCGCGCTCGATGCACGCATCATTTTGCACGGTCCGGAAATGACCTTCGCTACATTACCACGACCCGCAATGCTGTTTAAAACAAAATAATCTTTCTCATACTATTAATTATTTATCGAATGCCAAAATTAGAAAAACGCTCCTGGGCTGAGCCATTTAAGATAAAAGTCGTCGAACCACTTCGCATGACGACTCCTGAATACCGCGAACACGCCCTCAAAGAGGCGGGATATAACACGTTCCTGCTTCGCTCGCGCGATGTCTATATCGATCTGCTGACCGATAGCGGTACCAACGCCATGAGCGACAACCAATGGGCCGGCATGATGCTCGGCGATGAGGCCTACGCCGGCAGCGAGAACTATTATCACCTGGAAGATCAGGTGCGGAAATATTACGGCTATAAATATCTCGTGCCGACGCATCAGGGCAGGGGTGCGGAGCATTTGATCTCGCAAATTCTCATCAAAGAGAGCGATATCGTTCCAGGCAATATGTATTTCACCACGACGCGCTTGCATCAGGAGCTTGCCGGTGGAACCTTCATCGACGTCATCATCGATGAAGCGCACGATTCTGAAAGCCTTCACCCCTTCAAAGGCAATATTGATCTGAACAAGCTCACGCATCTGATCGACCGCGTTGGCGCCGATAAGATCGCTTACGTAACGGTTGCGGCAACGGTCAACATGGCCGGTGGTCAGCCAGTCTCGATGCAAAATCTGCGTGATATCCGCGCGCTTACCCACCGGCATGGCATCACCGTCGTACTCGATGCAACGCGCGCTATCGAAAATGCCTGGTTCATTAAGCAGCGGGAACCCGGTTTCGAATCGCACACGATCGCAGAGATCCTGCATGAAATGTGTTCCTATACCGACGCCTGCACCATGAGCGGAAAAAAAGATCTGCTCGTCAACATCGGCGGATTTCTCGCGCTCAACAATTACGAACTCTTCGAAGAAGCGAGAAATCTTGTTGTGGTGTATGAAGGCTTGCATACGTATGGAGGTCTTGCCGGACGCGATCTCGAAGCGATGGCACGTGGTATCGAGGAAGCGGTACAGGAAGAGCATATTCGCGCCCGCGTGGGACAAGTGGAATATGTTGGCGAGCGATTGCTCTCCATCGGTATTCCTATCGTAGTTCCCATTGGCGGCCACGCGGTGTTTCTCGATGCCAAACGCTTTCTGCCGCACCTAAAGCAGCTTGAGTTCCCAGCCCAAACCCTCGCCGCTGAACTCTATCTCGAATCCGGCATTCGCACCATGGAGCGTGGTATCGTCTCCGCGGGACGCAACAGCGTAACCGGTGAGCACATCTTTCCGAAGCTCGAGCTCGTACGGCTTACGTTCCCACGCCGCGTTTACACCCAGGCTCACTGTGATGTAGTAACTGAAGCCGTCGAGGCTGTCTATGACCGCCGATTCGAGGTGCGCGGACTCCAGATGGTCTATGAGCCGAAATATCTCCGGTTCTTCCAGGCCAAATTCGAACAGTTAATCTAAAATAAGCGAAGATAATTGGGATTTTTATTCCACGCTCATGTAACATCCATTCTTTGATAAATACTTGTGCCCGAGATCGGACTCGAACCGATACGTCCTTGCGAACGGCAGATTTTGAGTCTGCTGCGGCTACCAATTACGCCACTCGGGCAGTACCTGAACCATGATTTGGGGCGATTTAAGAGATGAATGAGATCGGAAAAAATTTATCTTCTTAATCTTAAAAATCGCCCCAAATCGTGGTTCTATTTCCCTATCGAAACCACTTTTAATTCCAGCAAGCCTGCTGGAACTTTGATCTGTACTTCTTCGCCCACCGTTTTATTCATCAGCGCGCGGCCGATCGGCGAGGACATCGAGATCTTCCCGCCTTCGAAATCCGCTTCCTCCGGCGAGACGATCTGATATTCGTTCTTCTTTTTCGTCTTGCCGTTCAAAACCGTTACGCGCGTCATGATGCCAACCTTATCGGTCTGGATATTGCTCTCGTCAATGATAGCCGAACGCGCCAGCACATCCTCCATTTTGCGGATACGAAGTTCCAGCAGACCCTGCTCTTCGCGGGCCGCATCGTATTCTGCGTTCTCCGATAGATCGCCTTGCGCGCGTGCTTCGGCAATGCGCGCCGCAATATCCCGCCGGCCGTGAAACCGAAGGTTCTTGACTTCCTCTTCTAATTCCGTCAGACGCTGACGCGTCATGTAAATTTTTTCCTGATCCATTTTTTTCGCGTAGGTCGGTGCTTCCATCGGGGGCGATGGAGCCAGCCCGACTTTCCCTGTCCCCCTCAAATAAAAGGAGAAGGCATCCCGATTTGCTCATGCGGGGATACCTTCTCGTGGAAATTGCTCTCGTTGTCTATTGCAAAGCGCAAAAACAGGGTAATCTGTTCCCCGAGCAAGCGGCTACCGATCCGATAGTTGTCTTTCAGCAAGATTATATAGTGTGTGTTGGATGCGTATTCATGAACTCTTACTCACTTTTCATGAACTCTACAGTTTTTCTGAAGAAAACTACCCAAAATTTCGTGTGTGGTCATATCGAGGAATACCCCTCCATATTATACAACAACGCCCAGACCAAAAACGTGCCCGTTAAAGCACCTAATCTACAGCAATATTTTCGCCCGCGCGAGAAATGCGAAATTTTCTCAGCCCCAGAGGAGCGAAATATTTGTGAGCAGGGCTCTCACGGAAGAGTTAAGCCAAGCTTTTGCAAGTGCTCTCTGACTGCATCATCGGTTTTTTTAACGGTGATATCGAGAAATCCGAGAATAATTCGTGACATAAGATTTGCTGAACTTCGTTTTCGAAAATGCACCATGGGCAATGATGTGTCTATCACTCAAATATTCGTCGAGGCGATCGGCCGCATCTTCTGCATTCATTCCTCTCCGCCCCCAAGTGTGCGTAACGTCTTCGATACCTAAGAGCCCGTATATCAAATTACGAACTCCTGATGAATCAGGAGTATTCAGCTCGGAGATTTTTAACTCAGCGAATTCAAGAAGCAATGCCCGCCAACCTTCTCCTACAAAGTACCATGGGTATAGCTCGTTCTTGCTATTCACCAAAAGCTTGGTTCCTTTTGCAATCGCCACCGAACGAAGTAAGTCGCTGTGTAATAAGGATGGGTCTCGAAGATCTCGTGTGAGAATAGTAAAGGCTTCGCTCAGGATGTTTTCTACGAATGCTTCCCAGCAGGCCGTCAGAAGTACAACGGCTGATTTATGTAATACCTCGAGGTCAGACGCGCGGCGACCGGGTGACGTGGCGTCCGTTTTAGTACGTCCTCCATGAAGTTCAGCATGGAGAGCAAGAAGAAGATGAACCTCCTCCTTCTGCGTATGGTATTGGGAGATAGCTTGTGACAAGGAAAATTGGGTTAAGCAGCAGTTAACGATCTGCCGTGAACCCACAAATTCCTGCCGGGAATCGTAAGCCGGGTGATATAACCTCGACCCATGTCGCCTTCATCAACCGGACGCAATTCAAGATAACCGGATTTGGTCAAGCGTTCGATCTCCGACGACAATGCCTCTTTCGTTACTTGCACTCCATCTTCTTTTAAAAGTTGACGCAACTCTTGCCCCGTAATCCACGGAGTTTGCTCCTTCAGTCGAGTAAATAAAACCGTTAAAATCTTCTGGTCGATCTTCATAAATGGTAAAAGAGATATAGCCGCTGTATAATTCCGAGCCTATGTTTCTTAGCCGGAAATAGTTCGGCTGGCGCGCCCGCGCAGGAAAAGCGAAAATTTTGCCTTAGCCCCAGCGGGGCGGCATATTTGTAGCCGGGTGGCGTAAGCCCCCGGTTAATGGGATTTTTTTGAGTTATAAGCCCCGGAGGGGCGGCACAACACGGCCATTACGCAACCGAGAAAATCTTACGGATCTCCGATTCCGGCACCGTATCGTTCGGATCGACTTCCGACATGAGCAGCAGCATACCGAGGTCTTCCTCCTCCTCGTCTGAGAGAACGCGCGCCTTCAAATGTTCGGTGCGAAGAAAATGCTGAACCGCCTCACGTTCGTGCGGAGTTTTCGGCGTAATGACAAAGCTTTCCATACCTAACCAAAGTAACCAACCCCGGAAATAGTTCGGCTGCCGCGCCCACGCGGGAAATGCGAAATTTTGCTTTAGCCCTAGCAGGGCGGCATAGTTGTTAAGCGGAACTTCTGTATAGGTGCCCACCCGTTAAGCTATTTTCAACGTGCTTCCTCAAAAAATCGTAAATTTGTAGCAGTTAACATTATCACTATCATGCCAAGTAAGCTCGATTACGTCATTAGACTCGGAAAAGATGCTAGTCTCCCTGAGAGGTTTAGCCTAATCAACCGTTTCTCAAATGAGTTTAATTGGAACCCCACCGGTAGCCTTAAGCAACTTAATTTAGATCCGTACGGGAAGACTCATCTTCTCGTTGAGCATGGGTTAGAACACTCGGCAATTCTCACATTCGTTCCAGAGGAGGTTGATTTTGCCGCCCTTACACCTGGCGATCAACTCCATTCTCTTAGCATTTCTTATAATAATCTCGTTGATTGGCAACTATATATTAACGAAAAGGTAGTCTATTCCGTATTCAATAGAACAGATCCGCCAAAAATAATAAAATCGGAAATTTCCGAGGAAAACACCACTGCACTGAGAAGTGAAACCTTTCAGAAGCTGATACGAGAGCGGCAAAGCCCAACTCAGCATGCTCTTGATGATGCATTAATCCAAACAATCCGTTTTTGGCGTATCCACCTCGCTGCTCATTTAGGAGGAGCAATTGACGTTGCATGTATAGCTTCTCTTTTCAATTCGATAATTTTTGCAAGGGCTCTTGAAGATAATAAAAGATACATGAGGCCCACAAGCTGGCATGAGGGAGCAAGCCTAATGGATCTATGCAAAGCTTCCCAACAGCCAATTCGATTATTGCTTAGAACATTTTTGGAAAGAGAATTAGGGAGCGCACCACCACATTACGTTCTTGACGATGAGCGACTCAAGGTATTTGACACCTTAGACAAAGGTTACATCCTCGATATTCTTGGGAATTTTTACAAGAATAAATTTGCCCCGTATGATTATAACTTTTCGCTAATTAGCACCCATGCTCTTAGCAGAATTTACGAGAAATATGTTGTCCTCCTTAAACAAGAAGAGTCGGCGCAGACAACTTTTTTGGAGCCTCTACCTCGAGAATCAAAATCTAAAACACCAGGTGCAATTTATACACCACAATATATTGCGCGATTTTTTGCTCGTTATCTTGAGAATGTTACTCCTCCTTCGACGTTCCGTCAGCTAAGGGTAATCGATCCCGCATGTGGCTCCGGCATTTTTCTTAGAAATGTCTTGGAGTTGCAATCGGACCCATTAAAGCACCAATATGATGAGGCTGAGTTCCGCCGCTGTTTTGAAAATGTCTATGGGTTCGATATAGATGAAAATGCGGTCAAGGCAACAGAACTCTCAATAGCGCTACTTTTTTTAACACTAACCGATAAAATTCCAGACACACTTAATGTGTCTGTCCAAAATTCAATCGCGTCAAGCTGGAAGGATGGGGCAATGTTCTCAACATTTGATGCCGTTATTGCTAACCCTCCTTATATTGCAACGGGGCAACAAAGTCAGGAAGTCAGAACGCAAATAGCTGAACTTCTCGGATCAGGAAAATCACAATCTGATCTTTATGTAGCTTTTGTCAAACTATCTATTGAACTGATCAAGCCGGGCGGCTTTGGAATGTTGGTTTTGCCTCACTCGTTTTTGATCTCTGAAAGTGCGTCAGCAGTACGCAATCTTTTGCTTGAAAAGTGCTGGATTAGTCTTTTTGCTGATTTGTCGGAGGTTGAAGTGTTTGAAGGCGTTGGAGTTTACGTTCTCTTGATGATTTTTCAAAGGAAGCAATTATTTGATTCTCCACCCCCTCAATCTATAAATATTAAAATGCAGGAGAGATGTTGGACGGGCACTTGAGGACGTTTTAAAAGGGAAACTTGGCTCGGACTCTGCATTCAGTCTCTACGAAGTATCACAATCGATATTTCAGAAAGATTCCGAATGGTTTGTATTACCTCCCACACAATCAAGTCTCGATTTTCGACTTCGTTCAATGCCGAAGTTGGAAGATTTCATGGAGGTAAGAATAGGATTTTCCTCAGGCGACGATGACGTTTTCGTTGTCCAGAAGCAACAAGTTCCCAAAGGCGAAGAAAATGTATGGGTTCCATACCTTCCAGATCGTCAGATTTTTGCATACACTTTTGAAGCAAAAAACATTGGATTCTTATTCTATCCTTTCGATGCTAACGGAGTGCTTCTTACTCTAAAAGATTTCAAAAAGCTTTATCCAATAACCCACTCTTATCTACTGTCAAAAAAGACTGAGCTTTCAAAACGGGCTATGGTTAAAGAGAACGCTGAAAAATGGTGGGTTCCAAATCGCGCAAGAAATCCAGAGAGGATGATTCGCCCCAAAATTATTACCCCCCATCTTTCAATTACACCGCGTTTTGCTTTAGACCAAACTGGTAAGTATGCGGTATCTCGCAGTCCTCTTTTGTATCCTAAATCGGAAGATTTAGACTTATTAAAATTTTTTCTGGCGATTCTTAATTCTACTGTGGGTTATTGGCATATTAACACACACTCGCACAAGTACCGCAGTGGCTACAATATGATAGAACCCAAAACTTTAAAAAGACGCCCGTTCCTGACCCTACTAAAATCGACCGAGCGTCCTTCAGCAATATTCTGAAGCTAGTAGATCGAAGATTAGCTCTCAAGCGAGAGAGTGACATGTTCGATTGCGAGCGGAAAATTGATCTGGCTGTTTCTGAACTATACGAACTAACTAACGATGAGCAATTAAGTCTGGGAATGATTCAATGAGCAAAGTATACTTAACAGATGCCGAGCTACACACTCGCGTTGATGTGATCAAGCGATTATTACATCCTATTTCAGATTCTCAGAAGCCGCTTCTCTGTCAAAAGAATAAATCGACGGTGCGATATGCAATAGGTGTTCATACGGGATCTTCCAACGACAATCTGACGGATCTCCGTTTTGATACGGCGTCCGATAATTATGTTGCTAAGTATTTTGAAGTGTGGCATAAGCTTAAGCAGGATCGCTGGGGTTTATTTCAAGCATACTTGCAAATATACAAGGCCGATAATCCTGAATTTGAAGTTCTTGCTCTTCATTGTGACCCTCTCGAAGACGATAGTCAGACTCATTTTCTTAACAAGAGAGTTCCTCATATTCATCTTTCTTGGCTGGGAGACCCTTTGAGTCATTCCCACATTCCGCTAGATCGATCATACACAAAGAATGTTTTAGGCAATGTGGAAAACTTGACAAGCTCCTATAAGAACGCTATTGATGTTGTTTGGAACGAGAATATTGCTACCTCTTTCAAGAGCCGCAAATAGGCCATGAATTTTGCGCCTCCGGGCTTATACCAGGCTTCAATCTTCATACATATCCCCTATAATTTCACGCAGGTGTTTTTCCACCCATCCCCAAACCCTCTCCCCGAAACCCCTATTATGCGTCCTCTTAATACGAAGGGGCATTCCATACCGTGGGCTTTTATCCTCAATCGAATCGTTGGCAGTGCGGGCCGTTTGCGCTTGGGGCACGCGCTGGCTATTGTTGGCCGGTTCGTGGATGAGGAGGCGAGAATTAAAATTTAAGTAATGGAGAAGCGGCTTCAGAACGAGCGGAAATTCCAGGGTTGGAACGAGACACCGAATGGTGGCCGGACCTATTGGCGCGACCGCCCGGGCCATAGCGGATGGGCGCGCTACCTTAAGGAAGTTGACTCCAATGAGAATGCGTTACGATTCTGGCAGGAAATTTACAATGAGCGAGATGAGTTAATAGAAGTACACCACAAATTTCCAATAGATACAGGTCATCAGAACGTGGAGGAACAATGAAAATTACAAAACAAACCGTTGCCGGAAAGCTTGCCGACTATCTTCATCAGGAGATCAGTCTCGCAGAGCTCGTGGATTGGGCAGAGAATGCTTTGATGGATGGTGATTTTGATGTGGAAGATGCGCCAAAGCTTGCGGATCTCGTAGCACGGATCGGCCTTGCCGACGTCCGTTCGTTTGGCCTTACGTGGGAAGATTGCGCTGAGATCCTCGAGGAACTTGGCTACGAGGCGCACGTGGATGTGGTTGCGGCGTAATTACCGCCTCTCCCCAAACCCTCTCCCTCAAACCCCTGTTATGGGGCCTCAACCACCCCCAACCCCCGCCTTGGAAAGGCGGGGGAGTTTATTAGAAGGCATTCCATACCGTGGGCTTTTATCCTCAATCGAATCGTTGGCAGTGCGGGCCGTTTGCGCTCAAGCACGCGCTGGCTATTGTTGGCCGGTTCGTGGATGAGGAGTCGCTGACGAAGGCTGCGCGTACCACCAAAGAGGGTACGGACGAGAAAATGCTTCGCCGCGCCGCCGAGCGCTTCGATTGCCGCCTGCTCGAAGTCCGCCGTATTACGGAGGCCTCCGCGTTCAATGCGCTAACTACGGCGCTCTCGCTCGGCCGCGCCTGCATGATCTGCATCAATCAGTGGGGACATTGGGTCACCATCGTCGGCTTCGATGCGAAAAGCGAGCGTTTCGTCGTGATCGATAGCGAAAAGAACCCCGTCGTTCGCATTCCGGCGTGGAGCGAGCTGAAGCGCCGGTGGGTCTATAACGAGTACGATCGCGATGGCAAATTAAAACAATATTACGACTTGTACGTCTTGCGTCCGAGGTTTCGGGTGCAATCGAAAGCGAATTTTTCGATCCAGCGCGCGCAATTTCTTCGCCGGGCCGGGAAATGCGCAGTTCATCAAGCATTTCGATGAATACGTGAGCGATCTGCTGAATATCGCGCGGCCTTGCCATCCAGAGGATGGCGGCAGCGCGGTGATCTACCATGGCAGAATTCCTGCGGCGGCATCGGAAGATGCTGCTGGAAACCGTCCGCTACTGGCACGAGCAGACGACCGAAGCGCAGCTTCGGCGCGTGCTCGCAAATATGCGCTTCGTAGCTGAAACGTATGGCCTCGTAATCCGTCAAGAGGACGAAAAGCGAACCATCGCCAGCTTCGCCGCGCTGCTTATGACATGGGCAACCACGCATGAACCGTTGGAGGAAGCGCTTTATGGGTAGAACCACGATTTTCAGGATTTTGCGGATTAAGAAGCATTTCTTAATGGCGAGTGGCGAACGGAGAATGGCGAATGTAGAATTTATTTTTCAACATCGAGATTTTTGTTAACCTTTTCGATTATTCGCCATTCTCCGTTCGCCACTCGCCATTAGATATACTAAAGAGAATGAAGATTAGATCAACCACAGTACTCGGCATCGTAAAAGATGGCAAAGCGGCGCTTGGCTCCGATGGCCAGGTGACGAACGGCGCGACCGTGATGAAATCGAACGCGAAAAAACTTCGCGTGCTCTATAACGGTCAGGTTATCGCCGGATTTGCCGGCTCGACGAGCGACGCGCTTACGCTCTACGACCGCTTCAACAGCAAACTCGAAGAATATCGCGGCAATGTGGCGCGCGCCGTCGTGGAACTCGGCAAAGAATGGCGGAACGATAAATATTTACGCCGGCTGGAAGCAATGCTCGCCGTCGTAAGCAAAGAAGGCGCATTTTTGCTTTCGGGAACCGGAGATGTGATCGAGCCGGAGAACGGCATTGTCGCCATTGGTTCCGGCGGACCCTATGCGCTCGCCGCAGCACGAGCATTTATGAAATCCAATCCGAAGATGCCGGTTAAGGATATTGTTGAGCAATCGCTCAAGATCGCCGGTGAAATTTGTATTTACACGAACACACATATTACGATAGAAAGCTTAGGATAGAACCAGGATTACGCGGATTAAAGGGGATTACGCGGACGATTATAGGATTGATTCTTTAGAATTTGATAATAAATCCCTAAAATCGTCCGCGTAATCCGTCCCGATCCGCGTAATCCCGGTTCTGATAAATTATGGAAGAAACACCGAACATTGCCTTGCCTGTTGAGGCCATCGAAGCACTTGCTGAATCAAAGTTCCAGCTTACGCCGCACCAGATCGTTGCGGAGCTGGATAAATATATTATCGGTCAATCGAATGCTAAGCGTTCCGTGGCGATCGCGCTTCGCAATCGCTGGCGTCGCCAGCAGGTTCCCGAAGTGCTGCGCGAGGAGATCATGCCGAACAACATCATCCTCATCGGCCCAACGGGCGTGGGCAAAACGGAGATCGCCCGGCGGTTGGCGCGTCTTGCCGGAGCGCCATTCCTGAAAGTCGAAGCGACGAAATACACCGAAGTCGGCTACGTAGGCCGCGATGTGGAATCCATGATACGCGACTTGACCGAGCTTGCGATCACGATGGTGAAATCCGAGCAAATGGAAGCTGCGGAACCAAAAGCGAAAGCGAACGCCGAAGAACGGATTCTCGATATACTCGTGCCACCAATGGTGCAGGCACCGATGAAGCCGCCACCGATGATGTTTCCCGGAGTTCCGGTAAGCTCAACCATTTCCGGTATGCCGCAATCGCAGCCGCGCACTCCAACGGATGTGAAAGAGCAAGCCGAAGTCAATGAATACACGCGCAACCGTTTTCGCGAAAAACTTCGTGCAGGCGAGATGGATGAGAAAGAGATCGAGATCGACATCCAGCAAGCGCCTCCTATTGCTTCCATGCAGATCATGGGGCCGCTCGGTGGGGCAGGCATGGACGAGATCGGCCAGAATATCCAGGATATTCTTGGCGGAATGATGCCCAAGAAGAATAAACGCCGCCGTGTTCCTATTTCAGAGGCGCGCACAGCGTTCGAGCAGGAAGAAGCTGCAAAGCTTGTGGATATGGACAATGTGGTGCGCGAAGCCATCGAGCGCGTCGAAAGCTCGGGAATTATTTTCCTGGATGAGATCGATAAAGTAGCCGGCGGCAAGCGCGAAGGCGGCGGGCCGGATGTATCCCGCGAAGGAGTCCAGCGCGACTTGCTGCCGATCGTAGAGGGGTCGAATGTCAGTACCCGCTATGGCATTGTAAAGACGGATCACATTCTTTTCATTGCATCCGGCGCGTTTCACGTTACGAAGCCGAGCGATCTTATTCCCGAATTGCAAGGCAGGTTCCCAATCCGTGTGGAACTCGATAGCCTTACGCAGGAGGATTTCGTAAAAATCCTGACCATCCCCGAAAATGCGCTGCTGAAGCAATATGCCGCGCTGCTCGCTACCGAAGGACTCGAAGTGGAATTTACCGATGACGCCATCGTTGCGCTTGCGCGTATTGCATTTGAAGTGAACGAAGCGATAGAAAATATCGGTGCACGTAGATTGCACACTATTTTAACTACGCTGCTCGAGCAAGTGCTGTTCGATGTCCCCGACATCGTAAAAGAAAAACACCTGAAAGTTACCGCCAAATTCGTCGAAGACCGCCTCGATAAAGTAGTGCGGAACCGGGATTTGAGTCAGTATATACTCTAAGAGATTCGGGTCAATTTAGAATGTCATTCTGAGCGGAGCAAATCGTAGCGAAGCGGAGATTTGCGAAGTCGAAGAATCTCCGGTCGTTCACCTGAATGCCAAACTACATGAGATCCTTCGACTACGTTCATTTCTCCTTCGTCGAAATGAACTCCGCTCAGGATGACAGTGTAATTTAATAAATGTTCCTCAAATTTTGAGGTGCTCGAACAACGCATCAACACTCTCGTAATGCGTAATTCCTTTTCCGGCATCAGATTTGCGAAGTGCTCTGCGTGTTGCGGGGTTAGGAACGTGGTGAACTAATTTTTCCCACGTTTCGTCGTCGACTGGTCCGAGCGTTTCGCACGGGCAAGGAGGACGGGGTCGGAACTTCTGCATTACTTTTTTCAACATGATATTATTATCGTTAGAGAACATTCGTTTGAGAAGTTCTACTATTCCTTATTTTCAACTCGCCAAAGGCTATCCGCTTGCTCGTCGGTGAGTGAACGATAGAATTTCTTGAGTGCTTTATCCACACTATCGCGCCGGGGCTGATCATAGAGTACCAGACGACGATGCCACTCAGCACCGGGTTCTCCTCTCTTTTTCGTCCAGGTGTCATAATCAAGTCCGGAGTGATAGAGACTATCAAAATAGGCCATGCAATTCATCAAGCTATCAGCGCCTGGAAATTTGGCACCGAAATCCAACTCTCTCTTATCAAGATCACGTGATATTCCAGTCCAGCGAACAACATGCGATACCCTTTCAATGTGTAGTAACAACGGAGTAAACCCGCTATTCTTTTGTATGGTCTTGCCAGAATGCCTAATAATTATTCGGTTCGTAGGAGCATCAAAGACTATACTTCCCACTTGTATGGCGTAATGAGCAGTATCGACATGAGGGGTATCGACATTGAAAAAGCCAGCAACTCCGGCCTCTTCTATGAGTGCCCGAACCGTGTCAGAGCTTATCCGTCCATATTCAGTGTCTTGAAACACTACAAAATCGTAGCCAATATATCTTAATCGACCATCGTTGTATAGGTCTAGCGAATAGGCCGGGCAACGTCCAAAGCATTCACGAAAAATTGTAATTACCGGCGGATCTGATTGTTGCAACCGCAAATTCCCATGCCACAAAGGAAGCATTAACAGCAGGATCAATAGGGGAAACTTATGATTGGAACTTTCAATCATTGTCACATCGCTGCCTCCACGATCGCAATAAACGCGCTGGCATCGAGCGATGCGCCGCCGATGAGTCCGCCATCGATATCCGGTTCCGCAAAAAGCGCGCGGGCGTTATCCGGCTTTACACTGCCGCCGTATAGAATTCGCATATCACTTGCAATGCTTCCAAACTTTTTCTGCAGATCGGCGCGAATAAATGCGTGCGCCGATTGCGCCTCATCCGGCGTGGCAGTCTTGCCGGTTCCAATAGCCCAGATCGGCTCATACGCAATAACTACTTTCGCGGCATCGTTTGCATTTATCGTGGCAAGACTTTCGCTTATTTGCCGCAATAAGATGGCTTCCGTTTCATTCCCGGCGCGTTCACTCTCGCTTTCGCCAACGCAGACGATGGGAATTAGCTTAGCATCCAGCGCGGCTCGAAGTTTTTTGCTGACAAGCTCACTCGTCTCTCCAAAAATAGTTCTACGCTCGCTGTGACCGAGAATAACATACGTGCATCCAAGCTCGGCAAGCATCGCGGCAGAAATTTCGCCGGTGAACGCTCCGCTCTCTCCGATGTAACAATTCTGCGCTCCATATTTCATCGAAGTCCCTTCGAGCGCGTGTTTGGCAATGAGAAGCGTTGTGAATGGAGGACACACGGCTACTTCGTGGGCTTCGCACTTGGTCGTCCACTCCACAGAAAGCTGAAAGAGCAGCTTGCGCGTGTCTTTCAGCGTACCGTTCATCTTCCAGTTCCCGACGATAAGTTTGGGGCGCATTACTTTACCAAATACGATGCAAGACGGCTTACTAATCGATTTAATCTTTGGGGGGATATTGTGCCTATTGCCCCTTTTATGGCGCTATCGGATACAGTTTCTATCCATCCAAGTCGAATCAGTGATGGTAACCGCAATTGGCTTTCTTCAAAATCCTGATCGTGGAAGGAAATAATCTCATCGAATCCCTTTGCTTCTTGATGAAGTTGTGTGCTAATTCCGCAGATCAATAAATCGCCATAGGGTGGCATTGATTTCAAAATTAGAACCGGGCGAGGTTTGGACTCGCCATCTCTCTGCCGCATTTTAGTCAGGGCGATTTTCCCAGGGGTCACGGTAGTTTGGGTTTCGTTCGATGATCATGTCGTCAGTATAAATATCCGGCTCGTTGTCGTATAAACGAGCAAGGTTAGTCAGAGCAAACCGAGTCCATTCGCGCCGCTCCTCTTCCACGGACTGCTCGTCATCCGGAATATCAAGGAAAAGCTTCGTGTTCGGTTTAAGATTCACGGGGGCATCGATTAGAATCTGGTGTCCGTCATAATGTGCTGGTACTAACATGGTATCATTAACAGAGGATGTATGGGAAGGTTCATTTCCTAAAAATCCCCTTTATATCCAAAGACCATCGATTGGTCGAGCGAGCGGCGCAGGGAAACATTCCTGTCATACGTCAGATCGCCGGAATAACTGATGCATAGGAATTTATATTGCAGACCGATCTGAAGCAGAGAAGTGACGCGGGCATTTTCGAAAAAAGTGGATGCATGAGGCAGCGATGGCCCGGCAATGCGATTGATCGCAACCGTTTTCCATCCCGTAGTGAATTGTAAATTCTGGCCGATGTTCTCCTGTAAATTAAAATCGACGATCGCACTGTATCCCGATTCCAGCGTGATCTCGTTTTGCACGCTCGATAGCGGGTTTTCCTGCGTCACGACGATATTTCTATTTTGCGTGAAAATAAAGTTCTGTGCGACGGTCTCTTGCAATGCGTATCCTACTCCGGCAGTCAGATCGTATTGCCACGAGGCATCGTCAGCAGCAGCTTCGAACCGCTTGCCAAGAAAGAGTGCTTGATAAACAAAAACAGGATCGAGGAATTTTGTTGGGGTACTGTCTCCAACGACGCCATTTCCCATTTGCGTTTCGGCGGCGGTTTCGAGGAAGAGGCGAATCTGAGGTCCTGGCAAGATGGTCCGCGAAGGAGTGACGCTGAGAACCAGATCGTCCTGCGTGGTGCTTGGCGGTGCGGAACCATTATTCTGTTCGCCGTAGATTGCATGCAATTTCGCTCCGAGTTGCCAGGGTTCACCTTCATAAAAAAAACTGGCGTCGAGTCCGGCGACCCAGATGCCGCTGTAGTTGTCGCTATCTCCCGAACTGGTGGATGTAACGGTAACGCCGAGCGAGGGTTGAAACGTATGCTGAAATGGTGATTTTAGTGCGACGGCGGTGTCCGTGGCTTGCGCGGTGGTATCCTGCTGCGCATGGATTGGGCACGCATAAACGCACAACATAAGCGCAAGAAAAGCGAGGAAATAATTTCGAAACATGCAACTAATTATCGTTCAAAGTGTTGCTCAAATGTTGTTTTTAATGGTTTTTTCAAAGAAAGGATTTTTGTTATGAAATATAATCGCATAATCGGTAGAATGATTTCGGCATGTGCGGTTCTCGTAGCCCTTATGATTGGCGTAAGCGCGTCCTACGCGGCTTACAATGCGTACCTAAAACTCGATGGCATTAAAGGCGAGGGAGTAAATATCCATAAGATCGTACATTCCACAACTGGTAAGTTCGATTTTGGCGCGTTGCCGGCTGGGACGTACACCATCCAGCTATCGGACGCCACCGGAAAACCCGTAAAGGGGAGTCATACCGGCTGGATCGAGGTCAACTCCTCCCAGTATGGCGTTGCGTCTGCACCAAAGACCGGAACCGGTTCTGCTTCTGCCGGCACCGGGACGACAAGTGCAGGTATGGCCATAAAGGGGCAGGGATCAGCGACCACTTCTGGTTCCACACAAATCGATCCTTACTCTGGATTGGCGGCTGGAAAACGCATGCATACACCGATTGTAATAAAGAAAGAAATAGATATGTCATCTCCGCTCACGTTTTCCGTACCTGCTGGAGACGTGGATAAAAATGGCACGACGGATATTCAGGCTACATTTACGTTCCAGAATGTTCAAGGTAACTAAACATTCTTACTACTACACTACATTTTCTTTTTCAAAGGAATCCTATTTATGAAACACAATCCTCTCATTCGTCCTACGATCTTGACTTGCGCGGTGCTTTTTGCACTCATGTCAGGAGCAACCTCATCGCAATCCCAGATAACTACGCAAACCAACTCGAAAGTTAACCCTGCCACTTTTTATCTCAAGATCGGTGGCTTAGTTGGCCCGGCCAAAGGCTACTTCAATAAGGGGATTGAATGCCATGGCTTTAACACTACGGTTAACATTCCCGACCGGCTGAAAGCTGGAACCTACTTCATTCAATTCGTCGATGCGGGCGGCAGGGCCGTTCCCGGTATGACGGGAGCGAGCGTGACTGTCACATCGAAACCCAAAGATGCTGCAACCGGCTTGGCCTCTGGACAACGAATGCACGAACCGATACGGATCACGAAAGAGATAGACAAATCCTCGCCGCTCAATTTCACGATCGCTCCAGGTGACGTGGATGGTGATGGGATGTTGGACGTAATGATGGTGGTTCAGCATTCGGGAGGTGCTCCGAATGCGCCTGCTCAAAAGAATTAATCGTTGCGAAAATAAAATGCCGGGTTTTTAACCCGGCATTTTTTTAGAACCTGAAATGCGCGAATGCCTTATTGGCTTCGGCCATACGGTGAACATCATCGCGTTTCTTAACCGTCGTGCCTTCGCCATTGCCGGCTGCGATGAGTTCCGCTGCAAGACGCGCCGCCATCGACTTCTCGCCACGAGCGCGGCTATATTGGATCAGCCAGCGAATCGCGAGCGCCGTCCGGCGGTCGGTGCGGACTTCCGTGGGAACCTGATAGGTCGCTCCCCCAACACGCCGCGAGCGCACTTCGATCATCGGCGAAGCATTGTTCATCGCCTTTTTGAAAACTTCAAGTCCGGACTGCCCGGTCTTTTCCTGAATGCTGTCGAGCGCATCGTACATGATGCGCTGCGCGGTCGATTTCTTCCCGCCGATCATCAGGGAATTAATAAATTGCGATACTAACGTATCGTTGAATTTTGGATCCGGTGTGCGCGGACGCAGCTCTGCTTTATGCTTTCTCATTCAATTGTTGTCGGTTGTCGTGTATGAAAGAGTTGATCGGATAAGTGAAATAGTTCACTCTAACCGTCAACCACCCCTCCATCATTTCTGATGAAGATCCTAAAAAAATCTTACAAATGTCATGCTTCGCCTGCAAAAGATTCTTCGCTCCGTAAATTTTCGCTCCGCGAAAATTTACTATGCTCAGAATGACATTTTGACTGTCATTCGGCATTCGCCGTTCGCCACTTTACTTCGGCTTTTTCGTGCCGTACCGTGAGCGTCCCTGCTTGCGGTTCTGGACGCCCTGCGTATTGAGCGTACCACGGATGATGTGGTAACGCACGCCGGGAAGGTCCTTCACGCGGCCACCGCGGATCATAACGATCGAGTGCTCCTGCAAATTATGGCCTTCGCCCGGAATGTAGGCCGTTACCTCCATGCCGCTCGTAAGCTTTACGCGGGCTACCTTACGGAGCGCGGAATTCGGCTTTTTCGGCGTGGTGGTATAGACGCGGGTACATACTCCGCGCCGCTGGGGGCTGTTTTTGAGGGCGGGGGATTTCGACTTATACGTCAGCTCTTCCCGGCCTAATCGCACTAATTGATTGATCGTAGGCATGAATTCTCGCTATTGTGGCTAAAAAATGATATATACCCCGCTCTGCCCGAGCATACGCGCAGCGTGGATGCTTCTGCGTGAGGCGGGCTGTTAACCGGACGGGGTGCAATTCGGTTCAATTTCATTACCGAATTGATCGATTCTTTTCTCGTTTCCAAAAGAAATAGGTGCCTTTTACTCTCTCTCTTACGTTTATAGTTCATGAACTATAATTTGCTTTAAATCAACTATTCATGAATTTATGCATTTCCCCCCATTCGTAATTCGTCATTCTTAATTCGTAATTGATATGGGTGCCCATCATTGCACTACCAATATAACACATTCTCAAACCGTATGCATGAAATCCGAAAATTTTTCCCGAGAGTTCGCCGGTTTGGACGACTAAAAGCGAAGTCCAAAGTTCAATGCAACAGATTTATCCGAATTCAAGGATGGCAGAAGATACATGCCTTGATAGGATTTGTGATCATCTAAATCCTTCGGACGGGGATGCAGAAATATATTGTACCAGAGCGACGTAATTACCGTGGGGGCAACGCCCAGCGCGAGATAGTCTGGCCAGTTGAATTTATAGATATTCAAGACATGCTTGAACCCATAAGATACACCGTAAAGATCGATGCAGGCTACCTGAGAGAGGAATCCAATCCAAACTGTATTCCAAGCGTTCGCGTCGCAACCTGATGTCCAATTCGCCACCGGAGCTAAGGTCGCCATATAGAGCAGAAGCGCAGGAGCAATCAAAAGAGCCCCAACGTCCATTGCCTTGAAGGTATCATCGAAATAAACGCGCGATGCCCAGTATTCAATCATACCAACAGTTAGGGCAGAAGCAGCGATCTCAAGCGGAATGGAAGGATGACAGCCGCAGGAAGTATCACACATCTTCGTGGCAGAATCGGTAGATTCAACCGAGTTCCTTACCACGTATGACTCGACCACCGAGTTTGCTTGTATGGCGTCCGTAGCTGGAAGCGAAGCCCGATATTGTGCTGAGGCAATTTCGGGAACGAACGCCAGGATGCTGATGCAAAATAGCCCCAAATTCAGTATTCTTTAAGCATATCAATAAAAACCAATCACGTCAGAATTGAAGTTCCGGCTCCAAGAGAGCCGACCTCTTATGGGCAGCAATCCGGGGGTTGAGGAGGTACCGGGTTCCCGCAATAGAGGGTGCCCTCCCCAATTCCCAGTGAGATTTCTTCTTCAGCCGGGTCACCCGGTGCCCCACCGGCAGCAAGTTCGCATGGGCCGCCATCAGGGCAAAACCATACGTAGTTACACCCACAATATGCCCCAGTTGCTGGAATTCCCGAGCCGGCTTGAACACTGTATGACGGTGCAGAATTACAACAATTTGCCCCAGTTTGAGACGGATCAAGAGACCAGAACCAACTTCCATCAGAAGCTTGATTGCAGTTATAGTTACAATTAACGCAGCAATTAGGAACGGGTGCAGTACTTTCAGTATTGCCGCAATCCGTCCCTGTTCCGGGGCAGCAACTTTGTCCAGTTGGTGCCTCAGTCCAAATAGGCTGCCCTAAATCGTTACAAATCCAACCACAATTAAAGCAATTTTCGGCCTTCCCCATCTCTTTGCAGACATCTCTGCAGGGGTTAATTCCAGGACTCCCATCAGGAAGGTTCCCATTGGCATTCGAGTGATTGTTCGGAGCATTGTGTCGTTGGTACCGTCCCGCGACACAAACAACTTTGTGCGTGAGAGCCATCATAGTCCCAAAGATCTGGAGAAAGGATAGCCTCGCTTGTGCCTAGTATTGATTGGAGAAGGCTTTGAGGTACTTGTCCAAGGCTTAGGAGACCGAGTACGGTCGCAAGAGCTTCACCCACAAGATCTGCGAGTGCAGTAAGGATCTCAAGTAAGACACCCCCAGCAACATCTACAATGTCACTGAATAGCTCAACCACTGAATTAGTTAACTTACATAAGAAAGTCCCCCATGTCCACTTAATTGACCAAAAGGCTTCTTGCCTCGCGGCAATTACTTTCGCCGTGATGCAAGCTATGACGGCGAGATTTGCGGCAGCGAGATCATTTTCGGTTTGTGAACACCAGATAGAAACGTCGTGCTGTTTACAACAATCCTCCACGTTAACATTTATTTCACCAAGACAGGGTACCTGCTGTTGAACACTCGTTTGGTTTTGAGTAAATGAAATCAAATTCAGCCCGAGAAAGCTGATGTTAGAACAGACTAAGTCATGAGTGATGCATAATGTTTGAGGTGGATTCGAAGTAGGATTTGAGAGTATGACAGGATTGCTGAATATCTGTTCTACAGTTGTACCACTACTTGCATTATAGTTTGAGCTTTTAGAGAGCATTTTATCTGCAAACATTTGATTCCCCACATACGAGGCCCATCCAATCGTCGCAAGGACTTCCAAAGGCATTATATCAGGAATGTATGCAGTGCGCGTGCTTATACCGTTTCCAATCTCCCATTGTTCATTTCCAAGGGGCTTTAGCGTCACACTTATGTTAGTTCCCTTCGCAGCGGAAGCGATCGCCATTGTCATGCTGCCATCTGGTTGAACCGCAACCTCACAGTTGTTTGCTACTACTCCGAACTGGTTATGGGAAGACAGCACAATGCCACATCCAGGTGCTCTTGATAATACGTCCCTTTTAAAATCAAAATCTGCGAGGGATGTGACAGGCGAGAAAGAACTGAGACTCGGAATGTTGCGGGGAATCAGTTTACTACCCGTTGTTCGAGAGGTGGAGTTCGTCGGTAGCGTTGAAGACGAAGTGCGTACGGTCGTCTTTGATGCGCCACCACATGTCCCCCCACACCCGCAATCCCCGCCGCTTTGGCAAGGGTGAGCCGCTGGCGTTTGCACAGCAGGAGATTGTGCAACAGGTGAGAACCAATCGGTTACCGGCGGCAACATGGAAACGAGCGAGCCGTTTGAGTTCACGGCAAGCCCGCTCATTGCCGGCGTGGGTACAGGTGGAGCAGGCACCGGCGCAAAGCCGGTGCCGCCCGGTAAAATACCTGCGGAAAATGGTCCGATTGGCATAATTTCTCTCCCTATTTTAGAACATTACGGAAGCACGATCCAGTCCATTTCGTACATGCTGTAATTACCGCTGTTATCGATAATGCGCAACGCCATCTGAAAGCGTCCGGGCCGGAGCAGGGTTACTTCCAGATTTCTTGCCGTTGATCCAAAGGTCGGGCCAGACCATGCAAATACTGGAACAGTTCCGGTACCGGAATTTTGGAAATCGCCACTGGTCGCTGCATTATCGCGAAAGCTCAGTTGCACGTCCGTCGAGGTAATACCCGCCGACCAATCGAGAAAAATATTATTCACGAATGCCGTTCCCGCTTTCAGGAACATAATTTTCTGCACGTTGATCGGGAGCTGGTTGTTGAGTGCTGTCATCTGGTGCAGCCCGTTCCAGGTATTTGCAATTTCAACGGAAGCGAAATCCTGAATGTTCGGGCATACAAGGTTCGATCCCGTCTGGCTTACGATAAGCGGAGGATTGACCCACGTCGTGCTATGAAGCCAGGTGGAGCTTCGAGCGAATGTTCCTGCTTGCTGCCCACCGGCAGATGCTTCAAAGCTAACAGCAGAAATAATGCTGCGCGGATCCATCGTCGGCATGACGACGAGATCGAACCACGATTGAGGTGCGTTTGAATTAACCGTGGGAGTCGTGCTCCCGTTTGTAGTTCCATTCATGTGAAAAAGTCTCCTATGAAAAAATGAGAAACTCGAGTACGTTGATAAAGTACAAAACTACTTCATAATTTCCAAAATCGATTACGCAAAAAGTACGTAATTTTTGGCAGGTCTTAAATCCTTAAAAGTTTTGAAGTTAGCGGTTTTCTTAACCGAATCTTCATCTTTCGGCGCGCATGCAAGCGGTGACTTTCCACGGTTCGCTCTGTGATGCCAAGCAACTCTGCAATACGCCAGCTTGGCAGCCGCTCTTTCACGAACGCGCTCACGCGCAGTTCCATCGGCGTAAGCTTCGGAAATTTCCGTTCGATTGATTCTACATCGCGGGCATAAAATCCTCCGCTTGCAGCATCGGCCTGCTCCCATAGTAGATGCGGTTTTCGCCGGTTGCGGCGTTTTTTAACAGGGGGGGGGGGGGATTGTTGAACGCTCGGCGTTCAGCAGCATCCAATGTTCGGTTTTCACGTCTCATTTCCTAATTTTAATTAATTGCGAAAAAACCATGCGAGAGGCGAACCCCGCACGGCGTTACGTAACGGGACACTATTTTATGTTCAAGACACTTGAAATTCCACACCGCACTCTAAGATGATCGCAAATAACTTTTCTTCCTAAGAAATGACACCGCTGGAGGCGGGCGGAAGAAGCATATTAATCGGCACCCGCGAATGGAGCGCCGCCTAACGAAAGGTGTACAAAGATACGAAGAAAAACGCTCATGTTGTCGAACTCTTCTATTCCGAGCTTCCCCTCATTCGTAATTCGTAATTTGAAATTCGTAATTCGGCTATTTTGTGTCATTTTTGCCCTTTTTGTAGCTATCCACTTCCGGAACGCCGTTAGTTAGGTGCCTGTTGAAACCGTAACTACGGCCTCTCGTACTGTTTTTAGGTCTGAACCATGATTTTGGGCGATTATAGAGATTAATGAGATTAGAACAACCCATCTTCTTAATCTCTAAAATCGCCCCAAATCACGGTTCTGCATTTTTACTAACCCGAAACGCTATCGACTCCTTGTAACAACGTGAGCCGCGTCTAACTTTTTTTGCGCGGCTTGTAACATGAACTACTGCCGGCGGGACATGCACTTTTGCGCATGACCCTGATTTGCTTCGTCCGGCCTCGTCGCCGGCGATGAAGCTTCATCGCCGACGATGAATTTGGAGTCGATTTTGCATTGCTGAGAAATTTTTCGGGCTTTCTACATTATGCGAAGAGCAGCGCACATCCGATCCTATCGGGTGTGTGGTTTCTGGCTGCGCTTTGTTTGCTGGCTGCGATGCTCTCGCTGGACTCCTGCCGCAAGCCGAAGGAAGTAGAAAAAAATCCCAATCCGCAGCAGCAAGCCGTCGATACGACGAAAGATACGTCCCAAAGCTTTCTTTCGCAGCAGTACGATTCGCTCTCGCACAAATTCACGGATTTTTTCAGTTCCCTTATCCCTCGCGGTAAGGATACGACGAAAGGCTTTCCTGTTGTCACCACGCCGCCGCCGGATATGAACTTGCCGGCGGTCACGCCGGAAGTTCCCTCCGAGCCGGGGTTTCTGAATACCCCGATCAAACGCAAGGTCGATTTCGATACCAATGGGAACGTGGTAGAGCACGACGAGTTTCTCGGCACCGATGTGCGCACCCCGACCACAACCTCCTTTCAGGATTATCTCACGCAGCAGGAAGACCAAACGATCTCCTCCGGGTTCGAGGCCGCCATGCATAAGCAGATCGATACCGGAAAGACCGTCGATGTGCAAACCGGACTGCTTGGCGATTACAATTCCATCGAGATACCTATACCGCCCAGCATCGTTCCCACGATCTTTGGCAAGCCTTCGATCAATCTCAAGGTCTCGGGCGATGTGGGCATCCACATGGCCTTTCGCGATCAGGTAACCTACGCCACGGCCGGCGCAAATTTTTACGGTTCCGAGGAAGGTCTCGATTTCAAGCAGGAAATTAACATCAATACCAGCGGGTCGATCGGCGATAAACTGAAAGTGGGAGCCGATTGGGGTTCCGACCGCATGTTCCAGTATGACAATTTGCTCAACTTTACCTACAAGGGCTATCCGGACGAAATTTTGCAGGAGTTCGATGCCGGAAATATCACGTTCAATACCCCATCCAAATATATTGCGCCCCAGGACGATCTCTTCGGGTTGAAGGCCATCACGCGCTTTGGGCCGCTCTATGTTACGACGCTCGCCGCGCAGAAAAAAGGGTCCCGCCAATCGAAATCCTTCGGCGGAGGAGCCGGTGCGGCAACAGACCACCTTATTCAGCCCTGGCTCTACAAGCGTAACCGCTTCTTCTTAGATACCAGCTTCATCAAATATTACGAGCCTGCGTATTCCACTATTCCCGAAGGTGGTTCCCCCGTTGTACAGTCGGGAACGGTTCAGGTTTGGACAACAACAAATCAGCCCACGAATCCAAGTATTCGTCCTGCGGTAGCATATTATTCACTACCATCGAATACTGGAAGTGGATATAATCAATCGATAAGGATCACGCATTCCAGTGGAGACTCGATTATTTATGGCCATTGGATACTAATGGATACCACGCGATATACCGTGGATTATAATACCGGAGTTCTTATTCTAAATCAGGAACCCGAAGATGTCTATACCAGCCTTGCCGTCAGTTATACTACTGCGAATGGCACGCAATATGGCGACCAAAGCACGGAGCAGGTCGATTCCCCGCTCGTGTTGAAACTTGTCAAGCCGGCTTGGAACTTTCACGAATGTTTCCTATCCCTCCTGGAATAATGTCCTGAAGAATACCTACTATATCGGCGGCATTGGCTTCGACCCGACAAATTTTTCGGGGCGTATCATCTTAACGGCTCCGGGCGGGCATCAACTCGAATATCTGCGCACGGCGGCCAATGGCACGCCGGAAAAGGCGATCTCCGTTATGGGGCTGGACCGCTATAATAATTCGGCGCCTTCCAATAAATCGCCCGATGGACTCATCGACTACAGCAAGCAATTTGCGAACACGATCGTCGATCCCAAAACGGGAACTCTTATCTTTCCCTATTTGGAGCCGTTCGGAACGACGGTCAACAATTACAATCTGGCTCAGCTCGCACAGGATCCAAAGTTTGTCAAGGACACCGATTTTTATCTTCCCGGAAATTTACAACACCGTGCAATCGACGCTGGTGCAGCGGGAGACGAAGCTCGTCGTGATGGATATGAAATATACAGGCGGCGTTTCTTCGACGCTCAATCTTGGCGCGTTCAATTTCGTCGAAGGCAGCGTGCGCGTGATGATCGGCGGAACGCAGTTGGTCGAAGGAACCGATTTCCGCGTGGACTACAATTCGGGAACGGTAACTATTCTCAATACCGATCTTATCAACACGGGGCAGATCAATGTCGAGTATGATGTGCATGACGTATTTTCGAACGCGACGAAAAATGTGCTTGGGATGCGCGCGGAGGTCCCGCTCTTCGACGATCTGGATGTTCAAAAAGGCGACATCGGCATTACCGCGCTGAATTATTCCGCGTCGCTGCCCACGCTCAAGACCACGCAGGGCGAAGAACCATTTTCCAATTGGATTGTCGGCGCCGATGGTAGCTATAAATTCGACGCGCCATTTTTGACCGATGCAATGAACGCAACGCCGTTCCTGAATTTGAAGGATAAGTCGAGTTTGGATGTGAAGGTGGATGCGGCGGTCTCGCTGCCCGATCCGAATACCGATGTTTCTCCGATGCCGGTCGATAACGGCGCCTCGATCGCCTATCTCGACGATTTCGAAGGCGGCTTGAACGAGTTCCCGCTGTATTTGAATTACGGGCGCTGGGTTCCCGCTTCGCAGCCCATGGATAGCGCGTTCCAGGCGCAGCATCCTGCGGGGAATAATCCGGACAGCGCCTACTGGAGCAATCCGATCAATCAGTTGAAGGGCCGAACGGCATGGTTCCCGCCGACGACCAATCCCGGTCCGAACCAGCCGTTCCCGCCGCTGCAAATTCTGAAGCCGAACGAGCAAACGGCAACCACCGGGCAAACCGCGACGACGATGTGGTATTATTTCAATCCCAAACTGGCGGGAATTTATAATCCGATCCCCTCGGTGCTCGGCACGCGGGATAACTGGGGCGGCATGATGCAATACGCTCCCGGGCTGAATGTGGCTGCGACCAATACCGACGCCATCCAATTTTATATCAAGATCGACTCGCTCAGTGCAGCCGATCAGGATACGGCGAAATTGCGGTTCGATCTGGGAATCATTAACGACGATATTATTCCGGATAAAACGCTCGAAACCGAAGATAAAGCCCAGAATGGCCGCTATGAGACGGGCGAGGATGTCGGACTCGATGGATTGTCAAGCCTGAATGTTCCCGTTGACTCGGAGTTTCTCAAATTTAATAAACTTGGATCTATTTTCAACCCATCCGACCCAAGCAACGATGATTACAACACGGATTATCTCCATCTTAACGGTCAGGAGGGCAATGAGAACGATGCCTTTTCCGGCCTCACGCCCGATCATGAGGATCTCGATGGAAGCGGTTCCGTCAATCTCACCGATGCCTATTACGAATACGAGATCCCTCTGAACATGGCGCTCAATAAGTATATCATTGGTGGGAACCCTTCTCAGGGGTGGTATCAGCTACGGATACCGCTGGCGTCGTACAAACGCATTGTCGGCACGAACGATAGCTCGTTCAGCAACATCAGTTATTACCGGCTTTGGACGAAGGACGTTCAGAATTCGATCGAGTTCGAATTATTCGAATTTATGATGATCGGCAGCGCGTGGACGCGCGGCCCCATTGGGCTGAATCCTTCGAATCCCATTTCCGATACATCGCTGAAAATTGATTATGTGAATATATGGGATAACAGCGGTTCCCCAACCAATTATTACTCGCCTCCGGGCGCCGCCACGACCTTGCAGCCCGCAGCCTCGGGATACATTCCCGGCAACGAGCAATCGCTTTTGATGCACCTTTCGTGTATCGAAGATAACGGCCGCCGTGAGGCCCAGCGTATTTTCCCCACGCCGAACAATCTCTTCAATTACCAGTCCATGGCGATCTGGGTGCATGGCGATGAGAGCCATTCGAGCGAGATCTCCAGCGCGCCGCTCGTCAAAGAGTCCGATACGCTGAACCGCGTGTGGGTCTATTGGCGCTTTGGCTCGGATCAATACGATTATTACGAGTACCGCCGTCCGCTTGTGAGAGGATGGCAGAATATTCACGTCGATTTTAACACGTTGGTCAATCTCAAGGTGCAACGTTTGTCTACGCTTGACACGATCATAGCGAAAGATGTCAGTCCCAATGCAGTTCCCGGCGCTACGTATTCCGTGGTTGGCAGCCCCACGTTCACGAACGCGCCGTTTTTCGTGCTGGGCATCGAGAACGAAACGCACCAGAGCTGCCTGACGACGGATCTGTGGTGGGATGAACTCCGGCTGCTCGATGCACAAAACAAACCGGGATATGCGTGGAGCACGTCCGGCCAACTGAAGCTTGCAGAGTTTGGAAACATTACCGGCACGATTGCCGATCAGAGCGCGGATTTTCATCAGGTCGATCAGCAATTCAACACCACGCGGTCCGCACAGTTCAACTGGAATGTGACCGGCGTATTTGCGATGGACAAATTACTTCCGCAATGGATGATCGATAAAGGCTCGAAGCTCCCGCTCACGATCTCGCATGTCGAGTCCATCGTCACGCCCGAATACATTGTCAATACCGATGTCGATCTTGCGGATGCTATTTCCGCCGTTCAGGGAAATAACAATCTGACGAGCGCCCAGAAAACAAGCGAGGTGGATTCGCTCACCACCAACAATCAGACGCTGCAAGTTAAAAATTCCATTGGAATGAACGATATCGCGCTGCGCTTTCCAGGAACTTTTTTTCTGATACCGGCGCTCATTAACCGGCTCGATTTTGGCTTTGGCTACACCCAATCGTATTTGCGCTCTCCCGAATATCAATATAATTATCTCTTCGGCTGGACGGTTTCGGGAAGGTATTCGCTCCCGCCATTGCCCGGGCTTGGATTGGAGCCGCTCAAATGGTGGGGCACGACGACCCCGATCCTCGGGCCGTATTCCCAATGGAAGGTTAATTTGACTCCGAGCAACGTCTCGTTTGCCATTTCGGCAACGCGGAGCCAAACCCAATCGCTCGAACAGCTTTCTACGCTGACTTTGCCGCCCTATGGAAGCGGCAATTATCAGGATACGCTTGATGTGCTTGCCACCCGCGTGCCGATCGTCAACCGGGTGTTCACGGCTACGCGCGGGATGCAGTTCGACTGGCAGCCCTTCGAAGGAGGCATGCTTTCGCCGAAGTTCAACTACACGCTCGATGTGCAGAGCAATCTCACGCCGCTCGAAACAAGCACATCCTGGAACCAGCCCACGACCTACGACGCGAACGGGAACCCGATCTATAATTACGACAGCGTCTATTATACCCAGCGGAGCTTCCACGATATTATGAACGACGTCTTCTTCAAGAATGGCCAGCTTGCGGATCTGGGCGTGGATTTCAGCGCCAATCAGCGCGTTCACATGAGCACGACGCCGCGGCTTCCCGGATTGTTCGGCCTCGAAAAATTGGTCAAGCCGGTGTTCGATTATCAGGTCACGTATAAATGGCTGAACTCCCAGTCCGGATTGCAAAATGCGAAGCAGGGCGCCTGGAATAATGTGATCACGACCGGTTTGGAATTTAATATGCGCGACCTGGGCATTATGCTCTTTGGCAAGCCGCTTGGCGAAGAACCGCCGCAGCGCGGACGCGGGCACGAGCGAGAGCAACACGGCCAGCTCGGCATCACGCCGGAGGAACTTCCGCAGCATGGTGCGGATTCGTCTCGATTGTCGATCCAGGGGCCGGGCGAGGGACTGATGAATCAAGTGGAGCGCGGCGAAGAGATGCGCCCGCAATCCCGGCCCAATCCGTTGGGCCACTCGACCTATATTACCGACACGATGCGCCATGTCACGGCTCCCTCGCCGCCCATCGACACAACGGGAATGATTCACAGCCGAGGGATCGGCACCGAAGGCATCAACGACCGCGAATATACCGTAGATACAACGCTGACCCCGGAAGCTCCTCCTCTTTTCGAAGGCGAGCAGCCGGAGGTTGCGCAACAAAGTGAGAACGTCACGCTAAAGCAAATTTTGCAGACGATGATCCAAAAGCCGCTCTTCGATTGGAACGGAACACGATTCAATTTCATCCAGACGAATTCCACGCTGAACAACGCCCTGGCCGGCAACGGATCGGGCATCTCCGAATTTCCTCGATAAGGGAATTTTTGTGCCGGAGGACGCGCTCGACGGGCCTTCCCGCGCCTATCAGTTGGGCCTTATCACCGATCCGGCGGGGCGTTTGTTATTCCATTGGCAGGATAAATTCCCATTCCTCTGGTATTCCGTGGTTCCCGGCCTTCGCGCTGCCGATCCGTTCGGCGGGAACGTCGATGTGACCGACGCATTCAATGAAACCAATAATTTTGAGCTTACGACCAGCCGCCCGCTCTGGAACGGCGCTTCGATCAGCCTCAACTGGAAACTTTCCTTTGGCTTCGACGAGCGCGATGCGCTCAATATCAATGACGAGGGCGAGCCAACTACGCTCTACACTGCGAAATCGGGCGACATTTCGCGCACCTTCTTTTCGCTTCCGCCGCTGTTCAATATCTCATGGCTGCAGAGCGGTATTGCCGACGTCGGCACAAAGTATGGCCAGATGGTTGGCTCGGCCTTGAGCGCGGCGGGCTACACCGGGCTTACGCAGGCCCAGCAAATAGATACCGCGCGGTTCCTGCTTTCGACAGCCACGCATAACAAGATCGAACAGGATGCCTTCATGCAGGGATTCGAGACGCTTCCCATCTTTGGCGCCGCCATCCAGGAATTTTTGCCTCGCCTGAATTATTCGTTCACCTGGAATGGCCTCGAAAAATTCCCGCTCTTCAGCTTTGCCGATCACGCCAGCATTCGAGACGCCTACAGCGGAACCTACCGCCAGAACTGGAGGGAAGACCCCGGCGATACGATCGATCTCACGTCCATGCAAACGGTGGTCTATGGGTTCCGGCCGCTTATTGCGCTCGATCTTGGGTGGGATAAGCTGTGGAATGGGAAGCTTTCGACCAGCCTGAATTACGATACGCAAACGCAGTGGGCTGCCGATTACGCATCCACGCGCATTACCGAGCAGCTTTCGACCACGTTCGGCATCACCGCCCGCTATTCCCGGCAGGGGCTTAAGGTTCCATTCTTAAAGCTGAATTTAAAGAATGAATTCACCGCAAGTTTTACGCTCAGCGAAACCATTACTTCCAACAGTTATTATAATTTCTGGACCATCTATAATACTCCGACAGGCATCAGCGATGGCGGACTTACCAAGACGACCATCGAGCCGCGCATCGGCTATAACATGAGCCAGCAGCTCACCGTCGAAATGTTCTACCACTACGAACGCACCACCCCCGAAGCCAGCGGACTCATCAGCCCTCCGACGCTGCTTGTCGAAGCTGGCTTCGATATTAAGCTGAAGATCCAGTAAGTGCTGAACTCCCGGTAATATCGAAAGTTGGCAGCATTCCCATTTCCCCATGAAATAGGTGCCGTTTTTCTTTCTTGTGAGTTCCCGATAATTCAGGAACGACCCTCGATTTTGAGCCGGTTTCGCCATTTGTTCCAACAAGTATTCATAATTCTCTTTCACTAAGAACTCGTTCATAATGAAACCTAATGCCAAATTGTCAGTGAACATCCAAGCCACCATTCTTAATTCGTAATTCGTAATTGATATGGGTGCCCATCAAAGCAAATGCTAATATACGCACTTTTTTATACGAATGCAAACGTTTTCTGAAAATAATCGAAAATTTATTCTTTCGAACCCTCTTCCGCAGCTTTTCTTTCAGCTTCCGAATTCAAAAACTCTTCCATTTTTGCTTTGGGATCGATGAGAGGTGCTTTGTCGAGTAAATTGGCAGTTTGGAAGAGCATTAAATATTGCTTGTCGTTATCTTGGAGGGTTACGCTCGATTCATCGAATTTATTTACTGCCGCGCCATCGGAAACAAGCTTGGGTATATCGACCGTAGCGAAGAGCATTGCAAGTCGATCGGCTTCGGTTCCGAAAAGCTCTAAGATATGTGGGCGAATTAGATCGGGAAACGATTGCTTTAATGCAGCATTAGGAAAATACAAAGCATGTAACGCTCCAGCAAAGCAAACCGGGTGAGGACAATTCCAATTTTTGAGATTATCGTAATTTTTTAGAAGCTGATCTAATGTTTTTGTTTCCTCATTAGGAGTATTCTCGATTCCAGCTTCCAAAAGCGTTTTTTCAATTGCTATTCTTGAATTATCTACTTGCACAGGTTGCAGCGGACGTGCTTTGAATACAAGAACATTCCGTAAATGCGGGCATATTCTCGAAACACCTCTACCTACATGATACATATTCGCAGGGAAAATAAGAAGCCTGCGCCATTTAGGAAGTACGGAACGAATGATTTCGCCGGTTGAATCGAAAAGAGCTGTTTCTCCGGCAAAATTTGCATTCCATTCTTTGTTTAGGTATATGATGGCCGACATATCTTCGGGAGCTTGCGAATCCTGATGAATGTAGCCATCATTGCCATAAGTATAGCCATTCGAATAAGTACGGATAAGAACCGGAGTGTTGGGGAGAAGTGCAGGCTGGAATGATTCCCACAGTTTTAAAACGGGCGCTGGCAATTCCCCGCGTATATCCTTCCGATTTCCGGAATTAGTGCCTGTTCTCGAAAGCGCCACATTCCAATGGCTAAACGTAACCTGATTATTAGACTTCCAGCCATAGCGGAAACCATAACGGCGGACAATATTAAGCACTTCGTTGATTAATGCTTCGTCAAGGAGATCGTCATAAACATCAATTTTTGAAACATCCATATTAAAACATCAAGGAATAATGATGTGAATCATTTCATTGTCCCATACCCGAACGTAACGAAGGTAATGCGGTCGTATAACTCGTCATATTGAAGAGTAGAAGTTCCTTTCGTTGATGGAGTAATCCACATTGTCCCATATGTAGTGTCAGTTGGAAGACCAGTTTGAGATGATGGGATGAATATTAGTTCCAGTATGGCTCGGATGTCCGAATATCGTTTCTAAAACGGATTCAAAATCTCTGTATTTATCAAGTGAGCGTGCCGGAATGGGATTTGGGGCAACAACCAGAGTTGAGTCTTCATTTAAAAAAAAGCTGAAAAGCTTTCCGCCTTTGAAATTTAATACCGCTTCAAATGGAATATCAACGTTCGGAATATGAACTTTGAGAAATAAAAGCGATGACGGTCCAGCTGGTTTTTGGGGAAAAGTATCGCAAATCCATCCAGCACCTTGAGTCAAAATTTTAGCCGAATCTAAAGGTAGTCCTACATGCAAACTTGTGAGGATGCTGGTCTGTGGTGATCCGTCTTTGGGGGTAGTCTGTGATGGTACATGATTTGACGTACTCTTTGGTGATCCATCTTTTGGCGTACATTGTATCGAAATAAGAAAAGCAAAAGCGAGTAAGAAACCGTAAACGAAATGGATGCTTTCGCTTGGATTAATGGCCTCGTTACCTATCATTTTCTGAAATTTATTCCAAGTATTTTTCATTCTTAGTTTATTGCTTAAGATTTTCTCGGAGTAAGTCCCAATGCGTTAGTTGAGGATGTGTTTGGGAATGGGTTCAACGAGAAGCTGTTACTATTCCCGAAAGGCATCAGATTTGGGATAGCCAAAGATGACACTGGAATCAGAGTGGAGGAACTCGTTTGTCCTACCCCGCCACCAGGGCCACCTCCGACCAGGTCCCCCTGACGATCCCCGGTATCAGTCCCGCCCGCACCATCTGAACAAATGTTAAAAGGAGTCCCGTCCATAGCCATTATACTAGCATAATTAGTAAAGCAGCTCGCAGGGAGACATCCATTATGTGCAGCAAGGGCTTTTAATGAGGACAATGTGTTTTGATTCTCAATACTGGTAAGAGCAGGTTGTAAAGTAGAAGCTGCACTTTGTCCGGCATTTAACAAATCTACTGGATTTGTAACTATTTTGTGTTGATTTAAAAAGTCTTCTATTATCATTGCAGAAGGGCCAGATGCTCCTAGTTTTTCGAGAATACTACCTAACATATTTTGAGCCATAAAAAACAAATTTGTTGCTTCGGCTTCACCAAACCATGGCAAGGCCAAAATTCCAGGAATCGCTTCCAAAAGACCCATCGCCGCCTTCAAAAGACCAGCTAGCGCTTGGCCCCCAGCGGGTGGTGGATATTGAGCATACAGCGCTGATGAATCGCAACTGAAAGAGTCAGCATCAATATTAATACCGATATGATCTCCGCCCGAATCTTGCCTTTGATAATTGTTGGAGGCGTTTGGTTGATCTGTATCAGGATCAGCAGAGTAGGAGGCTGTATCGCCAAAATCAGTAGTGTTGCCGGGAAGTGCGTCCGTTCCGGCATGAGAAAGATGGTCGCCATCTATTAACGGAATGCTATCGCCCGTATCAGTGGGGGATGGATCCGTTCTAGCGTTGATCGGATTGATTTCATCGCTATCCGCCTTCTGAGCTACAACAGCAATATCTGCGCCATCAATATTAGATAGGTACCTGTAGTAGGATCATAGACCTCGTCTGGCCCATAACTACCAAAGTCACTATCGGATTTATCCCAGTTCGGGCCGTCATAATACTTCCCATAATGGTCGGCGCCTGCGCTATTGTCAGCATCGGTATGATTTACCTGATCACCCATCTTATTAGGTGTCGAATCAAGACCGCCATCACTTAGCCCACTGTTATCACCTCCGCCACCTGCTTTGAAGTCTCCATCATTAAAAGGAAGCTTGGAATTACTAGGGCCTCCGTTGTCTCCCATGCCAGGGGGATTTGGGTCGCCACCAAACCTTCCTGTAGCATCACCATCAGAATCAGTTATTCCGGGCCCGCCTGAGGGGTCACCGGCTCCGCCTCCTTTTGTCCCATCACCTGCCGAACTATCAAATTGGAAAGTTCTAAAGGAATCACCATTCAACCACCCGAGTCGTGTCTAAAAATGAAGGTTTAGAGTCTTGATCATGCCCATCTATGGGATTTGGCAAGATCCCATAGAAAAGATCGCCTTTGTTCGGGTTGAAAATCGAGGGTGCATCCGGAACATCCAGCGCCCCGGAAGCGTCATTAAAAGACAAGTCTGGTAGAGCGAAGAAATCGGTTTGGGGTGGCACCAACGTATGGTGTACGTTAACACCAAGCACCTCAAAGTCCCCGTCCGGCGAGAGATCGGGAACTGAGAAAAACGGGTTAATGGGCGGCAGGTTAGAAAGCCCACCCCCACTCGCCGGACTGCTGTTATTAACGGAAGCCATTATGGACTCCTTATGGCAGCACGATCCAATCCATCTCGTACATGCTGTAGTTTCCGCTGTTATCGATAATGCGCAGCGCAACTTGAAAACGTCCGGTTCGGAGAAGAGTTACTTGCAGGTTTCTTGCGGTTGAACCAAAGGTAGGTCCTGACCATGCAAAGACCGGAACGGTTCCTGACCCGGCATTTTGGAAATCCCCGCTTGTCGCAGCATTATCGCGAAAACTGAGTTGCACGTCCGTTGAAGTAACGCCAGCTGACCAATTGAGAAAAATATTATTAACGAATGCCGTCCCCGATTTCAGGAACATAATTTTCTGCACAGAAAGCGGAAGCTGATTGTTTTGTGCCGTCATGAGATGTAGTCCGTTCCATACATTCGCCTCTTCAACCGAAGCGAAATCCTGAACGTTCGGACACGTAACATTCGCTCCTGACTGGCTCACGATAAGTGGTGGGTTTATCCACGTCGCGCTATGGAGCCAAGTGGAGCTTCGAGCAAATGTTCCTGCTTGTTGTCCGCCGCCTGATGCTTCGAACGTCACTGCTGAAATGATGCTGCGCGGATCCATCGGCGGCATGACGACAAGATCGAACCACGATTGGGGCATCGTCGATTGCCCTTTGTTACCATTCCCATTGTTATTAGAGTTCCCATTCATGATTTTGAAGAATTAAAAGAGTTTAAGAAAAAGAAAATTACCCTCACTCAAACTAACGCCCCCCCCCCCCCAGAGTTCCGTATTGTTTCAATAAATCGTTATCTCTTTATTAATAATTGTTCATGCTAATTTCCCTGTAACATGTCGGTTTATGTCTTTCAATCTAAGAAATATTAATTTTCTTACATTTCTGCAAAAAAATGTGATAATTCTCGTTTAACGGCGTTAAACCTCGAACGCATGTTCGCATCGAACATGCTCCTTTGCTTCTTTTTGCTCTTTCCGTTCGAAGGCATCGTTGCTGATTTAGTCGGCATGTAACCGGTGCACTTCGCAGTGGTCGTCAATACAATAGAATCCAATCATGAAGCTCGGTCTGGCCGTTCGTGCAACCGCGTGTTGCATTTTTCTATTTTTAATTGATCTTTTCAACGGGATTCGCATCCCAGCCTGGCATTGTCTATACCCGGCCACCCGGGATCGTGCATCAATACCCGCTCACCGGCTCCCGCGACGTGCCGGTCGGCACCGATATTGGCATTCGTGCCATCGGCGCGTATGACGCTGCTGCTCTTGCGAAGCAGAGTTTCGTTGCGATCGGCTCTCTATCGGGCGCGCACCCTCTTAAAGTGCATCTCAGCCGCGATCGCATGATGGCTATTTTTCATGCGGTCACACCATTCTCTTATGGCGAAGAGGTTCAGTTTGTCTTGACTGCTACTCTTTTAGGTGGCAGAGAAATCGCCGATTCGATCCATTTCACAACCCTTATTCGTCCCGCTCCGCCGATTCCTGCATGGGTGCTTAACGAGGGTTCGCCGGTTACTTTGGGTTCGCCCGATTCTTCAATACCCGGAAATGACTCACTCCCGGAGATGACGATCACGGTGGACGACACCCCAACGGCCGGTACCATTTATTTCGATAATTTCGGATTCGTTGGTTTGCCGAATCAATGTTTTAATTTCACTACCGATCAAAATGGCGTTATTGCGAGGGCTGAAGAACTGCCGGGTTCCTCCTCGCGGGATTTCAAACCGCAGCCGAACGGTATGTTCACCTATTTAGACGCCGATTACAACCAATTCTATGGTTTAGACTCCGCATGGAATATTATCGACACGTTCGTTGCCGTGAATTATCCTACGGATCAGCATGAACTCCGCGTGTTCCCCGATGGCAGCTATGCCCTGCTCGGCCTTTCGTCGAGCTATGTGGATATGGCTCAATATGTTCCCGGAGGGTTCGATTCGGCCGTGGTGACTGGCGATGTCATTCAAACCTTCGATCCGGATCACAATCTCATCTTCCAATGGCGCGGCATCGATCATTATACATTCACCGATTCCAAATACGAGGATCTGACTGCCATCCATCGACTTTGAGCATGCTAATTCGCTTGATTTCGATTCCTCCGGCAATATCCTTCTCTCGAACCGTCATTTATGCGAAATTTCGCAGATCGATGGAGTGACCGGCGATTTTATCTGGCGTTTGGGCGGCGCGCATAATCAATTTACGATTTGGGAGATTCGGTGTGGTTTTCGTTTCAACATGACGCCCGCTGGATTCCGGCGGCGATCTGACGGTCTTCGACAACGCCAATTACGATACGTCATCGGCGGCAATGGCACGGTGATACATAATACCCGCGCGCTGGAATATACGCTCGACACCACGGCAACATGACGGCCACCTTGTATGGCAGTATCATCACTCGCCGGAGACGTTTTCCGATGCAATTGGGATTGTCGAGCGGCTCCCAAACGGCAACACCTTTATATGATGGGGGCGATAACGATTCTCTCTCCATGACGGAGATCCGGCCCGATAATACGACGGTGTACGAAATGGCAATGGGGAACGATAATGTCTCCTACCGGGCGTATAAAGATGTGTCGAGTTTCGGCGTGATCGGCGTCATAGATACTTCCGTCATCGATCAAGTTGCGTCGTCATCCGTGGCAGGCAATACATTGGCGATCGAATCCGGAACGGGAGCATCGCCGGCGATGCCTGGGTCGTTATCTGCCATTTTCTCACTGGGTCAAAGCCAGCCGGTTACACTTGCGCTGTACGATATGGTGGGCAGGGAAGTCCGCACGGTGCTGACTGCCGAATGGGAGGGTTCCGGGAACCACGAGATACCGCTCGATCTTTCCGGCTTGCCGAACGGCGCGTATGAATGCGTGCTTACGACCCAGAATGGCACGTTGAGCCAGACATTTGCTATTCTTAAATAAGGATTATTCCTTTACAAACTTCGCCTTCTAATGCCCATCGCTTACGAAATCCTGCCGCGCGCGCGTGGAATTTGGAAAACAGCATCAAGGCTTTGACGAAGTCTGAATTTGCCGCAGCTTGCTTCCTTAATTTCATCAGAACCTCGCCACCTAAGATATAGGTGAGCGCATTATTCGGTTCATACATCAGGGACTCCTTCATTGCCTCATCGAAACTGCTGGGATCAGCCGCACCTTCCATCACCTGATAAAGGTATTTATGAATCGCAAGCACGTTCGAGCCTGTAAAGCGTGACGAATCGGTTAGATTATATACGCGCATGGTCTCACTTTCCGGAGGAGCGTTAACGAATACCGTATTTTCATTGGGTATCTCATACCAATTGTCGAGTAACGCTGCGTATGTTACACCGCGTTTTCGTAGCGCCTGAATTGCGCCGGATTCATGCAAATAAGGAATCATTCCCGGATCGGCCAAACCTACCAGATCGACGATCCTTCTACCTGAATAAAACCCAAAGGCCCCAATATCATGCGTTGTTATGACCGCATTCTCAGGCAGGTGTTTTGCACACCATTCCGCTGTGGTAACTTGTAGTTTATGAATATAAGCATCTTCAAAGGTAAGCGTGTCCAATTCGGAACCGAAGCCGGTCAATTCACCGACTATAGCAGCGCCGAGCATGAGCATTATCAAGCTAGAAGTGAACGATTGATTCTTTGTGAGCCAGCGAGCAAGCTGTTTAGCCCCAATCACCGAAAGTAATAGCACAAACGGAAGAATTGGAACGAGATAGCGCCCGTTCTGAAAAAGCATCGGAAGTTTCCAGCGATAAAGCGCGATCATTCCAATCGGATAAAGAAGAAGGGCAATGTTGCCCCGCTTTTTTTCCATGAGCATTCCGATGGTGCCCACTAACGCAAGGATAAAGGCAATTATTCTTCCATTGCCGGTGATTAACGACCAAAGTGGCGGCCAAAAATTTGTGGAACTCCCATTATAATAGGCAAGCTTCGCATAGAAAGTGTTTGGCAACGGAGTACCAGATAATGCATAATTGAAAATCAAGTAAGCACAGGCCAATACAACGAATGCGAAAATCGCTTTATAAGTTGGCTTGGAGGGAAATAGATTACGGGTTATAATGAAATCTATTCCAAGCGCTAAATCGAAAACAACGGTATCAGGTCTAGCCCAAAGGGCAAGACTCAGCGCAAGACCCGCTGTAATCCAATGTTCCTCGCGATATTCCAGCAACGCCCACAAAAGAAGCGCAACCACAAGTGCCGTTTCCATTCCCCAGCTTGGAAGAACCGCAAGCGAGGGCATGGCGAGAAATAGCAAGGTTCCAGCTGCCGGTAGCCACGGTTCGTTGGTGAACTTTCGTGCAAGAGAAAAAAAGAGCCACGCTGCAGCACTATAAGCAAGGACTAACGGAATGAGGGCAACTGCAAATTCATCTTTGATAAAAATAAAGAAAACAGCTTCGAGAAAGGTGAAGAGAGGGGATGTTGAACCAGAGGTCGCATGATTCAAAACGCCGTACGCAAAACGGCCTGAAGTAGCGAGCGTGTGGGCAAACGTTAGGTGAATCCAGGAATCGTCGAGTGGAAAAGCTTGCGAAACCGTTGGAAGAAACTGTGGTGCTATAAACAAGGAGCGAAACGAGTGCAGCCAGAATTGGAAAACCAATTTTCAGATACGGCTCGTTTTTCAACCATGCTTCTTCGAATTTTTGAAATGTATTCGGCTTGCTTTTCTGTTTTGCAAGGGTCCGAGCAGTGGCAGAGCGGGTATGGTTAGTTTTCTTCGAAATAGTTTGACACATGGAGCAATCTCAGAAAATTATTTTGAAAGCAATATAAAGCCCCGAGAATACGAGGGGCCATAAGCAGCGTTTCAATCGAATTGCTCACCACTGGTGCCAGTGTCCAGCTGCATCACATCCTTCGAATTGTCCAAGCGTCGTGTTAAATCGGATCATCCCGATGATCGGGCTGGCAGGGCGCTGGGCTGTTGTTCCAACCGGAACAATGACAGCTTGCACATTAGCGTCGCCAAGTTGAATCGTATTGCTCTGAGCGACCACCGCATTGGAGCCGATCGCGGTCGCGTCCGTCAGCGCGGCGGAGCCGGCATCGGCGTAATAACCAACGAACGTATTGGTTGAGCCTGTCGTGTTCGACTGCCCTGAATATGCACCGAACGCAGTATTATTACTTCCGGTTGTGCCCTGGAGCGCCGATTCGCCGCTGGCGGTATTATCATTTCCTATCATATTATACAAGAGCGCCCATGCCCCGATGGCAGTATTTTCATATCCCATTGAGTTGAGGGTTAGCGCCTGGAAGCCGCTGGCGGTATTAGATTCTCCAGTCGTGTTGCTGTTGAGCACCTGGAAGCCGCTGGCGGTATTAAAGTATCCACTCGTGTTACTATAGAGCGCCTGAGAGCCGTCTGCGGTATTATCACTTCCCGTCGCCCAGTAAAGCGCCTCGTAGCCGCTGGCGGTATTATCAGTTCCCGTTTGGTTGGTAAAGAGTGCACTGAAGCCGCTGGCGGTATTATCGTATCCGGTTGTGTTGCCATAGAGCGCAAATGCGCCAGCGGCTGTATTTGCATCTACGGTGTTGTTAAAGAGCGACATGTAGCCAATGGCGGTGTTCTCAATTCCAGTCTGGTTGGTATCCAGCGCAAAGCAACCAACACCAGTATTCCGCTCTCCGGATGTGTTATGGACGAGTGCTCCAGCGCCGAAGGCATTATTTTCCCATCCAGTAACACTACTTCCGCTTCCAGAGAGTGCACCCGCACCGAAGGCGGAGTTAAAGGTTCCGGTGTTTCCAGTCAGCGCATCCTCCCCGCTGGCGGTATTCCATGATGAAGGGTTTAATACTGTGCCTACGCCATCTGACATCGCCCCCCAGCCGACAGCAGTATTACCACTTCCGTGCAAGTTGTTCTCAAGCGCACAAGCACCGAAGGCGGCGTTTAAGTATCCGTCCACGTTCTTCCAGAGCGCCCAGTACCCGGAGGCTGTATTCATATATCCGGACTGGTGGAATTGCATTGCCTGATACCCGGTGGCTGTATTCTCCCATCCTGTCTGAAGATTTTGCAAGGCTTGAGAGCCGAGAGCGGTATTCTCTGCTCCTTCCGGTTGCCATGCGGGTTGGCTTTCTGTTCCTGCATTGAAACAGTCAGTTCCGGCAAGTGAAGTGAGCGCTTGGTAACCGACCCCAGTGTTATAGGTATTGGTGACCCCACCACCGCTGGAGCAAGCAGTGGATGCCATTGACAAATTACCTGCTTGGTTACCCGCAAAAAAATTTGTTACTCCTCCGAAGCTGTGGATGTATGTATTTGCGTTCTGCCAAATTACGCCGACTCCCGTATTTAGTGATGACGGGAACATGAGGCCGTTACCAGCACCGGAAACACCGAGCATCGTCATTTGAACGATACCATTGTTCTCCATCAAAATGTCATCGGGTGGGGTACCGGAAAAGCCGAAAATATTACTACATGACTGTGCCGGGTTAGTAAGGTCCAAATCAGAGATGTTCCCTGTGGTCTGCCAAGGAAGAGTGCATCCCACCACTGCTGCCAAGGGGTTGTTAATTCCATTAATCGCGTTGAGCGAGAGACTGTTCGTCGTATCGTTGTAGAGCAGAGCGATGCCCAGCCCGTCCGCCAGATTAAGCGTTGTTCCTTTGCCGGTTATCTGTTGTCCATTGACCGTAATCGAGCCGACGTAATCGGTGCCCATCTTGTCTTTGGTGACAGAACTATCGGGAATCGAGAAGGCGAAAGGCGCCCCGGTAAGCTGGGACAGGGGCCTTAACTCTTCTCCGCTGTCGATTTTGACGCCGATCCAAAGCGGCTTCGAGAAGTCCTGAGCAGCGGGCAATGGATATCCTCCGCTACCGAGCAGCACAGAAAAAACGCCTCCAGTTATCGATTGTTTGTACGTCCCGCTCCAGACGGGCACTGTGCCATTAGCATCCGAGTAGAGCGTAGTTGTGATGAGATGTTCACCGGTTATCGGACTGCCACTATTTGTTGTAATTGCGCCCTGATAGCTGATCGTGTTTGAATTGGTTGTTTGCTGCGCCAGGCTCATCCTTGCGGTGAGTAGCAACGCGCAGCACACTAAAGTGCTGTATCGAAATTTGCGTGTACACATAAGTATGTTAAAAAAATGATTATGAAAAATAGACGGACTTTTGCCCGTCCTCCAATGACGTGTTTTGAACTCTCTTTCGACATTGTGAATGAGCCGCGCGGCTTTTGCCGGTTAGCTCTGTTATTTACAATGCAAAAATGCAACAATCGGGACGGGGGTGGTTAGTCATTTTGGCTCAAAATGTTGTTCATTTGGCTCAAAAGATTGTTCATTTGGCTCATACTTTGAAGAATATCATCTAATCGTGGTTGTGTCTGAGATTTTTCTCGCATCTGTGAAGGTGTGATGCCCCAAAATTTCCGAAAGGCATGATCGAATGAATCGGTGGAACTGTATCCTACAGCTTCTGAAATATTTTTATTCGGAACATGGTACTTACGATCAGCCGCTTCGATTCTATCATCTGAATGGTGTGCCGTAACGAATTAGGACCCTTCCCATTCCAATCGTGGAATATACGGTTTAAGTTAGACTTACTCAACCCAAGCTCCTGGGCCATATTCTCAACTGAGTGTTTTTCGTCTGCAAGATGCTTGTAAATCAACGAAATTACTTTGTGAACAGTCTCTGGCGCTTCATGGAAATGCCCAAGCGATAGTTCCTCAACACGATTCATCAGAATCCCGGGAAGTTGTTCGGCGGAAGCTTGTATGTGAAGTGATGTAGGAAAAAGTTTTTGGATCGGGCCAAATACATCATCTCTGAACTGTGGACTGACAGCTCCCTCAATCGCGACCGTGAAAGGAACGAAAATTTCAAGAGGATCGGCTCGATGCAGAGTAAAGACAGACCCCGCGTCCACAAATCTAAGTTCGTGGCCGAAGATTTCCTCGATAATGTACTGGATACGGTTTTTTAGTCCTTCATTTTTCTCCAGAGCATCCTTACCAATGAATGGGACGACGCTGTGCATGGGGCTGGCAAACTAAAGTGTTTGGGCATTTTTAGGATTAAATCAAAAAATCAAGCGACAGGAAAAGTTAGAAACAAATATACGATCTTTTTATGCAAGGAGTGCGAAATCGGCGATATTGAAAGAGCACAAAAAGCACCGACTACAACCAGTCTAGAAAAAATCGCAAAAGCTCTTGGCTTGAAGCCGAGTCTCCTACTTGAACCGGAAGAGTACCGAAAAGAAAAATTATAATTTCTTTAATTTCGCGGAACTCTGCATAAGTTCATGAAAAGTCAGAGCGAGTTCATGAAGCACAAATGCGTGCGCGTTTAAAAAGTGCGAAATTAGCTCAAAAACGAGGGCGAACGGCTTGACCCTGCCATTCTGTTGTGCTGAGAAGCATGGCAAAACAGCACTTTGAAGACCTCGGCATCGGCGCAAAAGCGGCCGAATCGCGGTTGCGGTTGCTTAACCGCGATGGCTCCTTTAACATCCGTCGCAGAGGGCTTCCATTTTTCGAATGGTTCAGCGGCTACCACTATCTGATCTCGATCCCGTGGTGGAAATTCAATCTGATCCTGCTCATGGGGTATGTTGCGATCAACGCATTCTTTGGCTCGATCTACCTATTGATCGGGACGGATGGCCTCGCGGGCATCGATGGCCACTCGATGATGGAGCGCTATCTCCAAACGTTTTTTTTCAGCACCCAAACGTTCACGACCGTTGGCTTCGGGCGCGTTGCTCCGGTGGGAACCGGAGCGAATATCACGGCGTCGCTGGAGGCGTTGGCGGGTTTGTTATCGTTCGCGTTTGCTACGGGTTTGCTGTATGGCCGATTTTCGCGTCCGGTAGCGAAAATTATTTTCAGCAGTAATGGCCTGATTGCGCCGTATCAGGATAAAACGGCGTTCATGTTTCGCTCGGCCAACAAGCGCACGAATCAACTGATCGATGTTGGCGCTACGGTGACGCTTAGCCGCCTGGAACGCATGCCTAACGGCGAGCGCACTCGAAAGTTTTACACGCTGGAACTCGAACGCCAGACGGTAACTCTTTTTTATCTCAGTTGGACGGTCGTGCATCCGATTACCGAGCACAGCCCTCTGTTCGGCGTGACCAAACAGCAATTGGATGAATCGGACGCGGAATTTCTCATACTCCTCAAGGCATTCGACGATGCGTTCTCGCAAAATGTCCATGCGCGTACTTCGTACAAGAGCCAGGAGGTCCTGTTTGGACGCAAGTTCAAAGGCATCATCCACATTGGTGCAGACGGCATGACCGAGATCGATCTCGATAAAATTCACGATCATGAAGAAGCGTGAAATTATTTTTTGATTTCCCTGCAACTAATTGAACTTTGGGGTGTTCATTAAATGTGCTTTAGCTTTATTTCTTGGATTTGAGGGTTTTTAGCTATGAAAAAAGCCATTCTCGCGGTTTTACTACTTCTCGCCACGACGGGCCGCGCCGGGGCGCAGGGGGTGGATTCATGTCTTACTCTTTGGGGATTAAACGATCCAGATACGTCACAACGTGGAAATTATTGGTGGAACCCAGATAGCGTTATGGTCGATACGTGTGAACAGTGGGGCAGTTATCCCTTAATTCCTGATTCAGTCCAGTACTCGAAGCGATACGAGCTTTTTTTCAAGTATGCAGTTATCATACTCAGTGCTGTTAGTCCAGATAGTACCCTCATTGTACCTTGGACTCAGGTGGACACTGCATATCCCCAGTTCAGGAGCCTTTGTGACACTTTGGCCTCAATGTATGGTGGGGTCTGGTTTATTAAAACACATCCCTCGGACGGTGATTCATCTGCCCCATCCTATAATGATTTTACTCTATTATTAGGGAATTATGTTTCCGTAGATTCTTTTGAACATCATATTGGGAACGACTTCCCCGTTGGTGCAGCCTCTGTTTTAGGCGATATCGGCTACGATATTCCCACATACAATGGCGTTATCTATGTCCAGCCGGAAACGCCAGCGGAACCTTATAAGGTGTTTTTTTTAGATCGTTCCGAGTTAACGATCAACGGAATTACTCGCCCTGCCGATTACACGATATATGATGCTTTAGGACAAATACTTTCTTCGGGCCGACTTGCACCTGGGAGTTATATTGACATGAGCAATTTGGCATCGGGATTTTATTTTCTCCGAGTGGATGGCGAAGTAAATCAAAGTTTTAAAATTATTAAATAACTTATACACTTTCCACATCAGGAGGCAACATGTTTCGTTTCCATTCGTTTGTTTTCGTGTTATTATTGGTTTTGTTTGGTTCTCAACTAAAGGCGCAACCTTCTACATATCCGCTCTATCAGGTGGCGTATGGACCTATATTTATCAATCCGGATTCGGTCCGTGTGGATACTACGACGGGTTCTCCGACGCTCGGGCATATTTTTGCGACCGGATACTTTCTGGTGGCTTTCGAATACAATGTCATTCACCTCGATTCGGTCGCTGCTGATTCAGTTCTCACCGTCAACATCGGTGCGCTCGATACAGCATTTCATTCGATCCACAGCACGCTTAGTTACGTCCAAAGTAAATACGGAACTATCACATTACGAAAAAAGTACCCAGCCGTGGGAGATACTTCAGCCGGGACGTGCAACGAGTTTTTGTTAAGTTTCAATACCTTCGTCGATGTCGATTCGGCACTGAAAGATTTAAAAACAGTTCCCTTTTGCGATATTTATTTTAATAAACCGCAAGCGAATTGCGTAATCCCGAACGATTTGTGTGTTCGACCAGGTACTCACGAATGGGACATAATGACTGATGCCAACCATTGGTGGCGGGACGATTTCCATCAACTCGGTTGGCAATGGGGATGGTACAAAATGCATTGCCCCATGGCGTGGGAAATTACAGAGGGAAGAAATACGGCACCATACGTTTATATTCTCGATGGTGATGAATGGAATTGCCCGATATCGGACGAAGAAATGAGCAATTTTGTTCAAATCAATCCAGCAACGTCTGTTCAACATATTTCGAGCCAGCCACTACAAGGAGACCATGGCATGGACTGCATGTCGCAGGCCATAGCAGGTATCAATAACGGGTATCCAATGGTCGGCGTCGCACCGAATTGCAAGGGAATTGGTATAAACACTTATGATCGGTATCAGGACATTGATGTTGGAGGAGCTAATTATGGGACTCTCCAGGCAACTCAAACATTTGCCGACGTTATTTACGTCGCCAGCCCTGCACCGTTCGATTATGATTTTATGATCAATCATGGAACTGTTGTTCTCTGGGCAACCGGGAACTGGATGCAGGGATTACCGGGCTTTGGTACGGCTTATGATGGAGAGTTATGGCCATGGACCGATAGTTACTATGGAACCGGAGGCATTCTAAATACTACATTAATTCCAGCAACTACAAATCCAGCACAAGATGTTCCTGCTATCACTGTAGGTGGAACGACGGATGGTATTGATGATTCGGCGAACATTTGCCCTCCAACCGGTGGGCCAACAGGTCATAGTAGCATCGAAAGAGGTCCAGAAAGATTTATGGAGGGTTGGACGTGGCCGGAAGGACAAGAGAAGTTCGATCAGACAACGGATCCAACCACACGCGCAGGATTGAAAGCGGCTGCATTTATGGACATTATAGCTCCAGGGAATGAAATGGCTGCTAAACCGGCTTTAGACGGATGTACTGACGGATATCATATTGAAAGCGGCACCTCCCTTTCAGTTCCTGAGGTGGCTTCCGTCGTCGGACTAATGAAATCCGTAAACCGCTGGCTGGGTGTGAAACTCGATACAACTACCGGCTTGCCGGTTCAAGGCTCTGATGTTCAAACAATGGCCCATACTATCCTCACTTTTACGGCGGATAAGATAACTGATTTGAACCGGCCAGTCTCCCCAATGGCAACGGGCTATCCATCGAATACAAGCGATCCAGTATATACGGAAGGAGGGTTTGACACAAGATACGCCGGTCAATCGTGGCATTATGATTATTATACACCGGTAACAGATCCAACGTTCACCGCAAAGGATGTTGTTCAGATGTCAGATGGCATCACTCGGAACTTAAACCGTTCTTGGGCACAGAGAAATGGTTTCGGGCGCGTGAATGCCTATCGTGCGGTTGCAAATACTATACCCGTAATCGGAAATTTCGAATATACTTCATCTACTTCTCACTTAGGTTTTACGACTGGTGCTGAAAACGAGAATGGGGCGTTTCTCATGCACTTCGGTGCTTGGAAGAAAATGGATTCTCTTACACTCATTGCCGGCGGGAATATCATCCCAAACCAAACACCAGCATGGCCACATTTTAATCAAGGAATGACAGAGATAAACAGCACAGATGGCAGCCCAACCGTTCTTACTGTTGGTGACGATCCTACTTCTGGAGACAAGGATATTCTTGCAATAGACGGGATCGTGAAAGGCGACGGTTTAGCAGCTAACGAAATTACCTCAACAAGCAATGGAAAAATTCTCATCACCGGCTACTTACAGGATGTCGAAATTACAGGTGCCACAACGAAGGTAGATGACCTGATTATTTATGCGGAGGACGATCCATATAGCAACATAACGGTTTCGACTGACCAAACGTGTGAAGTTTATGGTGTTGTTCAGCTTCAACAGCAGGGTAACTTTATCATCGATGGCGGGAATGTAACAATTCAACCAGGTGGAGAGATTGAAATGGAAGGAAGCTACGGGCTAACGATTCAGAGTGGCAGCTACGTCACTATGGAGGCAAGTTCGACCATTGCAAGTTCGAGTGGTGATGATGCAAATCCAGTCGAGGTTCAGAGCGGTGCGACGCTGGAAATTTCCGGACTGCTCCCTGCGAGCATTCTCACGCAGTTGCTTGTGGACGACGGCGGTCAGGTTATTATCGATGCAGGAGCAACCCTGCAACTTAATAAATTTACGGTGTATCCAGGCGGGACGATCACCGTTCTTCCAGGCGGCAGCGGGCTTCCTGGTGGTCGGCTCACTCTTAATGAGGCAGTGTATAATACCTGTTTAGGGCATCTTCATCTAGGACAAGCTTTCATGCCCAGTGATGCAAGGGCCACTCTTACCGGCGGAGTCTCTGTATGTGGGCAGGTTGATCAACTCGCTGGCATTATCGTTAAAGGGAACACCTCTTCACTGGAAACTCTCGCGTTATCCGATATCCAAATGTGTTCGACCGATGATAGCGACGTTCTCATCAAAATTGTGGATGCTCCAAAGACCGCATTTTTGGCTGATTATTTTTCCGCTAATCGCAACTTCACACCTTTAGGCGCTCCTGCTCTCTCCTTACCTCCCTATGCGGCGAGCTATCCATTGGTGAGTATTCTCAACACCTCGATAAATTATGCCGCATCAAACTCGTATCTTCTCAATGCAGGCTTTTCCGCTTGCCGCTTCTTCGACGAAGCTGGTCCTCCGGGGGGTAGCTCTGGACTCATTTACTCTGGGATTTGGGTACAAAACCAGCTCTCGTTTGTCATTGACGAGTCCTATCTGTATGACCTAATGTGTGGTACATACGTCATGAACTGCACGAAACAAGCATTGTACGAAGGTAACTTATTCGGTCAGGATTCAGCTCATAACTACGGTCCTGTTTATAATGGCATCTATGAAACAGGGTCAACGGGAAATTTCTGCAATAATGGGATTACAAATTTCGTGCGTGGATTATCCGGAACATCGGATCTGCGTGGCTACCTTTATTTCAATACATTCTCTGCTACAGAGGGGTTTGGTGAGTGGGCAGTTACGGCTCAGAGTGGTGGCGAGTATGACTTAGTCGGGAACGGAATAAGTGGCTGGTCGTGGTTCGGCGCTTTTTCCTATGGAACTGGCAATACGATCCGCCTCTCGGACAAGAATGTCGGCATCGGAAGCCCTCTCTTGTATGGGAGGAACATTTTTACGTGCATACCATTCGGCGCGCAAACCAGCGTCGATCTTAGCACCTTAAAAGAGCCTTTCACAAACGACCTAAACCATGGATTGTTTGACGTGAGCTGCGGCTTCAATACTCTGAACCCCACGGCGAGTTTTCAGATAGCAGGACCGGCTGGGCCACCGCAGTATATTCTGGCGGTCGATAATAACAAGTTGGTGATTCCTGGATTGACATGCGACACAATGACAATCGGCGGGATGAAAACGACTTTCATTCCCGGTACGATTTGTTCCGCGGAGACTGCAACCAACATCTGTATCGATGTTAACGATATGACTCCTTGCACACCTATTGATATGGTAGCCGTGACTGATGCATATCCGAGCACGGCGGCATGGGCATCAGCGGATTCCTCCGGTCCTGATGTTAGATCATATTTCTGGAATGCCTCCTCTATGCTCCTCACAGACACAATGGATGTGAATACTCGGCAAACAAAGGCACGTGATGAACTCATGGCCGCTACTCTTATTGATTCTTTTCAAGCCTATCTCCCCCGCGTATTGAACGATTATCGTACGGTGCTCGCAGATACTACCACTCCACCTGCTCTGGCAAGCACTGTTCTAATGCTTAAGGGCGAAGTTAACGAGCTCTTAGGTAATGTAGACTCGGCAATTGCATCATACACCCTCGTTGTATCGAATTATAGCTCGTATTCTGATTCCATTTACGCTTTATGGTCACTTCAATATCTCTTGTCAGCTTATGACACTACCTACGATACATCTTTCGATACCTCAAGGTCTTCCTATATGTTAAGAGTTGCTCGGGATCTTTTGGCGATGGTAGATACTGAGTCAATCGGTGGTGGTGCTGGAAAGATTCTGGATGGACATGCTCCCGATACCTCGAGCCTTCAAGTTTCCGTGCATCCAAATCCCACTTCGGGCACGGTAAAAGTGTGCGTGGAGGATTTACCTGGTGGGATTCCGGTCGTTGTCACTATTGTAAACCAAACAGGGTCATCGATAGCAACACTCTACAATGCAACGCCCGATGCGGAGCTTGGCCTCTGCCTGCAATTCGATTGCTCGAAGTTAGCGAGCGGTATCTACTATGCCGATCTTCAAACCGAAGGAATACAACAGACTGTGAAATTCACCGTCGAGCACTAAAAATTAATCTTCGACAAAATAAGAATTATCCCGCACAAGCAAATTTCTTGCGCGGGTTATTTTTGTCGTTATCAGTGAGGAATGGAGTTGCATGAAACCGAGCAGGCAATCAAGTGTTATTACTTATGCGACGCCATTATTCCTGTGAAACGGCGCCGATTCATAAAGTATTCTATTGCGAGCGTCGTTATTTATTCCTACCTCTCGAGTAAGTCCTTTAAAAGGTCTTACAGCGATGACTTTACTTTGGGCATTTCTGATGGTTGTAGCGATGGTATCCGTTTCCTTCGCTCAACCAAGCCATCCGTTCGTCCCGCCCAAACCAGCTCCAACGCCGGCGCAGCCGAGCAGTGGGGCGTATGCGGATTCGAACCGCATCGCCGACGATGCTACCTATATTTTTGCCTCTATCGGCGCATTTATTCCGGGTGAGAAAAGCAACAGCGAGAATTTTTCTAATAACTTCATCGGACTTCCCATCGAACTGAGCGGGGGACTCTTGTTTCCGGTCGGTCGCGATGTTTTCGTTCCGTTCACCGTTCGTTACGAGCGAAGAGTGGCGAATTTTGTAACGGGCATGTCGATGGAAGTCACGTCGATCGAACCAGGCGTCCGGTATTTTTTTCAACATGAGAGTTCTTCGCCCACGATGCAGCATGAATTTCGAATCTTTGGTGGCATCGAAGGGTTGCTGGCCGATGCAAGCGTGACAGGTCCCTACGTTGTTTCGCCGGATGGGACGTCCACCGGTGCGGCAACAGCACAACGGGACTATTTCAATATCGGGCTCGGCTTAGATCTTGGCTTGATGTATCCATTGACTCGTACCACTTCCATTGAGGCGATCGTTCATTATGCGACGTATTTTGCAAGTCCGGTCGATGATGGGGGGCTTGGAAATATCGGTGGAATATCGCTTTCTGCTTCGTATCGTTTTGGATTTTGATCATGCGAAATATAGCTCTAATTATAGTGCTCGTTGCTTTGATGGGATGCTCGACGGAACCGGTGCAGACCAGTCCCATTACGCTCGAGTTTTCGTACAAGCAATTGCGGCCTCTTACGGACTCGCTGTATCCTGTTTTTCCGAATCCCTTTACGCTGGCCTCCGGCGATACGGGACTGTGCATCCAATTCGCTTTGGTGGACAGCGCGGACGGGGCGGAACTCCTCATTCAGAATGCGCTCGGCGATCCTATTGCGGAGTTTTCGGATTCGACGCTTCCCGTTGGGATCTATACCGGCTGGTGGAACCCGATTTCCGCCAACGGTACCGCGCTTATGAGCGGCATTTATTTCGTTACCCTTCAAAATGGAGCTTTTATTTATTCGCGTTTGGTGGACTTGCAGGAAAATGATTAAAGTTATAGAGTGGATAGTGGATAGTGGAAAGTGGATAGCAGCTTTTACCATCATCGTTTGTATGGAGGGAATTATATACGCGCAGACGGATACTACCCACTCTTCACTATCCGTTATCCACTCCCCTGTAGATTATTATTTTCGGAATGCGCATCCGATCGGAACGGCGAAGCTCGATTTTCCCGGGCCGGCGGGTGGTTACACGCTCATTCATCTGCCGTCGAAAGAAGATAATGGGCTGGGCGATACATCCCTCAATGACCACACGTATCTTCTCGATCTAAATATTTCTACCGATGGTCTCTTCCTTGCGCCGGATACTGCACTTTCATTCTTTCAAAAGACGCCGTTTGTGTTCTATCTGCCCGATGGGCACGTTATTCACGCCGATCTAACGCCGGGGCATTCCAACGAGAAGCTCTTTGCGTTGGATTCTACGTTTCTCGGCACGATCGGATGGGGGCTGATCCAAAAGTATATCACCGCCTTCGATTTCAAGAACAACCGGCTTACTTTTTACTCGTTGTATGCGAATGATTCCATCGCCGACGACGATACAAACGTTATTCAACTGCCCCTAATAGACGATGAAGGGATCACCTATTGCCACTGCAATACTCCAACCGTCTGGCTCGATGTTCACGCCCCGCCGCTCCCGGACGGTCATGTCAATTCTCGCATTCCAGGATCCACGATCGGAAATCTTTCGCCCTTCGCTCGATTCTATGACTCGTAAGTTAACGGACAAGAAACATCTGGACGATTCGCTCGCCGGAGGCCATCGCCCGGTGGGAATTGTTCTTAATGCGTTTATCACCCACGATAGGTTTGGACATGCCGTCGATCTTATCGGCCATGGCTCGCACCGCTGGGTAGAGCCGATGCCGCCCATTTATCATGACTTCCTCTATCCCGTTATGGGCGCGCTTGGGACGGATGTGCTTCGCACGTTCAGCGGCATCATCATCGATCCCTCGCGCAAAACATTGATTTTTGTGAAATAGAGATAGGCATTGTTCAGCGAAGCGCTTGCTTCACGCTGTCCGAAAACCGTTTCATCGGAAGATCGAAGGCTGCGCGCCACCGATGGTTTTCCTTCAGATCGTGGACATAATTCCCATTCCTGAGCATGGCGATCTGATCTGCTGTGATTGGGAACCAGCTAAAAGGACTAAAAAGACGCGCAAGGGACGTCATAAGCCACAACGGGATTTTTATCTCTGGCTTTTTCGATCCCATCGCATGTGCGATGGCCGATACAAGCTCGCGGTAACTTAGTGTTTCCGGTCCGCCGATCTCATAGATGTTTCCAATAGTTTCCGGCTTGGTGAGCGACTGCACGATGGTTTGCGAAACATCATCGACCGAGACCGGCTGGAACAGAAAGGTGCCGTTCCCAAGAATGGGTACGAACGGCGCCATGCGAATGGCCTTCGCGATCTCATCCACGAAATTATGCTCGCGGCGCGGGCGGTCATCGAAAATGAGCGATGGGCGAAGTATTCTCCAACCGAGGCTACTTGCACGGACGAGCGCTTCGGCTTCCCATTTGGTACGGTAGTATTCGGTCGATGCGTTCTGTTTCACGCCGAGCGCCGACATTTGAATCCAACGCGTCGCTCCGGCTTGTATGGCTGCCGCAAGCACATTTCGCACACCCTCGACATGCACCGACTGAAAGGTGATAGACTTGCGCGGGAATTCCCGCAGCAAGCCTGGGAGATAGACGATGGCTTCGGTTCCGAGCGGTACGGCGCGAAGCATCTCTTCCCGGCGCGATATATCACCCTTAACTACTGTTATGTTTGGATTTGCACGAGCGATTTCTTCCAAAGAACGATCCGAATGAACGAGCGCAGTAACCTGGTGGTCCGCGCTGACAAGATCGGCTAAGACCCTCGAACCAACATACCCGGATGCTCCGGCAAGAAAAATGTTCATTTATGAGAAATTAAGAAGTAAGAATTAAGAATTAAGAGTTAGAAGTAACAGATCGAATGAGCCGTTTTAATGAATAATGTAAGATACTTCAGGATTATACGGTTTTTTACAGTTACTCTTTGTTCTTAACTCTTAATTCTTGCTTCTTAACTCTTAACTCTTACTTCTTAATTCTTACTTTTTTATTCTAACTTCATAATTCCATAAAAACATGTTTACGGGCATCATCGAAGAACTCGGCACAATCGTTGAACTTAACAATAAAGGAACATCACTCTGTCTCAAAATTGAGGCAGATCGGGTTTTTTCCAAGAGCTACAAAAGTGCACAAAGCGATCAAAATGGGTTGAAAATCGGTGATTCCATTGCGATAAATGGAATTTGCCTTACAGCAACCGATGTCCAACCGCCCTATTTTGAGGTCACTGCAGTAAAGGAAACTCTTGGGAAGACGACACTTAGTTCATTGATAGCTGGGAATGAGGATAAGATCAAGGTGAACCTCGAACGTGCCGCGACGCTCGAAACCCGCTTAGGCGGGCATCTTGTGCAGGGACATGTCGATGGTGTTGCCGTCATCCGGAATATCCAGGATGTAGGCGGAAGCTGGGAATTCAGCTTCGAAATTTTCCCCGATATGGCTCGGTACGTAATTCCGAAAGGCTCGATCGCGCTTGATGGCATCAGCCTGACGGTTGCAACCATCGAACGCAATCTCCTAACGGTTGCCATTATTCCTCATACTTACTATCATACGACGTTCCAGTTTTTAAAAATTGGCGATACGGTCAATGTAGAGCTTGACATCATTGCGAAGATGGTCGAGCGTCTGATAAAACCATATCTGCCGTAAGTGCATGTAAGAAGCGAATGACCATTAATCGTTAGGTACTCGAGTACCTAAGAGAGGATAAGAAGCAATGTCTAAAGGTGGTGGAGCTGGAAAAGTTTATTTTATTTTGTATCTGGCGGTTCTGCTGGAGCTGCTGATCATTATCGTCGAGCGAGACGATGCCGAAGATGCGTTGAAGAAAGAGAAAGAGGAGCTTCTTCGCAAGACGAAACGCATTCAGTTGATCGCCGAGACGATCATTAATTCCCTGCGCGGTTCCCCGACGGCCGTTAGCGCCACCTCCGATCAAAGCATGGTGTTGGGCGATAAGACCGAAGCGAACGGGCGCATGTTCAATGTCCGCATTCGTCTTGCCGACCCGAAGCACGATACCGTTAAAGATCTGGAACTGCATATTCTCCGCAACAATGCAGAGATGGGCAGTCCGATCAATATTGCGGCGGATTCGGTTCTGTATCCCCGCTCGCGAGATTCGGCTTCGAAAAACGACATTATTTTTCAGTACAACTTCAAGCCCATGTATGGCGCGGGCGAGTATAAGCTCCAATTCGATGCGAAGACCAATCAAGTTGTAGGCGTGACGCAGACCGCTTCGCCTGACGACACCGTAAAGATCGGAGCTGTCCATCTTACGGTCAAAGAATTGAAAGAAGTAAAAGATGGTATTTCCGAAAACATCGGTCTGCGCGGTTATATTGATTCCCTCCTGAACGGTGGCTACGAAAACTTCGCGGCCAACTTAGGTTCCAACGAGTTTACGGTCAACGTAAAGCCGCCGCAGGAGGTCGATCAGCTTAAGATCTTCCCGCAAGAGCAAGACTTTGCATCCTTCCCAACAATGGATCTTCCAAACCCTGTCAAGATCGAGGGAGCCACCATTACCGGGCCGCAAGGAGTAAAAATCACGAAAGTTGACGGCCCCGGAGACATTGTTCAGATCGATTCGAATTTTTATTGGACATGGAAACCCGATGCCGCAGCGATCGGACAGACGTATACTGTTAAACTTGCCGGTAAAGCCAATCGTAATGGCGCGCAAAAAGATCAGGCGACAACGCAATTCACCGTCAGCGTGAAGAAAATGGAGAAAGCAAATCCTGCTCCGTATTTTCCGGCAAATCCCAAGACGCATGAAGGAACCCCATACACGAATATTACTTTTACGGCTGACGAGAAGATCGCTAACCTTAACGGGCAGTACCGTACGGAACTCTATTTGAACGGTACAAAGATCGCTACGAAAGATGAGCCTACCATTTTGTACGAGCCGGAATTTATGAAGGACGAAGGTAAAACGCTCGAAGTAAAAGCGTATTACAAATCGAACTTCATGAAGGAGTTCGTTCCTATCGACGATCAGTCGTTTAAGATCGGACCGCCGCCGTTCCTTGCCGTTGCGGACAATGATGGGATGACCGCTGGAGAACCTCTTCGCATCAAAGCTGCCTATAACCTACTTGTGCCGGTGAATGGAAGTCAATATAAGGAGGTTGGCTCCGATCACCTTGACATCCAGTCGGATGGATATTTTGAGACGACGGCAAAGAAAGAGCCGGGTAAAGGTAACGAATATTATTTCGATGCAAAGCCAACGAGTAAAGTAATGACCATAAAGAGCAAGGACGGTCAGACGGTGAATTTAACCATGACGGACCCTGTGACCGGACAGACGAAGTCCGTGCAAATTACGGTCATGCCTAAAGTGCAGCAAAAAAGCCGCAGGGGCGCCGGAGGTGGAGGAATTGGTGGTTAAAGATAGATAATAGCATAAGCCTCTCATACCAAATGATTTGATGAGAGGCTTAAGGATTTCGAACAAGTTTTTTTTGGCGTATTGAATTAATATATGAGACTTACGATCCCCCGTTTTCCCAGGAAGTTCCTACGCATGGCGCTTCCGTTGCTTTCGGTTCTTTTTCCTTATGCGGCTGTCCATGCTCAGCACTCCGACCCTCTCGATGACTCGCTTAAAGCGGTCACGCTCCGCAATGAGAAAATGTACCGCTTGTTGAGCTCCATGGATGATAAAGGCGCGTCCTACGAATTCACGAACGTTACGGCGTGGCATATCACCGATCCCGATCTCCTAAATCAAATTGAAAAGGTCTATACCGCAAAATATGGAGATAAACAGCTAAAAAACTTTGACATCGATAATGTGTATGTGTTCGTTGCTCCCACGAATAACGAGCAAGTACCGTATCAGCCTTTTCACATTCTCTTCATGGGTAAACGCGTGAATGTGGATACGAGTGGCGGAGGAAGTGAAGATGCATTCTTTGGAGGCGGCAGAAGAAAGAACAATAATGCGTCAATCCCTGTCGCATTCAAAGGCCGCGATGTGATCCGCACCATGCGGCAGAATCCTTCGCTGATGGATAACATCAATGCGGTGCAGGGCGATCTTGTCGAGTTGCCGGGCGACATCGCACCGCGCGGCGTGCAGCTTATTAAGAGTTCCGATGAGCGGTATGTGTTTCACGAAATGTTCACGGGATTTTATTCCAAGCGTACTATTATTGATGAGCAAGATATGGCGCTGGGAATTCCAACGACCGATGAGATGGAAGAACAGCCGGTCGATTCCAATGCCGCCGTTATTCCGACCGAGGCAGACGAATCGGGCGCCAATGGCGCTGGTACTCCGATGTTAAGCGAGGAGCAACTTAACTCCCGCGCATTCCGCTATGAAAAGACGATCGATTTTTCGATCGATCATATCGCCGTCAATCTTTCTCAGCAAAACCAGCTTGAATTCGAGATCGGTAATCCCGAGGTTGGGCTTCCGTTCTGGTCGAGTGGCGAAGCGAGCTTGCTGCTGAACATGCGCAATCAGATCGGGACCGAGAGCGATTTCAAGATCGGCTTCGATTTTCCGAATTTCGATTTGGGAAATATTAACGGCGCGGTGTTCCAGCCGCGAGAGATTTCGGGCTTCTATGGAGGCACGGTCTCGGCCTATTTTGCAGGCATCGACTTTTTCAGCGGGTTTAATATGCCGGTTGCATTCAATTTTTCCTTTTATCCTGCGTCGGGATCGAATTCCTCCATCATTTACAATGGCGTGGCCGGCACGGTTTCCACGCAAACGGGAACGGCCACGACCGGCGGTACCGGTGGAACGCTTACCACGGTTCCAGCGGGGCAGACCTTTTATCGCACGGCGTTCATCGGGCAGTTATACATTCCGTTCATCGTGCAGCTCGATCCTGCAAACTTCGTGCAGTTCTCGGCCGGCGTGGGCGTTGACGAGGTACGGTTAAGCTGGATCCCTGCGAACGACAGCGTGGGCGAAGCCTATGGATATGGAAAGGGTTCCGGCGGGACGGTGCAGGATCTTTTATACGATGGCAGGACCAACGTATCGACCCCGTTCACGCCGCACGTTGCGATCGACTATGTGAACCATCGCTCGAATAAATTCGGACTGGATTTCCAATACGATCACTTATTCACGTTCGGCGGCTGGCTCGAACTCATTCCGGATCACTTGCGGATCGAAGCAAGTTACACGGCGCCGCTCGTCCGCGATCCGCTACCGTATGAGCCGCCCTACTTCTTTGAAATCACCCCGCGTTTTTATTTCTAAAAAACAGAAGCCACCGAACTATGAAAATCTCAATGCACCTTACAATGAAGAAATTTTTAGGACTGCTTCTGACCCTCGTGGCGATGTCTGCTGGCTTTGTGCAGGAAGCACGTGCCCAGCAAGGCGAGCAGCAGCCGCAATCCCCGCAGCTCACCGCAAAAGATTCCTTCGAGATCGCGAGCGCGGAAAACAAGACGCTGGAAACGATCCTTCGCTCTATTCAATCCATCGATACGGCTCGGCAGAACGAACTTATTCAATGGATCATCACGGACCGGACGATTCGTTCGCGTGTGATCTCCGCCCTGCGTAAAGAGGGCTACCGGATCGCACCCAATTCGGTTGCGGAACTAACCGTTACGCAAAAACCGCCGGTGGGCGATGACGACATGGCGCTGCTCCGCATCGTGATCGAGCAGATCGGAGTTTATGGCGAGGCAAATATCCGGCGTGTGCTCGGCGGTACGCTTTATGACGAAATTAACTCGCGGCAGGGCTATGAGTTCACGCTTATCTCAACCACGCCCGAGCAGGAGAAAATACAATTTGTCGCTATGAATGCCTCGTTGTTCGGCGGCGACATTCTATTCAAATCCGGCTTTGGTTTCGCTATCAATCTTGGTGACGATTACATCGGCTATCCGTTCTGGCTTCCGGCGACGATCGGTACCTATGGCATTTTGAACCAGCCAGGGACGGATTTGCGTCTTGGCATCGAGTGGCCATTGGGTGAATCCGGCGTTACGCCATTTACCATTTCACAGGGTTTGCAGATCCGTTCGAGCAAGCTGGTCGGCGCTATGGCCTTCGATGCTGAACTCAAGCAGGATTTAGGCGTGCTCCAGGAACAATCGGGCAAACTTGGGCTTGGTGTGGAGTTCCGTAATGCCTTCACTCCGAGCGTAACAAGCTTCCCGGCGTTTGCGCTTAATGGCCTTATGAATGGCACGGATCCGTACGCCACGGGAACCGGAGGGCAGGGAATCCTGAGCGCGAAGGACAGCCTGTATTACCTCAAGCTTTCTGCACATGCGTATCTGACCTATAACTTCCCGAATCAATCGTTACGCGGAGCGTACATCTGGGTGGGAGGCGGTTTGCATATCATTCAACCCGCGACCATTGGTGTGCCACCGATCGATCCGACCAATCCGAATTCTAATCTCGAGCTTACCAGCAATCTCTCTTACTTCGATCCGTTAGTTAAGATCGGTTACATTCACACCGGCGCGTCGGGTCAGGGATATGGCTTGAGCGTTCAGTATTCGAACACACTGCTCTCGGATGCGTGGGTGAAGCTCTTTTCGTGGCTCGAAATTGAAGCGAAGTACTCGACGATTGTTGGCCGCAATCCGTATCCGTGGGAATACAAGGATTACGTCATGGTCTCGCCGAAGATCATACTTAATTTCTAAAGGCCAAAGAAGCGAATACTTTTGAAATAGGTTTGAGGGGGGAATTCATTAGGATTCCCACTTTTTATTTTGTATTCTTGCTATCTCCGAATCATTCCTACATCATTTAGCGATCCAGCTTGAATGCACGCTGCCTTCATTGTATTTGCTATCGAAGGTTTCGAATAAATAATCCTCGTCAGATTTCGATGCTGCTACGAGCGTCCGCTCATTCACTTGCTGCCGCGCAGATTTCCCATTTGAAGAATGAGCCAGGAACTGTTGAACATCTTCAACAGAAGGTTGAGTGTTTCCGGACTCATTCGACTTGCCAGGATCGATAATTGCTTCTGCCGCAATGCTCCGCAGCAATTTCGGCCACATCGCCGCAAATAATATATGCGTTCCATAGCACTCCGCACCGGTGATGTGTCCGTTAATGGCATAGACGAAACCGACGGCGCGGTCGTCATCGCTGGCGAGATCGTTGAAATTTTCGTTCTGCCGCGTGTTCTCGATCGGCGAGGGAATTGTTTTCGAGTGTAAGTTCAAGGCTCGTAGGAGATGCGTTGCGCGTAACGCTATCCTTCAATATTGTAGTTAGTTCGCGCTGTACGTTCGAAATATCGCTCCAAACGGCATCCTGGGATGCGTCAATGTAGCCGAATGGCTGTGGCAGCGATTCGATAGACTTTAGCAGATTAAGCTGATCGGTGTCCGGTGCGGTGAGTCCTCCAACATGCGGCGTCAGCAATTGTTCGGTAAGCCCGTGCTGTGTCACAAGGCGGATGTGGGATAGCGGGGCCATCCAATGCGATGCGCTGAATGTTTCGATCGGTTCGCTGCCGCGTTTAGTCGATCGCCCATGCTCAATACAATAGACGTTCAGATCATGCGAGGTATCGTGCGCGGGAACGATCATATCGTTCGCGACCATCCGGTCCTGCTGTCCGCCTTTGATGAGATCGGAGGATTGAAGAAAGAGATCGGTATCGGAGCGATTTTCGATCCACAGTTGCTGGCTGTTGTTTTCATGGATCACAGCGCGTCCGGTGGCGAGCGCCTGTTCGAGCGTGAGATAGACGTGGTGAACCTCGCTCTCGGCATCGATCGTCCGAACGGTGAGCGGGCCACATGATTTTGGTTCTCGAACGAGCAGAGAATCCCCTGACGCCAGCGCGGGTGTCGCGTAAAGAAGAGTTAAGAAAAGAAATTCGATGCACTGCTTCATCAGAACTTCCTAATCGCGTCTTTACTTCACCGAGAACACCACCTTAAGTTCCATTTTTTCGGAAAGTGTGTTGGATTGCTGTTGTTGAGCGGCTTTAGCTTTTTTCTGTCCGCCTTCGCGCTCTTCTTCTTCCTCTTCACCGCCTTTAGCGGCGGCGGGCGCAGCAGTCTCATCTCCAGCTTCCGAAATGGAAACAATATCGCCGACGGTTTTTCCCATTTCTTTCGCGATCGAAGCAGCTTCCTTACGAGCATTGGCAATGGCGTCCTTCACGGCATCTTCATGCAGCGAACGGCCGGGCGCAATCCCAAACGCTCCCACGTTGATCGAGCTTGCGCCACTTTGCGTGGCCAGGTCGATCACGCGCGGCAGATCTTTCACGTTATCAAGCTCCACTTCGATGGGTGTATCGATCCGGTAACCGATGATTTTCGTTCCATTCTGCCCATACTCCATATTAGGCATCAGATGGAATGGCTGCTCGGTAATATCCTGTACTTCGATGCCGCCTTTTTCGAGGGCTTCTTCAAGATGTTTAACAACATCGTTCTGCTTTACAAAAAGGCCGGTCGCCGTGGGGTCGGCGCTCGATACCGTAAGGCCGAGCGTTACGCGATCCGCGACGGCACCCGCCGAGCCGCTTGCGAGAACTGTGATGGTGCGATCCATCGTCGGGGAAGGCGCCGGTTGCGCATTCGAGTTCGGAACCGCGAGCGCCATGGCGGGAATGATTGCTGCGATAGAAAAAATAGTTTTCATGGTAACATGCGTAAAATAAACGATTGGTTATGGTTGCAAAATTACAAAAGAAAATCATGCAACCCAGTTTTTAAAAGAACACTGTCACAGAATAACACCATTCTCGTTACAAACTATTACACCCATTGCATTGTATTCTAATAGAATCGCCGACGATGCTGCATCGTGGGCGATGCTGCATCGTGGGCGATGCTGTTAAAAATTTTCAAATTCGTAATTTGTAATTCGTAATTGTTTCATGCCTCGTCAGACAACCGTAGCGCTTCTCTATAACGACGTACCTGCAAAGCCATCGGACGACCGCTCGCCGGACGAGCGATCATCCGCTCCCGATGCTCCGGTGGATCTTTCGCCGGAAGCGCTCGGCTTCACGCCCTATTTCGATCTCGAAGATATTCCAGCCGAAGAAGAATATGCAAAGATCGAGCGCGCGCTGACCAACGCCGGATACAAAGTAGCAAGCTATAATGTGAAGGATCGGTTTGAGCGCCTGTTTAAGTTCTTGGCCCGAAGAAAGATCGATGTTGTTTTCAACCTGATCGAATTTTTCCATGGACGCCCCGAGCAGGAGATGTTCGTTGCCGCATTTTTCGAGTTGCTTGAAATTCCCTACACCGGCGCGCCGCCGATGACGCTCGCGCTCTGCCAGAACAAACCGCTTGCTAAGTCCGTCCTTCGTTCGTTCGATCTTCCGACGCCGCGCTCGATGACGATTCGAACGATGGCTGATTTTAAATCCCGTCACAATCTTCATTATCCGCTTATTGTGAAACCGGCGTGTGAGGATGGTTCCGGTGGGATCGAAAATGCGAGCATTGTAACGTCGCTTCAAGCGTTAAAGGCACGCGTAGAATTTGTGCTGGCGGATTTCAAGATGGACGCGCTGGTCGAAGAATATATCGAGGGCCGCGAGTTAAATGTTGCCGTACTTGGCAATGGAGCAAAGCGCCGCGCGCTGCCGATCTCCGAAATTACGTTCGAGGATATGCCGGAAAACCTCTACAAAATTGTCAGCTTCCAGGCAAAATGGGACCCATTGCACGAAGCGTATCACAAAACAATTCCCTCCTGTCCTGCGGACTTGCCGGCAGCAAAGACCGAAGAAGCAAAACAACTTGCCCTGCGAGCCACGGAAGCGCTTGAATTACGAGATTATGCCCGCGTAGATATGCGGATGAATGCCGAGGGTGAACTTTTCATTCTGGAAGTCAATCCGAATCCCAATCTCTCGGAAGGAACCGGCATAGCGCGCAGCGCCGAAGCGGCGCGCATTTCGTTCGAGGATCTCCTAAAAATATTGTCGAAAGCGCGCTGGAGCGATCGAAGGCATGGAAAGAGGAAGATTAGTAGGAATGATTTCGCTGGGTATTTTTATTCCTTCGCAAACTTTGCGCGCGTTTGCCCATCGTTTATGAAAAACACACCCGCAGGAAGCGAGGAAATATCCAGCGTGTTGCCCGTTTGTTTTACCACGTAATTTCGGCCCAGAGGATCGGTAATGGTAAGCGAACCCGTGATGCTAAGACTGCCGGACGAATTAAGTACAGAAATAGCATTCGTTGCGGGGTTTGGGAAAAGCTCCAGCGGCTGTTGAATCGGTGATGATTCTGCAACACCGGAAGTTACCGGAACGCCAAGCGCAAGCATGCCGCCATCCAATATCGCAACTGCATGACCACTTGGAGTAACGGTGACGCCGTAGAAAAATTGCGGTAAAAATCCGGTAGTATCGAAAGCAAAAGTATCTACACTCCACGTTATTCCATGGTCATGGCTTGAGAGTATGTGGGGGAATTCAGTATTCCCCACGCAAAAAACAATACTTCTGTCGAGTGATGACATGGAATGCAGATCGACAACAATATTTCTGGGAACATTGCTGCGAACCCAACTCTCTCCGCCATCCGTGCTTATCATTATAAGAGCAAAAAAAACGCCTCCACTATCGGTTGAGCCATACGCTACAATAGTATCCGTTCCATAAAACCGCCATGCGCCAAAGCCGATAGCATCGGAATCGTCTGTCCACGGTGAGATGGGTGTAAGGGTGTCGAAGGTGTTCCAATCGTCCGTAGTCACATATTGCGTTACGCCTCCGATCATGCAAGCACGGAAACTTTGCCCGCCATAGGAATGGCATAAGGAGGCTCCGGTTCCGTAAACAAGGTTGATTGGCTGAAAAGCAGCAGGCACCCAATTCGTTCCGCCATCGGATGTGATCATGATGTTGCTGTCTCCGGTCCCGGTAAGAACAATTCCCGTCATGGGGTCGGAAAAATCGATATCGAAATCATAGATTGTAAAGATATTCAAATTTTGTTTGGTCCATGAATTTCCACCATCGGTAGTGCGCACGATCAAGCCGGAATCGCCCAGGCCGACAGCATTGACCGAATCGATCTGTTGGACTTTTTTGATGGAGTAATCTTGATTGTCTGCTCTGAAATGCGGCAGCCCCGGATCCTGCTCCGTCCACGTTTCGCCGCCGTCCGTGCTACGGAAAAACATAACGATGTTGCGGTCGGTCGTTTCGATCTCCTCATTCTTCTTTATTCCTGCCGCTGTGCATATTTCACCCCAGCTATCGAGAGCCGTAAAATTATAGGTATAGACCGTATCGGCAGATATGGTATCGGTGGCGGAATGGACGACATTCCAGCGGTACGATGATTGCGCCCGCGCGCCTGACCCAATGGTCAGGCACGCAAGAGCAATAATAAGAAATGTTTTCATGGTTCTCATTAATTCTTGATGAACTTTAGTTCCGTATGGCCTTCGATCACGTAATACGTGCCACTCGGCAATATGGATACTTCAAATTGAAGCGGCCCATTCGCAGGCATAACGCCAGACATGACTTCACGCCCCAAAACATCCAAAATTTGGATCGGCATTCCAGCTTCGATCGAGGTAATCGTTAGCTGTTCCGTGGCCGGATTTGGGAATAGTTTCAGGCTCGAATCAACGGGCAAAGGAACTTGAACTCCCGCGAGCCCAATCACATCGCCTTCTCCTCCATCCTGACATCCCATAGTGAAGCATGACCCCCACGGCCACTGATTGCCGGGAGGTGGCGTCCCGCATATATCACTCACGTATGTATTCGTGGTTGTACATGTGACCTGAAGCGAATTGGTAGCCGTCACTGGATTATATAGCCAGCAATATTGGCATGACGTTTCGCACCAGTATCCGAACATACAAGGGAAGTATCCTGTACCCGATTGCCGTCCGACGCAAATATAACAAGGATTTGGTCCTGCTTCCCAGCATTCCGCTTGGAAAGCCTGAACTATTACGAATGTGCCTTTGATACACTCCGGAATTGGCGCGCCGTTCGTTGCAGCAAGAACACCTGCGAGGCTATCGATGTCCATGATCAGTTCCCCTGGCGTGAGTGAGTCACAATCGGTTGAAGAGTCAGGTATGAAGTCCTCTACCCAGACTTGGGTTGTATCGTCAACAGTTCGACTGCAATAATCATAAGTGACGAAGCAATCGGTTCCGGGAATTTGCACGTATTGCTGACCCCATTGATCTGAGGTCCATGGAATGCTATCGGGGTTTGGCGCAGGCCCGGTCGAATCCGGACATTGCGCCCGACTACCTTCGGCAACGAGGAAAGCAATGAAATGACGAGGAACGATGTTATCCACACTACGCGCGAAAGCGCGATGCGTTATGTTGCGATGCGAAATGGTTGCATCTGGTTTCTTCGGTTATTAGATGTAATAGGTCTCATAGGAGTAGTTTGGTTAAATGAATCGTATGAGGCATTCGGCAGCCGGCTTTTGGGAACCAGTTATTCCTAAGGCTGGCAGGAACGTGCAACTGTAAAAGTTGCTTGTTCCTTCGCCGCATGTCGTGTGACAATGAACTGAATTGATTTTCGTGGACTGTGTTTCCTTCTCCAATCTCTCGGGGAAGCAGAAGCGCCGTAAATCAAAAGTTACACAAAATAAGATAAATTTTGATGAAACCAAGGACATTCCTAATTTTTTCATTAATTTTTACCGAATAAAATTAGTGTTTTAAGAAAGATTTTGAAGACATTTTGGAATGAGTTAAACATAGGCGTGAAAAATAATCCAACGTATGCTATTTTAAAAGCATAGTTTTGAAGAATTAATTCACCATTTTCAATCTAATAACAATAAATAGGCTGCTTCATTATTTTTTATTTCATTTCAGATAATACCGCAATGGATTCGGACGCATTTCGCATTCCTCGGCGATACGGATGTTGCCGGCGATCTTGCCCCCGTATCGAAGACTATAGAGATTGGTAACTAACCGGTCGCGAAGATCGAGCGGTGCGATCGGATTGATGTAAATAGATGTCCCTCCTTCGAAACCTGCGGATGTATTGACTCTCCATTTGATGAGCACATGCCACGGCATTTGATAGGCGGCATCGATGGGCGTGTAATACCACTCTTCATTCGAAGAGATCTGCGACCCGCTTGCGGCATGGCATGCGTGGACGAGATCGCTCATGGCGCCGATCTCTTCCTCAGAGTGCTCGAAGGGCCGCGAGGAGTAACTTTTCGAAAAGATCTCGATCGTGGGATACCGGTGCCCAATACCTGCATACGCGATCGCATGATCGTTCTCGGCAAAGATAAGGTTTTGCATTCCTGCGAAATTCGCTCCCAATTCATTATAGATGTTCGGGTCCTGGCGCAACAGGTCGATCTGATGGCGGATAGAAGCGCCCCAATCGTCGATGCCGACGAGCTGTTTGTGCAAGTGATCGAAGCTCGCGCCTGCCGGTTGGAGCCAGTTCTGAAACACAGAAATATAGCGGATATACCGGTTCGAAGCAAAAATATCTTTCATGGCATCGATGGTGAAGCGGAGATAGTGGTAATGCTCGTCCCGCGTCATATCGCCGCTGGAAAAAAGTTCACTGACATTGACGGCCTCCGTGGTGAAATGCGGTGCAGCAATAACAAGCTCGTGGCCGCCGCCGAAAAATGCGTCGGACATGGCGATAAAATCCTGATCGGAAATCGCGTGAATGCGATCCTCCGGCATTCCGGAAGCGCGCAGTTTATACTGAAGGACATTCGAGGACATGACGAAACCCGGCTTCCTGCGAAAGGTACATTTCCTTCCACGCAAGATTAGCAGGAGAAAGAAAATAGCTGTAATTCTTCTTCCAATACTCGACGGTCACGATCTCGAATAAATTTGGGACGCGTCGGAAGAGCCACGGCTGATGCGGTACTTCGCTGGGCGCCACATGATCCATGCGATGATACGACCCATCTGCGTTATGCACGAGCCTCGATTTTTCCGGAGGAGTATCGAAGATCCGGTCCGGACAAAAGGCGCAGAACGACGTTTTATCGCCGGGCTGCAAGGGATGCGGCTCACTGACTTGATGAAAGGCCGCAGGTTTTCCCCGGCGTCCCGGTACGCTCCAAACCTCGTTATCCGTGAACGGGTTGATCTGCTTGATCGTCCCATCGGCCATCACGGTGTAGTATTTAGAATATTGCATTTTTATCGCGCAAACGTTTTTGTAGCGTAAACTTTAGTTTGCGATAGACTCGTTTTTATTTGATGAGATACTTCGGAAAATTTGCCTAAGCATTCATCCGGGAAATCGACTAAACGAAATATTTGAACTTCCTACTCCAATTTATTGCTATCCATCACAGAAAAATTTATGACTCGAAATAACGGTAGTATTCGCCACGACGAAGCATATTCAACCCGCGGAGACCGAGGCGAAACTTCGAAGCTGCTTCCATTCATGCTCGGCGCGATCGTCGGAGGCGTTGTTGGCGCGACGCTGGCACTGCTCTATGCACCGGCGGAAGGCTCCGATCTGCGCAGGGGAGTGAGCGAAAAGCTTGACGATCTCACGCAGGGCGCGAAAGATATTATTCGTGGAGCAAAGGACTCCGCCGAAAAATTATTCCGCGATGTGCTGGAATCCCAGGACGAAGATGAGCCTTCGCTGTTGGGCCGAACCCGTGCCCGCGCCGACGATATTATAGAAGATGCCGACCGCGCCATCGCCGAAGCCCGAAGGCGTTCCGCTGACCCCAGCCGATATGACGAAGATGAAGACTAAGCTCCCCCTCCTATGAAGCAAAGCGGAATAGGAGGGGGCTGGGGGGTGGTCCAGTGGAGGAACCGCGATCAGGGGAGTTTTTATACCCGAATCACTAAACGCAACCGCCCAATCCCTCGTTATACATAATATGGAAACTATTCTCTACATTACAGGCGGAATTGCGCTATTAGCGCTGGCATGGTTATTTGTCGCGCTTGCTCGAGCGCTGAAAGGGATGCAGGAGTTGCTTTCGCAGCTCGAAATGGATCTTCACACGGCCGCTGCTGCTGCCGACGAGATCAGAGCCGGCGTGATGCCCATCCTTAGCAACATGAACCACATTACATCCAACGTAAGTAAAATTACCCACGGCGTGCAGAACCAAATGGTCGGCGTTCACGAGACGATCGACGATGCGCTGGATGTTATTCGTGGCACCTTGGACGATGTGGAGCGCCTGAAGGATAACGTCGTTGCCACGGTGGAAGGCCCGGTTACGATGGTACGCGAAACCGCGAACGGCGCGATCGGCACCGCGCTCCGCATTGCAAATGTGATCCTGAAATTGGTTGGGAACCGGAAAAGGAAATCGTATAACGGACGGGCGTAAAATATTATAATTCCAGAAGGACTTGAATATTAGCTTTGATCTGCTCTAATATGATTGCATTGGCTTCTCCCAATCTACGAAGCAAACGTGTTGTGTCGATGGCTCGAACTTGATCGATCAAAACATCGGAACGCTGCTCTAAACCTGTTCGCCCCGGATCGAGATGAACGCGAAGAAGATCGGCTTCCTCGATGACGTTGGAAGTGATCGGGCAAACAACGGTAGATGGGTGAGTCGGATTAAGGTCATCGGTTTGCAGAATGATCACAGGTCGAATTTTACCCGGCTCCGTGCCTTTCCCGGGATGGAGATTGGCAAGCCATATCTCGCCATGACGGTGATCCATTTCAGATTAGGAAATGGCTTCAAATTCCTTCAGCACACGCATCGATTCCGCAGCCGTGAGCGCGGATTCCTTGCGAAGCCGTGAACGAAGCCTCCGATGCGATATTTGGCGGACATAACTGCGAACCGCCTGCTGAACGAAGGTTTCGCGCGCAAGGTGAAGCTCCTGCGCCGCTTCATCCACTTCGCGGAGGACTTCTTCTTCGAGATGCAATGAAAGACTTTTTGACATGATACTCCCATAAGAGAAGGGGAGCGAGATATGTTCCCGCGTAGAGCCTCCCCTGAGCTTGTCGAATGGGTCGGCGCTCTCAGCCGGACAGTCCCGGTAGGGACGGCATAGTTGTAGCCTCGGACGTGAGTCCGGGGTTTTGCGTTTTGTAGCGGCGAGATCCCGAATGGACGATAGGAAATAGCCGGGGATTGCCTTCGCGTAGGCCGGCGCTTCCAGCCCGACAGCTTGCTACTTCAAGGGAAAACCGCCTGCCTCCGAGATAACTTCATCAATTTCCTGCATCAATCGCGTGGTTTCGGAAAGCGCGGAAATGATGTGATGATAGTGCTCGATGTCGTCGTAACTTAACTTGCGGTTCTTGCGGTCTTTCAGCCATTTTTGTGCGACCTGATAACCGCCGATATGGAAATTCCAAACGGCATCCGGAATGCCTTCGAAATATTGGTCCTCGTTGATTTGAACCACTCCTCGCGTGGTGCGCGCCGACCCCGGCGCGCTCTCCGGCTCATACTTCACATACTCCACCATGTCGCTGCCTTTGCCGCGAAAGCCGGTGAGGGGTTTGCCGAACTTCACCATCAAATGCAATTTTACAAGTTCCTCGCCGAGCTTGCAGAGCTTGGTGAAGAGCGAAAGATCGCTCGTTAGCGGCAAACGTGGAAAATCTATCTTCAAAAATTCTGCATAACGCGAGCGGTATGCGGGGCTGTGAAAAACAGCATACATATAATGAAAAACATCTTCCGGCCCGAACGTCTTATTTAGGTTCCCCTTGCCATCGGGAATGAATTTTAGATTGAGGCGTTCCGAAAACTCCGCGATGAATTTCGGTGAGAGATTCGGTTCTCTCAACGTCGGATCGGGAGTTGATTCTGAGGAGAAGAGGTCTTTTTTGCCGTCGGGGTAGAGGTATAGTGGGAAAATGTTAATCCCCCCGCGCCTAAAAATATTAGCATCTACCGGAACGCGTGAAACAGATATTAAAGACCAAATCGGGTCTTGTACTGCTAAACCCTGTCTCCCCAATCCCAAACATATATTATCCCTATGTACTACATTATCCAGGAGTTCTCTGCGGGGATAATCCATCGCAATTGTGCTGAAATAGCACCACCTCTCGTCAAAGGGTCTATAAAGGCATTTTGTAATTGCATCTTTCCAACTCGCAACCTTTTGGATCGAAGCTCTTGATGATTTGACATTCCAATCCCTATTATCTTTTAAATCATATTTTCGAATGATTTCAGCGTCAGTAGATAGAGTGGATCGGAATTCGTCGAATCGTTTCTCAATGATCTGCTTTTCAAAATCAATTGCAAAATCATCCCTATGCGTTTGAAATCCAAGGACATTGGTGCTCATAATTTTTTGAACTTCAAAAAAAGATGAATATTCATCTTTGAGTCCTTCTGACTCAGAAGCAAATAAATAAAACGGTATTGATGGGTTTAGAATGTTCCATTTCGTATCCTCAATTTGCTTATCCAAAAGTAATCCATATTTTGCTTCTCTCTCCCCATAAAGATGCCCATGTCTTACAACTGCGTCTTTTTTCTTTTCAATTTTCTTCTTTACAAAAATCCCAATTGCTACGCCCTGCTGAATATCGAACACATTTTCATCTTTGCTTCCATCCGGCGATTTTTCTTTTTTCTTCGAATTGCCATGCAAATCGAGAATGTAAATATCGTCGAAAGTTTTCATCAGGCTTTGGCGCATTCCTCGAAACGTGGGATTATCGAGATAGCCGTGATTGGAAATGAATGCGAGCACGCCGGAGCCTGTCTGCTCAATACGCCATTGAGCAAAGCGGATAAACTTCACATAATCGTCTTGCAGCCACTTGGGATTTTTTTCACCAAGCGGCTTGCCATCCACATAATAATAATCCTGAATCAGTTCGCCAATCCATGTCGCTTCCTTTTTTGCTTTGCCGGTCTTAGGATTGATAACTTCTTTCCAGCTTGCATTTGCTGAATGTCCCGAATACGGCGGATTCCCCAGCACAACCATGATCGGCAGATCGCGCTTTACTTCATTGGCGGCATTTGCTTCTTTTGCGAGGTAATTGGAGAAGGGCAGTCGTTCATCCGCCGTGAATGCTTCTTCGAGCGTATTGGTGAGATAGACGCGGAGGCGTTCGTCGCTTTTGAAATCGTACCCGTATTCCTTTAGCTGAAGTCCGAGCTTTAGATGCGCGACGGCATAGGGAGCCATCAGCAGTTCAAACCCGAAAATGCGCGGCAGCAAGTGCTCGGAAACGTAACTGCTCCATGCGCCCTCGTTGGATTTGAAGTTTTCGTGAATTTGGTCTATTACTCCGTGGAGAAAAGTTCCCGTCCCGCAGGCGGGATCGAGAATGAGGACTTTGTGAAGCAACTCCCCCTCCTCTGCAAGAGGAGGGGGCTGGGGGGTGGTGCGGTCACCGGAGCGACCACTTTGCGGTTCTGCCGCCTGACCACCCCCCAGCCCCCTCCTTTTCGCTTCGCTCATAGGAGGGGGAGTTTTTATTTTGCTGGAATCTGCCAAACCCTTCTCTAAACCGAAATCCGTTTTCAAAATATGATCTACCGAACGGACAATATAGCTCACTACCGGCTCCGGCGTATAATAGACGCCGCGGGATTCACGCAGTTTGGGATCGTACGCGGCGAGGAATGTTTCGTAAAAATGGACAACGGGGTCTTCCTGGCGCGTTCGGGTTCCGAAATCGCGTAGGATGTCCTCCATTGCGGTGTGGCGTAGCAGATTGGCGAGTTCATCGACGGCCCATGTTACGCGCTCATCGAGTTCCGGCCCTCCGATGGTATTGAAAAGCTGGCGCAGGAACGGATTCGTCTTTGGCAGATCGTATCCGGCGGTCATGCGCTCGAATTTCTTTTTCTTATCCGTGTGATTGACACGCGCTGCGAACATGCCGTAGGAAATAGTCTGCGCGTACATATCGGCAAACTGATGGTCGGTCATGTCGTGAAGCAGCACTTCACGGAACGATTTCATGGTGTCGTTCAACTGCGTGCTTTCACCCTCGTTGATTGCGTTCAGAATGATGTCGCGAATAATATCGGCAAGCTTCGCCATCCTGAGCGCAAGCTCTTTCGCGGATTTGACGGTACTTGCGGGAGAACCTAAGAATTGCTCGAAGAGCGCGATGAATTTCTCGTCGTTATCTTCATAGACAAACTTCTTTCCTTTCGGCGTTGCCAGCCTGATGGAATGACGGTAACTTTTTGAATCGTTCACATACCACCGGAATTCGAGATAATCGGTGAGGATGACATTTCCCAATCCATCGACATATCGCGCAAGCTGTTTTTGCGTATCCTTTCCATCCAGATCGACGCCAATATCTTTTGCCTCGATATATCCAAGCGGTGTTTCTCCCTCCATAATGATATAATCCGGCGCGCCAACATTCACGCGTTTTGGCTCATTGACGGCTCGGACCTTCGGGTTCAGCGCATCGGTTAGCCGTTGCAGGGCGCCGCGATAGCTATGCTCGGTCGCGTTGCCGCGCGCGTGAATCTGCTCGATCTCCCGAAGATATGTTTGGACGAACTTGTTAGCCATTGATGCAAAGTTACGGAATATAAGGCGTGTGGAGAAAATTTCGAATTTTTGCGGTGATCAAAAAATTGTTGTATATTAGGAAGTACATTAATGAGCACCTATTCTTGGAGAAAGGATGAATCCGCCGCGGCGGAGAGGGATGAAGGATGAAAAAGGGAGCCAAGGTGTAGCTTTCATTATGAACGAGTTCTTTAGGAAGTGGCATTATGAATACTTGTTGGAACAAATGTGCGAAATTGGCTTGGAATCGAAGGTGGGAATCGCGGTATCGGGAACTCAGCAAGAAAAAGAAAAAGCACCTATTTCCATGGGAAAGGATAAGGGATGAAGGATGAGGGATGAAATGGGGAAAAGAGAGATTCGGATGGAAAGGCAATTTTCTGCGATACTATCCTGTTGGAATGCCGTACAAATCGCGAACCATGACGCAATTAAACCAAACACGGATCGAAGCCCTGTCGAGCGCCTTTTCGGGGGCGCGCATCGCCGTCATCGGCGATCTGATGCTGGACCGTTATACGTTCGGCAACGTATCGCGCATCTCTCCGGAAGCTCCGGTGCCGGTGCTGGAGATCGAGAACGAACAGGCACGGCTTGGCGGCGCGGCGAACGTCGGTCACAATATTTTGGGTCTGGGCGCAACGCCGCTCATGCTGGGCGTCGTGGGGGACGATACTTCGGGGTTGATCCTGAAGGGTATCTTCACCGATCTTGGGTTCCCGTTGGATGGATTGGTCACGGATGTCACGCGGCCCACGACGGTCAAGACGCGGGTCATCGCCGGCAGCCAGCAAATGCTTCGGATGGATCACGAAATGAAGCGGGAGATTTCGCCTGCAGTGGAAGAACGATTGATCGGCGCGCTCAAGGAGCAGATCAATGCACTCGATGGAATTATCCTGGAAGATTACAACAAGGGCGTGATGACGGGGTCGCTCATCCACAGTGTCATTGCCCTTGGCAAGAAGCATAACGTTCCGTTGCTCGTCGATCCGAAGATGCACAATTTTTTCGAGTATCAGGGCGCGACGGTGTTCAAGCCAAACAGGAAGGAAGTCGAAGATGCGCTGGCGATTCGGATTTCATCGGACGAAGAAACGATCGCCGCCGGACTTCGGCTCATGGAAAGGCTCCACGCAGAAAATGTTCTGCTGACGCTCGGCGAAAAAGGTATGATGCTATTCGAGCGCGTTCAAAACGATGGGATTTCGGATCAGCCATTTTCGATCCCAACGATGGCGCGGCAAGTCGCCGATGTTTCCGGCGCCGGCGATACGGTGATCGCGACACTTGCCGTGTGCATGGCATGTGGTATGAGCGTTCGAGAATCTGCCGTGATCGCAAATCGCGCGGCAGGACTGGTGATCGAAGAATTAGGGATCGTTCCGATCTACCGGGAGCAATTAGTGTCGGCATTGCTGGAAGATCTGGAGGCGTATAGTACCGAGTAATGGGTAACGAGTACCGAGTGGGAAACATTAAATTAGCTCCATTTTTTTACTTTCGAGATGCTGCTGATCGGAAGCGACTGGCAGAGTGGCGTGAAAATTTGAAGAAAGCAGGAACTCCACTTGTGTTTACGAATGGCGTATTCGATATTCTTCATGCCGGTCACGCAGGATATTTAATGGAAGCGAGGAATGTTGGCGGAGCGCTTATGATAGGATTAAATTCCGATGCTTCCGTTAGAGCGATCAAAGGACCGAACCGTCCGATACAAGGTGAGGCTGATCGTGCTCTGCTTTTGGCATCCCTTCGATGCACAGATGCTGTAGTAATTTTCGAGGAACAGACCCCGTTGGAACTCATTCGATTCGTACTACCGGATATTCTGATCAAAGGAGCAGATTATTCGCGAGCAACGATCGTCGGAGCGGATGAGGTTGAAGCGAATGGTGGTCGAGTGCAAACGATCCCATTGGCAGAAGGAAGATCGACAAGCGGCATTGTGGAGAAAATTTTGGAGCGGTATGGTAATCCATCCTGAAAATCCTTACCATCCTGTAAATCCTGGTTTTGGCTATGATTAATCTTTTCTCAGCTATCGTGGTTTACGAACTAAGCCCCGTCTCTTACAGGTTCTTATTATTAAGACGAAGACCTGCTATTCCTCTTTCATGGAGACGAACCAGCCACCTGCAACGCATAGCGACGAGCAGCCAGCGCCACCAGCGCAGGAAGAGGCTCGCCCTGTAAAAAAACGGGCGGGCTTTTGGCGTCGAACCGGTCTGGTGTTGCTATGGCTCTTGCTTATCGTTCTGGTGCTTGGCTTTGGTTCTGGGTTGCTGATACAGCTTCCTTTCTTCCGGGAGTTTGTGGTGAAACAGCTCGCGGGTGTCATAGAGAATGGGACCAATAGTACACTTACCGTTGGCGATATTCAGGGAAATTTGTTGGAAGGATTCGTGATGCATGACGTCACGCTTCGGCTAAAGACGGGGACAGCGTATGATTCGATACCGTTCGTGCATGTCGATCAAATTATAGGAAGATATTCTCTTTTTCATTTGCTTCGAACGAATGAGATCGGGATATCGAGCTTGGTTCTAAAAAATCCGGTTGTTCGATTTGTAAAATTTGCGGGAGACACGGCGTGGAATTATTCCCTTTTTACAAAACCCTCTGCGCCAGGAACTCATCCAAAGCCCTTCACGCAGGTCATCGACCTTGCGAGCTTGCAAATCCAAAATGGCAGCTTTTATAAGAGGGATTACAATTATCCAACGGTTCCGTCCGTTGTTTCAGCTAACAAGGAAAAAGTAATTGATTGGAACGATGTCGAGGTCGAAGGGATCGATCTTGAAAGCAGCGTGACGATGCATGGTGTTATCTCACAGTCGGCGCGAGTCAGGCATTTGCAGTTTTTAGAAAAGAAAAGCGGATTTTTCTTGTACCGCTTAGGATTTTCCGGCTATCGCGACTCGTCTCAGGCTCGCATTGAAAATGCGAAAATCGTTACCGGGCATTCGGATATTGGATTTTCGATCGAAGTCACTCCACCAACATTGATCGAGACAGGCAAGCTAAGTTCCATGCAGCATTCCTTGGTTAAGGCAAACCTGAGTGGGTCGGTGATTAGTACCAACGAGCTCAAGCAATTTCTCCCCATACCGCTTGATTTTCTCGGAGGTTCGCCGGGCATCGATCTTGTTGCTACGGGTGAATTTGGGAAACTACATATCCAGAAGCTTGCTCTGGATTTTAAGGGTCGAGGTAACATCGCCATCGCCGGAGATCTCCTCAATCTTCATCACCCTGACTCTCTTATTCTTAACCTGAACCTGAAGGCTAAAGATCTTTCTAATGAGACGCTCGATGCGTATGTACCCGGATTACATTTACCGGATCTCAGCCGTTTCGGAACAATCAATATTCCGAATTTGACCTTTAATGGACCGCCGCAAACATTTCATACAACCTTCGATGCCAAATCCAGCGGTGGGGGTGATGCGTCCGCAGATGCTACGTTCGATCTTCGAAGAAAACCGATTGCGTATCATATAGGTCTTAAGACCAATAATTTTAATATTGCAGCTCTCAGGCACGATCCCAACTATGAAAGCTCTATATCGGCCGAAACAGAAATTGCCGGTCATGGGACGAATTGGAGGACCATGCAATCTACCATTACACTCCGAATCGACAGCCAATCTACATTCGGTAAGTATCATGTGAACTCTTTAGATCTTGCCGGTGGAATAAATAACGGAACGCTAACGGTAGAACATCTTGATGGTATTCTTCGCGGAGGGCCTGAAGTCCATGTTCACAGCGCGATGGCCGAGCTAACATCAACCACCATTCCCTTTCATTTCGATGGTTCTATTAAAAATTTACCTCTTGCTGAAGCGATCGGAAATAATTCTAAGAACCCCGCGCGTATTGATCTGGAAGCGAATGTATCGGGAACAGCGAAAGATTTTGACACGGTGTTCGGGTCGGCGCATTTTCGGTTGTCCGACCTTTCATGCGATGGACATGCGCTTCCTGAAGACACGGCAGATATTAGCATCGCCGCCGCAGGCCGGCCAGGCGAAAACAAACTTACACTCCATAGCTCTATTGCGGATCTTACGGTGGATCGCTATTTCCAAATTGGCGATCTGATCCATGTTTTGCCAGAACATATTATGGCGCTTATAACCGCGATTGGAAATCGTGATTTTTCCGAGAAGGACAAGTTTATAGCAACTGCGTACACCAGAGGCGATTCGATGGATTTCGATTACAACCTTCATGTCAAAGATCTGCGCGCACTGGCGGATTTCATTCCTCATACTTTCTTACTTGGACAAGGAACTCTATCGGGCAAGGTCAGTGGCTCTGCAAATGCTGATTTGAATGTAACAGCGATTGGCGACAGTGTCGCATTTATTTTGCGCGATAGGCCATTTGTTGATTCAACACAAATCGAATCGGATTCAGAGCTTGTAGCATCTGCGAAATCGACAGTGGACTCTCTTCACGCTCGGCATAATGACACTGCCGCACTATCCTTACCAAAATTTGGATCTGGAACTCCACGTATTCAACTCCAGCCAACAAATTTTCGGCTTGCCTTATCTCATCTTTCCAATGATTCCTCAACGGCGTTGGCGCACCTGGATGCCAGTCTCGATTTTCTAACAGATTCGGTTGTCCGGCTCGGTTCTGCCCTGTTTTATCATCCCCAAATTGGACTCATGTATAAGAATGAGAGATTAGACTTTCGTGCAAGTTCCTTATATAACAATGCGCTTGGAATGAATGTGAAGGGAAGCACCTCTTTCGCCAACGGCGATCTTGATTTTGCGCTCGATAGTTTGAAGCTGTCGTACAAGAATCCATTTTTTACTCCGACATCGGGAAGTTTACGGGAGTTCATTTGGAATAATGAGGGCCACGCACATGTCCGGCTGGCGAGAAGTGGGATCCTCACGGTCGATACTATGCACATTGTACATCCACTAAACAACGACGATTCCCTGACCGTGATCGCCCAACGCATAAACTTCGGAGGAATGCTCAGTGGCGATACGGTGAATGCGTGGGCGAACTTCCCATCGTTCCGGCTCGAAGATCTTAGAAAACATTGCCATTCAACCAAAACGCGAAGACATTCGACTTCGCAAAATATCAGGGCAAAATTCGCGATTTTCAAATGGCATTGACTGGCACGTTAGAGGAGCCGGATATTTCCGCGAAGCTTTTTTGCGATTCTCTCATGTACCACGGTGCCGAAGAAGACACAATAACCTTCGATTCAAACTTCGTGAACGTAGAATATTGAGATCAAGAACTGCGCGGAATTATGGATCTACATGTGGCTAATGTCAAGGCAACGGAGCAAGGTGGGGTTGAGCCGAATATGCTTAAAGGCAGTGAGCTTCGGGCAACGATCGATAGTATTCCACTGCTGATCGCTTTCAAGCATGGGCCTGAATATGCAGCAGATAGTGCTCGCGTGGTCGCACGTCCGCTTTCGGCAAGCATTCGTACCACCAGATTTCCACTCGATATTGCAACGCCGTTTCTCCCTCCGTTCCGCCATATCCTTGGCACGGGGGATATAAATTTTACGCTAACCGGAACCAGAGAGAACATTCAATATGCTGGCCAAGCATCCGTACAAAATGGAGAATTGCTCCTCGCATCTACAAATATGTGGTATCTGTTTAGCGGACCGCTCAACTTCGCACACGATTCGCTCGTCCTGCAAAACGATACCATTCACAATATCTCGACGGACGATTCCTTAGGGGTTGCAAGCCTGAACGGGAGTTTTACCTTTAAAGGATTTGATGTAACTAATTTCGATCTGAGATTACGCTCGAATCGGTTGATGGTACTCTCGGATGCAGCAAAAGAGACGTTGCCCGCAGCGTATGGGCCGGTCACTATCAATACAGGTGGCCAGGATTTTAGCTTCTATAATACCTTCGACGCGCCGGTGATCAAAGGGACGATCAATATAATGAGCGCGAATGTGACGATGCCAACATCGAATAATTTAGAACAATCCGTGTCGGGTCAAGGTATCATATACGAAACGCTCCCAAGTTATTCGAACCACCCCTCCACGAGTATCGACACACTCGATGCCATTATCAGACAGATCAATACATATCAAACCGCGTCTGTTCAACAAAGCCAGATCGACGACACCCTATTCCGCAATGCCTTGAAGGACATCTATCGGAATGATGACGGCACGTCGGAGAATGCCGATTCTTCTGGAACCGATCTTAACACGCCACAGACAAACGCGCTTGCTCCTTCTTTTACGGACAAACTCCGCATGCATCTCCATGTCAACACACAAGGTGACAAGGTAACGCTCAACATTCCATTTGGAAATGGCGCGTTCAACGGCCTGCTATTGGGTTCGCAGATAAAAGCCGATCTTAAGAGCGGCGGAACGATCGACATAGAACGAGGAGACGATCTCCAAACGCAGGCGAATGGAAATTTTGAGCTGTTGCCAACCTCGACCTTCACGTTTCTTCAAACCTTTAATATCACGAGCGGCCACGTCTCCTTTACGCACGATTTCGGGAACCCCAATATTGATATTACAGCTGAATATACCGGTCCCCACCAGAATGGGCAGAACTTGAACGAACAGGCTAAAATCGTTCTGACTGTTACCGGGACAAAGAATCATCCTATTATCACGGCATTAAATTATCAACAGAACTCACCCGGCGGAGAGTTTGAGATAAAAACGGAACCCTCGCCGGATATTGCCGTGCAAGACGCCTTTTATTTTCTTTACACCGGCGGGTATTTCATGAGCGACATTACGCCCGGAAACAATGCGGGTAGTCATTTAGCACAAAATCTTGGAACCCAGGCTGTGTCCAACGTGGTAGGCAATTTTCTTGGGGGATTTACTGGTACTTCGAATTTTCCTATTTCCATTCGCGGTGCCTCCTATACGCCGGGCAACAACGGAAATGCACAGATTACTGCGGCATACCGTGATATTACATTAAAAGTTGGCAGTGGTTTTGGCGGATCATATGGCACAACTACCACGATAGATATCTCTGCAAGCACCATTCCATTCCTGTCCAGTGCCGCTTTCAAGAACATGCTTTTCGAAGTTCAGGCTAATTCTAACCCATCCACTACCACGGGTACTACAGTTACTCAGCAGCCCGAATTTCTTACTAAAGTGATCTATACATTCCTTCTTTTTTGATATTCCAGCTTGCCTGTCATCATCTATAGGAATGATAGGACAAAAGAGGCTATGTCCGCGTTTACCTACCAATGCTCAAAAAGGCCTTGAGCGCACTTGCGCTCTTTCTTACGCTCGCGCAACCGATTGCCCGCGCACAGACGCGTCCCATGTATATTGGTGGCGGGCTGGCGGCGGGCCTGAATATTCATGAGCTAAATCTTCCCGTGTATCGCGGCGATACGCTGTGCGGAGTATTCACGAGCGGAACGAGCGTTGCGCCAAGCGGCAATCTTCTTTTTGAAATGCCGCTGGGCGATCCGGCGCATTCATTTTGGATCACACCGCGGCTGCATCTCTCTAGTCTCGGTGCGACGATCACCACGCCTGCCACAGATCAGGCCCAGGCGCGCTATACAACCGGGGACAGCTCGCTTTCGCCTTTCATCGCCCAAGAATATAAATTAAACGCAACCATTCTTTCGCTCGGCGCGGATTTGTTTGTCAAATATCCGCTGACTACTCGCCTCTTTTTGATGGCAGGACCAAGCGTGAGTTATCTGCTTCAGCGTAATGCAACGTTGAATGAAGTTATCACTAATACTCCAGATGCGGTGTACAAGAATGGAACGCAGTCTCAGCCTGTCGTGAACAGCAATAATATAAATTCAAGCGGTCAAATTGTAAACAGCAACAGCATTCTTGCTTCATTCTCTATTGGGGGTTCCTATGATGTTCCGCTGTCTCAAAGGGTAATGCTTGCGCCGGAACTGACAGTTTCGGTTCCTATCAATAGCATTCGTTCGGACTATAGTTGGCGCGTCGGCACTATTGCGCTCGGCGCAGAACTAAAATTTGACATCTCGCCGCAGCCGAAGATGGAAGTAGTGCCGCCAACCCCGGCGCCACCACCTCCGCCACTGAAGAGTGAAATGACTGCAAGCGTGCAAATTTCCGGCGTTACCGTGGACTCGGCCGGGATCGAGCATGAAACGCCCGATCCGGAAATTCGCGTCGAAGAATTCGAGCGGCATGAAGCCTACCCCGCGCTCAATTATATTTTCTTCGACGAAGACAGTTCCAGCATTCCTTCCCGGTATCAGGTCTTTGCGGATAGCAATGCGGCGAATGCGTTTCACATCGACTCCTTATCCGGCAAGAGTACGATCGAAATTTATCACGACGAGCTAAACATTATAGGCAGGCGCCTTACAGATAACCCATCCGTAACGATTACATTGATGGGCACGAATTCTGAATCTGCGAAAGAAGCGAAAGATAGCTCGCTTGCCATCAACCGAGCAAGAAGCATCCAATCCTATCTCGCAAAACATTTGGCAGATCGATTCATCTCGAATCACGGTGGATTCTGAAGGTCTTCCGCAGAGTCCTTCCAGCACTATTACAAGCGATGGAATGGCAGAAAACCGCCGGGTTGAGATCACTTCGAGCGATCCGAGCTTGCTCGATCCACTTTCCATCGAAACCATCGATCGGACGATGAACCCGCCGACCATTCGGCTGCGCACGTCCGAATCATCCAAGATCACACTTGCCGAAAATACACTCGAATTAAAACAAGGCGACCGCATTCTCACTTCGTATCGAGGCCCCACCCAGATGGAACAATGGCACCCGCAGCCCGAAGACATGCCACGAACCGATTCTCCTCTCGTAGCCACGGTGAACATGACCGATTCTATCGGCGGCACATTCCGGGCTTCGGATACGACAAAAGTGAATCTTCTCACCATCCGCAAAAAGCGTGAGGAGCGTGTACAAGATAAAATTATCGAGCACTATAATCTTATTACGTTTAACTTCGATCGATCCGACCTGAATGAGCGTTCGCTTCGTGTCGTGTCTCAAATAACTGCATCCGTAACTCCGGGCACACGAATTCTGATACGCGGCTACACGGATATTTCCGGTGAAAGCTCGCATAATCTCGAACTTTCCGAAGCCCGCGCAAGCGCAGTGGAGGCTGCACTGAAACAGGCGTTGGGCGATCAGGCTTCGTCCGTTTCATTCCAAAGCGAAGGCGAAGGCCAGTCCGATCTGGTGGATAACAGGCTTCCGGAGGGACGATTTCTCTCACGAACGGTCTTCGTGGAATTGCAAAAACCCGTGCAATAAGAATGGGAATGAAATACAAGCGAAGATGCCGCATATTTTTATGCGCATGGATTGCCAGCATGGTGCTCACGGGATGCGGAAGTTCCGGGAACCCGGATGTATATCACGTTGGAATGCATGAATGGGTGGGGGATTCGATCATGGTTCATGTATATCGCACTTCTGCGCCCGAGGAAAAACCATCGCTGCCCGGAATTACCGTTGACTGCCGCTCGTGTAACCTGATAAACTCGCCGCAGAATCTTACTTTCAATGACTCCGGCGTTGCACGTATTTACATTCCCGAAACACGGCAACTTTTGAGCGCTCGTATGCATCTGCATGGAAGTGGAATAGACACTACCTTCATTCAAACGCAACGCCCACCCGGCGAAGCCACAAGGTACTTTCATCTCCGTGAGCCACTTGTGGGCCGCGTTCTTGTCGATCAGTTTGCCTTGCTGTATTCCGATACCACAAAAGATTCCGTGGTTGCCAATGCCAATGTTGGAGATGAACTAAATATTTATGGAAGTGGCATTTCTTTTTATCGCGTACATCATCCGAATTTTACTCAACCCTTGTATCTGTTGAAAGCGGATGCAATAAGGCTCTGGTAGCCGTGACCTTTAGGTCACGGTGTGTCTAAACTTCGCGACCGTGTGAAGGTCACGGCTACAAAAATCCGATCATCGTTCCAAAATAAATTTCCGTTCGATACTGGAACTCTCGTTGCTCAAACGAAGAAGATAGCATCCGGAACTCTCATTACTGAGATCGAATTCCAGCGAGGAAGGATGATCCGCCGGCAAAGCATTTTGCCAAACAATGGCGCCTGTTTCCGATACAAGCGTTGCCTCGATCGGCCCAGCAAGTGCCGAGGCGTCGATGGAAATGGAGCGTGATGCAGGGTCGGGAATGATCTCGACATCGGGCAAGGATGTTACCGGCTCGTTCACAGAAAGTGGCTCGTTGGAAATAGGGAGATCATACCATAACAGCGCCCCGAACCCGCGGCTATTCACGATCCAGGGGCCTTCGTACACAACGCTATCACTACCATTATACCATTGATCGGGCAGGTACTGGATCGACTGGGCATCGGAAGCTTTATCGAAATTTGCAAAAAGCGTGTCGTCGTCGAATGTGATGGATTGGATATGTGTGCTCGTGTCGTCGAGATAGAGATAGTCTTTCAGCGAAGCGAATATACCATCAACGGTTGTGTCGTCGGTAGCCTGAATTTTGGCATCGGGAGGTGAAAAGAGAATGGCGATCTGGGAATGATCAGGCTTCGAATACCATGCACCAATGGCATTTGCGCTTCGTAAGTTCATGGTATCGGTCGCATGATAAAAATCGCGGGCGAACTCAAGATAAAAACGGTCACCCATGAATCGATAACCGGAGTCAAAATACTCACAGCGGTTCTGGCAGGGAATCGCAGCCTCGGCAACCGGCTCGACATCATGAAGGGAATCTCCCATAACACGCTGGACGTCTCGCATGCCTGGATTGCCGAAGTCGCAGCCGGTGGGCCTGATCTGCAGCAGGTAGATCTTTTGAAGATTTGGGTAGTCCTCGTGCCAGGCATCATAGAGCTTCAGAAATTTCTGATAATATCCGGGGGCGTAATTGGCGTTACCCTGACACCAATAGATCACTTTTACAGCGCCGAGCATTCCGGATTTCGTCGTTCGGTAGAGGGTGCGGCCGTAGATAGTCCGAAGGTCATATTTGTCGGAATCATTCCGGAAGTGATCCTCTATATTAGTTCCACCAACGGATTCGTTGATGCTACAGGTTGGCATTCGCTGGTAGGCGAGCAGGTCCTGCTGGATACGCTGGTCTGCTGCGCCCACATCGTTATCAGCCTCGAACCAAAGGGTGTCTCGCAGGTTTTCGCTTTCGCGTGGGCCAATGGTTCGGCAATATTCGTTCCGAAAGGTATCGACGTCCCATCCTTTAAATGAAATACCTTGCCCATCCATCAGGAACATATCGCCGCATGCGATGCTATCGCGCTGAGCGATCAGGGAGTCAAAAGCACCGGCCACGAGATGCACCTCAAACTGGTATTCGCTCAGTTCGGCATGAATGCGTGGGGAAAAAGCAAACGGCGCCTGGCCAGAATCATATATAAGTGGTTGACTCATCTTTCTGAAAGGAAGATCATTCCTGAACTGCAGCACATAAATAGAATCGAACCCCGGCCGGCAAATTCTCCCTGTAATGGAAACAGTCGCGGAATCGTCATCGCCGCGTGGATACAATTGAAAAGGGTTGGGAAGCGAGGAAAACGTGCTGTCCGGCTTTGGAAGAGGAATGGAAGGCGCAATGTTGTAGCGGTTCATCAGATACTCATTGAGTGAGGAGTCCTCGCTCGGAGTTAGCTGGCGATTATATAGTAGAACCTCTTCAATTTCACCCTGGAGAAAATAGCCTCCGAGGTACGAACCAATATAGAGCGTTGTGTCAGGTGTGGAAAGAACCCATGAAGAATCGGCGAATTGCCCGTTGACATAGAGCGTAGCCTGCTGGTATGCCTGATCGTAAAGTGCCGTAATTGCAGAAAATCCATGAGTCCATACCGGAACCGGGGAAACTTCCTGATTCTGAAACCAATAATGGACGACACGGGGAAATGAGTCGTCGGCAAAATACAGCGCATGGACATTCCCAGAAACGAGATTGTTTGCATTATTGAAGTTATTAATTTTAGCTACAACGGCGATCGTATAATCAGCGCTATCGGGAAAAATATGAGGGCCTTGAAGATAGTTCCACCCATGGAAGATCACTGCAGGCCGACCGGAATCGATCACCAGATCGGGCCTGCTTCCTGTATCGTCCATTCGAACATCGTTACCATTACCGCTCTGGTCATGCCAAACAGCGATGTGGCCATTTTGCTGAACCACACCCGAATCAGCCCGTAACCAGAGAATGGAACCAGGAGGAACATTCTGCGCGAAACACTCGCATGTGGTCGATACATAGCATAGTGCAACAAGAAGAAATGTAGTTGAAAATCGGATTATATTTTTTTTGTCGATTTGCATGTAGCCGAATTCAATGCAACAGAAAACAGCCGGTAGCACTAAATTGTCGCTTAGGTATTTATTTTTACCCTGTCAAAGATGAATGCCGGTAAATGACCTGAATGAATATTTCTCAATGTGTTTGAAAGCAACGTTCTTATAGGTTTTCAATAGCAACGGGAAATGAATTTTTTTTTAGGCTCCCATGAAACCTCCTACCGCTTTACGTCACTTAATATAGTAGGAAATTGTTATGATTCGTAACGTAAATATATCCAAGTGGAAGACGGTTCATTTTGGGAGCTTATAGACAAGGAACGCAACGCGACGTGGCGGCTATGCCGCGCGCTTACGCGTTCCTACGACGAAGCGTACGATCTGATGAGCGATACCATTCTCGCTGCGTACAAGAGCTACCCCTCGCTCCGCGATCAAGGAGCATTTCATTGGTTTATCAGCACGATCGCCGTTCGTATCCAACGCCGCAAGCGATGGCGATCTCGGTTGTTCGTTCCGCTCGAAGATGCCGCAGAAGCATCCTACGAGATGACGGCGGAATCTTCTTACGATCTCGATCAACTTGTTACCGCGCTCGACCGGTTGCCAACCCGCGAGCGTGAAGCCCTGGTGTTATTCGAATTGAGCGGGCTATCTATTAAGGAGATACAGGCAATTCAAGGTGGTTCAATTTCTGGAGTGAAATCCCGTATGAGCCGCGCGCGTGGGAAATTGCGACAACTTATCGCGAGCGATAATCCGGATTGGAGTGAATCGTTAACGCCGGCTCGCAATCATGCCCATAATCATTTCGACCCATCCACCATTCGCCTTCAAGAGTTATGAAATTTACACTTCGACCAGAAAGTCGGGCCGAAGAAGATCTCTTCGGTCCACTTCGAGACTTGCGATCGCCCATTTCAATGGAAACGGTCAAATCAGTTGTTTTCAATCGCGCATCTGCTAAGTTCTCACTGTGGAATCAGCTTTGGAGCCATCTTGCAGAGTTCCTGGCCCTTGGCATCGTAGCAGCAGTTGCCGTTAATTTTTCTGCGTTTCAAGGAAGCGGAATCGGCACACATCTGAATTCGGGAGTCAGCCACTCTGACGTCGCATCGAACAATGTTTTTTTTGCGGTTCCAGCAAGCAACACTGTGCCTCGGAGCAATTCAGCCCATCCTTTTCGATCGAACATTCATACTATTGATATATTGGCAGAGCTGAGCACCATCCCCACTGCTGACACGACGAAAAACATCTTGCCGGTAACTCGCTTTAGAAATGATGAAGCAACTCCTATTGCTCTTACAGAAATTGTGGGTAATAGCATTGTGCAGTCTCCACTTTCATCGCTTTCTCCATCAGCAGGCATGATGTGGTATTCAACGCTTTCCACCGGAGCTGTTTTTTCGCATCTCCGAAATATTGGCTGAAAGCGCAGAGATCGGCTTGAATAATGGATGGGAGTCCTTCGGATTTGCGTTTACAAATGCAAGTGGGAATCGCGATCTTCACGACGTTCTATCGCATCATACCAATGAATCTTCAGTCCTATTTGGCGAGAGCGATCAGACGCTTGCGCTTTTCTTTGGCGCAAATTTCCCGGTTGGCCCGATCGCCTGCAAAGCAGCGTTGGGACCGGCATATATATTTTCTTCATCAAAATTTATTGATCCCGTAACAGAAGCTTTTGGTCCAAACAACGTTAATGACAAAATTGGAATGGCGGCAGAGATCTCAGCCTTTTACAATGTCAGCGACTTTTTCCAGGCTGGAGTCACTACTATATCGAGCTATCGCACCGGGCAATTTACAAGCGGCATTATGATCTCCGTCAACCTCAGACCGTAACAACTCGGGCCCGTTTCCGATAGCGGTGAATTAAGCGGCACTCGATGCGGCTTATGCCCTCTATGACGAATAAAGGACTTTCTAAAATAGGGCTTCAACTTCTCGATCGTACAGACCGATGCTTATCCTTCGTTTGGTCCGAAGGTTTTTCAGCGTGCATTCGTCGGATTTTTCGGAAGCCGAATCGTAAGTGGTTTTTTTCTACGCAAGTACCGCAGGCAATGGGAAGCTTCACGATCGGCGCTTCGTAAGCCTGAGAATGGTTTTCAATCACCCAAGATTCTCCTCATCGTCGATGTCTGCATCGGCGATGCGGTGCTCGCATCGGAAGGCTTGCGAACGATCAGTCAATCATTCCCGTCTGCTGAACTGCATTACGTCTGCAACAAGACTGGCGGCGAACTCATCGAAGGAATGCCTGGCGTGCATGTTCATAATATTATTCAGGGAGCGAGAGGATTTCCCACAGAGGACGACTACGCTCGGCTTCGTGGGCTTGTTGCCCGCGAACAATTTTCGGTGGTGCTGAATCTTGGGCCATTCCTTAGCAAAAAAGCGCTTGGATCGAATGCTCACATGATCCAATTGTATGTGCCTTTTGCTGCGTTCGTATTTCGCGCCTGGAAGCTGAACAAAACGCGGCACATCTCGTATCTTTCCCGTGCGTTTGCCTCTGAATTCCTTGCCACGGAAAACAACAACACCATAGGAACTACTTATTCGGGTACGCTGAACACGAACTCCGTTTATCTTTCGCGAAATTCGATCGCGCGAGCACAATCATTCCTTGATGATTGTGGAATTCGTGTCGGCACCGGGATCGTCTTTTTCAACCCTGATGCGACATCGCAATTCGGTCAAATTCCTTTTGAGATCCAGTCCACGCTGCTTCGGCAAATAGCCGAGCTGAAATCTGTATCCGCTATTATGATCGGACGCGCTTATACCAGCGTGAATATCGAACGCTCGCTCCTTGCATCCCTTCCGGAAGTATGGAGAGAAAAAGTTCACATCGTGCCGCACATGCCGATCGAAGCCTATACTGCGCTGATCGACGCAAGTGACATGTTTATTTCCGGCGATACCGGCCCCTTGCACATCGCGGCATGCCGCAAGCTTGGGAAAGATGGGCGTCCACTCAGAAACAAAACGGCTGTGCTCGCAATTTACGGTGCAACGGATTCGAGAATGTATGGGTATGACTCCGAGCAGCCGTTCCATGCGCCGGCGAATCAGGATGTGCCATCGAGATCATTCTCAGCTCCTGTACCGTGCCGAAATATTACGTGCGTAAATAAATTCGGGAAGTCTTGTTCGGAAGTTCGGTGTTTCGATCACCTGCCTGTAGATGATATTTTCGAATACATTGCATCGTATTTTCAAACACGCTCCGGAGAGCGAGTATCGTTCAAGAGCAAACATGCGAACGTTCAGAAGCCCATCACCATCACGCTAACACCGGAACGTGAATACGCTATTTAGCACGGCTCTTTTTCTCTTTTGTGTTTACATCCTGGGCTTTCTTGCTGCGATCCCGATCGGGGCGTCGCAAATAGAGGTTGCCCGTCGTGCGCTGAATGGACACCTCGTTTCTGCGCTTATCGTTGTTGCAGGATCGGTCTCCTCTGACTTTGTTTATGGTGTGATTGCGCTATTCGGGCTTGCTCCATTTCTTCAAAAGCCATTAGTTGAAGCAGTCTTCTGGTTCGTGAATGCTGTGCTCATTCTCGGCTTTGCCATCGTGATGCTTCGCGATAGCAAAACAGGTGGGAATTTAAAAATCGACTTAAATGTGGCGCTGGATAATTCTAAAATTGGGGGTTCATCTTCACGGCTACCACGGCTTGCGAATAGAAGATTGGCATACTTTACAGGGTTTTCTCTTGCTTTTACCAATCCCTTAATGATAGCTTGGTGGCTGCTTGCCGCACGATTTTTGAAAGATATTGGCGTTTCCACCGGGCTTACGAATACCTCCCGCGTGTTTTTTCTCGTAGCTGGATGTTTAGGTATTGGATCCTATCTTTCATTGTTAGGCGTCACAATTTATCGGCGGCACAAGTCATTCCTGCCCAAGCACGTTAGCGGCATTACCCGCTGGTTTGGAATTGCAATGATTTTCTTTGCTATCTATTTTGTTATTCGATCCATTATGATGCTAAACACGCCGGAATCCTCTAAAAATAGTTCATTCGGCACTCTATTAAGACCAGAGATGGAAATTCATTCCGTATCCATCTTGTATATTACCCCGAACCATTTAGTGTCCTTACATTCGTGAAAAACACTCGAAGAGAATTTCTTAGCGGGCTTACGAAGGTTACGGGCGGCGTAGTGCTCGGATATGTGAGCCTGCCGGTTCTTGCCGGTTGCTTACCTACGTCCGTGCCGCTCGAACCGGAGCAAACCATGACGGCGCTGAATGCCAGCGGCCAATTGATGGTTGATGTATCTACGCTCACGCAGAGCAACCCCGCGCTGGTGGTACCGAATTTTCTTTCTCCCACCGATAATTATGGCGTCATCATTACGCTTACAACGGATGGCGTAGTTCATGCCTTCTCGATGCGGTGTACACATCAAGGTTGTACGGTTGTTACTCCGCTCGTAAATGACGACATCCCATGTCCGTGTCATAGTTCAAAGTTCAGACTCGATGGTTCGGTGGCCCAGGGACCTGCGGCGTTGCCGCTTACGCCGTATCAGGTGATAAACCAGCCTACATCGACGGATCAAATTATTTTTATTCAGATCACCTAAAATAAAATTTCGGTTGCTTCAATCGTTTAAAGTCCGCTTGCTCGAAGTCCTATTTCGCCGCAACCTAAAGGTTATGGCTACATTGGCTATCGGGTTGTTGCTTGCCGAGCCATGCCATGCAATTCCTATGTTTTCCCTGTTGACAGGAACGCGCTGTTCCGTGTGTCATTTCAATCCACATGGAGGCGGGTTGCGTACGGAGCTGGGATGGGAAATGATGAACTATACCGGGCTTTTCCAATGGGGCCGCCAGGATAGTAACACCGTCTCGAATTCAATTCTTGATAACATGGTCTATCCTGGCGGAGATGCGAGGTTTCAGATGGTGCGCGTCACGCAGACGAACCAGGAATTGCTGATTCCCATGCAGCTTTCTACTTCTCTTGGATTCGTGCCAAATCATCAAATCTCAATTTATACGGATATTAATTGGGCAAGCGTCTATGTTCGCCACGATACGAGCGCTCCAAGCGGCCTCTATCCCGGCGAGACCGATTACGACCTCACCTTGCAGTATGAGCCGGACATCACGCTTCCTTCTATTCGCGTTGGAATGATCGAGCCAAGCATCGGCATTTTGCAGGACGATCACACAGGGTTCACGTCCATGGATGCTTACAACAACATCACGCTCGTTCCGCCTTATTATAATGAGATTGGCGGAGAGCTTACTTACGAGGGAATGAAGTGGCTTACGGTAAATGCCGGTGTTTTCAATGATAAGAATCTCGCACTGATAGACCCAACCGTTACGACGCCATCCTCCAGTTTCGATTTTACACATCCGACCGTTTCTGGCCGCGTGGTGCTGTGGCCGCAATTGCTTGAAGAGGGAATTAATGGCGAATTCGGCGGTTCGATGCTTGTCAATGGCGATTTCAGAATGTTAAATGGTTTTGGCGGATTCGGATTGGCCGATAAGGCGACATTCTATGTAGAAGGACTCTACTGTAAAGACGCCGCTGACAAAATTATCCGTAATTTCAGCATCCTCGGAAGTTTGAAACTTGCAGATTGGCTTATTTGGGAATGGAGATACGATTGGGGCATGACCGAGGTCTATCCCGGAGTCCAGCTTGGCTATGCAACAGGATTTCTTGCGGGATTCGAATTTTTCCCGCTGCCGTATATTGAGATCAGGCCGGAGTACCGTGTGACCGATCTTAATCCGTTTTACGGCACCGGTACGCACACCGGCCAATGGACAGCACAAGTACATTTCTTCTATTAAGTATGAAGAGGAATACTATGATCCGGTCAATTTTTTTTACATCGGTGCGAAGGCGCCGGATGGCAATCGCAGTTACTTCTTACTTCTTACTTCTTACCTTTTACTTGGCAAGCTGTACGTACACCATCGATGGCAATCCCGATATTGATCTGACAGAGGTTCACGTTTCGCCTGTTGCGGCTACCGTAGGTACGGGTGATACATTGATCCTAACGGCATCTACCCTTGGATTTTCTAATACCGGCGGCGTTGCATGGTCCGTGAATTGGAATGCAGCCGTGGTTATTGGTTCGTTAACCCCGAATGGGTCGAGCGCAACGTTTGTTGCTCCTGCAAAATTATCCGCACAAGACCAGATAGCTATTATCACCATTACTTCCAATGAAGACGCCAATCGCTCGGTAAACGATACCATCTCCGTTGTGAGTGCGACTCATGGTGCATTCGAAGCGAGTCCAAGTTCGGTAACGCTGTTAACAAATGCTGTCCAGCAATTTTCGGTGACCTCTATGCCGACGCCGTTGCAATGGGAAGTTGTTAGTGGTTCCGGCTCGATCAGCGATTCTGGGCTTTATACTGCTCCTTCCAATATCTCATCCGATGGCGTTCAAACCGTGATCCGGGCAATTTCAACTGTCGATAGCACTGTTTTCTCCGAATGCACGATCACACTGCTAAACTCATCAGACTCCATGCTTTGCTTTACGAGGGATATTCTCCCCACTCTTTCTGCAAACTGCGGCATAAGCGGTTGCCATGATGCAACGACTCATGCTTCAGGGTACAATTTCACTACCTACGATGGGTCAGTCGGGAGCATACGGCGTGGCAATGCGCAATCCAGCCGGCTTTTCACAGCTATCACGCAATTCAATGTAAACAGCCGCATGCCCCCGCCGCCGCAACCTGCACTCGGGCCTTCACAAGTCCTGAAAATCGGCGAATGGATAAATGAAGGTGGTATCGACTGTCAATAAGAAAGACGTTATTGCCAAAATTGGTGTAAAAAAAGGGAATTTGATTTTTTTTTATTTTTTTTCACCAAACCCTGTTACCTTTTGCCTTTTGGCTGGTCTTCTTATTAAGCGAGGTGGACTTCGATACGTGCCTTAAAGACACATTTCGAGTACACCATGCTTCTGATGTATTATATTTGTATTCATCAGATTAAAATTATCGGGCGAGAGGATAACAATTTATTTCAATTAGCCTCTTTTTCGGTGGTTTTTCAAAGTTGTTTCATTCCGATGGCCGGTTTTGCCGAATGGCTTGACAGGACAGACGGAATGGGGCAATCCTCGAGCATGAGCAATCAGGCTTGAGGGGGGTATGAGCTATCAATGCTTTGAAGTATGAGCGATCATACATTGAAGTATGAGCGATCATATTTCATGGTGCATGCCTTATCATGCAATTTTATTCAAAACAAGCATCGGGAGCATCGTTGGCGATGCGGACGATGGGGTTCTTAATTAATCATTTAAACTACATTACGAAGATGAGACGTGTGTACTATCTATCGTTAGTCATGTGCTTAACCGTGCTTGCGTTTGCGAGCGTTGGCAGAGCGCAATCATCCGATCGCCGTGGCTCGGGAAGTTCGCTTTCTGCGGGCTATTTTATCGTCGATTCCGATGATAATGCTCCGGCTCCATGGCGGCCTAATTACTTTTTCATGGACACCAACTACCTCCCGGTAGAATGGAACCGGGTATGGACCGGGCCGCAGCAAAATGCGCCTGCCGGTCAATATTGGTTCGATCCTACGCACTTATCGCAGCCATCGCTGATGGATACGTTGAATGATTGCATGGTTGGTCCTATCCCGATGAACTTGAGCCATTTCTGGAATTTCTACGGTGGAAATTATGACAGCGTCTATTTCTCGTCGAATGGCTTTATCGGCTTCTTGGGCTATGTCAATGGCACCAGATACGGAACCACTGGCACTCCTCCTCCCTATTGCAGCCCCAACCGAGTGGAATTGGGGAAGAATTATTCTAATGCTCCGCATGCAATTATTGCTGCGCTCTGGGCCGATCTCGATATTCGACACGGCGGGCCTTCCGATACCTCCAAAGTTTATTATCGTACATCTGGAACGGAAGATACGTTCATGGTGAACTACTACATGTTCCGTCTTCGCCCGAGTACGGCAGTCAATCAGCTCCCCGGTGGTTTTTCATTCACCGAACCGGGCGGCTCGACGCTCTATTGCAAGAAGTTCCAGATCGTTCTGGCCAATACTGATTCCAGCATTCAGATCAATTACGGAGGATTCACAGGCGGAATCAATGGATTTCCTCCGTTACTTGCATACACGGCCTTTGGGGACAATGTCTCGATCGGGCTTGCTAACGAGAGTGGAACTCAGGGTACAGGCGTCGTGTGGGGGCCTGCCGGAGGCACCGAGCAAGCTGGCAGCGGCGGATGGGAAGCTATCAATACCACATGTAAGGTCTGCAATCAGGCGTGGAATCAGGACAAGCAATGGGCCATCAAGCTCAAACGATGGATAGATATTGTTGCGGCTGTTGCGATCCAATTCCCCACGAGGAACTACGAGATATGCCTCGGGGCGTCTGTAACGCCACAGGCATCGTTCGAAAACATCGATCCTGTAAATCCTCATACGTTCAAGTGCCGTTTCACCATCGCAAATGCCGTAACCGGAATTTATGTGTATAGCCGCGTAGTGTCTCTCCTCGGAGTCTTGCCGGGTGCCACAAGAGATACGACGTTTGCTCCTTACACTACGAATCCGAATGTCATAAGCGAGCTTGGGACATTTAATGCTTGCGCAATCGCTACCTCGTTCGATACTGCCGATGTAAATATTGGCGATCAGTGGCCATTCGACGATACGGTATGTACATCTGTATTCGGTGTGCGCCGCACCGCTGTGCCATTCTTCGACGGCTCTGACGGCTACAGCAAAACTTCCTCAGCGGACATCCCTGACCAGACGCTTTGGGTTTCCGTTGGCGCTACTGTTCTCGATGGCGAGTCCGTTCACATGGGATCCCCCACCTCCGCGTTACCCGGCAGGGGAGGGTCCGGATGGATTTGTTTCGCCTGTGATTCAGCTTGATAATGACAATGTCGATGGACTTCCTTATGGAGGTTCTACGAACGGCGATACCCTTACCAGTTTCCCAATTAATTTGCAGGGTAAAACTACCGCGAATTTATCCTTCGATTTCCAACGAGCCGGAAAGTTCGGGAACGGGTCATTCTTTTCATACCCATGGGATGCAGGCGAAATGTACGGTCCTGAGTGGACGATCCTTAATTCTAATAATGGAACGGTCGTTCGCAAAGGTGATTCACTCCTTCTCGAATTTAAAGCGCCAAGCCAGCCGGGTTGTAATCCTGCTCCGTCTTCCTGGACGGAAGTTGCAGCCATCGATGGCGGTTTCGACTTTGAATTCAAGAAATTCTTTATGGGCTTAGGTGGTGCTAATAAAGGGGTGATCAACGTAGATGGTATCGCCACTTCTACTGTGAGCCTCGCAAACTATTTCACAGCAGATTTTAGGTTCCGGTTCCGCCTCAAATCCAAGAATGACGGCCCAAGCATTCCGCCACCTGATGACGATAACGATGCGTTCTTTGTCGATAATCCGACGGTACTTGTACCACTCAAGCCAGAGATCGAGGTTATGTGGGTTCGCGTCGTGAATCCATACACGAAGATACCCGCATCGGAGGCCATTTCACTTCCCGTCTATGTGAAGATAGCGAATTTGTCCGTGAATGTCGAGATCGCATTCCCGATACGCGTACAGATACTCGATCCTAATGGGAATACCGTCTATTGGCAGGCGGTCGTGGTCAATTCCTTGAACGAAGGTACAGACACCATCATAAAGATGCCGAATTGGAATGCACAGGATGCAGGTGCTGAAAATGGTGGAGGCGCGATCTTCACTGCGGACGCGTGGCTCGATCAGCCTAACTTTTCGAACCCATCGAACATTACGGGCACGTACACATACTTTGCCCTCAATGTCGATGAAGGTGGTAGCGTCCAGGAATTTGCTTACGATGCCGGCGGACTCGATCCTGGGCAGGGCAGCGGCAGCGGCTTTCCCGGACTAACTGGCATTGAAGGTGAGGGTATTGGCTTTACCGGTGCGGACGGAAGCTTCGCCATGAAGTTTACGGTCGCCACTCAGGATACGTTCTACGGCGTGCGCTGCCTACTTCGGCAGCGCGAATCAATCGCCGGATTATATTAGAGTCTCTCTGTACCAGGGCGAGCCGGGTTCCTGCACTCCGGGTGACACGGTTCAGCAAGAAGGCGTTCAAGCTACCGTGCTGGCTCAGCGCGGACCCAGCTGGGATCAATGGGATTCCTATTATTTCCCGAAACCGATTGTTCTGGCAAGCAATGGCGCCGAAAAGGGCGTGTTCTGGGCCGGCGTCAGTCAGTTAAGTTCTGCTGATAATATGATGCTCGGCGGGGATCTATATCGCGGTGGTGCATTAGTACGCGAATGGGATCCACAGTACATCTCGCCATCCATTCAGATTGCCAACAACGATCCTTATGGCACGCAATGGAATAAGTCGAACAACAATGGCGACGTAAGTTGCGTGTGGGCCGTTGAGCTTACCGCTGGAAGCGGCGGATGGTCCTCATGGGCTCCAAGCCAGGGATGGTGGCCAACAATGTACGATGAGGGACTTCCATGGACCGAAGTCTTAGCCAGCGATTTCATCTTTAATCCTATCCCGATTGTCCCTGGAATGGAGTCAATAAACGGAGTGGGTGTTTATTACTCTGGAAGTTATACTCCATCTATTCGAGCGATGGTAAGCGAGCAAGGTATGTTGCCGGTGCAATTGCTGTATCTTAACGGCGAGCAGCAGAATGGATCTGCACTGCTCACATGGGCTACCGCGACGGAGACAGATAACTCTGGCTTTACCGTTCAGCGTAAGCTGGCTAACTCGCAGGACATATATGAGAACCTCGGCTTTGTTGCCTCCAAGGAAACGAATTCCTCGACGGAGACAGGCTATGGTTACATCGATCGGAATGTGAATCCTGGCACGTATGATTACCGCTTACTCCAGACGGATGTAAACGGTGCGCAGCATCTTTCGAATGAGGTGCAGCTTCGGTTGATCCTCCTACCGGCGCTTCGCTTTCTCAGAACTACCCGAACCCGTTTACTCCGGTTTTGGGATCTACCGAGTTCGATTATACCATATCCGTCGCCGCTCCGGCTACGCTTATCATCTATAATCAGCTTGGCGAGGCTGTCAAGACGCTTGTGAATGGCGATGTAGGACAAGGCTCCATTCCGTCCGATGGGATGGGACCGACGATAAGGGCTCCCCGGTCGCTTCCGGATCCTATATCTGCAAGCTCATCTCCGGCGAGTATTCTTCCACGATCAAATTGACCGTGACGAAGTAATGCTTCTCCTGAAGCTTTAAGTAAAAAGCCCTCGCTATTTTAGCGAGGGCTTTTTCATTTAGACGATTTATAAAAAGCTGGAGAGGTTTATCTGCCTGTGATTATTCACGCAGCCCCGATGATCCCGCGTTTTGCTAAGGAAATGAAATGTAAAATTTCCTGAACCTGAGGTAGTGCAGCATCCGGGCTTTGAGCAATGGAACGCACAGCGTCCGAAACATTGAGACCGGAGTTGTAAATTGTAAAATAGACTGACTTGATCGCCTGAAGCGTGTCAGCATCTGTGCCACGGCGTTGAAGACCGATGCGGTTGATGCCGCTGAACTTTGCATCCCCGCCGCCGACCAAAGCGAAGGGTGGTACATCCTTGCGAACTTCCGCGCCGCCGCCGATCATGCAAAGCATGCCGATCATGCAAAATTGATGGACAAGGCATCCTCCGCCAACGGTAGTCCATTTATCTACAGAGACATGACCGGCAAGCTGGGTTGCATTCGAAAGAATGACTCCTTCGCCAATAAAGCAATCGTGTGCTACATGAGAATAGGCCATGATGAGGCACCCTGCTCCGACGCGGGTTACGCCATCTTTGGTGCCGGCATTTGTATCCGAGTCGTGAATCGTCCCACGGTGAATCGTTGCAAATTCACGTATAACCGAATCATTTCCAAGTTCCACATACGTTTTTTCCGTGCCTTTGAATTTCAGGTCTTGTGGGACATTCGAAACGACGGCAGCATGATGGATCTGACACCGTTCGCCGATACGCGCACCATTACCGACGAAAACATGATGATGGACATGTGTCCCTTGACCGATATGAACATCGCCTTCGATGATCGCATAAGGGCCGATCTCAACATCCTCGGCCAATTCAGCACGAGGATCGACAATTGCTGTGGGATGAATTGTTATAGCCATCAATAATAGTTACAATAATTTAAGAAGGGCGTTCCGGTGAGGATTCTCGATCCACAATTGCGGCCATAAATTCGGCCTCGGCAACAAGTTGTCCTTCGACTTTTGCTTCGCCGGTCATGACAAACGTTTTTCCGCGTTTGCGAACCATTTTAAGTTCGAACAGAAGTTGATCTCCCGGCACGACCGGCTTGCGAAATTTAGCCTTGTCGATCGACATGAAGAGAATAAGTTTTTTCTCAGCGTTCTCTACTGCGTTCAGCAGCAGCATTCCACCCGTCTGCGCCATTGCTTCGAGCAATAGCACGCCCGGCATAACAGGTTTACCCGGAAAATGACCCATGAAGAACGGTTCATTGTAGGTTACATTTTTAAGCCCAAGAATTCGCTCGTGCCCTTCGGCCATATCCATTTCCAGAATGCGATCGACGAGCAGCATCGGATACCGGTGCGGCATGATACGCTCGATCGCATTGATGTCGAAAAGGAAATCCCGTGAAGCAGATGGATTATACTTTTGAATCAGCGATTTTTTTTCGTTCAACTTTCGGAGCTTCCGAGCGAATTCCACATTCGATGCATGTCCAGGCCGAGCGGCGAGAATTTGCGCTTGCATCGGCGCGCCAACGAGGGCAAGATCGCCAAGCAGATCCAGAAGTTTGTGACGCGCCGGTTCGTTCTTATAGCGAAGCTGTTTATCGTTCACAATGCCGCTTGTGCCGAGCACTACACTATCGTTGATGCCCAGGGTTGCCGCAAGTTCCTTCATTGTGGCGTCATCAAGATCACGATCGACGATGACGATCGCATTTTCCAAATTTCCACCGCGGATAAGTCCGCGTTTACGAAGTTCTTCCACTTCATGCAAAAAGCAGAATGTTCTCGCATTCGAAAATTCGGTCACGAATTCTTTTTCCAGCGAAAAAAGGCCTGTGTGCTGGCTGCCAAGCGCAGCATTATTGTAATCGACCATCACCGTGACGCGGTAATCGTCCGGCAGCGGAAGCGCGACGATCTCTACCCCATGCGCTTCATTCCGGTACGAAACCGTCTCGTCGATAACCAAATATTTTCTGGCGGCTTTTTGCTCTGTCAATCCTGCTGCGAGCAGTGCCTCGACATACGGCTTGGCGCTTCCATCGCCGATGGGAGGCTCGTTAGCGGTTAGCTCGATTCGTACATTATCGATCTCCAGACCAACGACGGCAGCAAGTACATGCTCCACAGTATGGACGCTTGCCCCATTAGCCGAAAGCGTAGTACCTCTGGAAATATCGCTGACAAAATCCACCAGCGCCGGGACTTCCGGCGAACCCGCCAGATCGCGCCGAACGAACTTAATGCCGTAATCCTCCGGCGCGGGATGAAATTCGATCGTGCTGGTATTTCCGGTATGAAGGCCAGTGCCTTCGAACTTGGAAATTGAGGAAACTGTCCGTTGATGTGAACGCATTGGAGCGTAAAACTAATAGAATCGCTAAACCATTTCGAATAAAAAGCCCCCCTCCTTTTATCCATGAAAGCCCCCTCCTTTTTAAGGAGGGGGTTGGGGGGTGGTTATTCCGCCATAGACGTACACCTCCTGAACTTATTTCACCTTCCCGCCTGTACTATCACTTATGCGCATCGATATTATCTCCGCAGTTCCGAAATTACTCGAAAGTCCGCTCTCCGAAAGCATCGTAAAACGTGCGAGGGATAAGGGCGTCATCGAGATCGTCATTCACGACCTGCGCGAATACGGCATCGGAAAGTATCATCAAATTGACGATGAACCCTTCGGCGGCGGCGCGGGGATGGTACTGAAACCCGAACCGCTCTTCACAATTTTCAAAGAACTTACCGCCGAACGCGAGTACGGCGAACGCATCTTCATGACTCCCGATGGCGAGCAATTTTCTCAGCCTATCGCCAATGCGCTATCCATGCAGAATAACCTGCTCATTCTCTGCGGACACTACAAGGGCGTCGATGAACGGGTACGCGAGCAATGGATCACCAAAGAGATCTCCATTGGCGATTACGTCCTCACAGGAGGGGAACTGCCGGCCTGCGTACTCGTGGATGCCATCGTTCGGCTGCTCCCTGGAGCGATGCACGATTCCGAAAGCGCCCTCATGGATTCCTTCCAAAATGGCTTGCTCGATGGCCCAGCCTATACCCGTCCTGCCGAATTCGAAGGCATGCGCGTTCCAGAAATCCTCCTCAGTGGCGATCATAAAAAGATCGACATCTACCGTCACGAAGAAGCCACCCGAAGAACCGCCGAGCGCCGGCCCGATCTGCTGTAAACGATAAATTGCCCCGATGAGCCTATTTTCGATAGTTGCCTTTCCCTAAATATTTTTTTTTGCATTAGGAATTCATAAACTGTAGCTTTTTCGAGACAGCTTACCCCACGTTTTCGCAGACACCATAATTATATACGTTGTGTCCGGAAGGCAGTTCGCGTCCCTTTTTTCATTCTTTCTCAAGGAATCCAGTGCCGTTTTCAAGCCATTTTCGCCACGTTCTCACAGCGCAAAAATTTTCGGCATTTGTGTTCGGAAGCCAGTTCCGCATACCATTTTCTTACTTTTATTGCATTAAGAAAACCAGTTCCCGATTTTCAATGAACACCCCGCATCCTCCCCAATTCGTAATTTGTCATTCGTAATTCTTAATTGAAACAGGTGCCCATCATTGCACTTTCAATATACGACATTTTTCCTGCCCACCCCAAAATTCGAATTTGTAATCCCGTGTACAGACGAACCTTCAGGTTCGGCGAATTATCACACCGAACCTGAAGGTTCGGTGCCACACGCTGAGCTAAACTATTTCATCTTTGCCCATTGAACGCCTCCACATCCCCCTCGAAAGCTTGGTGGGGAGGTATAAGCGTGACGAACGATGAAAGCTCCGATAGGAGCGGCCCGTTTGTAGAATCGAATTATTTATCGAACGAACAAGCTCCGTCAGGAGCGGCCAGTGAATTAGGTCGTTCCTGACGGAGCTTGTTATTCCAGATCGAAACGGTTTCTACAAATGGGCCACGCCTAAGGCGTTATCAATAATTTCCGTAGCATGCGCGGCACGAAAACTCACCCTCGAAATGGTACGAACCCTCAATATCCCACTCAAAAGCTTGGTGGGGATATTAGTTGTGATTATGTCCTGAGGTCGATTGGGATTTCATAAACCGGCCGCTGACACAGAACTGAAATGCATTAAAATGTGTAACAATTCGCATCCTTGTGAGTTATTTATGAAGAATCAACTTCTTAAAATTATGAATACCATGAACCGTTTTATTTTCGGCATCGTATTTTGCTTTTGCTTCCTAAGCATCACTCGTGCACAGCAGCCATTCGGGTGGGAATCAACGAACGGCCCCAGCACCGATGCGCCTACGGTTCTTGAAGTTAATACGAACGGCGATATCCTCGCCGGAAGAGGAAACATCCTCATGCGCTCCACCGATGAAGGTGAGAGTTGGATGCGACTGCCATTTCCACGAACACTCGGAGGCATTGATCCGCTCGTCACACTTCCGGGAGCAAAGATTGTAATATTACTTGACAATGGAACGCTCGTTCGGATGAATGCGGATGGTTCTTCGATGACCACATTATCATCAATCAGTGGCGTTGGATGGCTGGCCAGCGATCGAATGGGGGATTTGTTTGCCTACCTCGATCCATCGATGGTTGCTAAGAGTGAAGACGCTGGAGATAAATGGGATACAATCTTTGGTCCTTCAGGCGAATCCATCTTAGATATCAGCGCTGATGAACAAGAATACTATTTAGGAACTGGGACAGGACTTTACACAAGCTCAAACGAAGGTGCTACATGGCGAATATGCTTGAACGGCCCGGTTGTGGCTCAATACTATAAAATTCTTGCTGGCCATAATGGAGAGGTGTGGGCTGATTGCTACGATGATAACCCGAATACCAATTCAGACCAGTATGATTTTTTTTATTCTACCGACTACGGGGGTAATTGGGTTTATGCAGGATTAGGAGAAGTCCATTATGCTTATACTTTGGCTGCCAATGCGCAGAATGAACTGTTGATGGAGCAAGCCGGCCCTTCTGCGGAACTATTTAAGGATTCTACTTTCAAGAATGTATCCTTCAACGGAGAGTCTGGCGTATTTGCATTGGACTCGTCAGGTCGATGGTGGGCTGCGTCGAATGGGATTCCCAACCTTTACCAAACAACTGGTGACCCATCGTGGAAATGGGCACCGATGCCAATTCCTCTTTCTTCTTCTTCCTATCTCTTTGGATTTTATTCTACTATTGTTGCTGGCTCTGGTTCGGATAGCTATTTTCTAGATTCTCTCAAAGAATGGAAGTTGCTATCTGGAACTAATCTAACACCTCTCGGGGTAGATTTGTTCGATAATTCTCTGCTTGGTACAAGTGATGGAACCGATTTGCAACGATCGACAGACTCAGGACGAACATGGAAAAGCATTTTAGCGCCCGCAATTCCCTCCGGCACTGTGCGGGTTGCAGCCGCTGCGCCATCGCGAATTTATGTGGCTACTCAGGGTGTGTTTTATACCGCTAATATAGGTGTAGATTGGTCGGAAACGAACGATAATGTTCTCACAGGTGCTGTAACCGCGCTCTGCGCCGATTCAAACGGTCGGCTGTACGCTGCCTGTTCCGATACTCTTTTTACATCGTCAGACGAGGGCAATACCTGGCAAGGGATTTCACTTCCAGTTAAAATTGCTGCTATATCAACCATACGAGCGAATCGTTCGGGAACTGTTATACTTTGTGGTTCCAGCGACGTCGTTTTGCGCTCGGAAGATCAAGGAGCAGATTGGCAATCGGCAATTCTGCCGGACAGTTCTACAATGACGGACATTCTTGTAGCGTCATCGAGCGATGTATTCGCTTCATCAAAGAGCGGTGTGTTTTATTGGCCCGCAGGTAGCACAAGATTTTACGATGCAAGCGATAATCTTGATTCCTTGGGCGTCTCTACAGTTGCCGCCGACGATTCCGGGAATATTTATGCTGCGACGGATGGCTTGGGTGTATGGAAAGGCGTTGGCGAACTCGCAATATTAGGAGTGAAAGAAATAGACCCGATAACCAGCAATGCAATTGCTTCTCCGAATCCTGCGACTTCATCCGTAAGAATTGCTTTGCCAACACCAGGGACTTGGAATGTCGAGGCTTTAGATGCACTCGGCCGGACGCGACCGTTGACATATTCATTGACAGGGCAAACACTCGAATGTGATATAAACAATTTTCCTCCCGGCGCTTATGAGTTAGTTCTTCACTCCGGTTCAACTCAAATTATATCGAGAGTGCAGGTGATTCGATAGGGGATTTACCATTAGCTCCGTGGAAGCGCCATCTTTGTAGTCCCCGGCATGAGCTGGTGGTAATTGTACTATACAATCCCAGCAGTTGAAAATATTTCATACCCCAGCAAAATGATAACCCCACACCCTCTCCCCACGTAGTGGGGAGAGGGACATTCCGTCGCAGACGGAATCGGGTGAGGGGGCGTTGCGTCAAAAGTGAGCGTGCGTTGCGCCCAAAAGCTCCATCGGAGCAGCATATTAACGGCGGGGAATATAGCGCGAGGGGTGTCGGACTGGAAGCACCGACCCTTCGGCAAGCTCAGGGCAGGCTCTACGCGGAAAACGCAATACCGTGGGTTGAAACCCACGGCTACAAACAGTACGCTCCTGCGGAGCTAAGATGGGCGAACCAACCAAGCGCATCTTCGTTTTAAGTGAGTATGAACGAACTCATTTTTTTAGTGGAAGAGGCACCGGAAGGAGGCTACACGGCACGAGCGCTCGGGGTTTCTATCTTTACGCAAGCCGAAACCGAGGAGGAGTTAAAAGCGAACGTACGCGAAGCGACGGAATGCTTCTATGGCGATGACCATGCGCCCCAAATAATCCGCCTTCACTAAAGTTGCTATCAATCGAAAGGTATCGAAGGAAGAGTTGGTGAGAGAACTGTTTGGTTGAAGCAGTCCGGGCACAGCGAATCGCCACATGACCTTCGGTGGGGAAGGCTAAATGCACCCCCCGAAACGAGATGCGTTCCCGCGTGGTTTGTATGATACCTTGCCATCCTTGAAATCTCCAGCACTGTGAAATCGTCTGCGATGAAGTACGTTGCCATTGCCATCGTAACGGTTGGCTTGCTGTATCTTGCGTTTCGCGGGCAGGATCTGGGTGCCGCGATGTCCGCAATGCGCAGCGCGGAGTGGCTTCCGCTCGTTGGCGGGTTGCTCATTATGTTCCTGTCGCATGGGGTTCGGGCGCTGCGTTGGCGCATTGTGCTGCGTCCGCTGAAGCGTCACACGAGTTTGTGGCTTGCCTTCAAAGCCACCATCGCGGGTTACGCGATGAACAATCTTATTCCACGTTCCGGCGAGCTGGTACGCCCTTACATGATGGCGAGCGGGGAAAGCATTCCCATGGCGGGAACGCTTGCAACCGTTGTCGTCGAGCGGCTTGCCGATGTGCTGGCACTTGCGGGACTCATCGTGTTTTCGCTCCTATCCTTCCAATCCCGCGTAACGAATGTGTTCCCAATGTTCAATGGCGAAGTCCTCTGGGGATTGGCTGTGATGCTTATTTTGCTCATTTCGCTTATCCTCGTTTTTTTCAGCGAGCAACGAACGGAGCAAATGGTTACGCTGGCCACGCGCCCGCTGCCCGATACGTGGCGCGATAAGATCATCCAAATGGCCCGGGACTTTTCTCGCGGCATCCGTGGCTTGGAACGATCTGCGGTCGTTCCGCTGATCGTGGGAACCGCAGGCATCTGGATATTGTACGGTATCTCAATGTATGTTTCGCTGCAAGCGTTTACAGAACCCTCGATGGCCGCGCTCACGCTTCGGGATGCATTTCTGTTGCTGACGCTTTCCGGTATTGCCTTCACCATCCCGACTCCCGGCGGGACGGGTTCCTACCACGCGCTTATCACCACTGGCCTTTCGATGATCTTCGGCGTGCCTGCCAGCATCGCGCTTGCCTATGCTGTCGTGACACACATACTGAGTTATATTTCGATAACATTGGTCGGGCTTATATTCCTGTTAAAGGAAGGAATTTCATTTAGTTCAGCTAAGAACATTGTAGCGCCGGCGTCCTCGCCGGTCCCCACCACTCAAATACCGGCGAGGACGCCGGCGCTACAGCATTCCGATGGTTGATATTCATTGCCATATCGTTCCAGGAGTCGATGACGGCGCGGTGTCGCTGGAGATGTCGCTCGCGATGATCGAGGAAGCGAAGCAATGCGGCGTCACCTCGATCTTAACCACGCCGCATATTCGCGGCAATGTGGAGGAACTTGCGCGCCACGAGCATCACAAGGAAAGATTCCAGAACGTACGTGACGCCAAACCCGATATGGATCTTCATCTGGGCGGGGAAGTGCGCGCTACATCGGAAACCCAGTCCGTTGTGGACCGCCCGGAATTCACCGTTGATGAAAGATCGAAATATATTCTGCTTGAGTTAGAGTTCGATCAGGTGCCACCGTATTTCAGCCAATTGCTGTTCGAATACCGCCTGCGTGGCATTACGCCTATCGTTGCACATCCGGAACGGAACATTGGCGTATTGAAAAACCCGCTCCTGGCGCTGGAATTTGTTCGGCAGGGTGCGCGGTTACAGCTAACGACCGGCTCGCTTATCGGCGAACTTGGGGAAACATTCCAGGAATGCTCGCTCCTGCTCCTGGGCTGCGGACTCATCAGCTTCCTTGCCAGCGATGCGCATAACCTTACCACACGGCCCTTTACCAACTGGACTGCGGCTTATGACTTTGCCAAAACGCTGGAGGGCCGCACCGATTTTATTCAGCCGATCAGCGCCGATGACCTTTGTGCGAACAACCCCAAAGCCGTGTGTGAAGGAACTTCGCTGCCGCCGGTCGAACTGGATGACAGTGTCACTTCGAAAATAGGGGAGCGGCTTCTGAAAAAAACTGTACCTTCCAGGAAACGAAAGCGGTTCTTCTTTATGTAGTACATACGGATTGTTAGTTCACAACGTGCGTTTGCCATTTTCATTAAAATTCTTGCTATTCGAATATGGACTCGGGAGATAAATATTCGTCACTACCCAGCGAAGACCAATCATCCGGCGGGAAGGATGATCCGAAACCGAATCAATGGGGTTTCTCGAAATTTGGTGCCAGCGAATCCCCGCGCGAGGAACCCCGCGCGTCTGCGCCGGCGGTTCCCGCATCGCCGGCGGTTCCCGCAGCCATGGTGCCCAAGCGCCGCAAGCCGGTCGAGCGAAAGCTGAATTTTTCCGAGCTGATCAAGGTCATGTATCGTGGCCGGTGGGTCGTGCTGACGGCTTTTGTTATTGCCTTCACCTATACCGTCTATAGCACGTATTCGAAGCCGTATATTTATGGTTCCTCCGCGCGCATGTTCATTGACCGGCCCAAGGGCGGCTCGGAGGTTGCGCAGATCATTGGCGGCCCCACGTCCGAAGATCATTCTATGGCAAATGAGATGCTTTTCTTTAAATCGCACATTGTCGGCAGTCATGTCGGGCGATTGTTGCATCAGTATGCCGAAGGGAATTTACAGGAGATCGATTCGCTGTTCACCGATGCGTTCCACTCTGCCAAGGACGTACCTCCTGACCCGCGCCAGTTGGCTGTTATTCGCATGGTGGATAATCCCAAGCTCAAGCAGTTGCCGGGAATTCCAGATACGGCAACGCTCGAAGAGCGCGCGTCCCAGGCTGTGAATATTGCCGCTGAAGCATCTAACGACTACCTCGATGTTAGTTCCGAAGCGTACACTCCGCTCGACGCGGCGTTTCTCTGCAATCTCTACATTGCCTGTTTCGTCAAGGATGATCGCGTCGCGCGTGCGCGAAAATTCGGACGATCTCAAGAACTATCTCTTCGCGCAAAAAGAACGCAGCTTCGACACCCTGCGTAAAGTAGAAGCGGACGTCAGAAATTATCTTGGCGTTACCAACGGCATGAGCGTCGAGGATCTTGCCAAGAGTATTACCGATCAATATGAGGAAATGAGCAAGAAGCGGCAGTTGGTCGAAGTCGATCTGGGACTGCGCGAAAAAATGTACTCCGATTATACGGCAAATCTCGATACGGTGCAGAAGAATTATTACGATAATCTTACGCTGGAACCGTATGTCAATATGCTGCAAAAAGAGGTGACGGACGAGCAATTCGATCTCGAAAGCATGGAGATGGCGAATAATCTCATGGATCCACGCACCAAAAAATATTTGAAGGACGAGATCGAATCGAAAAAAGATAAACTCGAAACACTCAAAGATAAGCTTAAAGAAGAGACGGAGAAATATCTTCATTCCCAGGTCGTCGTGGCAGGGGAACCACAATCCGAAACAAACGGCACCGGAGGCGTGGAGTATTCGACCGAGGGAACCTCGATCAGCACTATCACCAGCCTTCGGCAGGATATTCTGAATACCAAGCTCCACATTGGCCAGGATTCTACCTTGCTTCAGAGATACGATGCCATGCTGGCGGAATTGCATACTCAGGCGGAAACTATGCCGGATAAAATGATGGAGACCTCTTCGCTCAAGCGCGCCCAGGCCATTGCGGAGAAAATGTACGAACAACTCGATGACCGCTATCTCGAAGCATGGATGACGGAAGAATCGGTGTTTGGGAATGTTCGAGCCGAAGATCCGGCGTCGCTGAACGCTGCCCCGATTCGTCCCAATCGTCAATTGAGCATTCTTACGGGTTCGCTGTTCGGCCTTGCGATCGGTATTGGGATCGTTGTGCTGCTGTCTCTGCTGGATTCCCGTGTGCGCACGCCCGAGGAGATCGAGTCGCACAATATCCATTTGCTGGCAACGGTGCCCGCCATCAATCCGCCATCCCAACCGCTAAACGTTCCATTAGCATTGACACAGAATGGAGAAGGGGACCTGCCAAACCCGGCTGCTAAATACATTCCCCATCGCGCTTCGCATCTCGATCCGAGATCGTCCGTGGCCGAAACGTTTCGTAGTTTGCGAACGACCATTCTTTTTGCCGGCTTAGACAAAGATATTCGCGTCCTTGCGCTTTCCAGTTCCGCGCCGCAGGAAGGCAAATCGACAACGTCTTCGAATCTTGCGATCGTTATGGCGCAAATGGGAAAGAAAACCCTGCTCGTCGATGCCGATCTCCGGCGGCCCGTGCAGCACTCGGTATTTGGCATTCCTCGCGAACCGGGACTTACGAATCTGCTCTTCGAGCGCGCCACCTTCGAGGAAGCGATCCATGCAACCGATGTTCCCAATCTGTTCATACTTCCATGCGGGATCATTCCGCCGAATCCGTCGGAACTTATCGCGTCCAACCGGATGATCCAGCTCGTGCATCGCTTGCGGGAAGAATTCGATTTTGTGCTACTCGATACCCCGCCCGTCGTAGCCGTGACGGACGCGCTCCTACTTGGGCATCTTGCGGATGCCACCATCATTATCACGCGCGCCGGCGTTTCCCGCATCGATGCGCTGATGCGGGCTATGGATACCGTCGAGCGGAGCGGCGTGAACCTGCTTGGAGTCGTGCTCAACGATTTCAATCCGGTCGGTTCCTATGGTTCATACTATAAGTATTATCAATACTATCAATATTCTGCGAACACCCCAGTTCCCGATAAGTGGTGGGACATCCGGCGTTTCCTTCCCAAGCAAAAAACAGAAGTATAGGAGATCGCTGACGTGCGATCAGTTCGCAGCGGCAATAATATCTTTGACTTCGATCACCGGCTTGGAGTAACCCTTGCTGCCAACATGTATCATGGCAAGGCCCAATTCCTTTAACGTAGAGACGCTCGATGGAAATGTCCTTTGAAGCAGGGGATTGAGCCACGTAAAATATTTATAGTATTTTAGCGTGTTCTTCATGCCTTGGGTCGGGATGCAGCATTCCCGGACGAAACGCAAACACGCGTCTTGAAGGGCAGCTTCATCAGATCGTTCTCGGTTTTGCCTTTCACGCGCGCCCACATGAGTCGCCCATGCTCGCTGCTGTCGGTGGCTTTTCCGGAAATATAGCAGAACGTCATTATCGGGATTCATTTTCGAAAGCGTTCGGGCCACGCTCATCGTTAAGTCATACGTGATATGACGGTAATCCGCTTCCTTCATCCCGATCGACGATACGCCGAGGCAGAAAAAGCACGCATTATATCCCGCAAGCTGGGATTCCATATCGGATAGATCGTAGAAATCGTTAACAACAAGTTCCGTCAGTTTCGGATGGCGCATTCCGCTTTGGCGTCGAGTGAGCACTAACACGCGCTCCACATCCGCGTGCAGCAGCGCCTCATGCAGCACGCCTTCCCCGACCATCCCGGTCACGCCCGTTATAATTACATTCAGTTTCATGCTTCGCTGGTTTTTCTTAGCCGTGCGGCTACTTCCCAAACAAAATCGCTTTCCTCGAATTCAAATCCGAGTCGCTGCGAGGCATGGAACAAATCTTCATCGTCAGCTATGAAATCGGCAACGATGCTCTCATCGCTGACCCATAGAACTTCATCCGGTGAAAAACCGAACGCGCAAAGCGCAAGGTCAACATACGGACGAAAAATGTCGATCTTTGCATCCTCGCCGAATTCCAAATCGTCGATACTGTCGTCTTCCGTTAAGCTCATGCTCGTAAACTAACCTTTCGACCCACCCCATAAATCCCGCGCATCTCACAAATCCCAGTTTAGACATTCGCCAAAAATCCCACGCACTTCCATTACGGTTTCAACATAAGATCGAACGAACCGGATGTGACAATACGCTCTCCAAAGTGGAGCGCGCCGCGAAGGATAGCCAAAACCTCATGCCACGCCTCGTGAGCGTTGTGGAAGCGTATGCGCCACCCTCGGCGAAATTTCGGACGCCCTCCGCCGCGTCTTCGGAGAATATGCCTGATATTTTATGCATAGTGACTGCATAAAAAATAAGTTATCCACACCCGAAATCCGATAAATCCAACCAAAATCTCTAAAATCCGAGTCCTTTTGGCACCTAATATTTTTTTTTGCATGAGGAATTCATGAACTCGACCCAACTTTTCATTAACTTATGCACCCCAGTTCCACAAAATTCAATTATTTTCCCACTCCCATTTCTTGCTTTTCCTCATTCGTAATTTGTCATTCTTAATTCGTAATTGACATAGGTGCCTGTCACAGCACAATCTAATATACGCACTAAATGTGGTGAAGTCAAGTGATTCCTGAAAATAAACGAAAATAAATGCCCGTGTAGTCACCTGGAGTATAATCCAGGCGACTACACGAGCACGATCATTCGAAGTTCAAACATCCTCATCCTTCCCTAATCCGGGAAATCCTGTGAGTCGTGGTCCCCTCTTACATATTTTTCTCAAACCAAATGCTTGAAATCCGAAATTATTTACAAATGCTGGGGTTTCAAGAAGTTTCCTTAGAATCTTTTTGAACTTCTTTCGCCTCGCTCAATTTGTTGACAGAATCCATATCATGAAAGTATACGGCAAAGGCGAACCAAATTAAAGTAAGCAGGAAGAATATGTACTGAAGTACTTCGGGCCAATATAATTCGTGACTGCGCGGATCGAAAGTATTATTCGCTAGCTCGTTACGCATTCCCGCTATCCAAAGATGCCCGAAGAAGATGGAGAGCACAACAGAAGCTATGGCACCTCCCATGGCTGCCCTCAACCACCGTGGCCCAGAAGCGAGCTTGCCAGGAAAGGACTTAACGTAATAGGCAATGCCTCCAAGAATTGCCGTTGAGAGGCTAATAAAAAGATGAGCTAAGTCGCTGTTGAGTTCGATCACCTTTTTTGACGTATCGTTAATACTACCCTCTAAAGACATCTCTATGGCGGGCGTGCCACGGATAATATCCTCCAAAACGAAGAAGGCTGCGATTACCAATATCGGCGTTGCAAGTAGTGCCCAAGGATGGTATTTATTGCTTAGCTCTTTCACTACTGTGCTTTTGTCAGGTTAACATTTACCGTGATTCCATTCGTGACGTCGTTAGGAGTAAACGGAAAAGCTATCCCATTAATTAGGGCTATGTTCTTCTGTTTCTCAAACTCCATGTGGACCCCTTTGTCGAGAAATCCAGGACTCTTGATGTAGAAATTAATTTTTGAGAAAGAAAAATACGGAACAATCATGGGGGCTGGAGTAGTAACTGTTTTATCAAGAAGCTGCGAATTTTTATCCACAGTATTTGCAACAATTCGAACCGATGAAGGTGACGTGATAAAATTGAGGCGTATGACCTCGCCCGGAACGCCAGTTGCTGCAGACATGCTGCAATTGTTTTTGGTAAACGAAACTGTGATCTTATTACCTGACAATAATGCAGTGGCGTCCAATCCGCACGCAGAGGCATGTATTACGTCAACGCGAATTATCGCTGAATTGAGGACAACCAGCTTAAAGTCAAAAGACATGTGTTGAAAAGAAACTTCGAGCACATGAACGCCATTGACAGATGGCAAGGCGCAATGGGTTGGTTGACCTGACACGATGACTGCGGCTGGCACCGTGTCAATGTCGAAGTAAATAGGGCCTGTAAAGGTGGCTGGCATAGATGCTTGCAATTCAAGCTTAATTATCCCTTGGCTTAAGCTCGGTGAAGCAATTGATAGAGATAGAGCAATTGCACTATAAATCAATGCCATCCTCCTAAAAGTTGAACTGAAGCATCTATTGCAAATAGAGAGCGGTTGCACACGCTGTCGAACATCGACAATTTTAGAACTATTCACTGGTTGTCGTGATGGATTTATGATTGATTAATATGTAAAACCAAAAGTTACACTCATAACGGGTATCCGAGTACAAGACTCATTGAGCCACGCGAAAGAGTGGAGGCTGAAGATTTATTGCTATTGAAGAAATCGGTAATTTCAAAGACTACTCCGCCCTTTACCACCGAAGGGGCACCCGCTTGGAGAAAGTAAAAACCGAGACCTGCGTCAGTAGCATCCCCGAAACGACTTCGCGTGAAGATGGAGATACCGACTTGTCGTTGTAAGAATTTAGGAACCCATAAAATATCAAGATTTAAATCGGTTTGCGTAGAAACTTGATACGTCCCTATGTAAGCAGTTGTGGTACTAACCGTCTGTCTTGAAGTATTGCTTCCGGACCCGGGATACTGTTTAATGTTTTGGACGTCCGCCGTGCTGAGTGTATCGGTGTTATCACGGGGACCATATATTAATGCAGCACCGAACAAAATGCTTCCATCCCATAGATCTTTTGTGACATAATTATATCCCACGCGGGCAGTGTAGCCTAGCCATGTAGAATCAGTTAACAGATTTTGACTTTGATTAAAAAGTTCGATTTTTTGAGGTGAGGCTCCTACACCGAAATACAAGAAATCCCACGACGATGATCCAGTTGTTGCAGTAGGCGTATCAGTAAAAAGATATCGATAAGAGTAACCAAAACTAACAGATCCTGAAAGATAGGGTGTCTTTCCTGACATCAGAGAAGCAATATCCCCCTTAGTTTTGCCGCTCAGGTCGAAACCCCATAAATTATGCACCCCCTGGCTTTGGCTTTGAAAACTTAAATCCAAGGATGGATCCTTCGAGGTCACAGTAACCCCAGATTGCCCCTCATTAAGAAGAATGGCAGACTCTCCTTCAGCTTCACCTAAAGATGAAACTTGAGCATTACTACGATCCATAGCAACGAGCAAAAATAAGATTACAAATGTAAAAAAAATTATGCGCTTTATCATTTGACAGTAATAGGGTCTGAAATTAAAGAATAATTAGCATCGGTGGTTCCCGACTCATCCAGTAGTTTTGCAGAACCTTCGGTAATTGTTGCGGTCCATGTAGTTCCTGATAATCCTTGAAGATTAGCAGCGAATTGAATAGTGCCCGGTTGAATTTGAAGCGTTCTCGTCCACTGAGTTCCCATCGTGGGGTCAGGTGAAGTAACAAAGTCGATGTTATCCCCAGCCAACGTCGCAACGACGTTGAAGAGATGTCCTTTAACGGTGATTGTAATGTTTGACATAGATGATTTAATTTTTCGTCGCCTTCGGGGAAGTCCCTGTCGCCGATTTCTTGTTTTTACTGACTTCACGGTTTATTATTTGATGCATACTACGTTACTCACTCTTAGCCTTTAATAAGCTAAAGGGTGAGTCTCTTTTTAGTTATTACTCGCCTCCTCCATCGTCTCCGCCACCGTCATCATCGTCGCCGTTATCATCGCCACCATTCTCCGGTGGGTCGACTGGTTGTGGCGGATTTGGGGGATCAATAGGCTGCGATGGATCTGGCGGAACAATGGGTTGTGGTGGATCTGGTGGGTCGATGGGCTGTGGTGGATCTGGATTCACCGATCCATCATCAGGGTTAGAAGGATCAATTGGTCCTGGAGTACCACCATCTTGCATTGAATCTAACGCATCGGTCAAAGAAGTTCCTGCCCGGAAATAAAGCTCAAGAGTATGGGCTTCGTCATAGGAGACATTGGCCCCACCGATGTAGGTAGCGTAATCACTCGCGTCGGTGGCTCCTGCGGCGTTCCCGCCATTATTATAAACTTCTTCTGCGTGCTGAAGTCTTGCGATAATTAAATCCTTCGTATCTTGGGTCGGCATAATTGAGTTGTTATTGAGAATTCTTGTTAATGATTTTATGAATGTGGTACAGCCTTGTTTGCCAAATAGCCTGCGTGGCTTATACCCAATAACGCGATCATGCCGCTTGAAAGGCTAGGTAGGTCACTAATTCCTGGAGGGGGGAGAAGTGGATTAATTGCTGGAAGGGTCGGAAGGCTTTTAAATCCGAAGTAAAGACTTGATATATACGAAGCGCTAATTAGAAGAGTGAAGAAAAACATCTGTAATTTACCTATGTCTAACGGTTTGGAAATTGCCAATTTCCTCGCCTTTAAAAATATCCGAAGGTTTAGCTTGCTCCTTGGAGTTATTCACAACAAGAACACCATCTGGATTGATATCTTTTGATACCAAATTCAATTTGGTAACAATTGCTTCATCAGGGTCGGGCTGACTCGCTTTGGAACTCTTTATTAATGGAGTTCCTACGAGTGATACTGTGCTAATGCCCAAGACCCCCCATAATTGTTCCGGTACACCAATCCCCATAGGATCGGGCAATTTTAGGATTTGGTTAGCTAAGTACTTTGCGAGAAGTGCCGAAAGTATTATGACGCTCCAAAGGACGAGCTGAAAACGTGAGAGGCTCACATGATTCGTTTCATCAATTAGAATACCTGTGAATTTCCCTGTCAACCCTTGCCCAATTATCATCATCAAAAGTACAATAAGTGCCATTGTAATTATCCAAAGCGAAAGGATATCATCCTTAGAAGGCAAGGATAATGCAATTGCAAAAATCGCCACACTTACTCCGATGCATATCCATGTGTTAAACCATCGCCAAGCAGGTGCTTTAGGTACTACCGCTGCTTCCGTTTGCGTTCCATTCCCCATTTTGCCTCCAATAAATTGAAAAACTTTTTATCTAATTTTGCATGCCTACTCTTCCCCGGATTTTCAGCTTCCTCCGTCTCGCATCCGCTTGGCGGCTGCGAAAAAACTCGCCGCAAACTTACCTCTTCCGTCAGAAAAACCACCCCATCAAAACCCCATCAAAATTGGCAGGGGTTAAATCATTGTAAGATAATGCGTTAGCGGTTTTTTGCTTCGAATTTTCATTTTTCTTCGGGCGCGCACGCGGTAATTCTCAATGGCTTTTTCGGTAATGCCAAGCTTCTCGGCTATCAGCCAGCTTGGGAGCAACGCTTTCGCCATTGCGCATACGCGCAGTTCCATCGGCGTGAGCGTTGGGAACTTGCGCGCGAGCGCTTCGGCGTACTGCGCATACACCCCGCCGCTATCGCGTACGATCTGCTCCCATAGCAGGTGGCGCTTGCGGCGGCTCTTTCGGGGTAATGATGAATGATGAATTATGAATGATGAAGGGGGCGGGGATGAAGGCGGGATAGGGGGAATTGCCGCGCGATCATCGTCGCGCGGGAGGGGTATCGGCTCGGTTTTCACGTCTCATTCTGTTTACCTAAAAGTTGCGACCACCCGACCGGGAAAATCCCGCACGGTATTAACACTAAATATTGACGGGGGCAAAGTTCGTGACCCGAAGCGAACCACGCTCCGGATACTCTGGGATGATCGCAACCAGATCTTCCTTGAATCACACCGCTGGAGGCGGGCGGAAGAGGCAGCATTAACACGTCAACCCGCAGAACCGGGGACGTTAATGAATGGGGTACAAATATACGACAAAAAGAACCACGAACCACGATTCACAGGATTAAGAGGATTTGGCTCACAGGATGGGGGCAGAACCGGGATTACGCGGATTGGGAGGATGAGCAATCATCATTGCTCATCCGGATTACGTGGATGGTATTAGTTTTGTCTTTCTCTCATCATTCCCCCTCCTTAAGAAGGAGGGGGTTAGGGGGGGGCTGTGGAACGAAAAATGCCTGCCGCCGAGGAGTCGGGAGCAGGCATTCGGGGACGAATAGGAGTAATAAAAAATTCCTCGGCGTTACTCTTTAATATTGGGATTCATAAAGTCCTGCCGCTCGGTAAAGCTCTTATCGGTCAGGCTGTTCAGGAAATTGATGATGTCCGTCTCCTGCTGTGAGCCAATGCCATAGCTGATAGCTCTGACGAGCGTATCCTGCGTGGAATTATGCGCGCCACCTTCGAAGTAGTGATCGACAACGGCCTGAAGCGTCGTAAAACTTCCATCGTGCTCGTACGGCGCGGTAAGCGCCACATTCCGCAGCGAAGGCGTGCGGAATTTTCCGTTGTCGGCAGGACTGTTGGTAAAATCTTCGCGGCCATCGTCGGCATAAAACGCGGTGAGTCCGGTGGAGTGATAATCGTTGTCGGTAAAGTTCACGCCGCTGTGGCACCGGGAGCAATTGGTTGCGGAACTATTAAAGAGCGCCAATCCGCGCTGCGCCGAAGCGGAAAGCGCGCTGGAATCCCCGGCGATAAAGCGGTCGTAATCGCTGTTTCCGCTGATGAGGGTGCGCTCGAAGGTCGCCAGCGCATAGCGTAAGTGCTGGAACGTTATCTGGCTTGCCGTACCCGTGGTGGTAGAATCCCCGAAGGCTTCGGCGAATAGTTCGCGGTAGTACGGGATCGCGTTCAGTGTCGCAACGACCGCATTGCTGTCGCTGTTGCCAAGCTCGATGGAATTGAGGATCGGCATGCCCGCCTGCATTTCGAGCGAGGATGCGCGTCCGTCCCAGAAAAAGGTGGTGTCGTAAGCGACGTTCATCAGTCCCGGCGCATTACGCGATCCTCTCTGACCGGTCGCGCCTACGCTGATGGCATTGCCGGCATCCGAAAAGCTTTCGGAGACAGAGTGGCAGCTTGCGCATGCCTTCGTGTTGTTGACGCTCAGCTTTGTTTCGTAGAAGAGATCGCGGCCCAGCGCAACTTTCGCCGGAGTGATCGGATTATCGGCGGGAACCACCGGCTGAGGAAATCCCGCAGGAACGATAAGCGAGTTCTGCGGAAGCTGCGGCATATTGAGCTCCGTCGAGCTTTGCTGTTGACACGCTGCCAACACCATCGCGACCGAAGCAAGAAGCGAACATTTTACCGCATGAATTTTCAAAGAAGCACTAAAAGAACCTGAAGCGCTCACATGACCTGAAGAACGAGACTCGTGTTCCATAGACGTAAAAAAAGTTAACGGACGTTCTCATCATCCGTTCAAGTGACATATTCCAAAGACAGTGCGAACCATCGCTGGCGCGCGTGAATTGAAGCAAAAGCTATCTACGCATTCCATTGTAAGATTGGCCTTCGCAGTAAATAACCCGGAAAACGGTGAAAAGTTACAGTATGCACAAAAAAATACCGTTTTCTTATAGAATAAAATGATTCGCCGTCCAAGTCGCTCCTAAACATCTTTTTCCCAATTTTATGCCGGGGGACAAATTTTTGCGGTAACTTTGTATTCTAAAAATAGTAACATCGTTCAGGTTCCAGTGTTATTTTTACATTCGATCTCGATATGACTTCAATCCAACCTTCCCGGAAATCATTGTTATGGTGCGTCCTTATGCTCCTTGTGCCCAGCGCACTATTGCTGGTAACACCGGTCGTGTCACATGCGCAAACATGGGGCGATTCGCTCTCGAAGGAGGATCGGTTCTGGTCGCGATCGGGCGGGATGGCGCGCGAGCTTTCGCTGGCATCCGGCGGATTCGGAATGCTTGCCGACAGCGAAATAAAAACACTGGCCGTCAATCCCTATACCGTCGATCCGATGTTCATGCTGCAAAACCCGGCGTATGCGTCGCATTATCCTGGGTATATGTGGTTCGATGTGGGTCTCGCATCAAATATAGCCGCCGATGGCGGAATCGGCCAGAGCTTCGGCGGAGTTTTTTCGTTAACAGACGATTTCACGGCTGCGCTTATCCTTGCCCGCAGCGATGCCGTCGGTTTTACGCTTGTCAATCCGAATATTTTTGGCGAGCTTACCAGTATCGCGCAAAATTTTTCCTACGTTCCGCCTACGAACACCTGGCAAGTGCTTGGCTCCTTGCAGGTGGGGGAGACGAGCATTGGCCTCGGAGTGTCCTATGCATCGAGTTCCGGGACGGTTCCCAACGCAAGTTCCGATAGCGGCGCGTCGGGTTCGAATACGGCGTCGTTCCATCAACTGGGGCTTTCCGCCGGAGCGATCTACCGCGCCACAGGCGGGACGATGCTCGATGTGGATGGGATGTTGCTGCTGCCATCTCTTTCAGCTACGTCCGGTGCATCGGAGGAATTATCTATGACGGCGATGGGCGTTAACGCGCGCATGTTTATTCCGCTTCACGATGAATTTTATCTCGTTCCCATCGCCGATATGTATTATGCGTCGGGAAGTTCCACATTCCTTGCAACGCCGAAAGATCTTCCGGTCAGCCAGAATTTCGATGTCGGGATCGGCGTGAACTTTTGGCAGTCGGGGCTTCATGTGATGAGTGGCGTGAGCTTAGGCGCGTACGAGCAAACCATTCCCGCGATCGCGAACGTAACGCCAACGCTCACGAATTCCCAGACCATCGTGCCGCGCTGGAATATCAGTGCGGAGTGGCCTGTGTTGAAGTGGCTCACCGCTCGATTCGGATATTTTGCCTCCAGTGGAAACCAGACGAATGTGCTTCAGCAAGGTTCCAACTCGACCGATACCACCACGAGCGGTCAGGCCAATCTTTACGCTCCGATCTATGGCGTTGCGTCCAGCGGATTTACGGCCGGCGTCACGTTCAATCTCTGGCAAATGAATATCGATGCAACGATCAACGACGAAACATTTCGCTCTGGACCGTCACAAATTTTTAACGGCAGTATCTTCGGTTTCGTGACGATCGGCTATCGGCTCTAAAAAAAGCATTTATTGTGCTCGTTCGCGCAAGAAATCCTCGATGCCACGCACATGCGCGGCGGCGAGCCGGTCGAGAAAAGCTGGGTTCCGCAGTGCATTCTCCTGATCGGGAAACATGAGATAAAGCGACTCCGTCAGCGCGCATGGCATCCAGGTTGGACGGCAGACGGCAAGGCTCTTCATTCGTGCGCCGAGATTCGGAAGTGTAGTCACCGCTGCGATTTCTTTATCCAGATCTTCCGCAAGCAGCGCGGAAAACGGATGGAAATAATAGGTGGAAGTTCCATATTTCAGGAATGGATCGGTTCCATCCGGGAACGCATTGTTGTGAACGCTTACCATAAGATCGACATTATCCTGAACTGCAAGCGCAGAACGCGCATCTAATTCTTCCGTTTGGTTGACATCGCTCACCAAGCCATTGAGCGTTTCGTGCGTCATGAGCACGGTTGCGCCTTTTGCAGTAAGCTGGTCTCGCAGTTTCTGTGCTTCTGCAAGATTTGCTTCGCGCTCTGTTAATCCCGTTGGCCCGATCGCGCCGCCGGGAGGATGGCCGGGATCGAGCATAATGCGAATGCCTTTCAATGGATTTTTGGGATCGATCGTTGGTGAGCGCCGAATGCGAATATTGAGCGAGCCGTCGTGTGTGTAAAATGCTTTGTATCCCCAGACGGGCTTTGTAAGAAAGACGGTGAAATCCACGCCGCCGCTTGTGGAATCATATTTGAAATGATCGAAGAGCGGGTCGTTCGAGGTGGTATCGAATAAAGGGGGAGGAATTATCGAATCGGAGTAAATATGAATGCGAAGCGTAGTTCCATTTGCGGTGATCTGAAAAGGATAATGTTTGCCGGGCAGTTTCAGGTCTATATAACTGGTTGATGGGAATATATCGCCTCTCAGCAAACCGGTATTAGGAGGAGAAACGAACGTTATTACGCCATGACTGCCTTCGCCGTTGACAACTTGAGAGGACACACCATTGTGAGCTGGCTCTTCCTTGATATCGAAATTACTATCGGCTACCCAAGCGAATATCGTGCTGTCAAGTTTTGCTTTATAGTATTTCCCATCATGCTCGATCAAATGAAGCCGTGTTCCGCGCGGGAAGAACCATTCGCGGTTCCCATCCGGCGTGCGAGCCCCGCAGGCAACATCATTCCCAGTCTGAAGCGTATCGCTGCCTTTGATGATCGTAGCGTATTTGGGGTGGAAATCCTTGTCCCGGATATTCTTTTTCGAAATTTCCTCTGTGTTTGGCGAGCGATAGGTGAGTGTCATAGAATCGCGATCCATGCCGCGTTCAGCCGTTAAGTGATACACATTATTTCCCGGCATTGGAAGAAACGCGAGGAACGCGCCGTTCTTCGCAACCGCAACTGGGAACCCATCGATCGATAGCGAGGCATTGCCGTTCCCAACCGAGCCAAAGATAAAATTCGAATCGACCTTTTGTATGAGTTGCTGCGGAACAGGATACGCCACGCTGATATGCAGCGGCGCGTTCGGCGCCGATGCGGGAAGCGGGGGAATGCCCATCGGAGCAGGCATGGGAACGGGCGTGGGAACTGGCGCTGGCGCTGGATGAGGAGCAGTGGGCGCTGCTGGTTGAGGCGCGGGTTTTTCCGTCGTGATCTTTTTAGGTGCCGAGCAACCTGCGAACGCTGCTCCCAACGCCGCAACGACTATCGCAACATATATCCGCGTGATCCGCATCATCCGTGTATTCCAGTTTCAGGTGCAGATATTTTTTCCACCAGTTCCCTCACCGCCTCCCACTCCGGTGTGCCTTTGAGCGTGCCGATGCCATCTTCCTCGTCGTCCAGAAAAGATTTTATGACCCGCATACTACGAAATCCCGCCTCGATCGCTTTGCGAAATGTCAGGATACCGGCCGAATAGTCTTTCAGCAGGCATTGCAGGCAGGCGGTATTGTAGAGCGCAGCTCCATCCCGAAGATCATCCAGCTTTCGTGCAGCGGCTCGCGCTTCGTCATCCCGGCCAGCAAAATGAAGCAGCACGGCATGTTGCACCCGATTATTTTCCTCGTCCGGAAAGAGCTTCAGGCGCTTTTCATAAACGGGAATCGCAATTTCGGCCCAATGCTTCTGCTTCTCGGCGAATGACCGATCATTCGCATCTTCCTTCGCGCCGTTGCAGGCGACAACGAGATTCCATAATGTAGCCAAGCGTTCCGGCTTCCGTTTCAGCGCCTCTTCGTAAGGAGCGATTGCTTTGGCATCCTGACCGGTACTCCAATAAAAAAATCCGAGCGTGAAATGGCCTCCGAAATCCCCCGGCGCGTTCCGGATGTATTCCTGTGCCGCGGCCTCCGCTTCAGTATCCTTGCCCTGAAGCATGAGAATGTAGGAAAGCGGGTGATAGGCGGCCCACAGATCGGGCTTCAACCGGCGTGCCTTGTTGATGAGCGCCAGCCCCTCTTCGAGCAGTGCGGGATCACGGGTGTAAACGCGGTAAAGACTTGCAAGCGCATTCGCTTTGAATTGATAGGCATTTGCATACGCGGGATCGAGCGCGATCGCTTCGGAATTAAGCTGTGCCGCAAGCTGTAAGCCTTCTTTGGTCTGGCGAGCAAAATACTCGCCCGCTTTGAGATATAGCTCATACGCTTCGGCATTTTCCGTTCCGCGCTCTGCGAGCTTTTTCTTTTCGTCCGAAGCCAAATGCACTTTCAACCCTTCGACCACTTTTTCCGCAACTTTCTCCTGAATATCGAAGATGTCGTTCATAACGCCCTTCATCGAGTCCTGCCAGAGGTGATCGCCGGTTTCGATGTCGAGCAGGCGGGACGCTGATCTTGATATTGTCTCCGAATTTTCGGACATCGCCTTGCACGAAGTAGCGAATGTTCATCGTTGAGCGTAGGTCGTGAGTTGCCCGTGATAGCTTCGGAACTCTTTTGTCGCTTGATTATCGGCAATGCGAATCGCTTTGACATTGGAAAGCGCGCTTATCATTTCGCTGACAATGCCATCGGCAAACCATTGATTGTCAGCGGTTGGTGAGAGATCTTCGAATGGCAGTATCATCAGGGATTTGTGGGAATCAACCAAAATTTGTGTGGGGCGATTTGTTAAATCGCTCTTCGGGGGCGAAATATCATTTCGCCCCACACCAATCTTTTCGAGCGCGCGAATCACGGCATCGATGTTCGTCATCGGGGCGCGCTGGATGCCGGCGAGGGCATACTGCATGTTCTTCGGAAGCTCGACGGGTTCCAAATCGAGCGGAAGTATTTTCTTCCGTTTTTCGGATGCGAGCGACACTTCCTTCACCACATTATTCGAGAGAATAGACGCGGGACTCAGCATCACAATAAACGCCTTGCACGAATCGATGGCCTCCACAATGGATTCCGACCAGCTCTCCGCTGCTTCAATTCCCGATTTATCAATCCACACGGAAAGCCCGGCCGAAGCAAGCAGCTCGGTCAATTGCTCCGCGTGTTCGCGGTCTTTCGAGGAATAGGAGATGAAAATGTCAGCCATTTCTGAGAAACGAGTGAATGCCTAACGAGCAGCAAGTGGAAAGTATCGCTGCTCATTACGCATTCACTCGTTTTTGACAGTCGGGGCGCTTGTTAATATTTCCCGACCAGCACTTTGATGACGCCCATCCCGCTGGAGTTAAACGGCTCCATTGCTTTGCCGAGCACATTGCCAAAGCGCAGTTTGTCGGGGTCGCCTTTCATGGCATGGCCGGGCGTTGAACTGGTTACGAGGAGATCGCCGACTTCGATCGGTCCGTTTTCTCCGGAGACTTTCGTGGGAAGCACGCCGATGACGCCCATTGGAACTTTAGCATTCATGTGCTCGGTATCGTCACTCATGCCATCGAATCCCAGCAGCACGCCGGGCGAAGTGGCATAGACTCCTGCAACGCAAGTGGAATACGGCGTGGTACATTTTGCGACATGATAGGTTGCTTCCGGAGCAAGGACCAGCACATCGCCTGGGCTGTATTCGGATTTCGTTCCGATCACTTCGAACGCTTCGGCCACATCGGCGCCACCGGAGTTCCACGCGCCGCCGGATGCGGTGTAGGCTTGGCCGTTGTTGGCAAAGCGGAATTCGCGGGTACTGCCGGCGGCAAAGATCGCGATATTATTATTTGTTGTCGAGGACGATCCCGAGCCGCCGTAGTTTGCGATCAGGGCATTCGAACTTCCGATCGAGGTTGGGGAGGTAGCTCCCACGAACGCATACACTCCGGTTCCCGTGCCGGAGGTCGAACCCGTGGTTCCAAACACGCCATATCCGGTCGAGCCGCTCGCCGAGCCAAGCACACCAAAGCCGCCGCTGAACGTGGTAAATCCTTCGACGCCCCAATAGCCGCTGCCATAGACTCCGGTACAGGTGGTGGTCGAGCTGGTGGCAGCGCCATAGACGCCGATTCCAGTTCCCTGATTTTCTCCCAACACCGCATACGCCGAGCTTGCGACAAGCCCAAGGATCCCGGTGCCTGTCGTTGAAGTATTCTGCCCCTGAATTCCGTAGCCGGAGGCATTGCTGCTCGTTCCAAACACGCCATTGCCGGTTCCTGTTGTCTGCCCATACACTCCGCTTCCGGTGCTGTTCGTCACTCCATAGACTCCGTTGCCCGACCCGCTGGTTTGGCCCCAAACTCCCGCTCCGCTGCCTGCCGTTAGTCCATAGACTCCACGGCCAGGCCCGGAGTTCTGCACTTGTCCGAACACGCCATATCCGTTGGCGCTTGGCGTCGAGCAATTTCCCTCGACGCCTGCAAAGGTTCCAGATGTCGCAGTAGTATTGGTTGTGACACCGAAGATTCCGATTGTTCCGCTCAATGTGCCGTCCGACTGTCCATACACACCAACTCCGGTGGAACCTCTGGACCATCCATACACACCCACGCCGGGGCCTGAGGTATTGTTGGCAAGCCCTACAATCGCATCCGCGCCGACTCCCTCGGCCTGACCCCAAACGCCATAAGCCCCGCCACTGGTATTCGTTGCCCAGCCAAAGATTCCGCTGGCTGTGCCCGAATTACTGGCGGTCGTGGCTGTGATCGTATTGGCATTGCTGGTGGCGTTGGTGATCTGAAAGATTCCGGCGGAGCCGGTGCCGTTCGTCGATGCTGAAAGCGCGTTAGCAGCATTGCTGCCATTATTGACGATAAATGCTCCGGCGCTGCCGGTTCCCGTCGTCGTTGCAGTCACGTCCGTGCCGGAACCATTGGTGGTAGCGGAGAGCGCGCTTGCGCTGCTTCCGCTATTGCTGACGGTAAACGTGCCGGCGCTCCCGGTTCCAGTCGTCGATGCACTCACACTGACCCCTGAACCATTTGTTGCGGTTGAAAGCGCACTTGCGCTGCTTCCGCTATTGCTGACAGTGAAGGTTCCTGCGCTTCCGGTTCCAGTCGTCGATGCACTCACACTGGCCCCTGAACCATTTGTTGCGGTTGAAAGGGCGCTTGCGCTGCTTCCGCTATTGCTGACGGTAAACGTGCCGGCGCTTCCGGTTCCTGTTGTCGTTGCGTTTACGCCTGGGCCGGAACCGTTTGTGGTCGCCGATAGCGCGCTTGCGCTATTTCCGCTGTTCACAACGAAGCTGCCTGCGCCGCCCGGACCGGTATTGGTTAGTGTGAATACACTCGCGGCTGAGGAGACCGTCCCGGCATACGGCAACGCAATCCCGGTTGCAGTCGCGTTTTGCCACACCGTATTTCCCGCACCGTCGGAGGCAAGCACCTGTCCGTTTAACGCGCCATCGGATGCGATGTTGGCATTGGTAACAGCGCCGCTCGATAGCTTCGAATTCGTGATCGCGCCATCGGCGAGCTTTGGAGTGGTGACAGACCCACTGAGTAATTTGGCCGAAGTAATTCCAGAGTCCGCAACGCCTATCAAGGTAGTCGGGCCGTCATTTTCAAAGACGGTCATGGTGGGATCTAAACCATCGATCTCGTGAATGGCCGGCGTGGAACTGATCGTGATCGTCGTGCCATTCGTGGTAACCGTGGTGTTCGCGCCGCCCACCAGATTCACGGTTGGCGAGAGTCCATTAATGGTGGTTGGGATAATGTTCAGGCTTGCTGGGTCGATCGCTCGCGCGAAATCGGCGGTATCGGCGTACATCGTACCGCGAGCGTATCGTGCCGTATCTGCGAAAAAGGCACTGGGCACATCCGTCAGAGGTGAGCGCGGAACAAGCTCTGCATTTGCATCGACTGCAATGCCGAGATAATAATGGTTTGTTGCAGGATCTGTGAACGAGAGCGTTGGCAGAGTATTGGCCGATCCGATGAGCACATTGAACAATCCTTCTGCGGAAAGCTGCACTTTCTGGATCTCCTGAAAAATGGGCGTTCCTCCAGTATCTGAGGGATACACCCTGATCGCGAGCGTATGCTCGCCGGTCAGGGGAATGTTATTGGCGTCCAGGATGACGCCCTGATACGAAATGAGCCGCTGCGCTCGGCTTAGGTTCGGCGAGGCAACCGCGAACAAGCATACTGCGATCGGGATCGCAATGGTGTTTAGAAATGTGTGCTTCATAAATAGTCCAATAGGTCTTGTTATGGATAAAGAAGCGCCGCTGGGCGTTCGAGTCCTGGGTGAAATCGGAAGCCCTCGGTACGGCGACATCGAAGAATCGGGAACAAAAATACGAAAAAATTTTACCCCGTATCGATATTCGAGGGTCGAGCAGATCCTACAACGATCGTGAAACATCGCCGTGCGTTAAAAAAACACGGTGAATGACAAAACGATCGCCTTCGTTGTTTCACCGCTATGCCGCACGATCACCACCATCATCACGCACCAGCCGCCGCATCGCCGAACGCAAGTTTCAAGATCGCGATCGGGCTGAATGTGCTGATCGTGATTATTCAGGTTATTTATGGCTTTTTGAGCCACTCTATCGCGCTTATTGCGGATGCGGGGCATAATCTGACGGACGTGCTCAGCCTGTTGCTTGCCCTCGGCGCGAATGTGCTCGCTGCCCGCCCGCCCACGCAAAAGCGCACCTATGGATACCGCCGCACGACGATCCTTGCCGCACTGTTGAATGCTGCGATACTCCTCGTGACTACGGGAGCTATTTTATACGCGGCGATTTAACGCCTGAATCACCCGTTGCCGGTGGATGGGCAGACCGTCTCCATCGTTGCAGGAATTAGTATTGTGCTGAACGCAGCTTCTGCGTGGCTTTTTGCGCTTGGGCGGAAGAACGATCTGAATGTAAAGGCGGCGTTTCTTCACATGGCGGGAGATGCGGGTGTTTCTGCCGGCGTGGTGCTTGCAGGAATTATTATTGTGGCAACCGGCGCGCTATGGGTCGATCCGGCGATGAGTATTATTATCTCCATTGTGATCGCGTTCGGAACGTGGTCGGTATTGCGCGATTCCTTCAATCTTGCCGCCGATGCAGTTCCCACGCAGATCGATCCGGCAAGTATTCGAGAAATATCTACGCGGTGTCGAGGGAGTGTGTGACGTGCATGATCTTCACATCTGGGCGATGAGCACTACGCATGTGGTGCTCACCGCGCATCTTGTGATTCCAGAAGGCCGCGTGGAGGACGATCTGCTGTTTTCGATCTCCCGCGAGTTACACGACCATTATGGCGTCGAGCACACAACGCTGCAAGTGGAACGCGGCGCGCCCGGCTGCGAACTCGCCGATGAGCATGTAATTTGAGGTAATAATTTGATAATATTGGAATCGGAAACTTATATCTAATGCCCGCGTTCGGGAATTAACGTTTAATTTTTCATCTTGAATTTATGCGTACACGAATAGGTTTTCTTCTTGCGCTGATCGCCGTTCTCATGCCCTTGGGATGCTCCAAACAATCGACGGAGCCCGGAGTCTCGCTCACGCAAGCGCCTTTGAGTTACGTTGGACCGGGCGAATTTGGGTTTTCGGATGATGGAACTTACGTGATGAGCCAAAATTCAGTGCCCGGAAATGTTTCTGCATCGGCGACCATTTCCAGCGATAGCCTCTCTCCATCTGGTAAGCAATGCGAAATTCTAATGACCTGCACCACATCCGCTGGTCTCGGATACAACCTATTGCTCAACATTCAAGATATTGTTCCAGGTACATATCCGGTTGCTTACAACCACACGATCCAGCCCGATGTTGAATTTTTTGTTGATCCGGTAAATTCTTCCGGAGGTATTCCGGTAAAGGTTGGTCAATCGGGTGCGATTAAGATTACGAAGTTCGACACGATCAATAATGTTGTTTCCGGGATGTTCCAATTTATCGCTTCTGTTCAGGGGAATAGCTCGACTGATGTGAATATCGACTCCGGCTATTTTAACGACATTCCCATAACCAGCGGAGAATTCGGACAAGGAACCATTACCGCGACGGTCAATGGACAACCATTTGGAATATCCTTGGCTGCGCAGTCATCGCTGTCCGCACAGTATATCTATGTCAATGGCGCCCCTTCTTCTCTTCTTCTTGGAATTGATGACAAAGGGAGCAGTTTTTTGGAGGGTCTATCGCTTGATATTTTTTCTCCTGTTGTTCTTGACTCAACGTATGATATGCCATCAGACCACTCCTTCTCATCCGTAGAGTACTACACGGTTCCCTTGAATAATGTTGGTTCCCAAATATACTGGTCGTCATCGAATGGAAGCGGCACTCTGACGATCACGAAATACGATACGGTTGCTCGTCGAATCTCCGCTACTTTTAGTTTTACTGCGCCATCCGATTCATCATCTACTATCGTGAACGTCACAAACGGTGTGATCAATAACGTTCAGTGGTATGTTGTTTACCGATAGCATATAAACATGCGAAAATGCACGAAGATATCCGGCGAGTCCGGGGCACGAACTCGCCGGTTTAGCAATGATTTGAATTAGTACATGCTCCCGTGATAGGAAATGGGCGATACCATATTTGCAATGAAACCTCCGATCGCTCCGATCACAATGTAGATCACAGCAAGCACGAGAACGGAAACCACGACATATCCTACTTTTTTCTCTGCCGGAACGCTCATGGCTTCCGCGACATGGCTCCAAAATAAAAAGATCGCATAGACTGCTCCGGCTATCATTGGAAGCCAGCCAATAAAAGGTATCTTGGACAGGGCCATCCCGAGCCACGAGGGCGTTCCGGCAAACACGAAGAGCTTCAGCGCGTTTAGCCCATCGTTCTTTCCGCCGAACGATGGCGCCAGCGCTGCTAAGATCATCGGAATAAAATAGAGCGATGCAATTGCGATCACGAATTCAACAATGACCATTGTGATCATATATGTAGTCGAAAATGCGACGAACCCACCCATTCCCGATGGGGAGATGAGCGAGAAAACGAATACAAGGGCATACGCTATGACAAGCAGCGTCATTCCATAGCGTATTAAGCTTTGTTTATCATTTTCTTCGGACATGATGCGCGTCCATTCCGCCTCATGATGCAGGACGATTTCCTTCGCGTTCGATATTTTCATAGTGATTTTTGGGTTAAATGAATAAAAACACTGGGTACAGATACAAATATACGGATATTTCGGCGGGATGCAAGGAATTAGGAAATCGAAAATGTGTTACGGTATCCTTCAAGGTTTCTAAACAACCCCGGTTAATTTAGAATGTCATCCTGAGCGTAGTTCGTCCCGAGGACGAACGGAGTCGAAGGATCTCGTGTAGTTCCGATCACTGGTAAACATCCGGAGATCCTTCGACTCCGCAAGACTCCGCTATCGCTTCGTCTTGCTCCGCTCAGGATGACGTGGTAACTTAAACAGTCCTTTCGCCATTTCTTAATTATTTATTACAGTGGGAAGAGCATTCGAATTCCGTAAAGCACGCAAGTTTAAGCGCTGGGATAAAATGTCCAAGGCGTTCACGAAAATTGGCCGCGAGATCGCCATTGCCGTCCGCTTAGGCGGACCCGATCCCGAAGGGAACTCGCGTTTGCGCATGGCGATCACGAACGCGAAAGGCGTGAACATGCCGAAAGATCGCGTCGAGGGAGCAATCAAGCGCGCATCCTCCAAAGATCAGGAAGCATTTCAGGAAGTAGTGTATGAAGGATACGGCCCATCCGGCGTGCCGATCGTTGTGGAATGCGCAACCGATAACCCCACGCGGACCGTCGCGAATGTGCGCAGCGCGTTCGTTCGCTCCGGCGGACAGCTTGCCACGACCGGCTCGCTCAATTTTCTCTTCGAGCGCAAAGGCGTTTTTAAATTTCCCGCAGAAGGAATTAATCTTGACGATCTGGAACTCGAACTCATAGATTTCGGCCTGGAAGAAATAACCGTGGAAGAAGGCACGGATGAGCGATCATCCGAAATAACCATTCTGACATCATTCCCAGACTTTGTCGGCATGCAAAAAGCGCTCGAAGAACGCAAGATCGCAGTGACAAGCGCAGAGATCCAGCGCCTGCCGACCGTCTTCAAGGAACTCTCCGAAGCCGACGAAGAACCTGTGCTCGAACTCATCGATAAGCTCGAAGAAGATGACGATGTGCAGGCCGTGTATCATAATCTTAAGTAGAACCCGAACCTGGATTACGCGGATTGGATGGATTCGCAGGATTATTATTTGAGGATGTCATTGCGAGGAGAATCGAACGACCGAAGGGAGTTCGATTCGACGAAGCAATCCGTTCAGTTTCAGCACAATCTCAACGGATTGCTTCGTCACCCCTTCGTGGTTCCTCACAATGACGTTGTAAAAGATTTTTAAGCTACAGATGCCGAAAGGTCGTACCAAAAAAATTCCCAACAAAGCATCCGTCCCGCAATCGCAGCGTAAGCCGCAGCCAAATCTATGGCCGCCAATTGCCGCGCTTGCGATTCTTGTCTATGGCCTTTACCGCGCCATCGATCTTCGATGGATCTGCGATGATGCCTTCATCACGATGCGGTATGTGAAGAATTTTGTCGAAGGTAAAGGCTTAGTCTATAATGTTGGCGAGCGAGTTGAAGGTTACACCCATTTTCTTTGGCTGATGCTGCTTGCGGTCTCGAAAGCGATTGGTTTCGATCCGGTCGATGCCAGTATGTGGCTTGGAATTGCAGCGTATGCTGGCATTCTCGTTCTATTGCTGCTCATTTCGTTGCGGGAACATAAGAAAAATCCTAAGATAATTTGGCTCCCAATCGCAGCCGCGCTCTTTGCGCTCAATTACGATACGGCAGAATGGGCGAGCGGTGGATTGGAGACTTCATTCTATACACTTCTCATTCTCGGAGCATTCTACCTCTGGTTTTATTCCCATTATTCCGAGCAGAAGCGATTATTATTAACGGGGATCGTTCTTATGCTCGTATCGCTTACGCGTCCCGATGGCGTGCTCTTCACCGCGACAGCGGTTGTACTACTTGCTGCGATGGGCTTTAAAAGAAAGCAATCAGTTGCCTCAATGTCAAAATCCATCGGCATTTTGGTATTGCCTTCGGTCGTAATTGGGGTGCCCTATCTATTGTGGAAGTATTCTTATTACGGCGATATTCTCCCGCTCACCTATTATGCCAAATCTGCGGACGAGAATTATTTCAATCAGGGATTTTACTATATCTGGCTTTACTTCCGGGTGCATTTCACGTCAGGGATTGCCCTCATCGTAGCGGCTTTGCTTCTGCTTCGGAAGAGCAAGAATGTGGGTGAAACGAAAGATGAATCGCGCCGAGGTTCACCCACTCTCACGGCGCTCGCTGCTATCGTAGTATATCTCATTCTCTTCGTTGCTCGCGTCGGTGGGGATTTTATGTTCGCGCGGTTTATGATTCCAGTTATTCCGTTCGTGTATTTTATTATCGAGCGTGGTGCGGGGCGGATGCGTGTGAAGACGAGGTGGCATAGAATTGGAATTGCGGTAGCGCTGCTCGCTTCAACCATGATTGAAGAAAAGCTCCCAGTCAATGGGTTCTTTCATGTGGCCGACGGCAAGCGTATAGAGGACTGGACGAATGTATCAAAAGGCTCGACGCGGTTCATTGCCGATGAACGCTGGTTTTACTATGATTATATTGCGAACAGCGACCTTCCTTATGGTATTATGGACGCTTGTTCCCAGATCGGGCAATATCTTGAGCCATATTTTCGGGGTTTGCCGGTTACGGTAGCGATCCCCGGAGCTATGAATATGATCGCATATTATGCGAATTTCCAAACATGCATCAATGAATATGGTCTAACAGACGCGTACATTGCTCATCTGCCGATCACGGTTCGAGGACATATCGGGCATGAGAAACGAGCCCCGGACGAATATCTCCAATGGAGGAATGTGGCTTTTGAATTGGACAAAATCGTTCCTAAATTACCCGATCAATTAGAATTCGACGTTATTGCATTTTCAATACCTGATCTCGGTCTCTGGGAGTTTGCGCGGGAGATTACCTACAATAAATCTATAATGGATGAACTTGACAAGCGATTCTTGCAAAGCAACAATCCGTCGAAAATCCCTGTTTTGGAACATATTATTTCTTATTATGTCGAGCATACGATGCCCACGCGTTCCCTCACAGTGCTGCAAGATGATTATGCCCGGTGTAAGACGGAATATTTCGACCGCTACCCCGATACTTCGCTCCAACATCAGATCGAAGCCCGCATTGTGGAATTAAAACAGGATTCAGCGGCGAAGCGTTAAATAAGGATTTGTGGATTATTTTATGATTACGCTGGTTAAAGTCATTGATAACGTCATTGCGAGGAGTAGTCGGCGACCGGAGGGAGCCGAATACGACGAAGCAATCCGTTAAAATTTCGCACAATCTCAACAGATTGCTTCGTCGTCCTCCGGGACTTCCTCGCAATGACATAATAAAGCTTCCAAAACTACTAATGTCCAAAGATAGAATTCGAAAAGTATCCCACAAACCTGCGGAGCCGCAGAAAATTCGTAAGCCGCAGCCGAATCTATGGCCACCGATAGCGGCGCTTGCTATTCTCGCGTATGGCCTGTATCGCGCCATCGATCTTCGATGGATCTGCGACGATGCATTCATTACCTTGCGGTATGTAAGGAATTTCGTTGCGGGAAATGGATTAGTCTATAATGTGGGTGAGCGCGTCGAAGGATACACGCATTTTTTGTGGCTGATGCTGCTTTCAGCAGCGCGCGCCGTTGGTTTCGATTCCGTCGATGCAAGTATGTGGCTTGGCATCGCGGCGTATGCGGGAATTATCATATTGCTTCTCCTTATCTCGTTTCGCGAGCATAGAAAAACACCCAAAGCAATATGGTTACCGTTAGCTGCGGCACTGTTCGCGCTCAATTACGATAATGCAGAATGGGCGAGCGGCGGATTGGAGACATCGCTCTACACGCTGCTCATCCTCGGGGCATTTTATATCTGGTTCTATTCTAAGTTCAACGAGCAACGACGCCTTCTGCTCGCGGGTTTTGTGCTCGCGCTTGTCTCGCTTACCCGGCCCGATGGCATACTCTTCACGCTGACGGCAGCCGGATTGCTTTTGGTGCGAGAGAGGAGAAGGGGAGAGTCCCTGTTATCCGCTGCGAAATTCATTTGGAAATTATTATTGCCATCGGTAGCCATTGGTGTGCCCTATTTAATATGGAAGTATTTCTATTACGGCGATCTGCTGCCGATGCCGTATTACGCGAAATCCGCAGATGGTAATTATTTCGCGCAGGGTTTTTTCTATATCTGGCTATACTTCCGTGTGCATTTTGTCACAGCGGTCGCGCTTATTGCGGCAGTAACGCTTTTTTTTGTGTATCGTAATGCCGGCAGCGAGGAGCCGGTGGAGCAGGAGCACAGCGCAGGCTCTCCTTTCATTGCCGCCCTAACGACAATCGTGGTGTATCTGCTGCTCTTCGTTGCGCGCGTCGGCGGGGATTTCATGTTTGCGCGATTTATGATTCCCGTCGTGCCGCTCGTGTATTTTGCTATCGAGCAGGCGATGGAATGGTTACCATTGAAGATCCCAAACTATCGGATCGGTATTGCCGTGCTGTTGGTCGCTTCGATGTTCGCGGAGAACTGGTACCGGCATGAAGTACTATTTCATCACAATAAGGGAACGTGGGATACCGGGAATTGGGAACTTACAGGGCCAGGCTCTACCCGAGGCATTGCAGACGAGCGTTGGACCTATTATTTCGACCAATTCTTTTTGGTCGATAGCCTGCCTCGGCCTTCGATGGATGTGTATTCCGAGGTTGGGAAATATCTTGAACCGTTTTTTGTGGACCTCCCCTGCACCGTCGCTATTCCGGGCGGCGCAAATATGAAAGCGTACTACGCAAATTTTACGACGTGCATCAATGAATACGGCCTGACGGATTCCTCCATTGCGCATGCTCCGATCGAAAACCGAGCGCGCATTGGGCATGAGAAAAAGGCAACGGATGCGTATCTCATAAGCAGGCATGTGAATTTTGAATTGGGGGCTCTCATTGCAAAGTTACCGAGTCCGCTTCCGCAATCGACTATTGCCTTTTATATACCGACGATCGGATACTGGCAGTTAGCACGCATGGTGACGTACGATCGAGCTGTAATGAAAGAACTTTCTCAGCGATTGAAAGCCGCAGGTAACCAATCGATCGTTCCGGACTACGAGGAACTAATCTCTTATTATATCCAGCGTGCGATGCCCAGCCGGACGCTCCAGCAAGTGGAACAGGACTATGCCGGATACCGAAAATTATACTTCGATCAGCATCCGAACGCGAGAGTGCAGAAAATGTTCGAAGATAGAATCGCGGAACTGAAGAAGGATACGACGGTGGGAAAGTGAACCAGAACCTGGATTACGCGGATTGATTTTACCATGTCATCCTGAGCGGAGTTTGTCTCGTCGCGCATCGCCCACGATGCTTGGAGAGACAAAAGGAGTCGAAGGATCTCATGTAGTTGCGCTCTTATGTAAACGTCCGGAGATCCTTCGACTCCGCAAATTCTCGCTTCGCTCGAATGTGCTCTGCTCAGGATGACAGCCAAATCAATCCGGAAAATCCATCCAATCCGCGTAATCCAGGTTCAGTCCATTGTCTCGACCGCTTCGGTGATCCCGTCGATGAGTTCATCCGAATGCTTTCGCTCAAAAATAAGCGGCGGCAGCATGCGCAGAACTTCCCCTGCGGTTACGTTGGAAATGATCTGTTTGTCGAAGAGCTGTTTTTGCACTTGCTTGGCATTCGATGTGAATTCGATGCCGAGCATCAGTCCGCGCCCGCGAACTTCTCTGATCGAGTTGGGATGCTTCGTTTGTAATCCCTCGAAATTCGTTTTGATGTAGGCGCCTTCGCTGGCGGCGTTGCTCATGTAATTTTTTTCAACAAGATCGAGCACCACGCTTCCTGCTACGCAAGCAAGCGCGTTGCCGCCGAACGTTGTTCCGTGGGTTCCTGCTTTTAGAGCTTCGGCAATTTCCTTTCTGGAAAGAATAGCTCCGAGAGGCAAGCCGCCCCCGATGGCTTTGGCGACAACTACAATATCCGGCTTCATTCCGAGATGTTCATAACCGAAAAATCTTCCCGTTCTTCCAATACCCGATTGAATTTCATCGGCAATGATAAGGAAGTTATGCTTTTTCGCAAGCTCGGCGAGTGCGCGGGCAAAATCAACCGGAACTTCAATTATTCCTCCTTCGCCCTGAATTGGCTCGATAATAACGGCAGCGGTCCGTTCAGAAACTGCTTTTTCTAATGCATCGACATCGTAATTTGCAATGCAGGATGCGTCCGGCAGGAATGGCCCGAAATTTTCGCGGTATTTTGCTTTATCCATCACGGAAAGCGGACCGTAGGTGCGCCCGTGGAACCCATTGGCAATACCGAGCACTTCCGCTTTGTATTCGCTGGAAAAAACTTTTCGCGCAAGCTTGATCGCGCCCTCAACCGCCTCCGTGCCCGAATTCGTGAAGAACGTGCGCTCCATACCGGAGGCGCGTTCGAGCTTTTCGGCAAGCACGACCTGCGGTTCCTGCAAATACAGATTCGAGAGATGAAGATACTTCCCAGCCTGTTCGCGCACCGCTTCCACAATAGCAGGATGCGAATGGCCCAGCGCGTTCACGCCAAGCCCGGCGATGGCATCGAGATACGTTTTGCCCGCGTCCGTTGTGATATGCACGCCTTCCGCGCGCGTAATGGCACCGATCGGAAGCCGTTCGTAAGTGGGAAAGAAAGCGTTTTTTTCGCGGTCGTTAAGATTTGGCATTTGTGTATTCAGAGATGGATTGTAAAATATTACAACAAAAAATTATCCAGAAAGTATCAAATAATTTTCTAAACCGTCATTGCGAGAAAACCCCGGAGGGGTGACGAAGCAATGACGGTTTAAAACTATTTTCTATCGCATCCGCTCCGGGCGCATCGCCGGAAAGAGCACGACATCCCGGATGGATTCCTCGCCTGTCATGATCATTACTAAGCGGTCGATGCCGAAACCGAGTCCGGCCATTGGCGGCATGCCATATTCCATTGCACGAAGAAAATCTTCGTCGAGGATCATCGCTTCTTCGTCGCCTTTGGACCGTAATCGTGCTTGCTCTTCGAACCGCGCGCGCTGATCGAGCGGATCGTTCAGCTCGCTGAATGCATTGGCAAGTTCTTGGCCGTTCACGTACAATTCGAATCGCTCGACAAGCCCCGGTTTCGTCTTGTGCATTTTTGCCAGCGGTGACATCGAAAGCGGATAATCGGTAATGAACGTCGGCTGTATGAGATGATGCTCGACTTTTTCCGAGAAGATCTCGTCGATGATCTTTCCAGCGCCGGATCCAGGTTCCAGATCGACCCCGAGCTGTTTTGCAGTAATGCGAAGTTCATCCTCGTTCATTTCGCTGACATCGACGCCGGCATATTCCTTGATGGAATCATACATAGATAATCGCCGAAACGGAGATGTAAAATTAACTTTAGAATCACCAATAGCTTTTGCAACGGCTGTAAATAGTTCTTCCACAAACGACATCATCCACTCGTAATCTTTGTACGCAATATAGATTTCGGCCATCGTGAATTCCGGGCTGTGGTTTTTATCCATGCCCTCGTTGCGGAAATCTTTTGCGATCTCATACACTCCTTCAGCAAGTCCGCCCACGATGAGGCGTTTCAGATAAAGCTCGTCAGCAATGCGAAGGAAAAGATCGAAATCGAGCGCGTTGTGGTGCGTAACAAAGGGACGCGCATACGCTCCGCCATAGATCGGCTGCAGGATTGGCGTTTCCACTTCGAGGTAACCGCGCTCATCGAAAAAGCGACGGATGGTCGTGATGATCTTCGCGCGCGTGCGAAAAGTTTTGCGGATCTCGGAATTTACGGCGAGATCGACGTAACGCCGGCGGTAGCGCAGCTCTTTATCCGAAAAGGCATCGTGAACTATTTTTTCTCCGGTGACGGGATCGGTTTCTTCCTTCACAACGGGAAGTGGACGAATCGCTTTTGCCAGCACTTCGAAGGATGTGACATGCAGCGTAATTTCCCCGGTTCTCGTTCGGAAAATAAATCCATGAGCGCCGATAATGTCGCCAATATCGAGCAATTTCAGAATGTTGTACCGTTCGCCAAGCTCATTCGATTTGAAATAAATTTGGATCTTTCCGGCTTCATCCTGCAAATGTGCGAAAGTTGCCTTACCCATCTGGCGAATACCCATAATGCGCCCTGCGATACTTGCGGAGGGATGTGTATCAGGATTGGCTTCATCGAAGAGCGCGAGCGCTTCATCGGAAAACCGGGTGCGCTCGAAGGCGTAGGCATACGGTTCTATTCCAAGCATGCGAAGCTGGGTGAGTGAGCTTCTGCGTTCGCGCTCCTGATCGGTTAGTGCTTCGGGCCGTTCCGCTTGCTCAATATTGTGAATAGCGTCTTTTACTTCTTCGGGATGTTCGGTCGGTGGGGTATGGGTAGTCATTCGGTGGGGGTATGGGTATTCATTTATGCCTAATAATAGGTGCCGGATAGTGCAATAATTGTAGGGGGCTAACCGTTCCATAATTGTTAATTCAAAATTTGTTATGTCTAAGTCAAATATCTTCGTTCTGCTGATGCTCGTGGTTTTTGCGGTGTGCAAGTCCACATCCACGAATCCACTCGATGGGCAGCAACTGCGGCTTATTACGTCCGATCAGGATACGACTTCGATCGTCTCTGGCCCGGTCACGTTTACGGTCACCGTGCTTGCTCCGACGGGTTACGGTGCGTCTGGCGCCTACATCGATTTTTACGATCCCATCCAAAAACGCGCACGTCACGAAGGCCCGACGCCCGAAGATGGTGAGTGGCAGTTCACCGATACCATTGCGGATACGCTCGGCGGCGGCGTGTTTGAATTTGCATTTGTTGCTGAAGCATCCGGCACCATTACGAGTGATTCTCTGCGATTGTGGATTGCAGCAAAAGATATTCGTTTGTGGGTGATCGATAGTATAGCTGCGGATTCCTGGGGCGGCGAACAGATCGGAGTACAATGGTCGCGCCCGCCAATCGATTCTGGCGCGGACACGATCTTTGTTCAAACCTCGACCGGACTCGTGCTACCGCCTTTTATTGAGCAATATCCGGCGAACCACGCAGTAATATTCGTTTCCGAGGTCGGAACGGATACGATCACCGTTCACAATGCGTATGCTTCGTCTCGACCCATTGTATGGGCGCCGGCTGATTACCATACCGGGATCAATTTGTATGCGATTAACGATTCGAACTACGACGAGTTCTCTGGATTGTATTTTGCGGGCGGAGAATGGGTTCCAATGAATAGCGACGCAGGCTACCGTCCCCTGGCCGATCTTGTTCTTGCGGTCGATCCCAGCAATTCGATGTCAGGATATACGGTCGTTAGCCCTTCGCTTTCCGCGCTCACTGGATTTTCAGGCGGGAGGACGACAAGGCTATACCACCCCATCCAATTTATTGACTCTGGTACCAACCTTCAGGAATTATACTACTCCAACGATCTTTCGACTTACATCAATGGCGTAACTCCACTGTACGAGATACTGCTGCCGGATAGTTCGCAATATTCCACAGCGTTTATCGCGGTTACAGAGGATGGAAACTATGCGCGGGTAGCCGTTAGTCCGGTTACAACCGATTGGGAAGGACATAAATATGTCACGACAGCGCTTTCGTATCAACCAACGGTGGGTCTTCCTTATGCAGGAAGGGGACGAAAACGCTGAGGATTTTAGTGTCCGCTGCTTGGGCCAAGCGTTGGGAACCGGTAACGCACACGATATTGACGGCTGAGCGAAGTTCCGATCGATCGGAGCAATGCACTTAATTCACCGATATTATTTGCCGTGAAAAACTGACCGCCGGTTTTCCGCGCGAGCCATTCCAGACGCTCGTCCTCCGACCGGTAATTAATGGCAAACAGACGCAGATTTGCACTGGCAAGCAACTTCTCGATCAATTCGATCGAGGAGCGGCTTGCATTGTCTTCGCCATCGGTGACGACGATGAGTACGTCACTGTATGGGTCTTCGCCGGCGATGCCCGTATCTCCGCGTTCGCGCCGCTTCGTAATATTAGTTACCGCTGCGCCAATAGCATCGTAGAGTGGCGTGAATGCAGTGCGTATGGTATCGTAAAAATGCCAGAATTTGCTGAGCGCAGCCATGCTGTCTGTGAATGCATGCTGGGCTATAAAAGTAGATGACCGGCTTGTGTAAAGGCTCGTCGGGCCGCGATACCGGTCATCGAACGTCACGGCTTGGCCGATCGCGCCTGTGTGAAGCGGCATCACCATGCTATCGCAGGCTTTCGTCAGTGAATCGAACGCATGGAACATGGAACCGGAATTATCGAGCACAAAACTGACCGCAAGCGTACTGCGGAATTTCCATCCCACAGAATCGACGGAAAGTATTTCCGCCTCGCGCTTGCCGCTCGTGACTCGAAGATCGTCAACGGTAGGATATTCTCCCGGCGGTATGCCAGTAAGTTCGATCCACGCTTCGTTCCAATCCGCGCTGTCGGTTTGTAACAGTGCAGCGGTGGGGTCATTGAGCTCGACGGTGATGGGTTGAGCGTGTACATTGGTCGCACTCAGTAGTAGAAAGACAATCGCGACTACTAATTGAAAAAAGAAGAATACTAAAATGTCATCCTTCGCCGCAGGGGAAAGATTCTTCGCTTCGCCGAACTCCGCTCCGCTCCGTCCGGCTACGCTCAGAATGACATTTTTAGTTTGTGCCATCGCTATTCCCCATTCATAATTCGTAATTACTTGAGCCATCCGACTGGGTTTTGCTTGGATTTCCCTTTCCATACTTCGAAATGAATGACCGCGCCGCTCATCTCGCTCGATCCGCTTTTGCCGATCGTCTGGCCGGCGTGAATATGCGTGCCTTTTTCGACAGAAGCGCCGGCAAGATCGGCATAGACCGTATGAATTCCGCCGGAATGCCGAATGACAACCACCGTGCCATAACTTGGCAGCGAAGCAATGAGCGCCACCTCGCCTTCGGCAGCAGCGCGGACGGCTGAACCCTCCGGCGCGGCAATATCGATTCCCAAATTCATCGTGACGGTTCCCAATTCTTCATTGCGGTGTTCGCCGAATCCTTGCGCGATATGATGCGAAGTACTCGGCCAATTGAGCGAATGCGGGCCATGTGCTGGACCGAGCGAAAGGTCGTTTTCCGTTTCCTCTTCGTGCGTATTTCTCCGATGCCGGTTTGTAGAAGAGCGGCGTGGTTTGTTCTCGCTCGTTACAAGTCCGGCAATAATATTTTCGAGGCGTTTTTCGCTTGCTTTGCGCTCTGCCAGAAGTTTGGTGAGCCGTGCCTTATTGATCTGAATTTGTACAAGCGCTTTTGCTTCGGCAGCTTTTTGCTGTTCCAGTGTCGTTGCTGCTTGCTGTTGTGCCCCAATTTGCTGCTGCTCCGTTGCGATGCTCGAAGCAAGCGTTTCGCTCGATGCGCCGAGCGATCGTTTCAGCGAATCGAGCCGTGATTTATCCATGGCATGTGCCCGCGAAATAGCCTGTGTGTAATACGACATACGAATGGGATCGGATTCCGTCCCTGCGGAAAAAAACGGGTCGTTTAAATTGACCGGGGTGAGTATGCCCTGCATGTAGATCTGACGGCTGCTTTTCGCGTATGCATCTTTCCGGGATTCAAGCAAGTTGCTCGTTTGCACCAGAGAGGCATCGATCTCGGATTTTTGCCCTTCGAGTGCATCTGCTTCTTGTTCAAGGCGCGCAATAGCGGCTTTTAAGCTTGCTTCTCGTTTTTCAAAGGCGCGGATGGTTTCTTTCGAATGTTTCTCCTTTTTTTCATGATCCCGAAGCTCGGATTCATATTTTGCGATCTCCTGTTGCAATTTCGCAAGCGCTTTTTCCGTGGAAGCACGTTTCTGCTGTAGGCCTGAGGATACCGTTTTTCGACCCCCACTTTTCTTGCGTGGATGTCGCCGTGCGGCGTCCGGCATTACTACCGCGACGAGCATAATGGCAATGAAGGCAAGGAGTGTGATTTTTTTCACGGAGTTGATTCTTTAGCTTAACGCTTCCATGCGCGAAGTAGTCTCTTTTTTTCTCGTTCGGCGAACGCCATTGCATGGCGCGGCTCTCCGCGCCGGTGCCGTCGTTGTTATCGCTCTTCTTACCATGCTCTCTATTCGCGCCGAGGCGCAATATTATAATCAGTGGCATATCATTGCCACCTTCAATACTTCCATTGGCTGCGGATATTTTTTCGATGAGTACCATGGATTGATTGGCTCGGGAGTAAGACCGGGAGAGAGCTATTCGAATACGGGGCAAGTCCTCGAAGATCAGGGTAAACCGGTTGCAATCTACAAAACCACCGATGGCGGCATGACGTGGACTCAGAGCATAGTTCCCGCCAATTTTCCAGGCGCAGTCACGCAAATTTCGATGATCGACTCACTCAATGGATATGCCTCCATATTTAGTGACATCGAATTCGATTTCAACGGAACATTCGGTGGCTCCAGCATTTGGCAGACGACCGATGGCGGCTCGACATGGTTCGACAATCTTCATCTCGATCATATTGCTACGTGCGTCTATGCCCAGCAGGGGCTGCTTATGTTCACCAAGTGGGACTATTATTATACTCACTACTATACAAATGGTCTTCAACCTCGTCCGCCGATCGACCAATCGGGCGGCGAATATTCCTATGACGGCGGCGTGACCTGGACGGAAAATTTTCGCCGTCCTAATGGTATCGCATTTTCCGATAGTTTGAATGGCGTCGTTACCGAGATGAATCCCGATGCCGGCGGCAATACGTTTTGGTACACGCACGATGCGGGCCGCAATTGGTTCCAAAGCGAAAGCGATCAATACGAATCGTGGTCGGTCTATGCCATGCCGGGCCAACGGATCTTTTTTTGTGCCAACGAATCGCAGCCGGGACTTCCGGCCAATACGATCAACTGGTCCACCGACGCAGGCGTTACCTGGCAGACTCGCGCCTCATTCTTTTATTATAACGGCGATCCCGGGGCGAGCTTTACAGGAACGATTTCTGGCGCCGGAAATACGCTTTATTTTCAGGAAGACTCCGGTGAAGCAACCGATCGAGGACCCGTCGGCTCGACGCCGGGGATGTACCGATCGGACGACATCGGCGCAACCTGGCATTTTGTCAATGGGCCTACGAACAGCCGCGATACGCGCTTCGTCGTTACAGGCTGCATGGGCCAGGTGGTATATGCGTTCGATGGGCTTGGGAATGTTTGGAAAACGGACGATGGTGGCGATAGCACACTTACGGGGCTGTTCAGCCTGAGTTCGGATACCATTGAATGGAACCCAAATCCCTGTGGCGATACGCTGTCATTCACTGCTACCGGATTGAATTGTATTCCCATCACGATCGATTCTACTTCGCTTGCCGGTGCCACAGAATTTCTTCTGCTTCCAACGGATAGCGTATTACCACAAACGCTAACGGAGGGAGATAGCACCAAAATTCAACTTCTGTACTCACCTACGAAAAGCGGCAAAACCGAATCGAAAGTTACGGTCTTCGGTCATTCCGGAGAGGTTATTGTTAGGAAAGTGCTTACCATTATCACACGAGATACGCTGGCTTCAGGGCTTGCGCTTTCCGAAGACACCGCCCGGATGAGCGCCGGAGCCTGTACGGTCGCAGAGGACACAATTCTTGTTTCCAATCTCGCGTGTCCGGACATGGTGATCGATTCCATAACATTCCCATCCGGCGAAGTGAGTTTGGATGCCACGCTGCCCACGCAAGTGCCGGGAATCGGGAGCTATCCGCTCCGATTTATATTCCAGCCCGATAGCGCCGGCTTCGATACGCTCAAAGGCAATCTTTATGCGCATGATGGCCGCGAGCTGTACGATACAACTTTTTCCATTATCGTGCAGTCCGTTCCAGAAGCGGAGCAGATCGTGCTCGATAGCACGCAGCTTACGTTTGCGACCAAATATTGCCTGCCGATGCTTTCGAATATCGATCTTCTTGCCTTCGGGTGCGACAGCATTGTGTTCGATTCGGTCGTCTCCGCGAACGGGAATTTTGTATTGCTGCATTCGCCATCCGGATTGGCTCCGGAAATTGGCGATAGCCTGAGTATCGAGTATGCTCCGGATTCCAATGGCGCTGCGAGTGACACCATCCAGATCTTCGCACACGGCAGATGGGGTGTGTGCGATACGACCATTGTCGTTTCTGCCAGCAACGTTAGTCTGCCACAATCGGCAACACTTTCTCAGAATGCGATCACGCTTGCAACGGTGGCCTGTGTTTCGCTGTCGGATACGCTCGATCTTGGGAATTTGGGATGCGGGGTGCTCTATCTCGATTCTGTCACGCTTGGCGATGACAGCGAAATGAGCATCAGCTACGACACCACGCAATTGCCGCTTCAAAGCGGGAACTCGCTGCCGATCCATATTGCATACAGTCCTTCGAATGGCGATGCAAAGGCGCTTACGCTCCGGCTCACGATGCACACGGCCCAGCGTGCGTTCGATACGACGGTTTCCGTGAGCATTTCCAATAACATTCCCGCCGATCCGCTGGTGCTTTCAACGGACTCGCTGTATCTGTTCACCAAATATTGCCAGCCGGTGACGGTGCCGCTAAAGATCGGGAATTTGGGATGCACGGCGATGAGCCTCGATGCGGTTACGATCTCCGGCGATACGCTGAACGAGTTTACGATCTCGAAACTTTCGGATTCCATCTATCCCAGCCAGTGGGATTCCACAACCGTTACGTTCACGCCGGATAGTGCAGGCAGCCGCGAAGTGCTTGTAAAGATCCATCTTCATAACAGCGAGCAAACGTTCGATACCATGCTCTCTATTATTGGAAAAAATCTGACCGCTCCTGTGCCATACATTCCTGCACTTCCATCGCTTGCTGCGGGACAGGTTCTAAACATTCCCATCATGCTCGAACCGACGGCGGACACTTTTTCTATCCACAGCTACGCTTTTCATTTATCGTTCAACACCGATCTGCTTACACCGACGGGTTTGGGTTTTGCGAATACGTGTTCCACACAAGTTCTAAGTTCCGAACTCACGCCGGAACCCGGAATTGGCTGCTCTGGCACGGTAACGCTCATAGATACAATCACGAATACGTCACAGCTATCGCTGCCGCTCGTGTATGTGACGGCGAAAGTATCGCTAACGCTCGACACCACGACGGAGGTCACGCTCGATTCTTTCACTACCGGCGCGGAACCCACGCTTGGCCTGTGCAGCATCCCCGAATCGCCTTTCACGCTTGCGCCGGCGTGCGGAGATCCTTATTTGCTCGATCTGCTTGGTGCGCAGCCCATCAGTTTTAGTTTTGTTGGCGTGGCGCCGAATCCGGCCTCTGCTGGGAACTGGGATGTGGATTATATCACGCGTGCAGAAATGCCCGCGCTCACGCTTGATATTTACGATGCGACAGGTACCCGCATTTCGCATACCGCCGATCTCGAAACCACCATTGGCGAGCACCACGCAACCATTCCCATCCCCAACGCCAGCGGCGATTATTTTCTCGTCTTAGGCAACGGCCGCGAGCAAACAGCGAGAAAGGGGAGTGTGGCGAGATGAGGAAAACGCATGAAAGGGAGCTTGTTGGGTAGCATTCTTCCAGACACGCATTATTTTACAAGTATTTTTGTAACCCAAGCGAGGCTGTGCGTTCTTGTCTATGGGTACAATCCTTAAAATTCGTGAATCAATGAAAAAAACATCGTCGATCTTATTCACAGCTCTTTTCTTGTTCGTCGGCCAACGAGCAAGAGCGCAGGTCGTCACCGATTCCTGTGCTAATGCGTTCAACTCCGTCTACCTTTGGGAACAAAACAACGAAAATTACGGACCCGCCTATGACACGATGCAGTGGTATATTCGGCATTGTTACCCGGATGCGAATGCGGGTCAAACTTGGGGTGCATATAACGATTCCTGGGGTACTGTCGTACAAACTCAGGTGGGCCGGGATAGTATTTTTAGTTTTGTACTCTACGCGCTTGGCCTAAGAAGCGACGATGTGTGGTTCTGCGATGGAGTTCCTTCATTGGAAGTAAAATATACCAGCCCTAGCGGGGCCCCAGATTATCGCGCTTATAGAGCCCTTTATCAATACCTAAAGGAAAATCCACGCTGCGCTTGGAATTATCAAAGTGATTCTGTAATGTATCAGGGTCTGCTCAATGCACAATGGAACGAATGGGCAGATACATCACGGCCAGGTTCGGTCTTTGATTCAAGTCTTCCTACTCTGCAATCACTTGGCTTGGATACATTGCTGAAGATTAACTCGCAAGCAGGTGTTACGTTTTCGCTTCCCACTCCTCCAATTATTTTGAGTGCGAGCCTGGAAGGAAATCCGTTCGATAATTCCACGAGTGTTTACCTATCTGTTGGCCGCGAAGCATACATTACTTTGCAAGTATTCGATCTGCTCGGCCACCAAGTTGCCGGCGCTGGCTACGCTGGAGTGTTCGAGCAGGGCACCACAACGGTCCCGATTAACATGACGAATGCTCCGCCGGGAGCGTACTATCTTCGCGTCTCTACAGCGAATAACGAAACGCAAACCCTGAAGTTGACGAAGGAATAACCACCCCTCCTCAACCTCTCCGCAAAGGGGTGAGGAGTATGTTTTTTCCTCTTCCTGCGGGAGAGAAATAATTTTTTTCTTTTTTTCTTATTCCTTTCCCCAGCAGGGGGAGAGGTTAGGTGAGGGGGCGGTGTTGTCAATTGAAATTCGCAATTAACATGAAAATTTCCATCGGCAGCGACGCGGCTACAGAATTAACCGAAGCATTGAAATCCGAGCTTGAAAAGCGCGGTCACACGCTCATTCCATTTGGCCCATTAACGATTGGCGAAGCGAACCGCGATTGGCCGCTCGTGGCAGCGGATGTCGCTCGCGAGGTTGCCGATGGCCGTGCGGATGAGGGAATCGTTTGCTGCTGGACTGGTACCGGCGTTGCCATCGCCGCTAATAAAATAGATGGCATTCGCTGCGCGCTTGCGGGCGATGCGGAAACAACTCGCGGTGCGCGCATTTACAATCATGCGAATGTGCTGGCGCTCAGTTTGCGCGCAACTCCGGTTCCCGTGATGAAGGAAATTCTGGATGCGTGGTTTGCAACCCCGATCTCCACCGGCGATGCGCAGAGCGCGTGGAATAAGGAGCAGGTTGCGCGGGTGGGAGAGTTGGAAAAGTCTGAACCTGGATTACGCTGATTTTTTTTGATTTCGCTGATTTATGTTGTCATTCCCGCGAAAGCGGGAATCCATGTCTCAAATCACCACTTCGGGCAGGGTCTGGATTCCCGCTTTCGCTGGAATGACAATTAAAAATGGCGTCATCTCAGATGAGAATCTTCTTGATTTAAGCGAAGCCCCTCCAAAATTCCGTATTTTTGTAGCTGTTTGTGTCGCGGCACTCCACGAACGGCACATAACACATCAAACTAAAATACTACATTTTTTGCACCCTGTCGTGAAATTCTATTTTTGAGGGTAACGGATTTTCCTTCCAATACTCGCCACTTTCCTCTCCTTTGTTCACAACATGACCTCTCCACGACCCCCGATCACCCCTCGAAACGTACTTTTTCTTTCGACGGAAGTGTACCCATTCGCAAAAACCGGCGGACTTGCGGATGTTAGCGCGGCACTACCACAGGCGCTCCGTGAGCTTGGTCATGATGTGCGCGTCATGATGCCGAAATACGGTTTCATCGGAGAAAAGAAGCAGAAGATCTATCTTATCAATCGGCTGCAAGGCGTGGAATTCGATATTGCCGGAAAAACGGTTGCGACCAATTTGAAATCCTCGGCGATCCTTACGAACAAGACGCGCATCCAATTATATTTTTTGGAGAACGAAGAATATTTCCAGCGGCTCGGCTTGTACGTCGATCCCGTAACGCGACTGGATTATCCCGATAACGACGAGCGGTTTTTGCTCTATGCGCTTGCCGCATTTGAATTATGCCGTTTGCTTTTATGGAAGCCGGATATCATTCATTGCAATGACTGGCAATGTGGGCTTATCCCGGCGCTGCTCAAAGGCCGCTTTGCAGACGATCCGTTCTTCAAAGATACAAAAGTTGTCTTTACGATACACAATATTGCGTACCAAGGGAATTTCCCTGCGACCACATTCCCGAAGCTTGGGCTTCCAGAGGAATTTTTCACGAACGACGGATTAGAATTTACGGACAGAGTGTCCTATCTCAAATCCGGCATTGCGTATGCGGACGCCATTACGACCGTCAGCGAAACCTACGCGGAAGAGATTCGCACGCCGGAATTCGGCTGCGGCCTGGACACGCTGCTCGAAAAACGCAAACGCGATCTCCACGGGATCTTGAATGGAATAGATCTGCTCGTCTGGGATTCGGCAAATGATGTGAATATCGTTCGCCCGTATGCGGTCGAAGATTTTGTCGAAGGCGATTTTTCAGCCAAAGAAGCATGCAAGCAAGATCTATGTTTCGATATGGGTATTCCCTACGTGGAAGGCCGTCCGGTGCTTGGCATGATCGCGCGGCTCATCGACCAAAAGGGATTCGGTCTGGTTGTTGAGATTATTGACAAAATCGTGGAAGCTGATGCACAGCTTGTGATTTTGGGCGAAGGCGATAAGAAATACGTCGATCTTTTTATGGCGCTGCAAAAAAAGTATCCCGAGCATATTGGTTTTTATTTTGGATTTCACGATAGCTTTGCGCATAAGATCGAAGCCGGCAGCGATATGTTTCTTATGCCCAGTGCCTACGAACCCTGCGGACTGAACCAGATGTATTCTATGCACTATGGGACGGTCCCCGTTGTTCGCAAGACCGGTGGTTTGGCCGATACCGTCATCGATCTCGGAGCCGCCGCAGACCGCCCGCGCACAAAGCCAACCGGTTTTACGTTCGAAAAATACGATGCTGAAGCGTTTTGGAAAGCCATCGAACATGCGCTTCGCGTTTATCGCAACGATAAGCCGCTATGGCGCCAAATGCAGATCAACGGTATGAAGAAGGATTTCTCCTGGGATCGTTCGGCGCTCCAGTACGCGCAGGTCTATGAGAAAGCGCTGAAAGCTCCGAAAACGATGCCGAAGCAAATGTTCATTGAAAAAGTCCCCTCTTGAAGAAGGAGGGGGAGTAATTCAGTGAACCCGGCAATAACCGGGAACGACTGGCCCGCTCTCATCCTTAAAGGGGTGGTTATGGTCGCCTCACTTTCTCCAAATCGCCGTTCTTACGCATATTAAATACCTAATGTCACGGCCTTAATGACACCCAAAAACCACATTTTGCTGAAATTCACCTTTCTTATTATTGCACTCGGCTGTGTGCTCGCGGGCTGTGTCGATAGGATTTCTACGCTCGGAGGGCAATACTACAAAGATACCATCGCTACATCAACGAGCATTCGGAGCGATGCCGGGTTCATTCAATTTTTCGATACGCTGCGCCCATTCGTTACTACCTCGCCCGATGGGATCAACTCCATGAACGGAATCGACTACGCGCTTACCGATTCCACTACGCTTATGATCATCGGGAAGGTCACGGCCGATGCAAATACCGATCTAAATGATAATCTCGAATCCTGGGGGATATTGCGATTCCCGCAGCTCTATCAGGATTCTGCAAATATGGTAGTTGGTGTGAGATTAATACTCAAGGATGAGAACTTTTCCTATGGGGACACTTTGAGCAGCCAGGTAAGCTTCAATGTATATGATTTTGATAACTTAACTGATTATGACACGTCATCCGCGTTTCCAGCAATTCCCTCGAATGCTACGCTTGCCGGATCGATCGATACTCTTTTTACAGATTCAACGGATCGTGCGCTTGAAATTGCGCTCGATCAAGACCCAAGCCTGAGGATAACCGGGCTTACGGAATCCGGCCTCACGTATCTTATTACTCCCATGCAAAAAATGATCAATGCGCGTGGCTTTGGAACTATTCATAGTTATGGCGATCCAAATTCTATCCCTCTGATCGAATATTCTTTGAACAATGGCGATTCGGTGTATGAGTCGCCCGTGTTCGATTTGTTTTTTGTGCATGATATGAGCACGATTTTGCCGGGTGAATTCACGCTAAGAGGCGGCACAGGCCAGCGCGAGCGCATTAATCTCCATCTCAACCGTCCGACAGATACTGCGCAACTCAATGCGTTCTCTACGATTAACGACGGGATGCTGGTGCTTCACATCGATCCTACGAGATCGGCTCATTCCGATCTGGGAACCGATACGCTGGGGCCGGATGTGGTGCAGCTTGGCGAAGTCGATTCCGGCGGCCATTTCGATGGTAACGGATACCCCGATCCTACGGACACACTGGATGGCATCTATCGCTTTCAGGTGCGTGGATTAGTCCAGAACTGGCTGAGCGACAGTGCAATGAATTATGGTTTCGAGCTTCGGTCGGGTTATTCCTCTCGCAGCTTTTATGCACCCGATCCTGAAACCATTGGAGTCGAGGATAATACGTTGAACCGGTGGACGTTCTATGGCCCGGGCTATTCCGATTCCACGAAGCGTCCCTACTTCATTCTTACCTATTCCAAACTGAAGTAATGCACCAAAACCGTAGGGCGCAATGGGCCTTATTTGTCCTTTTTTCGATCGGATTTTCTACAACGAGCCATGCTCAGGGTTCGCCGTACAACAATATTGGTTTCGGCCTGCCTGTTACCTCTGGGAATGAATTGATCGAAGCCCTCGGCGGTACCGGCGTGGCTATGGGTGGCACGCGAATCGTGAACGATCTCAATCCCGCTGACTGGACGTGGGTCTCTCGCGCGCGCTTCAGTGCATCGTTGCATTACGATCTCGATAATGCAACGCAAAATGGCACTGTTGATTTCCAGCAGAACGTTCAATTTAGCGGGGCAGCGTTCGCAGCGCCGGTCTGGAACCGGTACAAAGCCACGATCGCGCTTGGGTATGTGCCACTCACTAATGCCAGTGACGATATAAACGAGGGTAATACCGTAAGTTCGGAGAATTATATTGTTCGCGGCGGTACGAATCTTGTGTTTGGAGGTGTTGCAGCCCGGCCTGTTCCATCGATCGCATTTGGTGCGCGGCTCGACCTCATTACGGGCGATATTCGGCATATCGCTCAGGTTGCTTTTGCCGATACCGAAGCAGCCACCAGCCAGTTTGAAAGCGATGATCTTTTTTATGGGGTACGGCCAACGTTCGGGCTTCAGATCATCGGCGACTCGATTGCAGATGCGTTGAACGGCATCACGATCGGCGCGACCTATAGTTTTGCCGCAAAACTTAATTCCACCAGCGAGATGATCAACACCCCGGTCGCTTCGTCGGACGATACCACGATCGATGTCGGAGGCGTGGGGCGTTATCCGGCCTCGTTCTCTGCCGGTCTTTCGTTCCATCTCAGCAGACGGTACCGTGTGGAAGCCGATTATTTTGCGCAGAATTTTTCTACGGCGTATGTGTATGCTCCGCAGGCTATTTCCGGCGATACAACGCTTAGGAACAGCAATCGCATCGCGGTTGGGATCGAGCGGATGCCGAACCTGAACAATGAATATAATACCTCAAGCGGATTAGACCGCTGGGGTTTGCGATTAGGATTTTCGTATGGCATATTGCCTATCGATCCCGTTAGCAATGCCGGAGTTGCTGCAGGTGGTGTACGCGAATATTCTGTTTCCGGCGGTGTGGGTATCCCGATCAGTTTCTACGAATCCATGCTCGATCTTTCGTTTACGGTGGGCCAGCGTGTACCGCTCAATGCCGGCACAGCACCGAATGAAACCTTCGTGCGTTTAGGGGCCGACGTGAGCTTTTCTGAACAATGGTTCGTGCCCACGCGACGCGAATAGTGAATTACGAATTACGAATTACGAATTACGAATTACGAATTACGAATTACGAATTACGAATTTTTGCGGATATTTGAATATACAGTTAAAGTTTCTTCTTTCATCATTCATAATTCATCATTCATAATTTCCCAATGAGAATTGCCATCGCCAGCGACCACGCAGGTTTCCTCTATAAAGAGGCCATAAAAGTATGGCTGATCGCTGGTGGCCATGAGGTGAAGGATTTTGGCACATCCAGCACCGTGCCCGTCGATTATCCCGACTACATTCGTCCCGCTGCCCAAGCGGTAGCCAGCGGCGAGTGCGAGCGGGGAATCGTTCTCGGCGGCTCCGGCAATGGCGAAGCGATGGTAGCGAATAAAGTGCATGGCGTGCGCTGCGCGCTATGTTGGAATGACGAAACGGCAAGCCTTTCGCGCCATCACAACGATGCCAACGTGCTCTCGCTCGGCGAGCGCATGATCTCGCAAGAAATTGCTTTACAACTTGTCCAGATCTGGTTATCCACACCGTTCGATGGGGGAAGGCATATTGCACGAATTGAAAAAATGATGAGCAATGATAAATAATTTTTTACACACAAATTAAGGTTATGTCATTCCCGCGAAAGTGCATGATCGGTCATGCGCTTTCGCGGGAATGACATATCAATGTGTGTTAGAAATGCGAATAACGAAATAAATGGATCACGAAATTTTCAACACCATCGAACTTGAACTCGAACGCCAGCAGAATGGGCTGGAACTGATCGCGAGCGAAAATTTTACATCCCAGGCCGTAATGCGCGCGCAGGGAAGCGTACTTACCAATAAATACGCCGAAGGCTATCCCGGCAAGCGGTATTATGGCGGCTGCGAATTCGTTGACGTCGTGGAAAACCTCGCGCGCGACCGTGTGAAGAAGCTGTTCGGCGCGGAATATGCGAATGTCCAGCCGCATTCCGGTTCCCAGGCGAATATGGCCGTCTATTTCACCTTCCTGAAACCGGGCGACCGCGTGCTGGGAATGAGTCTTTCGCAGGGCGGACATCTTACGCACGGGTCTCCGGTAAGTTTTTCCGGACAGTTGTATGAATTTCATGCGTATGGCGTAGTGAAAGAGACCGGATATATTGATTATGAGGATGTCGAACAAAAAGCGCATGTAATAAAACCAAAAATGATCACGGTCGGCGCGAGCGCTTATTCGCGCGATATGGATTTCAAGCGATTCCGAGAAATTGCAGATTCCGTTGGAGCATTTCTCTTTTGCGACATGGCGCACCCGGCAGGGCTTATTGCAAAAGGACATCTTTCAAGCCCGTTACCGCATTGCCATGTCGTAGCTTCCACAACGCACAAAACACTACGCGGCCCGCGCGGCGGACTTATTCTGCTTGGAAAAGATTTTGAGAACACCTGGGGGGCGGTTGCGCCGAAATCCGGACGCACCAAAATGGTCTCTGAGCTTATTGATTCCACGGTTATGCCCGGCATTCAGGGAGGGCCGCTGATGCACGTCATTGCTGCAAAAGGCGTGGCATTTGGCGAAGCGCTTGAAGATAGCTTTACCGAGTATGGCGCGCAGGTCATTCGTAACGCAAAACGCCTTGCATCGGAACTTGTGAAGCGGGGATTTTATATTATTTCCGGTGGTACGGATAATCACCTCATGCTTGCCGATCTGCGCGGAAAAGTTAGCACCAATGGTGCTATCATCACCGGCAAAGCCGCCGAGGAAGCGTTGGATAAAGCCGCCATCACGGTAAACAAAAATGCAGTTCCCTACGACGATAAACCCGCGCTTGTTACCAGCGGCATCCGCATTGGCACTGCGGCTGTCACTACGCGAGGCATGAAAGAAGCAGAGATGGATACGATCGCGGAGATGATCGACCGTGTAGTTTCAAATCCTACCGATGAGAAATTGATTGCGAATGTGCGTGAGGAAGTGAAGAGATTGACGAGTAGGTTCCCCCTGTATTCCTCTTTGTAGAATTCAGAGTTTTTCCCATTCTTCTCTCAATATACCGGCCTGTTTTAAAATCCGGCCCAGAAATTCGCGGCTAATATCATGTCCGTGTGGATTGGGAATTGTAATGGAGTGAGTTTCGCGGAGCATATAATCATGCTTCCCTCCTGGCTTCGGGCCTACATATCCAAAGCGACGCAACGCAGAAATAAGTTCGTTCCGCCTGATCGGGCCATAGCGTGGCATGTCAGGCGTGGGCTGCTACTTGCAGATCAATCCCTTCGATAACGGGCAGTTCAAGATTTTCACGCAAGCGGAGAATGATCCATCCTTCGAGCACTTCTTCAAGCGTTTTGCGGCATTGTTCTAAAGTGAATTCATTGGCAAAAACTCCGGGACACTCAGGAATTTCACCATAGAAAGTATTATCGTCAAGCATTTCATAATGAGCTTGCTCCATTGCCGAGGCTATGTATCCACGAATCATACCTTTCTAACACACGCCATGTTTAACGCGTTCTTTGAAGCTAATAAGGAGGTCTGAAATGGGAAATTCGGGACGAAAGCCGCTTTCCATGCGTTTATCGCGGACAATGAGCGAAAACGATAACAATGCACAACCGAGCACCGATCAGGAGATGTCCGTATGGGAGCATCTCGAAGAACTGCGCTGGGTAGTTGTACGCGCAGTGATCGGGATCGGCGTTGGGATGGGGCTTTGTGCGATCTTCTTCGATCAGATCATGGACTATGTTATCCTTCTGCCCACCATGCAGACGAAGCCGCCAATGAAGCTGTTGAATACGGAAGTCTATGGTCAGCTTTCGGTGTGGATGTCGATCGTACTGTGGGGCGGCGTAATCGTTTCATTCCCATATACACTCGTGCAAATATGGAAATTTGTTGCGCCCGGCCTGAAAGATAAAGAGCGGAAGTATGTTCGCCAGATCACATTTTTTACCGTGTTCAGTTTTTTGTGCGGGCTTGCGTTCGCGTATTGGGTGATGTTGCCGATGGTACTCAGTTTTTCGATGGGATTTGTGATCGGCAATGTTCAGAATATGATCCAGATCGATAAATATCTATCGGTATTTTTGGAGATCATTTTGCTCTCCGGAATTGTATTCGAATTGCCGCTCGTCGCGTATTTCCTCGGCAGGTTGGGAATTCTTACTCCCACATTTATGCGGCATTACCGGCGTCACGCGATCGTGATCTTGCTTGCGATCGCGGCAGTGCTTTCTCCAGGCGGGAATCCTATTTTACAGCTTATTTTATTTGGCCCGCTGTGGGCCTTGTTCGAAATTTCGATCGGTGGAACCGCACTCGCTGCACGGCAACGCCGCAAGGCGGAAGCTGCTGCGATGTCATAATGTAACGCATGTCCCAACTCCAAGATATTGTAAGACCCGTCGAGCGCGATATGAAGGAATTCAATGCTGAATTCCGCCGCGCGATGATCTCCGACGTGCCGCTCGTAAATCTCGTAGCGAAATATCTGATTCGCACGAAAGGCAAGCAGCTTCGCCCAATGTTGGTACTGCTATCCGCGAAAGCGTGTGGGGAAGTAAACGAGGCGACCTATCGCGCCGCCACGCTCGTGGAACTTTTGCATACCGCTACGCTCGTGCATGATGATGTGATCGACGATTCCGAACTTCGCCGCGGTTTTGCAAGCATAAAGGCGCTCTGGAAGAATAAGGTCGGAGTATTGATGGGCGATTATCTTCTGGCGCAGGGACTACTTCGAACAGTTAAGACAAATGAATATCACTTTTTGGAGATCACGTCGAACGCGGTGCGGAGAATGTCGGAGGGTGAACTATACCAGCTTCAAAAAGCGCGGCAGCTTAATATCGATGAAGCGGCGTATTTCCGAATTATCGCAGATAAGACGGCTTCGCTCATCAGTACTTGTTGTGAACTTGGCGCTGCAAGCGTGACGGGGCATTCCTATCGCGAAGCGCTCAAGAATTATGGCGAATATGTCGGAATCGCATTCCAAATTCGAGACGATCTTTTTGGATTCGAAAGTTCCAACGGAAAGATTGGCAAACCCGTCGAAGCAGATCTTAAAGAAAAGAAACTTACGCTTCCTATTATTCACTCACTTTCAAAAGCCGAGAAAAGTCAGAAGAAGCGGATCATCGGATTAGTAAAAAGCGGCAAAGCGGCAAAGGAATCGTATCAGGAAGTGATGGATTTTGTTATCGCCAATGGCAGTATAGCCTACACGCGCGGGAAGGCTGAAGAATACACAACGAAAGCGATCCAATCGCTAATGGTTTTGCCAGAATCCGAATCGCGAGAAGCACTCCGGCAATTTGCGCGCTATGTGATCGAGCGGGATAAGTAGTTAATTATTCAGCGCGAACCGGTCCTGCGCGATGGCAAACAATTTACGCCACACGAATTTATTGAGGCAGATGACCATCAGGCACAGCGCAAAGATTCCCGCGCCAAGCAGCGCATAGTGGCCATCGACATACGCGGCCTGAAGCAACGCACCAATGCCTTTGGCAGTGTAGGTCGTTTGGCCGTAGCTCACAAACTCTGCAACGATACTTGCATTCCACGCTCCGCCGGCAGCCGTGATCGCACCGGTAACGACCGATGGGAAAATGGCAGGCAAAAGTAACTTTTTCCATTTCGACGTTCTGGGAATTCTGTAGCTGCGAAACATCTCCTGTAGATCCGTTGGGATAGCGCTTGCGCCCGCGATCACATTAAACAGCAGATACCATTGGGTTCCAAGCAGCATCAGCACGATGGAACCGTATTCGATGGAAATGCCCCATTCCCGGAACAGCAAAATAAAAAGCGGGAAAAACATCGGCGCCGGGAACGATGAAATAAATTGCACGACCGGCTGCAACCGGTGTGACCATTTTGCATTCATTCCAATGATAACGCCCACCGGCACAGCCCACGCCGCGCCAATGATAAGCGCGGCAAGCACACGCAGGAGCGTCAGCAGGGAATCGCCGGCGATGGTCAGCCATTCGGCAGCGCTTACTTCCTGCGTGAATACAATGTAAAGCCTGAAGATCCCGTACGCCAACAATCCCAGAAGGATCGTCATGAGCGCGATTCCCAGGATCTTTCGAAGCGGCTTATCGAGTTCCACCTTTTGTTCGAAGGCATCGCGTTGGAGTGCAGCTCTTGTAGTCAGGAATGCCGCTTCGCTATCGCCTTCGTTCTTGCGGCGGCGGCGCGCAAACCATCGGCCGATGGACTGAACGAACTCCGACCGCTGCACGATCGTAAGCACGAAGGATTTTCCCTCTGGCTCGCTCGAAAGCTCTTCGACTCGGAACTTTCTGCTCCAGATCACCAGCGGTTTCCAGAGCACGCGGTCAAGGAAAATGATCATAAAGCCCATTGCGATCACGGCCCCGATCATACCGGCGATGTTGCCCTGATCGACGGCCAATTGCATGTAGCTGCCAATACCGGGCAAGCGGAAATCTTTGCCGCCAACCGTAAAGGCTTCGCTCAGCGAAAGAAAGAACCATCCCCCTGCCATTGACATCATTGAGTTCCAAATGAGCGGGATCGCGCTTGCCGGCAATTCGAGACGCCGCAGCGTTTCGCGCTTGGTAAGATGGTAGCTTTGCGAGGCATCTTTCAGATCCTGCGGGATGGATTTGATCGAATGGTAAAAGGCAAAGGTCATATTCCACACTTGGCCCATAAAAATGGTGATCACCGATGCGATCTCGAGGCCGAAATTCGAGCGTGGGAAAAGAAAAACAAATGCCAGTACCAGCTCCGGCAGAAATGCAACGATGGGAACGCTCTGAAGAATGTCAAGCAATGAGAGCATGAATTTCTCAGAGCGTTTCGAGTGCGCCATTACATACCCATAGACGATCGTAAACAGCAGCGAGATCACATACGCACCAAGCCCGCGCGCCAGAGAATAGAGCGTGTAAAGTGGCAGATAGATAAACTCAGAGTGAATGACCGTATGCGGCTGCAATGCCGACGACCACTCCCGCGAGACGAGCAAAAGCCAATAGATCACGCCGCCAAGTATGCCGAAGACCACAAGGTCGGCATAGCTTAAGCGCCGTGGAAGGCTGAGGGCATCGCGTACAAAGCTCATAAATGTAGCGCAAACTATAGTTTGCGATGGTCAAAAATAAAAAACCGGATTCGCATCATTGCGAATCCGGCTTTCAACACTTCATTGTTTAGTTTTACGCCCTGTTCCCGTGTTTCTTTTTGATTAAGAGTGGCGGGGGACGTACATTCTCGACTGCCGGCGCGTCGGGATTCATCTTTGCGTGATCGCTTGCAAGAAGTTTTTCATACATACGCTCTGCGCGATCGATGGCAACGAGCGCCTCTTTGCGGCGCCGTATCACGGAAAATCCAAAGCCCAGAACCAACGTGAGAATCCCACCCCACACAAGATTGATGAACGGTTTTACGAATGCTTCGACCGTGATAACAAGCGTCGGAGCCGGAGGCAAATGTTGATCGTCGAAATAGCGAATGACAACTTTCGAATTGGCTGGATTCTGCATGTCCGGCATTAACTGATCGAGCTGAACGTGGAAGCTGGTGCCCGGCACAAGTATATCGTCTTCCTTCGCTTCCTGGGTAACCATATTTCGGGTTACGCCTAATACCAGGGTATCGCCGGCGGGTTTTTCAGAAGTGCTCGCAACGACGAATGCTTTTACATGAAACGGTTGCTGGGACATCATCTTCATTTTCTCGGACTGTGGAAAATCGAAGTTGATAAATTTGATCTTGAGCTTGCCATCCAGAACATTTGCTTCTTGCTGTTTGCCGAGCGTATCTCGTGGTATGCCACCTTCTAATTCCGTGGCCATGAGCGTAAAGTACAGGTCGCGTGTTGCATATTTTACAATGCCGGGATTAGCAATTGGGGATTGATGCTGATTGAAATCTGTCATGAACCACAGCGGCCGCGCGGTTCCCGCGTACCCGTGCTTATCGGCGATATTGACAATAAAATAGGTATGCTCATTCACTGTGTCGTAGGGATCGATTCCCTGAAAGGTCAGCGTATATTGCCCGCCGAACGCGGGAACCGGCTTGTGAATGGGCAACCGGATCATATCGCGTTTCGTGTAACCATTTGCAGCGATCACGCCGATCACGAACACTGCCAAGCCGATATGCGCGACATACGCGCCGAGGAATTTGGTATCGAACACAAATTTCGGGTATCCGGCAAGTACGAAGACCGTTATCAGAACAGCAAAAAGTATTGCAAAATAAGGCCAGAATTGCGTGACCGCCGGGCCGAATAAATTGTAATCGCCTGCAGTACCTACAAGCAGAGAAATGAGCGCAAGAAGCAGCGTGATCCCAAGCGCCGTAGAAAGCCGTCGGAGATAATCATGGCTTGTGGGCGAAGAACGGTCGAACGAAAGGTTCCAATGCCCTTTAAGTATTTTCCAACCAATTTCCAGATTGACGAACAGTGCAAAAAACGCCGCCGCACAAACGGCAATAAACGCAGGATCGTGAACTCCTAAGAAAATTACGCCGATGGTAAAAACACACGCTGCAATAAGAGCACTGATCGATTTTTTCCACACCTCAGTCCAATTCGATTGCCGCCATTTCAGCAGAAGCGAAAGCCCGTTCACCACCAACAAAACAATGATGAGCGGAATATGAAGATTATTGTAAAAACCAGTCTCGACTTTTTTCTTCAGCAATGGCGCGCTGGTTCCAATGAAAACCACTAATGCGCTTGCGCCTAAAAGTGCGGAGGCAATGGAGAGTCCTGTTTCGCGCGATAGAATTTTGTAATCCTGCGCGAAACCGGCCATCTCGCGCCAACGCCATAAGAAAATTCCGAACGGCACGACGATAAAAAGTCCGAGAGCCGTAACAAGCATGTTAAATGCCAGAAAACCCGGATCGGCGAACGAATGCACAGAGGCATCTCCAAGTACGCCGGAGCGCGTCAGGAACGAACCATAGAGCACAAGCGCATACGCGAGCAGTGTTAGGGCAATATTCGTGCGGATAAGTCCGCCCGTTCGCTTTTGGGTGAGCATCGAATGTGCTGCGGCAACGGTCACGAGCCAGGGAAGCAAACTTGCATTTTCAACGGGATCCCATCCCCAGAAACCACCCCAGCCGAGCGTTTCGTAAGCCCAAAAACCGCCGAGCATCACGCCAAAACCTAAGACCATCGCCGCGCCTAACGTCCACGGCATCGAAGTGACGACCCATCCCTGATAATCGCGTTTAATAAGTCCTGCAAGCGCGAATGCAAAGGGAACCGCAAGCAGCGAGAAACCCAGAAACAGCATCGGCGGATGAATGACGATCCAAAGATTTTCGAGCGAGGGGTTCAGTCCTTTTCCATCTGCGGGAATGAAGCCCTTCATCGCTTCGCCCGGATTTGCCGCATAGATCGTCTCAAACGGACTTTTCGCCAGCAGCATGATCGAAATAAAGACCAGCACCGAAAGGAAGATCGCCATGACATGCGCTTCATATCGCTGGCGTCGCGCATAGCCGATAAGGAATGCAGCGATAAGGGAAGTCCACAATCCCCAGAGCATGAAGCTGCCTTCCTGGCTGGCGTAGAAGGTCGAAAAAAGCAGGAACTTACTTAATTTTCGAGAGGCATGTTCATAGACATAATTGATCTCGAAATGATAATTGAAAATATAATAAAGAAGAGTTCCACATGCGACAAGCATCCCAAGGATCGCAAGCTGCGTCGAGCGGCGCGCCGCGACGGTAAATTCTGTTCTTCCGCGAGCCGCAAGAATGTACAACACCATCCCCGTGACCGAGGCGGTAAGCGTAGTTGCGAGAGCAATATTACCGAGCATATTTTATTTTAAAGGGACGTATCCTACTACGATGCAGTGTTCTGCATTTTTCCCGATCCTTCATACCGCGAGGGACACTTCGTTTGAATATCCGAGGCTTCAAAAACGCCGCCTTCGACCTTGCCCACGCAGACAACGCTCGGCGCGATCTCGAAGTTGTTCGGTTTCATCCCGGCATATTTCACGGGCATTTCATGGCCCTGCCTATCCTTCATAAAGAAAGAAAAGGTGTTGGAATTCACATCGTAATGCGAGCCTTTGTCTTTATCGTAGGTTCCGGAAACCTGCGCGCGGCGTCCGCTGGAAGCGGCTTTCTCAAAATCGGAATAGTCGATCTTATTATCGACTAATGCGAATGCCGCAATGCCGATAAAAGCGACCGCGATAACGAGAGCAATAATATGTTTGCGTTTCATCTATTTGACCTCAGAAAAGAAACAATGGAAGAAGCGGCGTGGTTCGTGAACGATAAGACACATTTATTTCTGTTTAGAATTCAAAAATATCCTCGATTTTCATGCTAAATCCCGGAAACATTGCAGATTCGAGCATGGCTGGTTTCTTCAGGAGAGCCTCGGTTTGGTAAATAGTGCCACGCTTGAGCATAATCTCGACCGTTTCCATTTCAGGATCGATGATCCAGTATTCCTCAACCCCATGAGTGCAATACATTTCTTTTTTGCGCGTGAAATCGTAATAAGCCGTTGAAGGTGAAAGCACTTCGATGACAAGATCTGGAATAATGCGGAGTCTATCTTTTTGAAGATCGCGGGCACGGTCTGCGCGAATAAAGATGAGATCGGGTTGATAGACATCCTCTTCGCTTAAATAAACATCGAGTGGCGCGCCAACGAGAATACCGAGTCTATTCCGCTCGACGAATGATCCGAGCACGTTTGCAAGGCGATATTGAATTCTTTGATGAAAAAAACTGGGACTTGGTGACATTATTAATTCTCCGGCGATCAATTGATAGGGCGCGCCTTCTGGGAGGCGTTCATAATCCTCAACCGTAGCCCGTTTTTCGAGGGTGTCTAACATACCAATCAGTAAAGCAGAAATTACGTTGATTTCGTTCTCGCGATGCCGAGCACTTATAGCTTATCGATCGCCATTAATGCAAGCAGAACGGGCAAATAAATGATCGAGGCAAACAACAGTTGTTTTGCCGTGGTATTCGTGCGAGCATTTGCGATGCGAATAGCGGCGATGGTGAACCCAATTCCCAATAGCAATGCACCTGCAAAATAGATCGGGCCGGTCATTTTCAGCAATGATGGCAATAAGCTGACGGGGATCAGCGCGAGCGTGTAACTCAATGCCTGAAATGCAACACGCGAGCCTTCGGGATCGATGACGGTCAGCATCGGGAACCCGGCGCGGGCGTAATCTTTGCGGTACATCCAGGCTATGGCAAGGAAATGCGGGATCTGCCATAGAAAGAGAATCGCGAACAGCGACCACGCTTCTAAATTTAACGAACCGCGAACGGCGGCCCATCCAATGAGAATGGGAACTGCACCGGGGAATGCACCAACTAGAGTGGAAAGATGTGTTTTCTTCTTGAGTGGCGTATAGACAAATAAATATCCGCCGAGCGTCACAATAGCAAGGATGCTGGCAAGACTGCCTACAAAAACAAGCATATACACAGCCCCTCCTACCGATGCAAGCACGCCAAAGAAAAGTCCGACGGTGGGCGATACCCTGCCGGATGGAAGCGGGCGTTTTTCCGTACGCCGCATTTGGGAATCTGCTTCGATCTCTAAGACTTGGTTTAACGCGCCGCCGCCGCAGGTGACGAGACCCGTCGCGATCATGGTGTGGATGAAAAGCGTTAGGTTAAATTCAAAAGATGCCAACCAGAAGGATGTGGCTGTTGTCAGCAGCGAGTAAAAGCCAATGCCCGGTTTCGAAAGGTCGTAAAAATCGTGTAGAAGCTGCCGCCAATCGAAGGATGGCGTGGCAATTTGGGAATCAAGCTTAGCAGTGTTTTCCATATCAGTGAACTTCAGCGGATACCAGCTTCTCTTGCAAGGCGTGTGACCTATCCGTCCCATGGGTCGCCTTCGGTGAGAGTAAATGCCGGCTCTTCACCATAATATAAACCATCGTTCCCAGAATGGCTGCACCGCAGGAAACGTGCAGTGTTGTTGGCGTAACAGCTTTCTGACTCCATATCGTGATAGCACCAAGCGTGATCTGTATGCCGAGTAGAAGCATAGCGAACATCATCGGAAAAACAAGTCCCTTTTCGTGGGGATGCCATCGAAAAAGTGTCCGGGCGGTGAGGAACATCATTATAGTTACCACAAACGCGCCTACGCGATGAGCAAAATTTATCGCTACCCCGAACGATGTGAAATCCGGAATGACACTGCCATCCGGAGCAAACGGGAACGTCGGTATCGCAAGTCCGGAAAAGGTATGCCGCATAACAGCGCCGATCATCAATTGGCAAAAAATCGCAATAACAGTAATAAGCGAAAGTGCTCGAACTCCAAGTTTCTTCCCTTCCGTCCTTTTTGTCACTTGCTCCCAGCGTTTACCGGTAACCATTGCAATGCCGATCGTCAAGCAAAAAACCGCTTGCCCAAGCCCCGCATGTGCGCTGGAAACAGCCGGCGGGAGATAGGTTAGCACTGTAATCCCACCGAGTACGCCTTGCATCACTACGCAGCCAAGCGCAAACCAGCCGAGCCGCTTAACCCACTTGCGCGGCTCATATATTTGCAGAACGATCGCGAGCGAAAGAATCAGAAAACCAACGAACGATGCGAATAGCCGGTGCGTGTGCTCGTAGAAAATGTTGCCTGTCCAATCTTTCATCGGGAAAGTGAACATGTTCCACCCATAGCTCGTCGGCCAGTCGGGGACGGAAAGCCCTGCCTGATGGCTCGTCACCAGCCCCCCAATAAAAAGCAGCGCGAAACAGCACGCTGCGGTGAAAATGGCGAATCGGTGAATCCAAACGGCGGAGATGCGAACATTCATGTTGATCGTCTCAAACGTAAATGAACTGCATTCGGCTCCGAGGATTTTTTCGGTTATAAGACAGAACTTTGCGGAATGAATTTCCCACCCAATTCCTGCGTTAGGGCAAATGAGGTGATATTATGACATACCAACCAATAACAGCTAAAATCGAAGAAGAAGGGAAAATCATACTTCCCCCGGACGTGGATTGGCCCATTGGGATGACAGTGCGTGTGATTCCAGAGGAGGAGGAAATCCCTACGTTGTATGAAATGCTAAAGGACTGGGACGGCATCGCCACGGATCTACCGTCAGATCTTGCGGCCAATATAGACCATTACGTTCATGGACATCCGAAAAAATGAAAGTATTTTTCGCGGATGCTTATTATTTTATTGCTCGGATTAATCATGAGGACCAATATCATGATCGCGTAATTGAGTTTTCAAAAACAATGCGCGCTAATATCGTCACAACTGATTGGGTACTGATGGAAGTAGCGGATGCTTTAGCCGCTTCGGAAGTGCGCGATCAAGCTCGCGATTATTTCCTTTATTTAAGGTCATTGCAACATTGTGATGTTCTGGAAGCTTCCCGTGACCTGTTTGATCGTGCTCTCAACTTTTTCCACCGGCACACGGATAAAGATTGGTCTCTCACCGATTGCACTTCCTTCATTGTCATGCGCGATCAGGGAATCAAAGAGGCGCTCACCGGCGATAAACATTTTGAGCAAGCTGGTTTTGTTGCGTTATTGAAGTAGGATTGGGCGTGAAAAATCCCTCCCTCGCTGAAGCCTACGATCATTGCCGAAGGGTTGCAACTGCCCATTACGAGAATTTTCCCGTTGGCTCGGTGCTTATTCCAGGTAAGCTACGCAAGCATTTTTTTACGCTCTACGCCTTTATGCGCACAGCGGATGATTTTGCCGATCTACCGCATCGCTCAACCGTGGAACGCCTTGCATTGCTTGCCGATTGGCGTACTAAACTTCATTCGATTTATAAGAATGAGCAGCCGAGCGATCCCATTTTTCTCGCATTGCAAGATACGATCCAAAAATTCGATCTTGCCATCGGACCATTCGATCTGCTGCTCGATGCGTTCGAATTCGATGCTCTTGGGAATGTCCGTTTTGAGACGTATGACGATCTGCACTGGTACACTGCGCGTTCTGCCGAACCGGTAGGACAGTTAGTGCTGGCGCTGTTTGGCTACCGCGATGAGGAACGAATAGGATGGTCGAACGATATTTGCACGGCGCTGCAGCTCATCAACTTTCTTCAGGATGCGAAGGAAGACCTTGCCAATAATCGATTTTATTTCCCGCGTGAAGAATATATGCAATTTGGAATTGCGAGAGCGGAAGATATTGCTGCCTCTCCTCGTTCCGGCGAACTTATCCTTTTTGAATGCGACCAGATCGAGAAAATGCTTGTGAGAGGCGCTTCACTGCCCGAAAGTGTGAGCGGCAGACTTCGAATGGAATTACGCGCAGTTCTCATGGGCGCGAGAATGATGCTTGGCAAGATTCGCGCGATGAATGGTAATATGATTGAGGCGCGACCCACACTCTCTTCGATGGAGAAAATGCAGATGCTGCTCTCTGCTTTCCAGAAAAGCGGTGGAGTTTAGATTCCAAAGTTGCTGTTGCACTTAACCGATGTCACCCGGCCTGGCCAGCTCACGGCGCAGCAATTTTTTTTATTCCTTCATGCTTCTGCCCAAACCGAAGCGCGAGGCGATGCTGCGTATCTATGATTTTTGCCGCTATACCGACGACTTGGTGGATGAAGATAACGCTGGAATAGAAGAGAAACAGGAACGAATTCACAAGTGGCGCGAGGAGATCGAAGCGTGCTACAAGGGTAACGTGACGCATCCGGTATTGCTTGCACTGAAGGATATCATCGAAAAATTTAACATTCCAAAGGAATATCTGCTGACGTTGACGGATGGCGTGGAAATGGATCTGCACCAAACACGCTACGAAACGTTCGAGGAACTTTGCGAGTATTGTTATGCCGTGGCAAGCGTAGTTGGCCTGATCTCCATTCAGGTTTTTGGGTTTAAGCATGAGCAAACGCGAGAATATGCGGTACAGCTTGGCTATGCGCTGCAACTGACGAATATCCTGCGCGATATTAAACAAGACGCGCAAAAAAATAGAATTTATCTGCCATTAGAAGATCTACGCACATTCGGCTATGATGAAGAAAGTCTTTTGTCGTCCCGCTATGATGAAAGGTTTACCGCACTGATGAAATTTGAAGCCGCGCGTGCGCGTGAATATTATAGGAACGCGCGATCCCTGCTTCTTCCGGATGAACGGCAAGCAATGGTAGCGGCGGAAATTATGGACGCAATTTATTTTCGCATTCTCATGAAGATGGAACGCAGAAAGTACAATGTCTTTGCAGAACGGCTCCGGGTTCCGAATGCTCGAAAAATATTCATTGCTTTAACGTGCTGGTTGAAGAACAGGATGAGGTGGACTCGATGATAATTCTCGGTATCGATCCAGGAACGCTTGTCACCGGCTACGGCGTGATCGAATGTGGCGGCAAGGGCGGCTCATTCAAACTTGTGGAGTATGGCACGATCGAATCGAAGAAGATTGCAACTCTCGCTGTTCGGCTGCGTGTTATTTTCGAGCGGCTGACGGCCGTGATCGAACGCGCGAACCCCGATGCGGTCGCCATCGAATCGGCATTCTATCACAAGAATGTGCAATCGACTCTGAAATTAGGTCATGCGCGCGGCGTAGCGATGCTTGTAAGTATTTTGAAGGACCATACGGCTGCGGAATACTCGCCGCGCGAAATAAAACGCGCGGTCGTCGGGAATGGGAATGCCTCGAAAGATCAGGTAGAATTTATGGTCCGTTCTCTGCTGGGATTAAAACCGGCCGATAAAAAGTTACCCGATGCCTACGATGCGCTTGCCGTAGCGATCACGCACGCCGCGCGGTTTGGAAATAATGGTTCGTCAACATCAGCGCGAAAATCCGTTAAGAATTGGAAGCAATTCGCCGAAGCGAATCCGGGAAGGATAAAAAAGTGAAGAAAGCTAATTTTATTTCTGTCATCCTGAGCGGAGCAAACCGTGCGCGACAGCGCAGGTTTGCGGAGTCGAAGGATCTCCGGACATTCACCTTTAAGCGAAACCGCACGAGATCCTTCGACTCCGTTCGCCCTCCCTTCGGTCGGACGAACTCCGCTCAGGATGACATTTAAAGGATTGTGGTTACTAATTTTCATTCTTTCGTTTTTATCCGCGTCCGCATTTGCACAAATGCCGCCTGACCAGCTTGTGCCCGATAGCTATGTGAAGCTTTTTCTAAAGGATTCTTCGGAATTTTACGTGCTCGTGCTGGCGCGGCCCGTTCCGGACCGCGTGATCGTCGAGACGGCTTACGGGCAGCTTGAAATTCCATTTTCCCGCATCGATTATGCCATTGACTACGCTTACAATTGGGTGCAAAAAGGCGATCTGAAACGCGCGGCACTTAAGAAATATTACCGATGCGCAGAACAACGGCATCATGCGTTTTTTGCATCAGCCAAAGTTGCCGGATACTTCTACGGTTGCAACGAAAGATTTCGATATTTTTAAAGGGCACCGTTATTTGTTCGACGATACTGCGCACGTTATTCTTTCGACCGAATTTGGGAATCTATATTTTAAGTATCCCGATCTGCAATATGTCGATAATTGGTCCGGACAGAACGACCGGCGTGAGGATTTCGCAACCGCAAAATATTACGTGGCGACCGATCCGCTTGCCTCGCAGGATTTTCTTCTACCCAATGGGCGCGCATTCGGAGAAGGCAGCCTTTTTATTACGGACTATATGATCGCCGGAGCGGAACTTAATTATGGGCCGACCTATTGGCTTAGTCTGAATGCCGGGGGTGTTTATCTTCCGATCGTTACTCCGACCGTCAGTACCGGGACCGCCGGTCTAAAGATCACGGCGCTTTCCTGGGATCAGTGGAACGTTGCCGCCGGATTTCAATATATTTATTCCGAAGTGTTGAATACGACGCGCATCTCGTTCCCATACCTTGCGCTTACGTATGGCACATGGGAATCCGAGCTTACGGTGCTGGGCGGGATGTCTTACCAAAGCGGCAAGATCGATTCCTCGGGCGCGCTGTATTATCCGAAGAATTCGTTCATTGGCGTATCCGGCGATATGCGTGTCGGTGAGAACTTAAAAGCTGCGCTCGAACTCTATTTTGTTCAGGATTTCGGAATTGTTCCTACTGTGTTCTCCATCCGGTATTTCCAGAACGACCTGACGATTGATGCTGCCGTGGTGTTTTCGCTCTACAAAGCTGGGGCCAGCAACATGGAAACGTTGGGACAATATGTGTTCGGCACTCCGTTCGAGGTTATTCCAATGGTAAGTGGATCGTATCATTTTTAGGATCATTTTCAATCATTACACTAATGTACTACATGAAAGCATGGCACATTCTCATTTTCATTACATTGCTATCTATGTTTGCGCTTAATTCAAAAGGTTCAACGCCTTTTCATTCAGCACGGCATATTAATTTGCAAATAGGCATCTCAATAGATTCGGCAAAAAAGCTTCTCAAGAGCGCGGGATGGGTTTGGGATTCTTTAATCAAAGATAATTCGGAAATAACTCGAATTCGATTTCTGCATCTTCATCTATCACACGTAGATAAGCCTTTGGCAGGGGTATTAAGATTTCAAAATGGATTTTTATGGTCTATTGGCTTTGGCGAAGTTTTAACTCACAATTCCTCGCCTACAACAAAGGATTATGATCAGCTTGTAGGATGGTCAAAATCAATTTATGGTATGCCAAGCGATTCAGGCATTCGAGGTGCCACTACATACTCTGAGTGGGTTGTTCCATCAAATAACGGACTGAAAGTTTATGCTGTGCAATTTTCGAGTATTGGCTCTCTCATGTTCACCGGCAGTTATGCAAGAAATTTATTCGGGTTTGACTCCACAAAATTTCGCTATCATTAAAACAGTAGCAAAGAGTTAGAGGCACTTTTAAAGTGAATAGGATGAATCGCCGACTTTACGCTATTTGCATCCTCTTTCTAGTGGTCTCTGGTGCGGCGCCTATACATGCTCAACAGAATGACGATGCCGACCCTCCGTTGTGGATTGCGGTGCAGGCTCACTATTACACGATAGCAAGAAATCTGCTCGACGATGGTGCCGATCCGAATGCGCATAGTTCATCTCATGGATCTCCGCTTTTTGAAGCAGTTGGCGATGACGATACGACAATGGTATTGCTTCTTCTCGATCACCACGCAAATATGTACGATACCGCTCCCGGCGGTAACTTAATTGGCGAAGTTGCAGCTATATCTAATTCCTTGCGCTCGCTTAAGATACTTTACAGATACGGTTATCCGTTGACGATGCGCAATAGCCAAAACCGATCTCTTCTGAGCACTGCCGTTGGGCAAGATTCCTATCGGATAGTGGAGTACATACTTCAGCACGGTGGGAATGTTAATGACACGGATGCCTTTGGCTATTCTCTCTTAATGAATGCTGTGAATTTGGATATTACCGGTACTGGCGATACGGCAATGGTTTCGTTATTGCTGCGCGCGGGCGCCGATCCCAACAAACCGGATTCGAAGAGTTTTTACCCAATCTACGATGCGGTGAGCAGCGTTAAGAACGTGCCGAGGTTTGTGTTTGAAATTTCCGACAAGGGAGTTCCGTATAAAGATTCCAGCACGTTTACACTACGCCAGAACACCCATCGGCGCGTAATGGAACTGTTACTTAAAGCGGGCGCACATCCAAATGTCGAGGATCATCCTGGCGGTACTCCTTTGTGGCTGGCGGTAAAAAATTGCGATACAGAAACCGTAACATTGTTGCTTCACTATGGGGCGAGCGAGAAAGCATTATCCGCAAGAGGTCAAGATCTATTAGAGAAGGCAAAAAAGAATGCTTGCGGTGAAGTGAAGCAATTATTACAATAAAAAATCCCCTCCTCGATGAGAGGAGGGGATGCCGGAATGTGATCGTGAATGATCTGGTCCTTTTAATGGATCACTGTAATACGGCTCTCGAGGAGTTGACCGGGAATGCGTGCCGCAAGGATATAGGTGCCGGACGCCATGCCGGATAAATCTATATCTGTGGATTGCGTTCCTGGTTGTGCGGCTCCGGAGAACACGCTCTTCACTTCTTTACCATTAATATCGAAGAGCTGAACATCCAGATTGGATGCGTTTTGAAGCGTAATGGTTACCGTAGCCAGATCGCTTGTCGGATTCGGATACGTTTCCATCGAAACGTTGAGCGCGGGTGGCTGCCCCACAGCAGATGTCGTGGCTTGCGTAACAGGCCAGAATCCGAAATGCGCGACGGTTTGTCCGTTACTCGCGGTTCCCGTTACCGCCTGTCCTGCCGTTAATCCCGCTTGCTGCGAGCTGTTGCTTGCCATTACTCCTCCGGCTCCGATAGCTGCTTTTTGCAGCATCATTTGTGCCGAGGCATTCAAGGCGGCTATGCAAAGCAGGCATGTAAGAATAATTATGAATCGAAAACTCATACACCCCTCCTTATTGATTGATGATGATATAATTGAAGCTGAGATCCGACGTTAACGCCAGCGCGCTAAGCAGACCAACAGTAAAACTCCCGGCAGACTGACCTGTAATGCGGAGGCCGGATGTAAGCCCGCTGAGCGCCGAATTGATGGTGACCAAGATCACCGAATTTGCGGTTGCATACGCGTTGGAGATGGTCTGTGTTAAATTCCCCGCAGTGAGGGTCGCGGTTCCCACCGGCCCGATGAGCGATAAACCGCCCGTCAGTTTAGCTGCGGTTGCGCCAGTTGCTGAGGCTGTCGCACTGAGCGCCACCCCATTCGATGCGCTTGTGACAAGATTGAGCGCGGTATCTGCGGTAGCATTCACCATGGTTGCTCCGTTCGTTCCAACGGAAAAGACTGCGCTGCCACCTGCATTAGATGCCGAGATCAATCCGCCGACGCTGTCGGTCGCCATGTTCTGCACTTTCAGAATGGCTCCGTTTGTATTCGACCCGGTTGCGCTGATCGCGCTTCCGGCCGTGGAACTAACGGAAAGTGCCGAGGTACCGGCTGCCGAGGATTTCAGCATCGCCGCGCCATTCGTGGCAAGCGAAAAGACGGTGCTATCGCTGGAATTGATCGCGGAGATCAGATTGCCTGTGGTATTCGAAGACGAATTTTGCAGGCTGAGTACGGCACTGCCTGAACCCGCTCCCGATGCCATACCGCTCAGTGAAAGGCCGTTCGAGGTAAGATCCGCCACGGTCGAACCCGATCCACTTATCGCGGTCATGAGTTGCGCGGTTCCTGACGTTGCGGTATTTTTTAATTGGAGTGCCGCAGATCCCGCCGCGCCGGTGACCGCCATAATGGCTGCGCTGTCGGAAGAAACAGCGTCGATAGCTGCTCCGGATATCGAGCTGACATCGAGCGCGGAGCCGGTTCCCGTATTGACGAACGATCCGGCGGAGCCTCCGAGCGTGTTCGTGATGCTAAAGCCTGATCCGCTTGTCAGATCCAATGTTTGCGAGAAGGGGAGATTGAAACTCCCATTTCCGCCATTGAAACTAAGCTGAATGGCGTTTCCGCTGCTGGTGACGTTCAGATTGCCGCCGCCCGAGATCGTCACGTTTCCATGCGAGCCATTGATGCTTACGACGGTGCTGGAATCGAGGATGCCGGCGGATAACTGCCCCTGCGCATTTAACACCGGAATGGTGTTCGCGCCGCCATTTGCCGACGCCATAAAACCACCAACGGCATTAGCGTTCATCGCGACGGAGGAGGTATCGGCCACGTTCGCGGTGATCGAGCTTGGCGACGAGCCAAGCGAAAGCAGCGGTTGAAGTTGTGCCTCGCCATCGACGGCAATGCCCAGGGAATAATTCCCGCCCGAACTGAGCGTTAATTTCTGCGAGGGATTGCCGCTGCCGACCATGAGGTCGAAGACCCCATTCGTCGTTGTGGTTACGTCCGTCTCGGTATAGACCGGGGTGGACGATCCATTCTGATAGATGCTTACAACGATGGAATGCTGGCCATCGGCAATGGCGCCTCCAGAAGTATTGGTAAGCTGCCCTTGCAGCGAAAAGCTGCCGGACGAGCTGGCTGTTCCCGTTGTCTGAGCGTAAGTAACCGATGTGGCGAAGATAAGGACGAGCAGAACGCTCATCAATTTGATGCAAGTATTCATAAGTTATTTAGATTTAATGTGAATTTACAGATGACCCATCCAAGATCAGGAATGACCCCGGAGAGCTTTAAAAAAATCATTCTATCACTATGAAAAGCAAAGGTATCGCAAACCATACGTATCTATACCTAATTTTTCCATGACGGCCCTCGTATCGCAGCGGCGGACGGCTCCGATAAGGAAAAGATAACTAAATAAATCTCAAGATTCGGGTTTTGTTACACCTTCCCCCGAATTTTTTTAGTTTTCTTTAATTCCCATTTTCTGTGAGGTGTTCGTCCGCAAAACAAGACGAGCAGATCACAATACAGTTCCTTATGATGTCACAATTCTTATGCCAGTATGAATTGCATATCATGACATTTTCAACATGAATGAGAGAGGCAATTGGAAGGTAGAGTTGACAAGACCTGAGAGAAAACTAACGGGCTACTTCCCGATAATCTTCACCAGTTGTCGGAGTGATATCTTCAGCACGACTTCGTAAGGGCTTCATTATTGTGAAGTAAAAAGATTGGGGTCAAAATCGTCCCGCATTTTTTGTACCACTTTTTTCAAAGGAGGAAGATCATCGCTCAGAATTTCGACGATAACGCCGTGTGTTACATTCAGGTAATCATGCACTAAGGCATTGCGCAGTCCCTTGATCTGATCCCAGGGGATTTCCGGGTACCGTGCTTTGAGTTCTTTCGATAATCGCTTCGTGGATTCCGCAATGACCTGAAGATTCCGCATGACGGCGTCCTCAACAATGGGCTCAAACATGATGCGCGTGGGATCGTTACCGATGTATCCTTCGATGCGAGTCACGCATTCGAGTATATGATCGAGATAGGCAGCATCACGATTCATATTGGGCGCGATTCGAGGAGAATTTGCTCGCGCATGATCGGGTGCAGGCTATCCTCAAATGCCACATCGACAGGCCGTCCCAGAAGGTTTTCGAGATCGGAAACAAGCCCGCCTGGGAACCATGGAGTTCGTTCGGGACCGTATTCGAGGATCAGGAAATCGAAGTCGCTCGTATTATTATCTTCGCCACGAGCAACAGAACCGAACACGCGGAGCGATTTTACCCCATGTTTCCTCGCAACGTCAAGCACTTGAGCTCGCGCCGCAGTAAGGATCTCCAAGCCGTTCATATTATTCCCCAATGATCTTAGCCAGTTCCCGGTGTGAGATCGTCAACGCGACCTCGTGGTCGATAATTCCGAGTTCCAGCAGGCGGTCGATGGCGACCTGTTTGGTTTTCTGTTCGATCTCCTGCACGGAATCGGTTTTGAAGATATGTTTTAACCAATGCACGCCTTTGGCAAGGTGCGTGCGTTCATCGGCATTGACGAAATCGAAGAGGCGACCTGTAAGTTCGTCGCCGGTCTCGTATGCTTCGCGCGCATAACGGAGGCATTCCTGCACAATGTTTGCTTCTCCAAACAAATTGATCTCGGCGAGCGAATATTGCGCCGGTAACTTTGTGCGTACTTTAATTCCGATCAGGCGGTTCAGAAGATCGTAGGGATTATAGCCGAGGGCTTCCATCGCCTTGTGGCCCAGCTCGGTGTGGCGCGTTTCGTCCCAGATGATGCGGGCCACATCGTAATCGAATCCGAAAGGAATATCGCGAATTTCATAGAGTACATTACCGAAGGTTTCGATGGCGTCCATTTCATCGCGCTGGGAGCGGACGAGATTCAAGCGGGTTTTATCGAATTCCGATTCGTATTCCAAGCGGCCATTATCGGCGTTCTGATATTCATACGTTTCTTCGAAGGTATCGAAGCGCGGGTCGCGAGTAGCGATGAAGGAGCGTTCAAATGGCGGTTTGCCGGCGGAGCGCAGTCCATCGGGGCGCTTGCCGCGAGGTAATGTTCCCAAAACTCCGCCAAACGAGCGCAGCAGCCTTTCGATATGATACTGCCATTTGTGAAGGCTGCCTTCATTATATCCGCCTTGAATATAGGCTTCAACCGCGCCTTTTCCCCACGCGATCATCTCATCGTAATCGACGAGCGTTTGTTTTATCACGCGAACGGTCGGCGCGTCGGCCACCTGATCGGTGTGCGAGGAATGTTCCTGGTACGTTTGCTTTAAATGCGGGAGCACCACGCCATAGAGCGCCGCGACAAAATGCGCGGGGCTTTCGGAGTAGATCAGTTCATTGAAGAACTCGGCAATATCATCGGATTGGAATTTATCGGTTGTTTCTTCAGCAGTACGAAGTTCGGTGAGGCGCGTGCGAAGTTTCATTCCCGCCTCGGCATGGTAATAGATATGGCGTCCGAACTCGACTTTCACTTCGAACTCCGGCGTGCCCATGCTCCATCCGGCTATGGAGCGGAGGATATTTCGCTCGAACAGGAAAAACCTGAGAAGGCGATCTACATTTTCTTCGACGGTAAAATCGCCGCCTAAGCGTCTGGGGTCTTTAGGGAAATTATATTTTGCAAGCGGTACCCCAACGCCGCGTAATTCCGGCGAATTCGTCCACGCTTTTTCCATCTTACCGTTCTTATCTTTTGGATGACCGTTCCGTTCCATAACTGTTTCCCTTCTTCAGAGCATGAACTTTGGTATTCGTGAGAGAATTCCGTTATTTCCGCCGGTAAATGTAGTATTCGCCCATGGTGGTATTGAGCGTGTATGCCTGCTGAATAAATGCCCCGAAGCCCGGAATGGCTAACAAGTCTCGAAGCGTAGCAATATCGCTGGCACGATCGACCGCATTTTGTACGATGTAGAATTTAGGCTGAATGCGCTCGATCGCAGCCACATATTCTGCTTGCCATTCTTTCTGAAAGACCGTGTAGGTCCCATGTGTGGGCCGGAGCAGAAGCGCCGTCAGCGTGGTAAACCGCGTGGCGGAAGGAAGATCGATCTGCCAGCGAATGTCGGGAAAAAAAGCAGAGACTTCCACGGTGTCGCGTTCATCGGTATTGGTGCGGATATAGGCGACAACATTCGTTTCCAGCGAATCTCCGGTGAGGCGTTCTGCAAATGGTTTCGATGAGAATAAGATGTTCTTTCCTTGCTCGCTAAAAACCATTTTCCAGGGATAAAGCCCGGCAAAAAGTACAATGAGAAGAGCAGCTACCGCGATCGTGCCGCGTTTGCCCCATCGCATTTTCATATCCCAAATTACTGCCGCGAGCACCGGCAAGAAGAATGCGCAGAATGGCATCAGGTGGTAGCTTGCAATTCTGCGCATGACGATCACTCCGATCAGCAATGCTGCAAACGATGCGATCATAAATCTTTTTTCTTCGTGCCAGTGCGGTGCTTCCGAGAAATGGGTACCTCTGCGGCGATGAAGGATCATTACGATGCCCCACCATAATAGAAACGCTACTACTAACAGCGAGCGGTTCGAAATATCGTGGAAATGGAATGGTACATGGCTATACACCTCGAAATTAAAACGAATGGTAGATAGATACACCTGGCGGATGCCATCCGGTGCAAGCGCATAAGGCAATGCCCACAGAAGAACGATCGCAAAAAATCCCAGTAACTCGAACAGCAACAACATTCGGCTGCGGGCTTTTCGAAGATCGTATAACGTAAAGAACGGGACGATGAGCAAGAGAATGAGCGTCGGGCGTATGGAAGTTGCAAGGGCGAACATCGCACCGGCGGTGGCTAACAGTGCATTTTGAGATTGAGCGGTTTTGCCCCGGTATGCGAGTATTACGGTTGTGAATCCCCAGGCAAGCGGAAGCACTGCAAAATCATCTCGCTGTCCCATGAACTGTCCAGGGCCATGTATATAAAAAAGTGCATAGAGGAAGCATCCTAAGATCGACGCACCCTCGCTAAGCCACAATCGGCTGAGTGCATAAAGCGAGAAGACGATCGCGATCTGCATGACAAGCTCCATACAGCGGAAACCGAGCATGGAGTTGCCGAATACTGCGATTCCAAGCGCGTGGATCAGGACCGTCCCCGGAAAATTATGATCCCAGCTTCCGAGGTAGGGAACGCCGTGGTAACGGTATAATGCCAGCCCCATGGATTGCTGAATCGAATGATCGGTGTGGAACGGATAAAAACACAAAGCAGGCAATACCAACGCTGAAATCAGAGCCAGCAGGAGCAAGGCACGAGAGGGGGGTGTTTTTCGCGTTAGTGAACTCATAGTAAATGAACGAGAGGAAAAAGGAGGGACGTATCGTTAAAATAAAACGAATCCTGCTTGGCTGATTGTTCCGTGGGTGTCCCATTTCCGGCCACATACAGGGGTAGTATTAATTCCAGATAATAATGAAAAATAATGATTTTCTTGCAACATTTTTCGAATTCCCTGGGTTATTGAGCCGTCTGATAATTCGGATTTGAGGACAAATACTGTGGGTGGTACATACAACAATGCCATCTGCCACAAGTGGCCCACGAATTGCAAGGACTGTTGTTATCGTATCTAAAATTGAACGCTTCCATTAGAAAGAATAAGAGATTTTTAAGAAAGAAAAGGAGATTCTTGAAGAAATTTAGTACGCCGTGTAACATGAATCGGTATCGGGCGTAAAAGTTTTAGAAAGCAGAAGACAAACTTCATAGCATAAGAGTTAGCCGGGGTCTAGGGACAACCTCCGGCTTTTTGAAGACACAACACAACTCAATCAGACCTCGGGTAACTCTCACCACCCGGGGTTTTTTTTAAGAACCTTAGAGCCTTTTTTAAAGACCGTCTGGGTCTTTTTAAAGACCCTGTGTTAGAGATTTTTTCATAGCATAAGAGTAAGCCGGGGTCATACCCGGCTATTTGAAAACACAACTCAATCAGACCTCGGATAACTCTTGCCATCCGGGGTTTTTTATTTCCGATTCTGTGTTTTCGGTATTCAATTTTTTTTACGAATGGGAATGAGCGGAAAGCGATTTGCGATCGAAGAGCGGGTACGATGGTCGGACGTCGATCATGCGGGGATAATCTATTTCGGGAGTTACGTCCGCTTTTTCGAGATCGCGGAGACTGAGCTATACCGTGCGATGGGCCTGCCGTATTCCGGCGCGTTCGACACGCTGGACGTCTATCCGGTTCGAGCGCAATTCCACTCCGATTTCAAAGCGCCCGCGTTTCTGGACGATCTGTTGACCACTGAGATCTGGGCTACGCATCTTGGCAATAGTTCTATCGAATTGCACTTCGAAATCACGCGCAAGGATTCTGTAAAAGGAAAAATTGGCGAAGTGCTTGTTACGGGGCATTGTATTCTCGTGACCGTCGGAAGAACTTCGCTTCGCCCACGCCGTGTACCCGACCGGCTCCGCGAAGGGCTGACGGCCTACCTCATCGAACCGAGTTACTTGCAAAAAGTTCACTAAATAACTCCCCCTCCTAAAGAAGGAGGGGCTGGGGTGGTTTTATATGACGCAGAATAACCACCCCCCACCCCCTCCTTCTTTAGGAGGGGGCTTTTCAATGAACTATGCAAAAAAAGCGGAACTCGCTTCCGTTAACAAAGCTTATTCCATAACGCCGCACATCTGCGGCGAATGCTGCGAACACATAATGATCATTTCTGAAACACCTGACGAGATTTTGTCCTTGCCACCCGAAGATACATTGCCCACGGAACACCTTTCCGAGGTGTTGCCAGTGGAAGAGGCACCACCGGAGGCTTCCTCCGTTAACATGGACGCATTCGAGCTCGACCGATGGAACGACTGACGCAATAAAAGAAAAATCCCGTAAAGCTCGTCCCACCGATGCGTTCGAACCGCTTCGCGCGAAAATGCGCCAGAGGGATACCGTGAATGCCCGTGTGGTGAAATGGCAGAAAAATGGCCTCGACATGGAAATTATCGACCCTATTATAGAGGGCCAGCCCACGCTTAAAGCTTTTCTTTCGAACGATAATATCGATCACGACCCCAATAGGAATATCGCAAATTATTTCGGCAAAACGCTCGCTGTTAAAATTACGAGCGTAAAAGCAAAGCTGGGAATGTCTGCGCCGGAAATTTTTCTCAGCCATCGCGCTGTGCTCGATGAGGAAGCGCGCAATGCCGGACATGAAGCCATAAAGCATTTTAATGTTGGCGATATTATAGAAGTCAAGGTAAAGAATTTCGATCACAGCAACGTGAAGGTTGATCTTGGTGCTGGTATCGAAGCGGTGATACTGCTGCGCGATCTTTCATGGGAGAAAATAGACCATCCATATGAGATATTGAAGCGCGGCGAGACGGTCAAGGCGAAAATTCTCTCGCTCGATCGCGGGCGAAGGGAAGTCCGGCTGGGTATCCGACAGCTTACGCCCGATCCGGAGCTTGCACTGTATGCGGAATATGCTTCCGGACAAACCCATAAAGCAAAAGTTATCAGTACCGACCATTTTGGTGCTGAAGTAGAGCTGCCGAACGGACTCCTCGCATTTCTACCAATTTCTGAGATCGCATGGCAGCGCGTGGGCCAGGTGTCCGACGTGCTTTCCATTGGCGATGAGTTCGATGTGAGGCTGATGAGCGTCGATCCGAAAGAACGCCGCATAACCGTGAGCCGCAAGCAGCTTATTGAAGACCCGATGCGCGTGATGGAAAACACGTTTCGGCGCGGCACGGATCATAACGGAACTATTAAAGAGATCACGCGCGGCGGATTGGTGATCTCGCTCGAGCATGGCGCGGAGGGTTTCGTTCCGAGAGGTGAAGTTACCAACGATCCTGCGCCGATGCGGTTGGAAGATGCTTTTAAAGTTGGCAAACCCATCGAAGGACTGCGGGTCATCGAGTTCGAGCGAAAAGGACGCTCGGATTCCGACGCAAAACCGCGCATTACGCTCTCGCTCACAGCCGCCGAAAAGGAAACCGAGCGCAACGCTCTGAAAGATTACCGCGCCACCAGCAAAGCCTCGCGCTACTCGCTTTCGGATTCCCTTGCAGCATTGCGCGATAAGTTAGCCGAGCAGGAAAAGCAGTAACCCACTGTGTAGAACAGGCTTTTAGCCTGTTTGCGGATTTCCAAGTCCATCAATATTGCAAACGCGACGAGCTAAAAGCTCGCGGACAGGCTGAAAGCCTGTTCTACACATACATCTGATTAATGCACTATAACCAGCTTTGCACGTGCAATGCCAGACGCGCCGTGAATTTCCACCACATACACGCCTGCCGCGAGATTGGGGAAATAGATGCGCTGTTGTTCCGGCCCGCCGAGCAATCGGATCTTCTCGGTTTGCACGGCGGTTCCTAAAAGATCATAGACATTGAGATCGGCTTCCTCGGCTTGGGGCCAGACGATAGTTGCTACGCTCCATAATTGCGTGGGATTTGGCGAGAGTGTTATGCCTGCCCCGTCGCGTTGTGGAATCTGTTCGATCTCAGTCTTAACTTCGGCCCATTGAGTATTGAGATGAACCGGTATCTGTTTCGAGCCATAATAAAGCCACAATGTTCCCTCATCGTTAGCACCATTCCGGTAGAGTAAGAAGTCCTCTAACGAATCGTCATTTGCAGTGAGTGTGTCACCGTGAGCTCCCGAATTCGATACATTGTACATATCGATCTTGTTGTCTAACGCTTTTCCCGTTACAAAAAAGTTATCCCACTCAACGCTTCCATCCTCATTACTCCCACACGTATAAAGAACGCGGTTTCCGGTTCCTGTCATATCTCCTGCGTCTGCAAAATTACCCCAATAAGGAGTACCATCATCCACGGTGGCAGGAGCATGAAGCACAAAGGCAGCGCTATTGAGCGTAAATCGATGGGAACCAAAATCCGGCCCTCCGCGAAACATGAAAATACTACCATTCGACGTATTACCTTGTGCGTTAGACGTATCGAACATGGGCATGAAATCGACCGAATTATCTCCCGGCGCTTTCGGAAGCGCGCGCATGGTAAACCAAGTGCTCAGTGCTCCATTAAAACTTATTTGTGGATTCTGCCATATCGCAAAGATGGTATCCGTGGCAATCGCCTGTGCAAATTGTGATAGGGAAAACGGCGGGTCGTTCTTATAATAGCAGAGATTATCGATATTGTCAGACACGATTAAGTCGTCTCTGCCCACACCACGAAAATCGGCTTGCGTACCGGCCCGGAAGTCCTTATCTTTTGCGTGAGTTGGATACAAAATCGCGGAAGTATCTTCGAAAGCCGTATCTTTGCCATATAAATTGCTCCCGCCATGGTACAATAGGACGTATGCCGTATCCAGTTCGCTGATATAGTCAGAAAAATCCATCGTTACTATGTCATCGATGGTGTCACTCGTAAGATGAGCAATGTATGGGGTGATGAGATTATAATAAATCCCACCGTCAATTTTGAAGTCACCACTAGGAATATTCGCGAGTATAACAGTATAATTTGTGGAATCGTAATTTCCATTATCATCGGCCCAGTAAATCCTGCCGGGTTCGAAAATATTGAGATGCGCCTGATCGTGGAAATGTCCGAGCGTGAATCCTGTGGCAAGGCCATTGGGATTCGCAGAGCCAGCCCCGTTATCGGGGTTAAGTTTTTGAAGGTACTGCATCATCTTGTGCAGGTTGAATGTCGGGCCGGTTTGGACTTGCGAAAACGTATAAATCTCTTCGCTCACCAGCGGCGGGACCAGATCCCCAATAAGCATATTGCCATAACCCCCGCCAGGTTTCGTTCCTAAATTCTTAATGACAGGGCTGCCGAGTTCTTGCCCAGCTACAGAGCCGCAAATCGTGTCCATCTCCGAGAGATCGCCGATTTGCGGGAAATAGCAATTAGAATCCAGCGAGGGGTTTTGAAATGGCGGGTTGCTTTGGGCGCAAACGGGAGCGGGGCTGGAAAGAGCAGCCATACTCCCGGCCCACGCGAGAACGATCAATATTCTAAGATACCTCATATAAAAGAGACCGGCGAAATATCAAAAGGTAACAGCTTTTGTGTCAGAAAAGTAAGGTAAAAATGGGTGGGGCTAAATATCCCACTATTCCTGTAGCGCCGGGCGCATCGCCCACGATGCTTTCCCCGCCGGTCCCCGCTTCGGCATGCATACAAGGGGGGACAGGCGAGGACGCCTGCGCTACATCAATACAATTAATTTTCGTTTATTTTCGGGAATCGCTTGCATTTGGGTTTTGAATGTGTTATCTTTAGAAGTACACTAATGAGCACCTATGTCCATAAGAATAGCATTGGCATGGTTTTCATTATGAACGAGTTCTTTAGGAAGTGGCATTATGAATACTTGTTGGAACAAATGTGCGAAATTGGCTTGGAATCGAAGGTGCGTAGGAAGTGATCGGGAACTCACAAGAAAGAAAAACGGCACCTATTTCACATCGAAAGGTATTCGACTGAATGAGTGACGAATGAAATATCAGGTTTCGGAGTTAATCACAGAGAAAGGTGTTAAATTAGGTAACATAATGAAGCTACTATTCGATGGTTACAGCGAGGAAGAGTACGAGGCAGGAACCGTGTTCTGTGTCGGCAGGAATTACGTGGAGCATGCGGAGGAGTTGGGCCAGGAAGTCCCGCAGGACCCGATCATTTTCGTGAAGCCGTCGAATGCGCTTCGGCATGGCTCGTATAATTTGGTCGAGTATCCTCCACTTACGAAAGAACTGCATTACGAGGGCGAGCTTGTGCTGCTCCTGCGTGGCGGCGGCAGGAATGTGAAAGCGTTTTCGCCGGCAGATGTGATTGCAGGCTATGCAGTCGGGCTTGACCTGACCATGCGGGATCTACAGAACGAAGCCAAGCGTAAAGGCTTGCCGTGGACGATCTGCAAAGGCTTCGATGGCGCGGCTCAGGTGAGTCATTTCATTCCGTTCGAATCGGCTCCGCCGTTCGAGGAACTCGGGTTTTCGCTTTGGGTGAACGATGAGCTTCGCCAGCGCGTCTCGACGAACCAGATGGTTTTTTCGCCGGAGATGCTTCTGCCGTATATTTCGCAGATCTTTTCGGTGAAGTCGGGTGATCTGCTTTTTACGGGTACTCCAAAAGGCGTCGGCCCGCTGCATGTGGAGGATAAGATCGTGATGCAGCTTCATACGCTCGATCCGGATGAAGTGCTGCTCGATTTTCATGCGCAGGTGACGGAATGGCAATAAGGATGAAGGATGAAGGATGAAGGATGAAGGATGAAGGATGAAGGATGAAGGATGAAGGATGAAGGATGAAGGATGAAGGATGAAGGATGAAGGATGAAGGATGAAGGATGAAGGATGAAGGATGAAGGATGAAGGATGAAGGATGAAGGATGAAGGATGAAGGATGAAGGATGAAGGATGAAGGATGAAGGATGAAGGATGAAGGATGAAGGATGAAGGATGAAGGATGAAGGATGAAGGATGAAGGATGAAGGATGAAGGATGAAGGATGAAGGATGAAGGATGAAGGATGAAGGATGAAGGACGCGGGATGAAGGATAAGGGATTAAGAATGAAGGATGATAATTGACAAAGAAACGAAATAATGGAACAAAACGAGGATTTACGTCAGCGGACAAAGCGTTATGCGCTTGCGATCATGGATTTATCTTCTCTTATTCCAAACAATCCTCGTGGATGGGTGATTTCAAAGCAAATTCTTCGTTCAGGAACTTCTGTTGGAGCGCAATATCGGGAAGCGTGTCGGGCAAAATCGAATGCTGATTTCGTTAGTAAGATAGAAGGGTCGCTTCAGGAACTCGACGAGACGCTCTATTGGCTTGAATTGCTGCATGAGTCGCATCTCATTGTCCTTGAAAAAATTAGCATGCACATGGGAGAAACTAATGAACTTATCGCGATATTTACAACTATCGTTAGAAAAGTAAAGTCGTATTAAACCGTGCCGCCTTCATCCTTCATCCTTCATCCTTCATCCTTTTTCCTCGTCGTCGTTCTGCTATACTTTATCGAGCATGTGATATACGTGTTCGGTTTGTATCGTGCTATCCTTGAACCGGCGAGGGCGTCGAATGATGGTGATCCATCGTCATTACCGCTATGCACTGTCCTTGTATGTGCTCGCGATGAGGAGGATAATATTGAGCGGTGCGTTGCGTCGCTCGATGCGCTGAATTATCCGAAAGAGCGTCTGGAAGTTCTGATCGTCGATGATAAATCGACCGATCGCACTCCGGAGATTTTAGAAGCATGGAAAAAACGGATGCCGAATCTTAAAGTTCTTCGAACGGGCGAAGCCGTGATGAACTTGCAGGGCAAAGTTAACGCGCTTACGCAAGGGATGGACGCCGCGAGCGGAGAAATTGTCATGATCACGGACGCCGATTCAGAGGTGCCTCCGAATTGGGTGAAGGAATATCTGAAATACTACACGGAAGATACCGGGATGGTCGCGAGCGTCACGCTGCTCGAACAAAAGTATTTTCTCGATGGGGTGCAGTCGATCGATTGGTCGTATTTGCTCGGCATGGCATGTGCGGCAGCGAATATAAAAATTCCGCTCTCTGTGATTGGAAATAATATCTCCGTAAGGCGAGCAGCGTACGAAAGCGTTGGTGGGTATCGCGAGATTCCGTTTAGCGTAACGGAAGATCACGCATTATTTGAAGCGATATGGAACAAAAAACGCCCCGATGGTACTGCGCAGTGGAAAGTCAGCTTTCCGCTCCATCCCGATCTTGTGGTGATGAGCCAGCCGTGCCCGGATTTCAAATCATGGTGGCGGCAGAAGCATCGATGGGTGAAAGGCGGCGAAGGATTGAAGCTCGTTGGGTACGTTATTTTCATTCTTGGCTTGCTCGCCCAGCTCGCAATGGTGACGGCGTTCTTCGTGCTTCCACTCGGTGCCGCGATTGTGACGGTTGCCATCAAATGGTCAGCAGATCTGTTGGTTATTCTGCCGGTGTTGACCAGAACACGCAAGCTATCGTTACTGAAATATTTTCCGGTTTACGAAATTTACCTTGCGCTCTTCGTTTTTTCGATGCCCATCATGCTGGCGCAAAAAAATGTGAAATGGAAGGGAAGGGTGTATAGGAATTGAAATTACGAATTACGAATTACGAATTACGAAAAGTCCGTTGGTCGTGGACTTTTGGGCTTGTCAATATACTGCTATTTTCTTGCGAATGCTACGCCCAGGGAGGGTGGACTTCCGATCCCGGATTATTTCTCGAACCGAACAGATTTAACATTACAAAGGAACTTCAAGACCGTGCGATCTGGCTTTCGATAGGGTTTGGTAGGCCGGTCATGACCTTCGGCGGAGTCGATATTGGTCTTGAAGCTTTAGGCTGGAGTCGCTTGCAAGCTTTGTCCGGCTTCCGGTTCCCAGTCGAAACGGCCGATTACTTTTTTGGTCTATATGCAGTTTGGGGTTCGGATGATTCCTATTGGCGCGCACGTGTCAGTCATATTTCATCGCATCTCGTTGATGGAACGGATAGTGCAATCATCGGCGGAGCGAGCAGCAAATACAGCCGCGAGTTTGTCGAGATTGATCATGAGGCCCCGCTGGACGCAAGTCGAATGTTGAACCTTTCGCTCGGCGTCAGAGTATTCTTTCATCAGGTCACGCAGGAAGAATCATGGATTTCTGTTCCGGCATGTCTCTCGTGGAGATATGCACGATGGTTTCCAACAATGTATCTGGATAATGCACCGCATGGCACATCGCATTACGATTTTTCCCTATTTGCTTCTTCAGGAGATGGTCCCATTTGGCCGACGATTACCAGTGGCGCGCGAGTCGATCGTATTGCGAAAGAAACGGGAACTCTCGGTCTTCAACTTTACTATCAATACGGCGCATCCTGGGCTGGAACCGATGCCGGAGCGAAGCGAAGCACAATAAATCTACAATTAGATGTCCGAGATTTCTGACGCACCTCATCGTTTGGATAGCATTTTCGTCCGCTTGCTCGGTAAGCAGCGGTTGTGGCTGCACATCCTCCTCTTTGTTGTAACCTACCTTACGACGACACTTGCCGGCGAAGCATGGCGCGGCGTTCGGGATCCCGGCGATCTTTCAAATCTTCATTTAGGATTCGAATATGCAACGCTTGTCATGTTCTTTTTAACTGCACATGAGTTCGGTCATTTCATCGCTGCTAGAATACACAAGGTCGATGCAACGCTGCCATTTTACATCCCATTTCCGGGGGCGCAATATGGCTCCATTAGTTTCGGAACGATGGGTGCGGTCATTCGGACGCGCTCGAAGGTGCCCTCGAATAGAGTCATGTTCGATATTGGCGTCGCGGGACCAATTGCGGGTTTTATCGCCTGCATTATCATCTTGGCAATCGGTTTTGCAACGCTTCCCGGCATCGAATATCTCCAGCAGATCCATCCCGATTATCCCAACGAAGTGATGAAGCCAGGGATGATGGAGCTATCGTTCGGCAACACGCTTTTTTTCAGTGGGATGCAAAAGCTGTTTGCAAATCCAAATGGTTACATGCCACCCATGTCGGAAGTCTATCATTACCCGATGCTTTGCGCTGGATGGTTCGGCACGTTTGTGACGGCGCTGAATTTACTTCCCATCGGCCAGCTTGATGGCGGTCATTTAACGTACACCCTTCTTGGGCGTTCTATCCATAGGAGATTGGGGCAGATTACTGCGCTTGTTCTCTTTACCATTTCGATTCCGGCTGTGCTCGTTCAATACATTGATAATGCTCCGATGTGGCTGCGTTCGATCGCAATTCCCGGTGGGGAGACGTGGCTGCTCTGGGCGCTCATAACTACATTTGTGATTCGTTTTCGTCATCCACCAAGCGAAGATGAAAGTCCGCTGGACATGCGCAGAAAGATAATCGGTTACATCACTATTGTGATATTTGTTTTGTGCTTCACGCCATCGCCACTCGTCATTCAATAAATGAGACGCCGTATTCCAAGTGTGTTGCTGGCGGTAGCCTTTCTCCTGCCATTTATTCAGTTAGGCTTGGGTGAGATCCAGCCGTGGGATGAATCCCTGTACGTGATTCGCGCTGAGGCGTGTCTGAAGTTCGGCTCGTGGCTTGACCAAACGCAGTATGCCGTTGGTCATTTGTATTCAGCCACGCATCCGCCGCTCGGAATTTGGCTCATTGCCATTTCTAAGTATCTTTTTGGTGGTTCAACATTTGCGATTCGTTTGCCAATAGCGCTTGCGGCATCCGGTTCCATTATTCTTCTTTGGCTTATTGCTCGTAGGTTCGCATCGAAAGAAGCTGCGTTGGTCGCCGCGGTTTCACTTTCCACAGCGGATCTTTTCCTGGAACTAAGCCATCGCGCTCAAATGGAGTGCCTGATACTTTTCTTCTGTCTCGCGGCGATCTATCTTTTGCTGATAGCTATAGAGCGGAGATAAGTGGATGTTCAGTGCACTCGGTGGATTTTTGTTAGGATTTGGACTGCTCACAAAATTTAGCGAGGCATTGTTTGTAGTGCCATTGGTGCTTCTATTGCCGTGGGCACTCGGTAAGCCGGGCGCAATTCGATTCGCCGGATTCATTATTGCGATCGCTATCGTCATTGCCTCGCCCTGGTTTGCGATGATGGCCTTGCATCATCCGGATTATTGGAATCACGTTTATACCTCGCTCCATACATTGCGGGAAGGGAATTACGCTCCTTCGTCGCTCGCGTGGTGGTATTATTTAAATCGTTTGTTTGTCGGTTTGCCTGTCATTGTTACTGCCCTATTTTTTCGAGGTTCAAGCCGCTTGTTCAGAGCATCGCTAATATGGCTAATTATTCTATTGCTCGTGCTTCAATTGGTCGATACGCGGATGCCGCATTTTGCTTTTCTTGTGCTTGCTCCGGGGGCATTATTAATCAGCGCTTCATGGGATAAGCTGCACGAGATGTCTTCGAAAAAATTTGCTGCTCTTTTCACGGTGATACTCATGTCGATAGCATGGTCTGCGAGCGAACAAGTCCGATTATTGATCACCCATAGGATAGAGTGGGGGAATATCATATTCCGACCTCCCGGAATTGCAATAATTCTGATCGCTTTAATTTTATCTGGAATTATATTTCGTTCTGTGAAGGATAGATCGAGATATTCCACTATTGTTTCAATTCTGCTCGTTGGTATTGCACTTGCTCATCTATTCTCAGAAGAGGATTTGGTATTCGAGAATGGTGCTTCTCAGATTGCGTCGGTTGTTTTAGGTACTAATACGAAAAACAATATCGTTGTAATTCATCCGGATTTTCCGAATGAGGAATATGCGCCACAGATCGCATATTACAGCAAAGGATGGACGTTAGGCTGGGTTCCAGGGAAAACATCGCGATCTATCACCTGGGATAGCGCGGCAACAAATAGTTACCTTCCGGACTCTTTGAACGAATTTGCGATCGTGACGCGCTTTGAAGATAGGTTTTATCACCCTCCTGCGCACGAAACGGAACTATGGGATACGCTAACTCACAAACTCAGATCGAGCTTTGCTCATGAGCAGGTGTTTCGGTCGTATGTATTGTATTATTAAGATCTTGATGAGCTGGGCTTGTTTCGGCAAGAAGGTCTTCTAATGCGTGAAACACGTCGTCGAGTGGAATTTCGGAAGCAGACTTATCTTTGGGAGCGAATAACATGCGCGACGGAGTGGCATACGGCAGAAATTCATTTGGTTCCAAGTACAAGCCTACCACCGGCACAGCTGCGCCGCTGCGAAGTGAATAACAGAAGTATCCGGACTAACGGCGGCTCGCGCGAATCGAACGGCGACCGCGAGATGAAGCACGGAAGGAGTTTCAAGGTATGAGATACCTTGCGGAGCGCTCCGTAGTTTCTCACGAATGTTTTCAGCGCGAGCGGGCGCGCTGGAAAGAAAAACATAGCAATCGGGCCAAGTGGTTACGACGCGATTCGCAAGCGCAATAGAATTAATTACTCCCCATTCCTTATATTGCTGAGAGGCATCGGTATTGATAATAATAAAATATTTTTTCCCCGATTGTTGTAAGATGGATTCGAGCGTGATCCGAAAGGGGGCAGCTATTTCTGAAAACTCGGGCAGTGCGGGCGCTTCCGAGGCAACTTCATCGGGAAGTTGAATGGCTCCCATGAGCACTTGGAGGATCTGCTGCACCATCGGTGTGGGTGGGAAGAACACGGGTCTATCGGTCACAACAGAATAGATCTGAGCATATTTTTCTTTCTTCTCGCGTACACCTGTTACGCTAATGCCATGTGGCGCAACAATCTTCGAATAAATGGCGCCGCGTGTTTTATCCCGAAAAACGAGATTAATGACCACGTCCCATTTCGTCTTTCGAGCACGGAACAGTTCTCTGAGCAGACGAAAGGATGGCGATTCTGAGAACAGAAAGACTTCATCGACATCCGGATCGTTTTCGAATAATGGCCGGCTGCGCTCGCTGGCACCGACTCCAATATGAATATGAGGCGCATAACGTTTGATCGATCGAAATAATGGGGTTGTGAGCACTGCATCGCCCAACGCATCGTATCTCAAAAAAAGAATGTTGGAAACCTTAGAAAGCGGCAGAGGAGTCTGTGCCTGTTTGGGACGTAACAAAAATCCCAATGTGCCAGAAAGCAAAAATTTGATTTTCCGCTCTACGATTCGGACGAATTCGCGGAATTTAGAATCGTAACGAGAAGGCACGCGCTGGCGTTGACGGGCTTCCCTAACGCGGTCGAGGATGGGCGTACTATTGCGCACTAATAGATTGCCGGTATTTTGCCAATGCGGCGATCGGAACAGAAATTTGTGAACCCTCAGGAAAAATCTTCGGAACCGAGGATCTCAAGACCAGTTCTTGAATAGATCTGTGCCGGTTTGCAGCTTGATATAAAGGATCGGCTTCAGGGTCAAGGCCAAAGGATGTCGCTGATTGAGTCCACTCCTTATCCAAAAGTTTACGCGCTGCATTCCACACCGTTTCGACGGGAATCGTTTTTACAAGCTCCCCCTGAACTTCTGGTGCAAGATTGATAGACGGCACTTGCAATGGAATCCATTCCATAGGTAAAAAATCAGGGTCGGGCCATAAGACTAAGGTCGGCTTTTTACTGATCGTACCGAAATGAATGACTGAAGTATCCGGAGTTATCACGAGTTGGGACTCTGTGGATAAAACCGCTAACTCGAGCAAATTATAAGATGTAGAAAAGAAGGTTACACGAGGAATCTTTAACCTTTTTATGCGATCTTCGACTTGTTTCCTCATGACCGGTGAGGCAGAAAAAAAGAGCGCACCCTTTGGATAATGTTCCACAAAGCGTTCTGCAAATGCGAATGAATTATCCAAACCCCATTCGCGGTTCGGGTTCCGGGCTTGTGGATTAAAATGTACGAACCAATCCGCTCCCAAACGATCAAGCTCCGACTGAATTTTTTTTTTCACTTCGCTTCGCACTGCCTCATCCACCTGAATGACGGGATGAGCTTCCCATTGTTCGAGCGGCCGGCCAAAATCTATGACGGATTCCATCATCATGAGTCCCAACTGAGATAAGTGCATTGAGTTCTGGGCATACGGCAACAACTCATTATAGAGATGACGGTACATCCGGTTACGCGGATGTGAAATGCATACTTTAGCTCCTTTTCTGCTGATGATATTCGAAGCGATACCGAATTCCGTCATTCGAGTATAGTGCAAGTTGATAACAACTGGATAGCCATCGCGCCTCGCGCGAAATAAGTGTGAGTAGTGAAATAGGTCGTCCTTATTTCGAAAGGTGTAGAGTTTATCCACACTTGCGTCGTCCTGCAATAATCCTTTGTTGCGAGGAGACACGATTGTCCCTACTTGGCAGTTTGGATTGAATCGTTTGATGGCGTGATAAAGAGGCAGGGCCACGACCATATCGCCAATGGCGTCCCCAATGGGAATGATAAAAATGCTCTTCAGCTCTTCGATCGGGATACGTTCGCGAACGGGTTCATTGCGAAGCAGTTGAAACAGGGAGGCATACCACGCGCGGCGGTTTGCTCCCTCAACCGCTTTTTGAGCGCGTACATGCTTCGGCATTCCTTGCCCAGGTCGTTCCTTCCCCCGCCGCATTTCGAGTGTATATTCGTCAATATAACGCCGCTCACTGTCAGAAAGCGGTGTCAGATCGACAGGATGGGTGGGTGTTTCAGAGGGAGGATTTGTTGTGGCCATAAGGCGAGTTCAGGCAACGGAAACCCTGAACTCAGAGTTTCAATTGATTCATGCCCCTTTCACATTATGGAAAGCGGGAGACAATTTAATTAAAGATGGTTGGCCTAAAAAATGATTATTTTAACCATTATTCTTGCTATTTTGGCCTTATTGAATATTATGGCCTTTTTGCTTTATTATAAACGCACGAAACGAATTCTCTTTCGCTACCAGGATTTTGCTCGCAACGAGAATGAAAAGGTGATTCGAAGGATTGAAAGTCGGCTGATACATAGTGCCCCTGATTTTGAGAATTCGGGCGGGGTTCATTCAACATGGGCTGTCATGTTTACATTCGACCGCAAAGCGTTGGCCATTCGTACAGTGGAGACACTGAGAAAGTTTGAACCAGAACTCCCGTTGCTTGTGGTTGACAACGGTAGCTCGGACGGAACCCCAGAGGCACTCACCCAAATGCTTCGAGAGGGACGGATCCAGAAAGTCTTGCTTAATACACATACGGATGTTCCTCAGTGGCAAAAAAGTTTTGCGTTCAGGCAGGCTCTCAAGCTGCTTGCAATGGAATACCCATCGTATATTGTGTGGCTCGACGACGATCTCGAAATTATTCGGCCCTTTTTAAGGGAGGGCATCTCTTTGCTTGAAGTCCTGCAACAAGAAAAAGTCAAGGTAATCAATATGACGGACAACGAGGAGGAGGAGCGCAATCATCCGACGATCAAGCGTTTGAATATCGAAGTTTGTGGAAGAGCGGAGGTGATCAAGGTCAGGCCAACTTTCAATGGGCAATTTAATATTGTTTCGACGGAATTTTTTCGTGAATTTGGTTTTCCACCAATTGCAGAGGGAATTAGTGAGTTAGCAGGCGAAGACTGGTTCTATTCGCGTCAATTGCAGAATTGAGGATACCGTGTTGGCGTTTTCTATGCAGCGAACCATGTTGGATTCACTAATTCGAAGCGAATTGAAATTGAAAAGAAAATGACTACACAACCACCGCTTCCGTTCCCGCGCGCGACTGGATCGTATAAAGCCGATGATACAGTCCATCCTTAAGCGATAGTAATTCCTCGTGATTGCCGGTTTCAATAATGTGGCCTTTGTCCATCACCACGATCCGGTCGGCTTGCTGGATTGTGGAAAGACGGTGTGCGATCACAACGGCAGTGCGATGATGCAATAAATTTTGGATGGCTTCCTGCACAAGCATTTCGCTCTCGGTATTGAGCGCGCTTGTTGCTTCATCGAAAATAAGAATGGGAGGATCTTTTAACAGTGCGCGCGCGATGGCAATGCGCTGACGCTGTCCGCCGGAGAGCCTTACGCCACGGTCGCCGGCGATGGTTTCGTAGCCATCGGGCATTTGCATGATAAAGTCATGAGCGTTAGCGGCTTTAGCGGCCTCGCGGATCATGTCCACCGATGCATCGCGGTTCCCGTATGCGATGTTATTAAGAATGGTGTCGTGAAACAGGAGCGTATCCTGTGTAACAATTCCAAAGAGTGAGCGAAGGCTTTCGAAATCATAGTCGCGAATGTCACGACCGTTGAGAGAAATTTTACCAGAGGTTGGGTCGTAAAAACGGACGAGCAGGTCAACGAACGTAGTTTTTCCTGCGCCACTTGGCCCGACAAGCGCAAGCACTTCGTTCGGATAAATTTCCAGATCAATATGATCGATCGCATTTTCCGTTACGGAATTATAATGGAACGTGACATCGTCAAAAACAATCGGCTGGCTGATGATCTTCGAAGCTTTGATCTCACCACCCTTAACGCTCGGTTCCGCATCTAATATTGCAAATAAGTTTTCTGCTGCCGCAGACCCTTCGTATAAGCGCCCGTTAAGTTCGCTCAGATTCTTTACCGGCTGCATGAGTTGAATCAGGACGGCAAGGAAATAAAATAGTTCGTTGCCATCATCTGCCCAGCGAAAATCGCACTCGCACCGAACCACAGAATGCCAATAAATCCCAGCGCGGCGAGCATTTCATTGATGGGGCTTGTGATGAGCCGAATGCGTGCGAGTCGTCGGTTGCCATGATAATGTTTCTCTGTTTCGGTCTTAAAGCGGCGAACTTCATAACGCTCCATCCCGAACGATTTTACTACTTTAATTCCAGAGATCATTTCCTGGGCCACGCTCAAAATATCCCCTTGCAAATTTTGTAATTTTTGAGACATTCTTTTGATCGTTGTGCCGAATAAACGTACAAGATACAGCGATAGCCCAGCAATGACAAATGAAATGAGGGTCATCTTGACATTGATGATGAGCATCGTCACTAAAAAAATGATAATTTGCACCGGCTGCCCGACAAGCGTCATGATGCTGCTTGAAAGCGTACTGTTAACTGAATTTACATCGTTCGTGAGCCGGCTGAGGAGATGTCCGGATTTCCTGTCATAGTAATAATCGAGCGAAAGCTAGGAGAGTTTTTCAAATACGGTATCGCGTAAACTACGTGCCATGCCGCTTTCGACCAAAGCCATCAAATAGCCACTCGCATATTGGAAAATATTCTTGAGTGCATACGTAATGAAAATAAAAGCGCAAATTCGTTCGAGCGATCCAATCTGATCGAGTACTCCTTGTGGGTTTCGTACAAGAAAAAGATCGCTGAATCGTTGGAGGACCGACTGAGTCGAGGAATTACCGGAAGGCGTCGTGTTCTTTTCACCCAAGACAACACTTACGATCGGAAGCAATGCAAGCAAATTAACACTTCCGATCACATTGCTGAGAATATTCATCACGGAAGATAAGACCATCTTGCCGCGATAGGGTTTAGCGAATGGCAGGAGCCGGCGATAGAGTCGGAAAAGCATTATAATTGTTTAGCGGGTGAGTTCCGAAGAAATCGTAATCGACGGAGTAGTTCGCCCCAGCAGGCGCTTGAACAGGTTTAATACGAGCTGTGGTTCGAGTGTTTCAAGCGAGGGGTATTGCGTGTGAATCTCGTAAGGAACTCCTACTGGGGTCCAGGGATGCTCGTCTGACATGGGCCGGAACATCAGAACCATCGGGATTCCTGCCGCTGCCGCAATTTGTATCACGGATGTATCGACGGTGATGAGATACTCGCAGCTTGCAATTTGCTCCGCAAATTTAACGAACGTTGGTTTGCTATGAGCAAAGTAATTCTTTTATCGTTTGCAAGCAGAACTGTTTCTTCGCCGCGCTGCCTGTCATGAGGCGCAGCAAAAACGATTACTTCAGAAAAACCGAGTTCAATTATACCACGAGCTATTTCGCGCTTGCAAGCGAAGGTGCTGAACGATCAGCAGTGCGAGAAGACACATTGAGTCCTATGCGTCCCATTTGTCGTTTAGCTGACAGATTCAATTGTGGTCTGCGATCAACCGATGCCGGATCGATTCCAAATGGCCGCAGCAACTCTGCGACGCGGTCTGTAATATGAACATCCATTTGGCTTGGCCGTGGAACAGTAATATCATAGACAACGCTATTTTCTTTTTGAATGCCGACGCTGATCTTCGCTCTGATCTGGCTTATCAAAATAGACGATGTGACGCTTGCTTTGTCAGTAAGATCGATGGCGACATCGAATTTTTCACGCCTGATCTTGCGGAGCATTCTGAGGTCTGCGAAAGGATTTTTCGAATAGAGATAGGTCTCACATCGAAACGGGAGCAGAGGGATCACCTCTTTATTGTTTTTGCCAAGCAATAGCGCGATGTGCGATGTAGGATAACGTTCCCGAAGTGCAGCAAGGAAGAACGTGCTCATCAACACGTCACCCAACCGGTCCTGTCTTAAAATTAAAATAGACGGAGATTCTGGAACAGTACATTCAGCATTGAAAGCAGCAGGTCGTTTCCGCCCCAAACTCCGGAGAAAAGCTCTCCGAAAAAAAAGCTCGATGGGTTTAAGCGAGGCGATAGCCATAAACAATAATGGCGCGGTGCTCTGATGCGACCGCGCCAGCCCACCAAAGATAGCGGGTCACATTCCTTGACGCATTGCGCGAAGTCCTTTTTTATTGAGCGTCCTCAGCGCCCGTGCGGTCGCGCGGATGGTTATGAATTTGCCTTCGCTATCATCCCATACCCGTTTTGTTTGAAGGTTCGGGATGATCCTTTTCTTCGACCGGTTGACCGCATGGGATACGTGGTTCCCAGCGTGGGTTCTTGCACCCGTTAATTCGCAGACTCGTGACATAATATTCTTCTAAATTTCGTAATAAAATTATTTCATTCCTTCGGCAACGAACGGCAACAGCGCCAAATGGCGCGCATGTTTCACAGCGGTTTCGAGGGTTCGCTGGCCCTTGGCGCTCACGGCGGTAATACGATTCGGAAGTAATTTACCGCGATCGTTCAGAAAACGCTCGAGAATGCGAATATCGCGATAATCGAGATACGTAATATCGCGAAGCTTCAGCGGATCGGGCTTATTTTTTGCTACTTCGCGCTGATTCTGATTGCGGCCATAACCATTCTGGTTATTGTTGCCTTGACGCGAATCGCGGCTACCGGGGCGCGAGGACTGCCCGTTGCGTCCGCCGGTCATTGGTGTACTACGTGGTTGTGCCATATTCTAAATACGTTCGAAATCTACTCCTGCTCGAAATTTTGAACCAAATTCCACCCCAAGTTCTGGGTGAAGAATGGTTGCGAGCAGTTCGGTTGTCTCTACTAAGCGGGGTCCTGGCCGTGAAAAATACTGCGATCCATCGCAGATCCACATGCTCGGAGTGCCTAAGCTTTCGCGAGAGAGGCCCGATAACCGAAGTTGTGTCAAGATAATTTCGATTTCTTTTTTTTGCCAACCTACTCCCATGCCGCAGGCTGCAAAAATGAGGAAATCGACCTTGGATTCAATAACTTTCTCCCAGCTAATCTCTCGGGAAGGCATCTTTATAAAAGAAATGCTATTCTCTCCGCCAGCCTTGCTCACAATTTCCGGAATCCAATGTCCACTGGCAAATGGAGGGTCGATCCATTCCAACACCATTACTTTTGGCGTTGGAAGCTTTAACCCGCGTGTGAGGTGTTTCACATTTCGATACCGGGCTTCGAGCGCAGAAATGATCGGGGCCGATTCCACTGTCCGGTCGCATATCTGAGCTACTTTTCTAAAGCTCTGGAAAACCTCACCCATGCTTCTCGGTTCAAGGTTCACGACCTGGGGCTTAGAACTAAGATTTGCTGCCACTTCCTGAACCTGCTCGATCGAAACAGCACAGACGGTGCAGAGACGCTGAGTAAGGATAAGGTCGGGTTTCAGCTCCTCTAATTTTTGGACATCCAGCCCGTAGATCGAACCCGTGTTATCTAATTGCGAGCGAACAAAAGTGTCAATTTCGCGGCTGCCGAGTCCTTCATGTGTGGGGGACGATGTGACCTTCGGTCTCGTCAGTGCTTCAGCAGGGTAATCACACTCATGGGTGACACCAACGACCATATCACCCATCCCGAGCGCAAAACATATTTCGGTCGCGCTCGGAAGAAGGGATACGATTCTCATTTAGATAATAATAGCTTCTCCGCCACCCTCGGGTTCGGCGATGCGTGCGATACGATCCTCAAATTTGTAGCCGGTTGCGCTTTTCGATACGCCAATAAGCCGAACCGGGCTTAATTTAGCCTTTTTTCCAAGCTGGGGCACGAACTCGACGCGCTCGACCGATTGCTTCTTTAATTTATCACCAAAAGTTTGTTGTTTTGCCATGATTTAGCCTTAAATATCTGTGAATACCAGCCTTTTTAGCTGGAAGGAATTGTCAAACGCCATTTTGAGTGGGAGGGTTCGAACCTAATCAACTATCCCATGTCATGAAGAAGATTTTCGAATTTCTCATTCCAGACGTGTTCGCTAAAATTGTTTTCGATCCGCTCATGCGCAGCCGCGCCAATGCTGAGGCGTAAAGATTCCTCCGTTGCCAATTCAAACATTCGCTCCGCGATGGATTCCGGATTATCATCCACGAAAAACCCGTTCTTTCCATCTTCGATAAATGTTTCCGGGCCGCCGCATCGTGTGGAAATAACCGGCAGCCCACAGGCCATCGATTCCATTGCGGCAATGCCAAGACCTTCTTGCTCGCTTGTAATAACAAACGCGGTTGCACTGTGATACTGTTCGATCAATGCTTCTTCCGAGGCATTTGGTAACCATTCAGCGCGAAATGGTAAATTGCTAAGTTCAGGTTCTGCAGAGGAAACGATCGTTAAAGAAAAATCAAGCTCTGGATGAGAGCGACTAAGCGTCGTTCCAGCAGCAAGAAATAACTCGATTCGTTTGCGTGGATCGTTCGCTCGGCCAACGAGCAGGAACTTTGGAGTGGCACTGACAAGCCTCCGTGCCGGATTGAATTTTCCCGTATCGACAGGAAACGGCCATACTTCTGTGGAACGATCCGTAACATTCCTGAGCCGCGCTTGCGTATCACGGCTCACGGCGAGCAAGCGTGAAGCTTCTTGAAGCACGCTCTTTTCTGCGCGAAGAATGTACTTTAATCCAAAACGCTCGATCATCGTAGAAAAGCTGTGATTTTTTCCAAGGCGTTCCCTGCGGTCATCTTCTACTGTGGATGAGATCCATGCCGCAAATTTCTTCCCATTTTGTGCCAGCGGTAAACCTGTATGGGCCGAGCCGGTCACAAGGATAAACGAATCGTATTCCGATAACGCCCGCTGCCATAGCACATTCGACTTAATTCGTTGCGGTTCCCATTCCGGCATCCATGTGCCAATTGCGTGGGCATTCATTCCGCGAAAGCTATAATGTTTTTCTTTTGCTCTAAAATTTATCTCGCCGTGAAACAGGTTACTGATCGAAGCATGAAGTTCCGGATGTTCTGAAAATTTTCCATAATGAAGGATCGTTGGTTCAAAACCTGCCGCTTCTGCTCGACGGTAGAGATATTCCACCAACCGAAGAACCCCGCCGTAATTAGCGGGATCCTGAGTAACGATCGCGAGCCGCTTCTTTGTATTCAAATTGCCGGCTGTTTTGAAAAACGCCTTTTGATCCTTGCCAATAAAGCAAAGATCAGAACAACGATGGAATAGATCATCGCCGGAATGGCAATGTAATCGCCCCATCGTACATACAGCGTTTTTCGCTCGATGAGCGGAACCCGCTGGGTAATGGAACCCGATACAAAAAGCGGGAGCGATTGTATGTAACGCCCACGGTCATCGATAACGGTAGAAATTCCTGTATTCGCGCAGCGTACCACCCATCGCCGGTTTTCGATTGCCCGAAGCACCGCGAACTGCTCATGCTGAAAAGGGCCGGAGCTGGTGCCATACCATCCGTCATTCGTGATGACGGCCAGCATGTTCGCGCCATTATCGACGAAGTGCCTTACGAAACTCGGATAGATCGATTCATAACAGATCGTCGGCGTAATGCGTAGTGTATCGTGCTGTGCTGGCATCGGAAGATCGAGCGGCTCATACCCCTCGCCATAGTTCCAGCTTCCGATCCCTACGCCCCACTGAAACCACTTTCCCAAAAACGGAAAAAGCTGAATAAATGGAATATGCTCGCCAAGCGGAACTAATTTCTGCTTGTGATACGCCGAGCGGTGCATGTGTCCACTCGAATCTTCATATACCATCATGGCCGCATTCCAGCTTCGATAATAGACGCCGCTTACGCCGGTAGGTACCGCGTCCTTCGGGATCGAATCCTGGCCTGCGATATACGTGGCGCGGTCTGGGAACCCCGTCAGCAGTGCATGATGCATGGCCGCAACGAATTTGTACAGTTCCCCAAGTTCATACGATTTCGCCGGTGACGTAATATAGAACGTGATCGCCGTTTCCGGCCATACGATAAGGTCGGTCGAGTCATGATTGGCGCGGATCGCGGTGATCGTGGCTTCGAAATTCGTATCCAGCGTTCGCGCTTCATCGGTGTACCATTTCGCCCAGGGATCGATATTCGGCTGTACGATCGTCACCCGAAGCGAAGCGCGGGAATCTTCATGGCCCTGCATACCCGACATCCCATAAAGATATGGTACCGCTATCAAAAGTACCAGAACGGCTGCATGAATGTAGCCGTGGCCTTCAGGCCACGGTGTGTTTCGGCGCTCCGCGACCGTGGCCTGAAGGCCACGGCTACGAAGAAGTTGAAAAACTTCCACATTCACCAGCACGATAAACATGCTTAGTAAATACGGCCCGGTAAACTCGATGAACTGATCGTAGGCCAGATTATACGTCTGCGTGTTGTACAAATTCAGCCATGGATAGGCCAGATCGCCAAACGAATGCGCATATTCGAATCCCGCCTGAAATACCGGCAACGAATAGAGCGCAGCCGTCCTGCCAAACCGGCGGCGAACCGAATCGTACAGCAGCCACGGCACTACTAAGAAAAATGGATGCACAATCGCTAATAGCACTCCGCCGAACATCAGGAATGGATCGACATCGCCCGATGACTTCCACCCGCCGACCCAATAATTTGAGACCAACCCAAGCACGAACATCGCTACCCAGCCGATCTTGAATGCCTCGCGTAACCGCGTACCGCCTTCCAGCGCAACAAGCAGTGGCACCAGCGCAACGAACGCCAGCAGCCCTCCCGCCAGACCCGTTGGAGGAAATGCAAGCCCGAGCAATACCCCGGACAGAATTGCGAGCAGATATTTATTGTGGCGCGATAGCATTTTAGAAATCATGCAACTCCTTTCCTATGGCAATAGGTGCCGTTTACAAGTCAACAGCGGCGGATGCTTCATGAATTCACCGCTACGGGAAGTTTTTGCAAAAGGCAACAGTTTGGGAAGCTCAGGTCAGGCTTTATTTCATGCCGAAGCACTCCCCAGGTAGATCCCAGGGAGCGCTTCGGCGAGGAGAGTACGGATCTACTTATTTGAAGTAAATCATGAGTCCGCCATAGGGGTACATAAAGAGATCGCCGCTCGGCTGGAACGATGTTAGTGAAAGGTTTGCGTAGAAGCAGACTGAGGAGCTGATCGCGGTCTCGAATCCTGCGCCTGCACCGAGACGCGTAGGACCGGCCAGAGTATTTTGTATCGATTGTTTTACGTTCGCTACCGGATCGGGGGTACTAACTTCTCCGCCCTGGTAAAAGTAGCTGGCGCCGGTGAACGCATAGAATCGGGTTTCCTGCTTCAGGTAAATATCGTACTGAAGTTCCACGCCATAATCGTAGGTTGCACCTGTGCCACCCGATTTATCGACATTGGCATATCCGGTAACCATGTACGAAAAGCGGCTTTGAGCGAAATGCTCTTTGAACGAAAGCCCGATTCCGCTCATCAGGCTGAAGTTCGTTCCAAGACCATAGACGTTTTGCTCTAAGGTCGTTTTATCTCCTTCCTGCGTGCCAACGGTTCCCGTCTGCGCAAAGCCGCGAGCGGAAAGAGTTACTGTAAGTAGTGCTGCCGTGAAGATACTGGTTAGTTTCCTGAGTGAATGTTTCATAAATCCTCCAAAAAAATGTTAAAAATGAGTGAATGATTACGATACAAAATTACTTTTTTCAAAAAGTGGAATTGTCATGGATTTGTCAAAGTACGGTCAAAGTATCCTCACGGATAGTAGCTGCAATTGAGAGCGATGCGATGACCATCTGCATTGAGTTTTTCATACTATTCCTTTCAAATCCTTTCAAAAAAGTTAAGTCGATTTCGTGGTACAAAAATGGTGAATCGCAAGACCTCCATTGTCACCAATTCTTCTGAAAATTGTCAAAAGAGTGTCATGCCTCTTTGGGTGAGGAACGCGGATACAACTCAGAGGCGCAAGCTCAACCGTGCAGCTTTATTTCACAAACTTATAGCCCGAGGTATGCACCGTCAATAAGTGTTTCGGCTCCGAGGGATCGTCTTCGATTTTTTTGCGAATGGAGAGAATATAATTATCGACAGTCCGCGTCGTGGGGAAGACATCGTAACCCCACACTTCGTTAAGGAGCTTATCGCGGTCTAACACCTGGCCTTCATGTTCGAGGAACAATTTTACGATCTGGAATTCTTTTGCAGAAAGTTTAAGAGATTGTTTATTTTTGAAGGCTTCCTGCTTTTTGAAATCGAAATGTAGCGTACCGAACGAAGCCTCATCGATACCTTTTTTCAGTTCCTGCGTTCGCCGAAGCAGCGCTTTCACCCGAGCTTTAAGTTCTCGCATGCTAAACGGCTTTGTCATGTAATCGTCGGCGCCGATTTCGAGGCCGAGCACTTTATCGGTCTCATCTGTCTTGCTGGTTAGCATCATCACTACGGTATGGATGCCGGCTTTGCGCAACTCGCCGCAAATTTCCATGCCGTCTTTTCCGGGCAGCATAATGTCGAGCACAATAAGATCGATGGATGGACTCTTCGCTTGCTCGAACCCCTCCATGCCATCGGATGCGAGGAGCACATCGTAATTATCTTCCGTGAGTCCGGTTTCCAAGGCAAGCCGAATGGCCGGATCGTCTTCAACGACAAGAATCTTTTTCATAGACTGATCTGGGGAAAGTACAATGCAAAAATACTACCTTTTCCGGGTTCGCTTGATACTTCGACTTTTCCGCAGTGCGCTTCCATCGTGTGTTTGACGACGGAAAGCCCAATTCCCGCGCCTCCGGCGGACTTCATCTTCGGATCATCGATGCGGTAAAACGATTCGAAAATATGCTCGATTTCATTCGGTGGAATTCCATAGCCTTCATCCTGAACTTCAAGAATCGCAAAACCATCGGTTGATCTCGTGTGCATGACAATTCGTTTTCTGTCGGGAGGCGAAATATTTCATTGCATTCGAAATGAGATTTGCGATCGCATCGAATACGGCGTCGAAATCGGCTTCGATGATCGGCTGGTCAGAACAGAAAGAGGTATGAAGTGCAAATCCATGCGAATGGATCTGATAGTCCAGAGATCGGATCACATCCCGTACGATCTCGTTCAAGTCGCATGTCTTGAAGGAATATTCTTTCATCCCTTTTTCGATCTTGGCAAAATCCAGCACATTGGTGATCAGCCGAGCAAGGCGATCGGACTCGCCCTCGATGATTCCTAAATACTCGATCGCTTTTTCGCGAGGCAGGTTTTCATGATCTTTCATCATTTCTGCAAAAAGGCGAATGGAGGTGAGTGGTGTTTTGAGATCGTGCGAAACGCTGGAGACGAAGTAAGATTTCAAGGCACTGAGTTCGGCAAGCCGCTCCGATTCTGCCGTTTCAAGCATCAGGGCATATTCGACATTCAGCCGTTCGAGGGATAGCCCGGCTTGTGCGATTACCGATGTAAGCAAAGAAAGGTCTTCCAGGACAAACCGCTTGCCGGAACGTTTTTCACCAAGTACGAGAAAGCCGAGAATAGCTCGATTTGGCGAAAGCATCGGCAGGACTAATGCCATGCCCCATCGCTTAAAGACTTCGCGGTCCGCAGGTTCGAATGGAATTCCAGGCTCGATCATGTCCGGAAGCGTGACAGGAAGTTCAAGCCCCGTTTTTAAGTCCTGTATTTTAAGTTGAATATTGCGGCGCTCCAAAAGCTCGAAATTTCGATGCGCGAGCAGCTTCAAGCGGTCCGACGGAGTTTCCACAACGAAAAATCCGATCTTCGTAACAGGGATGAGGGCGTCAATACGTTCTGTGACCAGATCAGCAAGCGATTGTTTCGTATGGAGAAACTTTATGCGTTCCACAATTTTACGTTGTGCCTCATGATAGTCATACGAAACACGGAAGAACTTTTTATTGACATATTTTTGGATTCGCTGTCGTAGCGGCTCGAAGAGCAGCGCAACGAGCAACGCGCCCAGGATATTTGGCAATGAGGATGGAAGGCCCATAGCGAGCACAACGTGGGTAAAGAGCGCTACTATTGCAAGATAGACCGCTAATAGCAGCGAACCTACAAGGGTATAAACGGTGCTGCGCCTGAAGAATAAATCGATGTCGAATACTTTGAACCGGATAATGGCAATAGCAAAACTAATCGGAGCGATCGCCGAAAGCGCGATCGGAAGTTGATCGTCCAAATTCTCTCCCATCACGAGCTTGGGCAGGAGGGAAAGCGTCAAATACGCGCTCGTTCCAAAAACGATCCCCAAAAAGATCCATCGGAGCTTGCGGCGTTCGAACTCTTCGCCGGCTTTACGGTAGGAGAGGAGAAGATTCGCAAATCCTGCAAAGAACATCGCAGCGAAGAAAATAAGAATAGCGTAAAAGGAGTCGTTGTATATTCCATACTGATCGAGTTGAACCGAGGGATAGGCGGCGTGAAGGAATGCTATTCCAGACCAGACGGCTATCATCGCTGCAATCGAATACACGGGAATAAGGAATGTATTCTTCTTGTGAATTTTTTCGAGCGGGAAAATCAATGTGAAATGCAGGAATAGTGCAGGTACGATCACATAGCTGCATTGAAAAAGTATTTCAAGCGAGTATCCTATTCCTAATGGCTTTACTGTGAACCGGCCGGTCGTTAATAGGATGAGCGCCGCGATCGAAAGGCTCAAATGATGAAAGATCCGGGCGGCTTTATCTTTCGGCTGCCAGAAGAACGACCGCAATTCCGGTCAGAAAGAATATAAGGGCCGCAAAAGACTCAACAATAATTTTTGAGTTCGCATAATCCTGAACCAACGCAATGGGAACGGGAATCTCCTGCCCGTTCCGCAGAATGGTTGCGGGAACTGTTTCACCGATCGAATCCTGATCGCAAAGAAACTCAATGGCATCACCCGACGCAACATGCTGACCGCTCACGGCGATAACCGTATCGCCCGTTTTCAAAAGAGGCAAGCTGGAAGAGCGTATTACGAGTGCGCTGCCTCTCTTTCCTATCGTTGCCGGAAATCCCGCTTTCTGCCATAAACGACACACTCCAGCACGCAAAGCGCGAGAACGAGAAGATCAATCGCAAGGACGTAAGGAATTTTTCGCATCGAAAAAAAGTTGGGCATCTCGAAGACTCTGCCAGATTTTGGGTCTTGTCATGTAAGCGCATTACGGCCTAATTGATTCCCGGCGCATGACCGATCATTCGCGTTTCGCAAACGTTCGGTTAATTCAAAACCGCTCCGATGGGGTTTTCATCGATCAGCACTTGGGCGTACTTTGCGGAGTAGGCGAGGAAAATTCCAGAATTCGTTTCTACATTGGGATTGTTCGTCTCTTTCAGACGAGAGGACACCACGCCGATGAGTCGCAGGTTGCCTTGTGTGTTGAAGGCATACACGGGTCCTCCGGAAAAACCAGGGTTGCAGAAGCCATCGAAATAGTACAAGATGGGGTCGCCGTTTTCCGTTAAGAGATAGGAATGTTTTGGCAGAGGATAAGGATAGTTTCGCGACGGATCGTCGAACATATAGCCCAGCGGGAACCCAAGTGTCCACGCCTCGCATCCGGCGTCTATGGTATCGCCCGAGGATACGATGGGCGTAAGGTCGAACGCTTTTGCGATCGTGGGCTTGGCGAAAGTAAAGACAGAAATATCCAGCTCGCCCTTGCCATGCCCGACGAGGCGCGTTGGCGACCGGATCCATCCGCCGCTTACAAAAATATCGACCGAATCCCGGCCGGTCATGTAGTGTGCGAAATGCTTTGCGGTTACAACGTACTGCCTTCCATTTCGAATGAGCACGAAACCGGATGCCTGATGGCCTTTGCCATCGCTGAGCATGAGCACGGATCGAAAATCGCCCTCTTTCGGAAGCGGCGTATGGTTGAGCGAAACCACAGTGACGCCGCAACCCACCATGCACGATAATGCAACGCATAGTATAATGGCAGAAAAATTCTTCATTTCATGTTTTCCTATCTTCTTTTCGTCTTCTTTTATCGTCTTTTTCGTATTCTCTCGAAATTGTTTTATACGCTCCGAACTACACGGGCGGACTCAGATAGGTTTGTGGAAATTGCAGTGTGTGCGGGAAAGAGGGTTCATCCGCTGCTATGGCTTTCAGAATAAATTAGCCTATTTCATCGAAAATGCGGTTTTTAGCGCATTTGGACTGGTTTTGGAAACTTTTATGGCAGGAAGCATGTATTGGCTGTCAGAAAATAATTGGAATTGCGGCTTCTGCGAATTCATTGTGTGAGGAAACCCAAGAATAAGTAATACAACACTGTTTTTAGGGTATTTTTGTATTACGTTTAGATTAGCCGGACGTCAGAGGGTTCTCTCTCTAATCGTCCTTCAATGATGGCCAGCCGGAATTCAGCATTGGTATGATACACGTCGTCATTCTCGTTTGCGGAGTAATTTTCACATTACCTGCTGGTTACGGTCGTTGATTAATTATCGGATGAAAAAATGAGCAAAAATTCCTGGATATTCGTTCTTGTCGCAAGCGCTGTTCTCTTCTTCGGCGTTCCGTCGGCCAAGTCGCAGGTGCCAAGCGGGTTTACCTATCAGGGGCTCCTGGCGGAAAACGGCGTACCCATCGAAAATGGGAACGCTACGTTCACCATCTCGCTCCTGGATACTGCCAACAATGTGCTCTTCACGCAAACCGTGCCCAATGTGCCAATTACGGATGGGATATTCAATCTGGTCATCGGCGGAGGAATTCCTTTCCCCGCTACCATGGATTTCAACTCGCGTTACTCCATGCAGGTCGCGGTTACGGTGAACGGGGAAAATATAACGCTCCAGCCCTCCGAGATCTATGCTGCTCCTTACGCGATCAACTCCCGAACAGTCAATGGCATGCAAGCCTCGCCGGTACCGGTTGCGGGTGAGCTTTTTCCTGTGCCCATCGGTACGGGGTACACGGGTTCGGCGAAGATCGATCCGGCATTTCTTCCATCCGGTGTGCTCAGCACGATCAACAACATCGCCCCGGATGCGAGCGGCAATTTCCAGATCAATGCAGGAGCCGGTATTACCATTGTTCCCGGACGGAATGAGATCACCATCGCCGGTTCCCCCGGCGTTACAACTGTATCGACCGTGGGGACAGACGGCTCCCTCTTGATTTCGCCGACCACTGGCAACGTTGTGGCATCGATTAACCTAAGTCACGCCAACACTTGGTTGGCAACACAAACATTTCCCGCGACCGATGCGCAGGGAAGCGCGCTTGCAAACGCTATTAACAGTGCAACCACCACCCTCATTAACGGCAGCAAAATATCTGGGAACATTACGGGCAATGCCTCGAACGTGACGGGCACCGTGGCTGTCGCAAATGGCGGAACCGGACAGACTGCTTACACTAATGGCCAATTGCTTATCGGTAATACCACCGGCAATACGCTCACAGCGGGAACGCTCACCCCGGGAAGCGGAATTTCGATCGTAAATGGGAATGGCTCGATCACGATCGCGACGACCAGCGCTCCGCCGAGTGGCATAGCAGGCGGCGATCTGACCGGAACCTATCCGAATCCGACATTGGTCACGACCGGCGTGACGTCTGGGAACTATGGAAGCGCCACGCAAGTCCCGACCCTTACAGTCGATGCGAAAGGCCGTATCACAAGCGCTTCGAATACGACGATAAGTGGAGTAACGCCGGGCGGAGCGGCTGGTGGCGATCTGACGGGAACGTATCCGAATCCCACGCTCGTCACGACAGGCGTAACAGCCTCGACGTATGGCAGCGCAACAACGGCCCCAACGATCACAGTCGATGCGAAAGGACGCATTACAAGCGCTTCGAATACGACGATAAGTGGAGTAACGCCGGGTGGTGGGGCGGGCGGCGATTTGACGGGAACGTATCCGAATCCCACGATCGCGAACACGTCGGCGGCAGGCGGCGATATCATCGCCGCCTTGACGGCGAACCGTGGACGCTGACGAATAACACAAGTGGCAATGCTGCGACGGTCACGACAGATGCGAACCTGACGGGTCCGGTGACCTCGGTAGGCAACTCCACCACGATCACGAACGGTGCGGTCACGTATGGCAAAATCCAGAACGAATCGACGAACACCTTACTTGGCAATACGAGCGGTTCGTCGGCTTCCCCGGAAGAGATCACACTGGGTAGTGGAATTACGGTAAATGGGACAACGATCAGTGTGTCCGGAGCACCACCGACGGGCACGGCGGGAGGCGATCTTGCCGGAACGTATCCGAGTCCTCCATCGCGAACACGTCGGCTGCAGGCAGCAACGTCATCGCAGCGTTGACGACGAACGGCGGTACGCTGACGAACAATACAAGCGGGAACGCGGCAACAGTTACGACAAATGCCAACCTTACCGGTCCCGTTACATCGGTTGGGAATGCCACAACGATCACGAACGGCGCAGTGACGTATGGTAAACTACAGAGCGAGACGAACAATACCTTGCTCGGCAATGTGAGTGGCAGTTCGGCCACCCCGGAGGAAATTACGCTTGGTACGGGGTTGACGGTAACAGGTGCGACGCTGAGTGTGACGGGCGCACCTCCGAGCGGTACAGCGGGCGGCGATCTGTCGGGAACGTATCCAAATCCAACGCTCGTGACGACGGGAGTATCGGCTGGGACCTATGGCAACGCAACACAAGTTCCAACGCTGACGGTGGATGCAAAAGGGAGAATCACAAGCGCAACGACCACGACACTCAGCGGGATAACGCCGGGTGGTTCTGCATCTGGAGATCTCGGCGGTAACTATCCGAATCCGACCGTGGTGAGTGTTGCCGATGTCACGTCGGGCACGCTCGGCGTAGCTAACGGCGGAACGGGTGTTTCGACGGTATTGGGAGTGAATCAATTTTTCGCGAACACGACGGATGGTTCTGCTCCGGCCTTCCGGTCGATCGCGCCGGCAGATCTTCCGATTGCCACAACCACGACACTGGGCGCGGTTCAGGCCGATGGAACAACGATCGAGATCAGTTCGGGCGGTATTATCACAGCTATCGGTGCAGCGCCGAGCGGCATTGCAGGCGGTGATCTTGCAGGAACGTTCCCGAATCCGACCGTGGTCAGTGTTGCCGATGTCACAACTGGCACGCTTGGCGTCGCCAACGGCGGAACAGGTGTTTCGACGGTATCAGGAGTGAATCAATTTTTCGCGAACACGACGGGTGGTTCTGCTCCCGCCTTCCGGTGATCGAACCGGCAGATCTTCCGATTGCCACAACCACGACACTGGGCGCGGTCCAGGCCGATGGAACAACCATCGAGATCAGCTCGGGCGGTATTATCACAGCTATCGGTGCAGCGCCGAGCGGCATTGCAGGCGGGGATCTTGCAGGAACGTTCCCGAATCCGACCGTGGTCAGTGTTGCCGATGTCACAACTGGCACGCTTGGCGTCGCCAACGGCGGAACAGGTGTTTCGACGGTATCAGGAGTGAATCAATTTTTCGCGAACACGACGGGTGGTTCCGCTCCGGCCTTCCGATCGATCGCACCGGCAGATCTTCCGATTGCCACAACCACGACACTGGGCGCGGTTCAGGCCGATGGAACAACGATCGAGATCAGTTCGGGCGGTATTATCACAGCTATCGGTGCAGCGCCGAGCGGCATTGCAGGGGGCGATCTCGCAGGAACGTATCCAAACCCGACGATTGCGAATACCTCGGCCGCAGGCGGTGACATTATTGCAGCGTTAACGGCGAACGGAGGCACACTGACGAACAACACAAGCGGTAATGCTGCGACAGTAACGACAGACGCGAATTTGACAGGCCCAGTCACCTCGGTAGGGAACGCGACCACGATCACGAACGGCGCAGTGACGTATGCGAAGATACAGAACGAGACGACGAATACGCTGCTCGGCAATGTGAGCGGTAGTTCAGTCTCTCCGGAGGAAATCACGCTTGGTGCGGGGTTGACAGTCACAGGAACAACCTTGAGCGTGACGGGAGCCCCTCCGAGTGGTACAGCAGGCGGGGATCTTGCTGGAACCTACCCCAATCCTACAATTGCGAACACCTCGGCCGCAGGCAGCGACATCATCGCAGCGTTGACGGCAAATGGCGGAACTCTGACGAATAACACAAGCGGTAACGCAGCGACAGTAACGACGGATGCAAACCTTACAGGCCCGGTAACTTCTGTTGGGAATGCGACCACGATCACGAACGGCGCGGTGACGTATGGGAAGCTACAGAACGAGACGAACAACACGCTGCTGGGCAATACGAGCGGCTCTGCGGCATCGCCAGGGAACTGACGCTCGGCAGTGGGATCACGGTGACCGGGACGACGCTGAGCGTTACCGGTGTTCCTCCGACGGGCGCAGCGGGCGGAGATCTTGCGGGAACCTATCCGAACCCGACGATTGCGAACACGTCCGCCGCAGGCGGTGATATTCTTGCGGCGTTGACGGCAAATGGCGGAACGCTGGCGAACAGCACGAGCGGGAATGCGGCTACGGTGACGACGGATGCGAACCTTACAGGCCCGGTAACATCGGTAGGGAACGCGACATCGATCACGAACGGTGCGGTGACGTATGGCAAAATTCAGAACGAGACGACGAACACGCTGCTGGGCAATACGAGCGGCTCTGCGGCATCACCGGAAGAACTGACGCTTGGCAGTGGGATCACGGTGACCGGGACGACATTGAGCGTTACCGGTGCTCCTCCGACCGGCACAGCGGGCGGCGATCTTGCTGGAACCTATCCAAACCCGACGATTGCGAACACCTCGGCGGCAGGCAGCGATATCATCGCAGCCTTGACGGCGAACGGAGGAACCATCACGAATAGCACAAGCGGGAATGCGGCTACGGTGACGACGGATGCGAACCTGACCGGCCCGGTGACCTCGGTAGGGAACGCAACTTCGATCACGAACGGCGCGGTGACGTATGGGAAAATTCAGAATGAGACGACGAACACGCTGCTGGGCAATACGAGCGGTTCTGCGGCATCACCGGAAGAACTGACGCTTGGCAGTGGGATCACGGTGACTGGGACGACGTTGAGCGTCACCGGTGCTCCTCCGACGGGCACAGCAGGTGGCGATCTCGCAGGAACGTATCCCAATCCGACGATCGCGACCACGTCGGCCGCAGGCAGCGATATTATCGCAGCATTGACGGCAAACGGTGGAACTATCACGAACAACACGAGCGGGAATGCGGCTACGGTGACGACGGATGCGAACCTTACAGGCCCGGTAACATCGGTAGGGAACGCGACATCGATCACGAACGGTGCGGTAACGTATGCGAAGCTTCAGAATGAATCAACCAATACGCTGCTTGGTAATACGAGCGGCTCTGCGGCATCACCCGAAGAACTGACGCTTGGCAGTGGGATCACGGTGACTGGGACGACGCTGAGCGTCACGGGTGCTCCACCGACGGGCACGGCAGGCGGCGATCTCGCAGGAACGTATCCCAATCCCACGATCGCGAACACGTCGGCGGCAGGCAGCGATATTATCGCAGCCTTGACGGCAAACGGTGGAACGCTGACGAACAACACCAGCGGTAATGCGGCCACGGTCACGACGGATGCAAACCTGACCGGCCCGGTGACTTCGGTAGGGAACTCAACAACGATCACGAACGGGGCGGTGACGTATTCGAAGATACAGAATGAATCTGCGAGTACGCTGCTGGGCAATTCCGCGGGTTCTTCGGCTTCTCCCGGCGAGATCACGCTGGGGACAGGATTATCATTCAGTTCCGGAGCACTGACTGTGACGGGCGCGCCACCAAGCGGCACGGCAGGCGGGGATCTTGCTGGAACCTATCCCAATCCAACGATCGCGAACACGTCGGCCGCAGGCAGCGACATTATTGCTGCTTTGACGGCAAATGGTGGAACCATCACGAATAGCACAAGCGGGAACGCCGCTACGGTGACGACGGATGCAAACCTGACCGGCCCGGTGACTTCGGTAGGGAACTCAACAACGATCACGAACGGGGCGGTGACGTATTCGAAGATACAGAATGAATCTGCGAGTACGCTGCTGGGCAATTCCGCGGGTTCTTCGGCTTCTCCCGGCGAGATCACGCTGGGGACAGGATTATCATTCAGTTCCGGAGCACTGACTGTGACGGGCGCGCCACCAAGCGGCACGGCAGGCGGGGATCTTGCTGGAACCTATCCCAATCCAACGATCGCGAACACGTCGGCCGCAGGCAGCGACATTATTGCTGCTTTGACGGCAAATGGTGGAACCATCACGAATAGCACAAGCGGGAACGCCGCTACGGTGACGACGGATGCGAACCTTACAGGCCCGGTAACATCGGTAGGGAATGCGACAACGATCACGAACGGCGCGGTGACGTATGGCAAAATTCAGAATGAATCGGGGAGTACGCTGCTGGGCAATTCCAGTGGTTCTTCGGCTTCTCCCGGCGAGATCGCGTTGGGGACAGGACTATCATTCAGTTCCGGAGCACTGACTGTGACAGGCGCGCCACCAAGCGGCACAGCGGGTGGCGATCTTGCCGGAACCTATCCAAACCCGACGATCGCGAACACGTCGGCGGCTGGCGGTGATATCATTGCCGCTTTGACGGCGAACGGTGGAACCATCACGAATAACACAAGCGGGAACGCAGCGACAGTAACGACGGATGCAAACCTTACAGGCCCGGTAACTTCTGTTGGGAATGCGACCACGATCACGAACGGCGCGGTGACGTATGGGAAGCTTCAGAACGAGACGACGAACACGCTGCTGGGTAATACGAGCGGGTCTGCGGCATCACCCGAAGAACTGACGCTTGGCAGTGGGATCACGGTGACCGGGACGACCTTGAGTGTCACCGGTGCTCCTCCGACCGGCACAGCGGGCGGCGATCTTTCCGGAACCTATCCGAACCCCACGATCGCGAACACGTCGGCGGCTGGCGGTGACATCATCGCAGCATTGACGGCAAACGGTGGAACGCTGACGAATAACACAAGCGGTAACGCGGCCACGGTGACGACGGATGCGAACCTGACCGGCCCGGTAACGTCGGTAGGGAACGCGACATCGATCACGAACGGTGCGGTAACGTATGCGAAGCTTCAGAATGAATCAACCAATACGCTGCTTGGTAATACGAGCGGGTCTGCGGCATCACCCGAAGAACTGACGCTTGGCAGTGGGATCACGGTGACCGGGACGACATTAAGCGTCACGGGTGCTCCTCCGACCGGTACAGCAGGTGGCGATCTGACCGGAACCTATCCCAATCCGACGATCGCGAACACCTCGGCCGCAGGCAGCGACATTATTGCCGCCTTAACGGCAAATGGCGGAACGCTGACGAATAGCACGAGCGGTAACGCGGCGACAGTGACGACGGACGCGAACCTGACAGGCCCGGTGACGTCGGTAGGGAATGCGACCACGATCACGAATGGCGCGGTGACGTATGGCAAAATTCAGAACGAGACGAACAACACGCTGCTGGGTAATGTGAGCGGCTCAACAGCATCGCCGGAAGAACTGACGCTTGGCAGCGGGATCACGGTGACCGGGACGACATTGAGCGTCACCGGTGCTCCTCCGACCGGTACAGCAGGTGGCGATCTGACCGGAACCTATCCCAATCCGACGATTGCGAACACCTCGGCGGCAGGCAGCGATATCATCGCAGCCTTGACGGCGAACGGAGGAACCATCACGAATAGCACAAGCGGGAATGCGGCTACGGTGACGACGGATGCGAACCTTATAGGCCCGGTAACGTCGGTAGGGAACGCGACTTCGATTACGAACGGCGCGGTGACGTATGGCAAAATTCAGAACGAGACGAACAACACGCTGCTGGGCAATACGAGCGGCTCTTCGGCATCACCGGAAGAACTGACGCTCGGCAGTGGGATCACGGTGACCGGGACGACGTTGAGCGTCACGGGCGCTCCTCCGACCGGCACAGCGGGCGGCGATCTTGCTGGAACGTATCCAAACCCGACGATCGCGAACACGTCGGCCGCAGGCAGCGATATTATCGCAGCATTGACGGCGAACGGTGGAACCATCACGAATAGCACAAGTGGGAACGCTGCGACAGTCACGACGGATGCGAACCTGACGGGCCCGGTAACGTCGGTAGGGAACGCGACATCGATCACGAACGGTGCGGTAACGTATGCGAAGCTTCAGAATGAATCAACCAATACGCTGCTTGGTAATACGAGCGGCTCTGCGGCATCACCCGAAGAATTGACGCTCGGCAGTGGGATCACGGTAACCGGGACGACCTTGAGCGTCACCGGTGCTCCTCCGACAGGCACAGCGGGCGGCGATCTTGCTGGAACGTATCCAAACCCGACGATTGCGAACACGTCCGCCGCAGGCGGTGATATTCTTGCGGCGTTGACGGCAAATGGCGGAACGCTGACGAACAGCACGAGCGGTAACGCGGCGACAGTGACGACGGATGCGAACCTGACCGGCCCGGTAACGTCGGTAGGGAACGCGACTTCGATTACGAACGGCGCGGTGACGTATGGCAAAATTCAGAACGAGACGAACAACACGCTGCTGGGCAATACGAGCGGCTCTTCGGCATCACCGGAAGAACTGACGCTCGGCAGTGGGATCACGGTGACCGGGACGACGTTGAGCGTCACGGGCGCTCCTCCGACCGGCACAGCGGGCGGCGATCTTGCTGGAACGTATCCAAACCCGACGATCGCGAACACGTCGGCCGCAGGCAGCGATATTATCGCAGCATTGACGGCGAACGGTGGAACCATCACGAATAGCACAAGTGGGAACGCTGCGACAGTCACGACGGATGCGAACCTGACGGGCCCGGTAACGTCGGTAGGGAACGCGACATCGATCACGAACGGTGCGGTAACGTATGCGAAGCTTCAGAATGAATCAACCAATACGCTGCTTGGTAATACGAGCGGCTCTGCGGCATCACCCGAAGAATTGACGCTCGGCAGTGGGATCACGGTAACCGGGACGACCTTGAGCGTCACCGGTGCTCCTCCGACAGGCACAGCGGGCGGCGATCTTGCTGGAACGTATCCAAACCCGACGATTGCGAACACGTCCGCCGCAGGCGGTGATATTCTTGCGGCGTTGACGGCAAATGGCGGAACGCTGACGAACAGCACGAGCGGTAACGCGGCGACAGTGACGACGGATGCGAACCTGACCGGCCCGGTAACGTCGGTAGGGAACGCGACTTCGATTACGAACGGCGCGGTGACGTATTCCAAGATTCAAAACGAGACGGGAAGCACCTTGCTGGGAAATCCGACGGGTTCCTCGGCAACGCCGGTGGAGATCGCGCTGGGAACGGGTCTTTCCTTTAGTTCCGGTGCATTGAATGTGACGGGCGCGCCGCCAACGGGCACTGCCGGCGGCGATCTTGCGGGAACCTATCCAAACCCCGCCATCGCAACCGGAGCAGGAACTGACATTGTCAGTGCGATCAATACCGCCGGTACGACCGGCATCATCGGCGTAGCACATGGCGGCACGGGCGCGGGAACCCTGACTTCGAATGGGGTTCTTTATGGCAATGCAACCGGAGCGATCCAAGCGACTGCGGCAGGTGCAGCAAACACGGTGTTGCATGGCAACGGAGCAGGCGCCCCGACGTTCAGCCAGATCGCTAATGGGGATCTGGCAAATTCTTCCTTTACACTCACGAGCACCGGAACAACCATGAATGTTCCCGGCAGCCCGATCGTGCTTGGCGGTTCCGGCAATATCGATATAAATCTTGGTCATGCAAATACATGGACGAATGAAGTGACGATCGCCCCGGCTGCCCCGGCAAGCGCGGCGTTGCCGAGTTTAGTTGTGGAAGCAAACTCTGCACCATCGAGTTATATTTTTGCGGTGACCGAAAACGGATTCAGCGGCAGCAGCGGAAAATACTTATCGGTAAACAAGACCGGACAGGTCAATGTGGGGGATGGCGGGGTTTCGGGTTCCATCGCCTTCCATAATACTATCTCGGAAGGTGGCCATAGCGGTATTATGACGATCATTACCAGCAACGAAACGTCCACCACCGATAATATCGGGTTCCCGGATGTGTCCGGCACGCTTGCGACCGCAGGTGAACTTAATAACGACACACTTCCTGCGTCCTTCACAACGTTGAAATTGAGCGGCGCGAACACGTTCGGCGCGCTTTCGACGAACGGCGTCGTGCATGCGACCGGCGGCACAGGACTTTTGGCTTCCGGCTTGATCGTCAACGCGGACATCACGGATGGAACGATTGCTTATTCCAAGATCCAGAACGAGACGAACAACACCTTGCTGGGTAATGCGAGCGGTGGATCGGCATCGCCGGAAGAACTGACGATCGGCACAGGGCTGACGGTTTCCGGCACGACGCTCAGCGTGACGGGCGCGCCGCCGAGCGGCACCGCAAGCGGCGATCTCAGCGGTAACTATCCTAATCCGGACGTTGTGAGCGTTGCCCATGTCACGACAGGCACGCTGGCCGTTGCCAATGGCGGAACGGGAGTTTCGACGGTATCGGGAGCGAATCAATTTTTTGCGAATACGACGAATGGCTCGGCTCCTGGCTTCCGTTCTATCGTTCCGGCCGATCTTCCTGTTGCGACAACGACGACGCTGGGTGCGGTACAGGCGGATGGAACGACGATCGAGATAAGCGCCGGCGGCGTGATCACTGCGATCGGCGCAGCACCGAGCGGCGCGGCGGGCGGGGATCTGGCGAACACGTATCCGAACCCGACGATCGCAACCGGTGCGGGAACGGATATCGTGACCGCAATCAATACTGCCGGAACCACCGGCACGATCGGCCTTACCAACGGCGGTACGGGAGCTGATTACAGCAGCGTCACAAAGAATCTGGTGTTCGCGAGTCCGGATGGCTCTGCGGGCGCTCCGGTGTTCCGCGCGCTTACGGCCAACGATCTTCCCTCGCTTTCTGGTAACTATATCGACAACAGTTCTTCGGCGCAGGCGGGAGCGAATTTCAACATTGGCGGTTCCGGTACGATCGGAACAGGATTGACCGTCACGTCCGGAGGAGCGGCGATCGAAGGCGCAACGGCGATCAATACTGCGGCTTCTGCATCGAACACGACGAGCATCGGTAATTCCTCGGCGAACGTGACGATCACGGGAGGGGGCATCAATCTTTATGCCGCTTCCGGCGCTCAGCCGAACGGCAGTGTCAATGTGCAGACGGGAAGTTTTAGCGTGCAGACCGGTAATATTGGCGTCGCGGCGGGAACGCTTGGAATTGGCGGCAAGACAAGAATAGATAATTCCGGCAATATGCCGAATATCGGAACGATGGCTTCGACGGGCGATGCAACCATCGCCGCATCGAATACGGCAACGGTGAACACCTTCGGTACAGCCGCAAATGCCGCGAATGTTTCTAACACGATCGGCTCTACGGGAACCGGAAGCACGACTACCATCAATGGCGCGACCTCGATCACCGCGCTGACATCGGCGGGCGTGGTGCATAACAGCAATACCGGCGCACTCTCTTCCAGCTTGATCGTGAATGCCGATCTGGCGCCGGGCGCGGTTAGTTACTCGAATATTCAAAATGAGACAAATGCAACATTGCTCGGCAACAACTCGGGTAGTGCGGCCGCTCCGAGCGAGATCGCGCTGGGTTCCGGCCTTGCTTTTAGCGGCAACACGCTGGTGGCGACGGGCAGCGGCGGCACGGTCACGTCATTTTCGAGTGGGAACCTGAATCCGTTGTTCACGACGTCGGTCGCGACATCGACCACCACACCTGCGCTTTCGTTCACGCTCTCGACGGTGGCGGCGGCGAATCAATTTTTCGCGAATACGACGGGCGGTTCTGCTCCGGCGTTCCGTTCGATCGCTGCTGCGGATCTTCCTTCGACGATTACCTCGAATACGTCGGGCAACGCGGCGACGGTGACGACGGATGCGAACCTGACGGGCCCGGTAACTTCCGTTGGGAACGCGACGACAATCACGGCGGGTGCGGTTAGTTACTCGAATATACAGAACGAGAATAACAGCACCTTACTCGGAAATCCGGCAACCAGCGGGACGGCCGCTCCAAGCGAGATCACGCTGGGTACGGGCCTTGCATTTAACGGCACGACGCTGACCGCGACGGGCAGTGGCGGCACGGTCACGTCATTTTCGAGTGGGAACCTGAGTCCGTTGTTCACGACGTCGGTCGCGACATCGACCACGACGCCTGCGCTGTCATTCACGCTCTCGACGGTGGCGGCGGCGAATCAATTTTTCGCGAATACGACGGGCGGTTCGGCTCCGGCGTTCCGTTCGATCGCTGCTGCGGATCTTCCTGCGACGATCACCTCGAACACGTCGGGCAACGCGGCGACGGTGACGACGGATGCGAATCTGACGGGCCCGGTGACCTCGGTTGGGAACGCGACTTCGATCACGAACGGCGCGGTGACGTATGCGAATATTCAGAACGAGACGAACAACACGCTGCTCGGTAACGCGAGTGGTGGACCGGCAGCGCCGGAAGAGATCACGCTGGGCAGCGGTATTACCGTAACCGGCACGACACTCAGCGTTACCGGTGCGCCGCCGACCGGCACCGCGAGCGGCGACCTTACCGGTAATTATCCCGGCCCAGCGTTAGCAAACACATCGACAGCACGCACCGATATTGGCCTTGGCACGACAAGCAGCCCGACATTCACGGGAGAGACATTGAGCGGTATGACCTCGGCGGGTGTGGTGCATAACAGCAACACGGGGGTACTTTCGACGAGCTTGATCGTCAACAGCGATATTACCAGCGGAACCATCGCGAGTGGAAGTCTCGCAACTACCGGAGTTACGGCAAACAGCTACGGTTCTGCAACTCAGGTCGGCACGTTCACCGTCAATGCGGAGGGGCAGTTAACGGCGGCTGGGAACGTAACGATCACGGGCGTTGCGCCGGGCGGCGCGGCGGGCGGCGATCTGACCGGAACCTATCCGAATCCGACGCTTGTGACTTCGGGCGTTACGGCAGGAAGTTATGGCAGTGCCACGCAAGTTCCGACCTACACCGTTGATTCGAAGGGAAGAATAACGGCGGCATCGAATGTAACTATTTCCGGTGTGGCTCCGGGCGGCGCGGCGGGCGGAGACCTGACCGGAAGCTATCCGAATCCGACGCTTGTTACTTCGGGCGTTGGGGCTGGAAGTTATGGCAGCGCAACGCAAGTTCCAACTTACACGGTCGATTCGAAGGGAAGAATAACGGCGGCATCGAATGTAACTATTTCCGGTGTGGCTCCGGGCGGCGCGGCGGGCGGAGACCTGACCGGAAGCTATCCGAATCCGACGCTTGTTACTTCGGGCGTTGGGGCTGGAAGTTATGGCAGTGCGACACAAGTTCCAACTTACACGGTCGATTCGAAGGGAAGAATAACGGCGGCATCGAATGTAACTATTTCCGGTGTGGCTCCGGGCGGGGCGGCAGGCGGAGACCTGACCGGAAGCTATCCGAATCCGACGCTTGTTACTTCGGGCGTTGGGGCTGGAAGTTATGGCAGCGCAACGCAAGTTCCGACGTACACGGTCGATGCGAAGGGAAGAATAACAGCGGCATCGAATGTAACTATTTCCGGTGTGGCTCCGGGCGGGGCGGCAGGCGGAGACCTGACCGGAAGCTATCCAAATCCGACGCTTGTGACTTCAGGCGTTACGGCAGGAAGTTATGGCAGCGCAACGCAAGTTCCAACTTACACGGTCGATGCGAAGGGAAGAATAACGGCGGCTTCGAATACCACGATCACGGGCGTTGCGCCGGGCGGTTCGGCTGGTGGCGACCTCACGGGTAGCTATCCTAACCCCACGATCGTGAATACCGCGGGAAACGATATCGTTGCGGCTTTGAATCATGCGACGCCATCATCACCAATTGATGTTGCCGCTGGCGGCAGCGGTCTTGCTACGCGCACACAGTACTCGATACAGATTGGCAATGGTACATCGGCGGTAACGCAGCTCGGGCTTGGAACGGCGGGCCAGATATTGACTTCAGACGGAAGCGCGGGAAATCCAGCATGGATTTCGCTGGTTCCCATCGCCAATGGCGGCACGAACGGTTCCGCTGCACCTACGGCGGGCGCTATCGCGTATGGGACCGGAAGCGCGTATGCATTCTCGCCCGCTGGAACTTCCGGCCAGGTGCTGACCTCCGGTGGTTCCGGTATGCCGACTTGGACGAATGCCGGAACTGTAACTGCCGTGTGGCTTTTGATGCCGAACATATTTTCTGTAACGGGTTCTCCGGTAACAACGTCTGGAACGTTAACGGCATCGTTAGCTACGCAAAGCGCAAACGCGGTTTTTGCAGGCCCAACAACGGGGGGTGCGGCGGCACCGACATTCCGCGCATTGGTTTCTGCCGATTATACTCCTGGCTCGATACAGTATGGCAGCATTCAGAACGAGAACGCAGGAACTTTGCTGGGTAACCCCTCTGGTTTATCGGAAGCACCGAGTGAGATCACGCTGGGTACGGGGCTTATGTTTAGCGGAACAACACTGAACGTCACTGGCGCACCGCCGAGCGGTACAGCAGGTGGCGATCTTACTGGTAACTATCCGAGCCCGACCATTGCCGACGATATTGCGACAGGCTACGATATTGGTCAGGCCTTAAATGCATGGGGTAGCGCAGGAGGCGAGCTTGCTATTAAAAATATTCTCAACGCGGGTTCTGCTACCTACGCGTTGGCTATCGCTACGGATACGGAGACTACTTCAAGTTCGCCCAACTATCTCTTGTTCGCACCATCGTATGAGCAATTGAGCGGCTCGGGCCAGTCGGCGCAAGTCGCGACCGGGCTTACTTACACGCCTTCTACCGGAACCCTTTCAGCTACCAAATTCTCCGGCTCGTTCTCCGGGTCTATTAGCGGAGACATTTCAAGTTATAACGGAATATCGACAGTCGCGAATGGGGTTCCTACCGAATATGGAACGATAGATAAGACAGCACAGGGTAGCAATATTAGTTCCACGAATATTTATACCGCTCCAGCAAATGGAATGTACCGGGTGACAGTAATTATCATGCTTACGCAAGTAGCGTCTACAAGCTCTACCTTGCCACAAGTGAATATTGGTTGGACAGACGGAGACAACAACACTGCACAAACAACAATTGCCACTTCCCCTAGCAGTAGTAACAATCTCACTACTTACGAAACGGCTTCGGTTGTTGTTTATGCGGAATCAGGTTCCGCTATCTCCTACAGCACTTCAAGCTACGCTTCATCGGGTTCTCCATCAATGCAATATTCGGTGCATATAAGGGTTGAAGCCCTTTAGTTCTAAACTAAAATAAAACTGTTTCTACCAGTGGGCTTTTCAATGGGGAATCCGCCGAACCTGAAGAGCCTGCCCTGAGCTTGTCGAATGGGTTCGGCGGTACACATGTTTGGAGCTCGCATATCTTCCGCACATGCGGTTTAAGGGTTGAGTACGCGGTGTTAGGTCGAGCAAGCCGGAACTTACACAGGGCGGTCTATTTTTATAATACTATTACTAATCGCTATATCAATATGAATGAAAGCATAAAAAAATACGCTAAATATGGAATCGGTTTTTGGTCCGGTGCGGGTATCTATAGCGTGATAAACATAATCATGAATCTTAACCAGGTCAGCCAGGATAAGATATTAGACTATAACTATATCATCACGGGCGCCGCTGTGTTTGGACTGATCCTGAATCTCTATGTCATGAATAAAGGTAAGGACTCGTGATTCGCCGTGGCTTAAAAGCCACGGCTACGAATTGTTCGTATCTTTGTAGTCATGAAAACATCTATTGTCGTCCTAATTTTTGCAGCGTTCCTTGTGAGTGGGCTTTTGTCATCGTGTATCGCACCACGGGAGATCAGCACTACGGCGTGTAATGATTCCACGTATTTAGCCTTAGACCGCAAGCCGATCGACTCGATGACTCCTCGCGAATTCGCGTATTGGCAGACCAAAGATAAAGAATGCGAGGATGCTATTGCGGCCGCGAACGCGGTACACCAAACACAAGTGGGCAATCAGGAAAATGTTATCCTCGGTATCGTGGTGCTGGTTGCGTTATTACTTCTTGGGTCACTCTCTTCGAATGGATCGGTACTCTGATCCCTTATGGGAGCCGGTACAAGCTCAAGGCAGTCTTCGAGATGTGTGCGCCTGCGAGGGAACATCCGTGGCCCGTTCCGAAAAATAGTTACATCGTTCCCCGTAACGCTCCGTGAGAAGCAGCATGCTCATGGATAGATTTAGGTCGGTTTACATTTGCTTATTTTTTATTTTTCTTAGCGGGTTTGCGAAAGATCACGAGGTAATGGCAGGTATCGCATTCGGAAAGATCGCCGGTAATTTCTTCATTGCTATCGCTTTTAGCGAGTTTTACTACTTCGCCGGTCGGACGGATTGCGCCCTTTAAGCATTTAGGGCACATTTTGAATTCCTTTGACATTTTTTTATTGATAAAATTGTGTGTGTAAAAAATACTACTACCCAAAATTAATGAACAACAAGCATACCGATTAATTTTTCAGGGCTTGTTCGGCGGGTATTTTGAGCTTGCTGATGAAGATATTGTCACGCATATCCCATAACTTCATTAGTAGAGCGGCTTTACATGGTTTGGCAAATCCGGTATAGGTATTCGCTTCGCCGCGATTAAAAATTTTTCAATTATTTTCCGGAATCGCTTGCATGGAGGTAAAAAAGTGCGTATATTAGCATTTGCTTTAATGGGCACCTGTTTCAATTACGAATTAAGAATTACGAATTAAGAATGGGGGCTTGGAAGTTCATTGAAAAATCGGGAACATGGTTGTCATGCGAAAATTAATGAAAAGTCGATGAAATACTCCGTGAGTTCATGAAAAACAAATGCGTTTGCGCGTAATTAGCACCTATTGCTGAAAGACAACTGGCGAAAACAGCTTGGAAACGGCACCGGCTCCCTGGGAAAGGATGAACAATCGGTTGGGAACAGGCTTCCGGATACAAAGTATATAATTATGCTTTCTGCGAGATCGCGGTGGAAGCTGTCTCGAAAAAGCTACAGTTTATGAATTCCTCATGCAAAAAAAAATATTTTGGAAGTCCAACTGGCGAAAATGGCCTCTATTTCGTGCGGAATGCTACGGTGGGCTTCGATAGGTTCAGCGGCTTTCCATTCGGATCATCGGAACTCGCTATTTATGTCCGTAATTGATGAGCGTCTTAGGATCGAATTCGAGGGAGCCGGCGGGAGTGATCGTCGTGAACGTACCTGTGAGGCAGACGATGTCGTCCTTATATACGTCCGGGAGTCCGCGAGATTCCATGCCATTATATTCGAGGAGCTGCTCGTAGCTCAGATCGGAAGGTGGCGGGACTTCCTCCTCGGTGTTGTATTCAATGACGCGCCCTGGCCATCCAATGGCCACGCGCTGGCCTGTGATAGAGACGACTCGTGCCGTCCAGGTAAAGGGCTGACCGATGACTGCGTCCGGCGCTTGTTTTATGCGCTCCCACTGTGCATCGTAGGCCGCAAGCGCGGAATCCATAGCTTTGGTCTCGAAGAAATGCTTTGGGGGAGCCGAGGCCGGTGGGGAAGTATCGGGCGCAGACGCCGTACCGGGAATGGTTCCGACGCCACCGGATGCGGTGTTGGGAGTCGAGGAATGCATGCTTAGAATAAGCAGCGCCGTCAGCGCGATCGTAATGACGATCACGGCGGCGATTGTACGAGCAGCCAGTTCCTTTTTCTTATCCATCGCGACCGGAAAACATTACCGTTTCGACCGATAGTTCAAAATGCTTTCGATCATTCAGGAGCGGCCGGTCTATAGCACCGGCCGAACGCGCCTACAAACCTATATTCAACATGACGGCTCATCAAGCCTTTACGTGCTCCCTTTCTAATTTTTCACGTTACTACCCAATTACTTTCGTATATTTGTGGGTAGCGTTTCAATTTCGTCTGTGCATAGGAATATTTCTTTACTATTTTTATTGTCTCTATTCCCGATTCTGGGTATCATCAGCGATGGTTATGCTCAGGATGCCTCCTCATCATTAGCAAATGTGGCGGAGGATTGCGGGACAGCCTTATCCCGTGCAGACCATGCTTACGAACTTGGCGCCTTCCGGGAGGTCTTGAGTATCCTTGCACCGTGCCTACCCTCAGGCATTGCAGACGAGGATGTCTGGCGGGGGTACCGATTGCAGGCCATTTCGTATCTTTTGCTCGATCAGCCGGATAGCGCGGAAGAATCAACCCGGCAAATGCTCCGCCGGAATCCATTTTATCGTGCAGTCCCCGAACAAGACCCGTATGAGTTTGCAAAATTGCTTGAGTCCTTAGGCTCGTATCCTGAGTTCGGAGCAGGAGTATTCCTCGATCTCTTGCAGCCTCAGGTGAATCTTCTGCAATCGAATAGCCTGACCCAAACTTTTGCGAATGCAGGGGATTATGCTGCTCCTCTCAAGATCAATGTGGGTGCTGAATTTCTCTATCGCCCTTCTCCTTCGATCGCGCTGGGCATCGAGGCGATGCTGATCTCCGAGGATTTCACTCGCACGACCGTTCCGATTCAGCAGTACACCTCCGTTTATGATGAGAATCTATCCTCGCTTGCCGTTCCACTCTTCGCGCGATGGAATGTGCTGAGCCTCTTCGGCAATACGAAAGGCGCATTCCAGCCTTTCATCGAAGCCGGTGGTTTTGGACAGTGGATGACCTCGATTACAGCGAAAGTAACGCTCACCTCAACCTCTTCCAATTCGGGTTCCTCATCGAGCCTTATTCAGGATGGTTCGCCGCAAGACCGAACAAAATCCTTTAATTACGGTACAGTGGTAGGCATCGGTGTTTCGTGGGCCTATTCGAACACCAGCGAGATCGTTCTTCGTGGCAGATATTGGAATGGGCTGGTTGATCTCACCCAGCCTTCGGCTCGGTACACCTCACCTCTCTTTTTACCCGCCTATTACGAAGACGATGACATTGCGCTCCGTGGCATTGAGATCACGCTTGGCGTGAACCTGCAATTTGGTTTTCAGGAATATAAATCGGATGACCGATCAGCACAGAATAATGATTAAACGCTGGCCTCTCTGCATTCCATTTCTTTTGGCGCTTGCTGCACTTGCGATTCGATGTACGCCCCCACTAAGTTCCGGGGCATCGTCGCCGAACTATGTTCGATTGCTCGATGTCGATCCTCCGGCAGCAGCTCCGGTTATCCGCTTATCGGCGGATGGCAATATTCTCGTGCTCTATACGGCAACGGTTCCCGGAGATTCGGTAACATCCATCGAGCTTACCGAAGCCGATGCCAATGGGGACGTACTGTGGACAAAGCATTTCGGAGGAGCCGATAACTATCAGGCTGGGGATGTCTATCCGTTATCGAACGGAACGATTGCAGTCGCTGGGGTGCACACCCTCCCAAGCGGTTACGGGTACGACGTGCTTGTGCTTCTCGATGCCAATGGGAATGTCTTGAAGAACAATGAATATTGCTACTGGCCAAACCTTGCCGTTACTACGCTTCTGGAAACGTCGTCCGGAGATATAATAATTGGTGCGCAGTCGAAGGATCCACTCAATACAAATCCCAATAGTCAGTTGGAGTTTCTACATCTTTCTTCAACCGGTGATTCCCTCGGAATTGCCCTGCTTTCTGGCGGTACTACGGAATCAATTCAATATAAGATAACCGGAATGAGTACCCTCGATGGAAATAGTGCGATGGGGGTTGGCACTTACTCGGCTGGGAGCACTCCAACAAGGGAACTCTATTCGTTGGGAGCAGATACCATTTCTCCGGTTGGGTTTAACGTACTCAAGGCTGGTTCGCTGCGCAGCATTGTGCGTACAGGTCCGACCTCCTTTATTGTTGCGGGTGATTCCAACAACTTCACACCCACGAACGATACTCCATGGATCGCTGCGATCTTTTCCCCTGCTTCAGCAGGAACGGAGGTAACACCAAGTTGGACTCGCGCTATCAGTGTCGGAGCCAACGGAAGTATAACAGATATTATCAAAACGGCGGATGGCGGGCTTGCCGCGACAGGATTTTCCGCTACACAAACGGGAGATACATCGATAGTGGTGTTCCGTTTCAATGCTAACGGCAGCGATGTGTGGCCCTATAAATCGCTTGGATTCAGTGGCGGCGATTTTGCAAATGCCATTTTGGAACTTTCGAATGGGGATCTTGTCATCGGTGGAATAACGACCAGCTTCGGCAGCCGTGCTTCTGGCGCAAGGCAAATTTTCTTGTTGCATCTGAAAGCGGACGGCACGCCGGCTTCCTAACAATCTCATTACATTAAACGAATAATGGGACATTTACTAAATTAAGCATTCAATGAAAATACAAAAGATCTCTCGCTTCTTTCTTCTACTCGAGTTCCTGCTTATTGGATCGCTGCTTTTCTGCAGCAGACCGGTCTTTGGCCAACAGGTAACGGAGCTTGCTCCGCTCGAAGCCAGCTTTCGAGGGGTCGGCGTGTCGCCAGGCGGCAATCTCCTTCTTGCCGGCGATTCCGGGCTTGTCGAAATCTATGACACCATCAATGGGTGGAACTATGGATTTTTCCCTAAAACGATCACCTGGCATGCAGCCTTGTGCCAGACGGACGAGGATTTCGCCATTGCAGGCTCGAATGGCTATGTGTTCTGCTCCACGGACGAGGGCAAAAACTGGTACGGATTCACCGGCACGACGGCGACCATCCGCGGACTCGCCACGAACAGTGGCACTGACCTTTTCGCAGTCGGCGATTCGGGTATTATTTTGAAAAGTACGAATTTCGGTCAGAGCTGGTCACGGCTTACCTCACCGGTTGCGAAGCAGCTCAATGCCATCGCCTTCGGGCCGAGCGGGAAGTATGGCGTTGCGGTTGGGAATGATTCTGCGATCCTCGTCTCGACCGATTCCGGCGCAAGCTGGAACACCGAGGTTATGCCGTACGATTTGAGCCGGCTTGGGAATTCATTCGCGGGATGTGATTTTTCGGCAGTCACGATCTCGCCGGGCGAGGACAGCGTGTGGGTCGGTCTCGAACGGCCGGTATTGCCGCTGTTGCTTGTGAATGGCAACGCCGACCCCCGGCAGCAATTCACGACCATTCCGCATTCGGGTCCGCTGACGGGCTTAACGTATCTCGATATAGATACGGCCTTCTATCTGATGGCCTCCGCGCCGGATGATTTTATCTATATCGTTGACCGCGGTGGAATGCTCAAACGTGACTCGCTCCCTTATACTTTAGACGCGGATGGAAACATCGATCTCGCGCCGATGCGCTTTCGAAGCCTGGGGGTGGCTGGCAGTGGAACTCAAACAAACCTGATCCTGGCCGGAGACCTGCTCGAGGTCGTTTCTGCTTCTTTTGATGGAATGGGCGGTGCCTCCCTCCAACTTATAAATGTTCCATGGCATGGTTATACCGCGGACTACCTGGATGCCGATATTAAGACGAGCGGCGAGGGCTACATCGTTGGCGCCGGTGGAGTGATCGACCGGACCGACAACAATGGGTTGGACCGGACTTACAGCGATCTGGCCAATGTCACCATCAATACCGTGTGGTGTCCGGACGCCAAGACCGCCGTTGTGTGCGGCTGGGACGGACTTATCCTTCGCACCGCCGATAGCGGCGCGACGTGGCAGACGATTCCGAGCGGCACCCAGGAACGGCTTCACGGTATCGCATTCCCAACTCCGAATAGTGGCGTGATCGTTGGCGATTTCGGAACCATTCTCCGCACGACGGATACGGGCAATAGCTGGAGCCCCATCGCAAATCCGGTGACGACGTACCTCCGAACGGTTGCTTTCAGCGATGACCACACGGGAATTGCCGCAGGCGATAGCGGAGCCGTCCTTCGTACAACGGATACGGGCCTCACATGGCAACCGGTCAATAACATCCTCAGCGGAACGAATGTGTCGATTCGGAGAGTGCAAGGCTTTCCGGGCGGCGTGTTCCTGGCGCAGGCGGGAAGTAATATTTTGCGCTCGACCGATAGCGGTCTTGACTGGAGCGTACTGGCTTCTCCCGGAGATACGATCGCGATGTCCTTCTTTAATTCCCAAGTGGGCCTGATCGGTTCGCGTACCACGTCGAGCGCGTTAGTGCCGGATACGGTCTCTATGGCGTACACGACGAATGGTGGGACAAGCTGGACCCCGTTTGTGGTACCGATCTGGAATGACAACCGGCTGGTCATTTATTGGCTGGACGATCACACGGCAATACTAAACGGTACGGTCGGCAATGTTGTCGAAGTGCAATTTGCCGCATCGGGTGTTACGATAACGCCGATCGTTTCTCAAACCGGCCTGTCGGTCTATCCCAATCCCGCCAGCGGCGAGTTCCGCATCGATTACACGACGAAATTGAGCGGCCCTGTGCAAATCGAACTGTGGGATGAATCGGGCAAGCGCGTTGAGCAATTATTCCGCGGCGAAGAAGGCGCGGGTTCCCATGAGCAGAGTTTTTCGATACCGCAGGAATTGCACGGCGCATTTTTCATCCGCCTTTCTGCGGATGGCACTTTATCCATATCAAAATTAACTATTCAATGAGAACGAAACTATACTATTCTATCCTATTCCTTAGCGTATATTCCCTGCTGACAGGCTCCAGGCTGAGCGCACAGATCGTAACGCGCATAAACCCATCGCACATCACACTCCGGGCCGTTAGCTTGTCGAGCTTATGGACGGGTATCATCGTCGGCGATTCCAATTACGTCGCTATTACGCACCATGCGTATGACGTGAACGATACACCATCCTTTGTTGCACTCCAAAGCCCGTTCGCGCATTCGACTACGCTCTATGCCGTTGCGTATGCCGGGGACACCAGTCATGCCGTGATCGCCGGAGAAAATGGCTCACTCGCATGGACAAGCGATGACGGCGCGACTTGGACTCCCTACGCGCTTGGTACTACGGCCACCATCCGTGCCGTTACGTGGAATAGCTCCACTGCCTCACCAGTCCTTGTGGGAGTTGGCGATGGTGGCCTCGTTATTCGCTCAACGGATCAGGGGCAGACATGGAACACGATCACATCGCCGACAACCGTCCAGCTTAATGCGATTGCATTTGGCACACCGACCGAAGCCGTTGCGGTTGGTAACGATACGACGATGATCCAGAGTCATGATGGGGGCCAAACCTGGTCGCCCATGACCTTCCCCTATAATTTCCATACCTGGGACACCGGATTTTATGAAAATAAAATGGGAACGATAAACTTTACGGGTGTGGCAATGGGCGGGAAGGACAGCGTTTGGGTCTGTTTCGACAGCGCCATGCTTCCGCTTCTCGTTTGTCAGGGAGGAGCAGCGGATACTTCGACAGAGTTTTTCGATCAGCTCTTTGGTCAGGGTTATCTTCCTATTGTGTTTCCGCCGCAGACCTACCCAACCTACACTTCCGTGCTCTATGTTGGTGTTCCAAGTGTCTGTTTAACTTCTACAAGCAATGTTGGCGATTTCGTATATTACACAATTAACTGCGACTCTAATATTTCGGAATCTCTCCTCCCCGCTGCCGGAGATGTCAATGGGATCCAAGTGAACCTTCCTTTACGCATTCGTGCGCAAGGGCTATGGAAAAAGGATTCGATTGTATTCATTCTTTGGGTGGGCGACGATCTCAGCCTCTATAAAGAATGGTGGACTCATCCGTCTCCCTACTCCAATACCACCCGTAAGTTCCTTCCCTATCCGGGAAAGGAAACCTTCGTGGATTTTCTCGGGGTCAGTACACTGTCCAATGGATATGGATATACGGCGGCGCAGGGCGACCAATTCCTGCGAACGAGAGATAGCGGAAAAACCTGGACCTATATAACACTTCCTATAGTAAATGATGATTCTGCAATTGATAACGTTTTTACGCTTGACAGCGCTACTGCTATTGTCATAGGTTATATTGGTGTTATTCTTAGATACGATGCAACAGGTTTCCACTTTCTGCCGAGCGGTACGCAGGAGCGATTGGAGAGCATCGCGTTTCCTTCCCAAGATACAGGGATCATAGTGGGTGATTTCGGTACCGTATTACAAAGCACAGACCGTGGGGAGACCTGGAAGGCTATTACGGGCATCCCGACTACCGAACGCCTCTTTTCCGTGGCATTCGCGAATGATGACGTTGGCATTGCTGTCGGCGATAGCGCGACGATCCTCAGAACAACCGATCACGGCCGGACATGGGCCATTGTAAACAATCTCCTTACTGGAACGAACATATCTTTGACGAACGTGCAGGGATTCTCTAATGGTGCATTTTTTATTCATGCTGGGAATCAACTTCTCCGCTCGACGGACTTTGGTCAGAATTGGGTATCCATCCTTCCCAATGGCATGAGCGACATTGCCGGCATGAGCTTTTATTCCCCTCAGATCGGCATGATCGCTGAACCCTCTGCCTCCAGCCAGTATATCCCTGACACCGCACATCTCGCATACACCCTTGATGGTGGTTCCTCTTGGACGTCTTTCTCTTTCCGTTCTGGAATCAAAATCTGATCATTTTAATTGGGTAAGCGACCATGAAGCAGTCATCTACGGGACTTTTGGCTTTATTGATGATGTCGTTATTGGGACCAGCGGCGTGCAGGTTACGAAGGTGGATAATAATGCTTCAGCGATCCAACTTTATCCCAATCCAACGAGCGGGAATATGAATGTATCGTATTCGACGAAGACGAATGGGCCGGTAACTATCGAATTATGGGATGAATCCGGTAAGCGAATTAGAACAATTATTTAGCGGCGAACAGAGGATGCTGGTTCGCACGCAGCAAAATTTTACTATTCCGAGCGCATTACATGGCGCGTTTTTCGTTCGGCTTTCGGCGGATGGAGCGACCAGTACTGCGGCGGTCAGCGTGGAATGAGCTAACTTGCGAGTGATCGGGGTCGTTATTTCACCCCGATCACTTCATAAGATCTTGATCGGCTCGGATTTTCCGCGAATGGGCATGGGTTCCCATTCGTGCGCATCGATGATGTCGGACGCGGAGCGATATGTATTCTCGCTGATGAGAATAGCATCGGGATTCCCTTTCGTCAGCGCCTCGATCCGTGAAGCAACATTGACCGTATCGCCGACGGCCGTGTAATCCATCCGGTCTTCCGAGCCGATATTTCCGACAATGACCTCACCCGGTGTTTATCCCGATGCCGATCTGAAGGTCGCGTCCGATCGCTGCCCGGTTGCGGTCATTAAAATGCTTCAATCCATCGCGAATAGCAAGCGCAGCCATCACGGCATTCTCTCCGTTGCCAATATAGGAAATGGGTGCGCCAAAGAGCGCGAGCATTCCATCGCCGATAAATTTATTGACCGTCCCATTGTGCCGCTTCACGCATCCAGTGAGATAGGAAAAGAAATCGTTAAGCAAGTCAATGACTTTCGAGGGTTCCATCTGCTCGGCTAACTCGGTAAAATCGCGAATATCGGCGAACATAACGCTAATGATGCGCGTCTCAGCTTCCAGAAGCGGCATATCATCGGTGCGCGCCATGAGTTCTTCGAGGACACGTTCCGGTATGTATTTTTGAAAGAGCTTTACCAGTCGTTCCTGATCGAGTACCTTTTGCTGAAGTTCCGAAACGAGCCTTTTGTTTCGAGCCTGGAGTGCATAGTATTCGAGCGCGGCTTCCAACGTCATCTTTAATTCCGCCTCGTTCCAGGGTTTTGTAATATACCGATAGACGCGTCCGGAATTAATGGCTTTAATGATCGCATCGATGTCGCTAAAACCCGTCAGGATCATGCGGACCGCATCCGGGCATTCCGGGATCACTGCCTCTAAGAATTGGACGCCCGTCATCTCCGGCATCCGCTGATCGGTAACGATGAGATGAATGGGAACTTCGCGAATGATCTTCAACCCCTCGCGAGCGCTAATAGCGGTATGGATGTTAAAATTCCTGCGAAATGCCGCGCGGAACGATGTAAGGTTCTGTTCCTCATCATCCACATACAGAATGTTGTACGGAGCGCTATGCTCTCGATTCATGCTATCGAATTGCGATTTCGTGGAAAAGTTAGCTTCTTGCATAAAAAAATATTAAAACGATTACTGACACCTTCGAGCATTAACTATCCAATTTTTTGTTCGATGGGAAGTGTGATAATAAATTCGGTGCCACGGCCAGGTTCGCTTTCCACTTCGATGGAGCCACCGTGTTTTTCGATGATGCCATAGGATATGGAAAGCCCCAGCCCCGTTCCGACTCCGACATCTTTTGTAGTAAAGAAGGGGTCGAAAATTTGTTTACGAACGTCCTCGGGCATTCCAGTTCCACTGTCCTTGAATCGAATTTGCACGGAACGATCATCTCCCTTACCGGTCGTGATCCAAATTTTTCCATTTCCCCCATTGGCCTTGTTTTCCACGATGGCCTGCACCGCGTTGGAAAGTATATTCATGAATACTTGATTTAGCTGCCCTGCAAAACACTCGATCTCCGGAATATCTCCATAGTTCTTGATGATCTCGACGTGATCTTTGTACTTATTGTGTAGCAAAGTAAGCGTGGAATCAATGCCTTGATGCACATCCGCAAGTTTGATCGCCTGTTCATCCGTTCGGGAGAAATTGCGGAGCCCCTGTACGATCTCGGCAGTACGGTGCGCCCCTTCTTCGATGCCATCGAGCAGCGCAGTGATCTCTTTCACAGTGTAATCGAGATCGATGCCGGTCTCGCGTTGCTTCAAGTTAGCGAGTGCTGCGGGAATGTCCTTCGTTGTCTGGAGCGCTCGGTAGGAATCAAGGATCTCATGGACTTCCCGAAGATTCCGCCGTAGCGGATTGACATTGGCAGAGACAAAGTTTATCGGATTATTGATCTCGTGTGCAATGCCAGCCGTCAGCAGACCAAGGGACGACATTTTCTCCGCCTGAACGAGCTGCCGTTGAGCGGTCTTAAGTTCAGTAAGCGCGCGATCGAGCTTTTGGTAGGATTCCGCGTTATCGAGCGCCACAGCAATATAGAGGCCGAGTGACTTCAACATATCGAGATGATACGAGGAGAATGCTCGTTTGCGGTAGCTTCCAACCGCCATGACGCCTATGACCTCGCCTTTGGAGAACATAGGAATGCAGATCAGCGAACGAATCCGTTCCGTGCTCGTCTGTACCGGTTCTAAAGCTTGAACATATCGAGCGTAGTTCGTCTCGACGTCATCTAAGAACACTTCTCTGCCATGCACCGCAGCCCATACCCCAAAACTGCTGGGCGATTCCAAAGGAACAGAATACGGAGGATTCGTACCCTCATGATTAATGGAAAGAATGACTCGGAGGGATCGATCCGCCATATCGATAGTTGCGAGTTCCAGCGAAACGGCGTCCATCATTGTGTTCAGCGTTTCATACGCCGTGGACGCAATGTCTTCCAACCGGAGTGACGCAATGATCTTTTGTCCAAGCTCGCTGACGACGAGAAGATTATCATAGGAGAGACGAAGTTCGTCCGCCGTAGCTTTAGCTCGTGCCGCCGATTCTTCCAATGCGCGAAATTGCTTTTCACCTTCGCCTGCGTCGCGAAGTTTCCGCACGAGAACGTTGACATCGGAGCCGATGGACCCAAGTTCGCTCTCTTTCGGAATGATAACCAGCCGGGAGAGATCCCCCTCGGCAAGGGGCTTGGTCTGCTCTGCCAGATCGGAAACGGGCCGAAGGAGCTTAGCCCACAATTGAGAGGCCGCAGCGTATAAGATCACGGCTATGGGGATAACGGCAATAGCCACCTGCATCCAGCTTGCGGAAAACAAGAGTAAGGCGCTGATCACGATGACAAGCACGAGCGCAGGGATTAGCACTAAAAGGGCTCTGAGTTTCATTGTGCTCGATAGTGACGGAGCGCGATCCGTCCATCGAACATCACGGTCGATCTCAGGAGGCATCCATCGGAACAAAAGTGGAACTGCATATCAATGACAAGTATTTTGTGCAATATACGAAGGTTTCAAACACACTCCTCGAATTTTGGGCGTGTGAACAAAAAATGTCGTATATTGCATTAATATTGTGACTACGGACTTTCGCCCGTCCTTGATCTTGCGAAACGATACGGTTTTTATTTCCGAATACTTAGTTCTATGGAATGTGTGATTTTGTTCTGCGAAACTCCCGCCCAGCCAGGCGGGACAAGTTCGCTCGCGCCTTCCGAAACCGCACGGGACCTGAGAAGGTCTCTGTTAATATCATTCCAGCAACAAGTTGGAAGCCCGGTTGAAGCAGAGTCATGCACACCGAACGATCTTTTCGATCGGATACGCGCCATGAAGGCTCTGTCTATTTCGCCCATCGTTGTTTGGGTCACACGATCCTCATCGGCAGCAATAGAAAAGCAGATCGGAGCATGCATCAATGAGCTCGGTGCGAAGCGAGTTTTCATCAGCATTATACCCTTCCGTGGCGATGCAAAGATAAGCGATGAAGTAGGTGGACTTCATCCGTATGTGTTTCCGGAATCTGGGGAATCATCGCTGGCGGCTCATTCCATCGCATCGGAAACCAAGTTCTGGCAAGTCATCAATGAGCTTGCTTTCGATATTTCGCTCGTGTGGAATGAAGAGAATAATGGCGATCCAAAGCCCTCCATTTTTCTTGCACCCGTTCCGGAGTCTATCGAGCCAATAGCGAGAAAACTTCGTCATGATCTTGTGAGCCGCGGGTTTGAGATAAGGCCAAAAATAAGTTCAGGCCATATAGAAAATATAGAATCCCATATTGCCGGGAGCAGATTGTCCGTCCATCTCTTTGGTCAAAGCAGCGCCGCCTTCGCGGAGCGAGGCGCACAGCAGCCGATGGATGTATTCAGGGCTGCACTATCCTTTGCGCGGACACATCCGGAATTCCGCGTCTTAGGTTGGACAGATGCTCAGGCTTCCGATGCTACGACTTCTTCGATTCTTAGCGATCAGATACTTCGCGAATCAAAAGAATTCAGTCTTGCTGCCGAAGTCATCCAAAGTACCATTGAAGATTTTAAATCGCTTCTGTATGATCGCCTCAGTCAGTCAAAATCGGAATCAGCGACCATGTTCTCTGCGTCTGCTGTGGCTATGAAAGAAGCAGAAAGGCTTCAAGAAATTTCTTTGGCGACAACTGGAGCACAACTGTACGTTATTTACGATCAACGCGATGCCGAAGCGGCAGGCCCTGTAACCACCTTCCTTCAGAATCAGGGTATCGGCGTGTTGCTACCTGAATTTCCTACGGAGCAGAACCAGCTCCGAGCTGTTCACAACGAAAATCTTCGCCGATGCGATGGAGTGCTTATCGTCTATGGCGCCGTGCAGGAGCAATGGGTGCGCATGAAACAGCAGGACCTTCTGCGCGCGGCCGCTCTTGGACGGCAGAAAAGTCTGGCTGCGAAAGGTGTCTTTTTATGCTCGAACAAGACAGAAGGAAAACTCCGGTTTTCAGCTCCTGATATGATGATCATCAACGGCTTCGAGTCAACGGCTAATCTCGCGCCTTTCATACAACGACTATCTGCGGCGTAAATATGGAAGAAATACTCACCGGAACAACCATCGAGACCACCGCAGTCGGCGGAGGAATGGAAGATAGATCATCCATGAACCCGTTCCCCGGGCTGCGCCCATTCGATATTTGGGAGAACTATCTATTCTTCGGAAGAGATAGACAAGTCGATGCGCTGCTTAAGAAACTTTCCGACCATCACTTTGTCGCAGTAGTAGGTACGTCTGGAAGTGGCAAGTCCTCGTTAGTACGCGCAGGTTTACTCCCGGCGCTCTATGGCGGCTACATGGTTTCCGCCGGCTCGACTTGGCACGTCGCCGTCATGCGGCCGGGTTCCAGTCCTATTCAAAATCTTGCAGAAGCTCTTTCGGAGGAGGATGTCTTTGGCGCGACGAGTAATAGTGCCTCACCAACGGAGAGTATTGCTCGGCGCGCCGCGATTCTCGAATCAAGTTCTCTGGGGCTTGTGCAGCTTGTTCGTCAGGCCGCGTTGCCCTCGGATGAAAATTTGCTTCTTGTCGTAGATCAGTTCGAAGAACTATTTCGATTCAAACAAAATAAGTCGATCGCAGATGCAGCGAACGAGGCTACGGCTTTCGTAAAGCTTCTTCTGGAAGCAGTGCATCAGCGCCAGCTTTCCATCTATGTCCTTCTGACGTTACGGAGTGATTTTCTCGGGGATTGCGCGCAGTTCCGCGACCTTCCCGAGGCGATCAATGAAGGGCATTATCTTATTCCGCGCCTGCTTCGCGAGCAGCAGCGCGAGGCGATACTGGGGCCGGTTGCCGTCGGTGGGGGAAAGATATCTCCGCGATTAGTTCAACAGCTCCTCAACGATCTTGGCGATAACCCCGACCAGCTCCCAATCATGCAGCATGCCCTCATGCGAACATGGGATAAATGGGAGCACGACCATGACCCAGGAGAACCGATCGACTTCCGGCATTATGAAGCCATCGGGCGAATGCAACATGCGCTCAGCGAACATGCTGACGAAGCCTACAACGAGCTGCCGAATGATCGGAGCAAAATGATCGCCGAGGCGATGTTCAAATGCCTCACCATGCGCGGGCCGGATAATCGTGGTATTCGTCGTCCGACAAAAATTGCTGAGATATGCGCTATCGCCGGTGCAGAGCCGAGAGAGGTGATCGAAGTTGTCGAGTATTTCCGGCGGCCTGGCCGGTCGTTCATCATGCCTCCGCATGGTGTGGAACTTACTACTGAAACTGTGCTCGATATTTCGCACGAAAGCTTGATGCGCGTGTGGGACCGGCTTGTCAAGTGGGTGGATGACGATGCAGTATCTGCGCAAATGTATCTTCGACTTGTTGGCTCCGCCGATCTGTATGCAAAAGAACAGGCCGGGCTTTGGCGCGACCCAGAATTACAACAGGCTGTAAATTGGCGCGATACTCATAAACCAAATGCAGCATGGGCGAATCGGTATTCCACAGCCTTTGGCCCTTCGATGCAATTCCTTACGGACAGCGTTAAACAGCGCGAGCAGGAGTTGATCGAGAAACGCCGGCGCCGCCGGTTGGTCAATGCATTCATCGTTGCATTCCTTGCCTTTGCCGGGGTGCTTACCGTGTGGGCGCTTACGGAACGAAGTTCCGCAACTCGGAACGCGGCCTCTGCCGAACGCTTACAGAAGGTCGCACAAGATCAGGAACAAAAAGCTGAAAAAAGCGCGATCGTCGCCGATGAGCAAAAACGAACCGCCATTGCCGCATCCCAAGAAGCCGAAGCTCAAAAGAAGCTTGCGGAGCAGCAGCGCGCCTCTGCCATTGCCGAAAAGCAAAACGCAGAAAATTCCCGCGCCGACGCCGAACGCTCGAGCGTAGCCGCGAACGAGCAACGCGCTGCCGCACAAGCACAAAGCCATATCGCGGACAGCATGAAGAATCTTGCGGAGAAATCGGCCAGCGATGTTTCGCGGCTGCGTTATCTTTCCATCGCAAAAGCGCTTGCGGTAAAGGCGGAGCATCTTCAAAGTTCCGATCCGGATCTCTCGGGTCTGCTGGCACTGCAAGCCTACCGGTTCACGCACGACAATGGCGGTCCCGCGATGGACCCGGATATATTCGGCGCGCTGCACTCGGCAAATAACAGGCTAAATGGCCCTGCGCTGACACTGCGTGGGCCGCACGGCAGCAGTATTCGTTCCATCGTTTATAAAGGCAGCCAAAAACTTATTTCAGCAAGCACCGACGGAAAAATTGTCGAGTGGAATAGCGGCACGCCACACGTTATCGGAAGCATTGCCTCACAGGGCGACCGTGTGTTCGCGGTCCGAACGCTTGCGTTAAGCCCGGACGGATCGACACTGTGCGCGGCCGGCGACGACCGAAAGCTCCACTTCTATTCGTTTTCGAACGATACGAGTTTCAGCATTCCCGTCGATATTTCCTATGCGGTACAGATAGAATATCTGGATAACTCCACTATTGCAGTGCTGGACAACAATGGCCATATCCAATGTGTCAACGCTGGCACTGGGAAGGTTACCGGGACGATCAAACTGTCCTCGCCCATTCATGCCTTCGCAATAAGCCATGATGCTCAGCTTCTCGCGGCGGGCGATGGTGGCGGAACAGTCGGCCTTTGGAACCTTGAATCGCTCAGCGGGCCGCCTGTACGAACGGGCCAGGCCGATGGATCGGTCTCGGCACTTGCGTTTAGTTCCGGCAGCGCCTCATCCTTGCCAATGCTCGCGGCTGGAACGCTATCCGGTAGTATTTTCCTCTGGAATTCTGGCACGGACGATGGCGGCGAACAATCGCTTGACAAGCCACACGTCACGCCAACGACAGAAGTTCCCATTCATTCTATCGCGTTCAGCCCCGATGGACGCCTGTTGGCAAGCGGGAGTTCCGATGGCAAAGTCCGCCTTTGGAATCCGGCACGCATGGACGATTTCCCCATTACACTTGCCGACAATTCCTCCTGGATGTGGGCGCTCGCCTTCAGCCCGGACGGAAAAACGCTCGCTGCATCCAGCACCGACAAATCCGTTCATCTCATTCCTGTTCAGCCGGACGCGATCGTGAACCAAATCCAGCCGGACCTCAAACGCAATTTGACCCAAAAGGAATGGGATGAGTTCATCGGCACCGATATTCCCTACGCGGAAACCATTCCCGAACTTCGGTCGGAGAAATAATTCGCTTCACCTAATTGCGTTGACATTATGTTGCAATCGTCCATTCATCTTTCTCGAGCACTTTATTTTCTTTTTCTCGCGGGAAGCGTTCTCGTGGGGAGCGCCAACGCTCAACGAATTACGCAAATTACGCCCCCCAATATCAAATTTCGAGGCATCAGTATGGGGGATCATCTACACTCGATGTGTGTCGGAGATTCTGCTTCGATCGTACTCAATACGACCACCCTTCAGGAGAATTGGTCGAATTGGAATTCCCGCCCGCTTTCTTCTCCGTGCGATAAAAGCCACACCTTTTATGGGGTCAGCTTTTATAGCACTACACATGCTGCGATCGTCGGAGATGAAGGATTAATTTTTCTTACGACGAATCAAGGATCAAGTTGGGTTCAATCGGGTCTTAGCATCACGAATCAAACGCTTCGAGCGATCACTCGGGCATCGACTGCCCTCATCGTTGTTGGCGATAGTGGTATCGTCTTACGATCCATCGATAGCGGTCTGACATGGAACCGAATTGCCTCTTCCACAACAAGGAATATCAATGCGATCTCGATAAACAGTTCGGGAACCGGATACTTCGTGGGAGAACATGGACTCATCGGAAAAACTACCGACTTCGGTGCTTCCTGGCCCATCGTAACGGACACGAGCGCGTTTGGCTATCGCGCGTCGTCACCCGTTACGCTTCGCGGTGTTGCGATCTCTGACCACGATTCGGTAATTGCTGTTGGCGACAGCGGTGCCGTTGGGGTATCGACAAACGGCATAAGCTGGAGCGCCATGAAACCCGCTCAGATATATGCCTTATATTCCTCCGATCCATCCATAGATACCCTTTTGCAACAAATGTCTTTTCGGGGGGTGAGCTATTCTGCCTATAGAGGGGGCAATCTTTTTCAAGATGAATGGACTCTTTTTTCTGAATCGGATCTAATCTGTGGAATTCACCGAGATTCGGTCGATGTGTCGAGGAGCTATTCCCTGGCGGGAGATGCCGATGGTGGTACAGATTACATCGCATGGAGATACGATTGCGGAACAGCTCGTGACTCGACCACCCAAGCTGCCGGAGCGTTCGAATCGCTCTTTATCAATAATCACCCCTTGTCATCCATTTTCGAAACCTTTCTTTTCGCCTCGATTGACAGCCTTGGCTATGGCTATGGTTCGGGAACGGGGGAATATTCCTTAAGACCACGGACAACGGGTTCTCCTGGAATTATCCTTTCAGCGATTACAATTACGATCCAACCGACATTTATACGATCGACTCGAACAATGCCTTTGCCATCGGTTGGTCTGGTAACATTTTTCGAACATCGAATGGTGGAACAAGCTGGGATAGCAACTACATTAATGGTTCCAACCAAGAACGTCTGCATAGCATTGCTCATCCTGCTGAGAACACCTTCGTGGTCTGCGGTGATTTCGGAACGATTGTTCGAAGTACAGACAATGCGAATACCTGGACTCCGATCACCGTGCCGACGACCGACTACCTCGAAGCGGTCGCATTCTCTTCACCCGATACCGGTGTGGCGGCAGGCGGAAACGCTACGATCATTCGCACAACCGATCGAGGGCTTACTTGGAGCAATGTGAACAATCAACTGACCGGAACGGATTATGCCTTCCGGCAACTCGCTGCGTTCTCAAATGGAACGTATTACGCGACGACGGATAGCGCCGGGTTATGGCGTTCACCTGATGAAGGCCAGAATTGGATACAAGTTTCCAATATGCCCAATACCATTAGCGAAGGATTTTACAATGAGAACATTGGAGTTGTTGCAGAATCGGCGTGGTCCTCGGCTATCGTGGATGACACGATGCGCTTTGCCTTCACGCGCGATGGCTTTGCCACAAAACCGATCGAGTGGACCATGCCCATCGTGAGTAACAACCGGATGGTCTTTCATTTTCTCGATTCGAACACGTTCCTCTGCTTCGGCTCCGATGGGTTTGTAGTGGAAGTGGATATGGCGCAAGGCGGAGCGAGTGTTACTCAGCTTTCCACGCCGCAAATTATGCAGCTTGAAGCATTTCCAAATCCCAGCGCCACGCATTCGACAACGGTCGCTTACAATTTAGATAATTCCGGGTCCACAACTATCGAGCTTTGGAGCGTGCTTGGTGAAAAAGTGCAAACGCTTTATATGGGTAATGAAGAAGCAGGTCATCATTCCCAGATGTTAACCTTTAGCCCTGAATTGCATGGAGCATTCTTTATCAAACTGGTTGCTGGAACTACCGAGCAAACCCTGCCGATTGTTGTCGAATAAGTTTATGTAAAACATGAAAAACTACAGTATCCCCACTATCGCTTTGTTGTTTGCGGTCTGCTTCGGAGTATGTGCGCAGGCACAGCAGATCGCGCGTGTTTCACCGCCGAATATTACGTTTCGGGGAATTAGTATTGCAAATTATAATCATTCGATGGTCGTCGGCGATTCGGCCGCGATATTTCTTTGCACTACTTCACCGGATTCAGGCGGCTACTGGTGGCCCGTCGCGCCGCCATGCGACCGAAGCCATACATTCTATGGCGTGAGCTATTACGATACGCTGCGTGCAGCGATCGTTGGTGACGATGGCCTCATTTTCACGACAACAGATCAGGGAATGAGTTGGGCACAATCCGGAGCGGGTATGACTGGCCAAACACTTCGTGCTATCAAGCACACCTCCAAAGGTGGATTGATCGTCGTTGGCGATAGTGGTATTATTCTGCAATCGCTCGACAGCGGAAAGACGTGGACAACTATTAATTCCAGTACCACCTATAATATCAAGGCGCTTACCATCAATACGCGCGGCAGTGGATTTTTTGTCGGCGATCACGGACTTATTGGGAAAACAACGGATTACGGGGCCATTTGGGAAAACGTGACGGATACGATCAGGAATTTGGGAGCGAATAACGATCCCATCAACTTTCGATCCGTTGCCATCGATAATGCCACCGCAGGAACCGCGATGGCCGTCGGCGATAGCGGCGGCTTTGCAAAAACCACGAATGGTGAAACTTGGAATGCATTTCAATGGATCATTCCGGGCCTTTCTTCCACAGATTCCGCAATCGATGCTCCGATCTTTGCACATACCTCGTATAGTTCCGTGATGTATTATGGCAACGGAATCGCGTTTGGAGATGGCAAAGGAAACGTGACATGGCAAATATACAGCGACGATGATTTCGATCTTTACATTGGTGGTTCGACGACAACGAATCAATCGAATCAGATCAATATCAGCGGCTTCTATGGAGATGCGGATGGCGGAACCGACATCGCTCCCGATCGCGCGCAATGCGAGGCGATCTGGCTGGGAGGGTATCCTAACAACGTGATGCACTATGCCGGCCCAAATGAGATCATCTGGACGGGTACCGACCAGGTGGGATATATTTGGCACGCCTATATTGAGCCTGCCCTGACCAATTCTTCCTCGGATTTTCTGTTTGCATCCATCGATAGCCTTGGGACTGGCTTTGCAACAGCGATCGATGGCTATTTTCTAAAAACGACAGACAATGGATTTACCTGGGCGGAAAACCCGAATTATCCGAATGATCGCTTGACAGATATTCATACGATTGACTCGGAGAATGCGTTTGCCATCGGGTGGTCGGCCAGTCTTTTCCGAACTACAGATGGAGGCGGGACGTGGGATAGCACCAGCATCGGTGCTGCAAATCAGGAACGATTGCATAGCATTGCAAATCCAGCGAACAATGTTTATGTCGTCTGCGGCGATTTTGGAACGATCGTTCGAAGTACGGACAACGCATTGACCTGGAATGCCTCTACAGTTCCTACTACCAATTATCTCGAAGCCGTTGCATTTTCTTCGCCGGAAATAGGGATAGCCGTGGGACAAAACGGCACGATTGTTCGCACAACGGATCAGGGTGTGACCTGGGCGAATATTAATAATCAACTCACGGGTACGGATTATTCCTTCCGTGAGCTTCAAGCCTTTCCCAATGGGACCTATTATGCGACAACCGATAGCGGAGGTCTCTATAAATCCACAGACGAGGGGTTGGACTGGCTGGCGTTGCCCAACGCTCCGGCGACGATGGGAATGTCCTTCTACAATGACAGCATCGGGGTGATTGCAGAATATGGCACTTACTCAACAATTGGAGAACTTGTGAGTGACACTGCTTATTTTGCCTTTACAAAAGATGGCTTTGCAACGGCCCCAAAACAGTTTGCCGTCCCGATCATCAACAGCGACCGAATGATATTCCACTTTCTGGATTCATCTTCGTTCCTTTGTTTTGCTTCGAATGCCTTTGTGGTCAAAGTGGACATGTCCGAAAACGGTGCAAGCATTACTCAAATCTCTTCGCCGCAAACATCGCCGATCCAGTTATTTCCAAATCCCAGCTCGACGCATTCGACAACCATTGACTATGATCTTGACGGATCGGGATCGACAACGCTCGAGCTTTGGAACGAACTTGGCCAGAAAGTGCAAACCCTGTTCATGGGCAGTGAGGAAGCGGGACATCATTCCCATGAATTCAAGATCGACCCGGATTTGCATGGGTCGTTCTTCGTAAAAGTAATTTCGGGTACCGAGATGAAAACCCTCCCGATCATTTTCGAGTAGTTTTTTAAATATGAAATATTACGTTAGCCTTGTTCTCATCGTGCTCGCCGGAAGTGCGAATGCTCAGCATATTACCCAGCTTATGCCTCCGAAATATTTCGTTCCGAGGCATCAGTCTTGCGGATGGCTCGCATTCTATGGCTGTCGGCGATTCTGCCACCATATTGATAAGTGACAGCAGTGATTCCCAGCAGCATTGGTTGTGGCATGCTCTTTTGGCACCCTGCAATCGTAGCCATACCTTTAACGCAGTGAGCTATTACGATTCTATCCATGCCGCGATCGTGGCGGATGCAGGGCTTATTTTCACAACATCCGATGCGGGAGCGCATTGGTTACAATCGGGTGCAGGAATGACTGGGCAAACATTTCGAGCTATTACGTTCACGGCAAAGGGTGGTTTAATTGTCGTTGGCGATAGTGGGATCATTCTTCAGTCTCTCGATAGCGGTGGGACGTGGACGCGTGTTGAATCGAACACGACCTATGATATCAATTCGGTTGTGATCAACGATATCGGTAGAGGCTATTTTGCAGGAGCGCATGGCCTTATTGGGAGAACGACCGACTTCGGATCCGCCTGGACATTAGTAAGCGATTCAATCCATAATTTGAATAATAATGGGAGCATGATCAATTTTCGAGGGATTGCCATTGGATCAGGATGGGACGGCATGGCCGTTGGAGACAGCGGCGGCTTCGCACAAACCACGAATGGAATGACCTGGAATGCAATTATTTATTCCGTCGTGAACGATACTAACGCATGGAGAACGATTGACAGTACATCCTATAGTTCTATTGTCTATTGTGGATTCGCAGGGATCACATGGCTCATTTTCGGCAACAATGATTTTTACCTTCAATCTGCTACAGAAAACTATGTCCAAACTCCCGTTTTCCAGGGTGATGCGGATGGCGGCTCTGACTATTCGGTAATCCGGGCGCCGTGTGTTGGTATATGGCGAGGAAAACCGAATGCGGTGATCCAATATTGTTCGCCATACGAAGTAAGCTGGACCAGTGTGGATAGCGGGAACATTGCCTCCGAATCCTTTATAGAGCCTGATAACTTTATTCAAGTCTATGATTTCCTATTTACTTCAATCGACAGCTTTGGCAAAGGTTTCTCGACGGGAGTAGGCGGGAGGTTTTCCAGAACCACGGATAATGGGCTCACGTGGAACTCCGCCATGATCAATACAAACTATAAGGCAACCGATGTTCACATCATCGATTCAAGTAATGCTTTTGCAGTTGGGTGGTCCGGTGCTTGCTTCCGTACCACCGATGGCGGGGTAACGTGGGATAGCACGAACATTGTTGCTGCAAATCAGGAGCGGTTGCATAGCATTGCAAATCCTGCTGCGAACGTCTATGTTGTCTCTGGTGATTTTGGAACGGTCATTCGAAGTACCGATAATGCAGCTACCTGGAGTGCGTCCGTTGTATCTACTACTAATTATCTCGAAACCATTGCATTCTCAACAACGGAGATCGGGATTGCTGCGGGGGAGAACGGCACGATCATTCGCACAACCGATCAAGGTGTCACATGGATGAATATCAATAATCAACTTACTGGGACAGATTACTCCTATCGCCAGCTTCAAGCATTTCCCTCCGGGACGTATTATGTGACGACGGACAGTGCCGGGTTATGGAGATCGACCGATCAAGGGATGAACTGGCTCTCCATCCCTAATGCTCCCAAGACGATGGGGATGGCGTTCCTCAACGATAGCATTGGAGTAGTTGCTGAGTATGGAATTGCAACGACCCCGTGGGACACAGGTTACATCAATGACACTGCGCGGCTTGCTTTCACAACCAATGGCTTTGCAACGGTACCAATCGAGTTTAACGTCCCGATCATCAACAATAATCGGATGGCATTTCATTTTCTGGATTCGAATACCTTCCTCTGCTTTGGCTCGGATGGCTTTGTAGTGAGGGTAGATATGTCGCAAGGCAGCGCGAGTATTACCCTGCTTACTTCGATGCAAACTTCACTGTTGCAAGCATTTCCAAACCCAAGCGCGACGCATTCGACGACTATCGAATATGATCTCAATAATTCCGGCTCTACCACGATCGAACTTTGGAACGAGCTTGGTGAGAAAGTGCAAACCCTGTTCGTGGGCAGTGAGCAAGCGGGACATCATTCCCAACAGTTAAAGATCGACCCGGATTTGCATGGATCGTTCTTCGTAAAAGTAATTTCGGGTACAGAGTTGAAAACCCTCCCAATTGTAATAGAGTAGCTCTTTAAGCATGAAATATTATATTATCATTGCATTCATCGTGCTTGCCGGAAGTGCGAATGCACAGCACATTACACAAGTCACCCCTCCGAACATCACCTTTCGCGGCATTTGTTTGGGTGATTATTCGCATTCGATGGTCGTTGGCGATTCGGCGTCCATTTTTATCAGCCGGAGTAAAGATTCCATTCGCTATTGGTATCCGCTTGCCGCGCCATGCGATAAAAGCCATACGTTCAATGGCGTGAGCTACTACGATACCACGCACGCGGCTATTATCTCCGATGGAGGGATGATCTTTATTTCCACCGATGCGGGAGAGCATTGGCAGCAATCAGGCGCCGGAATGACAGGGCAAACCCTTCGGGCGATCACGCACACCGGGAACGGAGGCTTGATCGTCGTTGGCGATAGTGGTGTTATGCTTCGATCGACCGATAGCGGTGCGACCTGGTCGAAAATTGTTTTGGGAACGACTTATAACATCAATGCCATCGACATCAGCACAGATGGCCGAGGCTTTTTTGCCGGCGCGCATGGGCTGATCGGCAGGACAACCAATTTCGGTGCAACGTGGCCACTCATCACTGATACCACGACCAACTTTGGGGCAAATCGTTTGCCGATCACTTTTCGGGGAGTAGCCATTGGCTCCGGCTGGGAGGGTGTCGCTGTTGGCGACAGCGGAGGATTCGTTAAAACCACGAATGGAACCACCTGGATCGCCATCCAGGACTCGGACTACGGAAAACAGCACTACTGGGATACCATGTCTTACACTTGTGCGCTATATCTGGGATGGTCCGGATGGACGTGGCTTGTAGGCACCGATCGGGATATCTATGTCAATATTACCGCACCCACTACGTGGTTCTCCACCAACTCGTTCTTTGGGGACGCCGATGGGGGGGCCGATCAAGCTGCTGTGCGCTGGAAATGTGCTGGAATTTGGAGAAACCAGCCAGAGCAAGTGCTTCAATTCTGTTCGATAGACGAAAATGTTCAGACTGTCGGGAGCGATGGATTTTGGTGGAACAATTTCGTGGAACCGGACGTGACGATTCCGGAAACAAATTTTTTATTTGCGTCTTTCGACAGCAGTGGAAATGGATACGCCACCGGCACCGGTGCTGTCTTCATGCGCAGCAACGATAATGGCCTAACCTGGAATGAGGTTCTTGCCAATATCAACTACGAAGCCACGGACATTCATGCCATCGATTCCGATAATGCGTTTGCCGTCGGGTGGGCGGGAAGTATCTTTCGAACCACGAATGGCGGTGTAACCTGGGATAGCACGGGGATCGCTGCTGCCAATCAGGAACGGCTGCATAGCATCGCCCATCCTGCTAATAATGCGTTCGTGGCTTGTGGTGATTTCGGAACGATGATCCGAAGCACCGACAACGCTTCGACTTGGGTTGCATCCGTAACACCCACCACCAATTATCTGGAAGCCGTTGCGTTCTCTGGACCGCAAATCGGGGTGGCCGTTGGCACAAATGGAACGATCATTCGCACGACCGATCAAGGGGTAACCTGGACAAATATTAATAATCAACTGTCCGGGACTGATTATTCCTATCGCCGGCTTCAAGCTTTTCCGAGTGGGACATATTATGCTGGAACCGACAGTGCCGGTTTGTGGCGCTCGACGGATAATGGGTTAAATTGGAGTAATATATTGAGCGCTTCCCAAACGATGGGAATGGAATTTTATAACGAGCAGATTGGCGTCATCGCGGAACAAGGCTGGCCAATTTTCGACGACGATCCTGCCGTTAATCAAATCAACGATACTGCGCGGCTTGCTTTTACGACGGATGGATTTACCACTCCTTCAATCGAATTCAATATTCCGATCGTGAACAATGGCCGCATGGCATTCCATTTTCTCGATTCTAATACCTTTCTCTGCTTCGGTTCCGATGGGTTTGTGGTGAAGGTAGATATGTCGCAAGGCGGCGCGAGTGTGACCAATCTTCCATCGCAGCAACCATTGCCGGTAGAGCTTTTCCCGGATCCAAATTCAACACATTCTGCCACGATCGAATATGACCTGGATAAGTCCTGCCCTATAACCATCGAACTATGGAACACGCTTGGCGAGAAAGTGCAAACCCTGTTCATGGGCAGTGAGGAAGCAGGACATCATTCCCAACAACTCAGGATCGGTTCGGAGTTGCATGGATCGTTTTTCGTGAAACTGTTTTCGGGAGAGGACATGCGAATAGTGCCAGTCGCGATCGAGTAACGAAGAAAAGTAGCGAGTGCTGTTAACGTAAGCTCCATAGGCTATCCGCGCATTGTGAAGATCGTTCATTCAGGCGGTGCATCTGGCGCACAATGTTGCTAAATATGACCGCGTAGCGCGTGGGAGGTTTCACGCGTTAACTGCTGAGCGGATGATTCGCACCAAAAACTAAACTTTTTTAAGATGGCTTGAGAAACCATTAGGAAAACAGCAACGTGTCGAAGCTTGCGAAAAATATTTCATAGACATCACTGCACTGCCGAAGTTTATCTCAAGGGATTCACTTCGGATGAGTGTTCGAAACTCACCGAGGAACATCGAAGGCTGTTTGAAGAAGATCTCTTGATAAGGTTTTTGTCTCGCCATGCGATCCAACCAGGCCAAGCGAATAATGAGCAGGTCAAACAAAAGTCAAACGCAAAAATGTAAAAAACTGGCTTTCGAAACGGGAGCGAGTCAAAAACAGTTATAGCGCTCCAAGCAGCGATATACCGGCATTTGAACGAAAGAACGAAGTGCCGACCAAGTTCATAACCGGCGTTTTGGTGCCATTTGAAGCGGTTTTATAGAGGATGATACTATCCTTCGGTATAGCTTTAGATGGTCCTGTTTTATCTATCAGAAGTGATTTTGGATCTTTGGAGAGGTGGCCGAGTGGCTGAAGGCAACGGTTTGCTAAACCGTTAAACCATTGGTGAATTGGTTCGTATTCGAAGCTTTTGCGACGAACGCAAACAATTCGCAAACACTCCACTGTCTTTGTCCCTGAGTCTCACCGCCGAGCGGCAGCGGATCATTCCTAAACACAAATTCGGCCAATCTCGGAGCTTCTAAAAAATGAAGTGCCGATTTCGGGTACATTTTTTCATTTTTTTTTGGAAAAAAATTGTCCCTGAATTTTTGGCCTGTACGATTAAGAAAAGTGGGGACAGAAAAATTGTCCCCGAATTTCTGGCTTGTACGAATTCCAAAAGTGGGGACAGCACCAAGCGAAGAGTACATGTCCACATGCGGGTTCCCGAAGACAGAGAACGAGTGATGATTAGGCGACAGTTTCCCCCTTGTGCTGAACACTTGGGAAGCTGTATGGACGGACGATAGGAGCAACGCGAATTACGCGAAGAGGCTCCTCATGCCCAACGGTCTTTTCAGGAATGATGCCCGGAAGGGCAAATGGTACGGTGCATACACCGACAAGAACGGAAAACGACACCAATTCTCAACCGGAACAAGTGCTCTTCGAGAAGCCCAGAGGGTCTTCCGCGACAAGTTACAAGCTATTTGGGATGAAGAGGATCGTCCGAAACTTCGAACAATTTCTCTCAACTCTTTTACTGAGGAATATCTATCGTCCCGACGCGGTGAAAGAATAAGCGAAAGTCAACTCAAAGAGCTTCGCGCTTCACTCACGTTCTTAGGCCGCGTAGTGGGTGACGTGCCACTTCATACGATCAGTCTTCAGGACTGCGAACGTTTCATTACACGCGGGTGGCGGGCTGATGGCTGGAAATCGCTTTACAGTGCTCGGAAGCATTATCAAAACCTTCACGCGGCATTCGGCACGGCTGTCCGCTGGCAGCACATTCGAACGAATCCCTTCGCTGAGATTAAGAAACCTAAGCCGGTGGAGAGAATGCCGGAAGTGCTTTCACACCGGGAGCTTTCTCTGCTTTTTGATTCCCTCCCTGACGATAGATACCATGATCGGCGGCTTCGCAACATTGTTCTTTTGGCGGTAAACTCTGGACTTAGGTTAGGTGAACTGTTGCATCTCGAAAGACGGGATGTTGACTTTGCGGGGAAGCTGTTGTTCGTGCGCTCGAAACGCGACTGGACACCAAAGAGCAAGAAGCCGCGTGTTGTGCCTCTCTCAGAGGATGCCGTCCGTGCGTTACGATCACAAATAGCGGAGAACGCTCGAAGCGAACGCGAGTTGGTGCGTTCCTCAGTAATTATCTTTCCGAATCCTCACGGCTTGCCTCTCACAAAGCCCGTTATCGAACGACCGCTAAAGGCAAAGCTGATTGAACTTTTTCCGGGACGAGAGTTCAAACCACTGCACCTGTTCAGGCATGGATACGGCTCCTATCTTTGCGAACGCGGTGTCTCACTTCAAGAAATCCAAAAGATAATGGGTCATAGTTCGGTTAAAACGACAGAAATTTACGCGCGACTCCGAGGGAATGATTTTTCGAGGGCGCTTGAAGCCCTCAATGCAGTACCCTCGCTCACCCGAACGAGCTATACAACGCTGGAAGCTTTGCCGGAGGGTCTAATTTCTGAGATCGGTTGTGTACCAATACAAACCGATATGCTTTCAACAACCCTTCGCCGCAATAACCTCGCTCAGGCGGCGACAGGCTTTTATTCGAGCGAAAGAAAGGAACTATAATGCCAAAATCCACACGCCGAGTAAGCACCGAAAAATGGAAGTCGGATTATTTCGAGAATCCTGAGACGATGCTGGACGACATGCTTGTTTTCGACTATCTGCACACGAGCGACCAAGTCGAGATTTGCGGCTTCTACCGACTCTCACTCAGCAGAGCGGCAGCCGAGACTCATATAACCCCTGAACGCTTCGCCGAAATTCTCAAACGGATGCAATCTTTCGGCATGATTGTTTGGGACGAAGGTTATTTGTGGATACCGCGCTTTTTCGAGAGCCAATTGAGTACCAAATTCAAACCGGCTATCCGCAACATCAACAACCAACACCGCGATTTCACGGGACAGGGTGACAACCTGGCTTTCCTCGCATTTTGCGATCATTTCGAAGATGAACTGGCGACAGACCAACAAGACACAAAACTGAAGATTCCCAAGAAATCGCTAACAAAACCGCATCCCTCATCACAAACGGAGGTTGCACCCACACTCGCCCAAGTGCGTGAAATATTTCGACACTTTCACTATCTCAGGCCGCAAGCATCCTGATCCAGACATCGAGTCCGAAGCTGCATTTCGGTATTACAATGAACATGGTTGGAGTGCCAACTGGGCGGAACGAATCAAAAAATGGATCGAGCGGGATAATAAAAATAATCCATTCCCAAACAGGGTAGTTTTGTCCGACGGTCGTGAAATCATAGAGCGATACGGATCGTGATAGATTCGCAACGTTCAAACTGAACTAAAATGGTCATTTTGGTCAGAAACTAATTCAAAACAGGCCGATTTTGCGGCTCCAATCTCGGTTGAGAGTGGAAAATCATAACGATTTTTTCCGTTGACCGCGCAAACCATGCTTATAACCTTGGCAGAGTTCGCCACGATTCGTGTCGAAATCATTTTCGAGACATGGTAGGCGCTTCGACTGAGCTAACATAGAACAATCGAGGGCGCTGCAATTGAGTACATATACCTATACTTTTACTTTTACTTTTACTAATACCAATTACAGATACGGGATTTTGCGTGCGTGTGTAATTAGGATGGGTGAATCACTTAAGTTCTCGCTTGTGGGCTTGAATCACAGGCGGCCCAACGTGCCCACCTACCTAAATTGCTCGTAGCTCAACCACGATCACAAAAAAAATGGAGCGAGACGTGCGCATAATAATAAAATCCATTTTGGCGGGGCCGATCTAAGACATGGGGGGCATGAAAATAAAGCATTCTTTTTTTATTAAAACCTGACTTTCTGAGGTGGCATACCCTCCGCTCACCTCGAACGAGCATACTCTGGGTTAATCAGCACCCCGGAGCCGAGCGAATCTTCATCCCAATATGTCGATTGCATTCTCAATGCTCAATTTGGATGCAATTAGGGAATATCGTTCAAGAACGGTTCGGTTATTGAACGGACATTGCAAATCTCCGAGATTTTTTCAGTTGAGAACCCCAAACCTTTCGCAAGTCCAGATTCTTCACTTTCGGTGAAACACCTTCCGACCCCGTTTAGCATACTCAACTTCCGTGGATTGCAATAAACAACTTTTCTTGATCGGATGAAGAGTTACGGATTTCAAGTCTCCTGCAGCGCTGCCCACATAAGCCACCCATCCTCGCATTCGGGTTACAGCGTGGCTACGTTGCGCTGTGGGAGCGTTGTAGCAGCAAGGGTAAGTCAGACAGTGGACTTGTAATGGACGGGTATCCGGCTGCGTGAAAGCAAAAGGTGGACAAACGCTCCGTGATTAATTCTTAGACGTGCGGTTCCTAATCGCTTTCCACAGCGCACGGAGAAGCATTCGAACGCGCACCATAAACGGAAGAGCGGCAAGCTCCGCTAATCGCTTCTCGCGCTCCTCTTCGATTTGCTTCTTGGTTTCCTCGGTTAAAATATACTTCACGCCGTTTTCTTCACCGCTTCAATTTTTGCGATATTGAAAACTTGCTGGATGTTCCAACGGTGCCCGGTGCGAGAAAGGATTGCGTTGTCGTTCAGGTGCTTTACGATCGCGCGGATGGAGAGAGTTTTCTTTAGTGACCGCACAAGTGCGATTACCTCTTGCTCCTGAGCCTTCGGTATAAGGTGGACTCCATCAGTGCTCAGTTCGCACCCAAACGGGACGGTGCCGACGCGCTCTCCCTTTGCCTTCTTGGTTTGGAGCGCCGCTTTCGTGCGAGTGCGAATCATTTCGCGCTCAATCTCAGCGAAGAGATCAAACATCCGGCGCTGCATGAGTCCCGAAAGATCATCCGTGCTTCCTTCGCCGGCAACGCTCACGAACGTTGCTTTTTTCGCGCGAATCATCCGCTCCACCGAAAGCGCGAGAAACATATCACGCGCCATGCGGTCACGTTTGGCAACGATCAGCACATCCCCGCGCTTGATTTGCGAAAGTGCCGCCCAGAGTCCTGGGCGTTCTTCAATCTCGGTGGAACCCGAAAGCCCTGCATCCGTGAAGGGAATCGTTTCACTCGCTCCAAGCTCTTTTGCTTTCGCAAGACAGGCATTCATTTGGGCTTCAAGGCCCAAACCGCTCTCCACTTGTTCATTCGTGCTGACTCGCGTGTAGATTAGTGCTCGCATAATTCTTTCCTCTTGTGGTTACAATGATACACAAATATAGATGTAGCAATAGTTACGCCACACTTAAGACACTTCTCGCAAGGTCAACGATGCAAGACAAACGGTTCTTTAGAGGCAGATTCAAAAGCTTCAAGCACAGAGGGCAACAAGCTCTTTTTATCATCTGGCTTAAACATAGAATTAAACTTGCCTCTACTCCATCCGCCACTCGGATGGTATGTCCCGACAAGGCGTGGAATGAGAGATCGGCGTGACGGATTATTCCAAAACTCATTCCTTAGAAAATGGTAGGCATTGCCTCCGCAGGCAAGAACGGAATAGTTATCGTAGTTCTGACTCATATATCTCAACTCGTTTTCAAGGAATTTATCGCTACAAACAACTGCTGGCCTACAATGGAAATCCGCAATGGAGGAATAGTTCTCACACTTATAAATTTCGGTCCAAAGAATGTCCCCTGCAATCCCCAAGCCGTCGAGCAATGCTCTTGGTTGTGTAAAGTAGCGATATTCGTTAAGGAACTTCGCCTCAAATTGTCTAATCCAATTCGCGTAAAGATCAGTTCTACTCGCGTTGCCTGACCCTACAATTGCCATTTGCTCTCTCGTCTTCAAAATGCCTGGATTTGCTCCGACAACTACCGCTGCACTCGCATCCTTAATTCTCCTTTGTAGGTATAGGCAACGAGGGATAACGCCATTCTCAGGCTCAAACCTCAGCATTTCTTCAGCCCCGCCAGTACATCCAGCTCTTGTTGGAGAGCAGTGAGCGAGTTCATTCGACAGAACTTTCAAATCAATTTTCATAAGTATTTACTTTTGCTCTTAATATCCCCACTCTTCATGCGCCAAAGGTGCAGCGTTCAGCTCCTGTTTCAGCGAGCGCCAGTGCGGTATTGCTTTATCCATTATCGCAACGAAACGATCATTGTGCTGGCGCTCGATCAAGTGAGTCATTTCGTGAACGAGCACGTATTCGAGGCAGTGTTCGGGCTTCTTGGCTAATTCGAGGTTCAGCCAAATGCGTCCCACCTTCTCATTGCAGGTTCCCCACTTGGTTCTCATTCTTCGGATGCCCCACTCATTAACTTTTACACCTAAGTGCGCTTCCCATTTTTCCAGAAGTGCCGGAATAATGGCTTTGAGATGCGAGCGATACCAAGATTGCAACACTCGTTCCCGATACTCACTGGATGTTCTTGGGCGAACCCGAAGCTCGATGATGGATTTATTCCGAATCAAGATTTGAGCGGGAGCGTCGTGCTCTATCACGCGCAAACGGTAACGCTGCCCAAACAAGTAATGCGTTTCACCGCTCACCATTTCTCGCTCCGACTGGCGTGATTGATTTTCGAACTTGGCTCGCTGACGGCGAATCCATCCGAGCTTTCCGACGATGGCAAGACGAACCGAATCGTCTTTCAAGAGTAGCGGCGCTGCTACGCGCACACGTCCACCGGGTGGATATACGCCTAAGTGGAGATTCTTAATGTCCTTGCGAACAACCTCCACGCGAAGGCCACGCAGCGTTATGTAATGGCTTTCAGTAGTCACTTTGATGTTTGGCAAGTTCAAGAATCCTCTCCGTCAATTCATCATCATTCAAAATGCTCTTGATTGCAAGCATGACCCTTTTCGTCTTAACTCGGCTGCTACGCCAATCGGCCTGGGCGCTGTTGTGAATAGCTTCATCTACGCTGATAGCAAGCGGCGCATTCCGTTCGAGATTATCATAGAGCGACCGTTGCGCAGTTGTTTGCATCGTTGGCGGATAAGAGTCGCCCGACGATGGATTCTTTACCTTCCTTGCAAGCTCAACGATTTTTGCCAGATACTCACGGTAGTTTATTGCTTCTTTTCGACGTTGTGCAATTAGAGCGTCGAGCAATTCCGACATCTTCTCATAATACTTGGGATTGATCGGCGTTTCGTCGATGATGAGTTTTCGAACGTTATTCTCGATCGTCTCTGCAACGGCGTCTTTATCCAACCTAATTCCTTCCGGCAGTTCATCAATCGCGCCAACGCCTCTCTCGACAAGAAGCTCCACAAGCGAGAGATCATCGAAAGTGGAAATCTTCTTGCTCTCCTCAGCACGAATATAGGTGTCGATCAAGTGCCGCATGGCAGGCTCGAACATCTTGAGGTCAATGTAATCGCCACTATTCAACTTGACCTCCGTGCGGACCTTCTCGTAATAATCCACTTCCTTCTTTACCGTCTCAATTTCCGAAGCTGAATAACCCGCGTCAGCCATTTCGTTTGCGATATTCGCATAAGAGCGTATGAGCGAAGCGACAAGCTTATACAGCGTTACGCGCTTTTGCTCATTATCTTTTAGTTGATCGGCGTTCCCGGAATCCTTCGCGCAGAAGTAGTGGAAATAGTCCTCGCTTGCTTTCGGTAGTTTGACAGGCTCGCAGAGTGCCTTCACAGCTTCCCGCGCTTCCTCCAAGCGTTCACGGGCCTTCATCAAGCGATCTTCGAGGAGGCCGGCAACATCTTCCTTGTCATATCCATCAAGAGCGCCAGCCGTGTAATCGTTAACCGCGCCTTCGAGACTTTGGAACAAGTCCTTGTAGTCTATGATGTAACCATAGTCTTTGTCGTCACCATCCAATCTGTTCACGCGGCAAATTGCCTGGAAAAGGCCGTGGTCGCGCAGGTTTTGGTCGATGTAAAGATAGGTTGCGGGCGGTGCATCGAATCCAGTCAGGAGCATATTTACCACGATTAGCAACTTCATTTGACCTGGTTCGTCGATGAATTTCTTCTTTACTTCCTTCTCGAATTTTTCAACTTTGTGTATGGCCTTGTCTGGTGATTCTCTAAACCAATCGGCGAGCATCTTTTGATAGATGTAATATTGATTGAGTTTGTCGGTTTGGCCCTCGCCGCTCTCTTCTCCTTTCAGGTCGTTGGAAGATGGTGCGTAGGATGTAACGATCGCGCATTTGCCAGCGAGTCCGCTTGCGGCGAATAGCTCATAGAGTCTGCACGCCTGATAAATGCTTCCGGCAACGAGAATCGCATTCCCGTGATTGCTCATAAGGCGCGGGCGCGTTTCCATGTCGAGCATAATATCGCCGACGATCTTGTTCAGGCGGTCGTGGGAACTGAGCACACGCTGCATTGTACCCCAACGCTTTTTCAGTTCTGCTTTTGCGACATCGTTAAGGGCGCGAGTCTTTGCTTCGAACCATTGGTCTATCTTCTCCGGCGCAGCGATATACTGGTTAATGTCCCGCGCTTCGTAGCGCAAGTCCAGCACTACTCCATCCTTCACCGCTTCGTCGAATTTGTACGTGTGAATGTAAGTTCCAAACACTTCGATGCTCTTTTGCTTATCGGCTTTCAGGAGCGGAGTGCCGGTGAAGCCGATGAATGTTGCATCCGGCAGGAATGCTTTCATCGCTTCGTGCAAATCTCCCGACTGAGTTCTATGGCATTCGTCCACGAACACATACAAATCTCCTTTGGCGCGAAAATCGGCGGGGCGTGACCTCCTAAGTTCCTCAATGTAATTCGGTATGTCGCCAACATCTTCTCCATCTTCCTTCCCGCCGAACTTGTGAATCAGCGAGCACAATAGCGGCACTTCGTTCTTGTTCAGAGTGGCGATTAAATCCGCGCCGCTCTTCGTCCGGTAGATTTTGCTTTCTCCGACCCCGATAAATACTTTCTCAATTTGCTCATCGAGTTCCGTTCTGTCGGTAATAATAAGCACACGCGAACCCGTTATATTCTCCTTGATCCACTTGGCAAGCCAAACCATCGTAAGGCTTTTGCCGGAGCCTTGTGTATGCCAGATTATGCCGCCTTCGCGCTTTCGGACTCGCTCCTGAGCGGCCTTGACTCCAAAATACTGATTATGCCTGCAAAACTTTTTTACCCCAGCATCGAAGACGATGAAATCGTGAATTATTTCCAGGAATCGCTTCTTCTCGCAGAGTTGCAGAAGTGCCCGGTCGAGCGGGTTCTCCTCTGTGCTGAATTCCTTCCACGTCAGAAAATACTTCTCTTTCGTGTCGATCGCGGCATAGCGAAGTCCTTCCGAATCGCTGCCAGCCATTACGAACTGGATCGTTGAAAAGAATGGCTCGATAAACTCACGCTTCTGATTGTCGAGATTTTGGCGAATGCCTTCCGAGACGGAAACAGTCGAGCGTTTCAGTTCGAGCACACCGAGGGCAATGCCGTTCACATAAAGCACAATGTCCGGGCGCTTATCGAACGCCGATGGATTTGGCGCGGGAACTGCAACTTCTTCGGCAATCGCGAAGTGATTGTTTTCCGGGTGCTCCCAATCAATCAGCCAAACCGTTTCCGTGTTCTCGCCAATGTCCGGCTTGACCTTCACGCCGTAGCGCAGAAGATTATAGACCTCCTTGTTGCACGTATAAAGGCCGTTGGTTAAATTCCCGGCCTCTTTATTCAACTGAAATAGTGCCCGCCCGATCAGGGTTTCAGAGTAACCTTTTTTTGCCAGGAATGTCCGAAGATACTCCACTTCGATGTTGCTGTTCTCTTCACGGGTTTCCCAATTTCCGAGATATTCGTAATGGAGCGAATCGCGGAATAGCTTCACGATACGGTGCTGCGTGGCGCGCTCGATTTGACCGACTTTACTCATAACAATTCTTTTCTAACTTGAACTTGCATGTCGAATTTCATGCTTGTCGCTCCTTCTCTTGAAGATTACCGAGATATTGCTGCGTAATCGCCAACAGTTCTTTCAGCGAATTATGCACCTTCTCAAACTCATTTATCATACCCTTCCCTCGATGGCTGAGGTTGCTGCGAACCTGATAATAGTATTTAAAGCTGTTCTTCGCGTTATTGGAGTCAAGCCGATATGCCTTATCCGGATTTCGGGAATCGGCAACGAGGTCGGTTCGAGACACGTTTTGGCGCAAGAGTTCTTCTATTCCAGGAAGTTCATAAAATTCATTTACCCTCTCAGTAGGATCCTTACCGGGTCCGAAACAAAGTGCAGAAAGCCGCTCCAAGATTGACCAGAGTAGCAGGTACGCCATTTGTGCATGGAAGAAGGACTGCCATTTCGATTCCATACTGTCTCTTGGCTCGTTTTCAACCTCTTTGAGTGCGCTTGCCACAGCAACAATTCCTGGACCAAACGCGGGATCATCTGAAAGGTGCCAAGATGGTAGCTCAAGGCGTTGCGGATTGCCCTTGGTAGGATAGCGCATGACAAGTGCGTTCGCGGCAGCGCCTGATTCAAGCGTGATTTCACACCACTCGTAGTGCTTTCGTGGCTCGAATTCGCAAACCACTTTGTAACCATTTGCCTCTTCGCCATGTATCCAACGAAGGAGAAAACCTTCAACATTTCCGCTTGCGTTTAGCTTCAAGAGTGGAAGCCCATCCCGGACGTAGAGTTCCCCTGCAACTTGATCCCGTTGGAATGGGAATACCACCAAGTTCCGCAGTTGCTCAAACGCTGGCATCCCAGGCTTTAATACGCCGTAAACAAAGAGCGGTAGCGCATTGTTATTCGGCAGGTCCATCACTTCGGATTGGTCGGTATTACTCATACAAGCCGTATCCTCCCCGTTAGCAGTTCCTGCATCATTCCTTGTTTGAGAAGCCGCGTCTTTTCCCGTCGCACTTCCAACGCGGTGATTTCAGCGTCCATGTCACCGAGTATCTCAATGATTGCAAGCTGCTCGGTGGGTGTTGGGACAGATAAAGGCAACGCCTTATATTCCTGGCTGTTTAGCCCCGGTTGCCCACTTCGCATCGAATGCTCTATCACCCAATCCCAATATGATTTTGTTTGGGTCACAAAAAATAGGAACCTGCTATCAAGTAATTGCGGATTAACCTTGACTCTAATTAAAAACCCGGCAAAGACAAGCGCCCCATCATGCGTATCATATCGGAATGCCTTTCCAACGCTTGCACCCGTTCTTGCAAAAACAATATCTCCATGATCTAAATAATACTCTTTAGCAAGAGGGTTGTCAACAGACACCTTTCCTGCCTTCAAGTATTTCCCATCTTCGGAAATGTCCGTAATTCTTAGATAGGTTGGGAACCTATCATCGTATGGAACCGCTGCGGCATTAATCCCATAGTCAGGAGCCTTCGATAAGCACTCGCCTAACCGCTTCTCTTCCCACTCCCCGCTAAACCCCGGCAGCCGCCGTTTGCCAGTGAGGAGTTGCTGCATAGCAGCCTGCTTAATGTCGCGCTTCTTTGCAATGAGTTGGTCGAGCGAGCGAATGAGTGCGTCGGTGTCGCTGAGAACTTCGGCAATCGCACGTTGTTCGGGGAGAGGGGGAATCTGAACGGGGATATTGCGTAGGATACCCAAATTTAAATGTGGAACTCCGGTCTGAATAGTACCACCACGAATCAATTCCTGCTGGTCGTCGCTCGTGAAGACGTAAAAGAGGAACAGAGGATCGGCAATTTGTAGGTTTACCGAGAGCTTCATCTGGCTCTGAGAAACCAAGTAAGACTCGAATGGCTGGTCTGGTACAATGCTCACTTGTCCGAGAGTTCCTCGTTGCGTGAAAACAATGTCGTTCGGATGGGCAAGATTTGCACTAAGGGACTTAGCTTTGGCAGGTGTAACGAAAACAAAACTTCCCGACACCCACTGACCGCTCATGTTTTGACCACGAATAACGGGCACTCCGTAATCGACATAATCATTGGAAACGAGGTCAGAGCCAAATGGTCCACCGACTGTTGCATTTCGCGCTCTCGAAGCGATCTCCCGCACCGTAAGGCAGTCCCAATCTTTGGGGATAACCCCCACTTCGGTCTGCTTGTAACCACTTTTTAATTCCATTCTGCCCCCATCCTTTTCAGATGATTGTCAACGCTCGCGGAGAGATTGGCAACATCGGATATTATTTGAGGGAGCGGTTCGGCATAACGTTCTGCAAGCTCGGTCACGCGGCCTGTGAGCCTTTGCGTTACACTTGCAAGTTCCGTTTGCAGCGCGGCCTCAATTGCGCCAAGCCACTTGTCGTTTATTACGAGGCTCTTAATATCTTCTTCGGTAAGAGCGCCATATTTTTTGGCAATCTTTTCATCCAAGCCAGTTAGCGCGTCCTTCAATTTCGCTTTTGCTCCCGTTTCTCGCTCCATGAGCGCGAGATATTCGTTCAGTGCTTTGCGCTCATCGTTTGCCTCACCATCGCCTTTAATTTCTTTGAGACGTGGAGCAATTTTTTTCTTTTCGATCTTTCCTTCATCGGAGACTTCGGCGAGCAATCCATCTTCACCAGATTGCTCTTCTGCCATTTCATCCATCGTTGTTCCGAGTGTGGCAACTTCGGATTCTAATTTATCAATCTCTGCTTGCTCCGGTTTGAAATATCGGGCTATCAGGAGCGAGGGCGGAATGAGTTCTGCTTTGAACTTCAAATTGCCAACCATGAAATCCGGCTTCTCTTTCGCTTTACCTTTTGCGTCCACAGTGGCAGAGCGTGGCTTTGCGGCACTTTTCCATCCATCGGAGGCGATCATATAAACATCGTCCTGCATGGTTCCGTACCAATAGTCCATAAGATGCTGGAACATGTCGTAGGCATCGAGGAGCGGGGTCTTCAAAAATCCAGTGAGAAGTGATTCAGACAGCTTCTGAATAAGCTCCTTCGGACGGGTTCCTTTTTCGATTCCATTCAATAACGCGAGGTTCGCCTTCTTCCATTTATCGAATATCGCCGTTGTGGTTTTGTTGAACGCGGTGAACTCAGGATGTTCGAATATCTTCGCCTTGAGTTCGCTCACTGCCGGACGGAGATTGCTGTATCCGGTTCTTCCCGCCGTCGAAAACAGCAATTTGCGAACGGATGGAATGACATTCCAATAATTTTCAAGCGCATCAATATCGCGGTCAGGAATTCCACCGCGCAGGTGTCCGTCAATGTCCTGCAAATCTTCCGGTGCAGTGCTGTCGATGTATCGCGGCAGGTTCAGGTTGAAGTCGTTCTTCGGGTCGCCGATCTCCGCAACCGGGACCATCCGGGAGTAACGCGGGATTTCGAGCTGCCGCGTGAAGGTGTCAACGATCTTGTGAATGTCCTGTTCGCGCAGCCGGTTTTTGTTGCCGTCCTTGATGAAGCCTTTTGCAGCGTCGATCATAAAAATTCCCTTGCGCGTTGCGGCCTCCTGCTTATCGAGCACGACGATACACGCCGGAATGCCGGTGCCATAAAAGAGATTCGGCGGAAGTCCAATAATCCCCTTGATAAATCCGTGCTGAATTATCTCCTTGCGAATATCGCCCTCCGTGTTGCCTCGAAATAGTACGCCATGCGGAAGAATTATCGCACCCTTGCCGGTGCTCTTTATCGAAGCAATCAGGTGAAGCAGGAAGGCATAATCGCCATTCTTCGTCGGCGGAATTCCATATTCGAAACGATGGTATTCATCGTGCAGCGCGTCAAGTCCGTTCGTCCAATTCTTATTCGAGAACGGAGGATTTGCAACTACGAAATCGAAAGATTTCAGTCTGCCGTTCGTCTCTTTGTATCGCGGAGCCGAGAGGGTGTTGTCCCTGGCGATCTCCGCCGTCGCGCATCCGTGCAAGATCATGTTCATCTTTGCAAGTCCGGCAGTTGCAACGTCGTTCTCCTGTCCGTAAATTGTGACATCGACAGGCGCTTCGTCATGTGCCTTTAGCAGCAACGAGCCTGAGCCGCACGTGGGGTCGTAAAGCGTTTGATTGGTGCGGTTAGCCGTGCCGATTCCGATAACCTTCGCCATAATGCGCGATACTTCGGCGGGAGTGTAGAACTGGCCTTTGCTTTTGCCGGACTCCGTTGCGAAGTGGCGCATAAGATACTCGTAAGCATCTCCGAGAAGATCGTCACCTTCGGCGCGGTTGCTTCGGAAGTCGAGCGATGGATTGTCGAAAATGGCAACGAGGTTGGAGAGCCTGTCCACCATGTCCTTGCCCTTGCCGAGCTTGCCTTCATCGTTGAAATCGGCGGTGTCGATAATGCCTTTGAGGTCGTTGGCTTCCGCGAGCTTGCTAATGACCTTGTTCATTCCCTCGCCAATCTCTTTGCTGCCCTTGAGGGAGACCATATCGGCAAAGCTCCCGCCCTTCGGGACTTCAAGCAAGGAATCGCGTTGCCCGGCGAAGCGGTCGGAGACGTACTTGACGAACAGGAGCACGAGCACGTAGTCCTTGTACTGCGAAGCGTCCATTCCGCCGCGTAGTTCGTCGCAGCCCTGCCAAATAGAGCTATAAAGTTCGGATTTTTTGAGGGGCATCAGTTAGTGGGTGGAATTCATTACCACAAAAATACGACGGGAAACTCAACCGGCGACTATCTGTGAGATAAAGCTCAATTCGAGAAGCAAAGGCGGGATGAGACTCTGTAGTAGAACCGGGTGAATAGAGTATTCACTCAGAATGGCAGTCATTTTTTTGTGAGGGCTTTTCGCTCCCCAAATATTTCTTAATGCTTTCGCCTCAATTTTTTCGAGTTCGATCTTATCATTGGTATTGATGGCTGTCTTATAGGTCTTAACCATAGCACGATTTCGCTTTGTGATGCCAATTGGAACCTCAAATTCACGAAGTTCGGATATATTAATATAAGAACAGCCAGTTCCATGTATCAGGTTGTCGGTGAAATGTCCGCTACTAAGCATTGCACGAAGCGCCAATACCAAACCCCAGCGATCACCCCCCCGATTAGGGCGAATTGAAATAACACAATCAGAAAGCGGTACCTCTGGGCCATTATACACTCCGAAAGACTCTAAGCAATTTCTCGAAACTCGTTTTACAAGAATATCGCCAGCTTTTGCGTGTGGAAAGCTATCATATTTGGGTGAATGGTTCCTACACGGTGGCACCCATATTCCCTTAGTGCCATTAGTGGAATGTAATACAGTTTGTGGAGGAGTTGGTATTTGACCACGAACTAACGTAGCAATATTGCCCAGTGGCGTCCATTCCATCTCCGTCTGAACAAGTCTTAAATCAGAGAGAGATTTCTTTGATACATGGAAAGAATAATCAAGCCGTTCACCCGCTATAAGCGATACTTTGGGAATCTTGATAGTTTCTGCGTTCTTTAAGTCATGATTCATAAGCAACGTATGAGCGCGACTTTTGATCTTATCCCAAATGAGCAAGTACGTCTTTGATTCAACCCCCGCAAAAGTATAATGAGGAAGCTCATGAACCACCCTCACCGCACCTTGAGCCATCATGATTGATCTGAGATCGGAATAGGACGGTGAACAAGCAATAGAAGCTGGAACGATTGCCAAAATTCTTCCACCTTTTCTGACGAGTTTCATAGAAGCCTGCATAAACGCCCATTCTATCGGCACCTTAGTTCGATACGAAACGCTGGGAACGTTAACTGCTGTCTCCGCTCTTCCAGAGAATGGTGGGTTCATCACAATGCAATCAAATGCTTCCTGATAATTTGCTCCATCGAATTGAACCCACTTCAAAAAATCATCGTTAATAAAAGTTACTCGATCACGAACATTTGATGGTAATTTACACTTGGCTTGATTAATAGCAACTGCGTTTGTATTGAGGCAGATGATGTTTTGCAGGGAATAATCGCTTGCAGCCAAGATTGGAAGCAGCAAATCTCCCGCTCCGACTGCTGGTTCAAGAATCGAACCACAGGGATTCGGGAGAAATTCCGACAATACTTCCCCGACTTCTTTAGGCGTGTAGTGCATCGTCTTCTAACTCTGAAACGTTCAGTAGGTGCCAATTGCCAGTTGACTGCGAGCGATCAGTCATATTCACTGGATGATCGTACAAAATGCCCGTTTTATCAAACACCGATGCAAAGATTGCAGTTGCTACTCCCTGTGGCTTTGGGCCAATTGGTGCAACAAACATCGTTACTTGTTCGCCTACACCTTCCCTAATCTCGTTAAGCATACGAACAGCCGCGATTGGATTTTCAGCGCCACAAAAAAGGGGTTGGCGTCGAATGTCCCTATTCTTAATCGCAGATACATTATTATGAAAAGCATCCATTTCCCATCCTGGTTTGAATGCAGGTACCCCAAAAATGATAGTACAATTTTCTGGCTTAATCAGGTCATATTCTTCAAACGCCCTTTCGAGGCGAGCAGCCTCGTAACCAAGAAAAAAAACGACCTCATGTTTCCGATCTCCAGATAGTACGGTGGAATGGCCGGGGATAGGTGCGAAACCACGTACTTCCTTCGACAATTCAAACTCACGCATCGCCTCTCTTTCAGGCGAAACGGATTTCCGATAATCCCCAGGCTCTACATACACAAAACTTATAGAAGTCGCTCCACCCCTCCTGAGAGCTTTCATCATCAGAAGTATCTCGGCAAATCCAACAGAAGTCGCTTCAATAAGTATGGATTTTCCCGCAAAGATGGCATACCAACCCTCCACTTCATCAACGGACATCCAAGTTTCGCCTACGCGAAATTCAAAAGTATGGTGGCGGTATTCGACTTCGATCACATCTTGCGAATGTTCTTTCGCAAATTGAATTGCCGCTCGCCCCCTGTCATCGAGAGGGTTCCCGGCAAAACATACGTCCCATGGCTGTTGATGCAATTCGAGATCCGCACTAAGTCTAACTTTTTGATTGCTAAAACGCATCCGTTTCTTCGGTAAAAAGCGATGAAAGGTTTTCCGTTGGCGCTGACCAAGCGGAAGAGTATTTTTTGATAATTTCCTTAAATTTTTCGTGGGTACCACCAACTATTGTTTTCAGCTCATCTAACGAAAGTGAGAGTTTTCGCTTTCTACGAAAACTAATATGGAAGTATGGCGAGAAAATGGGATTTAATACATAATCTCTTGGTTCGAAGTCATCAATGGATTTTTGTTTGGTACCTTCAACGTCGATTAGCACTGAATACTTTAGTGCTTCGTCAAAGAAATCAAGCAGGTCTTTGTCTGTGGTCTTCAGCCCTCCGTCAACACTGAAATGATTTATTTCTGTCTCACTTTGGCTTGGTCTCAGTTGTGCGAGCTTAAATAATTCCCCAATTCTGAGGACGAAAATATAAAGCTGATTGCCTTTCGGGCCGCAATGCTTTACTTGTAAGAGAAATTCACTGCTCGCACTTCTCGCCGCTTCAGCTTGCTGCTCAATAGATACTTTTTTAATTCGCTTGGTACCACTTTCGCTCAACGACTTGTTTATCATTTCAAGCAAGTAGCGTAAATTGCCGCCTGCAATTTGACAGAGACGTGGATAGCCGGAAAATACCGGGCACGGACGAGGAAGCGGAGCGTATAAAAGAAGTAGGCAGCCGACCAGATTATTGTGAATCCACCCACTTGAGAACTGATTAGGTTTTCCCTGTTCGAGCAGATTTAACTCACGTATGATCTGTTTCGGGCTTAAGCGGATTCGATTTAAAAGCGCGGTGCAAACCAGAGATGCGCTCGGAAACTTTTGTCGAATAAATTCTTTCGCATCAATGGGAGACTTTCGCCGTTTTAATGCGCTGGTAATTTGTCGGTTTAATTGAGCACTGAGAGTAACATCTGTAAAAATGTCCTTAGCTAAATCTTCATAGTCTTTTGACGGTAACAGCCGATTTGCAGCTGAAAGAATCGAACTTCGATATTGCGTCGAGGTTCTCGATTCTAAGTTACTTACGCTCCGCAAATTTGATGGCGTTATGGGCAAATCTTTTGTTCCATCAATTGCCAATCGCATGAAAAGAACTTCGGCACCAAAAATCTCGAATCCTGATCCTGTATAGACATCAAGATCGTGTGTTCGGAAGTCGTGGATGTCAGACAATGATTCCTCTCCCGTGGTTTTTCTGACACGGAAAGAGTTACGCTTCATTGCGATGTTGAATATTAGCGGCCTTTCACTATGTTTAATCCATGTGTTAATTATACGCTGTTGATACTCAAGAAAGTTTTCATATTCATCCAAATAAACAAAATACGTTGTCATTGAAAGAATATCCAATTGCTGTTGAAGAATCTCAATGATCTTCGCAATAAATCGGGTACCGGGTAGGAATCTGGGTTGCGGTACAATCTTTAATATTCTTAGCCCATGTATAGAAACGATTTAACCCGTCTTCGAAGTAAGTAAGCAACTTCGAAAATTCTTGAGGGAGATCAGGATCGAATCCGTTTAACTGGCCGAAATCAAGTCTGTCAAGGGCTGATTTTTCGAGGTCGATCTTACCATATCGTTCGAGTGAATTAAGGCTGTTTAGAAGCTCTTTTCCGAGAGTCAGCGAAGCCAAGTGAGTAAATGCTGAACTCCACTCATCCTCGCTTAATCCTCGCCTATCAAGAAGCCTCGCAAATTGTGTATCAAATTTCCAATATAGTCCAATACGGTGGAGGGATTCTTCGGAAACATCGTCACGCTTTAAGGAAAACAACGATTGATGACTTAGGTATCTAAGCAGCATCGTCTTACCACAACCGCGACCTCCGATAAAAACCTTTGGTTTGAACGACGAGGAAAGCTCAAGTTTATCGAAATACGGGGGTACCACGAATTGCTCCCAAACGTCATATCCGAAATCTTCGGTACGATTCGGAGCGATTATATCTTTAGTGGATTTCATGTCAGTTATCTGTTAAAGAGTGGTTTCCAAACTCCCGGCTGATTAAGCCAAAAAAGCGGAAGGGTGTTGTTGGGTACGCTGATCTTAGTAGCTACACAAAGTGCGAGTTTGCCAAACCCATGTTTATAGTATCGTTCCGGGGTCAACCCACGCCTCGTAATAAACTCGTCATAGAATTGTAAAGCATCTTGAGGAGTGTTCCCGCCATCATGAAAAACCCTGCAATTTTTATCGAATACCGAATATGATTCATCAAGCTCTTCGACTGCACATATATGTAAGCCTGTCAGTAGAGAAAGTTTTTTATCGGAATTTTTATGACGCATCAAAGCCGCAAGAAGGCACCAATGCGCGTTAAGAAATTCTTGTATATGATAAGTCTTAACAAGTTTGGAAAATTGTGTCCCGGTACCCACAAAATCATCTAAGAAAATATACGTCTCAATGCCTTTTTCAGCGCAGTTTTGTAGATTTTCAGGCTTCACCAACCATTTACTATGGATACGGAATCTTCTCATCAAAATTCTGGCAAGTTCCTCTGGGCTTCGCACCCTTTCGTCATCAAGATTAACTGGAACGATAAGTCTGATCCCAGGATCGGAATCTTTTTGTTGTAACCGCTCAAGCCAATTTTTTCCAGCACCCACCGGGCTTGGATTTTTTCGCGTGTAATTCGGTAGCACACTCGTAAAAAGCTGGACGATTGTAGAATTTAGCTGTTCTTCAGACCGATATATCAAATTATCAAGCAATCGGGCTGCAAAGTATTTCTCTTCCTCGGTGTGGAACTGATTCCACCATCCCTTCAATTGCAATACAGCAATACCTTGCCATATACCAGAGTTTATAAGCTGCATACTTCTTTCGAGAATGTCATCGACATAGCGGGCTGCTTTCGGGGGTGCTGAGAACATTTTGCTGTAAACGATTCATCGCAACCTCTGGCTCCCGCTCTTGTCGATTCAGGAGAGCTATCCTTGCTTGCACTTATTCATTTTCTTCGCTGCTCCCTTCCACTCTCCACATGAGGAATCATCCACGATAATCTCTTCGGACATTGCAAAGCATCTTGAGAAACGGGTAACGGTTCTCGGAGCCATAGCAGCGACAAAGAGAGTTACCGCCAAGCGCGGAGAGAATATGCTAATGCTAAACCTCTCCAATCACTCCGGAATGATGGACACCGTGGTTTGGCCTGAACAATACCAGAAGTATTACACGGATTTTTCCACGGCAGAAGCATTGCGGGTCACTGGCAAAGTTGCTGAGAGCTTTGGGGTGTGTACGCTCAAAGCAAGTGCGATTAAGAAGGTGGAGTTTGCGAGCGCGGCATGTATATGAGTAGTGGGCTTTTGGGGAATTCCATAGGCCACACTCTGTTAGTGTAGAACTAAACTAACTGAATCAGCATGTCACTTGAATCACCAATTCCCTACGAACTTCGAAGTACGTCTCGCTCTTCGGCAGTTGTGAATGATATTGTTATCCATGCGACGGGGAGCACACGTCTGGTATTACGACCCGAACTTGTCGTGAACCCATCAAATCCCGAAGCGGGCGTTAAGATTACACTGGTTCACCAACGAAAACGCGCTGCTGATGCCTGGGAGGACATTCCGAGTGTGAGTTTATCGACAGTCCGCGCCAACGAAGAAGTAAAGCTTGCCCTCCACAGCGAGGCGACGCTCAAATTATACCAGGAATTACGTTCCCTGTTTGAAATCCACACACAAAGCGGCGTCGTGAGAGGGGTGTCATCCCTCGTTGTAGCCCCCGCCGATGAAGTTGTTCGAACAACTGTGCCTCAAGCCGAAATTTTGAGAACGCTCATCGAACAAGATCGGTCGGACGAAGTGTGGACACTACTTTCCGAGATTGCCCCTGACAAACTTATAGACTTGTCATTCGCTCATATTCAAAGCCAACGGGAATCAATCTTGCACGAATTTGAGCTATCCATTGAGGCTGAACATGATGAGAACTATTGGCAAGATTTTTTCGAAAAACATCAATGGATTTTCGGGTATGGGTTAAAGTATCAAATTCTTCGGCAGATTGTTGGACAGCCTCATTATGGAGGTCAGAACGTCTATGGAACTGGAGATCAACGAGGCGATTTTTTGACTGCTACCGAAGGAGATTTGCGGTTCAGTGTATTGGTGGAGATAAAGCGGCCACAAACGCCGTTGTTGTCAGTGCGATACCGTAATGGTGCATACCTGCTTACGAAGGATGCACTTGGCGGAGTAATGCAATTACAAGCAAACTGTCACACCTGGGAAGTATATGGCTCCGAGGAACCACACACCTCTGAGACCTTGCAACGTGCGGGAGTTCATACGATCGCTCCTCGCGGTATTCTTGTAATAGGGAGAGCCTCCGAACTCGACGACCACGACAAGCGCCAAAGCTTCGAAAGATTTCGGGCCAGCTTGAGCAACATTGACATTCTGACTTTTGACGAACTGCTCTCAAGAGCGCGGTTCATTGTAGGAGTGCCGTTCGCGCGCGAGAATTGATTCTTCGCAGAAATTAGAAAGGGTTCTGAAATGGTACTGGCTCGGCCAACACCGCGCATCTGGTACTGCGTGAACTTACCCGTCCAGTGTGAAGGTTTGAGGTTATTTCATTAGCCAGCGATATAGTGCCAAAGATTAGACTCTTTGAAAAAGAAGCAGTTGAGAAGTACCTAAAGCGTGCCAATAGGAATCGTCTTGCTCAAGAACTCCTCAATGAAATCACCGCGCGCAATCTTATTCTAAAGCATCAGGCAAAAACTACAGACGATGCGAGAGAGAAAGCGAGGAGAGATTACTACGTGAATACTTATCAGGACCGAAAACCTCTGGCAATCCGAATTTATTCACGGCAAGGAGTTATTTATTCCCAATATCCATATCCTTTTCGTAAAGGTGGTTTTATCGAACGATCAACGGGGATTCGTTTGAAAAAAGGTTCAACTCTTACAGCCAAAGGTACCCGTCTTGTGCATCCCGGAATATCGTATCTTGTTCCGCTACTCGAATTCGAAAGGGACGAGATAATACTGTCTCAAAGCCGCGCATTTCCCGAGTTGGACTTTCTTTTCTGCGTTGAGAATCCGAGAGAATTAGTCAGGAAGTTAAGCGGCTTGGAGTTGGATCACGCTTATCGACTCTGCAATGAAATCAAGAAAGCAATTGAGGGCGGTGCTAACGCCAAGACAGTTAAGTCGATGAAATCGCGACTTCGGATTTATGCTCCGCAATCGTTCGAAGTGCTAATCAACGAGCTACGTGTTCTTGAGGGCAAGGAACCAATCTTTAATAATCTATCCGAACTTCTTAGACTCGAAAAAAAGGATGAACGCGCGCTGAAAACGATCAAAAAGAAAATGCAATCGGGGAGATAATGCGAAGTAGTCGAAGCAATAGAGCTTGTCTCTCCTTTTCTAAAAGTTTGTGTTTCCAGAATTATCCTGGATTTCACGCCACTCCTTTTTAAGATCAAGTAGAGCGGAATTGTCGCCTTGAGGTAGAAAGCCATCCCGTTTGTTCAAATACCCGCTGGCGGCGCGCAAACAAAACGCAAACACTTCTTTGCGTAAAAAGCGGTAATTCGGAACGGGAGCCGTTCAGGAGAAGTTTGTAAGCGCGAACCATGAATATATCGAAAATCGGACGAAAGAACGAAGTGCCAATAGAGTTCTAAACCAGCGTTTTGAGGCCATTTGAAGCGGTTATTATAGGGGATAGCACTTCCCATCGGTGTAGCTTCGGGTGTCCTTACTATCTTTCGTCCAGCGTGGCGAGAGACTCTTGGAGAGGTGGCCGAGTGGCTGAAGGCAACGGTTTGCTAAACCGTCATAGGTTAACCCCTATCGCGAGTTCGAATCTCGCCCTCTCCGCAATTAATTAGGATGCATTGACTAATCGCGCCAGTTTTTCTCAATGCAACTCATCCATCGGGCGATCGGCGCTAAGAATGTCGATGACCTCTTTAGTATCGATGGTTGCCTGTTCGAGGCCAATAAATGCGACTACTTCATCTACCATAGCTTTTGCTTCATTTTCTTTCGATTGCTCGATCATGACCTCTGCAAGACAAGAGCAATGGAAATGGTATCGCTCCCATATTTCTTGGCGTATGCCGTGTTGTTTAAATTCTAAAAAACAGAGGCCACCTGACTGCTCTCAGGTGGTCTCCGTTTTTAGTTGGAATGAATTTAATGCACTGTAACTGTAGCGATTTGCATCTCGCTAATATTGCCAACCTGCTGGATATGATCGAACGAGGTAGTCCCGCTCGTGATCGTTTCCGTAAGTTGGACCATGGTCGCGCCGTAGGTAAGGCCATCGGGCGCGGTTACACTATCAACGCCGGTTCCAACTGTCATCTGCCATGTGCAAGTTCCGTAAATTGGACTTAGTATAAGTGTGGTCTGATTGGACTCGCCGGTCATCACTAAAGAAGCAGGAGCAAATGACGACTTATGGTGCGTCATCGTGTATGACGTACTTCGGATTTCAATCGAATTCCCGCTTGGCCCAATCCCTGTTTCGGTAGCCACCAACGTAACTCCGTTATAGATACTCAACGTATATTGCGTATCTGTATTGCCGGTAAAAACAGGCTTGATCCATAACGTGTTCGTATCCGTGCTGCTAACGGTGAGGGAACTTGTTGTGGTCGGGCCGCCTAAACCACTACTGACGGCGTTAAAGGTAAGCCCTACGCTTCCTACCTCCGGCCAATCGACCGTATAAATTGCGTTCCACGAAGTCTTCGCGGAAACGTCGGTGCTTACGCCATCCGACGATGTATTCATGCCGGTGGCGTCGAGATCGCCATTGGTATCCAATGACAAGGTTGCATTTCCGAGACTCGAGAATGATGTTCCGTTCCACGTCTCGGTATTTAGTGGAAGACTACTGCCCCCCCCCCGCTTTTGTGGGTTGATCGCTACAAGAAGAAAGCATCATCGACGATCCCGAAAGAAAGCCGAATGCTAAAACTAAGGCTATTCGATTATTTAAGTTATTCACGTATTACCTCTGCAAACTAATGCCACACATCACTTTGCCTTGATATGAAGCAGAAATGAAATGATGGAATCTCCGAAAATGGCAAACTTTCCAAAGATCCTGTAAACTAAACAGTACAAACATACGGTGGGAAAAATCAGGATGTTTAAAATGTTTCAGTGGGAAACGATCATGCTTTCCAATATTTCAGGAATGCTGTCATCAATTGCTCTATCTTCGCCTAAGCGCGCGAACATTTCATCCTTAGCAGAGATAACCGGTTCGATACCAACGGATGTAATTAATTCCTTAATAACATTTTGTGCTTCATTGGTTTTTGATTGCTCAACTAAAACTTCCGCGCGAGCGAGGGCTATAAATAATGTGTCATTATGTGCTACTCCCAAGCTATGCTTTTTTGCTGCAAAGGAGCGATTAAAGAAGTCATCCGAGGCATTAAGGTCACGTTTGAGCCTCATAAATCTTCCCAATGCCTCCAGTATCCTTGATGTATCCACATGCAAAGGCCCGATGGTTGCCAAGCGGATCTCAAGTGTCTTTTCATAATATTCCTGGGCTTCATCGTATTTACCTTGCCTTCTGAGGAGATTGGCAAGATTGTTACAACTTATCGCAGTTTCCGGATTATTCTCTCCTAAAACATTTCGCCGAATTTCCAGGGCGCGCCGGTATGGAATTTCAGCCTGATCGTACTTTCCCTGTAAATATAACTGGACTCCATAGTTGTTCAATCGGAGTGCTGTTGTTGGATGTTCCGGACCGTATGCCATTTCGTTGATCGCAAGGCTTCGGAGAAAAAGCGGCTCCGCTTTCTCCCAGTAGCCATTATTTAAATGAAGCGTAGCGAGATTATCAAGTAGCTGTCCGAGATCGGCATGATTTTTACCAAGCCTATTTTCGATAATTGCGACAGCACGTTTAAAAATCTGCTGTGCTTCCTCGTAATCGTTACCAGGATGAGGGGTACTAATGTTGTTCGGTGAACCAACTTCTCTGGGAAGACTCTTTACCCGCAGAAAAACAGCGAATTCGTTCAAATAATAAGCAATGTCCAGACTCTCAGGACCAAGCGTGGCTTCAACACTCCTTATCACTTCGCGATGCAGGGATTCAGCCTCAGGATACTTGCCTTCACGTTTCAGAATATCCGCAAGCCATTTCATCTCGTTCTGAGTGGCAAAATGGTTCGGACCATATCTCTCCGTCGCAGCATTCAATGTAACTCTCGAAACAATTTCTGCTTCCGCATATTTACCTTGATCTTTTAGCAGCCGTGCATATTCGTTCCGAATGTTTATATGCCGCAGATCGGAAATTTCTCGTGGGTTTTCTTTCGTTATCGTTTCATCTCCTAATATTTCGCAGGGCTTTTTCGAGAATTTCGGAGGCATTTTTCAGATCGCCGCGATCGAGATAGGCTTTGCCGAGTTCGAGGGAAATATCTAATTTGAGATTTAGAATCTCCTCGGGGTCTTCTGATAATTTTTCGCAGAGATCCAACGCAAGCCGTTCATTCGTGGCAGCGCCTTCGTGCCATCCGGCATTGCGGAAGAAGAGGCCGAGCGCATAGCGTAAGCGGCATTCTTTTTCCGGATCGAGCACATCGGGATACAGCTTCAGTGCCGATTCATACTCGCCGACCACATTGAGATTCCATAATCTCTTCTTTTTCTGAAGCTGGGCCGACTCTGGCTTCTTCCTCCCTTTCTAAAATATTCCAATAGCCCAAGAGATCGTAGGAGCGGGAACCCTCGGTATAGTACGGAACCAGGCTGATATCCAGCAGCGATTCCTTCAGCATCGGCCAATCTTCTGCTCTGTTCCAGAGCCACGGCAGCGATTGTGCTTTGATCGAAGAGGCTTCGGCTGTTTTGAAATACGATGCTACCTGCACCCACGCATCACGTTTTTTTGCAGGCTGATCGAGATAGCGTCCTTCGACAGCCTGACGCAAGTGATCGTGGAAAAAGCTTAGCCGTCCCTTCACACGGATCAGGTGATAATCGAACGCATGAAGAAGTAGAGATAGCGAAGCGCGATCCAAATCGCTCGACTCGATGATTTCCGATTCCGAAAGTCCGTGCGGCGCAGCCCAAATATGTTGGAGCAATGTACGCACCTCCATTGCTCCATAATCGTGCTCGATGCGTTCTAATATTCTTGAAAAAAGATCCGGTATATTCGAAGAGGAGAGATAATGCTCGATGAACCGGTTGAGCGACTCGTGTTTTCCTTGTAAGCGCAGCTCTTCGAGCAGCGTGCGAAGGAACAGAGGACTGGCCGTCTTGGAATCTTTGATGATCTGTTCTTCTTGTTTGCGGTCCAGCTTTTTTTGGTAGCTGGCAAGGAATGTGCGCAATACCCGGCGCCGCTCCGGAATCGTAATAGGCTTTACGGGAACTTCCGGAAGTGAATGACCCAAAATTCGCGCGCGATCTCGCAGCCGGTCGAGCGCCGTGCTGTTTGTAGCAGAAATAACCCACCGGATATTGCTCTGTACATGCTCGGGTAGCCAGGCCATGAAGTGGCCCTCTGTGTTCAACTGATTAATCGCATCGATCAGGATGAGCATTCTCTCTCCGCTCATTCGGCCAAGCCACGATGGGAAGGCTTGCTGGAGTTCCGATGCAGATTGGGGAACCGGGTCTTCGGAATGCGTTCGATCTTTTATCTCTTCGACGATACGCCGCATCAATGTATCGGGATCGGTACTTGCAGCAGTTACGCCTATGTAATGCTCTACAATGAAGAGATTCTGGTCGCGTTCCCTCAAACTTTCCGCCCAATACGAAAGAAGTGAACTTTTTCCAGCGCCGGATGCTCCGGTAACCACCACGACGGCGTCATCCCGATCCAGATGTGCATTAAGGGAATCTATGATCGTAGGATTTGCAATGTATCCCTTTCGTCTGGATTGCGCGAACGCTGCGTGGCCAACTCGTTCTTCCTGTAGCCAGGATTCCTTTTCGGAAAGAGGCCAGTAGTGTTCGACCAGGCGCTGAAGGTCGCGTTCGATGAGCGCGCCAAGCTCCGCCGGTGAGTGAAAGATGGGAACGTCGCCCAATTTGCCGGAGACTTCCGATTTCAGCCGCGTTATGCGGGGATCTTCCTCGGACGGATCAGTAGAGGAACGAAAATAAACGAGTGGCGTGGTCTCGTCAAGGCCTTCGATTAGGAAGCCGTAGCGAAATTCGAGTTCTGTCGCGCTTTGGCCGCTCTGCATAGCAGCCTCGATCCAGGGATAGTCATTCCGAAGCTCGGGATTTTTTGTTAATTCATCTACGGAGGGAACCCATCCGTATCGTTCTCCGAGTAGGCCAATGAAAAACGGGCGGCAGCTATCGATCTCTTCCAAACAGGTGCCGATGATGCGGCCTTTTTCCGCATCTTCATCCGTTAAACCCCAGCGAAGATCGATCTCGGTGAACTCCACGCCGCGATCGCGGCACATGCGTCGGAGCGCCGGGAACACTTTCTTCGCCAAAAAATCCCGTTCACCTTGAAAGTCGATGAACGTGGAAGAAAGAAATAATCGTAATTCGTTCGAGGCTGACATACAGGGTTCAAACGCTTAGTAGGTGTGGTTTTGTCCCTTTTAGTTCTCAAAAAAATCGAAAAGGCCGGAATTGCGAAAAGCAATTCCGGCCTTTTCTTAAAAAGAACAGATGTTTTGGTATGGATTACGGAAGTTCGATGGCTGACGTGCTAATACGTGTAACGGAGGCAGTGCCGCCAGTAATTGCCCTGACCTGGAGATCGATCCAATAAGTGGTTCCCGGTGTAAGCCCCGTTATGACCGCGTTGGTCGTAAAGGGTGCTTCCGTGCCAGAAGCATTATACTCAACATCGCTCCCGACCGTGGTTCCTGTAGCAGCCGCTCCATTCGATGGTGCTGTTCCCGTACCGTAACTAATTTGTACCGCGGCTCCATCGCTTGCATTGGTAGTGAGTAAATCCCCCGAAATTATTAGCATTACTTTGCCGGATGCTGATGGAGTGATAGATCCCGCAAGGCCCATTTGCACTGCTGTGGTGCTAGTGGTTCCCGAGGGACCACTTGCGGTAGTCTGTTGCTCCGTCGCGCCGGCGCCGGAAAGAGCAAGGGTACCCGTTGACGCTGGCAAAGTAAGAGTTGCAGTGCCTGCGCCGGATACAATCGCTGCCGTATGACCTGCGCCATCGGTTATACCAATAACACCTGCTGTAGAGCCCGCACCTGATATAATCTCTCCGGAATTAGTTACGCTCCAATCGTTTCCGGCAATCGAACCATCTCCGCGAACGGTTAGCAGTGACGTTCCTGCACTCGTGCTCGATCCTTGCGAAACATTGAGCGCAACCGTGCTGGAGCTGTTGTCATAGACCTTCACAAGAAGTCCGTCCCCGGTCTGACCGGAATTTTCGTTCGTGATGCTTGCTGCGTATCCCGTTCTCCCGGTTGTAGCCCAGTCGATGGAATTAGGTGAAATGCCATGCCCATCGGAGCCATTATTGTTGTCCGAAGTATTAACTAAATCCCCATTGGTATTGCCCCCGACTGAGACATTATCGCTCGTCGTCAGGCCCCCTGAGGCTGTCAGCAGTCCGTCCGATGTGATCGTCCCTCCGTTGGATGTTGCGATATTCCCCGCCACGGCAACGTTGCCGGCGGTAACATCGATAGCCGTATTGGTTTGATTGCTGCCGGAGGCATTGAACCGCGCGGCTGTTGCCGGGCCACCCGTCGTCGTACCGACCGCCACGAACCATGCGCCAAGCGCTTCGTCATCGCCGCCTTCACCTTCCGTGGCCGTGATTTTCATTCCGGTGATTGCCGAGTTGTCGATGGTCTGATCGTAATTATTGGTCGCGGTCTCATTGATGGCGATATACGGCCCCTGATTGCCGTTGGTCGTGTAGGTATTTGTGACGGGGCCTGTGATGGCGAGCGTTCCTGTTTCGTTGCCGATATTGGTATTGCTACCGCCTGCGCTATTAATATTGGCGTTCCCGATCGATGTCAGCGTGGTAAACGCACCGGTGTTCGGCGTTGTGCTGCCGATCGTCCCCGGAGCTTCCCACGTCTGTGCTTCCAACTCGCTGGTATTGCCGGCTGTTACATTCGTAAGATTGCTTCCATCGCCATAGAAAGAATGAGCATAAATATTGGCAGTATTGGATGGACCGCCAGCGTGGACTACGTTGCTGGCCGGATTCAATTCCACATCGCCATTATCTGTTACAATATCGATCCACTGATCGGAGGTAATGGTACGGTCATTCGCGTTGCCATCAATGATGATATTGTTAGAGCTTCCAGCGGAGATCGTGCCTGTGACTGCGACATTGCCATAGCCTGTCATTACATTTCCTGAACCAAAGGCAAACAGTTGGAGGGCATCGCCATTGCCGTTTGCTTGCGCGACGATTACGGGTTGGTTGCCAGACGCATTCGCAGCGATGGCTTCTCCGCCCGAGGATTGTGCTGTAAGTGCTGTTCCATTCCCACTGTTATTGCCGAAAACGGCAGAGCCATTACTGCTCGTGGTTGCATCGATTGCATCGCCAGTGCCATTTGACACGGCATTCAGGCCCGGCCCAGATCCATCATTTTGTGCGAGGACGCCAGGGCCTGTGCTGCTGTTTTCGCCTTCGACACCAGCGGCGTTTGCGGTATTATTTCCCTGTACGCCGACACCGCCATTGTTATTGAAGCCATGGACTCCGTAGCCGTTGACATCATTGGTAACGCCATCCACGCCATCGTTCGTGGTTGCAGATGCGAAGATCGCAGTCGCGTTTTCGGATTGAGCAAAAATTGCAGAATTGCTTCCGTTCGCAGAAGCATTAATGGCATATCCGCTGCCGTCAGAGTTGGCATTGAGTCCGATTCCACTTCCAGTCGCGGTTGCATCGATGGCATCGCCGGAACCATTCGTCGTGGCAACCAAGCCATTCCCAGAACCGCCTGGGTCGAATACAGTGGCGTCGATGGCATCGCCGTCGACCGATCTCGCAGTTAGTCCAACCGCAGATGCTACGCCTTCGGCTACCACGCCGCTCGAATCGCCGCCGCCAGATCCTGATAATCCATAGACGCCATTCCCATATTGGCCCGATGCTTTTCCAATCACGCCATAGCCATTGATGACATCGCCTTCGATGGAATAGGTAACCAGATCATTCCCATCGGTATTACCGATTTGGAAGAGCGGACCGTCATTCGAAGAGGTCTGAGCATAAGGCAGATTCAAACCGCCGCCGCCTGCACCCCAGCTAAGGTTGCCGCTCCCATCGTTGGTGAGAACGGTATTGGCACCACCTTGCGATGCGGGCAGTACGTAACTAATGTTCGCTGACTGCGTGGCTGAATTAAATGTGGTAAGATAGTTCGCAGTAGAATCCGAGAACTGAATCTGACCAGCTGATGCGAGGAACATATTACCACTGAGAAGAGCAATGTTCCCGTTCGCGGTCAAGGAATTGCCAAAGTTTGCAGTGGCTTGGATAGCATCGCCACCCACGGAAGACGCGGAAAGACCAGCCCCATTGTAGGAGGTCGCGACCACGCCATTGCCATTGACGGCATCGCCTTCGATCGCGTTGGCGGTGTTATCACCGTCGTCAACGTTGCGGATCTGGAAGAGGTCGGTCGTATTGTATTGCTCTGCAGAATAGGGGAGCGTCAGCGAAGCAGACACGTTCGTGAGCTGTGAACCATCGCCAACGAAGTACCCGGAAGTAGTCGTGCCGGAAACAGTGACATCGCCACTGCCATCGATCGTCATGAGGCTATTACCGGGCGTGTTGGTTTGGGATTCACCACCCGTATTTGCAAACGTAAGTATGCCCTGGTAATTATAGATAGAGAAGTGACCATATCCAGAGGAGAGCAACTTGATCTCTGATCCGGTATTGTTTCCACCGCCGAGCAACACATCTTGACCTCCGGTTTGAAGCACATCGAACGGTGCGTAGGTCGTGGTCGTGTTAACGCCGATATAGCCATTGGGATTCATCACAAAACTTTCCTGATTGGAGTTCCCGACCTCAAGGAAATACGAATCGGTTCCATCGATACCTTGATCGTAGAATGTTCCTTGGTTCAGGTCTTGCAAACGAAGCATCCTTCCGAGCGTTTGGCCGGTATTTGGGCCGAAGGTCAGGCCGGAGGAGTTCGAAATGATCTCTGACGGATAGTCTGCGCCGACGACGTCTTCCCCATCTACCTGCAAACTTGTATTACCAGATTGATGCGCAATTTCGAGATTAGCAACCGGGGTGGTTGTGCCGATGCCGACCTTGACGGCATTTGCGCCAGTGCCACCGAGGACAAGCGCATTGCTTTCGCCAACGATCGCATTTGCGCCGATGGACGTTGCATTCGTGAGCGTATCGGATGCCATATCGGCACCGTATCCGATCGCGGTATTGTCATTGCCTGTCGTGTTCGTTTCAAGTGCAAGAGAGCCTAAAGCGGTGTTTTGGGCGCCCGTACTATTGTTGGTCATAGTTGCATTCCCGGTTGCGGTGTTGTCGCCTCCGGTGGTGTTTTGTTGGAGCGCACCCCACCCGAGTCCCGTATTGTCGCTACCCTCGGTATTTTCATTGAGAGCGTACCACCCCATCCCAACGTTCGAGTTAGCAGAGTTATAGGCGGTATCGTTATTGGCTAAGACGCCAATGCCAAGTCCCACATTCGGCGCAACGCGGTTTACTTCTACCACGCCGGCAGGCTGACCATTAACGCGGAAATGCAAATCGGTCGAATCGGAAGTTCCAATAAAATCGACGGCTGGGTTGGTGCCGCTGTTGCCTGTAAGTCCCCAACCGGAAGCATGTGTATCGACATAGTTCTTCGTTGCCGCATCCTGCGCGTTCGTTGGATCGGTGACGTTATTGATCGCGTGGGAATTCATATTGAGAGCGCCGCCAAACGATCCAGCACCACCGGCAGTTATCCCGCCGGAAGTATTGACATTCGTCACACCCGCATTGCCAAGCTGGATGGTATTACTCGCAGAAACTACAGCTCCATTACCGATGGCCGTTGCATTCGTAAGGTTATTCGAAGCGACGTCGGCCTGATATCCAACGGCAGTGTTGTTGCCGCCAGTCGTATTCGATTGCAACGCCTGGTAACCGATAGCCGTATTGTTGCCGCCCGTCGTGTTCGCATATAACGATTGCTCACCGACAGCCGAGTTGTTCGAGCCGGTCGTTGTGTGGAACAGCGCCTGCTCACCGAATCCATCATTCTTATTGCCCGAAAGATTTACAAAAAGGGCTTGATATCCAAATGCCGCATTCGAATTGCCGCTTGTGTCGGCATTCAACGCTCCCAAGCCAGCCGCCGTGTTTCCGTGCGCAGATGTGAGTGATTGCAGCGCCTGAATTCCGAGACCGGTATTCCACACGCCCGTTGCGCTCGATCCGACTTGCGGGCCGGCAAAAAAGTTTTGATTGCCATACGCGAGCACGGTCGTGCCGCCGATCTGGTAGGAAGCGCCATTGATAGCGCCGGAAGTATTCACCAATGTTATGCTGCTATTGCCAAGCTGAATGGTATTGCTGGCCGCAACCGTCGCGTTATATCCTATAACGGTTGCATTCGTAAGGCTACCGGACGCGACATCCGCTTCGATACCAATTGCCGTATTGTTACTACCTGTCGTGTTCGATATAAGGGCCTGCCAGCCAATACCGGTATTGCCGGAGCCGGTCGTCGCGGAAAGGGCATTGAGTCCCACGGCAGTGTTATCCGTGCCAGTCCTGTTCTGGTAAAGTGCCGCCGCGCCGACAGCAGTGTTAGCGCCACCGGTCGTATTAAATGCCAGAGCATTCTCTCCAAAAGCAGCATTGCTTCCGGTTCCGGTCGTACTTTGAGCGAGCGCGTGATAACCCATAGCCGTATTTCCACTGGCTGTTGTATTGGCTGCAAGTGCATTGGACCCAACAGCCGTGTTCCAGGTACCGGTGGTATTAACTGCCATGGCGCTTGCGCCAACGGCTGCGTTATCGGTCGCAGTATTAACCGCACCTGCGCTAGCGCCGACGAAAATATTATTCGTTCCGGCATTGGTCAGCACGGTGCTTCCACCGATCTGATACGAAGCGCCATTGACCGCGCCGGAGGTATTGACCAACGTCACGCTGCTATTGCCAAGCTGAATGGTGTTGCTGGCGGCAACGGTCGCGCCATTGCCAATGGCGGTCGCGTTTGTCAGGCCATCGGTGGAAACATCCGCGTTGAAACCAACGACCGTGTTGTTACTCCCCGTCGAGTTCGTGTGCATGGTGTTGTAACCGACGCTGGTATTGCTCGAACCGGTTCCATTGTTGGTGAGTGCATCGACTCCGAGCGCGGTGTTCTGCTGGCCGCCATTGAGGCTGGCATCTGCTCCGCTGCCTACAAATATATTCCCGGTGCCAAAAGCCGTGAGCACGAGATATGCCGGTCCAAGGCCGCCTATTTCAAAACCGTAATTAGTGCTGACACCCTGAATACCCATAAGAGTGCCCTGCGCAAAGCCGCTTCCGCCGATGGCGAAATTCGCTCCGCTTTGAACAGAATTGCTATTCGCAATGTAGTTCCCAGCCGCCGCGTCCACATAATTTTTCGTCGCTGCGTCCTGCGCGTTGGTCGGATCGGTGACATTGTTGATCTGGTGTGAATTCAGATTGAGCGCGCCGCCAATGCTCAATGCGCCCGAAGTATTGACTGTCGTCACACTCGAGTTCCCAAGCTGGATGGTGTTGCTGGCCGTGACGGTTGCGCCATTGCCGATCGCGGTAGCGTTCGTCAGCGCGCCCGAAGAAGCATCGGCGGCATATCCGAGGAACGTGTTATTCGTTCCCGTGCTATTCGTCTCTCCAGCCGAAAATCCCACAGCGGTATTATTGGCTCCCGTCGTATTGTACAAGGAGTTCATGCCATTGGAGGTATTATCGTTGCCGGCGGTATTCGCGTATAATGCACCTTGTCCTGTTGCAGAATTATGAGTACCCGTTATGTTCTGCTGCATCGCGCCAGCGCCGAGAGCCGTGTTAGAACCGCCGGACGTATTGGCAGTCAAAGTCTGCTGACCAATCGCAGTATTATTGACGCCCGTGTTATTGTTAGCAAGGGCGTTCCAACCGGTCGCTGTATTATCGCTGCCGGACGAATTCGCATTTAACGCGTCCGATCCAGTCGCAGTGTTTTCAGTGCCGCTCGTGTTGTTCGTGCCCGCTCCTGCGCCGACGAAAATATTCTGTGTGCCAGCGTTGGTCAGTACCGTGCTCCCACCGATCTGATATGAGGCTCCATTGATCGCGCCGGATGTATTGACCAGCGTCACGCTGCCATTGCCAAGCTGGATGGTGTTGCTTGCTGTAACAACAGCGCCATTGCCGAGCGCGGTAGCATTGGTATAGTTACCTGTAGCATCGGCAGAATTACCGACGAACGTGTTGTTGGAACCCGTCGTATTGGCTGTTCCGGTGTTCTCTCCAAGGTAAATATTGTAGTTGCCCGCTGTGAACGAAGAACCCGAAAACTGATGACCGGAATAATAACCAAGATAGGTATTATCGTGTCCGGAATTCTGGCTTCCAGCCAAAAATCCGAGGGCCGTGTTGTTGCTTCCGGAGGAATTATATCCAGCCGTCGATCCGACGAACGTATTATCGTCACCAGCGCCGGCATGGGGGCCGACCGAGATACCATTTCCGACGCCAACGTTGGCATCTCCGGATGAACTATTACCGACACTCGCACCGAAGTAAGTGCTATTCGTACCAGCCGTTGTTGTAGAAGGCCCGACCGAAAGTACGGAACTGCCACTGTTATAGGCCAGAACCGTCGTGCCGCCGATTTCATACTGTGAACTGGTATTCACGGCCGAAGAAAACAACTTAGCTCCGGCAATTGTCTGGGAACCCTGATCCATCACGAATCCGGCGTTCGCTCCGGCGTCAGGAATCGTGTAATTGCGGTTGGATGCCAATGAAGCAACGGTCAGTACTGCGGCATTATGCAGAGGGTTATCGTAGAGAATAAACGTTCCACTTTGCGAGGGGCTGCCAACAACGAGGGTATCTTGCGCAGAAAGACCTGTTGCAGAGACGGTACCGGTAACGGCGAGATTCCCTCCACGAAGCGTCAGCGCAGGATTCGTGGTTGCGTCGTCGAACAATTTATAACCATGCGAAGCGCGCGCCATAAACTCATTGCTGGTATCGCTAACCGTATTCGCGCTTCCATCGCCATAGACGAAGGAACCGTTGGAATCGGCGGTGGCCTCATACCCGAGGGCAAGCGTATAATTGCCAGCTTGCAACATCGGAGGTTCCCAGAGCCATTGCGGAATATCCGCTGGCCGTATTAGAAGTACCGATGGCGAGGGTATAGGAATTAGTCGCAAGGCTGGATACGCCGATCGCCGTCGAGGATTCTCCGGAGGCTTTCGTATCAAAGCCGGCAGCAAAGGAATAAAGCCCGATATTGCTGTTGTCCCATTGTGTTCCGTCCACGGCACCGGCACGGAACGCGCCAAGGGATGGCACGAACATCATGCGATGGCCTGCGCCGGAAGTGGGAGTTCCCGCTGTGGAGCCGGAGTCGAGAAGGGAACCTGCAAGCACCATATTCCCTCCTAAAATGCCATTGCCGCTAATGTTGAAGTTCGCGCTTGCTTGCTGCGATGTTCCGTTGTCGATGAATGCTCCGGAAACGGACTCCCAGGTATACATTCGTTCCATCGTTCGTCAGAACTCGCCCAGCGACCAGCGGCGATGGGAGCAGTGCGATGGCGCGTCGCCTTGTCGGTCGCTCCGTACCGCCATTGGCAATGCTGAGCGTTCCACCAAGCGTAAGTGTGCCAGACCCCGTGATCGGTCCGCCGCTAAGCGTAAGGCCGGTCGAACCGCCAGATCCATCGACGGAAGTTACGGTTCCAGCGCCACCGGCATTGCCCCAGGTGGGTACGCCATCTACAACGTCAGTACCTGATTCGAAGAGCCGATTGCGAGCTTCGCAAGGGTATTGGTTCCAGAAGCATAGAGATGTCGCCGGTCGTATAGCCTGTTTGATTGGTTCCGCCATTAACCTCCGCAAGCGGGCCATCGTCTTCCCAGTGGGTATCTGAGGAGTTCCACACGAGCGGGTCTCCGTTCGTTGTTCCGTCGGGGAGATCATACACCGAAAGCACGCCGGTAAGCCCGCTGCCATCGCCCACGAAGTGGGTCGCGGTGACCGTTCCATTGACCTGAAGCGCAGTGGAAGGGCGTGTGTGCCAATTCCCACATTCCCGACCGCTGAATGTCAGATTATAGCCTGCAAGTGGAATATCCGTATTGCCGGAAAGATCCCCGCCCAATACAATGGTGCCGGAGCTGTTGGTGAGGCCGTTCGATGCCGGAATGGAGCTTACAAGGCTCGTAGCAGAGCGCGCGCTAAGATCGCCATTCGCGTCTGCAGTTACCACATTATCATCGTTATTGCAGAGGAAAGATCTGATGCGGACGGTACCGTTCACATCGAGTGTTTGTGTCGGCGGGCTGGAAGTCTCATTCAGATTGATCCCAACGTTTCCGGTGGGATTGATCGTAATATCTCCATCGCCCGAATAAATATTTAAGGCATCGTCACTATAGAGGGTGCGTGGAATGCTTCTTCCATCGATCAGAATGGTATTGCCTGACTCGATAACCCCATTGGGCGCTTCTATATCGTTCCCAGCCGTGACAGTTCCTCCTGCCGAGACATCTCCCGCCGGGGATATCGTAGTTGTCGATGCGATAGGAGTACTATTAAGCGTATCCGTTGTGACAATCGAAAGACCATTTACAGTATCAATGGAAAACGTGGTTTGATTGCTCTCGCCGGTCATCACCAGCGAGTTTGGACCAAGATAAAGAGTAGAAAACCCGTTGCCGACACCAGGTGCACCAAGAGTCGCTCCAGTATCTGGCCGGAGTAATCGAGGAAGCAGTGACAGTGTCTGTCTCGACAGTGGACGACATTACGGAGGATGTTGTGATACTATCGGTGACAAGCGATGCGGAGGTAAAGCGTGTCCACATCGACGCCGGCAGTGCTTAATGTTCCTGTTGGATCGATGGTGGTCGTTGCCGCCATCGGCGTATTGCCGACGGTATCGGTGGATACAATGGTCAGCCCGGAATCCGGATTGATGGAAAAAGTAGTTTGATTGCTCTCGCCGGTCATCACCAACGAGTTTGGACCAAGATAAAGGTAGAAAACCCATTGCCAGCACCGGGGGAGCCGATGGTTGCCCCGGTATCGGAGGGCACAATAGACGATGTGGTGACACTGTCCGTCTGGACCGTAGACGCCATTATGGAAGATGTCGTGATACTATCGGTTACAAGTGATGCAGATGTAAGGGTATCCACATCGACGCCGGCGGTGCTTAATGTTCCTGTTGGATCGATGGTAGTGGTCGCTGCCATCGGCGTATTGCCGACGGTATCGGTGGATACAATGGTGCAGACCGGAGTCTGGATTAATGGAAAAGGTAGTCTGATTGCTCTCGCCGGTCATCACCAACGAGTTTGGACCAAGATAAAGAGTAGAAAACCCATTGCCAGCACCGGGGGAGCCGATGGTTGCCCCGGTATCGGAGGGCAGAATAGACGATGTGGTGACACTGTCCGTCACAACTCCGGAAGTACTCAAAGTCCCGCTCGGAGAAATTGTGGTTGTCGAAGCTGTAAGCGAGTCATTAACCGAGTCGGTAGTCGTGATCGTGAGACCGGAATCCGGATCGACTGAAAATGTTGTCTGATTGCTCTCGCCTGTCATTACGAGAGAGTTCGGTCCAAGATACAGCGTTTGGTAACGTTTCTTAGGGGTTCCGAGCGAGCCACCCAGATCGGTGATTGGCACTACATTATTTGCTTTAACGGTATCCTCTGAAATAACAGCGCCGACGCTTAAATTACCATCAATTCGTGTATTTCCGGTAACGTGGAGGCTACCGACATCCTCGAGCGAGGAGTCCGGTGTGCTCTCTGCGCTGACGTTCACTCCAACTTTTCCTGAACCCGGATTCAGCAAAATGTCCGAGGACGAGCCCGTGGTGGTTATTTCGGTTGTGAGATCCCCGGTAATGGTTCGGGGAGTCGAAGCTCCATTTATGATAATACTTTCTCCGGAATGGATCACACCCGAGGCATGTATATCACCATTGACGTCAAGCGCAACAGTTGGGGATGCCGTGCCGATACCAACGTTCGTTCCGTTGTCGAAGATCAGAGAGTTCCCAATAGCATTGGCGCTTGTAAATTTGGCGACATAATTGCTCGTTCCGCTGATTGCCGCGCTCACGTTTGAGCTGGTCGCATTATCGACATAATGCTTCGTTGCCGCATCCTGGGGGTTAGTGGGATCTGGCAAATTCGTGATCGAATGGGAATTCATATTAATGGTACCCGACATTGTTCCACCTCCGAGAGGCAGTTTTGTTGCTTCCGCAGATTCTGCGCGTGTCGTTTCCGTGTTCAGATTGTTCTGAACTCCGGCAGCCGCGCCGGAGGCATCGTAGAACGATGAGTAGTCACTGCTTGCAGGTGTGACGGCACCTGTTCGGCCATTGAAGGACAGCACTCCGGTATTTGAAACAACCCCAGAATTATTCGTCAGGCCATTCGTGAAGGTGAGCGGGGATTGATAATCCGTTCCTGCCGTGGCAATTGAGAGCGCATTCCCAGGGCCATTGCTCTTGACCAGTCCTGCGGCGAGGTTTGGATAGATCGAGCCGCCAAGATACAGATTGCTCCAACGGTCAGATGGGGAACCGATATTTTGCGTGTTGTCTGTCGATGGGATAGACGGGCCAGCAGGACCCGTCGCACCGGTTGGTCCCGTTGGACCGGTTGGACCAGTAGGTCCTGTTGGGCCAGCTACGCCTGGAACAGTTCCAGGTTGATATTCATTGTTGGTCGAGTTCCAAATAAGGAATTGCCCGTTTGTCGGAGCAGTGGTCGCAATGCTCTTGCCTTGCAACTTTCCAACGGTCGTAGCGCCCTGTGTGCCTGTTACATCGCCGGCAAGATTCCCGGTAAAGTTGGTAGCGCTCGCAGCAGTTCCGCTTACGTTGCCCGTGATCGTGTTACTGGTACTATTCCAAGTGGGGCCGGTCGAAAGCGCGCCTTGCGCGTTCGTAACGACCATTGTGGAATTGCCGCTCGCGGTCGATAATTTGGGAGTTGTCGTACCTGTGACGGTGAGATTTCCGCCCACCGATTGATTTCCACCCACAGAAGCATTTCCACCGACTGTAGCATTTCCACCGATGGAGGCATTCCCACCAACGGTCGCGCCGCCACCGACGCTTAGAGCGCCGCCAACAGTTTGTGCTCCTCCTACACTAAGAGCGCCGCCAATACTTCCAGCACCTCCAACACTGAGGGCGCCGCTGGTCGTCTGAGCGCCAGCTACGGTGAGGGAACCGCCAACATTCAGGGTATGCGTGCCGGTAATGCTTACATTATTATTAAACGTCGATATACCATTAAAAGTCGAGGCGCCGCCAACGGTAAGTGTCGTGCCGATCCCGGCGCTGCCATCAATATCAAAACTTGCGCCGGTTTCGAGAGTAGTTTGGTTATTAATATAGGGGTTGAGGGTCAACGTTTGCATCCCACCTTTGCCCGAAGTTCCGCTTCCAGAAGCGCTTAACCACAGCGCGTTGGAGATGGAATCGTAACTTAACGTAAGTCCTTGCCCGGCCATGAGATTTACGTCCGATCCCTTGCCGGTTATCTTTGTTCCATTCACGGAGATGGAGCCGACATAATTCGTACCCATTTTCTCGCTGGTGATGGCTCCGTTCGCGACGGTCATCGCATACGGCGAGGCGGTAAGCTGCGAAAGCTGATGAAGTTCCACGCTATCCACAGCGATCCCCACCCATAATGGCTGGCTCATCGCGGCTGCCGATGGCAACGGGGCTTGCGAGCCGAGAAGAATGGAAAAGACCCCGCTGTTCGTCGTTACACTGAAGTTATCTTCCCATATCGCTGGGGCATTGCCTTGCGAATCCGAATAAAATCGGACGGTTACAACATGTGTACCGTTCGGAACCGGCTGACCTGTTCCGGTTGTGAGCAATCCCTGATAACTGATCACATGCGGAATATCCGGATTCTGCTGCGTTTGCGCGTAGCAATTCCGCACGGACATGCTCAGAATTGACGCCAATATCAGTAAGGCCACCATGGCCATGGTAAGATGTCTGATCATAGCTTCGTATAAATAGAGTGTAAAAAAAATTATTCCCGGCAGGAGTACCACTCCTGCAGTGAAATCCGCTTATTGCCGAAGGGGAAGCTCGACAATTTGCGTCGATTCGCAATACATCGCTGTGAGCGAATTAGCGCAGTTTAATGACGTTCAAGCGATTTCCTAAAACCTAATATTTCGCATTACCGATGAAAATAGCTTGAAGCACAAATACAAAGATACAACGATTTTTTTCGGTTAGATCAAATTCCTATAATCGGACAGATCGTTTCCCAAAATCGGACAGGTGGCACAATGCAGGATAGCGATGTTTACTATTCATAGAGACACTTTGTTGTGGGTTTCGTGTCAAACACTGAATAAAAGAAGAATCGTTGGGAGCAGGACATCGACTTGTTCACGGCTTTAGACATTTCTCTTTTGGCAACAATTTGTTAACGGCTGAGTGATAAATGAGTAACGATTGCAAAATATGTCTTTTCTATTTTTGCACTGAAGCTGTGAGTAGCAAAATGTTTCTTGCAGGCATTCGCTATGCGGCCTTTTTCAATGTATAGCTATACAGGCGACTATTACCTTCTATCTTCCCAGCCCGTTTCATGATTTTTTTGCGGCCTCGCAATATAATATTGCTATTGTTATTATATACATCCACTTTTGCATCGCCGTCGATGCTTTTTGCGAAAGCGAAATCGGGTCTTCTTACCGGCAAGATCTCGGATGCCACGTCAAATGAGCCGCTGCCGGGAGCGCGAATCGCGGTCGTTGGCACGCGAAAGGGTGCGATTTCAGGCTTCGACGGCAGCTATAAATTAACACTCGATCCCGGCGATTACACGCTGAAAATTTCTTATGTAAGCTATCTCGACACGCTGGTGAAGATCACGGTGACCGAAGGGCGCCAAACCTTAGATGTTGCGCTCCAGCGGAGTGTCAAGCAAGTAACCGTCAGCAGCAAGGCGGAAAACGGTAGCGACGAGAGCGCGCTTATCACAATGCGAAACTCCGACAATCTGATCAATGCTGTTTCCGCAAGAAGCATTGAAATCTCGCCCGATCTCGACGTGGCGGATGTTTCACAACGGCTTTCGGGTGTCACAATGACGCGGACGACCGGGACTGGCGATGCACAATACGCCATCATTCGCGGCATGGATAAGCGTTATAATTATACCACGATTGACGATATAAAAATTCCAAGCCCTGATCCTAAAGACCGATATGTCCCGCTCGATATTTTCCCTTCGGAGCTTGTCGATCAAGTGCAGGTATATAAAACCTTGCTTCCATCCATGGAGGGCGACGCGATCGGGGGCGTGATGAATCTCAAAATGAAGGAAGCGCCTGATCACCCGATCTTTTCTTTGCAAGTAGGGTCCGGCTACGACGGACTATTTTTCACCGGGCAGAAATTCGAAACATTCACTCCTGATCTCAATGAGTCGCCACGAATTCTGAATGGCCCATCGTATGTAGCGACTCCGGCCAATTTCCCGAACAGCGTTTGGACGACTCAACAAGTCAATTCTTTGCCGCAGCAATATTATTCTGCTGTCATTGGCAATCGCTATGACGATGATAAATTTGGCATCATTGCGGCGGGAAGTTATCAGAATTCGTACCGCGGGGCGAACACGCTTTTTTTCGAAACCAATATCAACCAGCAAACGAACGCACCTGGATTCGATGACTTCGATGTGCGGCAGTATAGTACACAACTGACTCGCATCGGGGGAATGACCAACATGGATTATTGAGCTGATGACGATAACACCTTCCAGCTTTTTGGCATGTATGCCAGCCTTACTACTAATGAGGTTCGCAATGCATGGGACACCCTCGATGGTAAAGGGAGTTGGCCAATAGACGATGAGGTCACCCAGGATATTCGAACAACACACGAAAACCAGGGGATTGGCAACGTGACCTTGAGCGGTCAGGACAAGATATTTGGGAAAGACCTTGAAGCAGACTGGCATCTTGTCTATTCCGTTGCAACACTCAACATGCCGGATCAGACCGATTTCAGCGCGCTGGAAGCGGTTACCGGCGACTCTATTAGCCATATTGGGGGTGTGACGCAATACAAAACCACCGTCGGCCCGGAATACATTCAAGCCGATAACAATCGCTACTGGACAAGCAGTACCGATCAGGACCGGGCCGCCTATCTAAACCTCAAATCCACAGAAGATGTATTTGGCGATCCCGTGGAGTTCACCTATGGCGGCATGTATCGTTCCAAAATTCGATCGGCATCCTATGATGAATACCTCATCGAGCCCGATAACGGAAATTCCGATCAGATCTACAATGGGAACTTCAATATCGACACGTTCACAGTAAAGAACACATCGCTGGAAGGTACGCCGGAGAACCCTCTGAATTATAGCGCCTATCAGAATACCACAGCCCTGTTCGCTCAAGGGAAATTTGGACTTGGCAATTTTTCCTTCGTGGGAGGGTTGCGTTTAGAAAATACTCTGTTTGGATGGACAAGCGCAGTAAATGGACTTACGACTGCCGGTAAAACAGGAACCGTGCTTTGGTCCGATAGCAGCATGCCCTTTTTCTTTTTGCCATCTTTCATGTTAAAATACGCAACGTCAGAAAACCAGGACTGGCGTTTTTCGTATTTTCGGTCGGTCAGCCTTCCGAATTTTTACGAGGTTATCCCGAATGATGGTATTCAGGGTGATGACTATACCGAATATTCCAACGATAGCTTGCGTCCGACTACCGCGAATAACCTCGACCTCCGGTGGGAATATTTTCCCGGCGGACTGGATCAGATCATGGCGGGAGTGTTTTACAAGCGCCTTCACGACCCGATCGAATATACCATACAATTTGTCCAGGTCTAACGTAGAATACGCTCCGGCAAACCTTGGAGATGCAACGAATTATGGTTTTGAATTCGATTTCAGAAAATTCTTCTCCGATTTCGGAATTTCAGGAAATTATACCTATACGAATTCCCAGATCACGACGCCCAAAGTTAAATACAATAATTTCGCATCCGACACTGTACAAGAGACGCGGCCGATCGAAGGTCAATCTGAAAATATCGGGAATCTTTCGTTGCTCTATAAGGACTTCGAAAGCGGCACCGACGCGCAACTTAGTGCCGTCTATACTGGGCCAGCCATTGTGGGAGTATCCACGTATTATGACAACGATGTGTGGACCACTGGCTTTTTGCAGCTCGATGTTTCCGGTGAGCAGAAGATCGTAGGCAATCTCTCGGTCTATTTCAAAGTAACGAACTTGCTAAACCAGCCCGAGGAAGAAGTGATCCATCAGGCGTATGAAGATCCGGTCATCGGTGGCCAGGTGCAGCACATCAATTATCAAACCGACGGCCAGGATGTACTTGTCCGTAGGGAATTATATGATAGAAATTATATCCTGGGCATTCGGCTTAAAATGTAAGCCCAAAATATAAGACCGTTCATTCATTTTTGTAAACTAACCAACAAATCATCATGACAACTCGAAAACTACTACTACATCCACGCATGATCGCTCATGCTATGGCAGCGCTGATGCTGTCTGTTTTATTCGCTGCATGCAGCACAAATACCAGTCCGTCAGTCTCTCAACCACCACCGGTGGTTGGTAAACCGATTACCAGCGACACTCTCCATGGTGCGTTGGCAGGTTATCTGGTTCAAGGCAAAACCTACTACATGGATAGCGATGTAATCATCCCGGCGGGTGATACGTTGCTCATGCAGCCGGGAGTCACGGTAATCGTGATGAACGGACCTGCTTACTATCCTGAGTTTCAGCAGTTTGGTACGCTCATCAGTTATGGTACGGCTGCACAGCCAAATACCATCACGGTATGGCCAAATTACCCAGGTGGCCCACCTCAGAAAACGTATGCCAATCTTACCGTTGGACTTTGGGGCGGAATTCAATGCTCGGCTACCTCTGGCGACTTGATCCTGAAGTTTACCCACCTTGAATTCGCTGGTGGTTCCGGAACAGCAGTTGGAAGCGCTAAGAGTCCATACGTCATCTATTTCGAAAGTCCGAATGCGAACTTCATTTGTGAAGATTCTTGGATTACAGGTTCTTCAGATGATCCGGTTCGCGTGGCTACGGGGCGCGTCAGCATTTTCCGTAATGTGATGGAATGCTGCTCTGGTGGTCCGGCGAATCCTTCCGGCGATGGATGGAATTGCAAAGCCGGGACCACGGGTGATATTGCCTATAATCTGAATATCGGAAATTGTACGAACGGTCCAAAAACTTCGAACAAAGGTACGGCCCCGTATGAAACCAACGTGAACATATACAACAACACCATCATAACCTGCGGATGGCGTTATGTCGGTACAGGCCGCGCCGGATCGATCGATATCGAGCAGGGTGCGCGTGGTACTGTCTATAACAACATCGTTGTTAATTGCTTTACCGGTTTCCGCTTAGTAGATAATCCGGTTGCCGATACCGCGAATACGTTTTACGATTACAATTGGTATTATGCGAACGATTCAACCGCATTCTCGAATGTTTATCCGCACGACGGCGTAAGTTGCCAGGTTCCCAAACCGCATGATGTCGCTCCTTCCGCATCCGGAGGGGTTGATCCAATGTTTGTCGGGTACAGCCCTGCGACCGCTGTTCCAGTAGCCGATTTTGTCTATCCTTCGGTGGTTACCAATCAGCCTCCGATTGAAAACGTCGAGATATGCAGCCCAACACGCTTCACAGATCGCTCGGAAAATTTCTCCAGCAATTTCAATCTCGCTCCTGGCTCCAAAGCGATCGGAACGGCTTACACCGCAACGGCTCCACAAGCTTCGCTTCCGGCGGGTGTAACCATTCCATACACGGGCGTCGGTCAAGTAACCTCTATTTATAGTGCTACTAATCCCTACGGTGCAAAGCAGACGGGACTTGGCAAGGATTTCGGAGCCTATCAGACAGACGGTTCTGGAAACATACACTAAAAGCAAGTTAACTTTTATGCAATTAAAAACCCGTGCGTTTTGCGCACGGGGTTTTTAATTTTAAAAGAGATAAATCAAGTATCCCAAAAACAAACTTTTTAGGATTTCGATGGATAGATAATTTTATTTCCTCGAATACCTGTCGAGACTCTCGTAAGTCAAATTATCGAACTTGCTGGTTGTCCAGTATGCACTGTCGTTTGGCGTGAGGCACATCGCCTCGCCCTGAGGTTCCAGGATAGCATTAAAGGGTTCGGTCACGGGGGTTGCGAGGAACGCGTTCAAAATGGATTCTCCAGGGCTGATCTTCCATAAATAACATTGTTGATAGCTCTTTAGCATCATGAAACTACGATCCGAAGCAATCCCGCCGGAGCGTGAATCGCCGAGTACCATGTTCGATAGCAGCCACTTCGCGGTGATGACTGTATCTGTGCTTTGAGGATATGGAAGTTCATAAAGATTTCCGGCTGCCCCCTTATCCACAATGTAAATATCCATCGATTGAGGATCGACCAAAATGGTCTCGGCGTCACGCGGACCATTGGGGTATTTGAAAGTAATTTTATCAGCCATGGTGGTTACAGCGCTCAGAACACCAGAATCAAGGGGGTTCTGTGGTTCAGGAAAGCGATAAATAAAAGAGGTGGTATTATCCGCTTTGCTATCGCCGATATCGGCCAAGTAAATATAGGTTGTACCCGCAATTGGGCCAGGCGCGACAGACATATCCGTCCAATCACGGTTGCTTGCACCAGTCACTTTGAAAACCGCACGGTTCGTTCCCGTAGTATCAAAAAGCCAAATATATGGCGTTCCACCTCCCTGATCGTTCTCGATCCAGAACATGCCTGGATAAAAGCGGCTTGCTCCAATTCCAGAAGCGCTGGACACGGCATCATTTGTGATCCTTGCAACCTCAACGGCAGGAGCGAACGCACTGGGGTTGGTATCCTGAGAGATGGTGCCCCATACAGCGATGGCTAAAGCTGTATCTGGAGGCGGGGTGGGTGTTTTTGCCGTTGTATCGGGAGTGGTTCCCGTGGGGGAATTTTTCGAGCAGGCGGCCAGCAGCGAAGCCATGGCGGTAAGGACAAGAATCTTCTTGAATTTCATGAACGTGTGAATAGATTGCAAAAGGATGAAATAAGCGAAAAGTCCATACTCTGCGATGCACTTCCGTCTTGGAAAAACTTCCGGAATATGGTTACAGGTCAAGTCAAAAACGAGTCGCACGATCACTCCGTTCGTAAAGGGACTGCTGTTGCTTCCATATTTAATCATTCGGTAACATCGTTCATCGAAAAAATTGTGTTTGCGGAGCAACCGGTAAAGTACCTGCCTTAATCTCCAATAAAATCGACGCAAAAGAAATGTTTCGAAATAAAAAAATCATCCCAATCCTTGCTCTTTTTATGTCGTGGGCAATCGGCGCATGCTCGAATAAACCTGCTGACGATCCGGTGGAATATTCCTTCGTTGTCTTGGGCGATTGCCGCGTGGACAAAGCCGATACGAACTCGGTAACCAATCCGAGCGGAGTAAATTTTGCCGAGCTTGACCGGCAGCTTGCAGATATTGCGAAGCTCGATCAGAAACCCAGCTACGTATTTTTCAATGGCGATGAAATATTCGGCTATGAGCACGATACCACAAAGCTTGCGCGCGCATTCACGATCTGGCGCGATAGCGTCGAAGCATCTCCGGTGGTCAAGGCGGGAATCAATTTTATCGCGATTCCGGGCAATCACGAAACCGATGTTGACAGCGCCGATATGCAAGTGGCCTCGCCGCTATCGGAACACATTTGGATCGAGACCATGATGCCACTTATCAAAGGCGATAACGGCCCGAACGCCGGTGGTCCCGATAGTTTAGCTACCGATCAAAGCCACCTTACTTACTCCTTCAATTACCGGGATACGCATTTTATCCTGATGGATACCGATCCCGCGGGGCAGGAATCTCACGTACCGGCGCACTGGATAGCGGCTGATATTGCAGCGGCGAGAAAACAAGGGGCTAAGCATATTTTCGCGATCGGTCATAAACCTGCGTTCAATGCTGATGGCAGCATGAGCATGGCGCCCGGAAATCGGAGCGATTTCTGGTCTGCGCTGGAAGATAACCACTGTGAAGCGATGATCGGATCGCACGTTCACGAATATGCACGATTTCAGCCACACCACAACGGGAGCTGGATGATCATTTCCGGAAATGGTGGTACGCCGCTCAATAAAAATATTTCCGCTGATCAGAGATATTTCGGTTTTACGGTTATCAGCATCCTGAGATCTGGTAAGGTCATTCTGAAAAGTTACGGGCATGATGTTCCCAGCGAAGGCTATGCCGCCGATGCTCCTGCCGACAAATATCCCACCACCGTTCGCGATTCCGCGGACATTACATGGAAGGACTAAATTTCTAATATCATAATGTATTCACACCACATGAAAAAAACATTCGCCTCGATTCTCCTCTCTGCCGCGCTTGCGGGAACCGGATGCCATTCGAATTCGCCTTCGAACGGGCCGACTGGCACAACCGATACCACCAAAGGCGGCGGTACCACTACGACAACGGATTCCGTGCTTTATTCCTTCGCCGTTTTTGGTTGTAACCGCTTGGATGCGGCTGATACAGCCGGCGTTCCAAGCACAGCAAACCTCGCGCAACTCGACCGGACGTTCGCCGATATTGCCGCGCTAACGCCTCGCCCGAATTTCCTCGTTGTCTGTGGCGATCTCGTGCTGGGGAAGGGTTCATCCTCCAATGCCTCGGTCGATTCCGCCGTTGTTGGGCAGGAGCTTCGTGCCTGGATACAGCATTATCAAGCGTCACCGGTTGCGGCGGCGGGTATGCAGCTTTATGTTACGCCTGGGAACCATGAGACGCAGGGATGGATAAATGGCGTATCGTTCCCACAAGCTGAGCAAGCATGGCTGAGTAATATGTCGCAGTATATTGCCGGCAACAACGGTCCGGGCGTTGGCGGGCCCGATCATCTTCAGACCGACCAAAGCCGGCTTTCATATTCGATCAACTATCGGGATTCCCATATTCTATTGCTGAACAGCGATCCCGTTGGCGCGGATGCGACGGTTCCAGTGAATTGGGCAGCTACCGATATGGCTGCTGCACGGGCAGCGGGACAAAAGCATATTTTTGTGATCGCGCACAAGCCGGCGTACTCCTGGGATAATGGAACGACCGATGGGCTTACCATTAGTAATCGCGATTCGCTTTGGAATGTGTGTAATACTAATCAGGTCGAGGCAATGATCACCGCGCATAATCATGTGTATCAGAGATTGCAAGGAACGACTGGCCACACGTGGATGATCATTTCTGGGAATGGTGGAAGCACGTTAGAAACTACGGCGGGGAATTACAAAAATTTCGGGTTCGTCGTCATCAGCATTATGAAAAGCGGCAAAGTGTTGATGAAAGAATATGCACGCACGTACGGTGCGAATTATAACGATCCTTCGTCTGCCTCGACCTACCCAACAACGGTGCGTGATTCTGCCGATATTACCTGGCCGTAAGAGAAGCTTCTAAAACAGTGAAATAAAAAAGCCCATCCGACAGGATGGGCTTTTTCATTAGTATTATAATTTTATCGGAGAATGACGAGTTGACCTCGGTAGTGATCGCTGCCCGCTGTCAGCTCGTACATATAAACACCATTCGGTAGTTGCGAGCCATGCGATCGCGATCTGATGCTCACCTGCGCCTTGCGTTCCTTCTTGAATGCTTTCTACTTCACGGCCCACAAGATCGTGGATCGAGAGCGTTACATTTTCGGAGGAGGTAAGATCATATTGGCATGTCGCTTGAGTCTGAAGCGGATTGGGCCATAGCGCAAAACTCGATGTTGTATTCGATCCATCCGTAACAGCGGCAGGCGCAACGATATCAAATGGCGCGGAAGCCGCAGTCGCACCGGATGCAAACGTCACTCGAACAAATACTCCCGTGACTTCTGCAGCCGGGACCGACCATGCGTAGGTGCCGTTTGCTTCCGACGCACCGTTTGTGAGCAGGTTAGGCGTGACACCATCGTAATAGACATTGATCTGGAACGAATTGCCGAGATACCCGGACGATGTCCAATTAATATTCGTGGTCGATCCTGCAATCACGGGCAGCGGTGAAAGCCAGACGCTATCGACGGTTCCGGGAACGAGAATGGTGAATGGCCCGATCATGCCAAAGACACCCGTAGAATCCATGACGCGGACGAAAGCATTAGTGGAAGGCGTCGCAGGCACCGTCCAACTATATGTAAGCGCAGTGTCGGTTGCAATGGTGATCCAGGAATCGCCGCCGTTGATAGAGTATTGGATGGTACGCGTATGGCTGGTGGTTGCCGTGACCGTGTAGGAGATCGTTTGTTGGGTTCCCGACAGCAGCGAATCTCCCGCAGCAGGCGTAGAAACGGTAATGGAATCGGGAATTGGGGGCGGCGGCGGTGGTGGTGGCGCTGAACTCGCTACGCCCTCCAACGTGACATGCTCGATACGGTTGTTACCGCTTGTTCCAGTAGTATTCCCACGGAATCTAACGCGAAGAACTAAGTTGGGGTTGTTGTTAACGGTTGTGTCGTTTCCGAATGTAACGGTAACAAGCCCCCAGCTTGTACCCTGAAAGATCGCGTTGGTAACATTGAGTGTATCGACCGCCAATCCTTGCACCGTAAGGGAACTGCTTTTCCAGGTGTTGCCGCCATCCGTGCTATAATCGAAAAATTCAACAAGCTGGCCGGACTTGGTGCTTGAAGACTCAAGTCCATACTGAAGCGAGAGATTCTTATAGCCTGTCGATGGAATGCGCATCATTACTTCCATGCTATCCGAGGGATTACGCACTCTGAGCGCTACCTTCGACGTATCGCCAAGCTGATGGTTGGTCGTATCTCCGGCAACATTATCGAACCATCCCACATAGTATTTCGAAGTTCCCGGCTGGAGCGTATCTGTGATCGTGGCAGCATTCGTGTCGATCGCAGAATACAATGCTTTCAGGCGAGGGGTTTTAGGAACCGTATCAGCCTGAGTAAGATTAGTAAAGTTCCAATAGTCAATCAGCCCCGGTGGAGCAGTTGGCGGTGGCGGAGCAGTCGCCAATATGGTGAATTTCCCGCTGGCACCGATAAAACCATTCCCATCGATCACCTGGATATAACAGTTTTGCGAACTATCGCTTGGAACCGTCCAGGTGAAGGTGTCCTGACCGGAAATATCGATTTCTGTCCAAGTCATTCCGGAATCGGAGGAAAAATCGATCGCACGGAGTTCGGTGACGGCCCCGAACGTTTCATACGAAATTAATTGTGAACTTCCCGCGACAAAAGCTGCACCTGCGGTCGGCTGCAGGATGGTAATGGTGGGAGGGCGCATACTGAATCTTCCGCTTACCCCTGTGATGCCGTTAGAATCGACGACCTCGATAAAGCAATTATTAGAATTAGCATTAGGAGCCGTCCAGATGTAAGAAGTTTGTGTGGTGGATGCTATCGGTTTCCATATTTGGCCGGAGTCCGTGGAAAAGTATATGGTTCGCGAAGTTGAAACTGCACCTGCGGTAAGGTACGATATGGTCTGTTGTTGACCGCCATACAGGGTAATGCCCGCCGCAGGAGTCTGTACTATAATAGATGTTTTGATATAGCCCCCCATCACGGCGATATTGTCAAGCCGTGCGTTTCCGCTCGTTCCAGAAATAGCTCCTGTACCGTAATTCTTAAATGTGATCCTCAGCACAAGCTTGGTATTATTATTAACCGTTGTGTCGGAACCAAAGCCGATCGTAACGAGTCCAAAACCGTTGATGTAAACGGCAGCAGTGTCGAGCAGCGTATCGACGTTCGCGCCATCTACCGTGAGGCTTGCGGTTTTCCAGGTCACACCACTATCGACACTATAGGCGAAAGCTTCGACCGCCTGACCGCTCTTTGCGCTCGACGATTGCAAGGCATAAGAAACGGAAATATTCTTGAAATTCGTGGTCGGAATAAAAAACTCGAGTGCCGTAAAGTCCGATGGGTTGCGAATGCGCAGACAGTTTCCGGCAGGCGCACTTTGCTGAGCGTTCAGGGTCGAGCCGGTCGTCTCATCGATCCAGCAACTATCTTCAGATTTAACGGACGTGCCCGAATCGAACGTATAGAGCATGTAAGCGTTCGTGGTATTGATGGCTGAATAATCCGCATCGATCAATGGGATAGGGTTGTGAACGGATCCGAAGGTATCGGTTGCAGTAAAATTATTGAAATTCCAATAATTGATTAAAACCTGCGCTTCCGAACGGGTCGAGATCGAAAGGAGCGTAAAAGATAAAAATGCAAAAAGAAAAAATCGTCTCATCTGAAGGGGTTAAGTATTGTTTGAATGAAAAGCCCCTATCGCATAGGGGCTATGAAAATTATACCAAATATAATGCTGCACGATTACGCCAGGATTATCGTGACTTTATGACCATAATATGAAACTGTTACGAGCCTGTGCAACCTGTCGGCATTCAATAGAAATAAGAAGTCCGCGCCGTTAGGAGCTACCCTAAGTTCGGCGCGGACTTTCCCAAACGAACCGCAACTGCTAATCTATTGCTTTACGAACTTCGCTATTTGCGAGGCGCCGCTCGTTACGTTCTGTACATGAATGTAATAGGTACCTGCGGGCAGCGTTGAAGTATTCAGTTCAACATTCGACGATGCGCTGCCATCCGAATGAAGAACCTCCTGACCTAAGACGTTAAGAACCGACACCGTTACCGAGGATGAATACGGATTCTCGAATGAAACGTAATCCGTCGCAGGGTTCGGAGTGAGTTGCAATTGATTATCTGCTTGCGCAGGCTCATTAACGCTATTGACGATCTGGCTCTGCGCTGTAACCGAGAAATTATCGATGCGGTTATTGCCGCTCGTTCCGCCGGTAGCCGTGTCACCGAACGTGATACGGAACTGGAAATTCGGATTGTTATCCATTGAAGTTTCGGTGCCAAACCCAATGGTTACCAGCCCAAACTGTCCGTTCGCGGCTCCTTGATACTGTGTATCGGTAACGTCTAAGGAGTCCTGTACAACGCCGTTGACCGTTAGCCCGGCTGAAGTCCAGAAGCCCTGGCTATTATACGCAAAAAACTCGCGTTGAGGTCCGGTCAGGCTCGATGATTGCAAAGAGTATTTTAACGTGATTCCCTGGTAGTTCGTCGTAGGGATCACGAAGCGAAGATCCATGCTATCGGTTGGGTTGCGAACGCGAAGGGCCTGGCCGGCAGGTTCCCCGAAGAGAGCATCGTCATTAGCCGTTGTAGTATCGCCATCGACATTGTCGAGATAGCCGAGATTCGAGTTCGATGTTCCAGGTAAGGTATCGTAAATAATCGTCCCTTGTTGCGAAGTTGCAGAGAAATCAGCCGGTAGCGGTGGAATATTCGGGATGTGGTATGCTTGTCCGATGGTGTTAAAATCCCAGTAATGCACAATCAGGTTTGTAGGCGTAATGGGATAAATAACGAACGGTGTGCTGGTGCCTGATACTCCGGAGTCCGTAACTTCAATCTCGCCCTGCTCCGTTGCGACATCCGGAACGGTCCAAACGTACGATGTACCAGTCACCTGACCGACAGGTGACCAGCTTGTACCACCGTTGGATGAAAATTGGATGGTGCAAGCTTGGTCAACCAGATTTTGAGTCGCAAACGAGACTGTTACCTGCTGACCCGGAACGAGAATGTTCCCAGAGGCAGGGGCTGATACCGTTACTTTTGCTGGCGGGGGTTTACTGCCACCGGAGCCACCGCCATCCATGGTAACATCGGCGAATCGGTTATTGCCACTCTCCTTCGCGGTGTTGCCGCGGTAGGTAATTCGGAAAATAAAGTTGGGATTGTTGTTGACGGAATCGTCTCCAACAAAGGTGATCACGACGAGACCCCATGATGAGCCTTGATATTGAGTTTGGGTCACATCGAGCGTGTCAACGCTCACGCCATTGACCCAGATGGCGGCGGTGTTCCAGGTTGCTCCGCCGTTGTTACTATAGGAATAGATTTGTGTCGAATCGCCGCTGGTTGTGCTCGACGATTCGAGGGCGTATGTTATGACGGGGTTCGAATAGCCCGTTGTTGGCATGTGCCAGCGAAGCTCGATCGAATCGACTGGATTGCGGACACGGAGCGCCCAGCCGTCGGGTCCGACACCATTGCGAGCATTGCCGCCATCGGCTACACTGCTATCGACGCACGCTACGCCATCGAGGTTGTCGCTGCCGTTTCCCGATCCAAACGTATTTGATGTTCCAGGAATAAGGTAATATTCGAGATAAGCCACTGAAGTATCACCACTGACGTCATAATCCTCATAGACGAATGGTACATTAGGTTCGGTGTAGGTCTGAGTCGCGAATTCGGGAAAGTACCAGTAGTGAATAAGCGTGGATGTGCTTTGTGCATTAGCATTTTTAGCGAAATCTGCGAATCCGATTAGGAATATTGCAGAAAGAAAACAAGGAAGTAACAGTTTTTTCATGTGTTTTTGTAGGGGTATGGAAAATTGGATAGATTAACCTATTAGCTCACAAAATTAGGAATGTCATGTTACCTGAAAGTTACCTTCCGGTTAAAAAAAAATACCAAATCATCGCAACACAATATCCTGACTTCGATTTTTAAGGTATCGAACGAGGCCATCTTTTGGGATGGCATTCTTTAGCAATAATTCACGGTCGAATTGCTTTTCTGCAAGTTTTGTTGAGAATTTATGTTTGGAGTGTAACCTTTTGCATTTTGACGGGTCTCTATAGTAGTGAATGATCTTAAATTTCCCCATGAATACTAAATTTGGTTTCTTCTGCTTCGTTCTGTTCTTAACGGTTTCCACAAGCGCACCGGCGCAATGGGTGCAGCGAGCGGCCCGTATGGCGGTGTCGTTGTATCCTTCGCCGGGATCGGCGCGAATCTGTTTGCCGAATCGAATGGCGAAGGTGTGTATCGTTCCAGCGATAGCGGCGAAAGCTGGGCGCGTGACACTTCCACGCCCTCGTTCAACACGACGGCGAGCATCGGCAGCGATCTTTTTATCGGTTCTGAAGGCACTGGCGTGTTCGTTTCAACCGACAGCGGTGATAGCTGGGCTCCGGCCAAAAGCGGCTTAGGTAACGATGATGTTACTGCCTTGGCAGCGAGCGGCACTACTCTTTTTGCCGGGACATCCGGAGGCTTTTATTTCTCCACCGATAGCGGCCAAAGCTGGATGGCGCCCGGCAGTGAGATAATGTTTGTTGGGCTCAATGTCATTGCGATTGCTGTGAGCGGATCGAATCTTTTTATTGGAACAAACGCTGGTGTTTTTCTATCGACGAACAATGGCGTGAGCTGGGATTCGGCCAGTACGGGCTTGCCGAAGAACGGTAATCGTTACGATATTGATGCCCTTACGTCAATAGGCACGAATCTCTTCACTACCACCCATGGCGGAGGCGTTTTTCTCTCGACGAACAGTGGTACAAGCTGGGCCGCCGTCAATGCAGGTTTACCATTTATGGTTGATACGCTTGCTCATGATACGAATTATGACATTATAGAAGCATTTGCAGCGAGTGGTACCAACATCTATGCTGGCACGTATGAGGGCGGCGTTTTTCTCTCGACGAATAATGGTGCAAGCTGGGTTGCGATCAATTCCGGCTTGACAAACCTGAATGTGCAAAGACTTTCCGCGATCGGTGGGAGTGGATCGTCCGTGAAGCTTCTTGCGGGAACGTATGGCGGCGTTTATCTCTCGACCAACAGCGGCGCAAGCTGGAGTGCCGTCGGATTGCCGATCTCGGATGTAACCGCACTGGCGGTTGGCGATACGAATACATCCACTCCTTTGCTTTTTGCAGGGAGCGCAGATAGCGGCGTCTCTGTCTCGACGAATAACGGCGCACGTTGGAATGCGGCGTCTCCCAGCACGATCAATACGGAAGTACATACCATACTAATGAATGGGGCAGATGTTTTTGCAGGAACTGACGACGGAGTTTTTCTTTCGACCGACCAGGGCACAAGCTGGACATCCATCAAGAGCGGCTTAACAAGTCCCGATGTGCTGGCGCTGGCAGAGATCGGTGGAAACACGCCTTCGCCGATGCTTTTTGCGGGAACGCTGGGTGGGATCTTTCTTTCCACGAACAACGGCACGAACTGGACCGCAGTCCAAAACGGCCTGGCAAGAAGTTATATTCAGGCGCTCGCAGTGAGCGGGGCAAACACTGCTTCACCATTGCTTTTTGCAGGATCCTACACGGATGGCGTTATTCTTTCGACCGACAAGGGTACGACCTGGGCGGAAGTTGGCTTAGGGGAAATTGCTTTTGGCAATGCCACTTCGCTTGCCGTGAGCAGCGAGAACACCAGCTCGCCAATACTGTTTGTAGGAACCAATGGCGGCGGTGTTTATTCTACGAATGACAATGGAACTCATTGGATAGCCGATACCTCCGGATTGCCGAACGATACCATCATTGCGCTTGCAGCAACGACGGACAGTTCGGGCACTGTGGATCTCTTCGCTGCGACGAATAGCGGTATCTTTTTCTTCAACACCAATGGGACGAAGTGGATACCGGTGAATACGGGCTTGACTGATACCGCTGTTACGTCGCTTGCTCTTATCGGGAATGTTCTGTATGCTGGCACGAACAATGCCGGGGTTTGGAAAAGGCCCATTTCGGAAATGGTGTCGCCGTACGCGCTTCTTTCACTTTCAAACTCCCTTACATTCGGGAATGTGGTAGTTGGGAAGGATTCCACGCTCGCGCTTACGCTACAGAACACCGGGAGTGCAGCCGATACCATCTCGTCCATTCAATTCGTTCCGCCAGGCGGAGCATTTACGATCGACACCGGTGTATTGCCTGTGATTGTTCAACCCGGTGACTCTGTAAGCTTCGCTGTTACGTTCAAGCCAACAGTATTGGGCGCTGAGTTCGACGCTCTTGTCATTATTTCCGATGCTAAAGAGCTGGATATTTCACTCGGCGGCGTGGGAACCACGCCAGCGGGAGTCGGTGAAACGAGCTTATCTGCCGTTACGCTGCAAACATATCCCAATCCATTTTCCGAATCTGCCACTATTCAATTTACGGTGCCGGAGCAAGGTTCAGCACGGGTAACCATTGTGAACCTGCTTGGGGAGCAAGTCGCGCAGCTTTTCGATGGTGAAATGGCGGCAGGGGAGCATTCCTTTACTTGGGATGCGCATGGCGTACCCGATGGAACGTATTTCTGCCTGATCCACAGCGCGGATGGGGTGAAACAGACTGCGTTGGTGGTCGCTCACTAATCCGAATCGCCGCGTGTAGAACAGGCTTTTAGCCTGTGGGTGGACTTCCAAGTCCCGGCAATATTGCAAACGCGACGAGCTAAAAGCTCGCGGACAGGCTGAAAGCCTGTTCTACACGCGCCTGAAAATTCATCGCGCAATCACGAGCTTGGCCCGCGCCTCGTTCAATGAACCGTGAATTATAAGTACATACACTCCCGATGCGAGATTTGGGAAATAAATCCGCTGCTGCTCGGCTCCGCCAAGCAAACGAATTGGCCCAGACTGCACCACACTACCTAAAATGTTATACACTTCATATTCCGCATCTTCTGCTTCAGGCCACACAATCGTTGCCACACTCCACGATTGAGCCGGATTCGGAGCAAGAGTAAGTCCCGCGCCGTTCTCTTGTGGAATACTTTTGACATCCGAGAATTCTGGATTGAGGTGAACGGGGATTTGGCTTGATCCGTATAGCAACCATAATGCACCCGGTGCTAATGTACCCTGGGGATTAATGGCTGTAGGCACGCCCATCAAGAAATCTTCGAGCGAATCGGCATTAGCGGTTAGTGTGTCACCGAAGGTTCCTTCGCTGAAGTTGCCAGGGTCTATGTATATATCGATTTTGTCATTGAGTGCCTTTCCAGTCACATAAAACGTAGTCCAAGCATAACCGCTATTATAAGCACACACATGTAACACGTTGTTTCCCGTTCCCGTCATATCGCCCGCATCTTCTAAGTTATAAGGCCAGTTGTCATCCGAAAAAATGCTTGGCTGAGGAATCACAAACGCTGCACTGTCGAGCGTAATTCGGTGAGAGCCAAAATCTGATCCGCCTCGGAATATAAAGATACCTGGGGATACGTTGCCATTCGTATTAACAGTATCCCACACTGGAATGAAATCGACCGATTGGTCGCCGGCAGCTTTCGGAAGCGCCCGCATGGTGAACCAAGTCTGCTCTCCTGTCCCATCATTAGCAAGCCTCGGATTTTGCCACTCAGCAAAAATAGTATCCTTAGCAACCGCTTGTGCAAATTGCGAAAGTGAGAATGGCGGATCATTCTTGTAATAACAGAGATTCGTGCCAATGTCAGAAACGATCAAATCGTCTCGCCCCACGCCCCGAAAATCGGCTTGGGTGCAGTACTGAAAATCCGCTGAATTTGGTGTCATGGGATATAGGAGAGCAGAAGTATCTTCAGACACTGTGTCTTTCCCATAAAGCTGCTGTCCGCCTCGGAATAAAACCACGTATGCTGTATCATGGGAAACATAGGGAGGAAATGTGTCCGTATTATCGGTATAGGCGCTTAATACAATGTCATCGATCGTGTCACTTGTAAGATGGGTGGCATAATAAGGCAGAATAGGGCCGCCGCGTATCCCGCTGTTTCCAAGGGGGATATTCTCGGTGAGCACTGTAAACCTGGTCGAATCATAATTTCCATTATCGTCTGCCCAATAGATTTGGGTACCTGCCAGAATGTCGAGATGTTGCTGATCGCGGAAATGCCCAAGTATGAAGCCATTGGAGAGGCTGTTCGTCGCTCCAAGATTTGTTTGCCCATTCTCCGCATTGAGTTTTTGCAAATACTGAACCATTTGGTGAAGATTAAATCCTGGCCCCGTTGGGACTTGCGTGAGTGTGTACTGAAAAAAGATACTGCTTGGAGGTGGCACAAGGTTCCCAATAAGAATATTACCATAACTGCCGTCTGGCTTCGTTCCCATATTCTTAATGATCGGATCACCCAAAAGCTGCCTGCCCACACTACCGTAAAGAGTGTCGATCTCGCCCGGCACTCCGATTTGCGGGAAATAGCAATCGCTGTCCAGTGAGGGGTTTTGGAACGGCGGGTTGCTTTGGGCGCAAACGGGAGCGGGGCTAACAAGAGCAGCCATGCTCCCGGCCCATGCGAGAACGATCAATATTCTAAAATACCTCATACACAGGAGACCGGCGAAATATCGAAAGGTAACAGCTTTTGTGTCAGAAAAGTAAGGTAAAAATTAAGTCCCGTTAGGGACGACATCTTCGTAGCCCCGGACGTGAGTCCGGGGTTAACGAGCCACACGCGCCGAGAGTCCCATCGGGACGGCACATTCGGAAATCGCAATAATCTGTCGTCCCTCCGGGACTTATGGCTCTTAATAACCGCATGCCCCAGGGCTGACGCCCTGGGCTACGAAGCTGTCGTGCCTGACGGCACTGAGAAGAATATTTTCCATTATTTTCAGGAATCGCTTGCATTCGTGAAATAAAGTGCGTATATTAGCATTTGCTTTGATGGGCACCCATATCAGTTTTGAGTTAAGAGTTCAGAATTAAGAGTAGGGGCTTGGAAGTTCATTGAAAAATCGGGAACATGGTTGTCATGCGAAAATTAATGAAAAGTCGATGAAATACTCCGTGAGTTCATGAAAAACAAATGCGTTTGCGCGTAATAAGCACCTATTGCTGAAAGACAACTGGCGAAAACAGCTTGGAAACGACACTGGTCTCATTGAGAAAGAATGAAGAAGCGGACGCGAAGTGGGCTTCCGGACACAAAGTATATAATTATGCTTTCTGCGAGATCGCGGTGGAAGCTGTCTCGAAAAAGCTACAGTTTATAAATTCCTCATGCAAAAAAACATTTTGGGAGGGCAACCGGCGAAAATGGGTTGGACACGTCCGCCCTCGGCGGAGCATTATGAAGTATGAACTGGGGGGGAGATGTTGAAAATTTGTTTGAATTAAACTTTGTTTTTCCAGGCGAATCTTAACGAGTATGAAAAGAATCCTTTTTCTTCTGTTATTCCTCTTTCCGCTTGCGGCCTTTGCACAGCCAGCAAATAAGGAAGTTTCGACGGGCCTTATCTTCGATGGCGAGCCGTATCTGGCGTTCAATCCGGTGAATCCGCAGAATATGGTGGTGGCGTGGATGTCGTTCAAGCTGATCGGCAATCCTGTTACGATCGAAACGCGTTCTACGATGGATGGCGGTCAGACCTGGAGCGATACGGTCTCGCTTCCGCATCAGAATGCGGCGTGGCAATCGGCGGATGTTTCGATGGCATGGCGCGGCGACGGCGTACTTTTTATCAGTTATATAGACTATTTGGATAGTTCCAATACCGATGGCGGTGTCTTTGTGGTTAGTTCCACCGATGGCGGGAGTTCCTTCTCTGCTCCGGTCAAGGCCATCGATGCATCGGAAGACACGGACGTTTCGCTCGACCGGCCGTGGATCGTAGTGGATAATTCGGTTCCGAATGGTAACCTTTATATCTGCACGAAACCCGCACCGTGGCATCCGCTTCCGAATCACACGTATTATACGCGATCGACCGATGGTGGCAGCACCTGGTCGCCGGAAGCGGTGCTGGATTCGACGAATTATCCTGCGACCTTAGTTTCTGCTCCGATGGGCGCGCCAACGGTTGCAAGTAACGGCACGCTTTCCATCGCATATCCATATGCCGTTACCTTACAGAATGCAGGGTTCGCTATGGCGCAATCCCACGATGGCGGACAGAGTTTTTCGCGGTCGTTCCTGATCCAACCGGTCGAGGATCTGACGGAGAAAGATTCCATTAAAGGAGGGTTTCATCTTATCACCGATCCGGCCAATCCGAACCATCTCGTCTTTGCGTGGGCGGATGCGCGCGATGGCGATTACGATGTGTTTGCGATCGTTTCGTTCGATGGAGGAGCGACCTGGCACGATACCTCGCGCGTCAATGACGATCCGGTCGGCAACGGCGTGGTGCAGGACATGGTCTGGCCTATGTTCGGCCCGAATGGCGCGCTCGCTATTGTGTGGCGCGACCGCAGGAACGGTTCCTCGCCAGGGTATGCGTCGGCGAGCGATACCTATTTTTCTTCATCGACGGATGGCGGAATGACATGGTCGAAGAATCAGCGGCTGAGCGATTCTACTTCGCCCTATAATCCAGCGCTGTTCAGGCCTGGAAATGATTTTTTAAGCGGGACGATCTTTCACGATACGCTCTTCGCGGCCTGGGCCGATCTGCGAACGGGTTTTCTTAAGATCTATGTTGCATCGTCAGCGCTGAATGCACGCGATGAAGTGATTCCATCTGGAAATACAAGTTCCAGCGTGCCGTTGACCGTCGTTCCAAATCCTGCGGAAGGGAACGCCCGAATCAACTTTGGATTATCTTCATCTACGGATTGTTCGCTGGCGATTTACGATTTGCGCGGAGTTCTGATCCGTCAAATTCTGAGCGAAGTATTAACGGCTGGTTCGCAATCCATTAATTGCCCAATTTCCGGGCTGGCAAATGGCGATTATTTCATTGTTCTACGCACTTCGAGCGGTGTTTCCAGAGCTAAACTCACGGTTGACCGGTAGCGTGGTGACAATTTGATGACAGTAATATAATGTTTTCTTCGTGAACTTATTGCCGGAATCCATGTTAAGCAGGCACGGGATTCATAAAAGAGTCCCCACAGGAGCCATCATAAAGCATGATGGGCCTGTTCGTACATTCACAGCTTTCGGTCTTGTAGTTCAGAGATTTTTGGTCTTTGCAAACAGCGTCAATAGCCCTTGCGTCTTGGTTTTTCCCAGTTCGCTTTGCTTTTACTTCTGCTTTCCTTGACATTCCCCGGGCGCATCCTCTTGAAAGCCTTCCCGCGTGAGAAGCATCGGCGACGATGCGGATCATGCATCAATATATTCTAAAACATTCTAAATGACAAAAATCTTTGTAGGTGGTCTTCCATATCAAACGGATGACGACCAACTCCAGCAAATCTTTTCCAGCTACGGCGAAATTTCGAGCGCGAAAGTAATTACCGATCGCGATTCCGGACGTAGCAAGGGATTTGGTTTCGTCGAAATGAACGACGATGCGGCAGCCCAAAAGGCGATCGCGGAACTGCATGAAGCCGAACTCGGCGGACGCACCATCACCGTTAACGAAGCACGCCCGATGGAGCAGCGCTCCGGCGGCGGTGACCGGCGTGGCGGCGGCGGCGGTCGCGGCGGCTACGGCGGCGGCGGAGATCGTCGCGGAGGCGGCGGTGGCGGCGGAAAACGCTGGTAAGCTTTTAAGCTTTTCAAGAAAGGGCGGCAGGAATGCCGCCCTTTTTTCGGTTCCATCTTTACGAACCCATTGCATATTTATTCGTGTGGCAAGAACATGTCAGAAATAGCGGGCATAACTTTCGATTCGAATATCATGGGTGGGAAGCCATGCATTCGCGGAATGAGGGTTACGGCAGGAATGGTGCTAGGGATGCTTGCCTCTGGGCATTCACGGACGAGAATTCTGGAGCTGTATCCCTACCTTGAAGACGAAGATATTAACGCAGCGGTGACTTTTTTTGTAGCGTACGAACCGAATAGGCTTCCGCCTGCTCAACAAAGTCTATCGATTCAATCGATGGGATACGGAATGTAAAAACAGTCTCATTGTCGGGCTGACTAATAGCAAAATCTCCGAGTGTTATCACACTCATACCGATAATCACATCGAACATCCCTTGATCTTCATCGCACTCTGTTGCACGAATGCGGCTAACCATGACCTGATTGGGAAGTATAAGATTCATATAATATTCATCTCGTTCTTGCGCCCCGTGAATTCCTGTCACTATTGCTCTTCCAATCGCGGGTAGTTTTGCGCGTTCCGCTGCCTGTTTTGTAATACAGCAATGGGTTGCGCCTGTATCCCATAGTGCCTTCATGGGAAGTACTTCCGAAGGCGATTGATCCGGGATAAACGGGCCGACCACGCCAACATTCGTAATAATTTCTGAAACGACCCTCCGAAAAACGAGGGTAAATGCTTTAGCAGAAGCCGGATTTAATTCAGCCATCAGGGACGATGAGAAAAGACCGCCCGGGTAAATACTGGAGTGTAATGCGCCGTTCCAGGGATGCAAGGTTCCACCAAATACGAACCTGGTCGAAATTTCTTGGCGGTCTGCTCAAATGCTTCCGCCTCAGATTTATAAAATCCAAGAACTTCTTCGCCGCGAATCACAACGTATTCGCCCAGATGGTCGCTGGCAAATTCCGGTTGGTGTTTGCGATAATAACTGAATTCTCGTTCTAACATAATATCTTGTAACAGGCAAAAGCACATTTTCGTGACATTATTGCCCCGCCCCGTGGCAATTCTTATATTTCTTTCCGCTGCCGCAGGGGCAGGGATCGTTGCGGCCAACTTTGGGGCCGGTGCGAACGGTTTGCGGAACGGCGCGCGGTGGGGGAATGTCCGCCTCTGCGCCACCGGCTTGAATGCTGGAACCAGCGGCGGCTTTTGAGGCAACCGCGCGATTACGTTGTGGCGCTTGATTGGGAAGCATTCTGCGCCCACCGGGCTGGGCCGGAACCATCTGTCCGGTGCGCTGATCTTGCACCATCGGGTACAGTTTGAATGCGAGTTCCAACACTCCGTCACGGATGAGTATGAGGAGTTCCTGGAACATCCGGTACCCTTCCTGCTTGTATTCGACGAGCGGATCTTTTTGTCCGTATGCGCGGAGTCCGATACCTTCTTTCAGCTCGTCCATTTCGCGGAGATGGTCGCGCCATTTGTCGTCGATGACGCGAAGCGAAGCATAGCGTTCCAGTGATGCCATGTTTTCGGAGCCGAGCTGTTCCTCTTTACGATTGTAAAATGCAATGGCTTCATCGATGAGTTTCGCTGCCACGCCATCCTCGCCGATCTCCGCGAATTCTTCGCGTGTCATCGCCCCATCGACCATAAAGCGCGTTCGGACTTCATCCTGTAGCTTTTCCATCTCGCCGGTATTGTAATAGGTCGCTGTTAGCTCATTAATGGCTTCTTCAAGATATTCGAAAATTTCGTCTTTCAGGCGCTGACCGTATAATGCTTCCCTGCGGCGTTCGTAAATGACTTCGCGCTGCGAGTTCATCACATTATCGTATTCGAGCAAGCGTTTGCGCGTGGCGAAATTATTCTCTTCGACTTTTTTCTGCGCGCGCTCGACGGATTTTGTGATCATCGAGTGTTTGATGACCTCACCCTCCTGCAAGCCCAGCTTCTGCATGATCCCGGCAATGCGATCGGAGCCGAAAAGCCGCATGAGATCGTCTTCGAGCGAGAGATAGAATTGCGTGGAACCGGGATCGCCCTGGCGGCCTGCGCGGCCACGCAACTGGCGATCGATGCGGCGCGCTTCGTGGCGCTCGGTTCCCAAAATATGCAATCCGCCTGCTTCGCGGACATTCGGTCCAAGCTTAATATCTGTACCACGGCCAGCCATATTCGTGGCGATCGTAACGCCGCCGGAAAGACCGGCATGTGACACGATCTCCGCTTCGCGTGCATGTTGCTTAGCATTCAGCACATTATGCGGAATACCGGTGCGCTTGAGTAATTTCGAAATAGTTTCGGATACTTCCACACTTGTCGTCCCGACGAGCACAGGTCGTCCCTGCTTGTGCAGTTCCTGAATCTCTTCGATCACCGCATTCAGCTTTTCGCGCTTGGTGCGATAGACCATATCGTCGCGGTCATCGCGAACAATAGGAACGTTCGTCGGAATGACGACCACATCGAGCTTATAGATAGAGAAGAATTCCCCGGCTTCCGTCTCCGCAGTTCCCGTCATTCCGGCAAGTTTTTTATAGAGCCGGAAATAATTTTGCAGCGTGATCGTGGCGAGTGTTTGTGTATCGCGCTCGACCGTTACCATTTCTTTCGCTTCGATCGCCTGATGCAGACCCTCGGAATATCTGCGGCCGGCGAGAATGCGGCCAGTAAACTCATCGACAATGAGCACTTTACCTTCCTGCACGACGTAATCGACATCCTTCTCATACAGGGTATAGGCGCGCAATAGCTGCGAAATGGTATGGAGTCTGTCCGACCGATCTGCATAGACGGAGATGGATCGCATCTTTTTTCGCCCGAATCTCTTCTTCCGAAAGCCCTTCGAGTTGAGAAAGCTCGGTCGCGATGTCGGGAAGGATAAAAAGGTCTTTATCGCCACCGGCGGCAAGGAACTCACGCCCTTTGTCGGAAAGATCGATATTGTGATTTTTCTCCTCGACGATAAAATACAGAGGATCGTCGATAAGGTGCATGTTGCGCGATTGATCGCGCATGAACTCCAACTCCGTCTGCTGCATGAGCTTCAGCATGTCGCCATCGGCAAGGAGTTTCAGCAGCCGGTTGTTCTTCGGCATCCCATGATTGACGCGCACAAGCTGTTCGCCGGCCAGTTTTCTTTTTTCATCGTCACCCGATTTCAGAAGCTGTTCGGCTTCCGTCATGAAAGTTGCGCACAGCGATTTCTGCGCGTTGACGATTCGATCGACAAGCGGCTTCATTTCGTCGTACTTGTGATCGGTGCTTTCAACAGGACCGGAAATGATTAAGGGCGTGCGCGCTTCGTCGATGAGCACGGAATCTACTTCGTCAACGACCGCATAATAATGCGGCCGTTGCACCATCTCCTCGGCGTTCTGCACCATGTTGTCGCGCAGATAATCGAAGCCGAATTCGTTATTCGTTCCGTAGGTGATGTCCGCATTGTAGGCTGGCTTACGTTCCCACGGCTGCATGGTTTGCAAGATCACACCGACGGTCAGGCCGAGAAATTCGTAGATCTTGCCCATCCATTGCGAATCGCGCAGGGCAAGATAGTCGTTAACGGTAACGAGATGTACTCCTCGTCCCGGTAATGCATTCAGATAAATGGGAAGGGTAGCGACGAGCGTTTTTCCTTCGCCCGTAGCCATTTCTGCGATCTTACCCTGATGAAGGACTGCACCGCCGATAAGCTGGACATCGAAGGGAATCATATCCCATTTGATCTGCTGTCCGGCAACGGTAAAGGTTTGCCCGACGAGCCTTCGGCAGGCATCTTTCACTACAGCGAACGCTTCGGGAAGGATTTCGTCGAGCACTGTTTTGGTGAGTTCATCGATCTCTTTGCGAAGCTCCGGCAAGCGATCGAGAATTTCCTCGCGTTCGTCGTGGGGGACGTCCTCTTTCAGGCGTTCGAGCAATTCCTTTTCCTCGTCTTCGAGCGCGCCGGTTACCTCATGGATACGCTCGCGAAATTCGGTGGTTTTCGCGCGTAGTTCATCGTCGGTGAGGTCGTGCAGGGTCTCGTAGATCTCGTTGATCTCATCGACGATCGGCAGTAGCAGCTCGACATCCTTCTCCTTTTTGGAGCCAAAAATCTTCTCTAAATACTTGAGCATGAATTGAAATAAACCCTAAAATCTCTCAAAAATGGCGAAAATGGGCTGATTTTCGCCATTGACCTATAAAGCCAAGCCACAACGCTAAAACGAGGGCAATGCTTCCGGGTTTCAGACGAAGCAAGGCAGGAAAAATTGAACTGACAAGGGACGAAAGCAATGCGAAATTCTGTTTTATTGGCTACTCATATGTCCTGAACTCACGGAAACTCTGATGAAGTCTGGATCCCCGCGAAAGCGGAATCCAGGTTCAGACCTAATCAGAGTTTCCTCAATTCTAAGCTCGCCTATGCCAAACTCGAAATCTTCAAACTCTGGAACGGTTAACCCGCGTCTCATCTCCTTTAAGAGGCTGCGGCGGCTCATCGGATACTTAGGCATTGGGCTGCCGGTTGCGATGCTGTTCTACACGCTCATTTTTAGCCCCTGTCATGCCATCGAACATTCGATCAGCGCATACTACCATACCCACGCGCGGAATGTCTTCGTGGGAATTCTCTGTGCCGTCGGAGTTTTTATGGTTACCTACAAAGGGTACGACCTCCGGGACACCATTGCGAGCAGTTTGGCGGGAATGTTTGCCTTCATCGTCGCCATGTTCCCCACGAGCGACCCGGCACACTGCGAGCACAATGGCCTGATCAATTGCACGGTTGGAACGGTCCACCTTGCTGCGGCGACCCTGCTCTTCCTGATCTTCGCCTATATGTCGATCGCGCTCTTCCGGCAGACCGACCCCACCGTTGCAATGACGCATAAAAAAATACAACGCAATAGACTCTATATGGTCTGCGGATGTACGATCGTGGGATGCATTTTACTCATAGCGGCTTACATGGAATTTCACATTTTACCGAGCGGAATTCAACCGGTGTTCTGGCTCGAAGCTATTGCGCTCGTTGCCTTTGGCATCTCCTGGCTCACGAAAGGTGAAGGGGTAAAATTTTTGAACGATTGATACAGCGCGTGTTACTGAATGATGATTCCCACGCGAGAGGTTTCGCCGTTCATTTGCACAACGCATTCGTACATTCCTGATGGCAGATCAACCGGCTTTTGCCATGTGAAGGAATGATTGCCGGCGGAGAGTTCACCGGTAAATATGCTCGATACTTTCTCGCCAAGCTGATTTAGAATGGTAACAGTTGTATAGCCGCTCTCTGGCGAAGTGAATTGAAAAGTGGTGGATAGAGAGAGGGGATTGGGAAAGGTGGTAATAGCAGAATTTAATTGCACTGAAGAAGCTACGCTACTGGGTGTCGTCATTTCCGCAATCGGACGCCGCCACACGCCGCTGTCGGTTCCAGCGAATAAGTAGCTTCCGATCCGTGTGAATTGATACACAGAAGTATTTCCCATCCCATCATTTTCCGATTGCCAGGAATCGCCGTCGTCGGAACTTAGTAAAACACAAGGACCATATGATGTCCCGGCAAACAAATCGGAATCCAACAGGAAAAGCGAACTGATTCCTCCTCCAAGACTATCTCCCGAAAGCACAGAACCCCAATCGTTACCATCATCCGAAGAGCGAAAGAGCGATCGAAAGGTTCCAGCATAAATAGTGCCATTCAGAATTGCAACCGAGTAGAAATTCGAGAACGAGTCGTTTATATTTCGCCAATCTTCCCCGTCATTTTTCGACAGAAAAATGTTGGAGGTAGTGGCTGCTACTAAGGTGGAATCTGAAACAGCAAGTGCAATAATGGGTTGAGGGCTTAATGTGCTGTCCAACATCCAATGGTTACCAGCGTCTGTGGAACGATATAGCCCATAACCTCCGGCAAATAAATCCGTACTGTTCCCAGCATAACAATAGATTCCACCTACCCCACTGTCTTCTAACATCCATTGCTGGCCTTCATCGGACGATAGGAAAATGCCTTCCGCACCCGAATAGGTTACTCCGGCAAACAGAATGTTGTTATAATTTTGTAAAGTCGTAATATAGGTCCCGTGAAGGGCGTTTGGAAGCAATTGCCAGCCCGTTCCTCCGTCTGAGGAGAAAAATACTTCGTTCGTTGTTGCAGCCAATAAGTTGGGACCGATAGAGGTGAGCGATTGAATGTCGTCAGTAGGAAGGCCAATGCTGCTGGCGTTCCAGTCGATGCCATTATCGGACGAGACAAAAATGCCATCATTCGTACCGGCAAAAAGTATGTTGCCAAGCTGTACGAAGCAATTGACCGAACTGCTGCTTGGGCCATTTGTCTCTGTCGTCCAACTCCTGCCAGTGTCTGTTGAAATATCGACTCCAAAGGGAATGCCTCCAAAAAGAACAGAACCTGATGCAAAAATGGACGCGACCCTCGCGCTATCTGCCATGGACCAATGGAAACCGTTATCAGTCGAGTAGTCGAATTCCTCACCTCCATTAGCCCAAAAGAGCGTGGAACCTATTGCGGCGAAAGAAGCCGGTTGAGATGAAATCCCGGGTATGTCGGTACGGAAGGGTCGATGTCCAACTTTGGCCGGAATCGGAGGAGATATATATATTATCGGTTGCATCCAGGACAAGTACCGAATCAACGGCTCCAATCGCTTGAACGGCACCGGCAACAACCCCCGAGCCGGTGCGCGCCCATGTCACTCCGCTATCGGCGGAACGAAAGACGCCATCGTATGCACCGGCAAGCAGATTGGTACCAATGGTCATGAGGCAGTTGACATTCTCCGACACACTGGAATCGATGAATTCCCAGGAATCACCATCATCGGTTGATCGAAGAACTCCTTCGTCCCCGCCGGCGAAAACAAGATTCCCAAGAACAGCGAACGAGGTCGTTGAGCTACCCGAAAGTATCTTGGTGTTTCGATTCCACGTTTTACCACTATCAGTCGAGCGAAAGATAGTTTCGCCCCAATTCCCATTCAATCCCGCGAAGATCGTAGAACCATTCACTGTAAGCGCCTGAATTTGTCCGCCGAAGGGACCCATTCTTTCCCACTGCCCGCGCACTGCAGGAGCGGCGAGAAGAAGCACCGAAAGCAGAATGAGGCGTTTCATGGTCACAAAAATAGCACATTTTCGCTTCCGGTGCGCGAAATGCAATGGGACGGAACATGAGGCGAGTTCAGCTTGGCGTGTGGGATCGGGCTTTCAGAGGGCGGTGTACTCGAAAAGGTTGCGTTTTAACGACTCAGGACGTGCGCAGCACGTCCCTACGGATGATTGGGTTTTTCTAAAAACAACTTGAATTTGTAGCTCCGGCGTCCTCGCCGGTCCCATAATCTCTGGATCGCACGAAACCCAGGGGGACAGGCGAGGATGCCTGCGCTACATTATTTTCATAAATCTTTCGGAAATACTTGACATGGTGCTTTTTCGTGCGTATATTGAGAGTGAAGTTATAGGCACCTATATCAATTACGAAGTAAGAATTAAGAATTAAGAATGGGTGCTCAGTGGCTCATTGAAAATGGAAGTGATGGCTTTCTTTATGAACGAGTCCTTTGAGAAAATGGATTTCGCTTTTCCTTCAGAACAAGTGTCGAAAACAGCTTGGAAACGAGGGGTCATCGGGAACTCGCAAGAAAGAAAAACGGCACCTATTTCAGGGGGAAAAGATGAAATATGAATTATGAAAGATGAAATGGGGAAGGCTATGCTCGCAGGCTGTGCATAAATATTCCGCTGGCTATTGCGACGTTCAGCGAATCCACGCCGGGAGCCATCGGGATTTTGGCGAGAATATCGCATTCCTGGGTGACGGATTCGCGCAGCCCCCAGCCTTCAGAGCCGAAAACTAAAACGACATTACGGACGGAAGGGACGGAAGATAAATTCACCGCAGTTTCATGTAATGCTGCACCAATAATAGTCATTGGCCGCATCTGTCGCATTTGTCGTAAAGCAATTGCGAGATCGGGAACGCGGATTATCTCTACATCCACGATCGTTCCCATTGACACCCGCACGGAGCGGCGAAGGTAGGGGTTGCAGCTTTGATCGTCCACGATGACAGCGCTTGCACCGAAGGCGGCGGCATTGCGGATGATCGCTCCCATGTTTTCGGCATCGGCAATGGCATTGAGCGCTATGGCTATCCACGGTGATTCCCATTCTTGCGCAGCGGTTAGCAATGGGCGGCTTTCGGGAATGCGGCACGCGAGCATAATTCCCTGATGGAGATGATAACCGATCACATCTTCCATCTCATCTTTCGATGCGAGAAATACATCGGTGGTATCGGAGCGATCGGCGAGGAGGGATCGAAATTGTTCGAAATACTCTTCGGTCATGTAGGCGGAAGCGATGGAAATAGAACTCTCGAAAAGTTTCCGCGCAACCTTTTCGCTTTCGGCAATGAACAGGCCTTTTTCGAAATGCCCGCCCTTGCCTCGGAGCGAACGGAATACCTCGACTGCCGCTGGGTCGAACTGCTGGATAAGTGTATAAGCCATTGGTAAGCAAACACCGGGAACATTGAATTGATAGCCGCTGTAATGTCGGCTTAATTATGTGAGATCAATACCTTGTTAAAGAGGCCAAACTTTTTAATTAGCAAGATCGGGGCCAAGGGCAAACTCGGCCTTTGGCCCTTGGTCATGACGATCTTTTTTTGCGTCAGCGGCGGACCGTATGGGCTGGAAACCGTCGTGCAGTCGGGGCACGGGATGGCGCTCATCCTCATTGTGGTCGTTGGTCTTATTTGGGCGTTCCGATCGCGTTGTTAAGCGCGGAACTTGGTTCTGCGATTCCGGAAGAAGGCGGATACTACGAGTGGGTGAAGCGAGGCGTAGGCCCGCGAGCCGGGTTTTCCTGCGCGTGGCTGACCTATCTGTATAGCTGCGTCGATGTAGCAATTTATCCGGTGCTGTTTGTGAGATTATTTAGGCGCGCTTGGGTTCGATCTTTCCGATCCGATAGCAAATTTTGCCGTTCGGCTCGCAATGGTTGTGCCGCTAACGTGGCTGAATATTCGCGGGGCGGTCAGTACCGGAAATGCGGCATTGGCTTTTGCAATGTATTATTGGTTCCATTTATTGTTCATGATTGCAATGGGATTGTTCCATCCGCGGATCATGTGGGACTATTATTTTCGCCGTTCACATCACCGGGAATTTCTACAACCACTGCCATCGGCATGGGTCTTTTCGTTATCATGTGGAATTATCTTGGATGGGATTCTATCTCGACCATCTCACGCGAAATGAAAGATGCGCCCAGAATCTTTCCGAAAGCGTTATGATCGGATTGCCTCTGGTGGTCTTATTGTATTTTGCTTCCAGTTTTTGTTGGGTTAAATTCAGTTCCCGATATTTCGAAATGGACGGATGGAAGCTGGCCAACCATCGCGAGTGCCGTTGGCGGGAAATGCTTGGGTTGCCGTTGGTGTTGGGGGATGCTCAGTGCAGCGGGACTTTTGTGGCTGGGTTGCTTGCGGCCTCGCGCATTCCGTTCGTTCTTGCAGCCGATGGATATATGCCTCAGGGTTTCACCCAATTGAACAAAAAATATGCAACGCCATCGCGCGCCATAATTACCAGTGCTGCGATTTACCTTGGCTAAGTGGATTTTCATTTGAACAGCTTGCGGAGGTCGATGTGCTGCTGTATTCTGCCGCGCTATTGCTGGAATTTTTGGCGCTGATTCAACTGCGGAGAAAACAACCCGAATTGGCACGACCATACCGAATTCCTGGTGGACTCACGAGCGTTGTTGTCATCTCCATTCTTCCGGCACTTCTCATTCTCGGCGCAACGATACAAATGTTAAGCTCTGCGTGGATCGAAACACTATCATTGTTTGCGTTCGCTGGTATTTCGGGAATATTTTTGATGCGAGTGAAAAAACGTCGCAATTTTGTATCTCCTAATTCTTAAAACGTATGGCTACAAAGAAAGAAAGCTCTATCCCAGCGGCTACGATTCCCTTGTATGACAAAGTGATAAGCACCGTCAAAGGTATCGAACGTAAAGGCGATACAGTTCCCTACACCTCGCTTAATGGACACATGTTTTCCTATCTAACGAAGGATGGATCGCTTGCACTTCGATTACCGAAAGAGGTCATTGACGAATTCCTCACAAAATACAAGACTAAACGGTGCGAAGCGTATGGGATCGTTCAGAAAGAATACGTGATGGTTCCGGATACGCTGCTCAAAAACACTGGCGAGCTTAAGAAACACTTTGCAGAAAGTTACGATTACGCTGCTTCTCTAAAACCGAAGCCCACGAAGAAGAAATAAAAAATCCTTACTTGCTTCAAACAGCGTTTTGGTAGGCGCTACGCATTTCCTCAAGAGAGGAAGCAGTCATGCCAAGATCGCGAAGCATTCCATCTTTGAGGGCATAGATCCAGCCATGCACGGTAACTTTCTCGCCGCGCATCCACGCATCTTGTACGATGGTTGTTTGGCAGACATTCACCACTTGCTCGATCACATTTAGTTCACAGAGCCGATCTGCTTGCGCATCTTTCGAGAGCAGTTTTGAAATTTCTCGTTCATGCTTCTGATAAACATCCTGCACATGCCTCAGCCAATTATCGATGAGCCCCAATCGTTTTCCTTCAAGCGCAGCGATGACTCCGCCGCAGCCATAGTGCCCGGTAACGATGACATGCTTTACACCGAGCACATCGACGGCAAATTGCAGCACTGACAGGCAATTAAGATCCGTATGCGAGACCACATTCGCTACGTTGCGATGCACGAACAACTCACCAGGCAATAGTCCGACGATCTCATTTGCGGGAACCCGGCTATCCGAGCAGCCGATCCACAAATAGTCTGGATTTTGCTGAACGGCAAGCTGTTCAAAGAAATCGGGCTGTTTCGCCGTGATTTCTTCTAACCATCGCCGGTTGTTTTCGAATAGTTCTGCGAGTTCTTTCATAAATTATTTTCCCATCGCGGCGCGTTCCGCTTGATCGAGATGCCGGTGTTCATGCACGGCTGTAACCCAGAACGCAGAATAAATATTATAATGCACTCGCGAGTTAAATGGCGACTCCACTCGACCCTTGCCAAGAGGCAATCCTTCGGATTCTCGGATCGCACGGATCATTTCTTCTTGCAGTTCCCGAAATCTGCCAAGCACTTCTGCGATATTCATCGTACTTTGAGAAACGAATGGCGCCGTCGTCTTAAATTTAGCGAATCGACTTTTTGCAGAGAGACTCTTAGCCAAAAACCAGCCAACAAAATCGAGCGTGTATTTTTCCTGATGTTTTGGCTCAAGCCCCTTCATCGCCAAACGAATATTCTGGAGCATCTTTTCGCTCGTCCAATTCAAATGCCATATACACTCGATCGCCGACCATCGCTCCGGTCCGGGCTTGCGCTGCCACTGCTCATCGGAATACTCGCGTTGCATTTTAACAACGCGTTCCGTCGCCGCTTCGAATTCGGAAATGAGATGGGAAAGTTTGGGTGAAAGCGTCGCGGTTTCCATGAATCGAATCGCATAACCACTGGCCCGAAAACATCGTGCCATCAGCACAAAACGAAGGGCACTAAACGTTTTCCAGGAGTATTACCAGAATGCTGACTTCATAATATGAAATCGATTCTCATCGCCATCCTCTTAATCTTGCTTGCTAAGCAAGCGGATGCGCAATCCACGCAGACTATCGCGCCATTCAAATCATCAGAAGTTACCGCATCACAACAGCCAGCGCCAAATTTTAACCTCGGCGATTTGAACAAAGTTGTAGGGCCAGCTCCGGCGCCGGCAAATGGTGTGCTCTTCTATTTCGATTATACGCAGTTCCTCCAATGGCTTGTACCCAAGAAGCATCCGAAGATCCCACCGGAATGCGATCCAAAATATTTTCTCAATGATTCCATTCCTGCTGCACCTAAAATTAAGCAGGATACCGTTCATGTCACAAAACCGCCGGTATAGGTGAACAAATTCTATCGAATATACAGTATCCTATCCATCAAATCGGGATTTTGATCGAGCGCTTTCAGAATACGCCTGAGCATCTCGCCAATTGGAACTTGAGGGCAGGTTATAATGCCATAATGGTGAAGGCCCAATTCCATCTACTCATTATGCAATCGTGTATAATCGCCGCGATTAAATGATACCAATGCGCGTCCCGAATTAATGGCTAATTCTAATTGATCGGAATCATCATCTCCGGACCTTCCTAGTTCCTGAACGCGGACGGCGTCTATTCCTCTGGCACGTAATGCTCTCGCGAGATCGCCATGAAGATCTTCATTGAGAAGCAGCTTGTGATTCACTGTGGGCGGTTCGTAGCTCTCGCCATTGCTTCCCAGCGATCGACATCGTTATTCTCGGCAATATTGGAATCTATTTCGGCCTTATGATCGAAATAATAGGTGAGCGCCGAAAAAACCTGACTAAAGCTCAGATACGGAAGAGCGAGCATGATCTCATCGACCGACATACCCATATTGAAGTATCCGGCAATGCTTCGGACGGGTGTGCGCGTACCCTCCACGATCGGCACTCCGCTTAGGATGCGCGAATCTGTGGTGATGTGAGGATAGCTAACCGCTTGCTGTATGACCGTCTGCATTATGCACTTAACCACCGGCCCGAAAACATCGTGCCATACTCCGCTACGGGGTCGTATTGCTACCTTCCAAACAGCTCCCTTACTAACTCTCGAAGTTCTGAGGTCTCAATAGTGTCGAGGTCGGATTTGTCGTAAATCGTTAGGAGATGAACAGTTTCTTCTTCGTCGATTACGTAAGTCACAACTCTTCCGCCGCCACTTTTGCCTTTTCCCTTACTTTTGATCGCAAGCCGAATTTTGAAGATCCCCGCTCCGAGATCGGTTCCAAGATGAGGATTCGCTTTTAGCCGCTCCGATAGTTCCCGCAACTCCGATGGTATGGAGCGGTATTTCTTCGCGAGCCGTTTTGCCTCACGCTGGAACCGCTCCGTTGGCTCAATTCTATAGCTCACGCAGAAATTCGTCGAGCGTCTTGGACTTCACGTTATTCCGGCGTTTCAACTCCACTTCTTTGAGGGCCGCCGTGAGATCGGATTTGATCTTCGACCGCTGGCGGAGCTGTTCCACAGAACGGACCAGCCGCTTCCACTCCTCGATCGGCACTTGCACCGCCCGAACATTGCCCTTCGCATCATTCACATATTCGACTGATAATCTCATAATGCACTTAACCACCGGCCCGAAAACATCGTGCCGCCAGCGCAAGACGAGCGGGGCAAGATGTTCTTTGCGTTTGGGTCTTATTGCAGGTATATAGACTTCATAACTTTAGAGATCGTTTGATTTGTCAGATGCCAATGTGTTTAAAATGCTCCTAATGTCATCAGATATTTTTTGAGCAGGCTCTACCTTCGAAATCATTTCGTCGCGAAGATTATCATACTGCTGAAGCAAATTATCTAAAATTGAATTTTTCTTCCGCTCAATGTCAAAATCAATTTTCTTGAGTCGGAAGTTTGCTTCATATGCCTCAATTTTTGGAACTACAGTATCGAGGTCTATTTTAAATAGCTCCCCGCGTCTTTGTCTGTTTAGAGGGTTATCTTTAGCTCTTCCAAGAAACCAAGCCTTCCAATTCGCACCGCTCTTACTATCGTTACACCGGGAACATGCAGGGACTAAGTTATCAATGGTATTCGGATAGCCACCCCATGTTCCCTTCGAACGAATAGCGTATAGATGGTCCCAACAATGGAAGACCCCACCGCAATATACACAAGGTATTATTCCGTCTTCCATCCATCGTTGCTCAAGAGAGGTTATCTCTTCAGCAGAGAATTTGCCGTTTGGCATCATACCTGCGGCGAAGTAACCCTTGATTGTATGGGCCAAGCGGGAGACTGCCTTGTCATGTGATACTGGTTTTTTCATTCGAACTATTTCCCAGCCAGTCCTTTTATCATTTCAATTGAAACGGGCAAATTAAGCTCATTAGAGTCACCTGGAATGTACCCAGTATGTGCTGACTCATAAATTGCCCGGGCAAGAATTTTTGAAATCTCAGTTCTTGAATTCTCATCAAAGCCACCAGATTCGCTCATTGCGAAAAAAGACGACAAACTATTAGCTCGTTGCCGATTAAGAGTAAACAAATGCTTGTGGATTGAAAACTGTTTAAAAAGAAACGAGAAAGGAAGAATAAAATCGCAACTATCAAACCATTCGCCACTGTGATTGCTGAGAATTTGTCGTCCTTCGTTAATGTAAAAACGTCAATAATTAGTAAACCAAGTGTTGCTAATGTTGTTGAAAGCCCTGCCAATAGCCATCTTTCTGCTCCGCCCATCGGAGGAAGCCTTTTCTTCCCGTCCTTCTTTAGATGATCTATTTTGGCAAGCCCTAATCTCGAATGAAGTTTAGCTTCATTGTTGAAATATTCCGCATAAATTGCAAGGGTCGCTGGTTGAAACGCCTTGCTCGTCAACTCTTGAGTAGCAACTTCTGCGTTTTCGCGAAGCCTCCTTAAAGCGTTCAACTCACCAACCGACGTTTCAAGAGCCGATTTTACTTTTGATGGCAACGAATCAACTTCAAATGTCTTAAGTGTATTTAGGAGCGTGAGAAAATTATTGCGCTCAGAGTTGTTTTGTGTTAGATCAATTCTATCTCCACTAAAAAATGAGTTATAATAATTATCGATTTGCCTGATAATACCATTCCGAATACCATATTGACTTTGGGCATCACTATCAATTCGATATCGGTTAATTTGATCGGCGATATTTATGAAACGTTGAGCATGATTTTGAATTTGCGTCCAAAAACCTGGAGGGAGATCACCAATTCTTCGGCCAATCTGAATTGCCTCACTAATCGTTGTATAAATCCACTGTAATTGTGGAATTTGAGAATCAAATCCCTTCTCACCAAGTACGTCCCTTCGGCCCAAAGAATTTGGGTCGATCTGTAAAAATTGATCAAAAGCATCCATATAAAAAGATTGCCGCGGGCCTTTCGACCCGCGGCTAATTAGCATTTACTTCTTCCCATCCTCATCCACCACCTCAAAGTCTGCATTCTCGACTTTGGGGCCGGCTTGGCCGTTGCCGGAGGGCGGCGGCTGTGCGCCATCCGCGCCCGGAGGCGGGCCAGCTTGCTGGTACATCTGCGTGGAGACTTCCGACCATGCGCGGTTCAGTGCTTCCACTGCTGTTTTGATCGCGGTAGCATCGGTTCCCTTTAGCGCATTTTCGAGATCGGCGATGGCGGAATTAATCTTGCCCTGGCCTTCGGGTGTCATCTTGTCTTTCAGTTCCTCGACTTGCTTCTTGGACTGGAAGACCATCTGATCTGCCTGATTGCGGGTTTCGACCTGCTCCTTGCGTTGCGTGTCCTCGGCTTTGTGGGCTTCGGCGTCGCGCTTCATTTTGTCGATCTCTTCTTTCGAAAGTCCGCTCGACGATGTGATGCGGATCGACTGCTCCTTGTTCGTCGCTTTGTCTTTCGCGGAAACGTGGAGAATTCCGTTCGCATCAATATCGAATGTTACCTCGATCTGTGGCACGCCGCGCGGCGCAGGCGGGATTCCATCTAAGTGGAACTTTCCGAGGGATTTATTATCGATTGCCATCGGACGCTCGCCTTGCAGAATGTGAATCTCTACGGATGGCTGTGAATCGCTGGCTGTGGAGAACGTCTCCGATTTGCGCGTCGGGATGGTTGTGTTCGCGGGAATCATTGGCGTTGCCACGCTGCCCATTGTTTCGATGGAAAGCGTGAGCGGCGTTACATTGAGAAGCAGCACATCCGTCACTTCGCCGGTGAGCACTGCGCCCTGAATTGCCGCGCCGACCGCAACCACTTCATCCGGATTCACTCCCTTATGCGGTTCCTTGCCAAAAAGCTGACGCACGATCTCCTGCACTTTCGGAATGCGTGTCGAGCCGCCGACGAGAATTACTTCGTCGATGTCGTTCGGAGTAACTTTCGCATTCGCAAGCGCGCGCTTGCATGGCTCGACGGTCTTTTGCAGAATATCGTTCACCAACTGCTCGAACTTCGCGCGAGTGAGCGAGATATTCATGTGTTTCGGACCATCCGCCGTAGCGGTGATGAAGGGAAGGTTCACATCGGTCTGCATGGCAGTCGAAAGTTCCATCTTCGCTTTTTCCGCAGCCTCTTTCAGGCGCTGGAGGGCCATCGGATCTTTGCGCAAATCGATATTTTCCGCAGATTTGAATTCATCTGCGAGAAAATCTACGAGACGCGCATCGATGTTGTCGCCACCCAAGTGCGTATCGCCATCGGTGGATTTTACTTCGAACACGCCTTCGCCGAGTTCCAGAATGGAAACGTCAAACGTTCCACCGCCGAAGTCATAGACGGCGATCTTCTCGTTCTTGCCTTTTTTATCGAGGCCATAGGCGAGCGCGGCCGCCGTCGGCTCGTTGATGATGCGGCGCACTTGCAGTCCCGCGATCTCGCCGGCGTCTTTCGTAGCCTGGCGCTGGGTGTCGTTAAAGTATGCGGGAACCGTAATAACGGCTTCGGTAACTTTTTGTCCGAGATAATCCTCGGCGGTCTGCTTCATTTTGGTGAGGATCATCGCCGAAATTTCGGGCGGCGAATAGATCGTGCCGTTGATCTCGACGCGTGCCGAATCGCCATCGCCGCGAATCACTTTGTAGGGCACAAGCTTCATCTCCTCGTTCACTTCGCCGAACTTGCGGCCCATGAAGCGCTTGATGGAAAAAACCGTGTTCTGCGGATTCGTCACGGCCTGCCGCTTGGCAGCCTGCCCGACGAGCCGCTCGCCGGATTTCGTGAATGCGACGATCGAAGGCGTCGTCCGCGCGCCCTCCGAATTCGCAATCACCGTCGGCTGCGTGCCTTCCATGACGGCCACGCAGCTATTTGTAGTTCCTAAATCGATTCCTATTATTTTACTCATAAAACTGGATTACTTTGATTTGATGTGATTATGTTGATTGTGTTTCAAAAATTGGGTGTACCTTTTGTGGTTGTAGTGTTTCCTCAATAAACTCACTCACAAGATCTGCGAGCATTTTTCCACTTATCGAGTTCAAATGAATTCCATCACGATGAAAATTCCATCCATTCATCCGGCCAATTTCATCATGACTCTTTCGTAATACGAACTGACGAAAGACATCACGATAAAATGGCAGGAAACGAAAGCTTGTGAAGGCCTGGCCAGGATGTTCCGCAATCATCTCACCCATGCACTCAGAGAACGGAATATATCCCACTTTTTCGTCCGCTGCGATCTCCTTGAGGGCCGCGCTGTATTCCTTGATCTTTTGGTTCAGCGATGACTGAAAAGGATCTAACGAATTTAGGTTTTCACCGATTGGAATCGGTGAGATCAACGCGATCGTAGCTTCACTCGAAGATTTTAATCTTTGAACGATGGATCCTATGCACTCTTGAAACCAAGCAATTGTTGGTTTTTGCGGCAATCGTTTCCAGCTCCGCATAAAGCGGTAATGATTTTCGAAAACCGAAGAGAGCACATCATTATCACCTAAGAGGATAAGGATGTAGCTTGGGTGAAGATTGATAATTTTCGGAAGCCTTGCAAGCCCATTATAGGCAAGATCGCCGCCTTCGGCAAATCGTACAAAACGGAGATCAATGTTTTGTGGACGTCTCGCGACATCGCCGATCCAATCATAGCTGCCAATTGCTGCTGTCGCGCTTGCGCCAAGACATGCTACTATCCGTTTGTTTGAATTACCTTCCATCTTTTTATTCGCCTCGCGGCGGTGAACTCGCAGCCCCAGCATGTAACTAAGAGCCCGCCGCTGCGGGAGTTTAGCTTGCCACATTTTGACGCAAGCTAAATCCGCCGCGGCGGACACACCGGCTCTTTTATTATAGTAAAGATTGTGCCAGTCTAAAAACCGATTAAAATAAGAGGATTGTGGCGTTGGCTTAGAGAATAGCATGACAGAATGTCACCTCTGGAGAAACACAATATCTTTCTGAGCAAATCGTCTTCAAATTGCGGGGATGCTCCTGCAATCAATTAACCCTAAAAATTATGCTTGACGAAGTACTCGATTTTGTAACCGGCGCGCTCAGTTGGATCGGCGGCGGCTCGAATTTTGAAGGCCAGGACCTCAGTGGCAAGGATTTCACCGGCGTGGACCTGAGTATGTCCAATTTTCGGAACGTAAATTTCACAGGCGCGAAGCTGGCGGAAGCGAACCTCAGCAAGTGCAACCTCGAAGGTGTGAATTTCGAAAATGCAGATCTTGCCGCCGCCGACCTCAGCTACTCGAACCTCAAGGGTGCGAAGAACCTGGGCTCGCTCGCGATGCCCGGCATTAAACTGCGCGGCGTGAATCTGCCGGATCTCGATTTCAGCGGCCACGAATTGCTCGGCGCTGTGTTCCGTGCGTCGAACTTAGCGAACGCGAATTTTTCCGGCTGCGATCTTACCGGCGCGAATTTCAGTATGTGCAATCTGGAGAATGCCGATTTCACGAACGCCGATCTTGAATACTGCGATTTCAGTTTCTCGAATATGCATAATGCCAAAATGGATGGAGCCAAAATGGCGCATGTGAAGATCACCGGAACGAATCTCGGCATGAAGCAGCCCGTGGCGGCTTAAATTCCTGCGATATTCGCTTCGCGGCCGTGGTGTTCCCATTACATTAAATCGAGTTGGCTCACCTATTCGGCGGGAGCCATTCTACTTTTACGCCATGGGGTTCGAGCTTTTCGAACTCTTTATCACCTGTGAGAACAGGAAGGTTGCGTTCAAGGGCAAGTGCAGCGGCATAGCAATCCGCATACGATGCGCCACCAAAGGATTTCAGCCTTGCCGCTGTATATGTTTGTTCGAGCGAGGGGATGATTATTTCGATGGGTCCATCGAGAATTCCATGCTTTGCAATCTCTGCGGCTTTCTCACCGTGATCGCGTCGAAGCACATAAAGCATTTCTCCAAAGTTAATGGAACTCAGTAAGTGAGGAATGCCTGTAACCAAGGGTTCATCGAGGTATTCTTTCGAGACGTCCCAGCCTTTTTGCCGCGAGAAGATAACTAAAAGTGGGAACGCATCAAGAACCAAAGGGCCTGTCCTCCGACTCACGATCTCGCCTCCGTTCCTCTAATAAGGTTTCAACAACTTTGCTATTGGATCCCAAAAATCCCACGAGGTCACTCAAGCTCCTCATTTTTTTTGTAGGGTGAATTACGATACCCTCTTGTGTATCTTCAATCGCTACGCGCGCGCCATCGCTAAGTCCATATTTCCGGAGTATTTCATCCGGAATATGGACATCGCCCGATTTGATCGTAGATACTGTCATACTGCGTTAACCGGAAAGTAGCTTAAGGAATTCCGAAGGTTCAACATGCCTTTACGCCACCGCTTCCGCCTTCTTCACCGGGGCCGGCTGTGGATCTCTTCCATACCAGTTATTCGGAGTGCTGATATTCGCGCCGCACATTTTTGCGTAAAGGAAAAGCTGCTGGCGATACGCGCAGAGATACTTCGTAACCGTCAGCAGCGCCTCGAAAAGCGAGGATTCTTCGCCGCTGAAGGGATGGTACGTCATGCGCGAAAGATCAGCATCGGTGATCGTTGCGAAGGCTTTGCTGATCGTATCTTTTTCGCGCCCGATCCATTCGGAAAAATTTGCGAAGGTCACGTTTTCGGAAGTATTTTTGGAGTCAGCACGATATTTCAGACGCGCTTCTTCGTGATCGACCGGAGGGTTGATGAAATGCTGTGACATCGTTCCGCCGATGTAGCAGAGATATTGCATCAGTTCGACGGTGGAGCGCATGTTTTCGCGCGGACGCCAATCGGCCTGACTTGCATCGAACTTTGTTGCAAGATGCTGACAAATGCTGAGTTCGTGAAGGTTGCTTTTGAGGAGAGATTCTTTGATCATGATAAAAACGAGTTAAAAAATTGATTGAAAAGACGAGCAACTACTACAACAAGAACGATGATAAAGTTTTGATCATGCCGTTCGCCTATCGAGAATGGGGACGGCAACACCATCGAACCAGTGCGCCGGCAGAAATCGCACCATTCTAACCTAAGTTCTTGTTTCCACCAACCGTAATGCTACAAAGAGGAGAAACAGGCTTGGAGAAAGTCAAATGAATTGTCCATATTGCAATGCGCTGTTAACCAACAATCCGAAGTTTTGCCCGGAATGCGGAACCCGGCTGGCACCTGCTGAGAGCGAATCTGCCGTTCGGTCGAGCACACATGCCGAGCGGCGTCAGCTTACCATGCTTTTTTGCGATGTGGTGGCTTCCACCGCACTTTCCGCAATGATGGATCCCGAGGATCTTCGCGATATCATGAGGCAATACCATAGTATTTGCGACAAGGTCATTCAGCGGTTCGAGGGACATATCTCGAAATATCTTGGCGATGGCCTTCTGGTGGAGTTTGGTTACCCGATCGCGCATGAGGACGATGCGCAACGTGCTGTCCGGGCCGGACTTGGGATGCTCGAGGCGTTACGATATTCGACCTTTAAAACTTCCTCAGGCCAACAGATAACGATCGATATTCGCATCGGCGTGCATACGGGGCTTGTGCTCATCGATGAAATTGGCGCCGCGCTGGACCGCACAACGGATATTCTTGGCGAAACGCCCGGCATCGCCGCCCGATTGCAGGAGGCTGCCGATCCCAATTCACTGGTCATTAGTGGCACCACGGAAAAACTGGTTGCAGGTTTTTTCGAGATCGAGCGAACCGGACGTGTACTGGACGCTACCGCTCCACATTCTGTCGAGATCTATAAGGTGCTTCATGAAAGCGCGGCACGGAGCCGGTTCGAGGCTTCGCGCGTGGCGGGAATGATGGAACTCATAGGCCGTTCGCGCGAGATGGCCACGCTCGAGGAAGCGTGGCAGGATGCCCAGGCCGGACGCGGCCGGATCATTTTTGTGAGTGGCGAAGCCGGCATCGGAAAATCCCGTCTTACGCTTGCAATGAAGGAACTGGTAGCGGGTCAGGCCAACGCCTGGCTCATTGAGACCCAATGCTCGCCGTATTACCAGAATACTGCCTATTATCCGATAGCCGATCTTTTTGAACGTACCATCCTCCGTTTCGACTCGAACGATAACGATGCGACACGGTTAGCCAAGCTCGAAGGCTATTTGGCACAAAATGGCCTCGATCTGGAGGAGCATGTGCCGCTTATGCAGCCATTGCTTTCGCTGCCGCCGGATCCGAGGTATCGCGCGCCCGATCCGCTGTCGAAAACAACCAAACAACGCACTGTCGATCTATTACTAAAGCTACTCTTGCAGCGCGCTTCCGCGCAGCCGGTGCTGTTCGTTGCCGAAGATCTGCACTGGGCCGATCCCTCGACGGTCGAGCTGTTGGGAACGGTAATCGAGCGCATTCCTGACTCCCATATTCTTGCCATTCTTACGTATCGCCCGGAGTTTTACGCACCCTGGGTATCGACGGAGGATCTCCTTCTGCTTGGAAGGCTGCCGCAGGAGGAAACAAGAGCCATGGTCGAGCACCTCGTGCGACAGAAGCAACTGCCGGTCGAGATCGCCGAACAGATTCTTGCAAAGACCGATGGAATCCCGCTTTTTGTAGAAGAGCTCACAAGAACGATTCTCGAATCGGGTTCACTGGTCGAGAAAAAGGACCGATTCGAACTCGTCGGTGCGTTGGCGAATGTTTCTGTTCCGACCACGCTGAAAGATTCACTCATGGCGCGTCTGGATCGATTAGGCTCCAGTAAGCGCGTGGCCCAGGTGGCTTCCGTTCTTGGCAGAGAATTCAATTATCCGCTCCTCGAAACGATCTATCCGGGTGACAAGGATTCTTTGCAGACGGAACTTACACAACTTGTGGCTTCCGGACTTGTCTTTCAGAATGGGCATTCGCGCGACGCGATCTTTACGTTCAAACACGCGCTTGTACAAGATGCAGCCTACGATTCGCTCTTAAAATCGGAGCGGCAAGCATATCATCTTGCGACGGCATCCGCGCTCCGGGATCGTTTTCACGAGATCTATGTGGCCCAGCCGGGATTGGTAGCGCAACATTTCACGGCTTCCGGTGATTATGCCGGAGCGGTTCCCGAGTGGCTGCGGGCAGGCCAGCAAGCCGATGCACGCTCTGCGAACAAGGAAGCAGGAATTCACTATTTAAAGGGAATTGAATTGATCGAAACGCTCCCTTCTGACGCTCCGGCACGAGGCTATGAACTCCCGCTCCAGCTATCTTATGGCATGTCGCAGATCATGCTGCGCGGATATTCGGTTCCGGAAGTGGCAGTGGCCATTTCCCGCGCGCGCGAGCTTTGTCCAAATTCCGCCGACACCCCGGAATTACCGATGGTGCTGTGGCTGCACCATGTGTATAATTTTGTCCGTGGCGATTTGAATATTTCGGTCACGATCGCAGAGGAGTTCCTGGAAGTGGCGCGGCGCCGTAACGATAATGCGCTGCTCGTCGAAGCGAATTCCATGTTCGTTCTGGAACGTTTACTTGCGGGAGATTTTTTATCTGCCCGCAAGGAGTGCGAGGAATGTCTTACAAGATACTCGGTGGAAGAGCATGGGAAGCTTGCCTACCGGTTCACGCAGGATCCGCTTGTGGTATCGACGGTCTTAGCATCGTGGGGCGAGTGTATCATGGGGTATCCGGATCGCGCACGGGAACTTTGCCGGATCACGCTGGAACATGCAAGGAGCCTCGGACATAATTTCAGTTTGAACTACGCCGTCGCGTTTTCAGGCTGGCTCTATTATTTTATGGATATGCCGGATGAGGCCGAGCGCCATGCGTCCGAAGCATTGCAAATAGCGCAGGCGAACGGATATTATAATTGGATGGGTGATGCGCTGATTCTTCTGGGCTGGGTTCAACATAAAAAGGGTGATTCGGCTGCAGGCATCCTCCTGATCGAGCAGGGAATGAATATTTTTGCTGCGATCGGACGGCTGAGCGGTCAGCCGGGTATCCTCAATCTTAAGATCGAGGTACTTATTGCGCTCGGCCGGCTTACAGAAGCACGTAGCGCGCTTGACGAGCGGTGGGCGCTGGAAGCAAGCACGAATCAACAGTATGAACATTCCGTGGCAATGGTGCTGGAGGCAGAGTTACTTCTGGCGCAGGCACATGAATCGGAATTTGGGATCGAACAGCGGGAACGCGCGGAGGCTTTCTATCGCGAGGCCATTGCGGACGCACAAATGAGGAGTGCCCGAAATTTCGAGCTAAAGGCTTGGCTCCGGCTGTTGGAACTTGTTCGCGGTACGGATCGCGAAACCGAGGTTTTCCGACATTCACAGGAATGTTATTCAAAATTTACGGAGGGTTGGGATACCCCGCTCCTGGAGCGCGCAGCTTTGGCATTGAGATAGTCCATTAGTAGTTCGGACGATGTGTGTTGCTTGTGAACCTGCTGTGATACCAAATCGATCTTCAAGAATGAAAAAGGGCCGCGATCATTCGCGGCCCTCTGAAAAAGAGATCATTCTCAAATACTGACCGATCAACTCTTGATCGGAATTTCCCGCTCGCGAGGTTTTTCCGGCTCGCGTTTGGGAATCTTTACTTCGAGCACGCCATCTGCGAAATTCGCTTCGATGGCATCCTCGTTCAGGTTATCCGGCAGGGCAAACTGCCGCACGAATTCCCCATGCGACCGCTCGATGCGGTGGAAGTTCTCCGTTTTGGTTTCTTCCGAACGCTTTTTCTCGCCGCGAAGTGTGAGCGTGCCTTCGGAGAGCGTGATCTTCACATCTTCCGCTTTCATTCCCGGAAGCTCGGCGCGGACCATCACGTTCTCTTTCGATTCTGAAATATCGACGCGTGGTGCGAATGTGCCCAGCTCGACATGAACGCCGTTCTGCAGTCCGTTCGTGACTGCGCCTTCGAAATCATTAAATAATCTGCGGAGCTTTTTCGAGGCAATCTCATAATCGCGCCTCGGCTCCCATCGGTAAACTGTCATAATATTTTCTCCTTAAAAATGGTTAAAAAATCAGATACGGTGATAGTGGTACGAAGGTGTATGCCAATCGATGAAAATCCTCGAATTATCGATTTTCAAATTCTTTTTCTCAAGAAAGAGCGTCAAAATGGCAGAAGAATGTCAAGATATACAACCCATCAAGACAAAAATGGTCATAGCACATAAGGAATCAGCCGCCGGGTTCGTGCTTTGTAGGAGGGATATTCATTCGGGAAATGCTCGGTCATGAGTTGTTCTTCGCTGCTGGCTTTGATCCAAAAAACGGTGAACATCGCAGCGAATATGACCAGCGAAGTGATCGAAGCATGGTAGATCACCACACCGGCGAACATGAGAAGAATTCCGGTGTAGATAGGATGGCGAATGCGGGAATAAGGGCCTCGCTCGATCAGCTCGTGGCCTTGTTTGAATTGTACATTCGCGCTCCAGTTCCCGCCAAGAATAACGCGCGCCCAGATTGTAATAATAACTCCCACAAGCGTCACAGCATCGGCAAGGAGATTGCTGAGCAATGATCGGTTCCACAATTCACCGCCGGGAGTATGGAAAACACCGAAAATCCTCAGCATAATGATAACAAAGGCCAACACGAATAAGAATCTCCGCGCGATGCCAAACCCTCGCTGCTCCAGCATTGGTTTGGCAGAACGTGCGCTGATAAGCCAAAACACGATAACCGTGACAAAACAGAGAAGAATGAAGATGCCACTAAAATGTCTCATGCCATTCCTATTTTATCAAGGAGTATCTATCCCTGTCGTTTCCTGATTTTCTTATAATTCACCGGACGTTTTTCAGTAAACGCGCTTATGCCTTCGGTTACTTCCGGCGAAAGATTGTGGATCGAAAGCCAATCGCGCGCATGGCCGATCGTCATGTGCCAGGAAAAATCTTTCCAGAAATTGAGATTCTGCTTGGTGTAGCGCAGGCATTCCGGTAACTTATTATAGAGCTTCTCACAAAGTCTCGCGACGGCACGGTCGAGATCTTCTTTTGGCACCACCTCATTGACAAGCCCCCATTGCAATGCTTTTTCTGCGGGGATGTCCTCGCAAAGGAAAAGAATTTCCCGCGCGCGGCGTTCGCCGACCATGAGCGGGAGCCATTGTGTCGCTCCGGCAGCGGCTACGCTTCCACGCGCGGCGCCGACTTGCTTGATAATAATGTGATCCGCCGCAATCGCAAGATCGCACGAAAGATTAATTTCATTCCCGCCGCCAACGACCATCCCGTTTAGACGCGCAACGGTTGGCTTGCCGATATTTCGCAAGCGTTCGTGCAACTCAATAAAAACGCGCATCCATTTGTAATAATCGTCCGGGTTGCCGAGGAAAAATTCCTCCTGCTCACCGAGATCGGCGCCGGTCGAGAACGCAACATCGCCCGCGCCGGTAATGACGACCACGGCAATATCATCGTCCCACGCGGCATCTTCGAGCGCGATCATCATCTCGCGCATGGTCGTGAGATTGACGCAATTCAATACTTCGGGTCGGTTGATCGTCAGCGTTGCAACGTAATCGTTCTTCTCATAGAGAATATGAGAGAATTCCAGCGTGCCGCTTTTCCTGATACGGACTAAGTTCCGGTGATGATTTCTTTGCCATGATCAGTCTTTCGATTCTTTAGTGGTCCATCCATTGCCGATCCACGGTGTTTCAACTTTTGCGGTTACCATCGAAACAAGCGGTCCCGCGAAGGCCATCAGGTCTTTCGCGCCTGCAACGCCTCCGGGCGATTTCATTCCGGCCTTCAGTGCATCGGCATCGCGGAAATACATCGTGCAAATAATATGCGGCGCTGACGAGAGTGTCTCATTCGCTGGCGTGAGCATCTTTTCTACCCACGCGACTTCCATTTTTAGCAAACCTTCCATTTGCTGGATGAGAGGCGTGTGAACTTCACGGTAGTGCTTATCGAATTCTTCTTTATTTTCTGGCGCTCGAAAAATTGCTGTTAGTGTGTGCATGTGTCTGAACCTTGATTTCTGAGATTTTTGAGATTAATACGATTTTGATTTTCGCGAATTGAATGTTCATGGGAAATCCTAATCACAAAATTACGGAAACCCGACGCGATTTCCAAATTATTCGGTCATCGAAAGAAAATATTCATGCACGCGCGCATCATTCACTACTTCAGGATGGAAAACGGTTGCGAGTAAATTTTTCTCTCGTGCCATCACGATTCCTTGTTCTAACTCTCCTAAAACTTCAACATCATTACCAACTTTCGTGATCAGTGGAGCGCGAATGAATACTCCAGGGAAATTCGGTTCTCCTAATGCCGGAATCGGAATGGGGATTTCGGAACTGAATCGTTGCGGGCCGAACGCATTGCGGCGAACGGTGATGTCCATTAATCCCAGTCTGCCTTGTGTTGAACCTTCGATATTCTTCGCGAGTAGGATGGAACCCATGCAGGTGCCCCAGATGGGAAGACCATTGTTTGAAAGTTCTCGTATCTTTTCGAAGATGCCGTGAGCGGCATCGGATTTTTCAACAATAGCAACTGCAGTTGATTCTCCACCTGGAAGAATGAGTGCATCAATGTTTTCCAGATCGGAAATATGGCGAATGTCTCTCGTTCGAGCGCCAAGAGATCGAAGTTTTTCGATATGCTCCCGAAAATCGCCTTGAAGACCGAGAACACCGACCATGGGGGAAGGATGAGGGATGAAGGGTGAAGGAGGAAGGTGGGAATCGGATTTCTCTTTATCTTTTCCTTCATCCTTCATCCTTCCGCCTTCTTCCTTGTGCTTAGAGGCCACGGACTGCAAGTAATTCTTTCTCTGCGAGTGAAGAGACCGTTCTCCCCACCATTGGCTCTCCAAGTCCGCGGCTTACTTCGGCAAGGACTTCGGGGTCATTAAAATAGGTGGTTGCTTTCACTATTGCGGCGGCGCGTTTGGCAGGATCGCCGGATTTGAAAATGCCAGAGCCAACAAATACGCCATCGACTCCAAGCTGCATCAATAGGGCAGCATCGGCGGGTGTGGCAAGTCCACCGGCAGCGAAGTTCACGACGGGAAGTTTTCCAGTATCCGCAACTTCATTGACGAGATCGAGCGGCGCAGCGAGATTTTTCGCGTAGGAATATCGCTCCTCTTTGGAAAGTGAAGTAAGTCTGCGAATCTCTCCGAAGATCGAGCGTGCGTGTCGCACGGCTTCGACCACATCGCCGGTTCCTGCTTCCCCTTTCGTGCGGATCATCGCCGCGCCTTCGGCAATACGGCGTAATGCTTCGCCAAGATTGCGCGCACCGCAGACGAACGGAATTTCAAATTTCGTTTTGTCGATGTGATTTTCTTCATCGGCCATTGTGAGCACTTCGCTCTCGTCAATGCAATCGACTCCAAGCGATTGCAATATCTGCGCTTCCACAAAATGGCCGATACGCGCCTTCGCCATCACAGGGATGGAAACCGCCTCTATGATCTGCAAAATCAGTTCTGGATCGGACATGCGCGCCACGCCGCCATCGGCGCGAATATCTGCGGGAACGCGCTCTAGCGCCATGACAGCAACTGCGCCAGCGTCTTCCGCGATCTTGGCTTGCTCAGCGTTTACGACGTCCATTATGACGCCGCCTTTCAGCATTTGCGGAAATGCGCGTTTGACAAGCTCGGTACCGCGCTTGGGCGCAGCACCATTCGTTGAGTGTCCGTTTGTAGATGGAGTATTTTTCGACATGGAAAGAAGTTAACAAAAATTGACCACTATAAGTGCAGGAAACTTGCCTGCACGCACATTCTCAGCGAATGTTTCGATTTGCAACTCCTGCTAAGAATCCCGCGATCATTCTGGCTGCTAAACGAGTGGTTCTGCCATCGACGTCATGCGGCGGACTAACTTCCACAATATCGAACATGCGAACATTTTTTGAAAGCCCCGCGGCGACGGCAAGCTCGTATGCTTCCTCTGCCAGAAATCCGGTTGGAGCGGGTGCGCTTACGCCGGGAGCGTCAGAAGCGCGGACAGAATCCATATCGAAGGAAAGATAGACGGGAAATTCTGGGTCGCCGTGGGTGATAGCGAACTCGCATTCTTCGAAGGCATTCGGAAGATGCGCGGTAGTGGCATCCTCGAACGTGAGAATACGCGCGCCTTGCTGAATGACCCAATGGAAATGGTTTTCGGATGCCGCGAAGGATTGAATCCCTATTTCTGCAAAATGCTGGCCTTTTATAATTCCCTCTTCCAGCAATAACCGAAAACTGCTGCCGGAATGGTGCTTTCCATCTTTTTTCTCGCGCACATCGAGATGAGCATCTATATTGATAAGACCCATGGCCTCGGAATTCGATCCATCTCGAAATCCGCGAGCTAATGGATAGGTCACATCATGCCCACCGCCAAGCGCAATGACAATTTTTCCGGATGAAGCTAATTCCTTTGCAATATTTCCGGCGGTTTCGTGCATGGCATCAAGATAACCTTGATTAATATCGCCAAGATCGACGATTCGAAGGCTATCGAGTTGCAGTTTGAAATGCGGCCCGGCATAAGGCGTTAGTTTTCCGAGCCATTCGCGAATGGCATTTGGCGCTTCACTCGCGCCGAGGCGTCCGCCGTTGCGGCGAATGCCTTCGTTGGTTGGGATGCCAAAAATGACTACATCGGATTCAGCAATGGTGGATTCCGTCGCTGATTGAATGATGCCTGCAAGACGAGGATCGTCCGAAGCTGAATTAACGGTAGGATATTGCGGCGGGGTAAGGAGAGATGTATCGATCACGCGCTCAAAACATTGCGAGGGGTGATTGCACTCCGCAGCAATTTAGTGAGCGAGAACAATCGGTACTAGCTGTACGCTACCATTTGTATGTACGACGCAAAAATACATTCCTGCCGGTTCGCCGGAAGGATCCCACACGAACGAATGCTCACCCGCATCTAACTCGCCATCGAAAAGCTGCGCAACTTGCTGGCCGAGGAGATTTTGGATGGTGATTTGGGTAGGGCCGACTTCTGAAGATGAGTAGTTGATTGTTGTGGATTGCGAGAATGGATTGGGGAATATCTGCGGTTGTTTGTTGATTGAGGAATAATCTATTACCTGGTCTAAGCTGGTCATATCAGCAATAGAGCGGTTCCATACCCCTAACCGGTTTGTCCCGACAAACAATTGATCTCCAACAGAGGTTAAGCAATACGCCATGGTATCTTCCAGACCGGAATTTTCCGGCGTCCAGGTAACGCCACTGTCCGTGGACATTGAAACACCATAGGTAGCTGCAAAGAGGATAGAACCGACAGTACAGAAATTTATTACGTTCGAGAATGCACTAATCTTCACCCAGGTGGCGCCTTGGTCATTAGAGCGATAGAGGCCAGCCGGTAAATCTGCAAAAATGCTGGAGCCCATTTCTGCAAATGCAGTGACATCGGCGTTTGGGAATACATTCTGCCAAGTGGAACCGCTATCGGTGGAACGATAAATTCCATTTTGGCAAACAAAAATATTATTTCCAATCGACGAGAGTACAATGGGCGAAAAATTCTTCGGAAGTCCAACGGTATCGTGGGACCAACTTAACCCATCATCGGTAGAGCGAAAGAAACCGCTTGCCGTTCCAACGAACAAATTGTCTCCCATCGCTGTAAAACATCGTTTCTCCCATCCTCCTGGTAAGCCCTTGGTTCTCGGATTCCATGTCGCACCTTCATCGCTTGTCATAAATACTCCGTGATTCGTTCCAATAAACAATTCTGTTCCATGAAGGAACAATCCGGAGACAAGCATGTCGGTGAGATCAGGCCCGATGGAGGTCCAGTGTACCCCATTATCCGTAGAACGCGCAACTCCTTCGCCATTCGTGCTGGCAAAAATGTGAGAACCGATCGTAGTGAGATTTTCGACAAGCGTATTATCTAGTCCTGTATTTTCAGCGGCCCAGTTGCTATCGTCTGTTGAGATGAAAAACCCATCGGAAGTACCCGCAAAAAAAGTAGTATCTTGTAAGACAAGCGCATTCACTTGCCCTCCTGTCAAGCCTGTGTGTGATCGTGTCCAGCTCAAACCAAGATCGGTCGAGAGAAAGACGCCGCTATCGGCCCCGGCAAGAAGAGTGTCTCCCCTCACGGCCAAAGAATAGGCGTTGATCGTCGGGAACCAATTACATCCTGACCAGGAGCTGGCGCTATCCGTGGATATCAAAATGCCATTAATTGTTGCGGCGAATAGATTATTCCCAATAGCGGCGAAGTCTTGGACAGCATATAGGCCGTCATCGGAATTCCATGTGAGTCCACTATCGGTTGAAAAAGTATATAGACCGGCTAACAGCTTGGAACCGAAAGTATAAAAAGATAGGATGTTTTGTGAGTGAATAAACCCGCTTCTATAAGTCCAGGTGTGGCCATTATCTAATGAGCGTAGTACCTCACTATTCTCGGTTCCGGGAAATACCTGCGTTCCGCTGACGCCCAAGGCAGAAGCAATATTCGTATCTACCTGCGTCCAGTGGATTCCATCGTCAGTGGAAAGAAAGATTCCACCATGCGTCCCCGCCACAAAATTTCCGTTAATTTGAGTAAGCGAAATGATCGAACGGTTGAGAAGGCCTGAGTTCGAGCGCGACCAGCTTATTCCGTGATCTGTCGATCGAAAAATTCCACCGCCCCCTCCGCCATCGGTACCGACAATGAGAGTATTGGCAGTGTTGGCAAGTGCGGTAATATCTGCGCCAGGCGGGCCATAAGTTTCCATCCACTGGCTTTTGCTTGGTGAAGCAGAAGCAAAGGCCATTGTAGCAAAAAACGCAATATGACGAAACTTCGACATCATAACAAAAAAATAGTTAGGGGATAGTCAATCCGAAATTGGAAACACTTATCGTTCGAACATCATTACAGAATCAAAGCAACTGAGAATAACGTGACCTAAAGGTCACGGCTACGATCCGAAAAATAGGTCGCGTAATCTAGTTCTATTCATACCGCAACGCCTCGATGGGGTTCAGCCGTGCGGCTTTGCGGGCAGGGTACCAACCGAAGAAAATTCCAACGAGCGACGCGGCGGCGAAGGATATTCCGACCGCGCTGGGCGAAATCAAAAGCGTCCAGCCATTCGCTTTCGATACGAAGGAGGAAGCGATGTAGCCCAGAATCACTCCGATGATGCCGCCGACCAAGCTTAGCGTGATGGCCTCGGTCAGGAATTGGAACATGATATTGGCTTGCTTCGCGCCGATGGACTTGCGAATACCTATTTCGCGTGTGCGCTCGGTTACGCTGACGAGCATGATGTTCATAATCCCGATTCCGCCGACGAGTAGTGAAATGATAGCTGCCGCCTGGAGCAGATTGGTCATCGTTGCCGTACTTTGCTCGGCGGCTTGAGCAAGTTCCACTTCCGACCGGATCTGAAAATCGTTGTCATCGGAAGGCAACAGCTTGTGCTGCTGACGCAAAATATCGGTTACGTCTTGCGTGGCGGGGTTTGTTGCTTCCGCAGAAATGGAGCTTGCCATGATACTATTGCACCAGGTTATTCCCATGAGTTTTTTCTGCACGGTTGCAAACGGTGCAACGATGAGATCGTCCTGATCCTGTCCATAGGAGTTCGAGCCTTTCTCCTGCAAGAGCCCAATTACATTGAACGGTTCTTGCTTGATACGAATGCTTTGGCCTACGGGATCGACTCCCTCGCCGAATAAATTCGTAGCAACCGTTTTCCCGATCAGGCAAACTTTCGTTCCCGTTCTTGCATCGGCGTCGGTGAAATTGCTTCCGCTGACGATCGGCCAATTCCGAATAAGGATCCACTCCGGAGTAGTACCGGTAATGCGCGTCGCCCAGTTTTCGTTGCCGGCAATGGCCTGTACGCCGGTGCCAACCATCGGCGCGACGTAACTGAGCCATGTCGAATCGCTTCAGGGCATTCGCATCGGCTTCTGTGAGGTGAACGCTGCCTCCTGCCCCAGACGAAATTCCTCCCAAATTGGTCGCCCCTGGAAAAATGAGGAGCGCATTCGTTCCCATTGCATTGATCTGGCTGGCGACGGCCTGCGCGGCACCTTGGCCGATCGCCGTCATTGTAATGACGGCCCCCACGCCGATGATAATGCCAAGCATCGTCAATACTGCCCGTACCTTGTTACTGGCCAGGGATTGAAATGCCATGATGATGCTATTTGAAAGTTGGGTAAGCATAGGATTTGATTTGCCGAAAAAGATTACCTAAAACCACCGCGTCCACCGCCGCCAGGCCTGCTTTGGTTAAGTGGAGAAGAAGAACTTGCGACCGGTGCCAGGGAAAAAGCTGCTACAATGACGCTATCGCCTACACTGAGCTGAGGATTACTGTGCAACACTTCGGCGTAATTCGCGTCCTGAAGACCTGTTACGACTCGATATGGCTTGAGCTCCGATCCGGACGGCGAATTTGTCTTGACATAGATGGTTGCGAACCCAGGCTGAACGGCACTGGGACCCGAGCCTATCTCTTCCATACGGCGACCACCTTTGCCGCCATGACCGGAAGAATCTCCCTGTGCGCGGTGCATTCCAACCTGGCTCCGGCGGTTGCGCATCGAGTCTCGTACTGCGGGCGATAGTTGGCTGATCAATTCATCGGGTGGCACAAAACGGGTTGCGCTTACCGGTACGCGCATCACATTCGAACGGCTTGCATTGATGATGTTAAGCGTAGCCGTCATGCCTGGTAGAAGTTTTCCATCAGGATTATCTGTCCTGACGATGACATTATAGGTCACGACATTCGTCGTTACCGTGGGATTGATCTGTACCTGCCACACTTTTCCATGGAATTTTTCTCCGGGGTAACTTTCAACAGTGAACACACATTCTTGCGAATCGGCGACCGATCCGATGTCTGCTTCATCGACATCGGCAGCGACCTGCATCTTTGTCAGATCCTGAGCGATGATGTAACACACTGTTACGTTAAGTCCCGCAGCTACCGTCTGCCCGCTATCGACCTCTCGGGCTTGTACCACTCCATCCACAGGAGATCGGATAAAGCAATAGCCAAGATTGACTCTTGCTTGCTCATATTGTGCGGAGTCCACCTCAAGAGTAGCCTTCGCATCTTTTAATGCGTTGATGGATGCATCATAGTCGGATTGCGCAACAAGATGTTGCGCAAGCAGTTCTCGCTCTCGTGCCTCATTCTGAACTGCCAAGAGAAGATCAGATCTGGCTTTTATGACGGTAGCCTTTGCCTGTAAAAGAGAGGCAACATAAGGCGCGGTGTCCAGCGCGGCGAGTAGCTGCCCCGCTTTCACCTTAGCATTAAAATCGACATAGATTGTTTTGACGAGTCCCGAAACCTGGCTGCCGACGGATACTGTGGTAGTAGCCTGCAATGTACCGGTCGCAGTGACGCTGCGTGTAATGCTGCCGGTGTCAATAGCGGCATATCTAATGATGAGTGGCGGTGGTGGTGGGATACGAATGAAGAAATACCAAAAAGCAAAGCCTGCAGCAACAAGCCCAAGCGTCCAGAATGCCGGGCCAAGCTTACGCTTTTTGCGGCCGAGCGTGACTTTTTTCAATGCTTCCTTCGGTGGTGCAGCCAGGGGTTTCTGGTGGTGTGGAAGAATTCAATTCAGCCATAGAAAATGATTTTGTGATTCCTAATGAGGATGATGTGATTAGTAGATTGCCAAAAACAACATTTAAGTTTGATAAAAATATTACGGACTTCCTTTCGGCGCTCCTATTGCTTCAGCGGCAGCGTATCCGTTACGCACGGCGCCCTCGATAGTTGCGGGGAGTCCATTTTGAATAATATCTCCTGAAAGCCAAAGCCCAGGTATGCTTGTTGCGTCTTTCGGTCTTCTATTTTGCACGGACGTTGTAAAAAGTGGTGTTGCTCGTTTTTCCCGAATGATCTGAAAATGCAGCAGGCGCGCCAGCCTTGCGTTGGGAACGGCAGCACGGAGATCGGCCCAAAGAATATGCTGGATCTCGTCGTTCGAATGCTCGACAAGTTGATTGGCTGCACTCACAGTCAATGCAAGGCGCTGGGCAAAACGCACAGATGGCTTAGGAAATGCCCATTGCAACGTCGTTCCAAGGAAAGAATGAACGGGAGTGGAAAAAATCTCCCGGTCGAGCCAAAAGAAAGCATTGACGATCGGAGAGTATTCGAATTGCGGAATGGACAACCGAACTTCCAGCGGTAATGGATCGGGGGATTGCCCGCAATAAATGACCGAATCGAATTCTCGTGTTTCAGCATCGGTCTTGATCTTAAGATTACCATTTTCTTTTTCTATCGAACGAACCGGAGTTGACAACAAAACTTTCACTCCATCCCTTTCTAACGTATAAATGGCGGGATCGACCAACAATTCTGAAAGACCAACGGTTGGAATTAAAAGATCGCTCGCTTCTTTTCCGGATAAAAAAGCTTCGCGCAATACATTGACAAACAGCACCGCGCTGGCCTGTTCTATCGGTGCATTTATTGTTGCAAGCACTATCGGCGCCCATAATTTTCTTATGAGTCCTTGTGGCTGATGGAGTTTTCGAAATAAAGCTTCGCATGTCATGCCTTCGGCATTCTTGGCGGAAGAAGCGTCGAAGGCAAGGCCAAGCCATGTTGCAGCAAGTTTTTCACGTTTGGTTAATAATTTAGAACTCCATAGCCCACCCAGCAGGTTAACAGGCGGCTTGGATTTTGGCGGAAGTTGAAGGACCGCAGATGTTGCGTCCCACTTCATGGAAATGAATGGAAAGCGGTTTACGCTGCAAGAGATGATCGGAACCAATAGCTTTCAGGTACTTCAGCGTCGAACGGTAGCAACCTAAGAGCAAATGCTGGCCATTATCGAGCACGTCGCCAGTTATTATATCGATGTAAGAACGCGTTCTTCCACCGGCCTCTTTGCGGCCTTCGAAGATGGTGATATTGCGGAACCCGCGTTCCACCAACGCGACCGCAGCCGAGAGTCCGCTGACTCCGGCACCGATAATTGCTATTTTGGTATCTTCTTGCAAGTGCTTTTATGCGACCAATAAGTCCGATACGACCCATGCATCCCAGTGAGGATGCAAAAGTTAAGCTTCCGAAAAAGAAGCCGAGCTTTTACACGCGTGTTTATGAGATCGTAGAACAAATCCCCGAAGGAAAGGTGACGACCTACGGCGCCATTGCTGAAGTGCTTGGCATGAAAGGCTCCTCAAGAATGATCGGCCAGGCGCTGGGCGCACTGCCGGAGGGTTCGGATGTTCCGGCGCAGCGCGTCATCAATAGAATTGGCGCGCTTTCAGCAGCGCATCATTTTGGCGGCTACGATCGGCTGCGAGGAATACTCAAGCGCGAGGGCATCACCTTCAAAGGCGAGTTAGTGGATCTGAAGAAGCATTTCTGGGACCCACATACCCTGTCCTCGTAGCCGTGACTTTTAAGTCACGGTGAATAACCGAAATTCTCGTCTTTCACACCGTAACCTGAAGGTTACGGCTACAAACGCGGAAGCCTTTATGCCTAAAATGTGTTAACGTCGCTTCAACCAAAATTTTATTACATGGCGACGAACGTAGTAATGCCCAAAATGGGCGAATCGATAACGGAAGGCACAATTCTCCGATGGCTAAAGAAGGAAGGCGATCCCATCCAGAAGGATGAACCTATCCTCGAAATCTCGACCGATAAGGTCGATACCGAAGTACCATCCCCGGTAGCCGGCACACTCCTGAAAATTTTAGCGCAGGAAAAGCAGACGGTGCTCGTCGGCGAACCGATAGCATCCATTGGCGCGAATGGAGAAGCGGCGACTGTAGCCTCACAAAGCAAAGTGACTCAAAAAACCGAGATGACAAAAACCGAAGCTCCGAAAAAAGAGGCCGTTGCACTAGCTCCGCAACAGCCAGCGCCAGCACAATCCAATGGACAAGCTGGCAACGGTCAGGCCGTTGTGATGCCGAAGATGGGGGAATCCATCGCAGAAGGCACTGTGCTTCGCTGGCTGAAGAAAGAGGGAGATAAAGTTGAGAAGGATGAGCCGATCCTCGAGATCTCCACAGATAAAGTAGATACCGAAGTTCCCGCACCGTTCGCTGGTACACTTCTGAAAATTGTTGCTCAGGAAAAAGAAACTGTTGCTGTTGGCGCGACAATAGCGTTTATTTCTGGAGGTGCTGGTAGTGGCGCGGTTCCCGCGCCAACTGCGCCCGCAATGACGCAAAAGACGGAAACGACCCAAGTGCCCGTTCAGCAACCGGCACCAATTGCGCAGACAGCCCCGGCACCAGAGACCCAAGCTAAAGCATGGGCCGCACCGGCTGGGAAGGACGACCGTTTCTATTCTCCGCTTGTAAAAAATATTGCAAAGACCGAAGGCATCGCTCCGCAGGAACTTGCATCTATCTCGGGCAGCGGGTTGGGCGGTCGAGTCAATAAGAATGACATGCTAAAGTATGTCGAAGCTCGGAAATCGGGCAAAACCCAATCCTATCAGCAGCAAGCAGCGCCGGCGCAGCAGTAACGCCAGCCTTTACTCCATCCGCTCCGCAGCCGATGGCCCAGTCCATCTTTGCTGCGAGTGGTCAGGCGACCACTAGCATTCCCATGGATAATATCCGCCAGAAGATCGCGGAACACATGGTGCGTTCCGTGCAGACCAGCCCGCACGTTACAAGTATCAGCGAAGTGGATGTGACGAATATTGTCAATTATCAGAAGAAGAACAAGGACATCTTCCAACAGCGGTATGGCGTGAAGCTGACATTGACTCCGATCTTTGTCGAGTGCATGATAAAAGCGTTGCGCGAGTTCCCGTTCATCAATGCTTCGATCGAGGGGACGAATATCGTTGTGCGTAACGATATCAACTTCGGTATTGCCGTTGCAATGCCTCAGCAGGAAAACTCACCGCTGCCACCTGCGCTTATCGTGCCCGTTATCAAACATGCCGATCGTTTAAGCCTTGCAGGAATTGCATCCGCTGTCGGCGATCTTGCTAACAAGGCACGCACCAAAAAGCTGACACCGGATGATATTTCCGGAGGAACGTTCACGCTCACCAATCCTGGCATGTTCGGGAATATTCTTTCTACGCCGATCATCAATCAACCGAACCTGGCAATTATGTCCACCGGCGCGATCGTCAAGCGAGCTGTCGTAAAAACGGATGCGGATGGCAATGACTACATCGCGATCCGCTCAATGATGTTCCTGGGGCTTACCCACGACCATCGCTTGATCGACGGCCTCTACGCCGTGCAGTTCACCGAGCGCGTGAAGCAATACATGGAATCGTATCGAGGGGATATTTAGTAGTTGATAGTGGATAACGGATAGTGGATAACAATAATATCCACTATCCGTTATCCACTATCCACTTTCAACTACCCACTGATTAGTTCACATTTTCCAAATATGCGATCTCGCCATGCAATACCATGTCGAGTCCTAAGTTCGTGTTGTTCTGTCACTTTCACCGGCGTGATCTTGTCGATAAGCCACAGCATCCCAAAGGTGAATGCAAACGCCCATACGGAGGAAATGAGAATAGCCGCAAGCTGCTTACCGAAGAATGATGCATTGCCGAGAAGCAATCCATTGGTGTGTACGCCTGGATTGTAATTTGCGTCTGCCAACACTCCCAGAAGAACGATTCCCAATGCGCCGCCCACGCCATGCACGCCCCAGACATCCAGCGCATCGTCCCATTTGAGCTTGTTCTTCAACATCACGGCCCAATAGCAGACGAGTCCTGCGGCAATACCGATAGCGCAGGCGGACATCGGTGAAACATATCCTGCGGCCGGAGTGATGGTCGCAAGTCCAGCAACTGCGCCGGTAAGCAATCCCAAAAATTTCGGTTTTTTCGAGGACATCCATTCCATGAACAGCCACGCGATAGCGGCGAAGCTTGCCGCGAGATCGGTGTTCAGGAATGCGCTGCGCCGTCACGCCATCGACGCGGAACTCGCTTCCCGCATTGAACCCATACCAGCCGAACCAGAGCAATCCGGTTCCCAATGCAACGAGCGGGATCGAATGTGGCCCGGCATCCACCGATTTGCGTCGGCCAACATACAGTACAGAGGCCAGTGCGGCCATACCTGCGATATTATGCACGACAATTCCTCCTGCGAAATCCAGTACACCCCATTGTGCTAATAATCCACCACCCCACACCATGTGGACGAACGGGAAATACACGAAAATGAGCCATGCCGTCAAGAAAAGGAAATACGCTTTGAACGTGACGCGGTTTGCGAATGCCCCGGTAATAAGCGCCGGCGTGATGATCGCGAACATCATTTGATACGCGATGAACACCAGCATCGGGATCGAAGGATTCAGCGGCGATGGACTCATCAGATCCACGCCATGCAGGAACGCCATATCCAGGTTCCCGATGATGCCACCGACATCCCCGCTAAAGCAGAGCGAGTAGCCGAACGCGAACCACAGCACCGTCGTCCAGCCCATGCTGACGAAGGACTGCATCATGATCGCCAGCACATTTTTTCTGCCGACAAGGCCGCCATAAAAGAACGCCAAACCCGGCGTCATGAGCATAACAAGACTTGAACAAAGAATCATAAATCCGGTATTTCCGGTATCGATCGTCATGGTGGGATGCATATTTTATCTCCTTAAATAAGTGGGAAGAAAATCTAACGATACAAAAATACAACTTTTGGAACCATGAATCCAAATATTGTTCTAAAAGAAAGCCCTTTGCTTCATCAGGCCGAAAGAGGATCGCGCCTCATGCGATGCGTGATCGTTATGATCACGATCATGGCAACAGCAATAACCAGCGAGGACGCGATGCGGCTGAGATCGAAGCCACCCTCAGATCCGGGTTTCGTAAGAGTATCGCCAAGCGTTGCGCCGAGTGGGCGTGAAAGTACATACGCCGACCAAAACAGCACGCTTTTCGGAATTTTAGTTGTAAAATGCAGTATTGCAACAACCGCGAGCAATCCTGCAAATAAGAGCGCGCCACCTTCGAAGCCGATGCCGGCAGAATCTGCGGTGAAATCTCCCAGCGCAGTTCCCAATGTATTGGAAACAAGAATGGTGATCCAATAGAAGAACTCATTCTTTCGATCGGTCACATGATCCACCTGTATCTTACCCGTTGAAAAATGCCAGGTTGCAAGTATAACGAGGACGAGTGCAAACAGCATGATCGAGGAGGAGATATACCCTAATCCAAGGGTGCGGTCGATGTAATCTGAGGTTGTAGTTCCCACTGTCGTCGTGGCAACCACGACCATCCAGTAGAAAACAGGATCATAATGCTTTGCTCTGAGCTGCAGCGTCAGCGTTACTGCGAAAAAAGCCAGAAAGATCAGCGTGCTGATGGCATACCCGAGATTCAGCTCCATCGAAAGTGCGTCGCCGCCCGTTTCGCCAAGCGTGGTGGCAAAGATCTTGATGATCCAGAATGCGATCGTTACTTCTGGAACCTTACTAAGAAGCTCGCGAGCGGAATTGTGCGATGGTTGGGTATTAATCATGAAATCGGACCAGACTTTTTATTGTATCATAAAACGGGCGAGCAACGGTGGATAGTGCCAACGGTTCGATCATCATATATTATCACTCTATTAATAATTGCACTCCGCCATACGCAACATATTCGTTATAGCCTGCCGGAGTAAGGTTTCTTCCGGCTGAGCCAATGAAAAAAAGATAGTCAGTAATTTTTGCCCGGCATCCGATATTTGCGAGAATTTCTGTAGCCATCCCTGTCTCAGAATATAAATGCAGTTCGGCCATCAGTTCAAATTCGTGTGAAAAATTATATCCCGCCACTATTCCATATTGCCATTGCCCGGGCGCATCCTCGATGAAATCGAACCCACAATCCACATCGAGATCGAGCTTTCCGAACGAGCGTGCCGCTTCAAGAGGAAGGAAAAATTGGTTCCCGAACAAGATAGTGGAGATATCCGTGTAATTCACGCGGTACTGTGGATACGTCGAAAGATCGATGCCAGAGGAATCCTGATCCAAAAACCGAATTTTTACTCCAGGATTGATATTGCCAATACCGGTTTTGGCAGACGAATTCGGATCTTTCACGACCAGCCACGGGATCTCGATCTTTAGCTGGACACGATCCCCCCAGCCATAATTAATATCGGCGATCGGCGTTTCGTAAAGATGCTCAGTGGGAGTATTATCGAGTGTGAGCGCGAAATTATTCTCCCAATGTCCGGAGCCGGGTGTGCCGGGATCATCGGTAATCATCGGCGGACCGCCCTGAGCGGAAACATTCACGGGATGGACGATCATCGCCGCACCGGCAAATAAAATTATGAATGGAACGATTGGGCGTGGCAAAAACCAGATCAAGTCAAACTTGCTCCATCGATTAGTTGCGAACCGTTAGCGTTAGTAACCGCATACTGAAATCCCTTTGCAATGGCGAACCCTCCGGATTCTCCATTCTTATTCAGCGCAAGAAACGCGACTTGAAAATCGTGGTAATCCGGCTGCTTTTTTGCAATGCGGCGAACAGCTTCTTCACATGCCTCTTGCGGTGTGGCGCCGTGCCGCATGGCCTCGACCACCGTATGCGCGCCAGCAATTTTGATGTTCGATTCGCCTTTGCCGGTCGATGTTGCGGCGCCAATATCGTTATCCACGAAAAGTCCCGCGCCAATAATAGGCGAATCGCCGACTCTTCCATGATATTTCCACGCTGTTCCACTCGTGGTGCATGCGCCGGATAGATTCCCATTGGCATCGAGCGCGAGAATGCCGATGGTATCGTGTCCCCTCACCCCAACCCTCTCCCTGCTGGGAGAGGGGGCTTGGCTCGCTTTCCATTGTTCCCATGCTTTGCGGGAGTCCTCAGTGAGCAATTCTTCTTTTGGGAATCCTTGTGATAGTGCAAATTCCAGCGCACCCTGACCGACAAGAAAAACATGCGGCGTTTTTTCCATTACTTTACGCGCAACGGAAACTGCGTGGACGATATGCTCCAGCGCCGCGACCGAACCGCAGTTCCCAAGCTCATCCATCACACAGGCATCGAGCGTGACGTGGCCATCGCGGTCCGGATAGCCGCCCATGCCGACGCTGTGGTTGTTCGGATCGGCTTCCGGCACACGCGCCCCGGCCTCGACAGCATCAAGCGCCCTCCCGTTCGCGGCAAGTATCTTCCATGCCTCTTTATTAGCATCGAGACCAAATTTCCAGGTTGATACGACGATGGGTTTTTGAACAGGTGTAGCTGCCAGTGATATTCGGGGCAAAGCTGCGCCTGCTGCGCTGAGAGAAATGCCTTTTAGGAGATCGCGCCGAGTAATCATGCTCAAAAATACGAAATAATCGGACGAAGCACTACCAAGTGTATCGCCGAACCTTTAGGTTCGGCGAATTACCATACCGAGCCTGAAGGCTCGGTGTTACACGCAGAGATCTTCAGACATGTAATCTTTTTGGAGGGAATTGGTTCTATTATTGCGTGTCATGTCATTTGACGAAAGGGTAAGTCCATGAAGTCATTCGTTTCGAGGTACTTTTTGCTGCCGGTGCTTGCGGCTGCTACCGTCTTGTTTATTTCATCGCGCACTTATGGGCAGGGCGGTTGTCTGCCGTTTTCAAGTACCCACACGATCATGTATTATCAGCCAGAAGGTGGTGTGGTGGATACGGCTCTCGAAATAACGAACAATACTAATTCGGCGGTTGAAGTTAATGTTACATACGGGCCAGTTCCAGGAGATACAGAAATCGTGCATTTGCAGTCACAGGGAATGGGTGCAGGGATAACACTGCTTCCGGGTCAGTCTTGGGGGGCTGAATGTGAGATATACCTTTTATGCCCACCGACAAAAGTGGTCTATTCAGCGGTTATTGCGTCGGAGTCACGAAACGGAACCCCGTGCAGTTTCGACACCTTCACCGTTTACATTCAGTTCCCAGTCACGGATTCGATCACATTGAATGTACCGACGAACCCGGACACAATCGGCATGGCTCCGGACATGGCGCTTTCTGCGCATAAGTTACGCATTGTCAATTCCTATCCGGATGATATTCTTCTCGATTCGCTATCCATTAGTTCAAACGTTGCGTATTTCGGCCAATCCGGGAATGAAACGTTCGTTTTTAAAGACTCGCTTCTTGCTGGCCAAGCGAATGATTCCGCTATCATGACGGTCGTCCCATCCGACACCGGCATTCAGGATATTGGTCTCATTCTTCATTTCGATGGTGGTACGCAGCCATATTTGATTCGGGATTCAGTATCGCAGATTTCGTTGAATGGATATCATTTTCAATTAGGACACTCTGTTTCGTTTCGTAACCTTATTCCTCAACAGAAATCTGATTCAACATTATATTTCATTAACACCACCCCGGATACAATCACCATTACTCAGTTCATGATGATAGATGGGCCGGGTTCTCAGTGGTCGATCGATACCAGTGCTGCCAACAACAATGGGTTCCCATTAAGACTTCCAATAATACTTTCACCGCCCCAGCATATTCCTATCACCATCGGTGCGTTAGATTCGGGTTGCGATCCAATTACGGGCAGTCTGTTGGTCATTTATTCCTATTCTTGTGGCACGGATACCGCAATATTCCCATTGAATGGCACAGAAAAGGAAGGCACATGCTATCCATTCGCGTGTATCTCGACCGTCCAAAGTTTAGATTTTGGCGCAGTTGCCGCAGGCGATTCCGTAACGCAGACGCTCACGCTTACAAATCAGTCGTATGATACTGTCAAGGTTAGCTTGGAGTTGGGAGGAAACAATGCTCCTCAATTTACGAATTTGAACCAGCTGACAAATCCAATTATCATTCCCCCCAACGACAGCGTTGATATTAGGTTCACTTTTACAATGCCGAGCATTTCTCCGCAACAAAATTATTCTGCCCTATTGACGGCAGTAGAAATACCTTCGAATGAATATTTTATATGCGATACTCTTTCTGTTCCGCTAACCGCGAGTTTGCAGAGTCCGTCGGGTGTTTCTAACACAGCTACGCAGCAACCCGTGGGTTTCTCACTCATTCCAAATCCGGCGAGTGGGGACGTGACCATTTTGCTTCCACAGAATGAAAATGCGACGATCGATATTTACGATGTGCTCGGAAGAATGATTTTGAGCCAGCAAGCAAGAGGGCAGTATGTGTGGTCCGGCGATACGCCGAATGGAGTGGTTACTTCGGGAGTGTATATTGTGCGTGTAACCGAGCAAGGAGTCGATGGCACGGTTAGCGTATTGTCGAAGCGGCTGGTGTTTCAGAGATGAGCGTATATCTAAAAATTTCCGTTATGGAATAGGGTGTTCGGTGTTTAGGATAATAACGAATATTTGATACAGTTCTACCGGGAAACAGCGGGCATAGATTAATTCCAATTCACGGTTATCCGTAAAAATTTCGTTGTTCAAAAAGTTAACATTTTACAGCACCATAACAGGGTTCCAAATGGCTATTTCGTTCATGCATCATTTTCCCAAATACCGTTCGATAGCGATCGCCGCACTCGCACTCGCGCTTGCTGGATGTAAGTCGAATACCGATGTAGGTCTTACGCCATCCCCAACCGGCCCGCTTTCCGGCAAGGTGATTTTATATGATGGGACAGGCGCTATGCTTGCATCGGATAGTGGTGTTGCCATCACCGCCGCAATGGCAAACTCCTCATTTTCGGCTACGACAAACGATTCCGGCCAATGGATATTCCCAAATCTTTTTACGGGGAGCTACACACTTACTTTCACCAAACCCGGCTTTGGCACCGTAATGCAATTTGGCGATTCCGTCAGTGCGAACGATACCACTAAGGTGCCAACGGTAGTCATGTCCGAAGCGCCTGCGGATATGGTTGCCTTTTCGGCTTTTCAATTTGTTGCTCCCAATGCGCTAATGTTCAATTGCAAAATGCCAGCTCCGGCCAGCAATAAGAGAACGGTCGTTTGCTGTGTCAGCACCGACAGCGCATCGCTTGCGGCGAGTCCGTTTGAGGCGCCGTGGATCTTTGCCTCGGTTCAGGCAGGAGGCTATGATGCAGAGTTCGGTATCGATACCACCATCAGCGAGGCTTCGATCGCAAACGACACCATGCTGTATGCATGCATCTGCATAGCCGGCGAAGGAACGAATTATCAATCCTTCAGCCATTATTACGATCCTGTCACGATGCAGGAGGTCTATTCCGCGTTAGGGCCGCGTTCACAGATCCTATCGGCAAAACTGCATTGACCGCTCATGACCGATCATGATCGATCATGAGCCCCCGCAACTTTTTTGCCGGTTACTCGTTTGCTATAAATCATAACATTCTATGCCTATGAAGCACCTATTTTTTCTCTTTTTTTGCATCTTCGTTCTTGGTACCCGTTCGGTTGTGGCACAGGAACTCGATGCTCGGGTCGATGTGAACCTACAGGCGCTCAGCGATGCCGACCGGCAGGCGTTCGGCAATTTCGTACACGATGTTCAGGCGTATCTTAACGATAACACCTGGACCAATGATTTTACCGGCGAACGCATCAAGTGCTCCTTCCAATTTAACATTCTGACGAATAACGGCGGCGATTACACCGGCCAGCTTTTCATCAACAGTACCCGGCCACTGTACAAGAGCACCGAGCGCACCACCATGCTCAATGTCCTTGACGGGAATATTGAGTTTACCTATTATCTCGGTCAGGCGCTCCAGCATAATACGAATTACCGGCCGCTTGAAAGCGTACTCGATTTCTACGTCTATCTTATCATCGGGCTGGACTACGATTCCTACAAACAGGAAGCAGGAACCTTGTATTTCCAGCAGGCCCAGACGGTCGGCGTCATTGCGAACTCCGCATCGGGAACCGGATGGGATGAGCAGGTCACCCTGATCGGCACCTATTCGCGCATCGGGCTTATCAACGATGCGCTCGATGCGAATACACGGGTCTTCCGCGACCTGATGTTCATGTACACCTACGACGGCCTCGATCTGCTTTCGACCAAACCCGACGACGCGCGCGATGCCATCGGAACCGCCATCGATTCCCTGGTGACGTTAAAGCACGAGTCCTCCGCAGCCGACCGCAGCGTATTCCTCCGGGCGTTCTTCGAAGCTAAATACCCTGAACTTACCGATCTGGCAAGGCTCTTTCCCGATAATGTCTCCATTTATTTCCAGAAACTTTCGTATCTGGATCCCACCCACGCCGAATACTATCAGGAAGCCCTTCAGAAAATCCAGAATGCTGCCGGGAGTGGAGGAGGGTAGTGGGAATTTTCCTGTTACCCCGGCATCAGCCGCACCATCAGCATTTCCATCAATAGTTCATCGCTGGCGTGTTTGCGGCGGGTGAGGGCTTCGGTTTCGAGAATGGCGGCAATGGCGGCATCCAATCGGGCGCGAGTGTATCGCCGTGCTTGTGCGATAATTTCTTTCGCAAAATACGCTGCGCCTCCGCGCAGTTCCAGCGCCTCGGCAATGGCGCGTTCGTTCTCGCCCTTTGCTGCAAGTTCCCGCGCAATAATAAGCTGCTCGACGAACCGCGAGAGCATTACGAACATAAATTGCTTTTGGTCGCTGCCCTGATCGAGCATTTTCAACGCAATGGTGATCGCCAGCGATTTGTTCGCCGCGCCGATGGCTTTCGTTAACTCGAACACATTGTTCTCGCGCGATGCCCCCACGACTTGCTCCACATCCTTCCCGGTTATTTCTTTTCGATCTGCGCCACAGTAGATAATTAGTTTTTCTAATTCATTTGCGATCGATCTCAGCGAAACTCCAAGATAGTTCGTCATAAGCCGCGCGGCATCCGAGGAAAGCGTGCGTCCGAGGGATTTCGCTCTTTGAGTGGCCCATGCGGCGGCTTCACCCTCTTTCATCACTGGAAATTCAACGACGTATGCCTTTTCGCTAAATTCTTTAAATGGCGATTGATTGCGCGCGCCGAATTTATCGAGATCGAAAATAAGTACGCAATCGGGATTTGGCTGATCCAAATATTGAAGCAGGGGATCCTCGATTGCACCTGACTTTTTCTTGCTCTTGGAAGCCGTGCCAGCCGGTTTTGCGCGTAAGATCCTTTCGGCCTCGCGTACAATAACGAGCCTCCGTTCTGCCATCATAGGATACGCGCGCGCCAGCGAAATGACTTGATCGATGCTGGTTTCCGGGCCATACAGCACATCGCAATTGAACGAGCGCACGCCCTCATCGGGTACAAAAATGCCGGGCGCGGCATGCAATAGCTCGCTTCGAAGGAAATCTTCCTCGCCATGCAGCACCGATACCGGCCGGGCTTTTCCGGCTTTCCATTGTTTCAGTAGTTCATCCCCAGCAGCCATACCGGTTTTATTTGTATCTTTTGAATTTTATTCGTATCTTTGTACGCAATTTTATCGTAAGATCGTACCCCTCTGAAATGGAACAACGCTCGATAGAGTTCACCCATCTATATTGGATTGATGGAAAGCTCTTGAGGTCAGGGATGCGATAAATCTCGTTTTCACGGGGAGCGGCCAAAAATTTATTAATTTCGCATTCGATTCATGCGCGCGCTCACTCGGGGTTCATGGCGTTCTTGAAAATGGGGAAAGCATATAAAGCACTTAAAAGCATATAAAACACTTAAAAGCATATAAAGCACTTAGTAGTAAGACGATTAAGCCAAAATAATGTAATTTTATCACGACTCGCGGCACACGATTTGCTCCGTGAGAATTTGAATATTTTGAATAGATAGCTTCAGGAAGGATACGACCATGCACTTTATCACCGATCAGCAAGACGATACGACTATTTTCCGTCTGCGGGAAGAACGGCTCGATTCCCGGAACGCGGGACAACTCAAGGCGGAATTTCTCATTCTTGCGCAGCCGGATATTCAGAACCTGATCGTCGATTTGAGCGACGTTCGCCATATCGATAGCGCGGGGCTTTCTGCGCTGCTTCTGGCTCAGCGCCAAATGACGGTGCATGAGGGCGAACTGCGTTTAGCGGGAGTGAGCGGCGAGGTGCTATCGCTCCTGGAGATGACCCAATTAGACCGGGTCTTTCGGATTTTTAATACCACAGAAGAAGCCATCGCCGCGCCCCCGGTCTTCCGCGATGCCTGGGAACGAAAGGCGTGGGAAGAAACGCATACCCGCGAGGAGATGATGGCAGAAGAAGAATCAGGCTCACAGACGATCCGAGTAGGCGCGATGGCCGTCGGGGGTTCGCTGGGAGCCGCAGCTTTAGCAAACATTATTATGAATACACCAATGGACGACGAATTAGAATTACCCGCCCTCTATGCCCTCGGCGATGAAGAGGACGATGACGATTCTCGACGACGACGACTTCGACGATGATCTGGATGACGATCTCGATGAAGAGGATGACATCGAAGAGGAAGCGGACGTGGACGACAAAGATAAGGCGGAAGATGTCGTGGAACCCGATGACCTCGATGACGATTTCGAGGATGACGATTGGGACGACGAAGAATTAGAGGATGAAGACGAAGACGACTACTAATTCAAGTAAGAATTAGATACTAAGAATTAAAAATTAGGGGAATTCCGATGCGTACTTCGTGCGAGTGGGGATTTCCCTATTTTTGCTTCCATAACTTTTGAGGAGATAAATCTATGGAAATCGAACAAGTGTATCGGGTTGCTTACGATGCGTTCACCCGCGCGCTCGACCAAAAGCTGACGACGCCGGAAACGGATGTTTCCATCGCGCCGAAATTCTATCACGGCACAATGGAATTAAAGCCCAGAGATCCCTCGATGCAATCGAAGGAAGTGGATATTGAAGTCTTTTTCAAAAAGATCATTTCGCTTCGTAATAATCTGCGTGTGCTGGAGCAAAAGATCAATAGCAGCGGACTTCAAGAAGCAGAGAAAGTAGAGTTACAGGGTTATATCACCCGTTGCTATGGCAGCCTGACGACGTTTAACGTGCTCTTTCAGGAACCGGAAGATCGGTTTGTGGGTGCCAAAGAGGTGTAGCGCAAACTTTAGTTTGCGACCCCCTCGGGAAATCGCAAACTAAAGTTTGCGCTACATTAGCGAAGTCCTTCCAGCACCACTTCCAACTCGGCTTCGCTCTCACACAACACTTGCCGGCCTTTCGAGCCATCGAATGCGCCAACGATCGCGGCGGCTTCTAATTCATCCATTACGCGCGCGGCGCGGGAATAACCAATTTTCAACCGGCGCTGCAACAGCGAAACGCTCCCTTGCTGGTGGCGTACGACTGTTCTTGCGGCTTCTTCGAACAATTCATCGCGGTTATCGCCATCTTCGATCTCTACTTCATCATCGTCGTCATCCTGGCGAAGAGAGGGTAGCGTCCACGGGCGCGAGTAACTTAATTTATCGCCATCCTGCATGGCAACAGCATCGATCATCGCTTCGACTTCTTCTGTCGAAATATACGGCGATTGCAACCGGATCGGTTTTGGAGTTCCACTCGGCTGATAGAGCATATCGCCATTGCCCATAAGCTGTTCTGCACCCATGACGTCCAGAATAGTTCTCGAATCCACGCGCGTTGCAACCTGATAGGCCATGCGCGCCGGGAAGTTCGCTTTGATAACGCCGGTGATAACATCCACCGATGGCCGCTGTGTGGCAAGGATCATGTGAATACCGACGGCACGCGCCATTTGCGCGATGCGGCAAATGGGTTCCTCTATCTCACGCGCGGCGGTTATCATGAGATCGGCAAGTTCGTCGATAATTACGACAATATATGGAAGATGATAATGCTGCTCCTCCTGCGTGGAGCGAAGCTTGCCTTGCGCCACTTTGATATTGTAATCGGCGAGCGAGCGTACGGCAGCTTTTGCGAGCTTATCGTACCGGCGTTCCATTTCGATCTCGACGGCTTTTAGCGCAAGCACAGCGTAAGCGGGGGTGGTCACAATGTCCTCGCCGGCTTCCGGAGAAACGATGAGATAGTGCTTACGTAACTTTTTATAGAGCGAAAGTTCGATCTTTTTCGGATCGACGATCACGAATTTTACATCGCGCGGCGATTTTGCATAGAGCAAGCTTGCAAGAATGCCATTCACCCCAACGGATTTCCCGGAACCTGTCGCGCCCGCGATAAGCAAATGGGGCATTTTATTCAGATCATCCACATAGACATCGCCGGAGATCGTCATGCCGAGCGCAAGGGGAAGGTTCATCTTCGTATTGCGGAAGCTATCGCTTTCGAGCAAGGAACGAATGCGGACGATCTTGGCGGTATCGTTCGGTATTTCCACGCCAATGGTTCCGCGTCCGGGGATGGGAGCGATAATGCGGATGCCTCGCGCTTTCATCGCAAGCGCAATATCGTCCGTCAGGTTTTCTACGCGGGAGACTTTCACGCCTTCCGCCGGTGTGAATTCATACAGTGTGACGACCGGCCCTGGGGTAACGGTGATATTTTCGATCTCTACACCGAAGGTTGCAAGCTTATCACGCAGCAAGCGGCCTTTTTTGGCAAGCTCTTCATCGTTGGCGTCGAGCGCGTCTTTCGGGTCGGCGGGCGTGAGAATATTCGAGCGGTGGATTCCGGTATTTCGTCAGCATTTCCTGATAGGGATTTTCAGGAACTACTGGCCGCTCGCCCTCTTCATAAAAAAGATCGTCGCCAACTTTTGGAGCGCCCCATTCCTTCACAAGCGTGGTTGGTGGAGGAATAGGGATCTCACTTGCGACCGAATGCGGCAGCGCCTCATTCGAAAGCACTTTTTCATCGCCGAGTAAAACCGGGGCTTCGGACGCGGTCAATTTCGGTTCCCGCGCTTTCCGTTTCAGCGGTTCGATGAGTTCTTCTGATGAATCGATATTCTGAAGATCTGCCGATAAAGGTTCCGCAGGGATGTGCTGCACATGTCCTGCTCCATTGGTCGCAACTTCAAGATTAGAAATTGCATCGCCCATGGAGGGCGCTTCAGAACTAACTATTATTGTGTTATCCGTAACAGTTTTTACCTGCTCTGCTTGTTCTTCATCCTGATCGAGCGCGCCGTTCGTCAACCGGCTAAAATGCCGCGAATTCGTCCCAAGTTTTTCCGGGCTGTTGCGTGTTAAGCGCGGGATGGATGCACTGTCGCTCAGTTTTGCAGGCCGCACTTTTAACAGAGGCTGATATTCTGCGCGAGTCGCGGGAATTTCTTCAACCAAAGAAACGGGAATGGTTGCTGGCTCTGCTATGGGTGCTGGTTTTGGCTCGGCGAAGATCGCTTCTACTTTGGCTGGCGTGGGACTAATGGGTCGGATGGGACTGATTGCAGGAACTTCATCGAGTGGCTGTATCGCTTCTGCTATGATTTCAGTCGCTTGAGTTTCTTCCGCTGTTTTTGTTTTTTCGGCTGCTTTTGCTTCTTCTTCTAATCGTTCGGCTTCGCGGCGCGCTTCTTTGGCGGCGAGGCGCACTTCGCGCTGCTCCCAGAACTCTATGATCTTCCTGCGCGACCAGATGACTAAGAAGTTCCACCATCCTCGCAGGCGATGGAATGTTTTCTCGATATCCAGATCGATCGAGAAGATAAGCATCACGATAAATGCCGCCGCATAAATAATGAACGCGCCCGCGCCGCCGATGGCACGCGAAAATGCAATGCCAAGAAATTGCCCGACAGAACCCGACCACTCACGCGGCAGGCTCAGGAAATTCGAGGCGGTTCCCATCGTTGCGCTGAAGAGGATGGCCGTCAGCAGAAAGAACGTGGTGGCAAGTGTAAGCCGGCGGCGCTGTTTGTAGGTGAAGCGGAAGAACGCCAGCGACCACGCGCCGAAAAAGATGGGATATAGAACGGCGGCGTAACCGATCGTTTTGTTGATAAGGAAATTAGCGAGCATCGCGCCGATAAGGCCGAGCCAGTTCTTGGCTTGATCGGCGCTTGCGCGGACGGCATCGCGGACGGGGTCGGGAGCGTCGCCGTGGGGAAGGAAAAGCGAAGGCAGGTCGCTGATGCGCGTTTCCGAGCGCGATGCATCATCCGGAGAATAACTGATGATGGCAAGCAGAACAAGAATAGCCGCGACAATACAGCAGAATCCCAACACTTGCCTCTGCTTGACAAGCGAATCCGTTTTTTGCTTCGGCGCTTTCAGTGGCAGCGCCATTTGTTCAACTTCCTTAGACCCGCGTGGGACAGGTGCCCCCGCTTGTGCTTTTTTAGATCGTCTCGCTCGCGCTTTCGGAGGCTCATCTACTGGCTGTAGGATGCGCGATTGCCGTTCCGCTTCCTCGCGCGCTTCTTCCGAAAGCCGTTTCGGCATCGGACGCGCGCGTGGAGTTAATGTTCCCGCTGCATTTGTTTCTAAAGTCTCATCATCATCTAAAAAAGCCATGGAGCCGGACGAGCGGCCATTGGACGACCGCTCGTCCTCCGCATACCGCGTGACGGAGCCATTCCGTGCAATGCGGATCGGCGACGTTTGTTCCTGCTCGTAATCTTCTATTAATGCCACAGTCTTTCGAATTACGAATTACGAATTACGAATTTCAAATTACGAATTGCAAATTGCGAGATTTTCCCCCCAATTCTTAATTCGTAATTCTTAATTCGTAATTGACTTGTGGGTATAAAGGGGAAAAAGTGGGAAATGGTTTCAGGTAATTATTACCCCTCAAAGCGCGCCGGGATTGACAGCAAAAATGAGCGGAATCTATTACCTCCGTTTTTCGTCAGATGGGTATGTGCAAACGAGGAGTATTGCGATTCGGCGGTGAGGGTAATAGATCGTAAGGACGTGCTGCGCACGTCCTTCCCCGTGCAAGTAGGAGAACCATGATGATTACTTTCAAACCGGATCGACCGACAGGGAACACCAAAATCCCGTTTGGCATGGCAAGGGGGACTTTTTGAGGTAAAAATGTAACAAATGAGCTTTGCAAGAGTTATTTCTGCAAGCGGTGGGTTTAAGTACTCTGTACCCAGTGACTTTTAATAACCTGTAAATCCATGTTTAAATCAAAAGTCTTTCTAATTGTGATGCTCGTAAGCGTGGCCTTTGTGCCGGGCTTACGAAGCCAATTCCGGTACATAATCACGCACCCTGATACCGTCGGTCATTACACATACGCTTTTACAACCCTCGATTGCTTCGGCGATGTATGCACTGCCGGTGGCATGAAGACAGATTTGAATTTATCGGTCCTCGATAGTGGAAAATACCGACTCATGTTTTTTCGAAGCACCGATGGCGGAAATTCATGGGTCGAGCAAGATCCTAATATACCACCCATCGGTAATCATGCTTCTACGTATAATAGCTTGAGTGAAATAGATTGAGTGCGGCAAATCGACGCCCGCCATACTGCCGCTGTCGGAGAGCTTGACCACGGGGGCACATACTTCAGATTTATTTCGATTACTTCCGACGGTGGTGCAACATGGAAGAACGAATTCGACTCCACTTCCAAGGTGGAATTGTTGCCTCTGTTTGACATTGACTTTTCCGACACATTGACCGGAATCGCAACCGGGCCGGATCAAGCGACCAGCATTCCGGTGGTACATTTATTCACGACTCACAACGGCGGTTCGTCATGGAATGAGGCCAGCATTATTCCATCTTACATCGATTCGACTCCGGCTTCTCGCTTCAGGATTCATTCCTATGGTGGAGAGGAGTTTGCTGCGTACCTAACTTACTATTCTGGAGCAGGAGTGGATTCTGTTGTATACCACACGTTGGACGACTGGCAAACAGTCGATTCAACAAACCCCATATTCGGAGCTATCTCATACAACATGGGCGATACAATAGAGACCGATCTGGATTACACCGCATTCCGTGGCGAGGACACTATCGTGGCATTGGCGGGGATGTACATTAATCCTAACTCTGTACCAGTTCTGGGCCTTTTTCAAAGTCTGGATGCAGGAGCGAATTGGTCTCGGATAGATTTTCCGGATACCGTGCAAGGCTTAGAGACATCATTCACAATATCTCAACTGGATGGCAATTTAGTGTTTTTGGGCGGACTCCCTACTATTGGCCGGAGGATTTACGTAAGCATGGATCACGGAATGTCATGGGAATTGGATACACTAATTGCCGGCGATACTATTTTCCCCGCAAGCGAGATACCCCAGTTCCCTGTGATTGCTTCTGCGGAATCCGCTGAAGAAAACGGGGAGTTCGCCGTTGCAATTTTTACAGAACAAGGTGGTGCGCTTGCTCCTGACGGTTCTAGTTACCTCGCTCGAATAGAAAAAGTGACTTCGGGTGTAAAGGAGTCGATCATTCCAGTTCAAGATGAAATGGTTTATCCCAACCCTTCTGAGAATACGCTCACTCTCGATTTCCCCGCCGGAACGATTTCCATTCTCGATCCGCTTGGCCGCAGCTACACGGTTCCCAGGAATGGAAATACACTTGATATTTCCTTGCTGCCCTCTGGCGTGTATTTTGTTAGTGATGGGAACACGAGGGCGAAATTTGTGAAGGAATAGCTATACTTCCAAAGACAATGCGACACAGAGGATTTTCCTTTTTTTTCATATTCTTTTTTATTCCAGCGTTTGGTAACGCTCAATGGCTTAGCCCTCCAGCGAGTACACCACCTTGGAGTTTATTGAAAACATTCCCGCTTGTAAATGCTCCTACGCAATCTGATTTTGAACGGATTACTGGCCTTCAGTTCTTGGATCTTCCGGGACCACCGCGCATCGGATTTTTAGCTTTAACCCGTTGGGTCGCTTACAACGATTCTGAAGGTTTTTTCGATGTCCAAATTTGGAAAACGACCGATGGAGGATTCACATGGAATATGAATGCGACGATTACCAATCCACCCTCACCAATTGGGGAGTCTTGCGAATTCGCGTTTAAGGATAGCCTGACCGGTTGGTTCTCTTGCACTGATCAGGAACGTTTTTATAAAACAACGGATGGTGGTGTTTCGTGGGACACACTGAAATTGCCCGTAGAAGGTCATACATGGGCATTGTATTATCACCACCAAACGAACCGTCTTTTTATTTCCACTTCAGGAGATGGCACCACAGGGCTTTCTTTGGTTTCCACGGACGAAGGCGGAACATGGCAAGATCTCCCGACATGTTTTAGTAATTGCTCATTTTCGGACAGTCTAACGGGAATCATGGGTGGCGATTATAATAATTGGGTGCTACAAGTTAAGGATGGAGGCCAAGCTTATACATCCGTACCTGCCTACACGACCGATGGAGGATTAACCTGGCGGCTATCGGACTCGGTGTTTACCTGCTTTCACCCTCTCGCGATTAAAGGCACAAAAACTTTTTTTGTCCTGACCGATTCTAATCGCGTACTTCGTAGTGATGATGGCGGAAATAGCTGGAACGGAATTTATCAATTTCAGACTGTAGACTATGATAGTAGTTTTGTAGATTATAGTGGCACAACAGAGCAGCTATTTGGTAATATTCAAAACATGTATGCACAAACAGGGTATGGAGTATATCATTCTACCGACGAGGGTTATTCGTGGACAAGTATCTGTGGTCCTGGGGATGTCGTTCCACGTGATAACGGTAATATTGGCTTTTTTGCAAGAAATCACTATGTCTATGCCACGATGTTTACTACTAACAATCAAGTACCCATGCTATGGTATCTCAATCTCGACTCAATGCAAGACCATTTTTCTTCGACCGTTTCGCCGCAATTCGCTGATAGTTCCCGGGTTATTGCGGTGGCCCCCGGTAGTAATGTCACCGTGAGTTTTCTTCCCATGATAGATTCAACTATTGGAGTTGATTCCGCTCATTTTGCCATTCATTATGATTCGGCTTCCTTAGCGCTTACCAATTTGATTATTCCTTTAGGCTGGAGCATTCTTGATTCAAGTTCCATCAACGGGATTCTTAATGTCTTACTCACAGACACATCTTCCCAGACATTGCCTACGCCCGTTTTGCAGCTAACCTTTAAAACTTATCTCACGTCATCTACCGCAAAAGTCTACCTCGATTCTGCAAATCTCTACGGCCATCGGCTAAACTGCGATTGCGCTGCACTCTCCACATCCGGCCCCGATTCCGTTCAGATCAATTTCACCGGCTGCGCGGATTCTCTCCTTCTCGCCGCCATGAATGATTCGCTTCCGTTTTATATCGAAAGCATTCAGCCAAATCCGGCGCAGAATGAGATCACGGTTACACTATCGGGGAGTGCGAATCCGCAGATTGAAATATATGATGCGTTGGGGCGTGAGCAGGACGTGCGCAGCACGTCCCTCCAAAGTGGTGTATCGCTGGATGTGTCGAACGTGCCAGCGGGGATATATTTTATTCGGGTGTCGGAGGGTGGGTATGTGCAGTCGCGGAGCGTGGTGGTGTCGCATTAGCCTCGGTGTGTAGCCGGAAGCTCCTGGTTCCGGCAGATTCCCTGTCGTAAGTGGGAGCTTACGACCACACATTTCTTACTTTTCCCTATGATTTAAAATAATTGTGGGGAAAAGTGTGGAATTACGGAATTCTTCCTGTGAGAATGGGTTTCCATAGAATGTTGCCATGCGGTTTGCCCTCCGAAATGGCTTAAAAGACTCCATTCGAGACGCGCTGAAATCATTAAAAGATGTTTTCTCATTAATAAGGATACATAAAGGGAGCTTTTTGCCCGAGTTAGGGATTTTAGCGCATCTTATATTTTAGCACGCTTCTTGCACTGAAACATTTTAGAAATAGAAGAATACAAAGAGTATGATACCTTATCAAAGTTCATATCGGCGAAAGCCGCATCGAGGCGCAGTATGGGCAATTGTCTTGCTGCTAATGGTCGGAGTGTTTGCCATTGCCGGATGCAGCAGCGCATCGAAAACGACGAGCCAGACCAGCACGGCAGCCGTAATACCTCCTCAGCAAGAAGATCCCTTTGCGGTGCTCGACGAGCAAGCCAAGGCCGGCAGCATCGACCCTCATGTATTTCAGGAGAGAGTCGATGCCGCCCGCCAGGAGTGGCTTCGCGCGTTAGTAGCCCAGCAAAAGGATGAGAAAACCGATGCTGTAAAGCATTTTGAAGGCGCGATCGATATTCTCAATCGGCTCATTACGTATCCCGGAATCGATTCCAATAAGGATTTTCAGGAAGTATCGAAAAATGTGATCGGCGATTACGAAAAATATATTGCTCGCATCGATTCGCTTCCGCCGAATGCCTCGATCTTTGCGTTTCGCGAGAAATTCAATCAGCAGATGGCGAAGATGGACATCGCGAACGTCCCGCTTCCGCGCATCGATCTATCGAAAACGCAGGTTCCGCTTACGATCAATACGGATGTCGAGCAATCCATCGCCTATTTTACGGAAGGCAATGGCCGTCCGTTTATGGAGAAATGGCTTGCACGAACAGGCCGCTATTTCCCCATGATGAAGCAGATCATGAAAGAAGAGGGTGTGCCGGAAGAGATCATCCATCTTGCGATGATGGAAAGCGGATTGAACCCGGCTGCGGTCAGTTGGGCGAAAGCTGTCGGCATGTGGCAATTTATTGATGAAACGGGTTCGCTCTATGGTTTGCACAGCAATTGGTGGTTTGACATGCGGCGCGATCCCGTCGCTGCTACGCGAGCGGCAGCGCGGTTCCTGCGCGATCTCGATAACCAGCTTGGCGATTGGCATCTGGCCCTTGCAGCCTACGATTGCGGCGCGAACCGCATCCTTCAGGCCGAGGCCGCAGCCGGATCTAAGAATTATTGGGATATTCGTCCATTCCTGCCGAAGGAGACTCAACGATATGTACCGCTCTTCATTGCCACCACGCTCATTTCGATGGATCCGGTGCGCTATGGGTTCAACAATATCGTGTATGATGAACCTCTGAAATTCGATACGGTGCATGTCAATGAGGCGATAGACATGAAGGCGCTTGCAAAAGCTGCCGGAGTTACCGATGTTGAAGTAAAGGAATTGAATCCGGAATTGCTTCAACCCTCTACTCCTCCCACGGAGCTTTGTGGACCGAACGGATATTGCCTCCGGTTGCCGGTAGGCACTTCCACAAATTTTTATGACCGTCTGGCGGCTATTCCACCGGCAGAGCGGCGTCCGTGGTTAGTGCATACCGTCACTCGTGGCGAGACGATGCGCTCGATCGCAAAGCTGTATGGCCTTACTTCTACGCAGCTTGCCGACTACAACGATCTTAGCACGAGCGGGCGTGTCAAGCGTGGCGAAAAGCTCCGCGTACCGATGACGGTGATGGCTCCGCAAACCGGCACACCGGAAACGATAGCCCAAGCCGATAAAGGCGAGACCGAGCCATTACCGACGCGGGTGCCTCTGCCATCCTCCAATGATGGAAAACTTACGCTCATAAAACATCATGTGCGGCATGGCGAGACGCTCCAAAGCATCGCAAGGGCTAATGGAGTCTCGGTTGTATCGCTCAGGAAATGGAATAATCTATCGAAGCATTCACGCCTCCGAAAGGGTGAGACGATCAAGATCTACGAGAAGAATGCTCCATCCGTAATTAAGCCTAACGGAAAACGTGTAGCTGCGGCCAACACGAATTCAGGTAAAAAGGCGAGCAAGCATTGGGTAACGTACCGCGTTCGCAAAGGAGATACGATGGGAAAGATCGCCGATAATTTCGGCGTGACCGTGCATGATCTTCGCGCATGGAATCCACATGCGCGCCGCTCCGTGAAGCTCGGTCAGGCTCTGAGAGTGAATACCCAGGTAGATTCGGATGATAACTCCGATGTTGCGGAGTCCCAAAGCGCTTCGCATCCCAATGGCACGCCGACCTATCATACCGTGCTTCCGGGCGAAACGATGACGGGTATTGCCCATAAATTTGGCACCACCCCGAACGATCTTTCGGATTGGAACGATGGCCTTAAATCCGACAATCTTCAGGCCGGGATGAAGATCAAAGTGTACATGCGGAATATCACGCAGTCCCAGGGGGATCGCGCTCCGGCACAGCACACGCACCCGCTTACGTATCGCGTGAAGCCCGGCGACACGCTCACCAGCATTGCGGATGAGTTTGGGGTAGCTGTAAATGCCATCAAGCATGCAAATCATCTTCGAAGCTCGATGCTGATCGCAGGGCTTCGGTTGCATATCCCGCAATAACATCCTTAAGCCTAAAAAAAGAAAGATAGAACGTAGGGGAACCAGACGACTGGGTTTCCCATTTTCCCGTCTCGCTTAAGAGTAAGTACTTAATGGTAAATACTTAAGAGAGCTGGCCGGCGTAGCTCAGTTGGTAGAGCAGCTGATTTGTAATCAGCAGGTCGTCGGTTCAAGTCCGTCCGCCGGCTCTTCGCATGAGCGATCATGCGGGCAAAGATGAGATATGAAAGATGAAAGATGATGAAGAAATTCATCTTTCATCTTTCATCTTTCATATTTGCCCGAACGGGGCAGATACTCAAGTGGCCAACGAGGACAGACTGTAAATCTGTTGATGTAACGTCTACGAAGGTTCGAATCCTTCTCTGCCCACTTTTTTGAAATAAGATGAAAGATGAATTAAGGGTGAACGAAAATTTCATCTTTCATCTTTCATATCTCATCTTTGCCCGTCGCTCACGTAGCTCAGTTGGTAGAGCACATCCTTGGTAAGGATGAGGTCACCGGTTCAATCCCGGTCGTGAGCTCTTTAGAAGTGCTATAGAAAGCCTTTTATACTAAGGCATTTTTGAGTTGACTCTTTGTTCTTACTTCACAACACATTTCCCCGAATCCTATTACATCCATTTTAATCCGATAAATCCGAGTTATGTTTCTCGGCCTCCACATCATCGATTGGGCGATCATCGCGCTTTACGTCGTCGCGCTGATCGTCATCGGGCGATGGACCGAGCGGCGCGCCAGCCGCTCTACGAAAGATTTTTTCCAGGCTGATCGAAGCTTCGGGCGCACCATCATGGGCTTCCTGAATTTCGGCAATATGGTCTCCGCAGATCAGGCTGCTGGTGTGACACGCGAAATTTACCGGCAGGGATTGCAGGGCGTTTGGTTCCAGAATCTGGTGTTGTTCATCACGCCATTTTATTGGTTCACTTCGGTGCTCCAACGGCGCGCTCGCTATATCGGCCCCGGAGATATTTACGAGCATCGCTTCGAATCGAAATTCCTCGGTGGACTTTTTGCGGTTTATCTTCTGCTTGCCTCGATCTATGGTTCCTCGATCGGCTATCTCATCACGGGCAAAACGCTGCAAGCCGTGATGCTGAAGCCACCAGCAGCTTACACCATGCAAGAAAAGCAAAGCGTAGCGCAATTCCAGGAAATGCGCGCAATGGATATTGCCGCGCAGAACGGGAAGCTCGCCGATTCGCTAAAGCCGCGACTTTCGCTATTGCATGAGAAAGAACGCACTGGAGAAATCTCCGGCACGATCTCGTATCTCGATCTTGTAACCTTTTACATCATTTATGGATGCGTGACGGCAGCGTATGTTATCATGGGCGGCTTATTTGCTGCCGCATTTACGGATGTGATGCAGGGGATCATGATCATTTTTCTCTCAACGATACTCATTCCAGTTGGGCTGATGAAACTTGGCGGATTTTCCGGGCTTCATGCAAGAGTTTCGGACGATATGTTCCATCTTTTTGGTAGTGGCGTTGGAAGTGAATACACATGGTGGTTCGTTTCAACGATGGTGCTGGTAAATCTCATTGGTCTTGCCCCGAGAAGTTTCACGCTTGGTGGTGCAGCAAAAGATGATAATGCGGCTCGCGTTGGAATGATAACCGGAGCATTCGTCAAGCGGCTGGTGATGGTGGGATGGGCGCTTACGGGACTGATCGCGGTGGCGCTATACTCTGGCACACTATCGGATGCCACCTATATTTGGGGAACGATGACGCAGGATCTGCTCGGCGTTGGGTTTGTCGGACTCATGATCGCAAGTGTATTGGCTGCAAATATGGCTTCGAAAGCATCTTCGAGCTTAGAATGGTCTGCGGCATTTACAAAGAATATTTTAGTGCCGTTGCGTCCAAACACTTCTGAAAAAACGCAAATTCTTGTCGGGCGAATCGTGATCTTTTTGGTGCTGATGGCTGGAATCGGATTTGCCTACATCGTCAATGATATTTTTGTCGTTTTCAAATATGTGCTTTCGATCGGAACGATCATTGGCCCTTCGATCTGGCTGGTTTATTTTTGGCGCAGGCTCACGACGAAAGCGGTCATTGTGCAAATGCTGCTTTCTATTCTAATTACCGTTGTCGTGCCAAATGTGCTGCCAGCCATTCCGTCACTTCGGTCGCTACCATCCTTAACGCAAACAACGGAGAGCAGGGAACAGCAAAAAATAGTCCCCGCCAAGCTCGACGATGTAAAACATGGTTCCGCCGCGTTTGTCGGAGAACCTATAACGAAAGTTTCTCGCGAAGAACCGACCGGCATCTATTTCGAAAATGTCGTTCATACGAACGAATCGGATCCCCATTCGAAACTCGAAGGCACTGGCATGTTCCGTTTTCAAATTTGGATCATTGGACTCACTGGCATTGATCTCACCACATTTTCAAAAGCCGGACTTTCCGCTATTTCATTTCTCTTCGATATTGTATTTCCTTTTCTTGTTTTATTCATTGTTAGTTTATTCACAAAACCGAACAGCGAACGAGTGTTGCGAGATTTTTACGCGCGTGTTCATACTCCTGCAATTGCCGATGCCTCGCAAGATGCGATCGAAGTGCAAAGACGAATTGACTATCCGGCGCTTGTCGAGCAGGATAAAATGTTCCCCGGCACCAACTGGGAATTCTGGAAATTGACGAAGAACGATATGATCGGCTTCGGACTCTGCTGGCTCGGCGTAGGAGCGATAGTGCTAATATATATCGTTCTGATGAATGTGGGTTCTTGATGCGCATAAAAAGCATCATTATCCACTATCCACTTTTTCACTATCCACTACCCCCATGCAATCGCTTCATCCCGATTTCGAAACCACGCTTCCCGATACCGATTATTTTGTTCTCGGTTCGGGAAGTATTCAAGCGGCGGTCCAATGGAGCCGGCATCCCGGTGCAACGCCGTTGGGTTTGGTGTTATCTGACCCCGGTCATTTTGCGCGCAAGTGGTCTTCGCATCTGTTCCATCCCGAATACGGCTTGGGAAAAACGATGCTCACACTCATACTCGATGGCAAGCGTTACCAGCCGGACGAGACTACGCGGGTAGTGTGGTTCCCAGGCGAAATTCCTGGCGTGACCGCACTCTGGCAAGCAGGCCATTCTTTCGTGATCGAACGGTTCTGGACTTCCATTGATGAGCCGGTGCTTGTCCGCGAAATTACGTTTGAATCGGAGCGACTGCTCAAAACAGCGGAAGTAGAGATCGCGCTGTATGGGAACCCCGCTTTGTTCTCGGAGTTTCTCGGAAGCAGTTATGGCCTTTCGGCAAGAGGGTATGATGCCGTGCTCGTCAGTTCACATGCGCCGGGAACATTCCACGAGCGAACGCTCACGGTGCCGCTCTATCGGGAGGGGAACGTATATCGAATGGCTATTATGTATTCGCTTGGGCCGGATATGCCCAGCGTTGGCCTGAGCCAACTTACGGAAAACGAGACCGATTATTGGCGAACGGCACGCTTGAGATGGATTGAGCCGCATCCGCATCAACTTCATCACGAGATCGAGCGATTGTTTACAGCATCCGCCATGGGTTTGCGTGCTGCAACTGCAAATGATGGACGGTTCGATGCCAGTATCTGGCAATATGGTTACGAATGGTCCGGCGATGCCGCGAATGTTGCGGAAGCGCTTGTATATTCCGGACAATTCGAAGTTGCACAAAGTGTGCTCGAAAATATTCTGACACGGCTAACGATTCCCGAAGGTATGGCGATGGAATCCAGCCGCTTCCGAGGAGGTCAGGATGCGGAGCTAAACAACAATGGCGAAATTTTGAAAGCGTGCAGAACCTATCTCGATTGGACGGGAGATCGGGAATTTATTGAATTGCACTACGACCGAATTGCCGCCATTGCGAATTATCTACTAAGGCCGGAATATTTACATGAAGAAACCGGAATGCTCATGGCCGCTCGCGATATATGGGAGCGAAATGCGGCGGTTGGCATTCTTCCCGGATTCGATGTGGCACACCAAACATTCGGTATTCTTGGTTTGCGCGATGCCTCGTACATCGCGAAAGCTTTTTCTAAGTTAGAAGATGTTGAGCGATGGACCGCTGCCGGAAAAAAGATGCGCCAAGCGTTTCTCGAACATCCAACGCATTCCATGATCGAGAATGATCGCATTATCAAGCGTCGATTGCTGGATGGTACTGTTCAGACTGAACTCGCGATCGCAAATATCGGCTCGGAGTTCCAAAAACAATTCGTGCCCGATGGCATGCCACTGGCTTCGAACGGTCCGAAGTCTTGGGAACCGGATATTTCGGAATGCTTTGCCATTGTGTTAGGTGTGATCGATCCGAGATCGGACACTGCAAAAAATACCATCGTAGCAATGGACAAATTGTGGTCGCAGGCGTGGGAAGATGGCGGATATGGTAGATATAATGTGGACTCGGAACCCGATTCCCCCGGCCCGTGGCCGCTCGCAACCATGTATATGGCTGCTGCTTGTCTTGAAGCCGGCGATGTTCAGCGCGGACAGCGGGCTATTAGTTGGCTCATCGATCGTGCCGGTGCGGGCGCAAGCTGGATGGAATTTTACGGAGACCGCCCCACGCCGCCCTTGCCGCCAACGGGAATTCTTGTGTGGGCATGGGCTGAATGGATCGCGCTGGTCGTGAAGCACCTCTTAGGCGCTCATGTGAAGGACGATCAGTTAATCATACGCCCACGTCTCGGCGGGTTTTCCGGCGAGCTTCGTTTCAGGGATTCGAGTGTTACCATACCAAACGGGATGTAATATGAAGATCATCGTTATTTTTGTCACAACGATCGACGGAAAGATCACCAAGTGGGGCGATCCGCATGTCATGCGTTGGTCGTCGCCGGAAGACCAGAAATACTTCCGCACGATTTGGAACGAAAGCCCACTGATCGTGATGGGAAGCGGTACGTTCGATTTCGATCCGATCAAGCCTTCACCCAAAAGCCTTCTTCACATCATGACGCAGAACCCGGAAAAATATCTAAAATATCAGGTTCCGGGAGAATTGGAGTTTTCGAGTGAGACTCCGGAAGAATTAGTGAAACGATTTGGAGCACAGTTTGAACAAATGCTCGTTGCAGGTGGCCCTCACATCGCGACGTCATTTTTTAAGGCTGGGCTTGTCGATGAGTTGTGGCTGACGCTTGAACCGAAGATCTTTGGTAAAGGCGGTAACTTTGTTGTCGATGAAGAATTAGACGTTAATTTGAAATTAATAAACGTTGAAAAAATAAACGATCGCGGAACGATGATCGCAAAATATGAAGTGGTTTAGGATAAATCATTTTTTAAAAGACCTCTGTGGACTAAGAGACGCTTATGTCACCTGTGTCCTTTTTTGTCTTTTGAATATGGGAACTGCAGACGCCCAGCACCTGCGCATTTACGCCTGCGCCATTGCCAATGATAGCACCGGCGCATCCCTGGGCGCAAGCTCCAATGGTTCCGGATTGTATCAATCGGACGACACCGGCAAAACATGGAGGCATTTAGGCTGGGATAACATCAAATGCTACTCGATGGATATGGTGCAGTCCTCGAACGGCCGCATTCTGTATGAGGCAACGGGCCTCGGCATTCTCCGCTCAGTTGATGGAGGAGAGCATTGGAAGCAGATTACCGATTGGCGTATCTCAGAAGCGATGGATGTAGCCGTTAATCAAAAGAATCCCAACGAGATCTACATTGCCACCGCGCATGGGCCGTGGAGGACAAGGGATGGAGGGAAGAAGTGGGAATTGTTATTGAATGGATTGTCCGTTCCATACGCTTCGAAAATTGTTTTCGACACCACCAAAGAGGATCGTGTGCTTTTAGGCTCGGAAATAGGTATATTTAGCTGGAGTGAAAACTCGAAATGGAATCGCGTTCAAACGAATTTCAGGATTGGTGGTATTGACACCAGCGCTCTCAGAATCCGGTTAATTACTCAAATATCGTCGCGTTCTTGGATAGCCGCAAGTGAGTCCCGAGGGCTGTTATCTTCATTCGATTCAGGTAATACATTTACATCACGGGGTGCGATCCCAATATGGTGTATCTCCACTGTTGGCGCTGCTTACACCACAGGAAATTACAAATCCTCGTGGGATTCTAAAATTGTTGGCGGGCCTCGTGGTGTCCAAATGGCTTATCGGGACGATGATGTAGGAGGTGGTTTCGGAACGGAAATTGATACCTCTATCCAAAATGTAGCGGCTTGCCTTGACATACTCGATACTTTAGGAGGACGGCATAATTACATAACTATTTTTGCTACGTTAGGTGAGGGTATTTTTGTCCGGAACAATGGGGAAGCAAGCCAGAAGCCTTACAATAAAGAATTCGCATATAGCCGTGAAGGGCGAGTCGGAGTACAACATCTTCCCGGTCGTCAAATCTGGACGCTCAAATCCTTTCTCGTTACGCCATGAAATACGCACTGTGTAGAACCGAACCTTCAGGTTCGGTCGGGAAATTCGCCCGACCTAAAGGTCGGACGCTACACGTTCTTCTTTTTATTATTGTGGCGTTGCAACTTCATGCGCAAACGTCGCAGATAAGAAACCGTGTTCTCGACCACATTGCATCCATCCCGCTCCGGAACGATTTTGCAATGGTTGCTGCGCGGATCCATCAGAATATCGGCGTGGACAGCGCGTACAAACAGCTCGATACGCTGCTCTCCCGCGCCTATGGCGATATGTTCTGGATGTATGGCTGCGCGGGACTTTATTACGCGACGGCGGACGTGCTGCGTCCGCAATATAAATCGCGCATCCGGCAATGCTGGAAGCACTACACGCCCTATCGCGGCGATACGGAGAACCATTTTCTTATGTATTACGGCTCACTGTTCCTGATGGCGCAGGCGTGGCCCGATCTTTCCGATACGGATTGGTTTATGGGTAAGTCCTCAAAAGAAATCTACGATGAATCGAAAGAATATCTCGATCATTGGATGGATGAGACTGTGAGAAATGGGCAGGAAGAATGGGATTCGCCGCGCTATGGCTATTACTACATCACGCCGCTTGCATTGCTCGCCGAATACACGAAAGACAAGCGCATGAAGCACCAGTTCGAGATGATGCTCGAATATGAGCTGGCATCCTATGCTGCTGATTATCTGAATGGGAGCTATTGTGGCGCGCACTCTCGTGTGAGCGATGAATGCGCCATCGATCTGCATGCTGCTGAGATCGAAACCTACGGCAATTATTTCTTCGGGGAAGATGGCGGCCAAGCACGATTAGATACACTGGCAGCACTGCATCCGGATATTGCGTTTGCCGCAATAACAAGTTTCAAATGTCCTGAAATTATTAGTCACATTGCAACTGACCGTTCAGAGCCTTACGAGCAATTCTCTCTAAAGCGTGGCCGCCAAATGCTGCGCGATATGGATAAATGGAGTTCCACCGATTCCAGCCATGATTCCACCTTTCATGCGCCAGTCTATAAATACGATTATATGACGAAAGATTATTGCTTAGGTTCCATGAAGGGAGGGATCGTTCAGCCGATACAGCAGCAATCGTGGTCGCTGGTATTTAATTCGGATAAGCACCATAATATCATCACGGGACTAAACCCGTATGTAAGTCAGGATGAATTAGGAATGTTTTTTCCGGAATATCCCAGCTTCATGCTCGAACGCATCGGCTCAACCAAAGCCAGCTACACGAGCGAGAACAAATGGGAAGGCGGCTCGCCGTATGAGCGGATTCACCAGCAAGAGAATAAACTCATGGCAGTATATGAGTTTCCTGATAGTGTCAAATACCCTCAAGTGGATTTATTCATCCCAAGCGGAATTCGATGGGTGGATAAACTTTCAACAGATTGGATTGTGTTGCGGTGGGATTCAATTTTTATTGGTGTCTTAATAAATAATCAGTATGATACTTTGACTATAGCTAGCGGAACGCGAATAAGAATAAAAGGCCATAAGGTTGTGTATGACATCTTATGTTCTAACTCTCGCGAGTCCAAACTCGAGGAGTTTGAATCAGAACTGAATTCTTTTGATGGTCCAGTTTCGATATTTATCGAGCATCATCGTGGTCGCGATTGGCTTTTCCACTCCCCCTATCTCGAATCGAAAAAAGGCAGCGGTATTCTTACCATGCGCTACAAGGGCGAGAAGCGGGTGCTGGATTTTAATTTCTGAACTATGATTTTCACCAAGAAATTGAGTATAAATTGAGTAGTGTTTATGGCAACCATTCTGGAGCAAAAAGGTTGGAGAATGTCGAAATAAGGAATTTTCTTTGCTATCGTTATGAAAAACTCCAAAACGAAATTTTTTTACATTGCAATTGCTTTTGCATCGCTATTGGTATGTGGATGCAGCGACGATTGGATTTGGGAACCCGGTCCTGGCCCGAGCCACAATGTTTCAGGCTCAGTCGGCGTTGTCGATTCCCTGGGCATTCCCATCCCGGGAGCTCAGAGCGATATTCCTGTTTCGCTCATCAAATATGGTTATTCTAAAATCATACTTGATTCTACGACGACAGACAAGAACGGGAACTGGTCGTTCTCGAATGAAGCCTCGGGTAATGATGAGCTCGTTGTTGAGGAACCTGGATATTCGGCTTCTCTAACAAGGGTACAGATCCCATTTCCACAATACGCTATGCCCATTGGCTTGACAATTGGCGTGGCCATGAAGCATGCTGTAGTGGTTGATAGCTTTTTTATCGATACAAGTGCGACAGATACGACGCTCATCGCCTATGGTCACGATCCTGTCGGAATTGCGGGTAATCAAATGAACATTCTTGTGTGCCTCGATACAACACCGAATGTGCCGAGTTCGGGGCAGCATCTTTCCACATCGTTCTCGGTACTATTCAACGATGGACCACATCCGATAGGCGGCTATTTCAATGAGGATGTACTTTTCTTTAGTGGGTCATCCCTTCGTAACTCGAAAGCAGATACCCTGTATCTTGTTGCGTATGCCATTAACCCGATCGAAGCAAACAAGCAGGTGGATATCTATCCACCACAGGATAGCGGTTATCGCACCTGCGGGCCTCCTTCGAATATTATTGCGATCCCTCGAAAGTAGCTTCAGACAATTAGCGCTTCAGCTTAGGATCGAACGCATCCCGCAGGCCATCGCCAAATAGATTGAATGCGAACACGGCAAGCATAATGGCAAGAGCGGGGAAGAGTGTCAGCCCCCAATTCGAGCCGGCGGCAATGTAGCCGTAGCCATCGTGGATCATTTGTCCCCACGTTGAAGTAGGTGGCTGTACACCTAATCCGAGAAATGAGAGCGAAGCTTCATAAATAATGGCATTTGCAAAACCTGCGGTTGCAATGACGATAATTGGCCCAAGCGAATTGGGAAGGATATGCCGGAATATGGTCCGTTTGTTCGAAAGACCGAGAGCTTTGGTTGCTTCGACATATTCTGTTTCCCGCAGCGAAAAGAATTGTCCGCGCACAATACGCGCCATATCGACCCATTCGGTAATTCCGATAGCGATAATCGTTTGCCACATGCCCAATCCAAGTGCTATAGAAAGTGCGATGATGAGCAGGAGCGATGGTATCGACCACACCACATTGGTAAACCACATCAGCCCATCATCGACCGGCCCACGATAAAATCCTGCAAACGAACCAAGTATAACGCCAATGAAAAGGCTGCACAGCTCTGCGAAGAATGCAACAGTAAGTGACACACGAGCGCCATACATTAGGCGCGATAATACATCTCGGCCATAGCGGTCGGTGCCAAGATAATACGTTGGAGTTTTGTGCCAATCTTTTTCAGAAGTTCCCGCCAAACGAGAGATCGGGATCGATTTATCGCGTCCCTCGTCGGTGGTATAGATCACGCGGTCGCCCTGAATGCGATATTCGCCAATGGGGATGGGAATGGTCTGCGTGGGATCGACTTCACTTTTCGAAAGCAGGACATTCCCCTGAAATCCAATAGGCTTTGTGGAATACTCCAGCACCTGCATATTGGGATCGAACGGTGCAAGCGTACTGGCAAATACGGCAACAATAATAAGAATCGCCGTGATAATAAGGCCGGCCATCGCAAGCCGATTTCGCTTCAACCTGCGCCAGGAATAATACGAAAGCGAATGAGGCTGCTGTTGAAGAACATGCTCGTTCTCCAGCCTGCGCCGCTCGGTTTCTTCTTTCGTAATGCGTGGAGGTGCTACGCCAAGTGCGAGCAATTCCTCGCCCGTTTGTTCGGCAGCTAATAATTCGCGTGTCTCTTCCAATTGCAATTTGTCTATATGAGAGGGAATGACAAATATGGGAGGATAGAGATTCCCGCCTTACTCCCCCTCCTAAAGAAGGAGGGGGCCGGGGGGTGGTTGTTTGTGTGTATCATGACCACCCCTAACCCCCTCCTTCTTTAGGAGAGGGAATTTTAATAAGCGTTCTTATCGCCGCGAAGAATGCACACAATCGTCCGGGCAACGATCGTGAGATCCAGGAGAAACGACCAGTTCTCGATGTAATACAGATCGTGTTCGATACGACGTTGCATCGCATCGGGATCCTTCGTTGCGCCACGGTAGCCGTTGACCTGTGCCCATCCGGTAAGTCCCGGTTTTACAAAATGGCGCACCATATATTGCGCGATGATCTTCCGGTAGTCCTCCGTATGCTTTAGCATATGCGGTCGCGGCCCCATGACGGACATATCGCCACGAAGCACATTCCAGAATTGCGGCAGTTCATCCATGCTGGTACGGCGGAGAATTCTGCCGAAGCCAGTCAAGCGAGGATCGTTCTTCGTGGCTTGAATGCGGTGCGCAGCTTCTTCGTCCTCTTGCATGGTACGGAACTTATAGCAGATAAAGGTCTGACCGTCTTCACCGGTTCGTGCTTGCCTGAAGAAGATTGGGCCGCGCGATCCGAGTTTAATAAGTATCGCGCTTATGATGAACACCACAGGGAATATAGTAGTAAGCACCACTAAGCTGAAGAAAATATCAAATGATCGTTTAAGAGTACGATTCCACCATTGGTCGAGCGGCGCTTCGCGCATTCGCACGAGCGAGAAATCGCCGACACGCTCGATGGTGCGCGAGGCCAGCGGCCCATACGAGAGATCTTCGCTCGGCAATAATGCGACGCGGATGCAGCGGTCTTCACACTCAGCTACAAGTTGGGAAATGGTATTCTCATCCGCTTTTGGAAGCGCGATCACCACTTCATCGATGGTTTGGCTGCTCGCAACACGTTCCAGATCGCGCAGTTTGCCTAAGATCATAGGTCGGACGTGGCTATCCACTCCATTATCATCTAAGAAGCCAAGCACTTTGTATCCATAGCCGGGATTGGTGCGAACGGTATTGTAAAACCGCTCGCCATAACTGCCTGCGCCGATCACAATAATGTTTTTGCGGGGAGATTTTTGCTGCCGAACCGTCGTAGCCGCCGATTGTGTGATAATGCGGACCGCAATGAGCACAAGGGGGATTGCAGTCAGGAAATACGCAAGGAACAGCCTTGAATAAAGTACGTATCCTCCCTGCGCGACAATAAAGAGAAGCAGGGAACCGGCAAGCAGGAGTCCGGCGCGCGCGACGGAACGAATCTGATCGAGATTTCTCGAAGACTGCTCCTGTTCATTCCATTGCTGTTGGCGCGGGTAGCGATACACGGGAAGCAAAATCGCAATACCCGCCCAAAAAATATTAAGAAAAATTTCCAGCTCCGGATAGATCGACCACGGCGCGCCTCCAAGCCGTTCCGGACTGCCGGCGAAAAATGCGCCAAAACGCAGCAGAAGAATCAAATGGTAGGTAAGATTCAACACCACCAGATCCGTTACGAATTGTAATACTCGAACGAGCATCGTATTCGAGTTTTTGCGATTGGTGTAGGCCACCGAGTCTGCTGTAGTGTTAGCGGAGGAGGCAGCGGCCTCTGGCTGTTTCAGAGCGATCGAGGGTGCGTTTGTCATGAGTTCACGCTCCTTACTACTCGTTCGCGGATGGATTCCGGATTAGGTTTGGAGGGAGGGTCATCAATTCCGGCGCCATCGAAAAATTCCGGGACGCATTGACGGATCACAGCATTAAACTGGCGAAAAACGTGATTCCAAGTATAACGGTCGTGAACAAGTTCGCGCGCATTTCGAGCAAGTCGAAGCGCTTTGTCATCGTTCTTGAGCAGCGAAAGTGTTGCCTCTATAATTTCCTGATCGGTCGAACGAATGAGTGCGTGGACGTTATCTTCCAAGCCTTCGATCCCGCTTGCGCCAACGGGTGTCGTCACGATCGGCGTGCCGACGGCCATGGCTTCGAGCAGCTTATTCTGAATTCCGGCGCCGACCGTTTGCGCATGCACCAGCACTTTCGCGCTGTGAAGATAAGGCCGTACATCCTCTACGTCGGCGTGAAGCTCTGCACCCGGCGTATGCTCGATAAGTTTTCGTAGCTGCTTGCCCGGCGATTTGCCGATCATCACGAGCTTTGTGCGCGGCGATACTTCTCGAATTTTTGGGTAGATATTCTTCAGCAGCCGGCGCGCCATTTGGATATTGTGATACGTGCCGAGATGTCCGAAGAAAATAAGTTTATCTTCTCGCTCGCCGGCGTAAAAATCGAACTCTTTCAGATCGACGCCATTGGAAATAATAGCAGTCGGCAGGGCAGGATTTGCGGCGAGGATTCTACGTTCATCCACTTTCGACACAAACGTGATGCGTGCGAAACCCTCGGCCATAGCACGCGGCTCGTAGGTACGCAATCGGCTGGCGTCAATTTTTCGTATGAGATATTGAAGCTGATCTCCAAGGCTTCGAAATGGTGAGAACCTTCCCGATGCACGCTCCTCCAGAATGACGCGAGCGTCTTCTGCGACAAGCAGCTTCGGAGTACGAGTGTGATTTCTCACAAATTTTGCCGTGCGCAGGAAAAAGCAAACAATAAGATCGTACTCATTTGCAGCAAGCGCGCGATCCACGGCTTCTTGCATGGCAGCATCGTCGTAATAGGCGAATTCAATGGGGAGATTGCTTGCAAGCGCCTTAGCGACGCGCAGCATGGCGCGAGGCCGGTCGAAGGGCAGTAATTCAAGATTTGCGTAAGCTTCAAGTTCGGGGATGTTCTCGGGCGTAGCGCTTTGGGCTTCATTGAGCGCGATCAGATCGACATCTGCGATCGTCGAGAGATGCCGCACCAGATAATAGGATTTGATCCGGTCGCCGCCGATCAGCGGGAACGGAAAACGATAGGACAAAAAGAGCACGCGCGGCCTGCGAGCCGCAGGATGCGCTTCGTTCCGAGCCTTGCTGCTGGGTGCGTGGCCATTCGAGTGTCCGTTCGGGGTGTGGCCGCTCATGGTATGACCGTTGATACGGCCATGGCTTCTCATTCGGGTTCCTTGTGCCATTGCTTACGTTCCTATCTAAAATAATTCAAGATCTCGACTTGCGTCACATCCGCAAAAAACAGCGAACGATCGGCCTTCCTAAAGAAGACCTGCGAATCAAGAAAAGGTAACCGTAACAATAGCCAAATGTATGGGTAATATTTTGTGACCTCTTGCAATAGAGGCAACTTGAAAAACCAGAAGCGATCGAACCCCAGCTCTCATGAAGAACCGTTTGCTCGCATGGTAAGCACATGCGAGTAAGCGGGGCGGAAGTTCTTACAAAAAATGCCAAAGTTCGAATAAATCGCAACAGGTTTTGAGGATAAAATAGCTTAAAACGGCCTACCGGGGGCACCGGAACTGACCGTTGAATGAGTCTTAACCACAAATTACTCAAGATTCTTCCCTAATTCCTATATTTCGTAAAGAAAATTTTGTTAGCCTATCCTATAACATTTGGAAGGATAAGCCAAATTCGTGGAACGCCAAAGAATGGACGCGCTTTTAATAATTACAAAAATAACCATATTTTCTTTTAAAAAGCAAGATAGGGAAAAATTTGTGACCTAAACCGCTTTGGTGACTTTTCACTCATTTCGTAACATTTGGGGTGTCCGTTCGTCACTAATTCATCACTTATCTCTTACCATCATGAAAAAATCGTGTTTCGTTCTATCACTCATTCTTCTTGCTCCAGCCCTTCATGCGCAATCGAATGGCAATAATGCTCCCGACGATGGAAGGTCCGTTGCGATCACCGTGTATAATAACGATCTTGGCGTGGTACGCGATGTGCGCAAATTCAATATTAAAGATGGAACGAGCGAAGTCCGAATGGTGGATGTGCCATCGAAGATCGATCCGACGACGGTGAAGATCACTGACCTCGATCATCCCAAAGATCTGGATGTCCTCGAACAGAATTACGAGTACGATCTCATCAATCAGGATAAGCTGCTCCAAAAGTATATTGATAAATCCATTACGCTGGTTTCGTCTTCTGGTGGGAAACGCATCGTAGGAACTGTTCTTGCCGATGATGCCGGGAAGCTCATGCTCATGACCGATTCCGGAATTGTATCGCTTTCAGGTCTTACCGGATACACGTTGAGCCTGTCTTCGATCGGTAAGGATCTGTACACGAAACCAACGCTGATCTGGCAATTGAAATCAACCAAAGAGTTGAAGAACGAACCACTCGAAGTGCTCTATCAAACCTCTGGAATGAAATGGCATGCCGAATATATCGCCGCGCTGAGCGACGATGAAAAATCGCTGGATCTCACCGGCTGGGTCTCGATCGAAAACAATAGTGGAGCTTCGTTCCCGGATGCAAAGCTGAAACTTGTAGCCGGATCGCCTCACATGGCGACACAGACTAAGGTTTATGGATCGCGAGGAACGGCGAATGCAATGACTGACGTGGCTGCATCTCAGTTCCAGGAGCATCCGATGTTTGAATATCACGTTTATGATCTTGGCCGGCAAACGAATCTGAATAATGACGAGGTAAAGCAAATTTCGCTCCTGACCGCGAATGGGGTTGGCGATGAGAAGCATTACACCTACGAGGGCGGAAAAGATGTTGCGGTAACGATTGGCTTTCAGAATTCCGAAGCGAATCATCTCGGAATTCCGCTGCCGTCGGGTGTGATCCGCGTGATGAAACGCGATAATGACGGCTCGCTCGAATTCATCGGCGAAGACCGCATTGAGCACACGCCGCGCGATGAAAAGCTTACGCTTCATGTCGGGAATGCATTCGATCTCGTTGGCGAAAGGCAAGTTACATCAAGCCGCACCATCGGCGAACACGAAAGCGAAGAGACCATTGAAATCACGCTCAAAAATCATAAGGACGAAGACGTAACTATCGATGCCGTGGAAAATCTCGGTACCGACTGGGAAATCACCGAGCACTCCATGGATTACGAAAAGATGAACGCAAACTCCATCGTCTTTCACGTCCCCGTCAAAACCAACGGCGAGCAGAAGGTGACCTACATAGTGCAGCACCGGTGGTAACCTATTAGAAATCAAAGGATTACGGAGTAATTTTTGCCACGGAATCCAATTTTCACTCAAAATCTATCGGAATGGTCATTCATAAAAGAAGAACCTTGCTAATTCTTTGGCGGTTATATAAAAGAATCAAATATAATCAAGTATATCAATACCAGCCATTCGCTCCATGAATGGAATTGATTTACGCCGAATCAAGGAGTCATGTATGAATACCGCCGCAATCGAATCATCGGGTCTCTCAAAGAGACATGAGGAAAAAGCTGTCGCCAAAAAGGAAGTTGCGAGCAATCGCAAGAGAGAGGCTATGCCTGAAAGACAGTACGACGATTTTCAAAGTGCTATTGAAGATGTGAAAGCTGGCCGTATCTCTCGTTTTAATGTTGAAATGTTTGCGGTCGAAATCAAGCAGGAGATTCAGCGAGGGGAATAAGCTTAAGCTCCCCGGTCTTTAGCAAATCGACGAGTTTCTTAAGCTCTTTTCTTGCGTTATTATTCAAGACTCGTTTTTCATCGTCTTTCGGATAGATTTTAAGGAAAACCATTAGATTATTCTTTTTTTCGAAGTAAACGAGTACGCGATAAGCGGCGTTTTTTGAACCTTTTCTCATATCGTGTTTATCCGCGCCAGTGCCGTAGATATTTGAACCCCGTGGATGCCATTCATCCATATCCCGGTAGAAATCGCAGAAGTCATCCACGAAGCCACGATTTCGCTTCTCTTCTTCGCGCACGTCTCCTTGAAATGAATCAAGCATAAAAGTCTCAGGGCGTACTCGATCTCCAGACCGTTTGAGACTGGAAATGAAATTGATTATCGTTTCGATTGCCTGCCTGAGTCGTTCGGACATTATGTTTATTCCAATTAAAATTTCTCATCGCGGCTGCAACAGGAAAGGAGTGAGGAATATCTCAAAAACTAATCGCGAGCGTTCCCCCAAAAGCCAACGGCGAGCAAAAAGTGACGTACACGGTGCAGCACCGGTGGTAAATAGTTCTCAAAAGCTGATCGCCAGCGTTCCCGTCACATAGAAATTATTCGCAGTTTTGTAGGTGAGGCGCCAGGCGGCATCGAATCGGAGGACGTTCAGGATATTGCCAATGCCAAATCCGGCTTCGGCGAATGGAGTGCTGCCGAGTGTTTGTACCGGAGCGGGAAGCAATGCGCTGGTGGTGCTCGAAAGCGATGCTTCTGCCATATTTGCAAATCCAAACCAATGCAGATCGATCGGCATGTGTATTCCCAGCGCGCGCGTGGGGAGATCGTAGAAATTTTGCTCGAAGTGAACGGTTAACGCTCTATCGCCCTGGAACTCGAATGGAGAAAGCGTTCTAAAAACATCGCGGGGTGCGATGATGGCGTCGCGCGCATCGAAAAAGAAAAGGTTTTGCGCCGGTAATGCACCGCTGAGAAGAGATTGATATTTTCCGGAAATCCAGGTTTTTCCCCACCCGCCCAATTTGCCTTCGAGCGAAAGCCTAAGATCGGAAGTGAAATAATTGAACTTGCTCCCAATGGCGGAATTGGAATATGCAAAATTCGCAGTTGCAGAACCACCCCAAAAACCGAGCGGAAAATCTTCGTTTAGATCGACAGATACTTCATGCAACAAGCCATCGTTAATGCGAGGATTGGTTGGGAACGTATCGTTGCGGAAGAAAAAGCTATAATTCGTTACATTTCCGAGACTGTGCTCGCTTACGTCTTTGAAATCGAGTGTGGCGGAAAAGCGCCGGTTCGGTGTGAGCGAATAATTGATGTCAAACCCATGCGCTTCATAATAATTTTGGTAATCTTTATGTAAAAGCAGCGATGTTAGCGTATTCACAAATTCATCGTACTCATCGCTTCGAGCGATACGCTCGTCGTAAAATCTTCCATCGATGGAAGAAGTTACCTCAACATCATTTTTTCCTCCGTTCATTTCAATATCGCCATCGAGCGAGATATTTGCGGAAATGCCTATCGCTTTTTTGGTTGTCAGTGCCTGCCGGACTTCCATAGAATATTCCCAATCGCCATCGCCGAGATCGAGATCGGCATCGCCGCCAAAGGTCGTCGGGAGCTTATCGTTCAATGTCCAAAGATGGCCGAGTTCCAGGCTCACGCCGTCAATTCGATTGAATTGAAAAAAATCGGTTCCTGGAATAAGCTGCAACAGCAAACCCAACGGCGTGAAGGACGCCGACGAGGATGGCACTTTGGCCAGACTATCATAGACATGATACGCCGTATCTTCATCGCGTTCCAGCGGAATGGTGCGGAGTGCGTTCCAGCGCACAGAATCGACACTATCCGCAGTTGGCGCAACAACATGGCGTGGCGCAGCGAAGATGGAATCCGAAATTCCGCCATTTATAACATAATTTTGCAGTGTAGCGGACTGGCTGATGTCAAACTCCGGCACGATCGGTAAGGCAAGCTTGACCGCGCAGTCGAAATTGAGTTCCGAGGGCATCCAAAACTTGTTATTGACGAACGTGAAGGTTTGTTGAATGTCGATCCCTCGCACCGGACCGAATTTAATAGCATCGTTCGGCTGAAGGTCGAGATAAGTAATGGTGTAATCTACTTTATCGATCCAAAGCGTGCCTTTGAACGCCGGGTTCAGATCGCCGAGTGGGTCCACCGAAATCTTATACACCGGCTCGCCATTTAGTTCGCCTTCGCCGAGCAGATCGTAATCATAGCGGTCGAACGCATCGTGTGCGACAGGGCTTACAATATTGTAATCCCCGAAATCCATCCGGTCGTTGTAAAAATTTTCGATTCCAAGGAGTGCGATGCGGTTGACATCCGCAGGAACATCGGCGGTTTGTTTCCGTGCGATGATACGCTCGGCGTAACCCTTATTGCGTTCCCAATATCCATCGGCAGCCGATTCGATCACAAAGAGAACCTTGCTGTTGGTTTTTTCAGAATCCTCTGAATCTTCTTTGGTATTTTTTTTCGAACGCAAATTCGTCCGTGAATAGACCTCGAACCGATAATTATTTATTTGCGATTGCCAGGCATCTTTCGAATCTATGACTTTATGCATGATCCTCCGCGCCTCTTTGCGGCTTGCATCCGCTGAGACCGTAATCGCAGGACCGAGGATCGGCGCAATGGTAAGTTGAACGTTCTCAGTCTTATTTTGAAATAGCTGCACCTGGAGCGTATCGGGCCGGTATCCGAGCGCAGTGATGCGGATGGAATAGCGTGTTGCGCTATCGAGCACCAGGTGGAACCGGCCCTCCGCGTTTGCGCGCGCTCCACGCGTCGTGCCGAGGATATGGAGCGTCGCGCCGGGGATGGTTTCACTGGAACCTTGTTCACGGATGGTTCCCGTTAATTGAAATGTTTGCGCAAAGGAGGGACGAGCCGTTGTGAGAAGAGCAAGCGCGATCAGCAGCAAGGAAAGCTGGAAAGGACGAGGCAAAAATGCCTTACGCATGTTAATGCTGTTGCGCAAGCCAGCTCTGATAATTAGCCAGCAACGATTTCTTCGGCTCCTGTGGCGTGGAAAGGGACATCGTGTACGAAAGATCGTGCTGAGTGGAATCCCAGAAGATCACCGGAAGCTTTTCACCCATGTATGTTCCGTTACTCGATTCATATTGGCCGCTGGTAAAAAAACCATCCGCCACGGTATAGAGCATCCATGGGCCGGAATGTTTATATTGAAAAATTCCTACATCCGAGAGGTCGTCGAAATCGAAGTCGATCTCGGCCATGAGCCTGCCATCCTGTTGATACAGCTTTTTATGGACATTTTTCCAGCCTTTATTTTCAAGCTCGATCTTACGTCCCTGATAGTATTCCGCAATAAGCGAGTTGAAATCTTCGTTTACGACGTCGAGCGAATCACCGGGGCTGCTGGATATGCCGGTAAAGATAATTTTACCGGAGCCGCCAACGCCATCGTCGTTTATGGTGATATGGACCTCTTTCTTTTCTGCCGTAAGGCAACCGCTGAGGACGCTCAGAAAGACGAACGCGGATAGGAGTATTGCGAGGATAGAGCTTTTATTGTTCACGAAAGATAGGTTAAGATCGAATGAAATGTTGGTCCAGGCCACGAGCGCGGAACCACAGCTAAACGGTATTGAGCGAAATTTTCGTGCCCTTTACGTGTTAACGGTGTCTTAATGTCAGATATAATCCGAAGCAATCTCTCACCGGCCGCCGTTAGCGTCGTGCGTTTTACGCCGGCGGAGCATGAAACGATATGGGACGAATTCATCGCTCGCTCGATGAATGGCACCGTATTTCACAGCCAACAATTCCTTCGTTACCATCCGGAAAGCCGTTTTGAGTTTCACCATCTTCTATTTTTTGCCGGAAATCGGTTGATCGCTGTGGTGCCGGGAGGATTGCGCGATGGCGGTCGAGTGTTCGATTCTCCGCTTGGCGCAAGCTATGGTTCGTTCGTGACAGAAGATATTAGCACACAAACTGCCCTCGATATTGTGGCTGCGTTCGAACAATACATTCGTGCGCAAGGCATCGAAGAGGTATATCTTACGTCCGCGCCTGTTATTTATCAGCCCTTGCTTACGCAAAATCTGGATTTTGCCTTGCTCTATCGCGGTTATGCATATCAGCGGCATTACATTTCCCACGCGATCGATCTCAGGCATCCCGGCGTGCCGTTCGACCGGTTTCAATCGGTGGCTCGCAAGCATATTCGAAGAGTTACACGAGAGTATCCTTCCGTTTGGATCGATGAATCGCAGCCGGAATCGATCCGCGAGATGTTAATAGAATTTTATCCGATCCTGCTTGAAAATAAAGCAAAATATAACGCAAGGCCGACGCACACGCTTGAAGAACTACTGCTTCTTAACGATCTCCTTCCTGAATTTATGAAGCTGTTTCTCGTGCGTGTTGGTGAGGAGCCGATCGCGGGTTCGCTACTTTTTTTGGCGAACGACCGTGTTGCGCTCATCTTTTATCACATGCTGCGTTATGCCTTCGATGACTATAAACCGATCTATTTACTCATGGACCGCGTGACGCGATGGTCCAAAGACGAAGGCTATCATTTTGTCGATATCGGAGTATCGCAGGATACGAGCGATGAAAACCCAATGACGCCGGCGCTCAGCCTCATCAATTTCAAAGAGAAGTTCGATTCGCGCGGTGTGTTGCGTTCGACGCTCCATAAAAGATATTAATCCCCCCCCCTTTCCCCTCCTTAAAATGGAGGAGTAATTTATGCGCTCGATCCTTCTTCTATTCCTCGGCGATGCCACGCGAGATCGCCGCGTGCAAAACTTCGCGCGATATTTTACGGAGCAGGGTTGGAGCGTTGAAGTTATTGCAATACAGCTAACTGTTGCATCGCGGCCCTCGAAAATTTTTAGAGTATCATCGAAAAATTCGGAGTGCAGTTCGTGCGAAGCGAACGGATGTTGTTTTCGCTTGCGATCTTTATTCTCTTTCCTCAGCCGCATGGATGAAACGCTCGGGCAGAGCGAAGGCTCTCATGTATGATGCTCGCGAGCTTTACACCGGATTGCCGACTGTGGATGATCGGCCCGCTTTCGAAATTTGTTTGGAGAACGCTGGAACGACGGGGTTTGATGCAGACGAATCTTATAATCGTTACCGCGCCGAACGATGCGGATGCTATTCTCAGAGTTCATAACTTTTTGCCGCGTCCCGTGCTCGTGCGCAATTTGCCGTGGCGCGCCCCGGAACTTCTGCCGGATCGAAGCATGCTCGAACGATTTGGTATCCCAAAAGATGCAAAGACGCTCGTTAATCTGGGAGGATTGCAGCAGGGTAGGGGGCTTGAGAAATTGATGGAAACCGTGCAATCCACGCATCACCATCTATTGTTAATAGGCGATGGAAATATACGATCAAGACTTGAAGCCCGAGCAACGAATAATATTCATTTTGCAGGTTCCATACAATCAGATGAGGCTTTGCGCGTTGTCGCGGCTTGCGATGTGGGGATTTCGCTCGTCGAGCTTGATTCGCCAAGCTACAAACTGGCGCTGCCGAGCAAGCAGTTTGAATATATGATGTGCGGGATTCCCATTGTCTCCAGCCGGATACCGCAAGTGCTCGATCTTTTTCGTAACGAGGAATTGGTAACCTTTGTGGACGAACGCGATGTGAATTCCATTCGGAACGGAATTCAGAAGGCGCTTGCCGATTCCGAGCGACCGGATCTTCGAGCGCGCGAAAAAGCGCTTGCCTTGAACGAATATCACTTCGAACACGATGTAGTTGCGCTTATGGATGCCATGAAGATAATTTTGCATTGAGACTGTGGTCTATTTCTACCTGATATTGCAGCAGCTTATCGGAAGCACTACGCACATTGTTGCACAGGATGCTTCCGAGAACGTTCAACCGGCGTTGCTCCTGTTATTGCGAGCAGTTGGTGCATCGCTCGTCTTTTTGATGATACTTATTGCTACGGAAAAGCGGTGGAATATCTTTCACCGCGTGGCCAGGGAAGATATGGGGCGGATGGTCCTGCTCGGATTACTGAATGTCCCCATGAATCAATTGCTTTATTTGCACGGCATCAAATATACTACTCCTGCGAACAGCGCCTTGCTTTATGCGATGACTCCGGCGATGGTTTTCCTCTTTACCGCCATTATGCATAGCGAGCGGCCATCGTTCAAAAAAGGACTGGGAATAGCGATAGCTTTTGCAGGGGTGGGAATTATCATGTTCGAGCGAGGCGCGGAATTAAAGCCGGAACACACGACGGGCAACATCATGATCTTTATCGCGGTCATGGCGTGGTCGTTGTTTACGATGCTTGGGCGTCCGTTGGTGCTGAAATATGGTGCAGTGTATGTCACAGGCTTGAATATGATAATCGGAACGATACTGTATCTGCCATTTGGCCTGTTAACTTCTGACTTCTCTACAATCCCCTCGATGAGCGCAAGTTCCTGGATGGAAGTTGCCTATCTTGCGCTTATTGCGTCCGTATTGAATTATATTCTATGGTATCTTGCGCTCTCGAAGCTGGAAGCTACGCGCGTAGCGATTTTTCAAAATCTCCAGCCCATTCTAACGACGGTGATGGCGCTGTATCTCGGGCGCGCCGTGCTTACGGGGCAGTTCGTGGGCGGCGGGCTGCTTGCGCTTGCGGGTTTGTTGATCGTGGAGTTGAGTTGATTCTTTAGCAACATTTCCAAATTGTCATTCCTGCGAAAGCCGGAATCCAAATTTCGAAGAACCGAGATTTTCAGTGGCATTCAAAAACTAGATTCCCGCATTCGCGGGAATGACTCTCTACACCTCTTGGATTGATGAGAAAAACGGCTTTACCGTTTTCCTGCATCTCTTCTATCCGCGCTCCAGAATAATTTTGTTCGTAGAAGATCGAAATAGGAGCGTTCTTTTCTGCGCAGCAGCTGCAGCCGGTTTGGAGCCGCGCTCACGATTACTTCGGCGGGTGTGGTTACGACGATCTGTTCTTGTCCATCGGCTACAACAAGCACCTGATGCGTTTCTTCGGTTAAAGATCGAAAGCGCACTTCGGCGTCCTGAGGCACAATAATTGGTCGCACGTTCAGCGAGTGGGGAGCGATGGCGGTAATCAGCATAACCTGGCTCGTTGGTTCGATAATTGGTCCGCCGGCACTTACAGCATAGCCTGTGGAACCCGTTGGAGTCGAGACCATCATGCCATCGGCGCGAATGACACCGACCAAAGCAGTTCCCACATACACTTCCAGCGTCAGCATCCGTGTCGAGCCATAATTATCTATTACGACTTCATTCAGCGCATCGAGCGTGACATCTTTCATGGAAATACCACTTCGCGATGGCTCTAAATTATCCTGTTTGACGAGGACCGGTTCACCGGATTCGCTTCTTATGCTTGCGTTTAGCATAAGCCGTTCTTCGATCACCAAGGAGCCGTTCGCGAGATCATCGATCAGGGCATCTATTTCTTCCGGCGGATGCTCGGAAAGAAATCCCAGTTTGCCGGCATTCACTCCGATCAGTTGTGCTTTCGGATTTGCGCGGGCGATAGCGCGCGCGGCAAGCAGCATCGTTCCATCGCCGCCAATGGAAACGATAATATCGCTTTCCTTTGCCAATTCCATGAGCGAATGTGTCACCATGGAACCCTTCGGCTGTTCAAGCGAAGCCATTTTCTCTGTGAGGATCAGCTGCGCTTTTGGAAACCGTTCCGAGAGTTTAGCCAAGACATGAGAAAGTGTTTCGCGTACCGACGCGAGGTTTTCGTGGCCGATAATTCCGATGTGCTTCATACAGGCTACCTGCTATGGTGTGCGCTCCATTGCCTTTGAGCAGCGGTAAGGGTATTCTTCAATAGCATGGCAATAGTCATAGGTCCTACGCCGCCGGGAACCGGCGTTATAGCGCTGGCTTTCAGCTTGACATGCTCGAAATCCACATCGCCAACAAGCCGTGAGCCGGATTGCCGCGTTCTATCCTCAATACGATTAATTCCAACATCGACAACGACTGCGCCTTCGCGCACCATATCCGCAGTGATGGCAAGTGGCACGCCCATCGCGGCGATGAGGATGTCGGCTTGCCGTGTGATCTCTCCAAGCCGCGCGCCAGCACCAGTATGAGCGATGGTAGCGATGGCATTAGCCTTAGAATTCTTTTGTGTGAGTAACAACGCCAGTGGTTTGCCGACTAAATTTGAGCGGCCAACAATTACCGCATGTTTGCCGGAAACTTCAATTCCAGAACGAGCAAGCAATTCTATTACTCCAGATGGCGTACACGGCGCAAAGTAATCCCCTTTGCCGATCGAGAGCCGGCCGGCATTCAGAGGATGAAAACCATCGACATCTTTTTCCGGGGCCAGCAGTTCGATCACGCGCTCTTCACGGATCTGTTTTGGCAGCGGAAATTGTACGAGTAGTCCGTGCGTGGAGCGGTCCTCATTGAGCTGGCGAATGAATTCGAGCAGTTCATCTTCTTCTGCGTTAGCGGACAACTTGATCGTCTCATGTGAAAAACCAGCTTCTTCGGCTGCGATACCTTTGTTTCGCACATACACTTCGCTTGCAGGATTTTCGCCGACAAGCATGAAGACAATGCGCGGGCGAACCTCATATAGTTCAAAGAACTGCTGCGCCTCAATGCGGACTTCCTCCCGGATCTCCGCAGCTACTTTTTTCCCATCGAGGATTCTGACTTCAGGCATTGACAATTTCTCCAGTAACATCGGGTGCAGCAACGAGAATATCGCTTTCGATCTCTTCAATTTCCGGTGCTGATTCGATCGTGCGAGTTCGTTCAAAATTTGGATAAAGAAATGGCTCGATATTGAGCGCGGAACCCGTAGCAACATCAATGGTTAAGCTAACGCCCGCGATGCGAATACCCTCGGTCGCGATCTCGTATTTATAGGGTGTCTGATGTGTGAAGCGCTTAACGGCAACGTCGATCTTCATACCGATCACGCTTTCGTATGGGCCGCTCATACCGACGTCCGATATGTAAGCGGTGCCGCCGGGAAGGATTTGCGCGTCCGCAGTTTGCACGTGCGTATGCGTACCGAGCACTGCGCTTACTTTGCCATTGAGATAGCGGCCCATGGTTTGCTTCTCTGCCGTTGCTTCTGCGTGCATATCTACGATGATGATGCGCGCTCGTTCGCCAACTTTATCTAATGCCCAATGCGATACACGAAACGGGCAGTCGATCGTCTGCATGTACGTTCGCCCTTGCAGATTAATAACGCCGATGGCAATGCCGCTCTTCGTTTCACCGACGGCGTAGCCTGCACCGGCATTTTCGCGGGGATAATTCGCCGGACGCAGCACGCGGCGATCTTCCGCCATGAGTCCGCGGGCATCCCAGCGATCCCAGACGTGATTGCCGGTGGTGATAACTTTCGCGCCGGCAGAAAAAATTTCATTTGCCTGCTTTTTTGTGAGCGATTTTCCTTCCGCGACGTTTTCACCGTTGACGATAATAAAATCGGACGCATATTTTTGTGCTAGCGTCGGCAGCATCTTCGTGACCATTGCGAGTGCACCGGTGCCGACGACATCGCCAATGAAAAGAACGCGAACAATAGGGGATTGTGAGGTTTCTGGCATTTTTACCAATTATAATATAAGTTATGAAACGTGCAGCGCCGGGAGTACACTCCCGGCGCTAGACATATAACCGTAATAGTAAGATAGAATTAATGATCGACGATCAGGCGCTGGGATTCTCCGGTGCCATCCGAGAACATAACCTGCATAAGATACGCGCCGTTAGGGATGTCCTGCACCCAAAGTAACGCATTGCTGGAGTACGATGATATTTGGAATGAGCGAACCATTTGTCCGGCGTCATTATAAAGGAAAATTTGGTTTGGCGGACGGTCGAAGGAGAGCGTTACCTGATTGGATGCCGGATCGGGGAAAAAGCTAATGCCGGATGCGGAATAAGGCGCCGAGACGATACTGGGAGGGGTGGCAATGCCATAGGTGGTCATCTCAGTTTCTCGTCCGCCGGAAGTTATTGTGCTGCCATCAATGGTTGTACTTGCGATCGGCTCGTTCGTTTTTACGAACCCTATTTCACGGACGAGCCAATCCGATTGCGTCTCAGTGAGGGAGCCAGCTTTGATCGGGCCAACGTAGAGGTCAGTGACCGCAGTAATATCGAAACGGTAGGCGCTGTCATAAGTAATGCCGGAGGCAATCACCGTATCAATTCCCATGTACATACCAGTCAAGGTAACTGTTACGTTGAGTTTTGTTCCGCCATCCATAACCACTGAATTTAGAACGGTTATAGGATATGAAGTGCCTACACCAGCCGATGATTTGATATAATCCACCCAGACATCCGGTGCCTTGGACACTCCCTCGGCGACGTCAGACGGAATAAAAGCATCGATAAAGTTCGTATCGGCATACACCTGAAGATCGTCGGATGTCAAGAAATAATAATTTAACTCGTGTATTCCGGAAGGATCGCCGCCACCAATAGAATCCAATGCGGATATGACAGCGGTCGAAGTATCAATTGCATTGATGGTGTACGATGCATGGCTTTTGGCGGGCGCAGCACCCGCCGATGCGGTATCATACTCGTTGTAATCGACGTAATTCCAGAGTTGGTGCGGAATCAGCTCTGCAACGGTGACCGACTGCGCAAACAGTGCGCTTATCGGAGCGAATATAACAAATGCGATGACGATGACACGATATAACATAGGCTTGTTGTTAAATGATGATGTAAAGTGACGACTCATGCTGTTTCAAAATTAACTACCTACAAAAATAACTAATTTTTTATCGATGCGTTACGAATCCTGGATCGCCAGACGGTATGCATTCTCCAAGCGGCGTGAAAACTTCATTACGATCATCAGCATTCTTTCCATCGTCGGGCTGGCGGTGGGAACCGGCGCGCTGGTGATCGTGCTCTCCGTGTTTAACGGATTTTCATCGGTGGTGACGAATATCTACGTCAGTTTCGATCCTCACGTCCGTATCTCTGCTATTTCCGACACGAGCGATAACACCAATGGCCCCGGTCTTATCACCAATGTGGATAGCCTCCTTCGCATCGTTCGAACCGTTCCCGAAACACGCGGCGTAGCGGCGGCGGTTCACGGAAAAGCAGTGCTCGTGCATTACACGCTGCCGAAAGTTATCGACTTAACCGGTATTTCCGCAGGTGATGCAATGGCTGTTTCCGGCATGGGTCATAGTATCGTGGCCGGCAGGCTTCAACTCGATTCCAACAGCATTGTGGTGGGCCAGCTTTTGGCCAACGAGCTGGCCATCCAATTAGGCGATAGTTTAGAAATTTACAGTCCGGCAGGACTCGAACGCATTCTCACCGAGCCGGTTACGCCGCGCATGAGAACGCTCTTCGTGCGTGGTGTTTTTGCCGCAAATAATCGCGATTACGATGCCATGAACGCATACGTCAGCCCGGAAACGGCGCGCGATCTTTTTGACATACCAGCCGGTGCTGCAACAACGGTTGACGTGCGGCTAAACGACGTAAGGGACGCAAATGACGCAAGGGATAATATAAAGAAAGCGCTTGGTGGGAATTACAATGTGCAGTCCTGGTACGATCTGCATACGGAACTATATTCCGTGATGGAGATCGAGCGCTGGGTAGCGTACATTATTTTATTTCTGATCGTGGGCGTGGCGGCGTTCAGCATTTTTAGCTCGCTCACGCTGACCGTCTTCGAAAAACAGCGGGATATCGGCCTCTTGCGCGCGCTCGGCGCACCCATTCGCGGCATTCGCAGAATTTATTGGCTGCAGGGAACTCTCGTAGGGCTTATCGGCACGATCTCCGGGTGCGCCATTGGGCTGGTGGTTGTACTGTTGCAGGAGAAGTTCGGTTTTTTCCCGCTCGACTCGACCGTGTATATCATTAACGCGCTGCCGGTGGAACTACGCTGGCAGGATTTCGTCTCTGTGGGCATTGGCTCGATGGCGCTTACGATGCTCTGCTCGCTCTTTCCTTCCCGCCGCGCCGCGCAAGTCGATCCGGCGATTGCTTTAAGGTGGGAGTAGTTTGCCTTACCACTGAAAACCAATCCCTGCTTCAAATCCCAATGCCGTTAGCGGGCCGGAAGTAGGAGCAAACAACTGTTCCGCCCGCGCGGATACCTCAAGCCAAAGAGCATTGGCAAACCGGTACTCAACACCCGCAGCTTCCGAAGAAAGAAAACCCGAAGTGCTTGCTCCCGTAAGAATTTCTGCACATGGAGAAAAAACATCATTCGGGCTAAGATCAAAGCGGTAGCCAACATTGAGCGAGTTTACTTGTGACATTGACGTTGTTGCCGATTGCGAAGAAGTGCCAATCGTAGCAGGATAGGACGTTCCGCCAACGGTGAGTGTCGTATCTCGCAATCCGCCGGACTGCGCTGAGTGGTTAACGGCAAAAGCGCTGCGGCGAAGTTCTACTACGAATGAGGATGATCCAAAAATCCGATAACGCAGGCCAACCGCGCCAAAGATAGCACTTGTCGAAAAACTGTTGCCGGGAAGGATACTCCCGCCAGAGAAATACGCAGACCAAGGGCGTGACGCCACTCCATTTTGATCGGGTAGTTGCGCTAATGTCGTGGAAGGAGCAGCCGTTGGTGTTGTTATAGTTTGCACTGCTTTTGTATCGGATGGCGCTGCGGCTATGTCAACCGTTGAAATGCTGCGGGGTTGTGCTTGCATTTTGTTTTTCGGTTGTGTTATTTGTAATGCTGGTTTGTAAAGCTTCATCTTGCATTGCCGCATTCTTCGGAGAGTTAATAGCAACATTCGTTGAAGCAGGCCCATCGGGCAGATGGGACGGATAAGTCACATGGGACGGATGCGTCATTTGCAACGAATGCGTCATTTGTGTGTTTGGCAGCGACTCATTCGCGAGAAAATGGTTACCAACGAACAGCCCAAGGGCCGCAAATAACGCTGCGACCACAGCATATTTATAGAACGGCACAAACGCGGCTTTGCTGTGCCCGTTTTGCTGCATGACGAGATCGCGTATCTCGCCAAACGGCGGATACGGTTCGCCGGAGTTCAGCGTTTCGATGTAGGTTTGGTATAGATCAGAGCGCATAATTTTCCAGTGCCTCCATTAAAATAATATTCGTTTCGGATTTCTTACCGAGTAAATTTTGATCTGTATTGCTGTGCGTGTGCTCTTCAGGATTGACTCCGAGCAGTTGCTTCAACATCTCGCGTCCTCGGCGCAAGCGAGATTTTACGCCGCTTAACGTACCGCCTTGAATGTGGCGTATTTCTTCGAGCGACAGATCCCCAATATCGAAAAGCAGGATGGTTTCTTTCATCTTTGCCGGTAACTTATCCAGCGCAGCCATAACGATCGCCATTTCAGCCGCCACATCCGGCATGGCGCGCGGATCGACGATCGTGTCTAACGGAATTTCTTCCATTGCCGCATTTCGCCGGTCACGGCGATGCCAGCGTTTGTGCGTGCGCGCAACAATACGGTAGAGGAAACCTGGGAACCCATCCTCGCTTCGAATAGAATCGAAGCGTTCCAGAGCAACGAGAACGGCCTCGCCGACTAAGTCCTTCGCGTCCTCGCGGTTGTGCGTCATAGCGAGCGCATACCGCGAGAGCCGCGGATAGACCGGCTCTAACAGTGCGAGAAATCGTTCTTTGCGCTCGTTGGTCATGTCATCATAACTCCCCCTCCTCTGCCAAGAGGAGGGGGCTGGGGGGTGGCGCGGTATCCGAAGCTGCGAGTTTGCGGTTCCTCCGCCGACCACCCCCCAGCCCCCTCCTATTCCGCTCCGCTTCATAGGAGGGGGAGCTTATTTTACGGTACTACATATTTAAATCTCACCGCATTCGGCCCGTAGGGCGTTGTTAGAAAATGCTGATATTGCCCGCCGATAACCGGAAGTCCTTTCAGATTCGAATGCCCGACGGCATAGACATACACCGCTTCTCCCGATGGCAGCGAATACGGCAGGAGCGTCGCAACATCCATCGTGAGCGTGTCCTTAAAATTCCCACTGACCATGTGTGGCGATTGAAAGCCGGAATGATATGCGGCATTGGTTAACTCCGTTGCAAGCCATGCGTCCTCCGTGCTATCCGGCGATTGCGCGCTTGGAGACGCTGGAAACAGCCCGCTATCGAGCGAAGTATAAACATAGATATTCCCAGGCGCGAGCGTGCCCGTAACTTTCCCGCTCAGGATCATTCCGTTGGAACTTCCAGCCGTATCGTAAATCACCACTTCAGAATCATGCGTGGTGACGGTCGTATCGAGTTTGCCGAGACTATCTTTGATCGTACTGTCGATGACGGTTATGATCTTCGTCTGGCTGACATTGAACACGTAGGATACGCCCGTCATCGTTATGGTATCGGTCGATTCCTGCACAATGTAAGCGTCGTTGATAATATCGGTTCCCACACCGATGATATGATGCACGGGATAGATCATGGAATCGTATCCCGGTTTCCAGAAAATGATATTATATACGCCGGCAGGAATGTTATCGATCGTGAAATGCCCGGCGGTATCCGCCACTGCTTGATACGGAGTGGATTGAATCGAGATATGAATGCCCGTTGGCGAAAGCAGCGTGGCAGAAGCAGAGGCATACGCAGCGACGGTTCCCGTCAGCTCTTCGCCGGTGCTTGTCGCGGCCGGTGGGTCAGACGGGCTGGAGCAACTTGTGAACACCAATGCGAATAACACAAAAAGGAGTCCGCATGAGCGAACTCCCATAAACGTCATTGCGAGGAGTCCCGGAGGGACGACGAAGCAATCCGTTGAGATTACGCTTACTCTCAACGGATTGCCTCGTCGCTCCTTCGCACCGCCGACGATGCTCGCTCCTCGCAATGACGTTCTTAAAAAAATGCTCATTCAGCCATCATTCCTTTACAATCGCTTTCGTTGTTACGCTATTGCCGGAAGCAATGCGAATATAATACGTTCCTGCCGCGCAATTCGAGAGATCGAGCGAAAGGTTCGTATTGCCCTGCGTTGTCTCGGTTTGCACGGTTTCGCCAAGCACATTCATTACCATTACATTCGATCCAAACGGAATGTTTTGCAGCGTGACGATGCCATTTGTGGGATTGGGAAACATTTCGATTTGTGCAGGAGTAGTGTTGGTTGGTGCAACGCCAGAGCCATCGTTTATGTGCATGATGGAATTCGGCGGGGCAACGGTATAATCGTAAGTAAGAGAATCGCACTCCATCACTGGCGCCTTCCAATAGTTATTTACAATGCTGGCGCCGTTCGCATATATTACAAGCCCACCAGTAGGTTGGGTAGCCGTTGCCCCTGGCTTTAGATAAACGAGAGCCCCACCATCGTAGTTAATGTTTGCTCCAGATTCTGCGAATATGGTATCGAATGTATTAAAGCCATAAGCCTCATCCGTATAGAATGTTACCCCAGGATTAACCCAAAATGTTCGTGGATGAGTGGCGGATGAATCTTGGACAGCCTCTATGGTAGTATCGAGTACACCTTGAGAATTATAGTAAATGTACGTCGCAATAGAATCATCCCAAGCAGAGGCGAAGGTATCGTTTGAAATAACGATTGCGTTGTGCGGAATGACAGGAGTAGTACAATCGAATACCTTAAGAAATGTGGTGTCAGTGTAGGAGCAACCTCCGGGCGCAACCGAAGTCATGGTTAACATCTTCATTCCCGTAGTTGAGTAAGTGGTTTGCGGCTCAGATCGTTAAGCAGGGAAATTATTGAGCGTAGAAGGATCGGAGCCTTCCCCCATTGTCAAATTAACTATGTCTTCGGAATTGTAACGAGATTGAATGCTTATCGACGTATTAAGACCGATTCCGGCAATACCAATCTGCTCAGTATCATTTTCAAGCTCGTCGCCATTAGCGTCCCTGTAAAGATTTTGGCTGAACAAATACGGTTCAGGTGCTTGGCCTATCACGAGATCAGTTCCATTATCCGCGCTGACGGTATAAGGATTTGCGGCCATGACCCGAACACGGGAATGTGTTGGGAACGTAGTATCATACGTGGTGTCGAGAGTCCAGACCATTTGCGGAATTTGGGTCGTATCGTAAATCGTATCATGAGGAATTCTGGTCGTATCGTAGGTAACGATAACACTATCCTTCCATCCCACATTTGCCTCAGAATCGATGTACCGCGCAACGCTTTGTTGGACATACAACCCAAGCGGGATTGTGGAGACGATCGTAAAAGTGCCCGGAGCCGTATCTTTGATCGATCCCAAATTTTGGAATCCATTATCGAACGTTCCGCTATCATTGGAAAACTGAATTGTGAAAGCATTATTATGTTGCCACGTCCCGGTCGCGGTAAACGTGACGGAGAAGGGATCTCCGGCGCAGAATGAGGTTCCGGAGATGGAATCGAAGGTTATCGTTTGAGCGCGAGGGGCGCTTGGCGCTGCAAGCAGGACAAGAGCGCAAAAAACCGCAAAAAGGGTACTAATTTTTTTCATGACCGTAAAAAGTAAAAAAGTGAACAAAAATGGTTCGTTTCCAATGCCATAGGGTCCATAAGCGATCATGCTCCGGAACATCCTACACTCATAACGTGGCAGAAGCGGGGTGGAAAGTTTCATCCCTGTGTCATTCCGTGTGGGTCGATTTGTTAAATCGCTGGTTTTTACTCGCACAACCGACGAAATAACATTTCGTCCCACACCGTTAGTTGAAAGCCTGTTCTACACACGCTCGAAAAATCATTTTCATGGGGGAGTGGATTTTTGTCATATAAAATGCAGAACAGCCCTTGCGGGCTGTTCTGTATCGCTGTGGAGATGAGGGGAGTCGAACCCCTGTCCGAAAAATACCACCGAAGGGTACTACGCACATAGTCTTCTGTGTATTTTAGGTAAAAACAAACTGGCAGAAGACGACCTATTTGTGTTCACCGCTCTTCCTGCGTACTCCCGGCAAGCGAAAAGCGTTCTCGCCGTGAGAGACCTGACTTGGATGATCGCTCATCCACGACACCTCTGTAGCAGACCCATCAGATCTAAAAAGTCTGCAGAGATGGGCACCCTCCCGCTGTTAGGCGAGATAGCAGCATCGACTTTAGATGGACGATAGCTCGTCCTCTTTAGAGGAGCTTAGGCAGCCATTGCGTAGCTATAAGTGTTCGCAATTATGTTTTGCCACGAGTTTGAGTCCCCTCACCCCAACCCTCTCCCAGAGGGAGAGGGAGCAGTAAGGATCGAGCGTTCGTAGCCCCACTCGGTGCGCACCACGACGACTGAGTAAATCCCGTCGAAGCCAATGCATCCCCATGTTGGGCAAGTATGAATTATGAATCCGCCGCGGCGGAGAATTATGAAAATTCTCTATCAAAGTTCAACCCTGCAAAAAAGTTAAACGAAATATCGACCGTAGTGTTCCTAAGAGGAAATTCATTATCAAAACCGTCCTGAAACGTAAATTCGACCTTTTCTTCCTGCTCGCCGGGATCGGCATTCTTGCGCTGTTTACTACGCGCTACCGAATGCCCTTTCGGCTGGATGACGTCCTGCTCATGCTGTGGGCTAAGACGAATTCTTTTGGCGACATTATCGATCCGATCAAGGGTCAGATGATAAATAGTTTTCGTCCCGTTTTCACACTTACTGCATTCCTTCTGACCCGATTTGCGGGATGGGATCATCCGTTTTGGTGGCATCTTACGCTCGATCTTTCGCTGATTACGGGCATTACATTTACTGGGCTTACTGCACGTTATCTTATCAAGCGGTGGTATGCTCTTGAAATTTCTATTGCTCTTTATTGGCTTGCATTTCTTCCGATTCTAAATATCTTTTTTTGGTATAGCGATCTCACGTTCGGTCTTGAAATAGCATTCACGGCATCGGCGTGGTATTTCGGGCTTCGCGGCCTTTATGAAGCTCGCATGGGATACTGGCTTTTGGCAATGCTGCTCGGTTCGTTTGCCGTGCTATCGAAGGAGCCGGCATTTGTGCTGGTACATCTGGTGCTGTTGGGATCGTTTTTGTTAGAGCGTCATCAAATAATTCGCGTTTGGAAAACTCACCCTGGGTCCCGATCTCTATGTGCTTCAGTCTTGTACGTCCTTTTGGTCGCTTTAACAATTTGGGTTGCACTCGTTTCGCCGACGAAAGCAAACCGGTTCTTTCCGATTTCCACGCCGGACCTTCACGATCTCGTTCGCGACCGAATAGACTATTACAGCGCAATTTATTTATCGGTTACTGCGCGAATTCTGCTTTTTGTGCCGATGGTTTATGCGTCCATTCAGGCGCTATTCGGAAGCAAAATGAAAATGTCGCGCGTCGCGCGATTTTCATTTTTTTCATTTTTCGCTATCATTCTGGCACTTCTGTGTTTCCAAAATATTCTTATTTCTATTGCTATTGTAACTTTTATTTTTCTCACGTTGTCGGTGCTTCCAAACGCGGAGCAGGGGAGTGCCCGGCGTTTATTGCCATTTGTAGCTTGCCTTGTCATTGCAATTGGAGCGTTGTTGTTTACCATTCAATTAGTGAAAACTCAGCTCACCGAAGCAGCTTTACTCACTTCGATCCTGGCTTCCTTCGCATGGTGCCTTTGGAGTATAGATTTCATTAAGGTCATAGAGCTATATCGCTCGAAGAAAACATTTCGATGGGTGACGATCTCCGGAATTTCGCTAATTGCTATTGCGCTCATCATCGGAATATGGCCACGGATAGTACGCGAAGAGCGGTTGCTGCGCGAAGTGCGGGATGTTCGGCAGAATGCTAATGACGCAGTGCGCTGGAGCGCTATGAATCTTCCTTCCGGTTCGCTGCTCGCGGTTACGGATTACAGTTTGTATGGCATCGATGGTTCTGGAGCGATCACGGCAAAAGACGATGAGGCCAAGCTTGCGGAGCAACCAACCTTCGCCGGAGGTTTCGTATTCGACGCGCTGGCCGTCTTGGGGAGAACCGATTTCCGAAGAACCTTTCTCACGGATTCTGTTCTTCTGCCACGCATTCTTAATGCGATGCGAGGAGAGCCCCATTCGTACATTTTGCTCCAATCAAAATTAGATTTCGATCTTTTCCACGGCTTGGTTGGTCATAAGCCGCTTGTTTCCGCGAATGATTCTCTCGTAGCCCAGTTTTCTCGCGAACCGTATCCGTGTGAGATCTGGATGCTGAGAAACTGATTGGCTTGGCGCCACATAGACGAAACTTTCGAACAGAACTATCGTCCATTCTGCACGTTTCACTAATACTTGAAAGGCTTCATGTTTCATCGCTATCTCGTTCTCCTTTTATTGCTCCCTGGATCATTGCTGATTCCCGGATCATTGCTGATTCCTGGATCGCTGTTTGCTCAGCAAACGAATCACAAGGGCAAATCCGGGATCGTCATGCCTAAAGTGGGTACGATGATCGTCAATACGTATTATGTGACGGATTCCTCGGGCGCGCTGGTGCCAAAATCTGTCACGGATCCTAACATGACCGACGACACCCTATTCTTCGTTCGGTCTGGAGTCAAGCTCTACGGACGGCAGAATTGCGCCATGCTTGTAGCAAAATCTCGACCCGATACGACGCTTATCTCCTATACTTCAAAAGGAGATGTCTATATTCGCGAGCTTGACAAAGATTCAATGTGGAACAAGCTTCCGCTTGGGATGGAACCCGGCACACATACCACGCAAATACTTCCGAAGGATAGCGGAACGTATTTTGGGCATGATTACAATATGCCGCACCAGCGTACCTATGCAGCACTTGGACACGATACGGTTACCGTTCAAGGAAAGGTCATGGATTGTATCAAACTTAAGATCATTGACATACGCCAGTATATGGAAATGGACTGGCAGCAAGGCGCGCTTTATTGGTGGTCGCCGGAACTTGGATATTACGCTCGCATGAACATGGGTTGGAATGGGCCATATTTCTTAAATCAGCAGCTTAAAATTTATCAATAGTTCACGCATGGTCTTTCGTCCAGCGGCGGGTTTCTGTGTCGCAGGAATTGATCTGTTCCAGGGCAGCGCTGGGTTCCATTTCGATGTTGGAGGCAGTAGTTGCCGGGGCTTCCATCGCCGATTCAATAAGCGCGGGAATTCTTGTAAACGAAATGCGTCCATCCAAAAATGCTTCAACGGCTATTTCGTTCGCAGCATTGAGAATACAAGGATACAGCCCACCTCGCTCACCGGCTTGACGAGCAAGTGTAAGGCATGGGAATTTATCATATTCCGGCGCAAAAAATTCTAACGGGCTGCTTGTAGCAAGATCGAGCAAGCTGTATGAGGTAGCGAGCCGTTCCGGAGCTGCGAGCGCATACTGGATCGGCTGACGCATATCCGGCATCGCAAGCTGTGCCTTGACGCTTCCATCCACAAATTCCACAAAAGAATGAATGATCGACTGCGGATGAACGATCACATCGATCTTCGAAAGCGGCAGTCCGAAAAGCCATTTTGCCTCGATAATTTCCAAGCCTTTATTCATCAGTGTAGCGGAGTCAATGGTGATCTTTTTGCCCATCACCCATTTGGGGTGACGCAGCGCGGCTTCGGGCAATATCTTCGAAAATAATTCCTTCGGAAGCGTTCGGAACGGGCCGCCGCTTGCAGTCAGGATTATTCTCCGAATGCTTTCGCGTGGTTCCCCGACGAGGCATTGATAAATTGCGGAATGCTCCGAGTCGATCGGCACAATTTCACTACCCGAAATCGCGGCCATTCGTGTAAGCAATTCGCCGGCAACCACAAGTGTCTCTTTATTTGCCAGCGCAATGCGTTTGCCAAGTTTTATCGCTTCGACGGTCGGGGCAAGTCCCGCAAAACCGACAAGCGCACCGACAAAAATATCGTACTCACCACGCCGTGCAAGCTCAACGAGTCCTTCGTGTCCGGCAAGCACTTCACATCCTGGATTTCGAGATTGCAAATCCGCAGCCGATGCTTCATCGCTGACAGCAACCGCCTTCGGGTGAAACTCCGCGATCTGCTCCGCAAGCACCTCGATATTCCGGTGCGCCGCAAGCGCGCTAACCACAAACCGCTCCGGATGCCGCTGCACGACATCCAGCGTGTTCACGCCAATGGAGCCCGTCGAGCCAAAAAGCGCGATTCGAAGCGCGGAGTTAGGTTGTGGTGAATCCATAGGTTTGCGCTAACACATATTCATGGCGTACTCGTTTGTTTACTCCCCTTCATACTTCATAATTCATACTTCATAATTTCCCGCTGAAACTGGTCACTTTTTCAAGAACACATTTGTGCTTCATGAACTATGGCCTTTTCAGCTCGTTTTCGCCAGTTGGCCTCCACAAATATTTTTTTTTGCATGAGGAGTTCATGAACTCGCCTCGATTGTTCATGAACTTATGCAATTTTCTTTCATTGTGAAAGGCATGGTTCCCTCATCTTTCATCTTTTCAGCATGACCGATCATGCGATTTCATCTTTGCCCAATAGGTGCCCATCACAGTAATTCCTAATATACAACACTTTTGATGAGATGCTGCGAAAATTGAATTCTCCCATCTTTCCCAAATCCTGATAATCCTGTGAATCGTGGTCCATTTTCCCCATTCACCACGAAACTCGAGATTGCACGTCCCTACGGTCGAAAGGCTGCTAAATCCGATAACATTAATCTGTCATAAAAAATGCTATTTAATGGAACTCTGCATTAAGTTCATGTAAAGAAAGATAAGAATGAAAATTTAAAAATATTTGGGGCTAACTGGCGAAATTGAGCAAAAAAAGGGTACGCATAGCGTACCCTTTGGGAAAACACGAACGAACACCACTTCAGTGTTCTATTGCAATGCTTACTGACTCCACCGTCTCGCCTGATGAGAAGCGCAAATAATAATTCCCGGCCGCAAGAGAATGACAATCGATGTTTATGTGATTGCTTCCAGCTTCCAAACTCACTGCCGGAAGGTTTAAAACTCATGTGCCCAAGCTCGTCGTAAATTTCCAGCGTAGCAGTTTCGGAGAGTGAAGTATTAATATACGCCGTCATTGATTGATTCGCCGGATTGGGAACCACCGAAATGCTTAAACCCGAAGGCGCCGGTTGTGGATGAACGTAGCTTTCACCATACGGCAATGGTGGGATCGGAATAACATGGAATGGTGTCGTATCTTCCGGAATCATTGCCTGATATTGGCGAATAGTTTTGATTTCGTCGTTGGCAAAGCCGACATCCATTGAGTCAGGAAAAATTAGAGAGTAATTATACCATAAATTCGCTGCGCCATTTCTGTCAAAGTATGTTTCGCAGGATGCCATTGTTTGTAACACCCTTGCATGATAATATTGCGTTGTATTGAGGGTGTACACACTCGCCAGCCAGTTATACTCGTCGATCCAGATTTGTTTATTGACCCACTCTTTCCCAGCAGAATCATAGGTATCCATTTCAGCTACAAATGTCTCGGTATAACCGAGGCCGTTTTCAGCTAGTAGCAAGTAGTGTGGCTCACGTTCGACAAAAAGGCGCATCGTGTCGAGTGCAAATTGAGGATTGATGTTGTTCCAATTAAGAGCTTCGTAATACAGATAGCTCGAGTCCGATGGATCTACTAAAGGAGAAAGTTTCCCAGATAAGGTTCCAATTTTTCCATGTTTTGTCACAAAGCTTCCGCAAGTGAACTCGTTATTGGGCTGTGTGCCATCCACGTCATCTGTATATTCTGCTAAATACATATCGGGGTCACTAAAAATTGTCGGAATACAAAAGATGAAGTTATAAGGAATTGTTGGAGACCAGTGATTATCATCCAAAGGCCAAAAAAGCTCAGCGCCTCCTGAAAAGAGGGTTGACCCAGATGTCTCGGTAAAAGTCCCCCTTGCACACGAACTGACATTTTGTGGAACGCCCGCCGGTTGTTCTGCCTGTAGGGACGTGCTGCGCACGTCCGTCCCCCTTGCACACGAACTGACATTTTGTGGAACGCCCGCCGGTTGTTCCGGTGTGAAAGTAAGGACATTGCCGCTCCGTTGCCAGTGCATGAACGAGGAAGCATTCAGCATGAACGCCAAGGTCAGCATTATCGACAAGGAAAGCAGTGCTATTCTTTTCATATCCTAAAAGTTATGATAATTCCCATACCGGCGAACGCCTATTCGTTCTCAATCGGTTCGGTCTGTAGAACATCAAAATAATTCGTTTAATTGTTCAGGGGGAGCGTGTGTGTGCAGGGGAGAGGACGTGTGCAGCACGTCCCTACGATCTAACGGCTGATAAACCCATAACAATAATCTGTCATAAAGAATGCTATTTACGGAACTCTGCATAAAGCTCATGAAAAGAAAGATAAGAATGAAAATTAAAAAAAATTTGAGGCTAACTGGCGAAATAGAGCAAAAAAAGGTACACATAGCGTACCCTTTTGGAAAACAAAAAACTAACTCCTCTCCCCAGCAGGGGGAGAGGTTGGGTGAGGGGTTATTCTTTCACGAACTCGACTCTTCGGTTCATGGCCTGGCCTTCGGGTGTATCGTTGCTTGCGACCGGGACGGTGGAGCCGAAGCCCTTCGTCGTCAGCCGGGAAGCATCGATCCCCATTATGATAAGCTGTGCTTCCACAGCGTTAGCGCGCTGCTGGGAGAGCGTCATGTTTTTGGAGGCAGAGCCGGTGTTATCGGTGTGGCCATCGATTTCCATATTAATGCTCGTATTCGCTTTCAGGAATTTAGCGACATCGTTCAGAACGCCCATGCTCTGTGGCTGGATGGTCGCTTTACCAATATCGAAGGTAATGTCATGCGTAACGAACTTCCCATTGGTGAGAAGATTCCCGATGGTGTTGGCGTTTCCGCCGGAAGCGATACGGACATTTTTGAAGGTAATGGGCTTATCGTTATCCCCGATACCTCCAATTTTAAGATTGACCGGAACGAAACCGCATTGTGGAACGACAAGCGCTCGGGTGTTATCCAAATAAGCTTTCAACTGGCCATTTTTGTATATCAATGCCGCATGATGCCATTTCCCGAAGTAATCAGCATCGGAGCCCACGTTGTTGCCGGAGAAGTTGTTATTGAAGTTGCTGGTCGATACGGTGTGGCTGAAGGCAATCTCATGGTTGTCGTTAGTGGCGTCGATAAAGCGGACCAGCGGGTCATATCCGCCAGAAGGCAGGTAATCGAATTCTACGGTGAAGGGATCGGTCAGATAATTCGCGGTGGTCATGCGGGGCGAGACCATTGCATAATTGCCTGCGGTCAGGCAAAAGGCCGGCGCTCCCTGCACATTATTGACGACGCCCTGCCCGGCATTGAGATTCCAGTGGGCAGGGAACTCGCCATCCTGATCGGCGGTGAAATCGTCCGAAAAGATAATAGTATCGCCGGCTTTAAAATCGTAGTTCTGGTAGGCGGCAAGCTGCTGTGGAGAACCCTCGGGCATTCCCGCCGCCGATGGCGCTGCCGCGCCTCCGGCGTTGCTACCGCCGTTGCCGCCGTTGTTATTCGCCGGCGCGTTTTTTGGGCCGTTACCGAGGGCAGTGTCCATGACATTGCTGGTGGTTTGGCTTGCTTTATCGTTAACTTTATTCCATGCCGTATTCTGCACGGTATTCTGGAGGTTACTCAGCGCGCCGCAGCTCGAAAGAAGAATGGAAAACGCAATAGGAACGAAGATTTTTTTCATGGAATTATTAAAGATGAAAATCGAGTGAATGAAGGATTGATTTTAAACGTGAAATAGGTTGCGGGCGGTTCGGAGCAATCCGCTAATTTTTTTATCCTCCGGTTGCTTCACCACCTGAATTTTCCTTGTAGGGTGTAATTTTTTCACTTGCAACGGATTGTTGCTTCGTGCCGAGGTTTGCTTCCTCGTCGTAGATCTGTTTTAAAATCGTCTCGTAATGCCCGATCTGCCCCATGGAGTTGATCTGGGTTTGCGCGATACCGGTAAGAAGCTGCTGATCGGGTCCGGTCGTGAAGGATGCGCAATAATTCGATGCCATGAGCGCCTTATTATAGGCAGCAATGATTTTGAGAAATTGGGCTTTCGAATCGGCATACGTTTTGGCAAATTTTGGAAGTGCGGCGTTCTCGTCGGCGATTTCTTTCGTCAGCACATTCATTTTAATGGAATGGTAGCCGGGATCATCGCTGATGGAGGTAAGTTTTTTCTTTAAGACGATAGCCTGGAGCTGCTTGTTATGCGCAGCGATGGCATTATTCAAGTTAGAATCGGCCGCTACAATGATATTTGCGAGCACAAGCGCCATGCTATCGACTTTGGTGGTCATCGCATTCTGCAATCGCAGCATCGAAGCAGAATCGCCAAAAATAAAGGTGGTATCATTCCAAATTTTCATGGCGCTGTCAAATCCTGGTATAAAGGCTTTAAGCTGGCTGGTGGTTGTATCGGAAAGCGCAGCCAGCGATGCAGCGGCCGGATCAGGTGCCGGCGGCGGAGGTGCGGCTGGCGGAGGGGCCGTCATTCCGCTCGATTGGATATATTGCAGTTTTTGCTCTTGCGACATGGCCGCAAATTTAGCTTTGAATGCTGGGTCCTGCATTTGCTGTCCAAAACTTAGCGCAGCGGTATTCATGCCTGGAATCTGCTTGGCTTGCTCTAACTGTTGAGTCGTCGATACATTTTTCCCTGCGACAGGCTGCATGATGGCCGCAATGTGCTTTGCGCTATCGACTTGTGCCGCCTGACCGGCGTTGATCACGGCCCATTGTTTTTGCACGCTTGCGAGGGTGCCATCGAATGCCTTAAATAATGCGTCGGCGTTGCAATTGCCGCGAGCGCAGGTCGCTTTGGAAAGCGCATCCGCAACGGAAGTGGGGGGCGGCGGAAGCTCACTTTGCGCGCTGTTGAGATCGATCTTCGCTACAGATTGCGCTTGCGCTGAGTAACACCATGCAAACATGACGAACGCTGTGAAACACAGCATTCTTGTATAATGGAACTTTAGAGAATTCATTGCGAAAAGGGTTTTGTTTAATACATTTTGGCTCTGTACACTCCATACAAAGATACGAAAATTTTTGGGCCTTCCCGCTATGTTAACAAAAAAGAAATTCATAGACGGGATTCTTTGGTGTCGGCAATTCGGTTTGAATTTTGACTTTGTAATCTTTAATCCCTGTTCTACTATGAACCGACCCATTGCCATCCCATTACTCACTGCGTTATTCATGCTCGTTGCTTCGGCTGCTTCGGCCCAAAGCCCCGGTCACCAAATGAGCTTTTCTATTAATGTGACGCGTACGCTGACCACCCAGACCGATACGAAAGACTCGGCAGGGGACTGCGGGAGACACTTCAACAAAGATAAATCGACCGTTTCGCTGACCTTCTCGGCAAATTCCGGTAAGGTAACGTTTCGGGATTTCGGAAACAGCACGCAAAGCCCGAACGGTCCGTTAAATAAGCCATCCACCGATACGGACCAAGCATTCAGCGGGAACGGCACGGTCACATTCTCGGGAAGCTGCGATGACGGAACCGATTGCGGCGGATGTAAAGAATGTTGCACCGGGGAAGCAACCAGCGCATGGAGCGTGAGCGAAAATATCAATCTTACCACCACGGCATCCTTCGAATACGATCACGGAAAAAAACAAGGCAGCTTTAATCTAGGGTGCAAGTTCGATGCCCCGCAAGGAAACGCCGATGGAAAGATGAATTATTGCGATAGCCAGTATTTACCAAGCGTAAACACAAACCTGCAGGAGGCGGGGCTCAAAGTGTTGGGGGATCTGTTCGGACAGTTTACCATTCAAAATTATTCGACGTTCGCAAATCTGAGAATGGCCCAAGCGTTGAAAGATCAGATGCAGAAAGCGCTCGATGGAAGCGGCAACGGCGGCATTGCTACCATTACCGCAACAGCGTCGGGATATGAATTGCATTACTCCAATACTGTTAGTTCCAGCGGCACGCCGCCGGGATGCACCGGCAACACCAGCACCACGCTTACTACGACGGTAAGCGTATCCATCGGAGGCCAACCGATCGTCTATGACGCGATCCTTGTGCCCATCGGTACCATGCCTTCGCCCGGAAGCGGCAGCAACGCCGTCGGAACCTACGAGCAATGGTTACCGGAGGGGCCATTCTTCAGAAACGGAGCGCCGGTCGGGACGGAAGGAAACTCGGTTACGTTTCGAGCGGAGCTTGTAGAGAAGGGGCATGAAGATCAGCCTATCTCGGGTGTTCCGTTTAAGGTTGATTACAAGCTTACTTCGTCCAGTGAGCCGGGCATTGCAACAAATTATCCGCCCGATGGGAGTGGTTCGACAGATCCCGACCTACAGTTCAGCACGGCCATGATCGACAATGAGAATATTGAAACGCTGACAAAAGACGAGTTAGCTTCCACCGATTCAGGGGGTGAAAATGTTGCCGCAGTCATCATAAGTTATGATTATGGAAGCTATGGAACGCTCACCGCAAAAGTTACCCTCGCCAACGGCGGAATGTCGTACGATGCACATCTCCCAGATAGCACCAATACGACGATCTATCTTCCTAAAGATTATAATAACAACCACATTGCCGATTATTGGGAAGATACCTCCGGCGTTCTAAATAAGAATTATGCTCAAAAGTGGGACGGTCTTCATTATGATGGCAACAGCCATGATGGCGACGGCCTCACGATCTATGAAAAGTATCGTGGGTTCCTCATAGATAGCGTTTTTCAAAGGTTAGATCCGAAGGTGAAGCATGTATTTATTCGGAATAAAACTTCGAACTCTAATTTACAATCTCTTTTCCAGCTTTTCCAATCCGCTACGCAAAAAAGCGGAGGACTCATTCAAGTTCATGTGTGCGCCCAGAATGAGATCGATCCGAGTAAGGTCCTCAATATCGCGTCATCGGATGGAAAAGGGGGCAGCCAGTATGCAATTGAAGCGAGAGACTACGACTTCGTAGCTGCAAATCCTACGGATCCAGGCGCAAAATATTCTTATGGGCAAGTCTTTCCTAAGACGGCTCCTGCCGTTCCGGGAGAAGATTATTGCGCGAATCCAAAGGAGGTTGACTTTTTTGGTATTAAACAGATGACGGATCCTACGAGTGCGTCCCTGTATTATTATGTGCTTGCTCATGAGCTTGGACATGCCCTGGGTTTGCAACATCACGGAGATGAACAAGGCCATGCCTATGGCGCGGATTACGAAAACTTTATAAAGCAACCGAGTACAATGGTGGTTAACGTTGCGGGTGATTTAACGGGCATGAAAGCAACGGTGCTTGGATTATCTGCCGCTGCAAAAGCCAAGCTTATGATAGCGCCGCCGGGTTCAACGGGATCTGGGGATCTGGATTGTATTATGTGCTACACACAATATTGGTCATTTTCCACCCATTATGGTTCTCCCGATATTGTGACGTACGTGCCGTTAGGAACTACCCCGACACAATTCTGTACGTCGGGAGCTGGCACGGGCATTAACGCTCCGAATCACATGGTCAAAACCAACCCACCGAAGGCCGTCCCTGTGTTTGGTGATGCAGCGGCCGGCATGGGTAATTGTTGGGGAGCGATTACGATAAAAACATGGTAAAAAATACTCTGAGCCTATTATTCATATCATATTACGAGGAAATGTAGTATATTTGTATCGTGGAATTTGGCATTTCGTCTCATTTTCGTCAATTTTGAGACACAAATGTGCGAATTCCGGCGTCACAGCATTTTTCGAATTAACCAAATCTAAAAATATGAAAAACCTTGCTAATGGATTGTTTTTTACTTCCCGCGCGAAACGCGTGGTTATTAGTTTCGCCGCATGCGCCGTTTTTTTTTATGGCCGCACAGCGCCAAGCCTGCGGGCAATGGAAACAGGCCACGGGGTTTTCGAATGCCAATGCGGGACTCCCGAATAACGTCGATTATGTTGCAGGTTTTACCGTTTGGGGAGATTCGCTCCTGGCCTCTGCATTCTGTCCGAATGCTGTCCAGGGAGCGGCTCCCGATTCGCTTTTCCTTTCTACAGATCATGGGCAAACATGGACTGATTTTGCTCCCTATGGAGGACCGCCGCTTGTGGTGGTAGGGAATGATTTTGTCGGTGAGGCCCAACCGTCTCCGGAGGACAATAGTACTTCGGATGCGGTACTCTCTTATTTAACGGATTATGGACAAACCTGGACGATAGATACGACAGGATGGAATATCAATACCGGTGGCGCTGGTGGCGGTGGACTGGCTACATCGCTTTTAACGATCGGCAGCACGATTTTTGTATCAAGCCCGTTAGGCGGCGTCCTTCAACAATCAACACCCGGAGCGACCTGGACGATCGATAGTACCGGAGTGGGATATGACTTTAACGACATTGCTACGCTTGGGCAATTGGTTGCTTCAGGGAATGATCTGTATTTCATTGCGATTCAAAATGGCAATGGTGAAATATATGTCTCGACTAACCAGGGAGCTGAGTGGTCTCTTGAAATCAACGGACTCCCGTCCCTCACTTCCTTCCAGAAGGGCACTCATAACTGTCAGATCGAACTTCTGGCAGCTTTCAGTTCGGCTGCGTTTGCGGCCGTCGATGAAGATACGGATGTTTTTGGCGATGCATCTAATGATGACATCATTGATTTTTATCAGACCACAAACAACGGACAGAATTGGACTAAGATGAATACCTCTCCTCTAAATTGGGGATTGCTCCATACCTTCATTGCGTACAACCAGGATCTTTTTGCCGGGACAGACAGCGGCTTCTATTACTCCACCAACAGCGGAGCAACGTGGACACAGTCGAATCAAGGTCTTCAACTCGTGCCCGCAGATTATCCTAACAGCTTACAAATATCCGGAGGCAATATTGTGATCGGTACCAATTCATCCAGCGCATGGTACCGCAAGCTTTCGGATTTTGGTGTTTCCTCCGTAGCATCCGCCGCTATGCCGGTTGCGGGGCTGAATCTCGCGTTATCCGAAAACCCAGCTTCGAGTTCCGATGTAAAAGTTACCTATACACTGAACGATGCCGGCCCGGTGCAAATAGAATTGATGGATGTATTAGGCCGTTCGGTTCGCATGCTTCAGAACGGGCCGGCGCTGCCCGGGCAGAATATGGTCACCATTGATCCGCTCTCGCTCGAACCCGGAACGTATTTTGTGCGCCTGACTGCCAATGGCGCGAGCGCAATGCAGAAGCTTGTCGTTACTCATTGAATCCATGGGAACGGAATGTTTATGTAACACACTATAAAACCATGATAGACCTCGTTGTCAGACCTCTCTTCCATACTCGTTCAAAAGATCTCGGTGTTCGTTTTACGATATGTGCTTTATGCTTGATCGCTTTCCAAAACAGTGCCTTTGGGCAATGGATGAAGGCGTCTGGGTTTAGCAATTCGGGAAGCTACGATCAAGAAAAAGGCTTTCTTGCTGTAGGCGACACGCTATTTGCGGACGCGGGGTGTTCCGGCGCCGGAACACCCGATTCGCTCTTTTTTTCCACGGATAATGGGCAAACATGGAACGGTTTTGCTGCAAACGGAGGAGTACCGCTCGTTGCTGCCGGTTCCACAGCTGCTCCTGTTTTCATCGGCGGCGCAGAACCACCCGGAGATAATGCTTCTTACCAGGAAGTCCTCTCCTACTCGGCTGACTACGGTGAGACGTGGGATTATGACACGGTCGGATGGCAAAGTCCTAATGGGAGCGGGGTACCTAATTGGTTAGTCACGGTGGGAACCACGATCTATCTGTCCGACGATGCAGGCGGCGTATTTGAGCAAACAGCTCCGGGCGCACCGTGGGCACCCGACGATACGAGCAGCATTGGATTTGCCGATAATGTCACGTCGGTCGGTAACTTGATCGCATCCGGAAAGAATTTGTTCCTCTGCACGTATGGTGGAGGCATTCTTCGGCAAACGAACTCGACCGGTGCATGGACGCCTGTGAACAACGGATTGCCTTCCACATCGACTGGGGGATGGTTGCCTGCGTCCGGGGGATTTGCCGTGTCTGGATCGTCGTTGTTTGCGATCATCGATCATAGCGACACCGGAATCTTTTTCTCCTTCGACATTTACCGCACTACAAGCGATGGCGATAGCTGGACTAAGATGAATTCCTCTGTGCAAAATTGGAATAATGTCTATGGATTCGTTGCTAATGGTTCAGACTTATATGCGGTATCGGATAGCGGCTTCTATGCCTCCACCGATAACGGCATGACCTGGAACCAACGCGATGAAGGACTTTTGCTTCAGGGCCAGGATGCCCCATCCTGCGTCCAGATCTCCGGCAAATATGTTGTGATCGGTACGGGCTCGTCGGGCGCGTGGTATCGCCTGCTGACTGATTTTACGAACTCCTCGGTTGCTTCGTCCGATGCTCCCGATGCGGGGCTGAATTTATCATTATCCGAAAATCCTGCTTCGAGTGCGGAAGTAAAAGTTACCTACACCCTGCGCGATGCCGGTGCTGCGCAAGTGGAGTTGATGGACGAATTAGGCCGCTCCGTCCGGATGCTGCAGAATGGCCCGGCAATTCCGGGACAGAACTTGGTTTCCATCGATCCGCTCTCGCTGGCGCCTGGAACATATTTCGTTCGCCTGACCGCCGATGGCGCAAGTGCAATGCAGAAGCTTGTGATTGCGCGGTAAGTCTGGTAATCCATTCTTTCACCTAACCAAATCTAATTTCATGAGAAGTACTGCTATTCGTTTTGCAGCGTGTGCCGTATTTTTTCTTACATCGCAGCACGCTTCCTTTGCCCAGTGGAAGCGTGCCACAGGCTTTAACAATTCGCTCGGAACGGATAATGCAGCCGGTTTCTTCGTATTCGGGAACTACCTTCTGGCTGACGCGAAATGCCCGTATAATCTCCCCGGCGCAACCGGCGATTCTCTTTTTGCATCGACGGATCACGGTATGACCTGGAAAGAATTCGCTCCGAATGGCGGTGTGCCGCTCGCTGCGGCTGGAACCACGCTTTTCGGAAGTGCCGACACCACGCCGGGAGTGTTCAATACGGGGGGGATTTTATCGTACTCGACGAATAATGGCAGAACATGGCGTCCGGACACCCTCGGATGGCCGATCCCAAATGGTTCCGCAATGTCCTTACTCGGCGTGGGTAATACCGTGTACATGGCATGCGCGGCCGGAGTATATCGGCAAACAGCGCCAGGCGCGCGATGGATGCCGGATACCGTCGGAATGACCGTGCCGGGAACGCTCTTCACCTATCCTGTTACGTCGGTTGTCGCGCTTGGGAATGTTCTTTTTGCCGCAGAAGGTTTTTATGGAGGGGTGTCTGTTTCCACGAATAACGGGGCATCCTGGCAACATGCAAATACTGGGTTGCCAACGATCGACACGGTAACGCAATGGCTACCCGCATGGGGTTTTGCAGCGGTGGGAGCTTCCATGATCGCGATGATCGCCCATGACAGTACCGATAACACCTACGACTTTTACCGGACCACGAACAATGGCACTCGTTGGACACTCATGAATACCGTCCCTGAAAACTGGAGTAATATCATGCCACAGATCGCATCCTCAGGTCAGAATATATTCGCTGCCACGGATAGTGGATTTTATTATTCGACCAACAGCGGCGCTACGTGGACGCATGCACAGGAGGGACTTCCAACTGCAAACGGGCCTTATCTTAATGCGCTCACGATCTCCGGCGGGAACGTTGTAGTGAGTACGTTCGAGGATGGCGTGTGGTATCGCAAGCTTTCGGATTTTGGGATTTTCTAATTTAAATCTCCGGCGATGAAATATCGTCTTCTTTACACGGGCGCTATTCGCTCATCTCCCTGATACAGCGGTTTTTCGAACACCCGGTAGCGTTTGTATGCTTCCCCGTTCATTACTTGCGCTGCGCGGGACATCATGGCGTTATCTTCTAAGACCCAGGATGCTTCGCCATATTTGATTCCCTTTTTCTTAGCGCGTTCCATGATCTCGCGGTAGAGCATGGCATCCACGGCGCGCCCGCGATATTCCGGCATGACGCCCAGCAGCACGATTCGCAGATTATCGATGGCCTTCTTTTTTGTCATGAGATTCGAGATCGCTGTTGGCAAGTTCATCGCGCCCTTTGGAATGGGTTTGCCTGCGAGGAATGCCTGATTGATGTCCGGGATGCAAAGCGCAAATCCGATTGTCTGGATCTTACCATTCGCGTCTGGTGCTTCTGCAAATAATACGAAATCAGGATCTATAATTTGTTTCAGTTCATCGGCAAGCATGGTTATTTCATCGGCATCGAGCGGCACCGCGCCCCAATTTTCTTCCCATCCACGCGAGTAGAGATCGCGAATCAGGTTCACTTCCTGATCGTATTTTTTCATATTGAGCGATCGGATCTTTACCTTCGAACGCTCGCGCAGTAGATTCGTCACGCGTTCTATTTTTGGCGAGAGCGATTTCGTCTCGGTGATCCGCCACGCCAGGAGGTCTTGCACTTTATGGTATCCGGCGCCTTCCCAAAGCTTTTTGTAATACGATGGATGATAGGGCATCATGACGGCCGGCGGAAGTTTGAATCCTTCGACAAGCAGGCCAACTTCATCGTTGATCGAGGGACTTACCGGACCACGCACATATTTCATGCCATGCGACCGGAGAAAATCTTCGGCAGTCACAAACAATGCATTTGCAACGGATTGATCGTCGATGGAGTCGTAAAATCCGACGAAGCCGGTCATTCCTGATTCCGAGGCATGAAGCTCGTTATGCCGGTGATTGATGATTGCGGCAATGCGGCCAATGACTTTGCCATTTGCATCTTCGGCGAGGAACAGCTGATGGGTTGCATGTTTGTAGAACGGGTTTTTCACCTCGTCAATAAGGCGCATACGATCCATTTCGAGCGGTGGAACCCAGTTCTTTTCATTCTCATAAAGATCCCAGGGAAGGCGAACGAAGCGGAGTTTATCCTTGCGGTTTTCCACTTTGCGAATATGAGCGCCCGTAGCCGTGACCTTTAGGTCACGGTGTGATTTGCTCTCTGCTCCACGCTCCGCGACCGTGACCTGAAGGTCACTGCTACTATCATCTTCTTCATTGAGCACACCGAGTTCCTCGCCAATCTCTTTAAAGAGTTCGAGGATGCGGTCGAGATGGTGCTTCTCGTGGGTTGCCATGAAGCTCGTGCGCATCATCTGCATGCCCTGCATCACGCCCGGAACGACGAAGGCATTCACGAATACTCCGGCGTCGTAAAGCTTGCGCCAGAAAACCAGCGTCTTGATGTCATCCCCGATAATAACCGGAACGATCCCCGTTTTGGACTCGATCACTTTGAAGCCCATCGCTTTGAATTCGCGGCGCATGTAATCCGCGTTGTCGATGAGATGCTGAATGCGCTCCGGTTCTGCGCGCAGGATCTTGAGCGATTCTAACGCTGCCGCAACCGACGCCGGTGTTGGGCTTGCAGAAAAAATAAGCGCCTGTGCCTGATGCTTGATGTAATTAATGACTCGTTCTTTTCCCACGACAAATCCGCCTAAGCTTGCGAACGTCTTTGAGAACGTTCCCATCGTCATGTCCGTCTCGTTGACAAGATTGAAATAACTTGCGGTGCCGCGTCCGCCTTCGCCGATCACGCCAACGGCATGAGCGTCATCGATCATGATGCGGGCATTATACAGTTTTGCGATCTCGACCAGGCGAGGCAAGTCAACGATCTCGCCGGAAGTGGAAAAGACCCCATCGCTCACAATGAGCTTCGGCGCATCTTTGGGCAGCTTGGAGATACGGCGTTCCATGTCCGCCATATCATTATGATTATACCGAACCACCTCGCCATACATGCCTTTTGACATCAAATTTCCAGCAACGATACACGCGTGGTTATCTTTATCGCTGATCACATAATCGCCGCGCTGGCAAAGCGTTGGAATTACACCTTGAGCCGTCTGGTATCCGGTTGAGAAAAGAAGGCATGCTTCTTTTTGGAAATAATCGGCCATCTCGTGCTCGAGTTCTTCGTGCAATCGAACGGTGCCCGTTAGGTAGCGCGAGCCAGAACAGCCTGTTCCATAGCGTTCGATAGCTTTGATGGCTGCTTCTTTTACGCGCGGATCGGCGGTCAGGCCGAGATAATTGTTCGAGCCTGCCATGATGACCTTTCGGCCTTCGATCTGAACGACTGGTCCTTCATTTTCTTCGATGGCGCGGAAATAAGGGTAATAACCGGCTTCCTTGACTTCATCGGCGCGCGTGAAGTCGTAACATTTTTGAAATAGATCCACTTATTTGGGGGTAAGTATGAATTATGAGTGTAGCACAAACTTTAGTTTGTGACCGTCCAGGCGCGTAAACGCAAATGGGGAGTTCTGAACTCCCCATTGCGAAAAAACATCAAAAATGGTTCGGAAACCGCTGTTTCTAATGCAAGATAGTAAATTGCTTGCTTACCGTTCCACCTTCCCCACGCAGGACAAGCTCGTAGGCTCCGTTCGGGAGATCGCCGGACGCGAGTTCCAGCGAAAACGTTTGCGAAGGTGTCAATCCTGTAAAATAGGTTCGCACTTGTCTTCCGAGAGGATCGTAAAGGTCAAGTTCCAGGTGATCCGAAGGAGCAGCGCCGATGGTTACCATTGAGCTGCCGTTCGAAGGATTGGGATAGGGCGTCCCTAAGGCAAGGCCGCTTGGAGTTGCGCTTGACACAGCTACTCCGCTAAGGGCATAGGGAGATGCCTCTGCTACAAAGCCGGTGTCGTAGTTCGGCGATGGAAACTTGAATGCGCGATAGACGACATACGGCAAAGGAAGGGTCAATTCAAACACGATGGATTCGTCCGGAGTCACTTCCGTGATAGCCGGCTGGAGCGCTATTGTATCATGCGTTTCGAACACACCCCAGTTGATCAAGGTATTGCCGTTTGGAAGACGATCGACATAGCCCATGGCAAGTGCGCCAATCGTGGAATCGTGATCGAAGTGCCAGACGAGCGTTGCCGTCATAGCGGTAGTATCGACATTATATTCGCAGGCGCGCGCAAAGGTTGGAACCACCCAGCTGCTATCTATAGTGGTGTCGCCAGATGAATTGCTAATGGTAAAGGTGGTGTCCTTGGTAAACGCATGTCCGAAGTTCCCATCGTCGAAGAGCGTAATATCGCCATTGGCAATGCGGCGTGCGGAATGTTGGTGAGAGAAGTGGATGCTGTCATTAATAAAGGTAAACTGATTATGCTTGCCGCCTAAGCGCCAGATCAGATGGCCGTCCTGCCTGCTGATCTTCGTTACTTCATCTAATTCCCTCGAGGAAAGCAGGATGTTCCCATCCGTATCGACCTGAATGGAATTTCCGTGTACGGCATCGAAAGGCACCGGAGATGCACCTAATGTTTCCGAAGGAAGATCATAGGTGGCATCGGTATCGGAAAAATGATTGGGATCCCAGGAGCGCCAGATCCAATAAGGGTTTTTCAGCGAGTCCGTTTCTTCAATCACGCAGCCGATAAACGTTGCGGAATCACTGCCGCCATATTGGCTCATGTTGTATGGATGCATCGGATAATACGATAGCATCAGCGCGTGGCCGTGTGTCAATAGTTCCATATCATGGGTATCGACCAAGTAGGGTGGCTGCGTCCAAAAACTATCGACGATGGCATAAGTGGAATCCATTGCAAACCATTTATTGCGTGGCAGCTCGAAGAAGGTCATAAGGCCATTGGGCTGCGGTTGGAAATCTAACTCCACCGAATCGAAGGCATGTTGAAAATAGTAAACATTTCCACCCGTATCGAGGACGATACGATAAGAGCCATACGTACCGGTGTCCTGGGCGAACTGTGCAAAATCGAGCGTCGTAAAAAACAGGTAGCCCGGCGAAGGATTCGTATTTGTTGTAACATTTATGGTGGGAAAATCTGCGGGAGGAGTAATACCGGGGTGCATGCCCGATTGTTTTGTTCCCAATGGAACCGGGCCATCGTTCAGGAACGGACTTTCATTCTGCGGCGGGTGCATCGTCGGGTTCATCGTGGGCGATGAAGATGTGGGCGATGAAGATGCGTCCGGACTTACATCGAAAGAAAAAGAGATCGCGGGCAGCGTGCCACCGCTCTTGGAATGAATGCCAGATTTTACGCTAACGCTCACATGTTCGTTACCCTCGAAAGGTTCTTCGGGCGTGAACAGGAGGGTTTTGCCATCGTCAGAAACTGTGATCGTTCCCTCATGGCGGCCGGAGCGAGAGCCGGTCACTTCGAGGTCGGAAGGCTGGATGACGAGGGGTTCCGTAGGCCGGAGAATGATCTGGGAATTACCCGGAACGAACTTCGATCCATCCATCGGGAAAGCGTATGCGATCGAGACCGGTTTTTGCGCTCTACTGTTTCCAACCAAAAGCGGCGAAGTCAAAAGAAGAAGCGATGCCAGAAGAGGCAACGGGAGTTTGTAAAAATGTTGCATATCGGACTTAGATTAATGAAAAAAACGGACGATGAAAAACATGAAACTCCATCCCTAACGGAATATCACAGCATTTTTTGAAAAAGCGGTGATTTTCCTGCGCATTAGATGGATCTATCCATAGAGATATTCAGCCTCGTTTGGTTTAATCTATAGTTCGTATAATGGTTCTGTCTATCGCAGGATATTAAGCTGCCGGCTTGCCGTCCCGCCCTCACCACGCAGAACGAGTTCGTAGGCGCCATTGGAAAGATCACCAGTAAGAAGTTCGAGGGAGAAAGATGTGGAAGCAGCAATCCCGGAAAAATACGTTCGCACCAGCCGGCCTAACGGGTCGTAAAGAGCAAGTTCGAGCCGGTCAGAAGGTGTTGCAACGATCGTGACGGCTGAACTTCCATTCGATGGATTCGGGAATGGCGAACCAAGTTCCGGGCTGTTTGGAATCGTACTTTCTGCAGAAACCGCACTGGGCAGCAAGGTATCTTGTGAAGCCGGTGCAACGAAGCCTGTATCGTAATTTGGCGATGGGAATTTAAATGCCCGGTAAATATCGAAATTCTCTGCAATATCCATCTCGAACGTGATCTGCTTATCGGGTGTGACTTCAGTAACGGTGGGTTGGGGAAGTCCGTTGGCAGCTCCATACGGGTTAAGGCCCCATGTGATAAGCGTGTTATTATTCGGGAGACGCTGGACATAGCCCATCGCTTCACTTGGAACGGTCGAGTCGTGATCGTAGGACCACACCAGCGTTGCAGTCATACTGTCGGTATTGACATTGTATTCGCAGGCCCGAGCAAAAACGTGCGTAATGGTGTCATAACTCGTGTCCCAAGGGATGCCGCTGGAATCGATGAAGGTATCGATAAATGTATGAAAATGGTTATAATTACCGTTATCGAAAAGCGTAATATGCCCATTGGCTATGCGGCGCACAGCATGTTGGTGTGAAAAGCCAATGCTATCGTTAATGAACTTCTGAGATTGACTATGTTGAAATTGATTGTGTTTGCCTCCCAAGCGCCAAATAAAGGAGCCGTCTTTACGGTCGATCTTTGAGACTTCATCGAGCTCGCGCGCGGATAGAAGAATGTTCCCATCGGTATCGACCTGGATCGAGTTTGCGTGTACCGCATCGAACGGATTTTCCGTGGCCATATCTTCGGTGGCGTCAGTATCGAGGTAATGCCCGGAATCCCAGGATCGCCAGATCCAGATGGGGTTCCTTAGCGAATCGGTTTCCACGATCGAGCAGCCGATGAATGTTGCGGTGTCGGAGCCTCCATATTTGCTCAGATCGAATGGCTTAATGGGGTCATACGAGAGCATCAGCGCGTGATGATGCGTGAGCAATTCAAGATCGTGAAAGTCGGTGGGATAAGCGGAAGGCGACCAAAAACTATCGACAATGTTGTAATTCGAGTCCATCGCAAACCACTTATCCCTCTGCATCGAGTAAAATGTCATGAGTCCATTAGGCTGAGGTTGAAAATCCCAGTCGATGGAGTCGAGTGCGCGTTAAACTTTCACGGTATCGCCATTCTGATTGAGGACGAGTCGATTGGCTCCTCTGCTGCCCGTATCTGTAAAGAATGCCTGATAGTTGAATGTGGAGAAAAATAAATATCCCGGAGCAGGGTTTGAATCGATGACGACGGTGAGAGAATCATACCCAACACTCATCGTATCATTACTGAGGGTATGAATGGGACTGCGCAGTGGGAAGGAATGGTGGCTCGCTGCAAGAGGAGCGTCGAAGTTCGCAGGAGTATGTTCGAGGAAAGGACTTTGGGATTTTTCATTATCCTGCACATCGAAGGAAAACGAGACCGGGGCCATACCTACGCTGTTGGCTGCAATGCAAGTTCCCAAACTGACGATTACCCGCTCTCCGCTTTCGAACGGATCGGTTGGGGTGAAGATGAGCGTCCGGTTGTCATCGGAAAGCACCATGTTTCCACCGTGCCGGCCTGTCATCGTGCCGGTTACGACCAGATTCCTCGACGCCGTCGCAACCGAGAGTGGCATGGCGGGGCGAAGGATGATCGGGGTATTGCTTGGAACGTATTTCGAGCCATCCATCGGGAAATTATACTCAATGGTTGGCTTAGCAGATTGCGTTTGTGCGAACGAGCTCGTCGAGAAACACCAGAAAACCAGAAAAACCGAAGCAATTGACAGAAACGAACGATTGTAATAATGAACCATAAGCAAAAAAGAGATTTACACCCTATTGTAAACCCTATTCTCTAAGAATTATTACATCTTTTTTGAGAAATTACGATCTTTTCACCATCGCTTCCAGGCGATCGACATATACCTCGAACGCCTTGCGTCCCTTCCGGCTGAGTTTGTAGGACGTCACAGGTTTTTTTGCAATAAATTGCTTCGTTACCGCTATGTAACCCGCTTCTTCCAGCTTTTTCAGATGGATACTAAGGTTTCCGTCCGTCGCGCCAACTTTTTCGCGCAGGAACGTAAACTCGGCCTCATCGACGGAGATGAGCACGGCCATGATCGCTAAACGGATGCGCGAATGAATGACTTCATCGAGCTGCTGATAATCGAAATCGTACATAGATTTATGATCGGTCATGGATTTATGATCGGTCATGGATTTATGATCGGTCATGGATTTATGATCGGTCATGCATTTACGCCTCCGCTGGTTGGGACGTAATTCTCTTGTACCGGCGCTGAAGGATCATTCCCGGTACCACCTGAAATACAATAAGCATTCCAGCGTAGAGAGCGATGACGTGAATGGATGGCCAAAAGTACATTACGACCGCTCCTGCCCACCAGGCAAATCCTACGTTCCGAAGCCATTTGAGATCGTTGGCGATACCCGAAAGAAAATATGCTATACCCAAAATGAGCGAGGAAACGAAGAAGGCATACATGGAATTGATCTGAGGAGCATCCCCGGAATGCTGGAAGCAAACCATAAGCAGTACCGCAAGTCCAAGCGTGCTCCCGCACGCGCCCCAGATCGCGCCTTGAATACGATCGACAAAACTGCGAGCGCGTTGTGCTTGCTTTTTCTTTTTGAGCACAGAATAAATGACGTTCCCCCATCCGATAAGCACAAGGACAAGCCACGCCCATCCAACGCCAATGTCACGCTGAGTTAGCGCGGAATAATAGGTAAAGCACATACCGATAGCCACAATAAGCCCCCACATGATATAAGGCTTGCCATCTTCGACAAAAGCGGTGCGGCTATCAGCGATGATCTTTCGGATGTATTGAAGCTCGTCCTCCGGACGAAGCGTTTGTTGTTGAGACCCTTTAAAGGTGTCAGAAGTACGTGTGTTTTCCATGGTTTTTATTAAAGCACTTTAAATTACAAAGTGCTTTAACATTAATTTTACGATACGGTTCCGATCTTTGAAAATTATTTTATTTATTTTATTTGTTACAACACATTATGGCGACTACCTGCTCACACCTCGATCAGATCAAGAACGTAAAACCACGCACCCCGAACGGCTGCGAAGAATGCCTAAAAACCGGCGATACATGGGTGCATCTCCGGCTCTGCATGATCTGCGGCCATGTCGGGTGCTGCGATCAATCGAAGAATAAACATGCTACAAAGCATTATCACCGCTCGAACCATCCGATCATCAGATCATTCCAGCCCGGCGAGGATTGGATGTATTGCTATCCCGACGATCTTTTTATGGAATAAGCTTATTCTACCTTTCGCTCCAGGAATTCCCGATCCCAATTCCCGGCATTCGCGATCAATTCGTAGGTGCTTTGCAAAAATTCCAGGATCCTTTTTTCCGGCGAAGCGGAGGAACGAACATCATCGTAAGGAAGAATGAACTCGCCGAGATCGGCATTCCAGTACGCCTCTTTCGGAGCAATGGTTGCATGCTCCATTCCAGGAGCGGCAGGATACCCATACGCATAGAACGCAGGTTTTAGCAATTTACCGCTGCCGGGCCAGAAGCCTGCTGCGAAATGCTCTTCATCGCAACCAATACGGGACATTCTATTTGCTTTTGGCGGCGGCTGGCAGGAACGCCCGGAATACCGAGATACCGACATATCGAACGAACCCCACCAAAACTGCACCGGGCTGCCCTTGCCTGCAAACCCGGAACGAAACGATTCGAACACGCCGGAAATGGATGCAAGAATGGTCCAGAATTTTTGAATGGCTTCTTTATCGTAGGAACAATGTACCATGTCAGATTCCAGGGGAATGGTGTTTTCCATTTCTTGCGGTTCTGGAGCGATCGTAACATCGATCCCCATTAAGTGAAGATGGGCAAGAACGAGCCGGTAAAATTCGGCAACCGGACGCGGCGTAAGTTCGATAATGTGAAAATTCCCAACACTATCGAATATATCGACGCGGTGGGAAACAAGATGGAACCGGATCTCAAACAAGCGAGTGCCATAGGGAATCGGCCCTGTCGTAATTCCTCGCGCCCAAACCGAGAGCGCTACGTGCCACCATTCATTCAGGAATGGTGACAGCGCAAGCTTTATTTTGCCCGCGACTTGCGTATAGAGGTGAAGTGTTTCGTAGGTATCGAGCCAGTCTTCATACGGAAGTGATGGCCACGCTGTTTTTTCTTCCATACACGTACAGGATGAGTTTGGTTACATATCCTTGAGTTGATCTTCTTCGAGATCGAAGGTGGAAAGCATGTGAATAGCAAGGAAACGGTCGAGGATCTTCTCCATAGTGAGGTCTTCAATGCCCTCGGTTGAAAACTTGCCACAGCAGTAGCTTGCAAGCACGGTGCCATAGATCATCGCGCGTTTCGCATCCTGATAGTTAATATTTCCGCGTTTTGCAAGATAGCCGATAAATCCGCCCATGAACGTATCGCCGGCGCCGGTGGGATCGAAAATCTCTTCCAGCGGATACGCGGGCGCAGAGAAAATATGCTCGTTGTAGAACAAAAGCGAACCATGCTCGCCTTTTTTGATAACCACAATGCGCGGTTCCGCATCGGCAAGCATATCCTGTAACTTTCTTCCGGCTACGATCAGGCTGGGATGCTCGATGAGCAGGCGCGCTTCGCTATCGTTGATCACGAGGGCGTTCGATAGTTTCAAGGTTCGTTCCAAACTTTCGCGATAATCCTTGATCCAAAAATTCATCGTATCCAGCAGGACGAGTTTCGGACGGGTATCGAGTTGCTCGATGACCTGGCGTTGTAGATCGGGCTGGATATTCCCGAGGACCAGAAAATCCGGTGACTTAAAATGCGCGGGAACCTGTGGCTTGAAATCCGCGAAGACGTTCAGGTTCGTCGCGATGGTGTCGCGCGAGTTCATATCGTAATGATACTTGCCGTGCCACGAGAACGTTTTGCCGCCTTTTACGACCTCAATGCCGGAAGTATCGATCGAGCGGGCGCGGAACAAATCCCACGCGCGCTCGGGGAAATCATCCCCGACGACGCCCACGACGCCCACCCCAGAACCATCGCCGACGCCAGAACCATCGCCCACGATGTTCCCGTGAATAAAATAACTGGCGGCCGTAGAAATGAACGTGGCGCTGCCGCCTAAGGCCTGCTCCAATTTGCCGAACGGCGTTTCTATAATATCGAGCGCGAGTGAACCGACAATGAGTAGTGACAATGTATAAAAAGTGCTAAAGTGCTGAGTGCCCGCCGCAGCGGGTGATTAGGGGATGCTAAACACACGGGACGGGAAGAAAACTTCAAGACTCCTGGGTTTTGCGTTTTCGTAGTTGGAAAAGTCCCGAAGGGACTAAACATCACGAAATTTCGTATTGTGTAGTCAGATTTATGGGCATGATAACCGCCCAAAGCTAGGATGAGCGAAGCACCCAAAGAACTTCAAGATTTTCTACCAATTGCACGCCGCGATGCTTCTGCGACGATACGAGCGTATTTCTATCAAATTGAAGTAACGGCCAAGCGGTGGATTGAGCTGCATGATAACGAAGTTTTGGAGCTCGAGTGCGGTGAAGACATAGATCAAATAACAAACGATGTTTTAGCCAATAATACTGCACGTACCGTTGAGCAGGTGCGGAACACACAAGAAAACATTACGCTCCATAGCCAGCATGCTGTTGAATCAATCACAAATTTCCTGACCCATCGAAAAAATAATCCATCCCAAAATATTTCCTTTCAATACACCACCACCTCCGAAATTGGACTTGAAAGTCCGAGAGGCGGCGTAGCACGTGAGCCAGGGATTAATATCTGGGAACGTGTCAGAAATCGAAGTGAGAGACCAGACGATTTGAAACGTTTGAGAACGATTCTAGGAACATGTCCGAAACCGTCGAAAATAAGAGACTCTGATGCCTGGAAACGATTTACAGATTTTAGAACTGGGAGTGATGAGGAATTAGTTGAGATCATCACACGATACCATTGGGAATGTTCCACTGAGCAACCTACGGAGATACAGGAAGCAAATGTTGCAATCTTATCCCAATTATACCAAATTCCATTGAGCGAAGTAGAAGGTATTTATTGCCGGATGGTATTGCATATAATGAAGCTATTTAAAAAGCAAACCCCAAAAACTCTGACGAAAGGGCAATTAAGTACCCTCATTAAGGATACTGCCGGCAAGGCCGCTGACATCTCATTCTTCAAACAAATTATATCAAATCTTGAGAAAAGGTTTGACGAATTACAGCCGGACGTAAAAGAAATTCTATCTGTCGCAAGAAACAGTAATGAGATGATTAGCCATTTGGGCGTGAAGTTCGACGCAGCACTCGCCAATGGTACGTCTGGCTCCTTTGTTGCTCTCTCGCGAATTGAAGCAAGTTTGATAGACCTCAACACAAGGGTCGATTCCATCGAGCGGAACCTTGCCTCGGAGAATGGCGAATGGAGAACTTCGAACAACTTAGGTATCACAATTAGTGATGTTCTCCTCAACACCAGCCCACCATTGAAGGCTAAGCGCCTTCACATGCCTGCCTCGGTAATTATGAGTGCTGAAAAAGCGACCCTCAAGTCAGGGGTTCTATGGATTTTTGGGGGAACGTTAACAGGGAAAACACAACTCGCCCTTGCAGTCTTCGAACGCCAAAGACAGGCTATCTGGCTTAATTTCGATTCGGATGAAATATCGCCCCAGACCATACTCAGCAGCATGCTCTTAGTTGCAGCGCGACCATCAGACGCAAAGATTTGGGATTTATCATGGTTGCATGGATATTTATTGGTTCTTGATAACGTTGCGATAACACCTGGGCATCGTTATGAGCGATCATTCCTAACATTCATTTCCCAACTTGTAGAAAATGGCGCTCGCATAATAATCACTTCACAAGCCGAGTGTAGCCCTCGAATTGGCGGAAATCTCGGGGGACAAATGAGCCACATGCCAATTTGGTCTTTTGATGAGCACACCACGCACGAGTGGGCAAAAGAGAGAGGTGCTCCGGACTCATTCAGTCTTGCGAGCGCGCGATTTGTTTGCACTACAGCAAATGGACATCCCGTTATCATTGATTCTTGCCTACAATACCTCGAAACGAATGAATGGAATTTGGATGGTCATACCTTTATCGAAATAATTACCGGAACGTTTGATGACAAGCTTGAATGGGCGACCCGGCGAATGGTGGGGAATATCAGTGATCAATTAGACAAGGAATTTCTATACCGACTATCACTACAGCCTTCATTTGAGCTCAATACGGTAGACAAAATAGCGTTGATAGAGCCTCTTATTTCCAGTCCACGAGATAGGATCTTGGAATTAGGGGCTTGGCTCAGTGTTGACGATGGGAAAGTCGAAGTCTCACCCCTGCTTCGCAAGCTCAAAGGCAAAGATTTGAGCGCGTCTGTCAAAAAATCAGTCCATGTCGCAATTGCAGAAGCCGAACTGGAGAAAGAGAAAATTGACGCCATAGGCGTTGCAACTGTAGTAACAAATTTTTTAGCGGCTGATGAGATAAATCGAGCGGGCCACTTTTATTTTTATAGCCTAGCACTGCTAAATCAGGAAACTGTCGACCCGGAGGATGTTGGATTCATTTACTTCTGGCAAGATACCAACTTCCCAGAAGGTATGGATATTGAATTTCGTATAGGAATCACCGCAGCGACAATAGCTTTGAAGCACCGGGCAGGCAAGGATGTGATTTCCCTTCAGCAACATTTGCTAAAGCTTATTAATGACCGAACACAAACAGAAAATTACTATGCAATTTTTACAGCATTGTATTGGGGCCGTCTATCAATGCAAGAAAACATCACGCTTATTCAGAGATTAGAGCCGGTCATATTGAACCCCACACATCCCCTATATGAGTTGATAAATGCAGATTTTCTTTGGATGTTAGCTACAAGAATCACATCGCTTGAAGAACTACTGCTTTGGTCGAGGGAAATAATTAGACTCAGGAAAAGTGATGCTCCTTTTGATTCAGACGTGTTTGGATATCAAAGTACTTTTATGGCCTTTAGTGCAGTAAGAGAACTTGAAGAACCACAGAGTGAGCGTATCTCAACTTTAATTTCCACAATGTCTTCGCTGGCTGAAGAAGCACGCGAAGTGGGTTTAGAATCAATCCAAAGCTTTGCGACAAGGAGCGCATTGGTTCTTGCCTGCGAACACGCTAAGGATTACCCATTGGGTTCCCAATTATACGCCCGCAACTCACAATCTCTAAGCGAATTGGGATTGGCTATAGTTAATGAAAGAATGGGAACCTACTCAAGATGGGAGGGTAAATATCTTCTTGCGGAAGAATTACTTACCCAAGCCATACCCCAGCTTAGTGAACACTTCGTCTTCATCACGTTAGTTGCACAACAGCAATTATCAATCACATATAGCCAAAAGGAGGAAACCGAGAAAGCATTGGAAGAAATGGAGCTCGCTGTCGAAAATGCTAGATCAAATTCAGGGATTTCCAAAATATCCCTTTCCCAGAGTCTTGCCGAAGTGGCGCTTTTGAACATGAACTTGAACAACCCGGAAGCAGCCCTTGACGCAATAGATGAATCGGTCCATTTACTTTCACTTCCGCCGTCAGACGATTCAACAAAGGATTTCATAACACTACTTGGTCACTTCGTCTCCTACCATGGCTCTGTTCGAACCACAGGTCGCCCTCCTGTAATGGTCGATGGCGAAATTTTTGTCGAACCCAAAGCTGGTTTCTTTTTGACTTCTAACTCGGAACGATTGAAGCTTTATTTTGAATCTTCGCCAGCGTTCTTGTATACACAACTCTCATGGCTCGCCGATTCCATTGGTGATTTTGAGAAAGCAAGATCATGGCGTTCGGCCTTCTTTGAGGATGCTGAATTGCGGAAGTTCGCATACCCTCGTGCTTCTGCGGGGCTAAAAAGATCGCTGGAACTAATTAGACAATTCAAGATCGAAGAGGCTTTTCAGGAAGTCGAAATTGATGCACAAATTCTAATTGCCACAAATAACAATAAGGTAGACATCAAAACTTTCGTATACGATGAACATATAGAAAGTATGCTCGGCAATTCCGGGAGCGAATTGCGTAAAAAGGTGGATGCATATCTCGTGTATTATGGCCTCGTACCCATCCTGCTTATGTGTGGTTCAGTTTTGGAACCCTCGCAGCGATCTCGCCTGCTTTTGAAGGTAGCTGAACTCTGTGACTCATACGCAGCCAGGGCCACAGATCAGTCTGAATGGCTTTCTGCGGCAAACTCCCTTAAGGCCGCCGCAAATCGTGAAGTGAATTGGCGCGAACTTGTCCTACGAGCGAATGCCCAAAGTTCTTCCCTTGCAGCATGGTTTGCAAACATGATCTGTTCCCAAATTTCTCCGGGTCTTGACCTAAATGTGGCAATTAATGGACAGAGCGTCTTATATAATTCCTATCACCAAGTGATTGAAAGTTCTGGCCCATTGCTCTCATCCATATTTCAATCATTCTTAATTGCATTTTGGACTAATAAACTTGAGAACGAGCGATTTAGATTTGACTTTCCGGCAATGATTAAAGACTTGGATTTGAATGGCACACCTGCGTTAGTCCTCAAGGCTTTCGAGGGGTTGAAAACTCCACCATCGCAAGAATTATTGAAATTTTTGCTAACGTCATAATTCAACGATCATTTTTCAATTATTTGCCATTCACAAGAGAAAATTTCGAATTTCGTGGCTGGTGGGAAAATTGTCGTATATTAGGTCGTGCTTTGATAGGCACCAGTGTCTGAAAGAATAGTGTTCGTGTCATGTTCATTGACAATCGCAGTAGTTTTCGCTTCGAACGAGTTCTCCATGAAAGCATTTTGTGGATAACTTTTTCAAGGAATGGCGAAATTAGCTTAAATTTGAGAGTGGTCGGGAACTCTGGAAGAAAAAGAAAAAGCACCTATGTCAAGTAGAAAGCCAAAAGGGGTGTGAGCATTTGCCGGGAGTTAAGTTCGCGCGGAAGCGTGTTCCACACCCGCACACGCATGATCTTTCGCTTCGCTCTCGCATTCTTTCTCCTTTATGCGGCATTCACTCAGGCCCAGCCCATGAGCGATCATTCGTTGCTGCCCGAGTCGAAGCGGTTGGCGCATCCTCCGGGCGTGGCGCTGGTGCTGTCCGGCGGTGGCCTTAAGGGGTTTGCGCATATTGGCGTGTTGGATGTGCTGGATTCGGCGCATGTTCCGATCGATCTGATCGTGGGCACGAGCATCGGCGCGGTGGTCGGCGGGCTTTACGCGGCGGGTTACACTCCGAAGCAGCTCGAAGCGTTTGCTACCTCCATCAATTGGGCGGATGTGCTGGAACTTTCGGACGAGGCGAACCGCTCGGAGCGCGTGCTGAGCCAGAAGGATATGGATCACGCGCTGCTCTCGCTGCGGTTCACCGGTTTTTTCGATCCGGTGATTCCGCAGGCGATATCGAGCGGGCAGAGGCTTACGATGCTCTTCAACAGCGTGGTGCTCGGCGCGCCCGGAGGCGTGCCTAACGATTTCTTGCGCGATCTTCGCGTGCCCTTCGTGGCTGTCACGACGGATATTGTGCGCGGCGAGCGGCGTTTGTTGACGAGTGGCGATCTGACCGAGGCTTTACGTGCGAGCGCAACGCTGCCATTGCGTTTCAGCCCAATTCCCGAGGACTCGGCTATTCTGATGGATGGCGGCTTGCTCGATAACATTCCCACGGATGTTGCAAAGTCGCTGGGAGCATCCACAGTGATCGTTTCGAACACAACGGCATCGCTGCTGCCACGGGAAGCATTGAATACGCCGTGGACGGTTGGCGATCAAGTGGTTTCACTGATGATGGCGCGAGAGAACCAGCGGGAACTCAAGCTTTCCGATTGCACGGTTACCCCCGCGCTTGACGGGTTCGATGAATCGGATTTTTCGAAGATCCCGTCCGCGATAGAAGCCGGGCGTAAGGCCGCTCGTGCGATGCTGCCGGAGATCGAGCGGATCGTTGTCGAGGCAGAGAAGCAAGTTCCAGAAGCTGTTCCTGCGAAGGAAACGCTTCTGCCTGTTCTGCGGGAAATACGAGTGATCGATCGAAAGCATAAGTTTGTCGATAGCGTTATTTCAGCGGATCGATCATTCATTGGGCAGCCGTTAGTGCGTTCTGAAAATATGAAGACGATAGAACGCGGCCTGCTGGAAGCCTATCGTGGGCGCGGCTACGCTCTTGCGCGTATCGACAGCGTGATCCTGCGCCCAGCCATCGGACGCGCCGATCTGTATGTGGATGAAGGCCATGTGGCACGCATCGAAGTGCGCGGGAGCGATTCGGATTTTGTGCTGCATGAACTGGCATTTCACTCCGGCGATGTGTTTCGCGCATCGTCCGGAGAGCGGTCGCTGAACGATCTTACCGGCACCGGATTATTCGATTTTGCGCTCCTGCAAATTGCTTACGATACGGAATGGCCCGGAACGAAATATATCCAAAGCAAAGATACAGCAGCATATCCTGCGGTCGCGACCTCGTTTGGTCCGACCGTTATTTTGACGGTCAATGCCAAAAGCCCGAATGTGATTCGACTGGGAGTTTATGCGGATAATGAATTTGGGGCGGAGTTTTCGGCTCAATTAGCCAATGAGAACATAGCGGGAACCGGCACAGAGTATTCGCTGACCGGAAGTTTAGGCCCTCTTGCTCGATCCGCATCGTTTACGCTCGATGCACCACGACTTTTTCACAGTTTTGGTGTACTCGACGCAAGCGTGTATTCCGGTTACAGGGATATTAATGTCTATACCATAACAACCAATGTGACAGCGGATAATAAGAACATCCTGATAACGAACGTGACGGATGTCGTGCGTGAATCGAGAGATTTTGGTTTGGACTTGCGAGCCGGTGGACAAATTGAACGGCTTGGTGAACTCACGGTAGAACTTCGGGCCGAGCATCAGCATTGGTTTAGCACTCGCGACAGCACCACGCCATCCGACAACGGCTCTGCGCAAGTGCGTGCATTGCGTGGCGAACTGCTCGTCGATTCTCGCGACGATGCTGACTATCCTCACACGGGCACACTGGCGAGAGGCTACGCGGAAACGGGTTTGAGCCTGTTAGGTGTGGGAACGAGCTATGCGAAGTTCTTCGGCGAGTTGGAAGAGGCTGTGCCGCTTTCGAGTTTGCATACCGTAATACCACATCTTCAACTCGGAGTTGGGAATGGTTTGGTACCGCGTCTGGAAGAATTCGAGATGGGCGGGATGGGATCGTTCTATGGACTTAATCAATATGAACTCCGTGGCCAGCAAATGGTTGAAGGCAGTATGACCTACCAGGTTGCAATTCCTCATGTGCTTTTTTTTCCGACATTTGTTTTGGCCCAGTATGATCTTGGTGCAACATGGCCTGCGCCAACCGAGATCAAGTTTGCATCGCTGCTCCATGGCATTGGGGCACAAGTAGGGCTGAAAACTCCATTAGGACTCGCTGCGTTTGGCATGGGTGAAAATTTTCGTTTTATCGAAAACCAAAATGCAAAACCCTTGACGGTTCCCGGCCAGGGGATCGCACTGAATTCACCGAACTTTTATTTTTCCATAGGAGCACGGCTTTGATGCATGTAATGATCACCGGCGGGTCGAAAGGAATCGGTTTGGCGATTGCCAAACGCTTTGCCGCTGAGAAGAATATGAGGCTTTCGTTATGTGCTCGCAGTGAAAGCGCGATCGTAGAAGCGAGCCGCGAGATCGAAAATGAATTCTCATCGGCGCAGATATTTGCTGCAACATGTGATGTATCGAACGAGCGGGAGGTCGAGCGTTTTGCCCATGAAGCAGAACGAAGTTTTGGTCCGGTCGATCTGCTTGTGAATAATGCTGGATTTGGGCTGTTTAAAGCCGTTGGCGAAATAACATCTGAAGAATTCGATGGGGTATTGAGCACAAACCTGCGCGGAGTGTTTCTCATGACGCAGGCCGCATTACCTAAAATGAAAGAACGAAAAAGCGGGACTATTATAGCCATCTCTTCGTTAGCGGGTAGGAATGGTTTCGCTGGGGGGGCAGCATACTGTGCTTCTAAATTTGGAGTGAGAGGTCTTATGCAGTCGCTTTTTCTCGAAGTTCGAGATTTTAACATACGCGTCATAACGATTTTTCCGGGGAGTGTCGATACGGATTTTTTCGACACCGCAGGTCATCCGTTGGGAATTCAAGCGGCCCATGTACTGCGCGCAGAGGATGTTGCGGTGGCCGTTCATGCAGCGGCGATGCTTTCAGCAAGTGCAACAATTTCGGAGCTCGATCTACGTCCAACCAATCCACAGGGTCATTAGGAGAATCTAATATGAAAAATACTCTCGTTGTCTTATTCTTAGTGTGTATAGCAGCTTCAACGAGTGCGCACCAGCCGGTTGTTGCGCCCAAAACGGCTCCTTCCGTTTCAGCCTCGGATTTTCGAGCGCAGGTTTTGAAGGAACTTGCGCGATATAAAAATGGGGCATGGCTTTATCGGCGGTGTGATGTCTTCTCGCGAAAGATAGATTATGCTGCCGCTCGAGCGCTCGGATTGCCACGATCCCCGAAAGGATCCGATAGGACGCTCTCTATAGATACTACTGTTGAAAGTGACATTACGCACACGGCGGACGATGAAGAGGAACCTACTATTGCGATCAATCGCAAAAATCCAAATCTTATTGTAGCGGGGGCGAACGACTTAATGTGGAGCTTCGATACGTTGTATGGCTTTGACACGGTTTCCGGCGGGATCATCACATTGTCCCAGCCCGCTTATCTTAGCACCGATGCAGGCATGACCTGGAATACCTACCGGCTGCCCATGATTGACGATGGAGGAGGCGTTCCTTTTGGCGATCCTATCATCATCTCGGACGATACCGGAACGTTTTATTATGCATTTCTTCTCGATAATCTTGCGGAAGATAGCACAACAGATCTTATGGTGGCCCGAAGCACGGATGGAAAAAACTGGGTGATGGGAAGTCCCGTTATGGGAAATGTTGCTAATGAAGCGGATTCCTTCAATACAGATTCTATAAGCGTTCTCGAAGACAAAGAGACGATCGCTGTTGATCGAGATCCCCAAAGCCCATATTATGGTCGGCTCTACATTGCCTGGACGGAATTCGTATACGATTATTCTGCTAAGATCGATACTCAGTTTCACTACCTTGCCTTTAGTGACGATAAAGGAGATCATTGGTCCACTCCGGTGCAATACACGCAGGCGTATGGATTCTTCGCTCTTATGCGTGTGGGATCTGGCGGAACGGTCTTTATCGCTTCGATGGCATATAACATCGATAACCAGGGAGATGAAATGACCGGAACCCATGGCATGACGATCTCCACCGATGGCGGAACTACATTTTCAGAAGCTCCTATTGCGGACTACTTCGATTTTCCTCTTAATTACGATGGACGTGATGGCTTGAAAGGCACCTTTGGCTTTCGCGCGACCCCGTACCCTTGCTTCGATCTGGATTCAAATAACAAAATCTTTGCCGCCTACGGGACATACGATAATATTGACAGCGATGCAGCACTTTTCGAGACCACCTCAACCGATCTCGGGCAGACTTGGACCAATCCCAAGCAAGTTGGCACGTCAGCTTACCTTGAGTACGATCACTATATGCCATGGGTCAGCATCGATCCGGTCACCCATGAGTCCTATATCTCGATGAGCAGTTCAGAAGAGGACACGAACAATATCAAATCCCGAGCGGTCCGGTGTAGTTATCAAGTTCCGGGACAATTAGAGTTCATAGGCTCTCAACTCTTTAACACCCTTGGCGATACGATATCCGGAGTTGATTTCCTCGGGGACTATGCCGGCAGCGATGCGTATGATGGATACTATGCAGCAACATGGACTGAAAACCGGCCGGCTAATAACGACGATGGAGATATTTTCGCCTATGTTTCTACTCAACCTTTCGGCGCGGCTGGCTCATATTTTTCAGGCGTATCCAACCCAATCAATGCACAAAATTTCGAAGTCACGAGCGTTGCTCCAAATCCGGTTGTGGGTAATGATGTAACCTTTACTATTTCTTCAAGCGATCAGCTACCCGCTTTCATTCGCGTGTTCGATCTCCGAGGGAACGAAGTTCTATCGACGCGATCCATGATGGATCCCGCGATGCCGAATGCAGTCACGCTCGATATTCATTCATTATCGGCGGGAGTATATCTCGCGCAAGTATCGTGTGGCGGACAATCTGTTCAAAAGAATTTTGTGGTGCTCCGTTGAAAAGAATGTTTGGAATGGATATTTCAGCCTTCGTGAAACCGATTTCACGAAGTCTGCCGTTGATCATGACGTTTGCGTAATTCATGCGACAGCTATATTCTTATTTAGGCGCTTTTATTATCGGCGTTACTCTGGCATCCTGTTCGTCGAGTAACCTTGTACAGAGCTTGCCTCAAACGAAACCGATCATCGTGGATGGCGACGCCTCGGATTGGCAGTTGCCGCTCGCGTATTACGATAAAGAGACGAAATTGAGCTTCACCGTCTCGAACGATAGCACCAAGTTATATTTTTGCCTCGAAGCCTTCGATCAGGAACTTCAGACGAAGATCGTTCGCGGCGGTTTGCAGATCTACATCGATACGAACGGCGGATCAGGTAAAGATATTTCATTGCTCTTTCCTGTTCCATCGACCTTTCAGCGCTCTGGGGCGGGCAACAGTAGCAACGGCGGATACGGATTGTCCTCCGATAATTACGATCCGATCGGCGCATTGCGCAGAAGTTTTTTTCGCTCGCAAGCGAATGAGCTTCAGTTGACAGGGTTTTTGCCACCTGCCGGAGGAATCGTTCCGTTGAAGAATGCTTTTGGTATCGAAGTGTGCATTAACTGGGACACGATCAACAACGTGTTGAACTACGAGGCGGCTATCCCATTTCCGACGTTTTATAAACGTGTGCTCGTTCCTTCTGATAGCGCAAAGATCATAGGACTCACGTTTACAGTTAATGGAGTCACGCGCTCCGGTGGATCAGCGGGTAGGCAAAGTCAGTCCGGTGGTTCCTCTGGAGGTGTTGCAGAAAATCCGGGTGGTTCTGGTGGAGGATACCCCGGCGGAGGTGGTTATGGTGGCGGAGGTGGATTCGGTGGCGGAATGGGACGCGGCGGTGGCCGGCACGGTGGCGGAAGCGGCGGAAGCGCTTCGAATCCGCTTTCGGAGTCACAATCCTTGAGCGTTAAACTGCGCCTCGCAAAGCCGAGCTAAACTTTGAAGGGGTGTATTCCACACATCTCTGACGATGTTTGTTTTAACTCGGTGCGGCGGTACTTCGGAGTGATTCAAACTTAGCTTTCAACCTAAGAAAGAATCGCTCATACGTCCAATAACTTATGGAAGCGATTGCCGCAGTGCTTCCGGCTATGAAGAAAAATTGCAAAAGCGGCCACGCTTTCGAAAACGCAAAGAATCGGTCGGTGATATTGATTCCAAACGGATGATACAAATACATCCCATAGCTTATCATGCCAATGTATCTTGCCACGCGATTCGTAAGTATTGGAACCAGCACATGGTCGCTGCGAATCGAACAGGCCATGACTGCAAGCGTCATTGCCACACAAATGTAGAACATCCTGAACACATGTAGGATGGCATCGTTAGGAATGGTACAAACGAGCAGCATGATCGCCATAAAAAGCGGTGCGCTCCAACGCTGACCAAGCACGCGCCATGCTATATCGAAGCTGCGTTTCCGGTGCAAGGTGTATGCGGCGAGACACCCCAGGCAGATTGCTGTTGAGACGCTGTTAATGATAAGAATTGGAAGTGGATAGCCGGTGAGGAAGAATGAATATCCCGCATAGATTTTCACAATTTCATTCCCGGCTATGAGAGCAAGCATGACGATAACGGGAATATACCACCGTTTGGTCAGTGCAACGATCCACGGCCAGAAAAGATAGAACTGTTCCTCCGTAGCCAGCGACCATGCTGCTACGAAGATCACTCGCGCAGGTGGCCCTCCCGGAGCCCATCCACCGGGATAGACGAACCAGTTCGAAGTGTAAGTCAAGAACGAGGGTAGGTTGTGGAGATAGATTGCAAGAGGTTCACCGCGAAGTTCCTGCGTTGTCAGGCATGCGATTAAAAAAAGACCTAAGGTAAGATAATAGGCAGGAAAGATCCTGAGGGTGCGGCGAATATAAAATTTCTTGAGCGAAATTTTTCCCGTTTCCGATTTCTCACGCAGAAGAAGCGTGGTAATCAAAAACCCACTAATGACGAAAAAGAGATGAACGCCCAAAAATCCCGTTCGCCATACTAATCGCAATTCCGGCGCGTGATACCACACCACGGCCAAAATACTGATCGCGCGCAGCCCGTCGAGCGAAGGGAAATACTTCGTCGAGAGGTAACGCTGGTGCGGGGTGGTTGGGGAAGTCAGGGTATGCTTGGAAATCTGGTTTGCTTCATAGCAAAATATCGGGCATACGAGTTTCCGAACGGTCTTCCGAGTGGGGGCTGGAACACTTTCCAGCGCGCACATAACTCTCCAGAAGGCCATGAATTTTCACTCGTACAGATATTATATCCAGCGAATCTTCTTAGCTCGTCGCTAAAAAGCCCGTCGATGTTTCCGAAAAGAGGAATGCTATCCATGCCGCAAATATGAAAGTGAGCAGCCAAAGCTTCCAGAACTTTTCTTCTTCCAGCCGTCGAAAGATCAGCCCAATTAGGAGAATCCAGATGCCGAGAGCAAAAAGCTCCTGTTTCGCGATCGTTGCTTCATCAGCAAACCGGTTGACTTCCGGAATTAAATTCCGCATAATAGCCGCTGTAGTAATCCAGATGGTCATTGCCAATGCCCACATTTTCCAGAAAACCACTCGTGGCACCTGAACGGCCCTAACCGGAACGGTGATGATACGAGCAAAAAGTGTTTGGAAGTACTCTTTCATATGAGAGAGTAAACCATCCTCGCTGTCGTAAGGGTTGCCCCGAAATCGGCTGGATGGAAAAATATGCACTTTGCGATCATCATCCAAAAGCCGACAAAAGCGCAGCGGTTCCCAAGGTTACACCGATTCCAATTTCCTGCCCTGGGCCAGGGATCCCCCAGCCTCCATCCCATAATGTGTAGCCAGTGTACGCTCCGCGCAAGTCATTTTGGAACCAATTCCCAATGAACAAATTTTAATCAAATGGAGGATAGTATGAAATAATCAATGACGCCCAAAGACTTGTCACGAAACCAATAATTATTAACTTCCAAAAGGATTCATGCTCAAATCGTCTTGCAATTAATCCGAAAAACATCATTTCAAAAGGCAACAAAAATGCCTCCCTTCTCTGAATTGAGTAATCCGATGAAATGTTGCTAAATGCTCGAGTTATTGTAGGCACAAGTGCGACCACTGGGATTAACATCGCAAATACAAGGATGAGCATTTTTGCGGCTTGTAATTTTGAAGATTCGATTATTCTTCGTGGCAACGCAATAAAAAAATCATAGAAATTTTGAGGCCATAGTGATCTTTTCATTAATATGTAACAAAATAACAAATCATTAAAAATCCCCACCCGAAGCCATCAATCCACCGAGTAAAGTTAATCCAACGCCTACCCCTACACTAATCCCGCCTCCCACAAACCACCATCCGCCATAAGCATACGCAGTGACAGCTGCCCCCCTCGCATCGTCGCTAGCCCAATCGCCGAGTATTCTCATATTTCCTTTTCCAAGAGCACGGTTTACAATTGCACGTTGTGGATTTTTTTTCCCTGCCCATTGAATTGTGTCGTTAGAATTCCAATATGAAAGACTGTATTGAGCTATTGCTCCACAGCACTGAACAAATATAAGATTTGATCCTGACAGGGTTGAGGTGGCTGACGTCTCTATGCTTTCAATTGAATCGATTCGCGCCCCAAGGCTATCGTTACTTGAGTAAATGCTATCAATTTCTGAGAAGTAATTAATAGCTGTATCGCTAAAAACATTCCCTGAGTTCAATGCAGTGAAGAGACTATCTTCATGCGTCAATGCAAAACGACCGAACCAGAGACCGGAATCCGCGGGAAAGCCTTCAATGCTATCAATAAAGTAAACTGCAAGTGTATCGGTCCCGGGATATGACTCATTTCCAGGCACCACCGTAGGGAGAAGGGATGCAATGTAATTTAAACCTTGGTTATGTCGAAGGCCGACGGTATCGTAAGGATTATCCGGGTTCCCAAATCCTGGTTGCGTCCAATCCGTGATCGTAGTCGGAAGCGTCTTTTGAGTAATAACCGGTGCAACCTTCTGGCTACACCCGGAGGCAAGTATTGCCATCGCAAATGCTATTGCTGTAATTGGTATTACATGTGTGGATGTTCGAATTGTTTTCATAATATTGGTTTGGTTTAAAGTCGAAAGTCATTTCGAAAAATTCGATACAAAATTACGACATACCACACTTTTATGCAATAGACAAAATCCTTACATTTTCCTAACAAAATGTGACGAAAACCATACAAAATATTTCATTTCGGGCTGACCGTAAAAATTAGGCGGAATCATTGGTTATGGGATGACATTTCATATCGGTTCGTAATATTTTTTCACAATGGCATTTCCGTCATTTGCCGTTTTAGAGGAATGGATGATATATTGCCGGGAGGTCACAGCGATCTACCCGAATTTTTTTGTGGAGTTATCTAAAGTATATCCCGGCTTAACGAAACACCAAATCAAATTATGTTCCCTCTTTCTTTTTGAATGTGAAAATTCGGAAATCGAAGCGCGAATGGGTATGTCCATGGAAGCTGTTCTTGCCGCAAAATATCGCTTACGTAAGAAATTTCAATTGACGGCAGATGAACGACTAGCTACTTATCTCAAGCGTATTGCTGTGGGTTTGGTATTAGCACCCTCCCCCCGGACGCAAAATCTCATTGAGCCTCCATAGCTTTTTCTACCGAGAAGCATTAGGGACACTACACCATACCGATTTGGTGTTTTCATGTAATGCTAACACTCCGCCCATCGAACGAACGCGGCCATATCGATCACGGATGGCTCAATACGTATCATACTTTTTCCTTTGCGGATTATCACGATCCCGCGCATACGCATTTCCGCACGCTGCGCGTTATTAACGAGGACCGCATTGCAGCCGGACGCGGCTTTGGCATGCACCCGCACCGCGATATGGAGATCATCACTTATATTATCTCCGGTTCGCTCGATCATAAGGATTCGATGGGGAATTCCGGTACTATCGGTGCAGGTGATGTTCAGCGCATGACGGCCGGGACGGGAATCGTTCACAGCGAATTTAACGGCTCGAAAGAATCCGTGCATCTTCTGCAAATTTGGATCTTCCCGGAACGCCATAATCTTGTTCCCAGCTATGAACAGCGCACCTTCCACGATCAGGATAAACGCAATACCTTCTGTCGCATCGCCTCGCATGATGGTCAGAACGACAGTCTTACCATCAATCAGGATGTGAGCGTGTATGCCAGCATCGTCTCGGATGGCGCAGTACTGAAGCATCATTTCATTGAAGGTCGCGGCGGGTTTTTGCAAATGGTGCGCGGAACTGTTTCAGTAAATAATCAAAAACTTCATCATGGTGATGGGCTCGCAATCGAGGATGAACATGAAGTGAACATCACGGCTCCAGAAAATGGAGAGGCGGAATTCTTGCTGTTTGATTTGGGATAAATCTTGTTTCGGATTTTTTATTATGAAATTCAATCATTCCCTTAGTTCCATTCTTTTCGTCTTTCTTTTGAGCACGTTGCTATTCTCTTCCTGCTCGCGCAAAGCTGGCATTCAGCATTCGCTACGGGAAGGCAAGGGCGGCAAGATGCTCGGCGGTACGTTCCATGTCAATGAGACGGCGGATATTCGCTCCCTCGATCCCGTTCAAATGAACGACCAATCTTCTGTACAGGTCGGAGAAAACGTCTATGATCGCCTTCTTGAATTCGATGAAGGATTGAATCTCATTCCCGGCCTTTCGGCGCTGCCGGAGATATCGAAGGATGGCCTCACCTATACCTATCATCTTCGAACTGATGCCTATTTCCATGACGATGCGTGCTTCCCCAATGGCAAAGGAAGGAAATTCGTGGCGTCGGATGTCATCTATTGCTTCACACGCGCGCTCGACCGCACAACGAACACCGGCGCGGAACCGTATTTCAAGTATATCAAAGGCGGCCCGGCGTATTACGAGAGCAATAAGCTTCCGCCAGGCGGGTTGCCTGGATTGCAGGCTCCGAACGATTCCACGGTTGTCATTACGCTCGAAAAACCGTTTTCACCCTTCCTGTTCTATCCGGCAGTTGGGTTCGGATTCATTTACCCGCATGAGGCGGTCGAGCATTATGGCCGCGATTTCGTCTTCCATCCCGTGGGAACCGGTGCATTCAAGTTCGCAGGGTACAAGCAAGCGCAATATTGTAACCTTGTGCGCAATGAGCGGTATTGGAAGCGTGACTCTGCCGGGAATCAACTCCCGTATCTCGACACCTTGCAGTTCTCGTTCATCCTCGATAACAAAGTTGAAATCGAGCAATTCCAGGCGAAAAAACTCGATCATGTCTATCGCATTCCGAGCGAGTTCTTTAAGGACATGGTTGACGACCACAAAGAACTAAAAGGCAATTGGAAAAAATATAATTTGGTGCATGTTCCCGCGTTAGCGGTGCAGTTCTATGGTTTTAATTGCACCACACCGCCAGTGAATAATCGCCACTTGCGGCGCGCGATTGCATTCGCTGTTGACAAGGATAAGATCATAAAATACATCCTGAAAGGGCAGGCCGCTGGGCCGGGTGTGCATGGAATTGTTCCGCCTTCGATGCCCGGTTATCCCGTGGATCTGGTACATGGGTTCCGCTTCAACCCCGACAGCGCACTGGCCGAGCTTGCCATGGCGAAGCAAGAGTTGGGTGGAACGATTCCCGATATTACGCTCTATCTCAATGCCGGAGGCGGACGTAATACCGAAGTGGCAGAGGCCATTCAATCGCAGATACACGAGAATCTTGGCCTCAACGTGCAGCTTCAAATGCTCGAATTCTCCCAGCTCACGCCGCGCATTGACGATGGCAAAGCCCCATTCTTCCGGTTAGGCTGGATCGCAGATTATCCGAATCCCGAGAACTTTCTGAACCTGCTGTATGGAAAATCCATCCCGCCATCAGGCCCAAGTACGATCAATTCCACGCGCTATAACAATCCCGAATTCGACCGGCTCTTCGAAGCCGCTATCAACGAAACCGACCGCGTAAAATCCTATCAGGATTTCGCTGAGGCTGAAAATCTTGCCATTCAGGATGCACCTTATGTTGTGCTCTATTACGACGAAGATTACCACTTGCTTCAGCCGAACGTCCGCGATTTCCCCGCTAACGCCATGTTCCAGTTGGATATGAAATACTGTTGGTTCTCGGAGTAACAAGTGTCCCTATCGAATGTGCATGAACGGGAGTGAACGTAAATATTCCCCCCCCCCCGCACCTGAATGAAATACAGTCCGCTCGGTAGGTCGCCCAGTGGGATGATGGGTGATTGCTTGGGTCCAATCATGCTTTGAGTTGTGATGCGCTCGACGCCTTCGGCATCGAAGATCGATATCGCCGCCGTTCCCAGCTCGCTATCGGCTGCGATCGAAACAGTACTGTACGCGGGATCGGGGATGATACGAAGCGTAGAAAATTCACCATATCGCACGATCTGACTCAAAAGGGGGGTACCACAATTCGCAGGAGTGCAAACTTGAGCAGAAATCGGGGCGCTCGAAAACGTGCAATTAGATCCCATCGTATCCGATACGGTAATAGGATCGAATAGAACAGTGGTGCAGGAATCGCCTTCAGGATAGATCAGGAAATCGGAGATACAAACGGTGTCCCCATGTGTGTTATTTGCGGCAAGTTGGATCCGGGCAGTTCCTGCTCCTGTCGAAGTGGTTCTATCGATGGATTCACCAGGAATATGCGTGCCAATATAGACGAGCGTCGAAGTATCGAAGCCAATGGACATGGAGATAATACCTCCCGGAATCGACGGCTGGGCCAGCAATGATAGCGAGATCGTTCCGCCGATCGTGTCAGTACTTTCTTCGCTCGCGGAGAAGAGTTGCACGGTTCCGGTAGTCGAACCGGTGCCGGTAACTGGCACGGAGATGATGTGGCCATCACTGGTTACGATCTGAATATTTGCGGCATAATTTCGCGCGGCATTTGGCGCAAAAAAGACGACGATCGAGTCATTGGGTTCCCCTGTCTGAATGGAAAAGAAAGCAGAATCTTCGCTTGATCCGGTGAACGAGACACTCTTGATCGATGGTAACATACATCCGCGTTTGATGTAGATCACGGTACTCGCTGGAGCCGAGCAGACCGGAATTGGATTCGCAAATCGAACGCTCGAAGGAGAAGCGATCAACTCTGCCGAGGCTGGTATCCCTTTCGACCGGGTATCGACCGTGCTCCAGATCGAACCGTTTTGATCTGCAAGAAGCAAGAGCGTATCATTGACTGCTACAAGATCGCGGCAGTCGATCGCGAATGCCGGCCCGTTAGCGGTGTTCCAGGTTACTCCGGTATCTGTCGATTCGAGAATTCCGTTCGTTCTCGTAGGAACGTACACCACGGCCGGAGTAATGAGGGCGCATCCTGCAAGGTACGCAAGGGAATATTTGTTCTATGCTTGTAAATGAGTTCCCGTCATCGCGTGAAAGATAGATCTCAGCCAAACGATTATCCTGCGTGTAATTTCCTCCCTCTTCGTTGATCCCGAAGATGATATTTCCTTCGCATGGCATGGCAGCGAAGCTATGCGCGTCTGCCTCCATGATGCCCGGCTGGGTAGTCCAGGTCTGGCCGTAGTCCGTAGTATTTGCGATGTAGCTCGAAGCGGAACTTTCAACAAATGCGATCACATTTCCGGGCGAGGGTGAATAAAAATCTTTAGGATCGATATTTGCAGCGACGGAAGTCCACGTTATGCCGCCATCGGTGGTGAAATCGAAATTGTGAGTGCTGGCATCTCCAACGACAATATCTTTTGCAGACCCTGCAAACCGTGCTGCAAAAATGTTGTCGCCTGGGAACTCATTCTGCCATGTTGCTCCCTGGTTCGTCGTCAAATAAAGTCCACTGCCGATCGTGCTGACAACCCCGGTGCTATCGTCGTAAAAAGAAATATCATTGATGTAATTTCCTCCAAGCGAAAGCGCCACGGGATTCCAGGAAACACCCTGATCCGTGGACTTATAGAGCTCGTACATACCCGCCCAAGCTATTCCGCCGGCGGCTGCCATCGCGCCGAGGTTGTTATAGGGGCCAGTGCCGATCAAATTCGGATATAGCTCCACCCACTGCGCCTGTGCGGTGGGGCAGCAACAAAGTCCTGAGATCAAAGAAACAAGAACGCCAGAAAGAGCACGATGCTTCGCGAGATAAGACATGGGATAATCGATTTAGTGCGAAAGAACGAATGCAAAGATACGAAAATCCCATGAACGATGGTAAGAATGCTTATACGATCAGCAAAATCGAATCCTCGAGAAGATCAGGAATCCGATTTGGATCGTACTGTTTACGCCACCATCTGCTCCGCTTTCTTCTTGGAACGATGCCGTTCCGTTGCATCCAATATCTTCTTGCGGAAGCGGGTTGATTCCGGCGTCACTTCGAGGAATTCATCGTCCGATAGCCACTCGATCTGCTGTTCGAGCGAAAGCATTCGTGGCGCTTCGAGCTGGATCGCCCCATCGGAGCCGGATGCTCGCATGTTTGTCAAATGTTTCTTCTTGGTGACGTTCACGACCATGTCTTCCTCGCGGGAATTTTCTCCGACGATCATCCCGCGATACACTTTCGTGCCGGGCGGAATAAAAAAGACGGAACGTTCCTGCAAATTTTCCATCGCGTAGGGCGTGGCATCGCCATCGTCTAACGAGACGAGCGCGCCGCGCTTGCGGCCTTCAATGGCGCCTTTGTAGGACTCATAATCGTAAAAAAGCTGATTGAGCAAACCGTTGCCGCGCGTCATCGTAAGGAACTCTCCACGGAACCCGATCATGCCTCGGCTCGGCATGTGATACTCCATGTGCGCCTGACCGTTCAACGTATTCATGTTGATCATCTCTCCTTTGCGAGTGCCAAGCGCCTCGATGACAGCCGCCAACGTATTCTTCCGGCACATCGATAACGACCTGCTCGATAGGTTCCATCATATCGCCATCGACGGTCCTGCAAGATAACTTCGGGTTTCGAGACCGCAAATTCGTAGCCCTCGCGCCGCATCGTTTCGATGAGGATCGCAAGCTGCAATTCACCGCGCGCTGCAACTTTGAAGGTGTCCGGCGAAACATCCTCGACATGGATCGAAATGTTCTTGCGAAGCTCGCGCATCAGCCGTTCACGAAGATGACGGCTGGTAACGAATTTGCCCTCGCGTCCGGCCATCGGGGAATCGTTCACGACGAAATTCATCGAGATCGTCGGCTCATCGACGTTGATGATCGGCAGCGCATAAGGATGCTCCGGATCGGTGATCGTTTCGCCGATGCGAACATCTTCGAGTCCCGCAAGCTGCACAATTTCACCGGCAGCAGCTTCGGGAGTCTCGGTTCGTTTCAAACCTTCGAACGTATAGAGCTTGGAAATTTTTGCTTTCTCGATGGTTCCATCGTGGCGGATACGCGAGATCCACTCGCCTTCGCGGATGCGGCCCCGGAAAATGCGCCCCACCGCAAGGCGGCCCAAGATAATCCGACCAATCGACATTCGCGACGAGCATCTGGAATGCTCCTTCGGTCTCTCCGGGAGGCGCGGGAACGAAGTCGATGATCATGCGGAAGAGCGGAGCGAGATCCGTCATCTCTTCCTTCAATGTAAGTCCAGCTAATCCCGCTTTGCCAACGGCGTAAATAATTGGGAACTCAAGCTGCTCATACGATCGCGCCGAGCGACATGAAAAGCTCGAATACTTCGTCGAATACTTCCTGAGGCCGCGCATCTTTTCTATCAATTTTATTGATGACGACGATCGGCTTCAAATGCAATTCCAGGCTTTTCTTGAGAACGAATTTCGTCTGTGGCAAACATCCTTCTGCGGCATCGACAAGCAATAAGCACGCCATCGACCATTTTCAGAATGCGCTCCACTTCGCCGCCGAAATCCGCGTGACCGGGCGTATCGACGATATTGATCTTCTTACCACCCCAATGGATCGAGGTGTTTTTCGCCATGATGGTAATCCCTTTTTCGCGTTCCAGATCGTTCGAATCCATGACGCGGTCGGTCAGGTGCTCGTTGGAGCGGAACGTGCCGGATTGCCGCAGCATCTGATCGACGAGCGTGGTTTTGCCATGATCGACGTGCGCGATGATGGCAATATTGCGAATATCTTCCCGCGTTAAAGTGCTTTGTAATTCTGACATATTACTTTAGATATAATCTTCCTTTAATATATTGACCTTGTTTTGCTGTGACCAGCTATGGTGAGCGCGCCGCTAACGACAAGGCAGTGCGTAATCGTTTCGTTTTCAATGAACTCATAGTTTTTGTAGCCGTAACTCGTAGCCGTGACCTTCAGGTCACGGTCGCGGAGCAGAGTCTTTCGATTCGCCGTGACCTGAAGGTCACGGCTACAAATTTCGAGACTCTATTTTTATTGCTTTGCTCAAAAACTTACATTTCGATGTGACAACTTCTGCTTTCTCGATTCATTTTAGCCACATAAAATATTTTTTTTTGCATGAGGAGTTCATGAACTTTATGCATAAGAGTGCAATTATTCATGAACTCTCATCATATACTATCCAAAGATTTTCCAGATCGCGCCGGAAAATGGCCCCATTGATCCAATCGGCCCCTGCCCGATCGAATACTTGGAAACAGCTCTATAACGGGTCTGAGAATAGACAACCATCGAAAGCTTTCTGTTGATGCGAAGCGATACAAGCCCACGGGCAAGCTCCCATTTCGCATATTGCGAGAGCGATGAGAATTCGAACGAGTTGAGGATCACAATATCGCAACCATGCGAGGTAATTTCCGATTCGATCAGTTTCGTCGAAAGCGTAGCATACGGGCAGTTCAAAATTCGCAGATTCGATGGAAGCGTGGTATCCGGCGAGGTAGAGACCTTTGCATACTTCGAAACGGCACGATAGTTCAATCCCTTCGGCAGCAATACATCTGCGGCGATCATGCCTTTGCCCAGCGATTCCTGCATTAGCTCCGATCCAGCATACGTATTAATGAGCAGGACCGTCCGTTCCTGAAATTTGGTCGAGAGATAGACTGCCATTGCCGCCGACTGCTCGATGGAGCGGTAAATATCAAGATCGAGCACCAGCGTAAGGCTGTTGTTCATCGCTTCCAATTTCTCGCCGTTATTTTCAATCATACAGAGCAAGTCCTTCTTTGCTTCCGGCGGAGCCTCGAATACTTCTGTTAAACTAACCGACTTTATAGCCAACAAATCGACATTTTTCATGGATTATACCTTTCTTTAAGTTAATGGTGCCTATCATTGCACTATTATAAAACTTGAGATATAACGAAAGGTTCAGTCAAATATCAAAAATGTTAAAATTTCTTCTGGAAATTGGTGCCTATGATGAAATTACCGGCAATAGATCGATTTTTCTCGTGTCTTTGTGATGTGGGATCGATGGATCATTACCAACATCCCTCTCCCCACAACGTGGGGAGAGGGATGTTTCGCCGCAGGCGAAACCGGGTGAGGGGGCGAGCGTATGCCTCATGGCCGCAGGACTCGAACAGCATCGTATGCAGCCGGGAGATGCCAGCGTGATAAAAAAGTTATCATTCAATAACTTCCCAAGAGCATGAGATATCCTATCTTTCTTTTTCTTCTTACAGCCTTCGCGATGAGTGCGAAGGCCCAACCGATAACGATCACAGAATCAGAATACCTCGATGAAGAATACTGGTTGAGCAGTGGGATCATTGGTTTTACACCACAAAATCTCACGGTTCTTCTACCTCTCGCTGCCGATAGCGGCGAGAACCAGGTGTGGGATTTTACCGGCACCAGTTATCTCCAGGGCACTGCTTAACGTGCAGATACGATTCCGCCGAGTGAAGCACCTCTGGCGAACGATACAGATTTCTCCGCGACGACGAACGTCATCAGGTTCCCGAAGATTATCGGCGTCAGTGGAGACTCAGTTTATTACTATTTTAAATGGACGAGCGAAGGTGCATGGTCTATTGGTACCGTTGAGGATAGTGATGGTGTGCTCATAAATCAGGAGGGTGGAGATCCGCCTGGACAAGATGCGGCATTCCCGATGACTTACCGAACAAGTTGGCAAACTATTTCAAACAGTGTTAATCAGGTCGGAATCGACCGAGGGATTGTCGATGGTTGGGGAACTCTTGTTATTCCGGGACAATCCATCCGCGCACTTCGAGTAAAAACAACAATAATTGATTCAACATTTTCGGAGGAGGAGAAATCCAGCACCTCGGATACCAGCTATATTTATGAGTTTCTGACATCCGGGATGGAAAGAGCCTATCTTCTCATTACTCCAACGATAACCGTAGCTGGCTACCAGGTTCCAATAAATAGTAGCGTTAGCCCTAATGTGCAGAGCGATGGCTTGAATCTTTTTCTCAGTCCGAATCCGGCGACAAGTACCGCAACGGTTTTATCATACACATTGACAGATCCTGGTTCCATCCAAATTGAATTGATGGATGCGCTTGGCCGCAGCGTGCGGATGCTCGAAAAGGGATTTGAGTCGGCAGGCGAGCATTCGGTCGCTATCGATCCAAAGTCGTTGAGTGCGGGCACGTATTTTATTCGCGTTGAGGCGGGTGGCGCAAGTGCGATGCAAAAACTTGTCATTCCGTAGTGTTTCGTTACAAAGAAGGAGTAGCTCACCCACTGTAAGCTAACGCGTCTGTGTCAATTCACTCGCTGGGGGTTCTTCGCGCGGAACGCTAAACGAACCTATGTCACATAACCCTCGTTTTTTATTTTATAGTAATAGAGACAAGAACTTATGGACAGGAACATAGAACAAATTCGTGAAGCAGCGCTCGATCTCGATACCGAAGACCGGGCGCGCTTGGTAGAGGAGCTTGTCATTAGTATTGCACATGACTCGGAAAACTTCGGAGACTGGCTCACTACTGCGGAGCGGCGCTGGGAATCGCTGGATGCACCGGATGCCTCAGTGATGGAGGCAAATTACCAAGAAGCGCAGCGCAGAGCCGATGCTTATGACAGAGGGCAGTTGGAAGCGGTCGATCTTTGGGAAGGAATTGCAAGAGTTAATACGATGATCGGGAGGTGAATTATCGCCTACTTTCAGGCGCAGAGCATGAATATGCGGTTTCCTTGCTCTATTATTTTAACGAAAGTCCCACCGCTGCCGATGGATTCATCGAGGAAGTAAAGGCGGCTTTGATCGAGCTAACAAGCTTTCCGAAACGCTATCGAATTTACAAGCGTGACGTGCGGGTGAAATCTTTGCATCGCTATCCCTTCTCCATTTATTACCGTGTTACACTTGACGAGATTCTTGTGCTGTCCATCAGTCACAATTCACGAAAACCAGACCATTGGGCTGAACGAGAATAACATGCCCGATTTCAAAAAATCAATACCTATGCTGAAATCCAATGCGCGCGGCAAAATCAGTAAGAATAATCCACTTTACCGTTCGCAACGGTGATGGTATCGCCGGTTACGGGGTCTTTCCCTGTAAAATTATAGGTTGCTTTTATGTGATTCGTAGTATAAATGTTAAGATCTATCGTTCCGGACTTGGGAACGTCATCGTAATAAGTTGTTCCCACTTCGAAGGACATGTTGATCAGAGAATCGATGACGCCAAACTGGTGGACGCCCGTGTCGCCATAGGGAATCAATGACGAAATGAGTAATTGCATTTCAGTAGAATCGTAGTCCCCATAGAACCAGGGCGCGTTCGCTGCGTGCGAATCTTGAGCCGATTGCCATGGCTGGCCATCGATGGTCGCTGTAAACGATCCAGTGAGGCCCCCACCGCCCGTAGTGGTAGTGGTAGTGTTCGAAGGGCTTGTGCTGGATTTGCAGGCCGAAAAAAAGAGTACTACCGATAGAAACGTGAAAAGTGTGCGACGATTTTTCATAAAAAAAAGAAATAGTTTCATTTATAGCGGGATCGTAAACGTTCCGTTCGTGACCGTAACGGTGTCGTAAGTCAACGACGTGAAATCAGTAGGAGAAATTAACCGTTCCATTTGTGACAACAACAGAATCCCCATGGGCATCTTTCCCGGTAAAATTGAACGTCGCTGTTATCTTGCTCGCCGTGTAGGCTGTAATATGAGTGGAACCGGTGTTCGCAACAGGAACGTAAGTTGTGTCAGCATCGATGGTCTTATCGTAACCAGTGGAAAAAGTCACACCAACTAGCGAGTCCCCTTCTTCAAACACTCCTGTATCGCCGTAAGGAACCTGGACAGCAATTTGCAAGTCAAATTCGGACGTATCGTTCGTGCCGCTAAAATCGGGGACACCATCGATATGACCGTAGGAATCGAGGACATCGATCCATGGCTTACCATTGACGGTCGCGGAGAAAGCACCGCCGTTCACTCCGCCTCCCGAACCCCCGTCATTAGGGCTGGTACTATTCTTTTTACACGATGCAAATGTGAATGCCGCGATAGCAAGCAATAAAAAAGAAAAATGTTTCATAGAGAATATGGGAATTTAGAATGACACATAGAAAATAATCCCGAAACCACTCTGGTTCCGAGAAAATTACAGATTAATACCTATACTGCAACCCTATGCGCGCCCCGAAGGAAGTCAGATGCCAGTCCAGATCTTTCACAACATTAAAGAACGGTAGATTCATATACGCGCCGGTGAGCAGCTCGATATTCTGGCTTAACTTAAATTCGAAGCCGGGAGAAAGTTCCAGCGAGATGTTGAACGAAACAGGATCGGGAAATGAACCGGATGCTACGGTAACACTGCGCGAGCCGGTGGAGCGGCCGGTGGAATCTTCGAGTGTGGTCGGGAAAATAATACTTCGCGTTTCCACATAGCTGTTCGAGATCAGGAACCCGGCGGTGAGTCCGGCATAAATATAGAATTTATCCGGAACCGGATAGTAATACGCGCCGCCATTGATGGTGAGATAACTGAGCGAGGCATCCACTTCATATTGTTCGATAAGTTTCGAAAGCCCGGCACCGCCGCCATATTCGAGGGAATCCGGAACGAAAGTGGAGTGCGTATTGATCGCCGAGCCGGAAAAATTAGCGAAGCCGATGCCGCCCGCGAGTTGAATGCTTTTATCGACCGGAAAAATGTAAAGTCCCTGGAACCCTCCGCTTAATTGCGTGGAAAATTGATTGAATGGTCCAGGCCCAGTAAGATAACGCGGAGTGTTGAACGTCACATCCGAGACCGTGAGCGCTGGCATGGCAATGAACTGGACGGTTATCTGCCGGCAGCTTGGGCAAATGTTATCGCGGCTTTCGGTAAGCGTATAGACCCATCGCGCGCCATTCAACGTTCGGCAAATGACCCAATACGACATATTCCCGGCTGCATCGGTTAACTGCAAGCTTAGAAAACCGCAGGAACCGGAATCGCGTACATGAAAGAGCAGCGGAATTTCCGGCGTGCCGATATCGAATTGCGGGAATTCTTCCGTCTGAAAATTATCGCTGTCCATCACATTGATCGAAGACAAACCGGCGTCATAGAGCCTATCGTCTCGCGCGATAAGCCCGAGCGAGCGCGACGCATCGTCGGAAAGCAGTTCGAGGACGGGCCGCGCGGTATCGGCAACCAACGGAACTGTTTTCACTAATTGGCCTCCGCCGTTACCGTACGCGTCGAAGTTATCTTCTGCCACGCCAAAGCCATAGGAATACAGGCCAAACGGCTGATCGCAGGAAACCGAATGCGAACCATAGCCGACTTCATACTGTGCGATTCCGTAATGAGAAATTCCAATGGTTTTAAAATACCGGATGGGAACCGGTCTTCCATCGACGCGCAGGGAGCCTTCCGCGCCGAGTGGCACCACTAAATTGATGTAATGATGCCAGGTGCCGGTGATCGGCGTTGCAAAGCGGTAGTAATTCAGAAATTGTTCGGTCGGGGTGATGAGGATCATCATCGGATCGCCGACTTTGATCGAATCGGCGTCCGATCCCTGCGCGTACTCTGCCACCAACACCGGCGCAGAAGCCGTTACGAAGGAATTATCGACCAGATGATTGTTCTCGTAAAACCCTCCGGCAGCAAGTTTGGCGACACGCTTATTGTTGAGGAAGACTTCTGTGTTATCTTCGCTGGCAACCACGCGCATGGCATATTGGGTTTTGTCCTCGAACCGCCCGACATAAAATTGCCGGCCCCAGCTTGGAACCGGCGGCTCCATTCTCGATCAGTTGATTGCAGAAGGTGACGTCCGGTGGAACTTGCGCGCATGTATGGCCAACGAGAAAACCGATGGGCTTCGTGGAAGTGACGAGCGATCCCGTGAGATCGCTGGGTTGCCCACTTATCGGCGATCCCTGAACCATATAGGTATCGCCCTGATTGAGCGAGACGGAGAATGTCTCGCCTTTCTTGTGGCCTCCTTTGGTATCGGCGTCCAGCGTTATGGTCACTATGGTATGATCTTGTGTGGCAACAATGGCAACCTGCGACGTAAAGCTTTCGGCGCCATTGAGTAACGGGGAGTATCCAAGGGCGCGATACGTGGTGCCGAGTACATTCACCGGATACGCCAAATAAGAATCGGTGCTCGCGGGACGATGCGAAAGGCCAAACACGGCAATATCGTTATCGGCCACGATATGAACTCCTAACTTCTGTACTTGCTCGCTCACTAATAATTGTGCGACAGAATCAATATCGATCTCCCTGATTTCGGAGGGATTCAGGTGGAATGGCGTGCTTTCGCCGAGTCCCGGAATGGAAACGACTCCGTTGGTCTCGTGGTCGCTGGTGATGAAGAGCTTGAGACTGAGCGTCTTGCTGTCGGATTCAAGAATGGCATTTTGCGGAAAGGCAACCCAGAACTCCCTTCCGCGCGATTCCTGCATAGGCCGATCCACCAATTTTTGCGCTCGAAGCAACGCAGGCATTGCGCCGATCGTGAGAACGGCCACTATTATGGCGAGGAAAAGAGTACCAGAAGCCCGGCGCATTAATAAATGTGTGGGCGTCAATGAAGAATAACAAATCGCTCTTCATCCACGATATCCACGGCAGCGGATTGGTCGGAAGAGGTATAGGTTAAAAGCTGGACATGATACACCCCGGATGGAAGCTGATAGGGCGGGATCGTCATGGTTTGCAAACCGCCGGGCATCGTTTGTTTTGGAATGAGATCCAGCAGATCCCGGCCTGAGTTATCGTAGATCGCTACCGAAAGCTCGGTCGGGTTGCGGTTGTACGTTTGCACCGTGATCGGTAGCCCACCCATCGCAGGCGAAGGAAAACAGCCCACGATGTAAGCACCCGACGAACGCGGGCGCAAACCCGTCGCGTCCGAATCCTGCGAACCCGCGCCGGAAGTTTGCGCGAACGAAGCAGTAGCTGTGAATAATAATAAAATGACGAGAAGCGACCTCATGGTTGGAGATAACAACAGGTTTTGAAGCTAAAGTCCAAAATTATTGCAATTGTCGTCCTGAGCGGAGTTCGTCCCGAAGAAGGAGGGACGAACGGAGTCGAAGGATCTCATGTAGTTCGCCAATGAGGTGTTGTGCCAGAGATTCCTCGACTTCGCAATAATTCGCTTTTGCGAATTATTGCTACGCTCGGAATGACATCCATAAACTATTTGGATTCTACTATCTGAATCTTCAATTCCGCCAATTGATATGGATCGACAACCGATGGCGAACCATCCATCAAATTCTGCATACTGGTGGTTTTGGGGAAAGCGATAACGTCACGGATGTTATCGGTTCCCACGCAGAGCATTACAATACGGTCGATTCCCAGAGCCATACCGCCATGCGGCGGCGCGCCATATTGAAACGCATCCAAAATAAAGCTGAATTTTTCAAGTTGCTGCTCTTTCGTGAGTCCCAAAAGATCGAATACTTCTTCCTGCATTTTCCGGTCATGAATACGAATCGAACCGGAACCTAATTCATATCCATTGATAACAATATCGTATGCGCGGGCGCGGACGTGCTGCAAGCCATCGCTGCGCCGTGCCCAATCGCGTGGGTCGGGAGAAGTGAAGGGATGGTGCTTGAAGGTGAATGTGCCGGTATCTTCATCTTCTTCGAACATTGGGAAATTCGTGACCCACGCAGGCGCGAAATCGAATTCTTTGCCTTTGAGTAGTTCAAGCCGCTTTGCTAATTCGATTCGAAGAGCGCCTAATATAGTATAGGCGCGCTCCCATTTCGGATGCGATACGACAAGAATGAGATCGCCTTCGCGCGCGCCGCAAACGGAACGAATATCGCGAAGCAGATCGTCCGACAAAAATTTCTTTGCGCTGGAGTCGTATCCTTCGGCGGTAACTTTTATCCAGACAAGCCCGCCTGCGCCATAGACTTTAGCAAGATCGGTCAGCGTATCCAATTGCTTTCGCGACCACGATGCGCCGCCCGGAGCGACTACAGCGCCGATGACGCCGAGTCGTTTTTCCAGCACATCGGTAAATACTTTGAAATCCGTTTTGCCGCGCACCATTTCGGTCAGCGTTTGAATTTCGAGGCCGTAGCGAAGGTCAGGCTTATCGGTTCCGAAACGGCTCATCGCTTCGTGGTAACTTAATTGAAGGAATGGCGGAAGCGTCAGACCCAGATCGTTCCATACTCGATGAAGGCAATTTTCCATCACGCCATACACCATGTCCTCGTTCGGGAAGCTCATTTCGACATCGAGCTGCGTGAACTCCGGCTGACGGTCGGCACGCAAATTTTCATCGCGGAAACAGCGCGCGATCTGGAAATAACGGTCGAAGCCAGCGATCATGAGCACCTGCTTGTATAGCTGCGGCGATTGCGGCAGCGCATAGAATGTGCCGGGATTTAATCGCGAGGGCACAAGAAAATCTCTCGCGCCTTCCGGCGTAGCTTTCATCAGGATGGGCGTTTCGATCTCGTAAAAACCATGCTCATCGAAATAATCGCGGATGGATTTTACGATCCTGTGGCGCGCCGCAATATTATTTTGCAAGCTCGGGCGGCGAAGATCGAGATAGCGGTATTTCAAACGCAGATCTTCGTTAGCTGTCGTGTCTTCCTTTACTTCGAACGGCGGGACTTCGGAGGCGTTGAGAATTTCGATAGAGCCTTCTATGCCAATAAAAACTTCTACTTCTCCTGTAGGAATAAGAGGATTCTTGTTCGATCGCTCACGAACTTTTCCAACCACAGCCACTACATATTCATTTCGAATCTCTTTGGCGTTAATAAATAGAAATGATTGCTTCTCAATTGATTCCGGTGATGTGATTCCGAATGCTCTAATAACATCCTTCGACATTACGCATTGAACTTTACCTGATCGATCCCGGACATCGAAAAATCGCATCCCTCCGAAATCCCGCACGCCATCGACCCACCCCTTCAGCACCACGCTGTCACCGATGTGTTCACGTCGAAGTTCGCCCGCCATTAGCGGTTGACCATCCTTCTTTTTCGTCCGTTGTTGAAATGACATAATCACAAAAATACGACATTCAACAGTATGGAGAGATTTTTGGTGGGATTTTTGTACCTCGTTGGGTTAAAACTGGGAGGGTACGAGAAAATAATTACACTAAACCGAGACGCTTTCCCACCTCTCTCTGAATATTAGTCTTTGCCGCACGCTCCTGTTCCGTTGTAACGAGAATTAGCTCGGAGTCCAGGTAGATTGCGGTATGGGGCTGTTCGGCTCCGTCTATCCACTCCACCGTGATTTGATTGCCGTTAACTTCTTTTACGCTCATTTCCAGAATGGGCTTTCTAAGTTTAACCTTTTTACCCCTGTCATTATTATCCATGATAATACACAACCCTTTAAACCAAAAAAGCGTTTTGCATCGTACATTTGAATTTCCCCAAAAACATCAAATCCCAAACCATGAATGCAAAATTAACTACACTGATTTTCGCGCTCACACTACTCGCTTCCGGATGTTCTTCATCCACTTCGCCGGGAAATAGTCAAAATTCCGGGACAGTTTTCTATATTGATCAGGTGGACACGAGTATCAGGGGCCAGTATCCAGATACGCTCGTTTTTACGAACGGTGTCTTAGACTCAGAACGCATACGTGGTGTTCCTGAAGAATCTATGACTTTCGTTTCCACGCTGGAACCATCGGAACAGGTTTACACTCCAGACTGGATTCCGTTTGCATTCCAGTCTTTTCCGACCGACGCATTCACGTACGCATGGTCTCCATCGAAGGACACAATCGGACAAGGAGACTACTATTTGCCAAACGGCACATCTTACATCACTCTATTCATAAAAGCACCTTAACCGGAACGAAAGCTAAGCGAAAAAGCCCGGTTATAACCGGGCTTTTTCGTTGTGCTTATGTGTTCAAGCTCTGGCAAAAACCATATTCACGTTCACATTAATCCATACAAACATGGAAACTCATTTGTTTTCATCGTATTTTTGTATGATGAAACGCAGAGTGTATGTAAATATGAGATCGGATAGACATGAGCAGGCGAAAAGAACATCTCGAAATAAAAAGTACGGAGCCGCTGAATTCTATGCAAGGTACGCATTCGGATTTTTCGTAACGATTGCCGCTCTTTTGATTCTCGGCTGGTTATGTTCCCTGTTTTAGGAATCTTAAAAATCTTCCCGGTCGTGATTTACGGTTCGAGCGCTGTAGATCTCTTTTATCAGATCTTCGACCGATGTATCCGACTCCCACGCTCCGAAGAGCGACTCCATAGAAGCATTTGTCTGAGCCGAGCGAACGGATTCGATCAGCAATTCGGCGAGCTTTAGTTTGCCGTCGGAGCTTAAGTCTAGAAGAAGAGGAAAAACATTCCGTGCAAGCGGTGGATATTGCGGGGTAATTTGCATGATTTCAGTAACATTTCTATTCGGACGTTGAGTTGCGGAATTCGTTGGCTTACGGTACGATCTTTTGGGTCAGGTGATTAATGGGCCGGCGCCGAATCCGCTCCCAAGCTATTCGGTTGTGCTAAATGCTGCCGCACAGACGATTACGGTGACGTGTTAAGAGGAAATTTCGAAAATCACCGGGCCATTAATTTTCCCGGAATCATTCGAACTCTTGTTGGGTTTCCGTCACGCGCGAAAAAGAGGGGAGCAAATTAAATAACACTCCACCTCAGAGCGCAGCAGAGGAATCGCGGCCTGAAAATGGCCAAAACTGTGATGGATAGCCAATTTATTCATCAAAAACCGTTTGGTTGTCTGAATTTAGACTTCCATCCCGGCCCGATCATCGGGCTTTAGGGAAGGCTCGTAGGAATTCAGCGGCAAATTTAATTTTCGACAACATTGACCAAATACCAACATTCCGGGGCCAGTTTTTCTGATCCCCACGCCGTCGTTTTGTCCTCTCGCGCGAATCGTTTGTCGTTCGCGTTCCGGCCATTGAGCCGAGGTACACCTCCAAGCCGGAGCAATCCTCCCGTCAGGTTTCTAATCCTGCCGTTGCTTTAACAGCGCCGGCATATAACTCGCGGCCTGTTTTTATCGCCGCCGGAGGAAATTCGCTATCACGAAGCAGAAAATCCTCCCACTCTCGTAACAAGGTTTGTAAAAATTTTAAGAATTCTCGAATAGAAAGTAATAATTATGGCACGTTCAATAATGACAGCGGCGAAAACATCAACGAAGGCACCTCTGCTCGGGGACGCTCATGTGATAGATAATGGTCGCATTTCGTTTTCTAAAATTCCACGCGATTACGATCTGCCCGATCTTTTAGATGTGCAGCTCAAGTCGTTTCAGGAATTCCTTCAGGATGGAGTGCCGATCGCCGATCGTAAGATCACGGGACTGGAATCCGTGTTCCAGCTAAATTTCCCGATCATCGATAGCCGCGAGACGTTCGTGCTCGAATATCTCGATTATCGTTTGGAAAAAGCGCGTTATTCCGTGCAGGAATGCCAGGAGCGCGGCCTGACATACAGCGTTCCGCTGAAGACCCGTTTACGCCTTTCCTCCAAAAATCCGGAAGAAAAGAGCGAGGATTTCGTGGAGACCGTCGAGCAGGAAGTGTTTCTCGGTAACCTTCCGATGATGACCGAGCGTGGAACCTTCATTATCAATGGCGCGGAGCGCGTGGTGGTTTCGCAGTTGCACCGCTCGCCGGGCGTGTTCTTTGCGGAAAGTTTGCATCCGAACGGCACGACCATTTTTTCCGGACGCGTTATTCCGTTCCGCGGAAGCTGGGTCGAGTTCACGACCGATATTAATAATGTGCTCTGGGCCTACATCGACCGCAAGAAGAAATTCCCGGTCACGATGCTGTTGCGTGCGCTCGGATGGTCCAGCGACGAAGATATTCTCCATCTTTTCGGCCTTATTCAGGATGTCGATGTAAAAACTGCCGATCTCACCGCTTACGTGGGCAAGCTCATCGCTGCCGATGTGATCGATATGAACACGGGCGAAATTTTTCTGTCGAAGGATTCGACGTTCCTCGAAGAACATATCGAGCGCTTGCGCACGAGTGGTATCCGCAAGGTTCGCTTCATGGATCTGGAGGATACCGGCGGCGCCGTTATTCTGAACACTATTATAAAGGATACCTCGCGCTCGACGGACGATGCGTTCGAGGCGATCTATCGCGTCATGCGCTCTTCCGAAGCGCCGGATATGGAAGCGGCGCGCGGCTTGCTTGAAAAGCTCTTCTTCAATCAGAAGCGGTACGATCTTGGACTCGTCGGACGTATCCGATTGAACCAAACCCTCCATGAGGGAACCCCGGGAATTCCGAACGAGATCACCACGCTCACGAAGGAAGATATTATCGAGATCCTGAAGTATATCATCCGCTTACAGCTTGGCAAAGCGTCGGTCGATGATATCGATCATCTTGGGAACCGCCGCGTGCGCTCCGTTGGCGAGCAGCTTGGGCAGCAATTTAATATCGGCCTTGCGCGCATGGCGCGTACCATTCGTGAGCGCATGTCGATTCATGATGAAAAAGTCGGCCCTGCCGATCTTGTCAATGCTCGAACGGTAACGAGCGTCGTCAACACGTTCTTCGGAACGAATCAGCTTTCGCAGTTCATGGATCAGACCAATCCACTTGCCGAGATGACGCATAAGCGCAGTATGTCCGCGCTCGGACCTGGCGGTTTGACGCGTGAGCGTGCCGGCTTCGAAGTCCGCGACGTTCATTATACGCATTATGGCCGGCTCTGCCCGATCGAAACGCCGGAAGGACCGAATATCGGCCTTATTTCCTCGCTTGCAGTGTATGCACGCATCAATGAGTTGGATTTTTAGAGACGCCGTACCGAATTGTCAATGATGGCAAGGTTACCACAGACATTTTGTATCTGAGCGCAGACGATGAAGAGGATAAAGTCATCGCGCAAGCGAACCAGACGCTCGATAAGGAAGGACACTTCGTTGATGAGCGTATCAGCGCGCGTCAATTTGGAGATTTTATTGTAGTGGGACCGGAAGCGGTGCAATATATGGATGTCGCGCCGTCGCAGATCGTTAGCGCGGCTGCGGCGCTTGTTCCATTCTTGGAGCATGACGATGCTAACCGCGCACTCATGGGATCGAACATGCAACGTCAGGCTGTACCGCTGCTTCGCCCGGAAGCGCCGCTTGTCGCTACGGGTTTTGAAGGAAAGATCGCGCGCGATAGCCGCGCGCTTTTACTTGCAGAACGCGATGGCGTCGTTGAATCCGTCGATGCCAGCCGCATCGTTATGGTCTATGACGATGAAGGTTCGAAGGATGAGATCCTATCGAGTTTCGATGACCGCCGTCACCGCGAGTATAAGCTGACGAAGTTCTTCCGCACGAACCAGGATACCTGCATTTCGCAGCGTCCGAGTGTGCGGGAAGGCCAGCGCGTAAAGAAGGGAACCGTGCTTGCCGATTCTTCCTCGACGGAACTCGGCGAGTTAGCGCTTGGCCGCAACGTCGTCGTTGCGTTCATGCCGTGGCGCGGATATAATTTTGAGGATGCCATTGTCATTTCCGAGAAGGTGGTATCGGAGGATATTTATACTTCCATTCACATCGAGGAATTCGAGCTTCACGTCCGCGATACCAAGCGTGGCGAGGAGGAACTCACGCGCGAAATTCCGAACGTTTCGGAAGAAGCTACGAAGGATCTCGATGAAACCGGCGTCATTCGCACCGGCGCGGAAGTGACCGAAGGCGATATTATTATCGGTAAGATCACCCCGAAAGGCGAGACCGATCCCACGCCGGAAGAAAAACTGCTGCGCGCGATCTTCGGCGACAAAGCCGGCGACGTGAAAGACGCATCCATGAAAGCGCCGCCGGGAATTAAAGGCGTCGTCGTCGAGACCAAGCTCTTTTCTCGCAAGGGCATTAAAAAAGAGGGCGAAGAAAAGCGCGAGGAAAAACGCCGCATCGACGCCATCGACAAGATGTACAAGGATCAAACTCGATGACACCAATCGCAAGCTCGCCGAAAAGCTGCTTAAAGTGCTCGATGGCGAAACATGCGTGGGCGTGAAAGACTTAGATGGCGCGACGGTTATTCGTTCCGGCGTTTCTTTCAAGCACGATACCTTCTATTCGCGCCTGGATGAACTCGAAAAACTTTCTGTCGGCACCGATTGGCTCGATGACCGCCGGAAGATGAATCAGGTTCGCCGCATCTATGAAGGATATTGGGTCAAGCGAGAGGACATCGATGCCGATGTGCGCCGCGAGCGTTCGAAAGTAGGTCTTGGCGATGAACTCCAGCCTGGCATTATGCAGATGGCGAAAGTCTATGTCGCGAAAAAGCGCAAGCTTTCTGTCGGCGATAAGATGGCAGGACGTCACGGTAACAAGGGCGTTGTCGCGAAGATCGTACCCATTCAGGATATGCCGTTCTTAGCTGATGGAACTCCGGTTGACATCGTGCTTAATCCACTTGGCGTTCCAAGCCGTATGAATATCGGCCAGCTTTATGAGACGGCGCTCGGATTTGCCGCGCAAAAACTTGGCGTGCGTTTCGAGACCCCGATCTTCGATGGCGCGCACTGGAACGATGTGCAAGGACGTACCTGAAAGAGGCCGGACTTAACGTGGATGCCCGAACGGAACTATACGACGGGCGTACCGGCGAAAAGTTTGACACAGGCAGTCACGGTCGGCGAGATCTATATGATGAAGCTCTCGCATTTGGTCGATGATAAGATCCACGCGCGCTCGATCGGACCGTATTCGCTCATCACGCAGCAGCCGCTCGGCGGCAAAGCCCAGTTCGGCGGACAGCGGTTCGGCGAAATGGAAGTGTGGGCGCTCGAAGCATACGGCGCCGCGCACACGCTCCAGGAAATTCTGACCGTGAAATCGGACGATGTTCCGGGCCGTTCGAAAGTCTATGAGGCAATCGTCAAAGGCGAGAACATGCCGGAACCGAGCGTACCGGAATCGTTCAGCGTACTTGTACGAGAATTGCAAGGTCTGGGAATAGAGATCAGAATCGATTAAGCTCATTTATGTTCCTTGGATCCTTAAACGGACGCAAGGAACGAAATGCACCAAGAATAAAAAAGTTTTAAGAGAAATTATATAGGAGATAATATGGCTTACATGCTGCCGCAGGAAATTCCGCTTCGCAATTTTCAATCCATTTCGGTTGGGCTTTCGAGTCCGGAATCGATCTTGAACCGGAGTCACGGGGAAGTGACCAAACCGGAGACGATCAATTACCGCTCGTACCGCCCGGAAAAAGATGGACTCTTTTGCGAGAAGATTTTTGGGCCGACGCGCGACTGGGAATGTTATTGCGGAAAATACAAGCGTATCCGCTATAAAGGAATCATTTGCGATCGCTGCGGCGTCGAGGTAACGACGCGTTCGGTTCGCCGCGAGCGCTTCGGGCATATCCAGCTCGGCGTTCCCGTCGTGCATATCTGGTTTTTCCGTTCACTGCCGAATAAGATCGGTCATCTTGCTCGGGCTTCCGACGAAAGATCTCGAAAAGATCGTGTATTACGAATCGTATGCGTCGTCAATCCGGGTCCGACGGGACTTCCGGCGCGCCATCTTCTCACGGAAGAAGAATATTATCCGCGTGCTCGATTCGCTCCCGCCGGGAAATCAGGATCTTCCGAATGACGATCCGAATAAATTCGTCGCCCTCATTGGCGGCGCGGCGGTGAAAGAACTGCTTCGCCGCATCGACATCGAAACGCTTTCGCTCGATCTTCGCCGCGCCGCGCGTGAAGAAACTTCCCAGTTGAAGCGTCAGGATGCGCTCAAGCGGCTGCGCTCGATCGAGGCATTCCGCGAAGAAGAAGGCAAGCCGGAGAACAAGCCGTGGTGGATGGTCATGGATGTCATTCCGATCATTCCGCCGGAACTTCGTCCGCTCGTGCCGCTCGAAGGCGGACGTTTTGCGACGAGCGATCTCAACGATCTCTATCGCCGCGTTATCATCCGCAATAACCGCCTGAAGCGCCTGATGGACATCAAGGCGCCGGAAGTAATTTTGCGGAACGAAAAACGCATGTTGCAGGAAGCGGTCGATTCGCTTTTAGATAATTCCCGCCGCGTTTCTGCGGTGCGTTCGGATACGAGCCGCGCACTGAAATCGCTTTCCGATACGCTGAAAGGCAAACAGGGACGATTCCGTCAGAATTTGCTCGGCAAGCGCGTGGATTATTCCGGCCGCTCCGTTATCGTTGTCGGACCGGAACTGAAATTGCACGAGTGCGGACTGCCGAAAGAAATGGCCGTCGAGCTATTCAAGCCGTTTATCATTCGGAAGCTTATCGAGCGCGGATTGACCAAGACGGTGAAGAGCGCCAAAGAAAGTTGTCGAGAACGAAAGACCACCGAAGTGTGGGATATTCTCGAATCCATTATCGATGGGCATCCGATCATGCTTAATCGCGCGCCAACGCTGCATCGGCTTGGTATTCAGGCGTTCCAGCCGCGTTTGGTCGAAGGACGCGCCATTCAGATTCATCCGCTGGTTTGTACGGCGTTCAATGCTGACTTTGACGGCGATCAAATGGCCGTACATGTGCCGCTTTCGTATGAGGCACAGCTTGAGTGCGCGATCCTCATGCTTTCGTCGCATAATATTATCTCCCCGCAGAATGGCGAGCCGATCGCGGTTCCCAGTCAGGACATGGTTCTTGGCGCTTATTATCTGACCAAGCACCGCGATGGCGTGTCTTGGCGAGGGAATGCGCTTCACGTCGCCGGCGGAAGTTATTATCGCCAATAATCTCGGGCGGCTCGATTTGCATGCGAAGATTACATGTTCGCATCAAGGGCAAGATGATCGAAACGACGACAGGCCGCGTCATCTTCAATGAGATCGTTCCGGAAGAACTTGGGCTATCTCAATGAACTGCTGACGAAAAAGCGGCTTCGCCAGATCATCGCCACCACGTTCCGGACCGTTGGTAATTTGAAGACGGTAGAATTCCTCGATAAACTCAAAGATCTCGGATTCGGCTATGCCATGCGCGGCGGACTTTCCGTGGCGCTCTCGGATATTATCGTTCCGAAAGAAAAGGACGAGATCATCTCGAAAGCGCGCAAGCAAGTCGATGACGTTCAGGATAAATATCTGAACGGCTTCATTACCTCCGGCGAAAAGTATAATAAAGTCATCGACATCTGGACGCGCGCAACCAATCGCACGGCGGATAAGCTGTTCGATGCACTTGCAGCACGACCGCGATGGATTCAATCCACTGTATATGATGGTCGATTCCGGCGCGCGCGGTTCGAAAGAACAGGTGCGTCAGCTTGCCGGTATGCGCGGACTGATGGCGAAACCGCAGAAATCGCTTTCGGGGCAGACGGGCGAACTCATCGAGAACCCGATCATCTCGAATTTCCATGAAGGACTTTCGATTCTTGAATACTTTATTTCCACGCACGGCGCGCGTAAAGGTCTTGCCGATACGGCTCTTAAAACAGCGGACGCCGGTTATCTCACGCGCCGACTTGATAGACGCCGCGCAGGATGCGATTATCAGCGGGTTCGATTGCGGAACCATTCGTGGCATTCCTGTTAGCGCGCTCAAAGAAGGCGAAGATGTGAAGGAACCGCTTGCGGAGCGAATTCTTGGGCGCGTGTGCCTCGATCATATTATCGATCCCATTACGCAGGAAGTAATTCTTGAAGCCGGTGGCATGATCGATGAAGAAGTTGCGGCGAAGATCTCTGCTACATCCATCGAGACCGTGCTTATTCGTTCCGTGCTTACCTGCGAGCAGCGCCGAGGCGTGTGCGCGCAGTGCTACGGTAGAAATCTTACGACGCACAAGATCGTCGAGGCCGGCGAAGCAGTGGGAATTATTGCCGCGCAATCCATCGGCGAGCCCGGTACGCAGCTTACGCTCCGCACGTTCCATACGGGCGGCGCGGCATCGCTGATTGCGTCGCAATCGCAGGTGACTTCCAAATTCGATGGAACCGTGCAGTACGAAGATATGAAGGTCATCACGAATCCCGATGGTGAGAATATCGTCATGAGCCGTTCTGGCGTCGTTAACGTGCTCGATGATGATAATCGTATGGTCGGCAAGTTCGATGTGCCCTATGGCGCGAAGATCCTTGTTGCCAAATGACGAGAAGATCAAACGCGGACAGATGCTCTATGAATGGGATCCATATAATGCCATTATTATTTCGGAACACGCCGGCTCGGTGCGCTTTAAGGACTTCATCGAGAACGTAACGTTCCGTCAAGTGGCCGATGAACTCACCGGGAACTTGCAAACGCGCACGATCGACTCGCGCGACCGCACGAAATCGCCGACGATCGATATTGTTGCTCCGATGGGCACATCCTCATCAATTATATCATTCCCAGCAACGCGATATCTGCAAGTGCAGAATCACGCGCACATCGAAGCGGGAATGGTTCTCGTCAAGATCGCCAGAGAAAGCGGAAAACAGCGCGACATCACGGGCGGTCTGCCGCGCGTAACGGAGCTATTCGAAGCGCGCTCGCCAAGCGATCCGGCGATGGTTTCCGAGATCGATGGAACGGTGCATTTCGAGAAGCCGCGCCGTGGTTCCCGCGTCGTCGTTGTCACATCGCACGATGCGACCGACCGCCGCGAATACACGATTCCGTTCGGCAAGCACATTCTCGTGCAGGAAGGCGATACCGTCCGTTCCGGCGAACGCCTGAGCGATGGCGCGATCGACCCGCATGACATCCTTGCCATCAAAGGCGTGGCCGAAGTGCAGCAATATCTCGTGAACGAGATTCAGGAAGTCTATCGTATGCAGGGCGTGAAAATTTCGGATAAGCATATCGAAGTGATCGTGCGGCAGATGCTCGGCAAGGTGCGTATCACCGCGTCCGGCGATTCGCTTTTACTTGTCAACGATGAAGTCGATAAAGTGAAAGTTGCCGAGGAGAACGACATCATGCGGAACTCCGTCTTTATCACGAAACGCGGCGACGCGAAGTTCAAGATCGGCCAGATGGTCGATAAGAAACGCTTCAAGGAAGTCGCGGGCGAGTTGAAAAAGAAGGGCAAAGCGTTCCCAGAAGCGCGGCCTGCGGAGCCGGTGCATGGCGAGCCAATTCTGCTCGGTATCACCCAGGCGGCCTTGCAGACCGAAAGCTTTATTTCCGCCGCATCCTTCCAGGAAACAACGAAGGTGCTCACCGAAGCGTCCATCAATGCTAAGCGCGATACGCTGCTGGGCTTGAAGGAGAATGTGATCGTTGGGCACCTGATTCCGGCGGGAACGGGACTTCCGAAATTCCGCGAACTGATCGTTACGCCGAAGGAAGGATTCCCATCTACCTTCGAAACGAACGGTTGGATGGGCGCGCAGGAAATGGCGCCGACTCCACCACCCGGCCGCACCAAACGTGAACGTGTCGCTGTGGCATAATGCCTGAGCGTCGACGCTTCAGCATAGTACATTCCGTCAACCCTCAATTGACTTACGGCTAACTTGCAATAGAGGCGGGGATATTTCCCCGCCTCTTTGCATTTACAGCACGTTTCTTATGGAATGGAACCGCTTCTTCGCAATGTGCTTTATAGGTCGTTCATTTCCGGACCTACGCCCCATTCACCAATAAGAAAAAATGAAACAATCCTTACTCCTGCTTGCTATCTGTGCGCTGGCAGTTTTCAATAGCTGTTCACTCATTCCTTCCGCACCCTCAAAATCCGCCCCGGCGGCCGTTGTCGTGCCGAGCGTTGGCACAAGCTGGACGTTCCAGAATACCTATCTGCGATAGTAATAGCCATGTGGCGAGGATGGACACCTCAACGCGGACCGTCGTAGCAACGAACATGATCGTTAAGGGCGATTCCAATGTGGTCATGACCGTCGAGACGTTCACTACAAAGACGACCAGCCCCGGACACGATCTATCTCCAGTATCTTTCGACGGGCAATATTTCGAGGCTGAGCTGGCCGCTCATCGCGCCGCATATCGCGCCCGAGTGGCTGACGATCCCGTATTTTACGCACAAGACGTATCCGTATGGCTGGGCAGGGAATTTTTCATTGAACGGCTACACGCAAGATACGATCTCGTTCTCCACGGCCTATACCGATCAGGTGAACGATACGGTGGCGGGGACGGTCTATGCGGCGAGTGTCATTACCTCCAACACCTGGGAGAACTATCGGGCCGGGGAAGGATAGCCTGATCGTTCAGGAGCAAACGAACTCGTTCATTCCCTCTGTGGGAATCTTCGGTGATCGCGGAGTTTCCTCGAGCACGATCAACGGCGAGCAAGTGCTGCGCGAGCAGCAGGTGCTGATCGCGGTGAATATAGAGTAAGGTAATTATTTATTACAGCTAACTTGTACAGGAGGCGAGAATTTTCATCCTCTTTTGCTTTCTATCAGCGATTAATTTTTCTGTAAGAAAGTGCTTTGGCAGGGATTCATGAAAAATAGATTGAGATAAACCTTCCAAATCCATTGGGGGAACGTATGATGATAATTTATCGGTTACATAAGACTCGTAATTCCGCGGCTTTGCTGAAAGAAAACGACGCGCTTTATCGAAAGAAGCGTTTATTGTTTGAATTTGGAGGGTCGGGATATTAAACTGCATCGTATTTAAAATCACATTGGCGACCAAAACCGCATCCAAAACCCCTAAGGCACCCCGCACCAAGCGGCGCTCCAAGTACATCACCGGGCTGATGCTGTGCTCGGAATGCACTCGTACGGCCCGGAAAGAGATCGTGGGCGAGGCGCGTACGCGTCTTGCCGGTGAAGATCCGCAGCCGATCGACCGGGCAGCCGAAGAGCCGATCCCGGAGAATTTGTGGGTCCGCTGCACGAAGTGCCACAACACGATGCTCGTCAACTTAACGGCGCTCATGAGCGAAAAACCGAAGGCTCATACGATGCTTTCGGCTTCGGAATGCACTCCCTACTCGCCCAGCCGCATTTATGCGATCGGTGAAGCGATCTTCCATAAGGATTGGGATGACGTCGGCACGGTCATGGGTAAAGAGGTCACAGCCAGCGGCAGGAATGCCGTTTTGGTGCATTTCGAGAAGTCTGGCGAGCGTAAATTATTGGAGAACTTTCAGCCGCAATAAGCGGTTTTCGCGAGTCCAATTTTAGAAAAGCATTTTAAAAAGGAGAAATTAGCTTGGTAGGAATAGTCGTACAGGAACACGAACCGATCGATCGCGCATTACGGCGCTTTAAGAAGAAATACGAGCGCTCGGGCATATTGAAGGAATATCGCCGTCGCACGGCATTCGAAAAGCCGTCGGTGACGAACAAGATGCTGCGTCAGCGCGCGGCGCGCCGGCAGATGCACCAGCAGGCAGAGCAGGTATAATGCTTGCCTCCTATTTGTTTTTCAAAACCCATTCGGAACCGAGTGGGTTTTTTGGTTTTATGGAACGGTGCAAACGAAACATGTATTTTTTGAACCATTTTTCTTTTGAACCATTTTTGGCTGGCTTCTCTTTTGAGGGCTGAATAAATCATTTCCTCCAGCATGGCAAGGCTCTCGCATCAGATATATCCTCTTACTACCGGTTTTCACGGGCCAACACGGCCAGTTCCAAATCCTGAACTTATCGCGCAATATGGTTACGACGTTCGTGCCGTTTCCGAACTCGGCAGATCACAGCGATGAGAAATTACATGAAATCGCGCAAGCTATTCGCCGGGACATCATTCGCGAACTGGTTGAAGCCAAGAGCGGGCATTCCGGAGGGCCGCTTGGCTCGCGCCGATATTTTTGCCACACTCTACTTTGGTGGCGTGATGCGATATGATGCTGCAAATCCCTGGTGGGAGGGTCGGGATCGGTTCATTCTTTCGGCAGGGCACATGTGTCCCGTGCTTTATTCGACGCTTGCCAATGCAGGATTCTTTCCAAAATCGGAACTTCTGACCTTGCGCAAGTTCAATTCACGATTGCAGGGTCATCCGGGCCGCGATATGGGATTGCCGGGTATCGAAAGTTCCACAGGTTCTCTTGGTCAGGGGCTTGGCATCGCGGTTGGGATGGCGCTTTCCGATAAGTTGGTAGATAAAAATGGACGGAGAGTTTTTGCGTTAACGGGCGATGGTGAACTTTCCGAAGGCGAAATCTGGGAAGCGGCGCTTATTGCCGCCCATTGGGAACTTGATAACTTTCACGATGGTCGTTGACCGCAATAATTGCCAGATCGATGGGCGTACAGAGGACGTGATGAAGCTGAATCCTGTCGGAGATAAATTCCGGGCATTCAATTTCCATGTGATCGAATGCAATGGAAATAATATCGGTGAACTGCGCGCAGCATTCAACGAAGCGCGCAGCGTAACCGGAAGGCCGACATGCATTGTTGCGCAGACCTTCATGGGCCGCGGCGTAAGTTTTATGGAAGACGACTACCGCTGGCATGGCAAGCCACCGAACCCGGAACAAGCGGAAGAGGCATTAAAAGAATTGGAAATTTTGACAGAAGTGGAACTAGACAAAAATAACCAGAGCTTCGCGGAATCATTTCGTAGATACTCAATGACGATGAACGGACAGAATTGCAACCAACGGCGCAATGATGCCTCACTTTGAAATGCAGGGTAAAAAAGCCACGCGTTTTGGTTTTGGCGAGGGGCTTGTCGTGCTGGGTGAGCGGTGGGAGAATATCGTCGTGTTGGGCGGTGACATCACCGGCTCGGTCATGACCTCCTATTTCAAGGATAAATTCCCTGACCGCTTTTTCTCAATGGGTATTACCGAAGCGACGGCTACGCTCGTTTCCACGGGATTGGCGCTTTCTGGAATGATTCCGTTCTTTGCTACGTATGGTGCGTTTGCATCCTGCCGCAATACGGATATGCTACGCATTTCCTGCGCGTACAACGATGCCAATGTCAAGATCGGCGGCGGACACGCCGGTATTTCTGTTGGCGAGGATGGCGCGACGCACCAGGCGCTCGAAGAGATCGCAATCATTCGCGTATTGCCGAATATGACGCTGGTAGTTCCCTGTGATTTTCTCGAAGCAAAGAAAGCAACGATCGCCGTTGGCGAGCATTATGGGCCGAGCTACATTCGCTTTGGCCGCGTGGATGTTCCAAGTTTTACGCACGAAGATACTCCATTCGAAATTGGCAAAGCTCAGATTTTCAAAGAAGGCAACGATGCCGCCATCATTGCGTGCGGGCCGATGGTGTGGGAATCGCTGGTTGCTGCGTATGATTTAGAAGCGGAAGGCGTGAATGTTCGCGTTATTAATATGTCCACGATAAAACCGCTCGATCGGGCTGCGATCATTGCTGCTGCAAAAGAATGCGGCGCTATCGTTACAGCCGAGGAGCATCAGATCACCGCTGGTCTTGGCGGAGCAGTTGCCGAAGTGCTTGCGCAGGAGATCCCGACGCCAGTTGAATTCGTTGGCGTGAAAGATACTTTCGGCGGCAGCGGCAAGCCGGATGAGTTGATGAAATTCTTTGGCCTCACCAGCGCCGATGTAAAAGCCGCAGTGTTGCGAGCAATGAAGCGGAAGCAATAGTTCTCTATCTTTCTCCGTGTCGTATGCATGGAAGCGCTGCTTCCATGACAAAACCTCCGGGATGCAGCGCTTCCCGGTACACCGCACATTTCGTCACGACCGATCATAAACAAATCCCAAATGAGTGGCACGGAAAACGCGAAGTTCCTTGTTTTAACTTCATGTTAATTCCATGATGAACGATGAAACAAAAACTCTTATTTATTGCTGGGGTTTTTACACTTGTAATATCAGCAGATTTGGAAGCGAGGGCGCAGTGGGTCCAGACTGCGTTACGCAATGGTATTAGCGGAAATTGTTTTGCTGTGAATGAAAATGATCTCTTCGTGGGAACTGACAGCGGGATATTCCGATCCTCAGACAACGGTATGGACTGGCTGGAAGTTGATTCCGGTTTCATTGGCGTGAATTTCGTTGATAATTTTCAGACATCCGACGGAACTCTTTTTGCGGGGACGTGGGGGGATGGCATTTATTTTTCCACCAACGATGGAGAGAACTGGGCGAAAGATAGCAATGGCTTTCCTATATATTCTGAGGTAACTTCTTTCACTTCGATCGGAGGAAGTTTTTTTGCAGGGACAACCGATTCCGGAGTTTTTCGTTCTACCGACAATGGAAAGAACTGGACGTATAGTGGTTTGGATACTATTAATATTACATCCCTTGTGGAATTCGGCAGCAATCTCTTTGCTGGCACGTATGGTCGGATTTATCTCTCGACCGACAGCGGAGCAAGCTGGCACAGTGCAGATAGCGGCATCGTATTTGGCATGATTGATGGAGTTAGTTCCTTTTCCGCCGTTGGCTCAAATATTTTTGCAGGGACAAACTTCGGCAACATTGGATCGTCCGGTAATGGGGAAGTCTTTCTCTCGACCGATAGCGGAGCAAGTTGGAATGCTGTCGATAGTGGCTTGATGTGCGATAATATTTTTGAACTTGTCGCAGACGGTCCAAACCTCTTCGCGGGTACTTGTGGCGGCGTTTTTCTCACAACTAACAATGGATCAAGCTGGGCAGAGGTCGATACTGGTTTCATTTTCGACAATGAATTTAGTGGTATTTTTGCTTTAACGGTGTCAGCCGGCTATCTTTTTGCTGGGGTTGATAATGGTATCTGGCGCCGACCACTTTCAGATTTTAATCAATCAGGCGTAGCAGAGAGCACAACTTTGAATTCAACCCTTCGCATATTCCCAAATCCCTCCTCAAGCTCAATACAAATTATGGGCGGGCAACCCGGCGAAGTTCATCTCTTCGATCTCCTGGGCCGAGAAGTCCTCACGTCGTCCGCGCTTCCAAATGGGGAGGGGTCGCTGGATGTCTCGCATCTCTCAGATGGCATGTATTTCCTTCGTTTGGGCAAGCAGTCGGCAACGGTCGAGATACTGCATTGAGGGGTGCATGTCCGGAGTTCAGTCAAGCGCATTCCAGGCGCAGGATTGGGCGAACCAAAATCAAGCGTAACCGCGTTGTTTCCATACTGTTTTTATATCGAAGAGGCGGGTCATCCTCCTTTTCGCCGTAACATTCTCGTTTATCGTTCGTACATTAAATAGATAGCTCACTTTTCGCAGAAAAAATCCATGCAGAGTATTCGTATCCGGAAGCTTCTTTTCGGACTCATTTTAGTAATTTTTGTCGCCGGTATTGGTCTGCCGGTGGCGCTTCATGCTCAATCCGCGGCGGGTACTGGCAACAGTCCGTGGCTCATCAAATGGAAAGGCGGGGAGGTCACTGTCGCAGAGTTCGAGGACGCTTATGAGCGGATGAATGGCAAGCCGGCGTTTTCTGCATCGCTGGATTCGGTAAAGGATTTTCTCAGCGTCTATGCGGATTACCGTTTGAAGCTCGAGGAGGCTAAAAAAGAAGGTTTGGATGACGACCCATCGGTTCAGAAAGAGATCGCGGGTTATCGTACCATGTTAGCCGGCCCATTTATTCTGGATAAGGAATTGACGGATCCCGCAGTGCGCGCACTTTACGATCGCCGGCAGTGGGATATTCATGCGGCGCACTTTCTTGCTGCTGTCAAGAATTGGAAAAATCCTGCCGATACTCTGGCTGCTTATAAACGAGCGATGCAGGTCATTCAAATGCTCGATGAGGGGTATCCGTTTACGTATGTGTGTATGGATCCAACGAACCGGGCGCTCATGCGTAAGTTCGATCAGGATTTGCTGCACGGCACCAAGAAGCTCGATACGACCCGTATGGTGAATTGGGGCGGTTCGGATGACCACGCCAGCGCTGCTACCGGCGGAGATCTGGGATTTTTCATGGCAGGCATGACGGTGCGCCCGTTCGAAGATGCGATATTTAAGCTTAAACCCGGTGAATATACCAGGGAGCCAGTTAAGACCCGCTATGGCTACCACGTCATTATGCTCTATGAGAAGATACCGCACACGGGCGGAGTCCATGTGGAGCATATCCTTGTATCGGTGCCAAAATTTAGTGGGATCGATACCATGCCTTATTATCATGTCGCCGATAGCCTTCTTACCGCGATCCATAATGGCGCGAACTTCGAGCAAGTGGCGCGGGAATCTTCCAATGATAAGCCAACGGCGGTACGCGGCGGAGATATGGACACAATCAATCACGAAGACCGCCGGACCGAACTTCCGTTCGATCATGCAGCCTTTGCCTTGAAAGACGGCGAAATTTCCGGCATCGTTCGGACGAGCTTTGGATACCATATCATTAAGCGCATCAATGGCGTGGCCGCGAGAACCTTCGAGCAGTCCAAGGATCACCTGGAGCAATTTTACAAGAAGTATTATTTCGATGAGGACAAAGCTAAATTTATTGCGGGTCTTGAAACGGCCGACCATTTTCATTTCGATTCCAGTGCGCTCGATTACGTGATGGCGCATATCGACTCTTCGCGCACCTCGGCCGATTCAAACTGGGCCGCGAAACTTAAGGATCGTTCCCGGCCCATTTATCAGATGGGCAATGTGACCTGGACGGTTAACACATTGGTCGATTCCCTCTCGGCATCGCCAGGTTCGCCGCTTGCGCGCAATTCCTTGCGCGATCTGATCGCAAAAAATGAGGAAAATACGGCGCTTCAGATCGAAGCCCGTGTCATTCCAACCAAATATCCCGAGTTCGAAAAGATCATGGAGGATTACAAGAATGGGATCGTCCTGTTCGATCTCGAGAACAAGCGCGTGTGGTCGAAGGTGGTGCCGGATAGCGCGAACGAGGTGAAGTATTACGAAGCGCACCAGGCCAACTATCTCTGGCCGGAGCGCGTAGATCTTTCCGAGATCTACGTCAGCAAAGATTCCCTCGCCAATGCGCTCTACAAGCGAGCCATTGCCGGCGAGAATTTCGATACGCTTGCGAAAAAATACACTGAGCGGCCCGGATTTAAACAAAAGGCCGGACACTGGGGCTTGATGACCAAAGACGAAAGCAAGTTCGTGGCGCAATGCTTCGATTTTATGGTCGATGAGATCAAGGAGCCGTTCGCATTTCAAGGCGGATATTCTATTGTACGCTTGAACCGGCGCGATCCACCGCATCAAAAAACCTTTGCCGAAGCGCGTCAGGAAGTTGCAAGCCAATATCAGGATGAACGCGCCCAGGAATTGCGCACCGAGTGGGTCGAAGAACTGCGAAAAGAGTACGACCGGCAGATCAATGCGTCGGCGCTCACGGCGGAATGGACGAAGCAGCACTCTGCAGAGCAGGGCGATTTGCTGAAGAATTAAGGGAACTCCGATCGCGCTCTCGGGTCGCAGTATCCACCAACCTCATACTCAGAGTTTTGAAATGAAACGCACACTCTCCATTATTGCGCTTGCGCTATTCGTTGCGAACGCGGCCATCGCTCAGATGGAACCGCCGAAAGATGGCGCCACGCTCGATGCCATCGTCGCCGTGGTGGGGAAGCACCCAATCTTCAAATCTTCCATCGACGCACAGGCCGAAATGTTCCTCTTGCAGAAGGGACTGACGAACGTCGATCCCGATACTTTGATGGCGCTCCGGAAACAAGTACTGGAAAGTGAGATCAATGAAAAGCTCCTGCTTGCCAAAGCCGATGAAGACTCTGTGACTGTGACCGAGCAGGAGGTAGATAACCAAATTGACGATCAGATCAAAGGACTTGTCACGCGCTTCGGAAGCGAGGCAGAAGTGGAGCGCCAATACGGTCATACCATCGCCGAGCTGAAAGCGTCTCCCGATCTGCGAGAGCGTACTCGTGAAAGCCTGATCGTGCAGCAAGAGCGATTCAAAGTGCTTCCTCCGGCCACAAGCATTTCCCGGCAGGATGTCGAGAAGTTTTACCAACTTTTCAAGGATTCGCTCCCGGACATCGGTGCAGAAGTCGAGCTTGCAACCATCGTAGAACTCGTCAAACCGCTTCCGAATCAAAAGGAGCATTCCCGCGAGCTTGCCGAAGCTATTGTGGATTCGCTGCGTCACGGCGCCGATTTTGCGCTCATGGCAAAACGATATTCGCAGGATGTGACGGCTTCGAGCGGCGGCGATCTTGGTGCATCGTATCCGCGCGGCACATTCCTGCCGGCATTCGAAGAGGCCGCATTTAAGCTGAAGCCGGGTGAGATTTCGGATGTCGTGGAAACGGAACAAGGGTTCCATATCATAAAACTCATCGAGCGCCGTGGCGAGGAAGTGCATGTGGCACAAATTCTCATCAAGCCAACGGTCAATGCTATGGACGAAGCGGCCGTGCGCGATAGCCTGCTCGCGCTTCGTGACAGTGCGAACAATGGCGCGGATTTCGGTGTGCTCGCCCAAAATCATTCTGATGACGCGGAGACACGCTCGTTCGGTGGAACGTTAGGCCGCATTCGCCTCGAAGACCTCGGTCCGGAGCAGCGTGCGGTGGTCGATTCTCTCAAGGCCGGCGGTATTTCGGATCCCATTCATATTGCGTACCCCGGAGGAAAGACAGGATTTCAAATTGTGAAGCTCATTCGCACCATTCCGGAACATAAGACCTCGCTCGATGAGGACTACCATGAGCTGGAACAGGCTGCGCTGCAATGGAAGCAAAGTCAGGATCTCACCCGATGGCTGGCTCATGCGCGCACTACGATCTATGTGGACGTTCACGATCTCGCTTCCTATTATTAAAAAACTGCCATTTCAGTAAAGAATCCCATTTCAGTAATGGATTTTAAAACCAACGCCGCTCAACGCGCCGATGTAACCCGCGCGTCTGAGATTCCTTTTACCGAATACGATCTGGATAATGGGATGCATGTGATATTGGCGCCCAGCCATCAGGTTCCCATTGTTGTGACTAACCTGTGGTATCATGTTGGTTCCAAGGACGATCCTCCCTCACGAACTGGTTTTGCGCACCTTTTCGAGCACATGATGTTTCAGGGATCGAAAAATGTTCCAAAGGGAGGGCATTTTAAATCGGTGCTTGGCGCCGGGGGCGCACTCAATGCGAGTACCAATGTAGATCGAACCAATTATTTTGAAACACTCCCTTCCACGGAATTAGAAACCGCACTCTGGCTCGAAAGCGACCGGCTGCTTGCGCTCGATGTTACCCACGAAAATTTTGAGAATCAACGAGACGTTGTAAAAGAAGAGCGCCGCCAACGGTATGATAACCGGCAATATGGTACCGTCTGGGAAAATGTCGCACGTAGGCTCTGGCCAAACAGCGGATACCATTGGACTACCATCGGCTCGATGGATCATTCTCGATCAAGCGACGGTCGAGGATGCGCGCGCGTTCCATGCCGAGTATTACAAGCCCAATAATTGCTCGCTTGTGCTCGTCGGCGATTTTAAGGAACCGGATGCCCGGCGGATGATTGAACGTTACTTCGGATCGATCCCAAAGGCAAAGCCCGTGGATCGAATACCTCAATATCCTTCCCATACTCCTGAGCAGGTGCGCTTCACGCTGGAAGATGCGGTAAAGTTACCAGCAGTGTATATCGCATTCCAATCCGGCACCACACTGGACCGTGAAGAGTATATTCTGGATCTGCTTTCTTTTGCGCTTGCCAGCGGCCGTAGCAGCCGACTGTATAGCGAACTGGTGTATCGCCGCAAGATCGCCCGAAGTGTCGATGCCTACAACAGTGGTTTGGAGGGCACTGGCGTATTCTATTTAGATGCCAAAGTGCAGCCGCAAAGTTCCGCGGAAGAAGTTGAGGAAGCGCTGTGGGCAGCCATCGAAACAGTGCGGCGCACTCCGCTGGATCCGTTGGAGCTTGAAAAGGCAAAGAACAGGGCAGAGATGGGCGTCGTCAATTCGTTAGTCTCGCTTGGTTCCCGCGCGGACCGGCTGCAGCACGGCTGGTGCTTTAAACGAAACACCGCGCATTGCTTTAACGAGATCGCGATTTATCGCTCTATCACAGCCGAAGAAATTTTGCATGCTGCCATACATCGCCTCGATCGCTCCCATTGTGTGGTCGGACACATTGTTCCCAAACCATGAGAGAAAACCCCATCGACTTCAACGCACATTCAAAGGCCGAAACCCCGTCCGGTTTCATCTCATTCCAGGAGCATCGCTTGCACAATGGTTTGCGGGTGATTTTGCATGAAGATCATACGTCCGCAGTAGTCTGTCTTAATATTGCATACCATGTTGGCAGCAAAAATGAAGATAGCAGTCGCCGTGGTTTTGCGCACCTGTTCGAGCATTTGCTCTTTGATGGTTCCAAACACGTTCCGCGCGGGGAGTTCGATGTCTATATCACGAAAGCCGGAGGGAATGATAATGCCTACACCACCGAGGACAAAACGAATTACTACGAAGTACTGCCTGCAAATCAGTTAGATCTTGCGCTGTGGCTGGAAAGCGACCGGATGCTTGAATTCGCTACATCGGAGACCGGTCTTGCCACGCAAAAACAGGTGGTAAAAGAAGAGAAGCGCGAACGATACGATAACACCCCGTATGGTTCCATGACCATTCGCATGAACCGGCTTGCTTACCAAACGTATCCGTACCGTTGGGCGGTCATTGGTGATATGGATACGATCGATGCTGCGACCATAACCGATGTTCGTGACTTTTTCGAAACGTACTATCTTCCGCACAATGCGGTGCTTGTGTTAGCCGGGGATTTCGAGCCAACGCAGGCGCTCGCTCGCGTGGAACATTATTTTGGAGGAATTTCGAATGGGCATTCGAATGCGCTTGTTCCACCGCCTTTCAATGAACCAGAGCTTAATGGCGAGCGCCGGGAAATTGTCGATTCGGAACCCGTTCCGCTTCCCGCTGTTTTTTACGCCTACCGGATTCCACCCGAAGGTTCGCGTGAATTTTTTGCGCTCGATCTGTTAACCAATATTTTATCGAGCGGCGAAAGCTCACGGCTCTATCGAACGCTCGTCTATGACCTGCAAATTGCGTCCGAGTCTGCCGCGTATGTCGATGCCCGCGAAATGCCGGGGCTGCTTTATTTGTTCGCAGTGCATCAATCGCCGGATGGCCAAAGCAATGAATTAGAATCCGCAATGGAATCCGTTATTAGCGATATAATTACGCATGGCGTTAGCGCTGAAGAATTGCAAAAAGCAAAAAACAGGACAGAGGCCATGTGCGTCGCAAGCCGTGTAACAATGCACGGAAAGGCGGATCAACTTGCCCATGCGGCGCTGATGTTTGCGGATGCAGGACGCGTGAACTCACTTTTGGATGAATATAACTCGATCACGCTCGAATGAAATCCGCGCGGCCGCTGCTCGCTTTTTACGAAAGGACAATCGCTGCGCCGTCGTGTATGAATTAAATCAGAAATTTATAGTAAACGATAATCCATGAACGATTACTCTTAGACCGCACGAAACCACCGAAAGCTGCGCCCATTTCGAAGGTTTCTTTTCCTCCATTCGATGGTGCGCCGATCGGCAATGGGCTTGATGTCTGGACGGTGCAAAATCATGAGCAGCCGATCGTTTCGCTCTCGCTTTTTTTTCGAGGCGGATCCGAGCGTGACCCTCGAAACCGCGAAGGGCTGGCCTCGTCTGTAGCCGATCTGCTGACGAAGGGAACTGCCCGCCGAAACGCGACAGAAATTGCGGAAGAAATTGATTTTGTCGGCGGTTCCCTCAGTGCTTCTGCCGGATGGGATGCGCTGACGATCAATATTAGCGTGCTCAGTAAATATCTCGATCTTGCCGTCGATCTGCTTGCCGATGTCGTGCAACATTCGACCTATCCCGAAGAAGAGATCGAGCGGATGCGCTTGCAACGTCTTGCCGGCCTTCGTCAGTCGAAAGCGGACGCAGGCTTCCTTTCGGACATGGTTTTTTCTAAGATGGTGTTTGCGGGGCATCCGTATGGCCAGCAGTCCATGGGAACCGAGCGATCTATTGCCGAGACGAACCGCGAGGACATTCTTCGTTTCGCCAGGGAATATATTAATCCTTCGGATGCCTTTTTAGTCGCGGCCGGTGATATCGAGCCGGATAAACTTCGAAAACTTTTGGATACTAATTTATCTGCGTGGTCAGGGCCAAAGCGGCAAGCGGCGACGGTCGGCAGCGCAGATCTAATGGCTTCTCGCAAGGTTGGCCTTATCCATAAAGAAGGCGCGGTGCAATCCGCGCTTCGCGTGGGCCATATCGGCATTCCTCGCAACCATCCGGATTTTATTCCTCTTTCCGTGTTGAATGTGCTATTCGGGGGATATTTTAATTCCCGTATCAATCTTAATCTTCGGGAAGTTCACGGGTTCACCTATGGTGCGCGAAGTTCATTCGATGCGCGGGCAGCCGCTGGGCCGTTCGTGGTCTCGACCGAAGTAAGGACCGAAGTTACCACGCGAGCCGTCGAAGAAATTCTGAGCGAGATCACCCGCTTGACTGTCGAACAAGTTCCCGAAGAAGAACTGCAAATGGTGAAGAATTACATGATTGGGAATTTCCCGCTCCAGATCGAAACGCCGCAGCAAGTGGCGGGCCGCGTGGCTACGCTTGTGCTGTATGGCCTCGATCGTGGCTACTGGGATACCTACCGCGAGAAACTTTCGGCCATTACATCCGTCGATCTCTATAAAGCGGCGCGGGAATATCTCCATCCGGATAACCTTGCCATCGTTGCCAGCGGAGACGTGCAGGCGCTCGAAGCCGGCATGGGCGAATTCGGTGAAATGGATATTTTTAACGATGAAGGAACGGTAATTGAAACGCCGGTTTCTATCTAGATTTATCCTATGGCTGAAGTATCGACGAAACTCACATCTTCTCTTTCCACGAATAGCCGCGAGATCGAAGCGGCAGGCGATCTCGTACAAAAATTCCAGGAATTAAAGCGCGAAGTAGGGAAGGTCATTGTTGGGCAGGAAGCCGTAATCGATCAGCTCATGATCGCGCTCTTGGCGCGAGGGCATTGCTTGCTTGTTGGCGTTCCAGGGCTTGCAAAAACGCTGCTTATTCGCACCGTCAGCGATGTGCTGCGCCTTTCGTTCAGCCGCATACAGTTCACGCCCGATCTCATGCCGACGGACATTACCGGCACGGAAATTCTCGAGCAAAATCTCTCGACGGGTAGTAAGGAGTTTCGGTTTATTCGCGGGCCGGTCTTCGCGAACATTATTCTAGCGGACGAGATCAATCGCACGCCGCCCAAAACGCAAGCCGCGCTGTTGGAAGCAATGCAGGAGCACCGCGTAACCGCTGCTAATACGACCTACACGCTCGCCGAGCCGTTCTTCGTGCTTGCTACGCAGAATCCGATCGAGCAAGAGGGAACCTATCCATTGCCCGAAGCACAGCTTGATCGCTTTATGTTCAATCTGTGGCTCGATTATCCGACAGAGCAGGAAGAAATGGAAATTGTTCGCTCCACAACGAGCGATTACCACGCGACCCTAACGAAAGTGATGGACGCAAACGAAATCTGTGCCTTTCAGGATCTGGTACGAACAGTGCCCGTAGCAGAGAATGTGATTTCGTATGCTGTTCGCTTAGTAGGGAAAACGCGCCCCAAACGCACGGGAACTCCTGATTATATTTCGAAATATGTGAGCTATGGCGCAGGCCCGCGCGCTTCGCAGTACCTCGTGCTTGGCGCGAAAGTACGTGCCGTTTTGAATGGCCGTTATACTCCATCCATCGAGGATGTGCGCGCGCTTGCGCTGCCGGTGCTGCGGCACCGTATCATCACGAATTTTAATGCAGAGGCGGAAGGTCTTTCGAGCGTCGAAATGATCGAACGTTTGGTCAAGGAATAAACTTTCATCGTTATGATGAAACGCAGGAGCCGTCCATTATTCGTGCGATTATTTTTTCTTGGAATAATCGTGCTTGTTCCGGCTCTCACGCGAGCACAATCGAAATATTGGATCGTGTTTTCCGATAAAGGAATTTCAAAGAGCGCATTCGTTCCCGGCAATCCTGTTTACGATGCAACGCGTGCATCGCTTTCGCTTGCCTGTCTTTACCGCCGAAGCCGGGCATTGCAGGAAGACGAAGCCTCAACGATCACCATCCAAGATGCGCCGATTTTTCCACCCTATCTCAATTCACTGCATGCACTTGGAATTCGAGTGCTTCGACAATCCAAATGGTCGAATGCTGTTAGCGCAAAATTAACGAGTGCTCAGGCTACCCGTATATCAAAATTCCCATTTATACGTAACATTCATCCGGTTGGCATCGCAAAAGTTCTATCGACCGAGCCGGTTATTTCAGGTCATCATATCCCTCATTTCTTATCCCCCATCTTTCATCCTTTATCCTCCGATTCCGGCTGCGGTTACGACCCGATTATTTACGAATATGGCGGTTCCCAGTCGCAGCTCGACCGAATAAACGTCTGGCCGCTTCATGCCATGGGCTTCGATGCTTCTGGTGTGTTGTTCGGTTTCTTAGACGACGGCATGCGATGGCAAACTACTTCATCGATCGAGCATTGCGATGTTATCAGCCAATACGACTACATTTTGCATGACAGCATTGTTCACGAGCAGCCCGGTGACGGACCGGGACAGGATGCTCACGGTACGACGACCCTTTCAGCGGCGATGGGATACCTTCCGGATACGCTGATTGGCCCGGCTTTTAATGCAGAAGTCATGCTTGCAGAAACAGAAAATAACAGCAGCGAACGTAACATCGAAGAAGATAACTACGCTGCCGCGCTCGAAGATATGGAAGCGCGCGGTGTGGAAATAACATCGAGTTCCCTTGGATATTTCACCTTCGATTCAGGGCAGCATAGCTATACCTACGCGGATATGAATGGACACACCGCGATCTGCACGCAGGCAGTTGAGCAAGCTGCGAAGTTAGGAGTGCTCGTGGTGACAGCCGTTGGCAATAACCCGCCGGATACGAATGTTGAAGCGCCTGCCGATGCTGACAGCATTCTCGCATGTGGTGCGCTCAATCTTGATGGCTCCATTGCCAGTTTTTCTGCTTCCGGGCCTACAGCACCTCCCAATCCGCGTATCAAGCCGGATATATGCGCGCCTGGTGTTTCGATCTGGGTGCAAGATACGGGCGGCAGTTTTACCGGTGGCGCGAACGGCACAAGTTATGCCACCCCCCTTACTTCGGGTTCCTGCTGTCTTATCAAGCAGGCGCATCCCGAAGCAACGGCGCAGGAGATTCGCCATGCCGTGATGGTCACCGGAACCAATGCAGCCAGTCCCAATAATACCTATGGGTGGGGCGAGATCAATGCGTATGCGGCCGCATTGGAACTCGGAACCATAGTGCATCCCATGCAAGCCTCGACGGACTCGATCGTGGCGCAGATCTGTGCGGGCGTTGCTTCTAAATATCCGATCGAGAATGTGGAGCTTACCTATTTCGGAAGTGCAGACACAACTGTTCGCACGGCGGCATTCAGTCTTGCAGCCGATTCGCTCATATATTCTTGCTCGGTCGGGAGTGCTCAATCGCCGATTACGAGGCTTGGGCGTCTGATGTATTACCAAATATCGGCGCTCGATGCATCTGGCACAACGACGGTCAATCCTCCATCGGGATGGAATATGCTGACACTACCTGCAAGTTCCGGAGTCGATGAATTGCCAAGTCAGAACGATATTTCATCTCAGATCGACGCTTACCCAAATCCGTGTTCATCGGAATTCGAACTAACCGTAAGTGCTCCAGGCGAGTGGCAACTGGTCGATGCAACAGGAACTAAGATCATGGGTGATCGTTCGGTGGGACCTTCCAGCATTCGAATTTCAACATCGCAGCTTGCGAACGGCGCGTATTATATCCAGTTCATCAGCACTTCCGGAGAGACAAAAGTAGTGCCAATCGTAGTTATTCATTAAACTTACTCCCCCTCCTATAGAAGGAGGGGGCTTGGGGGTGTTAACGTAATCAACATACCACCCCCAAACCCCTTCCTTCTTTAGGAGGGGGAAGCTTCCATGACATTTCTTAATCCATTTTTTCTTTTCGGTCTTGCAGCAGCGAGTTTGCCGGTGCTGTTCCACTTGTTCGCCCGACGAAGATCGCGGCGCGTGGAATTCAGCTCGCTCCGGTTTCTTCAGAAGCTCGAGAAAACATCCATGCGTGCCGTCAAGATACGGCAATTGCTTTTGCTTATTGTTCGAACGCTGCTTATTGCGTGTCTCGTGCTCGCATTTGCGCGGCCGGCGATGAAAGGGTACATGGGAAGCTTTTTTGGCTCCTCTCATGCGAATACTTCGATGATATTCCTGATCGATAACTCTGCAAGCATGTCGCGTTCGGACGATCACGGTGAACTGCTCAAGCAGGCGAAGGATGCGGCTGATGAAATCACGAATGTCTTGGAAGATGGCGACGATGCGACCATCATTCCATTGGCCTCTATCGGTCGTGGCGCTGAATATCATCCCGTTCATACCAAGCGCGATGCGCTTGCTGCAATCAACGATATTCATATTGCCGACAGGCCCGCATTGCTTTCCGATGGTTTGCGCATGGCGAGCAGTGTGCTTGCGAGTTCCCATAATGTTAATAAGGAAGTCTATCTTTTTTCAGATGACCAGGCCAGAAATCTTCGGGATGAGAATGGCGGGACAAGTGCAAATTCTGATTCCAGCCATGCGAGTAAACTATTCGATGCCTCGACAAAGCTGTTTACTATGACGCTCGGAAATGGAGAGCATCTCAAAGGCCAAAATCTTTCGCTCGATTCGCTGAAGCCGGTCACAACGATATTCGAACCGGGACGGCCCATTCAATTCGAAGCATGGGTCCGAAACACCACGGAGGAACCCGCGCAGAATGTCGTGCTCTCGCTTTTTTATAATAGCGATCGTGTAGCGCAAAAAAACATCGCTTCGATCGCTGGGAATGAATCGCAGCATGTTACGATTGATGGACCTGCACGCGGTTCCGGCATGGTGGAGATCCGCGCGGAGTTGGAGCCAGACGCATTGCCGTTCGATAACGCGCGTTTTGCAGTTATTAACGTTCCGCTCTCGCGACGAATTGGAATTTTTACGCAGAATCCCTCGGATGCGGATTTTATCAAACTTGCACTGGAACAATCGCTGACCGGCGTGCAAACTTCACCGCCATTTGTGACCGAAGTAAAGCCATTGGAAGAACTCCGCAGCCTCTCCACCAATGCAGGACATTACGATGGCATCATGGTCGAGCTTGGTCCCCATGCACTGAATGAAAGCGATCTGACGGGACTAAAAGGATTTGTTACTACGGGGCATGGTGCGGCAATGTTCCTCATGCCTGGGATCGATATTAATGCGGTCGATCACGATCTTGTCTCACTTGCACTTCCGGACATCACGAGAAAAGAAGGCGATCCGAACGATGCTTCGCATTATCTCAGTTTTGCGCGGATCGAATTCTCGCATCCGTTCTTTGCAGGAATGTTCGAAACGCCGCCGAGTAATAGTTCCTCTTTACAGGGCATTTCTTCGCCCAAGATCTTCGAATCTTATGCGCTTGCGACGAACGCCGGATTGCCACTCATCAAGCTTTCGAACGGATCGCCGTTTTTGCTTGAAGCGAAAGTGGGGAAGGGCGATATTCTTCTCTACAACATTCCTCCTACAATGGCGTATAGCGATTTTCCACAAAAAAGCATTTTCCTTCCGCTTATTCGCAGGACTGCGGCGCATGCAAGTTCCATTCATGAGTCATTGGATGAAAGCCAAACGCAAAATTATGTAACGACCGAACCGTTCGATGTGCGCTTACCGGCGCTGACCGGCGAACAGGCTGGTGCAACGGTTCTCGTGCAAGCGCCGGATGGTACAAGTTCCCGCGTACCCATCACGATCAACTCCGATGGCAAGCCGCAGTTGCGGTTTGACGATGCACGTATCGCCGGGAATTACACGGTATTTCGCGATGCTGCGGCGCAAGTGCCGGTCGGGGCGTTTGCGGTAAATATCCAATCGGATGAGTCCGATCTGCGTGCCGCGTCACTTAAAGATATGAAGGATTATCTTGCCACGCGCATGACGAATGCGAAGCCGCTCATCATTCGACTGACGCCGGGCGATAAAGGTTTGGATAAAATCGTGGAGCAATCGCGCTACGGTGTGGAATTATGGCAATCGTTTCTGTGGGCCGCGCTGATCTTAGCGCTCATTGAGCTTATTATTGCCCGCGAAGCCCGGAGCGGCGGAAAACCAGCCGTCGCGGCAGCTCATTAAACCCTTTCGGATGCCGTGCGTCTATCTTTATACATCATATTCGGGGTAAATCGGTCTTCCCTCTAAGGCCCGCGACCGGAAACGGGAGCGGGTTCTTTTTCTGAGGAAAATTTTGCCAGCATGGTTCGTCACATTATTGCCATTTCATTTTTACTCTCGTTTGGCACCTCTTGGGCGCAGGAGAACGCTTATGCTCAAGATCCATATTCAGGAACCGGAGTTGCGCGGTATGTTCCGCCGGAAGAACCGAGCTTTCGCGCGCTCTTCGGGTTTGGCGGAAATGAAGGCTTGGGTGCAGCAACTCCGCGATCGTATATTGGAAATGTCAGCTACGAGCTTACGCCAAGCGTGTTTTCCGCAGGATTTATCACGAGCAATTCTGTTTCGCGCCAACCGCCTCGCCTTACCTACACGGAATTCGATCTGCTCTACGGCATTGCGCTCGACAAAATTTTTTCGCACTACGGCGGACAGCCGGAACAATTTCATGCGTCTCTTTCTGCGGGAATCGGTATTAGCAATGATCAAACGCGGTGGCGCAATTTTGGAAGAGGCTTTCCGCCGGATTCCGTCGATCTCTTGGAGCCGCCAAATACTTCCCGTTATTCCTTGGGACTTCCAATTCAGTTCCAGGCGATCTATGAGCCATTCCGTTATGTCGGAATTGGCGCGCTACTCTTCTATACCATCAGCACCTTCCAGCCAAGTTTTGGCGGAGCAGTGGCGATCGAGGTAAGGTATTGAACCATCATTTTTCTGCAACTGGTCTTATTATTTTATGTTTTGACGATGGATGAAATTGGCTTCTATCATTCCCGCCGCATTTTTCTTTTCCGCATCCCTTGCGCTGGCGCAGACGGACAATTCCATCGGTGTGGCTCCCTATCACGATGAAACATCTGCAAAATATCATGTTTTCTATGGCATGGGAGGTAATCTTGGTTGGATCAGCGGGGCACCGAGCCTGAGCGAGTTTTGCGCGACCGTTGCATATCAGAAGACTCCAATTTTCTTTGGATTCGATTATCTGCAAAGCGCGGGAGGCGGCCTTCCGTATGCACAAACCACGCTAACAGCGTTCGATCTGCTGGTTGGGTATTCATGGGATCAAATCCTTCCTTCATATCACGGGCCGGCCTCTCGCATTCATTATGAGATTGCCACCGGCCTTTCTATCGATAGTTACACGCACCTCATAACTCAGATCAATGCATTCAATTATTACTATCCCATTTCCGATACAGAGACATCCCAGATCACGGACGCAGGGATCGGGTTCCCGCTTCGGTTCGCCGCGATCTATGAGCCGTTCAGTTTCCTGGGAGCAGGGGTTTCACTCTTCTATACTGTCGGAAGGCTCCAACCAAGTTATGGTGGAGCCGCAGTGCTTGAGGTGAGATTTTGATCTCACCCCATCGCCCCCATCAGCGACACCCCTGCCGTGTAAAGCCCAAATAGGATCGTAATTCCCGTGAGTGTCCACGCAATGTATTTGTGCGCGCCGGACATGCGGTGTTCTTTCGGCAGCGCTTTCATTTCGAGCAGAATGAGGAACCCGAGCACGATCGGCAGCAACGCGGCATTCATCACTTCCACATCGATCATCAAATTGACGAGCGGAATACCAAGCAGTACGATCGTTGCGCCGCCAATATGCGCGAGCGTATAAACGCTGTAAAATCCTTTCGCTTTTTTGAATGGCATGTCGAGGCTGCGCTTCATGCCGAGCGCCTCGGTGAGTCCCCACGCCCCCGCGAGCGAGACCACGATCGCCGCAAGAAACGATGCGCCCGCCATGCCAAGTCCAAACAGCACGACGCCGCTCGTCTTGCCAAGAACGGGAACCAATGCGCGGCTGATGTCCTTCACATCGCTCAGTGTAGCATTCGGATTCGATGCGTGAATGCCAACGGCGCAAACGATCACAACCGCGATCATGATAACTTGTGTGAGCATGGCGCCGACCGTCGTATCCCATCTGAGAAGTTTGAGGTGCTTACCAAATAATCGCTTATCAATCACCGCGCCTTGCTGATAAAAGACCATCCATGGCATGATGACTGCGCCGACATTCGCGGCAAGCAAAAAGGTATAACTCCCTTGTCCGAAGGGGAAGCTAGTCAGGCCATGCGCCATTTCGGAAAGATCCGGTTTCGCCATGATGGCCGCAACGATGAACAATAATTCCAGCATCCCGACCGCAAGTCCGATCTTCTCAACTCTACGATAGCTTCCGCTGAGTCCCACCATCACCAGTAAAATAGTTACGGTCGGCACGCTGACCCAGACGGGAATGTGGAACATCTCCGCTACACCTGCAATACCGGCGAATTCCGTCACTAACGCGCCAACGCACGCCACAAAAAGCGTTACGACAGAAAGCATGGCCCAGGACATGCCGAAATGCTCGCGAATGAGCTCGCCATGTCCCTTGCCGGTGATGACGCCGAGGCGCACCGTGATTTCCTGCACGATATAAAGAATGGGGATGAGCACTAATTGCGGCAGGATCATCGTGTAACCCCACTGCGCGCCGGACTGCGCGGCAGTGATGACGCTGCCCGCGTCCGTATCGGCCAGCATGACCATCAGCCCGGGCCCGATCACGGCAAGCAAAAGCCCCAACCGGCCGAGTTTAAGCTTCTGCACGCGTTCTTGAGGCGGGGCGAAGGGATTTCCAGCTTCCGGATTTTCGATTTCTATAATATTATTCACGTTGGGCTACTAAGACTAAGTCTTAATAAGGTTGGTTCCGCTCAATGTGATTTTTTTGAAAGTATCAAAAAGAACCTCTCTTTTTGTAAGTATGCAAAAGAGAGGTTCTGAATAGCTATGCGATTTAACTACTATTGTTTTAGTCTCTGCTCTTCGCGTTGCAGCCGTAATTCGCGGCGTTCGAGGTTGCGGATCATCATGCGTTTGAATTTGCGTAGCTGTTCCGGGGTGAGCACGGTTTTCATTTGCATGTCTCTGGCTTTCAGATCGGCGGCAAGCTGCGCTCTCGCGGCTTTGCGAGCGGGAGTTCCTGGCGCGGCGGCTTCGATCGCGCTGCGGTCGGCATCGATCTGCGGTGCGGATTGCTCCCAGATTGTTCGCAAATGATCGGTTTGCGCCGGCGTCAGATGCAGCCGTTTTGCAACGTGTGCCAAACGCATTTCAAGCTTTTGTTGTGCCGTGAGGATGGTTGGTGTTTGCCTGGTGGAGTCCTGAGCACATGCCGTGCTGCCCACCGCGAGCGACAAGGCAAATAGAAGAGTGAGTAAAAATATTTTTGTTTTCATGTTAATATCTCCTTTATGTAAAGGTTGATTCTAATGATTAGAACAACAAAATAGAGAATGGTTTAATGAACAAGTAAAAGAACCACTGATATAAGTTCAGGATGTCATCCTAAGCGGAGTTCGTCCGACGAAGGAGAGACAAGCTGAGTCGAAGTATCTCTTGTAGAACAAAAGATTCTTCGACTTCGCCAAAAACTCCGCTGTCGCTTCGTTTTTTGCTACGCTCAGAATGACAATCATAATTAATCGATCTTTTTAACGCTAATATAGCAGCCACGGCTTCCGTTCGATGCGAAATTTTTCTGCATCCGCATTCCATCGTTTAAAGATTATATCGAGATCTTCGCACCGGCGAAGCGCATCGACGATCGTGCGTTCGCCCGTTACTTTTTCGAACATAGAATGCTCCGCAAAAGGCATGGCATCGAACGCGGCACGAAATGCGGTATCGTGCAGCATTTGCTCCATTGCCAGGAATTGACCATTATAGAAGGACGGGATTTTTTTCATATCGGTGGGCAGTGCAATTTTTACTCCGTGAAATGTTTTCGTTCCGGCGCTGGTGGTCGCAGTGAAAATATCGGTGGTGAGCGGTAGTTCGTGAGAATACGCCGAATCGACCATGCGCAGAATTTCATTTGACGTCATCAATGTCGAACCGATGCGCAGAAATGGCATATCGCTCCCAATGCCGACAGAAAGAATGCCAAGCTCGCCCGTAGCGCCCAGCATGGCAAGACCTACGGCATTTTCGAAATGCGGCACGTTCGGGCTGGGCGCGGTCCACGCAAGGCCCGTTTCATTCCAATACATCGAACGCTTCCATCCGGTCATGGGAATGACGGTAAGATTTAATTTCGCCGCGCTGCGAAACCACCCTTTTGCGCGCGCCATTTGTGCCAGTTCGCCAAGTGTCATGCCATGAATATAGGGGATGGGAAGCATTCCTACGAAGCTTTTCAGGTTCGTATCGAGAATATTCCCTTCGATCCGCTCGCCGGAAAGCGGATCGGGGCGATCAAGGACATAGAAAGGAATTTTGTTCTCCGCTGCCGCTTCCATTGCAAGCACCATTGTGGATAGGAATGTATATGGCCGCACGCCCACATCCTGAATATCGAAGACCAGCGCATCGATGCCTTTGAGCATCTTGCGCGTTGGTTTGCGTGTTGATCCATACAGCGAACAGACGGGAACTCCATCGAAATATTCGAGCGTATCGCTGTTCACTCCGGCTTGCCGTGTGCCCATCAAACCATGCTCCGGCGCGAAGAGCGCAACGAGCGTTAGTGCTTTCGATCTTGCAAAAAGGTCAGCGCCAAACTTGCCATCGTGCGTGCGTCCTGTCTGATTTGTGATGAGGCCAACGTGTTTGCCTTTGAGTTCGGCAAAATTTTTGGCGATCAAATTATCCAAACCTGTCCTTACCTGCGCGTGTGCTGAAACGGAAATAAAGCATGCAAGGGCGAAATGTAAGTATTTAATCATTCGTTTGATAAACACCAAATATGCGAAGAATCGTCATTTCCGTCCTTGTAGTCCTTTGCGTCATTGAAAACGCGCCAGCTCAGAAAAAGCAATGGGCGGCAGATTTGCAAGCCACGCGCGCCTACATGCAGCACCATCTCTGGAATGCGCAGACCCAAAATTTCGTCCGCCGCGCCGATCAGCCAACCGCCCCCGGCAGCGATGCATGGGGCATCACCATTGTGCTCGATGCCGACGCGTATCTCGTAGAGGACGGGCTGATGAAGCCTGCGGAGATGAAGCAATATTTTGTGTCATCGACATTGCTTTATTCAAGAACGGATGGCAATTCCGGCGCGCGAATTCTCGCGCGTCAGGGAGATCAGATCTATATCGGCGGCGATGACGATCTGCAATGGTGCGCGGCGCTTGCCCATTGTTTTCTGGCGACGAACGACAGCGATTATCTCAACGCCGCGCGCACGTCATTCAAAGCGTTGATCGATATGGGATTTTGGCAGAATGGGGATTCGAAAGGATGGTCCTGGAACTCGAACGACAGGCGTCCGAATGGCGTGAGCACGGCATACGGCGCGCTGGCTGCCGCACGGCTCTTTGTTGCTACGAAGGATAACGTGTATAAACAATGGGCTGAAGTTTCCTTGAAGGCGCTAAACACCCCACAAGTCGGATTTTTCCCACGCGATAAGATGGTGGCGGCAGATGCGGCGCTCACGATGTTCGAGGTTTCAAAGGAGATAAGTTTCCGAGGCCGTGCATTGGAGTTTGAGGTTGATGCCGTGAAAGGTGCCATGGCACTTTTGCATCACGATGGAACCGGCGAGCGAAATCCGACAGATATTGGCGATCTTGCCGATGGACTCTTCCATTTTTATAAGACTATGCACAACGCAAAATATAAATCCCAGGCCGAGACCATTATTGATTTCTTTGTGAATCACCGCACTGCTCCGGACATTGCCGACAAGGGATTTTTCTCGCGTTATGACATACATTCTCAACCTATTATTCAGGGCGCGTATATCGGGGTGCCATGCAATGTTCAATTCCTTCCGGAGGTTGCAGAGATGCTGAAGTTATTCGCAATTGCGTACAACAGTTAGGCAAAGTTTTGGGGAGACAAGTCTGCCCCCCTTTCCGTCGATAGCTATTAGAATATGAAAAAATATGCCTTATTGCTCTTCTGCCTTGTGCTCACGACGCATGAAGCGCGAGCGCAGAAAAAAATGTGGGATGGCTACCGCATTGCGACCGCAAGCTACATGCAACATCATCTGTGGAATCCCTCGACAGGGAACTATGTGATAAGCGCCGACCGCCCGAACGCTTCCGGCAGCGATTCCTGGGGTATCACCATTGTGCTCGATGCCGATGCCTATATGGTCCAACAGGGACTGATGACGCCAGCTGCGATGAAGCAATATTTTATGACTTCCACCATGATCTACCCAAAGACGAAGGGGAGTGCGGGTGCGAGGATCATTGGGCGGCAAGGCGATGCGATCTATGTCGGCGGAGATGACGACCTGCAATGGTGCGCAGCGCTCATGCACTGCTTTCTCGTCACCAAAGATAGTGACTACCTGACTACTGCCGAATCTTCGTTCCAGGGCCTCATCGATATGGGGTTTTGGATGGATGGCGCATCGAAAGGCTGGATGTGGAATACGATCGTGCGCAAGCCCGATGGTGTCAGCACTGCGTATGGAGCGCTCGCTGCCGCGCGGATGTATGAAGTTACGCATGAAGATGTGTACCGGAAATGGACCGTCGCATCGCTGGATGCACTGCGAACCCCGCAAGTAGGAATTTTTCCTCGGGACTGGATGGTAGCCGCCGATGCGGCCCTGACAGCGTTTGAAACATCGCACGATCCATCGCTCCATGCACGAGCTATGGAACTGTTGGATTCTGCCGTTTCCGGCGGACTGGCCATGCTGCACCATCAGGAACCGGGCTTTCGGAATCCGACCGATATAGCCGATCTCGCCGATGGCCTCTTCCATTTTTATGACGTAACCCACAACACAAAATATAAAACGCTTGCAGAGAAGTTCATTCGTTTCTTCGTCGATCACCGCTCCCTTGCGGATATTGCAGAACATGGGTTTTACTCTCAATACGATACTACAGGCGATCCGATCATGGCGGGGAAGTATCTTGGTATTCCGGATACCGTTCCGTATCTTTCAGAAGTTGCGGAAATGCTGAAATTATTTGCGATCGCGGAAATGTACGCGAAAACGTGAGATTTAGCTATCCATTGCCGATCCTACTTTAATAGGACCATTTTGGTCGATTCCACAGACTCACCGGCCACGATTCGAACGGTGTAAATTCCGCTGGGATACTGTGCGGAATTCCATTCTATGTGGTTTGGCCCGGAAGTCATTGGAATTCCATCGACCACGGGTATCTCGCAGCCTTTCATGTCGAAGATCGATATTGACACTCTGCATGGCTGATCAAGAGAAAAATTGATCGTCGTTTGGGTGGAAAATGGATTGGGAACATTAGAAAGTCCCATCGACGTCACTTGGGGTAATGAAGGCAAATTGACAGCGCTCGGTGCCATCTGTAGCCGGTACAAACCTTTTTCCCACGCATTGATAAAAAGGTAACCGTCTGCGCCTTCTATCATGGATGGTTCACCACCGCCTTCGTTAATCGCATGACTCTGATCATTATCATAATAAGGGCCATTGCGAACGGTATCCCATGTATCGCCTTCATCGGTGGAAACAATCGTACCACCGTAATTTATACCGACATACAACGTATTGTCGAAGGAAGCGATTGCAATTTGATTAGGGGAAACTTCCCCAACAAATGACCATGTGGTGCCTTCATCTGTCGAACGCGAGAGAAGATAATTGTCAAATGCAATTAGATCACCATTGGCGAGAGCAAGAATTTTGCCGGCGATGAATCCGGAATCGACTCTGGTCCATTGCGAAGGTCCAATCGACTGAAAGAATCCGGAATCGGTCCATGCAAAGAGAACTGATACTTGTACGAGAATACCGCCCAAAGTGTTGCTTCCAAGCAAATTTGCACTGGACTCCCATGTTTGACCTGTATCGCGGGAATAAAGAACGCCATGCTGACTTGTAGCTATAATGATAGTTGGCCCAAGAATGGCAATTTGGAAAGCATCGGTTTCAGTATCGACCACATGCCAGTTATTTCCTTCATCTGAAGAAAGAAAAATTCCGGTAGTTGTCGTAGCAATAAAATCCGTCCCGAATACTTTCAGATCCACAACCCTTATTTTTGGCGAACCAACGGATGTCCAATCGAGTCCTTCATCTGTTGAAGCAAAAAAGCCACCATAATAGGACGCAGCAATCATCGTAATTCCAGAGGATACGATTGCAGATACATCGAGAGTGTTCATGCCACTGTGCACTGTGTCCCAGGACGCCCCAGTATCGTCCGAATAAAATGTTCCCTGCCGACCGCTGGCCATCAGCCTTGTTCCATTCAGAATCATATCGAACATATTATCTTGGTCGAACGCTGAATCGTTTAGGATCCACGTACTCCCGCTATCGTTGGAACGAAGTAATGCACCATTAAATGCAAGCAGCGAAGTGCCAAGCGGTATAATTCGCACAACGGAATTATAGATAGGAATTCCTTGAATCGAGCTATGCCAGGTTTTGCCGTCATCCGTGGAGACATAGAGGCCGCTATCCGATGCGCCGGCGAAAATTTTTCCCGAGGCACGGGTCACGTAAGCGATCACGGATTCTGAGCCAATTCCCGTATTGGAAGAATCCCACGTTACTCCGCTATCGGTCGAGCGGTAAATGTTTCCCCATCCTCCAACGAATAATTCGGTATCAATCTGTGCGATCGCGAGTGCATACCCATTACGCAGACTGCTATTAAGGGTTGTGCTTTGCCAGTCCATTCCCGAATTGGTCGAAACGAATAAACCGCTTTCGGAAGAGAGAAACAATTTATTGCCGACTTGAAGAAAACCCGATACCCACTCAATAGAGGGAAGGCCGTTCTGGGAGGAGTCCCAATGTTCCCCGAGGTCTGTGGAACGAAAAACTTGCCCCTCATCACTTCCGGCAAAAAGGATGGAATCGAATATCCCTAATGATTGATAATTGACGGGAAGTAATCCGGTGTTGCGAGGAGACCAGGTAATGCCGTTGTCGCTCGAAACAAAAATACTATGGGCTCCTCCAGCAAATAGTTGATTACCGAACGGAAGGAAGTGAAAAACATAGCCGTTTCCGTAAGGTCCATTGGCGCGCATCCATTGTGCTGTAGAAGGGGCGGCAAACGCTAAACCGAAAACGAAGAAAATAAGAGTAAACTTTTTCATGGCGGCCATGGGTAGCAGTAGAATGACAATTTCTGGAACAATTCAATAGACCGATAGTTCTCACTCGAAAGCGCCCCCCGACTATAGAATGTTTGAGCGGGAATCCATTAGATAATTAGACTGTTACCTAATTATCTAATGCATCGCATCTTCCAAGCACTTGACGACCCCACCCGGCGGAGAATCCTCGAGCTTCTAAAAAAGCAGGATCTTTCCGCTGGCGAGATCGCGTCCGAATTCGAGATCTCGAAACCAAGCATTTCGCATCATCTCAATATTTTGAAGCAGGCGGGGCTTGTCATCGCCATTCGGCAGGGACAGTTTCAGGTCTATTCGCTCAATCTCAGCGTGATGGATGAAGCGCTGGCATGGCTGCTCGAACTGAATAAGAAAAAGAAAAAACAATGAAACCACTACAATTCCTAAAAGAAGAATGGCTTCAAATTATCATATTGCTTACGCCATTCGTTCTGATGGCGGCGACATGGAACAGCCTTCCGGACCGTCTCCCAACCCATTGGGGTATGAGTGGCCGTGTGAACGGCTATACGTATAAGGGGTTCGGATTATTCATCATGCCGACCATCAACATCGGGGTGGCCGCGCTGCTCTTTTGGATTTCTACGATCGATCCGAAGGCGTATAAAATGAAGCTGCCCGGTACAGCGGTCAAACCCCTCAGATTGATCCTGACCGCGTTCATCTCCGCACTCGTTTGCTATTCGGTCGTGCTCGGCATCGGCAACTTCCAGATCAATGGCTCCGCGATGTTTATCGGAACAGGAATTCTATTCCTGTTGATCGGGAACTACCTTCCGCGCGTCAAGCCAAATTATTTTGTCGGCTATCGAACGCCGTGGGCATTAGAAAATCCGGAGAATTGGCGGTTGACCCATATCTTCGCCGCAAAACTATTGGTCGTGGCTTCCATCCTTGAAATTGTCCTTCAGGTGTTTCTTCCTGCTGACGATGCAAAAGCAGTCTATTACCCCTATCTTGCCGTGATCATTTTCGCTCCGTTTGTCTATTCCTACATGATCTTTCAAAAAAGCAAACGGGCGTGAAGTGTGCATACAATATGTTCATGCGGTTGCCGTCTTAAGCGGCAACCAGAAACATAATGATGAAACGCTATCTTTTTTTTGCTCTCACGCTCGGTGCATCATCGGCGATGCTTGTTCTCGGATGCGGACCGAAGGAAAATCCGAATGAAATCACTGCCAGCGGCACCATCGAGGCGATCGATGTGAACGTAGCCGCGAAAGTGCCCGCGCAGATCACCACGCTTTATATTGACGACGGTACTCCCGTTGATTCCGGCAGTCTGATCGCCGCGCAGGACCGGAGCGCGCTGGATATTCAATTGCGTGCCTCGCAAGCCGCCGTAGATCAGGCGCGCGCACAGCTTACACTAACCGAACAAGGTTCACGCACGGAGGATATCCAATCCGCAGAGCAAGGCGTAACGCAAGCAGAGACGAGCCGCAAGCTGGAAGCTGACGAGTTAGATCGCATACGCAATCTTATGGCGGGCGGCGCGGCAACGAAAGAACAATTTGATCAGGAAAATTCGAAATTTCAAGTGGCGCAAAGCCAGCTTTCGCAGGCAGAAGCAAATTTAGCGAAGGTTCGCCATTTAGCAAGACCGGAAGATGTGAGTTCTGCTCTCGCCCATGTCAATCAACTTGAAGCCACGCGAGATGAAGTTCAAAAGTCGATCGACGATTCGTATATCACTTCGCCATTAAAAGGAATCGTCACGCATAAAGTAGCCGAGCAAGGGGAACTTGTCGAGCAAGGTTCGACCGTTGCCACTGTGACCGATCTTTCCAGCGTATATCTTATGATTTACTTAACCGAGGAGGAGCTACCACATGTTAAGCTTGGGCAAAAGGTGGATGTCGTCGTAGATGGGCTTCCGAAAAAGAAGTTCGAGGGAACTGTCACCTACATTTCCCCGGAAGCGGAGTTCACGCCGAAAGATATTCAAACCAAAGATGACCGCGTGAAGCTTGTCTTTGGCGTAAAAGTGGAAATTCCGAATCCGACAGGTGAACTGAAAAAGGGATTGCCGGCGGATGCGACCGTGCACATTCGATAAATGCGAGGAATGAGATCGTGCCAGAAACAGCTCTCGAAATTCACGCTCTGAAAAAGTCCTTCGGCGAGACCGTTGCTGTGCGTGGGCTCGATCTTACGATTTCGAAGGGTGAGATGTTCGGATTAGTCGGCCCGGATGGAGCGGGCAAGACCACGCTCATCCGAATGCTTTGCGGCATTGTAAAACCGGACGATGGCAGCGCAAAGATATTGGGGCTCGATCTCGCAACGCAAATAAAAGAGATCAAACCGCGTATCGGTTATCTCTCGCAGAGGTTTAGCTTGTATCCCGATCTTACCGTCGATGAGAATATAGAATTTTTTGCTGAAATTCATGAGGTAAAAGATTACGCCGCACGCCGGAACGAATTGTTAGATTTTACGAGGCTTACCCCGTTTCGGAATCGCTTGGCGGATCAGCTTTCCGGTGGCATGAAGCAAAAGCTCGCGCTTGCGGCTACGCTTATTCACAAACCGGAGATCATTTTTTTGGATGAACCTACGACTGGCGTCGATCCTGTTTCGCGTCGGGAATTTTGGAAGATCTTATCTTCGCTGCTGGATGAAGGCATCACTATTCTGATGACGACGCCGTATCTCGATGAAGCGGAACGTTGTACACGCGTAGGACTGATGAGCGCTGGCAACATCTTGCTTACGGATACTCCCAAAAATATAAAAAAGCAAATGAAAGGGAGCGTGATCGAGATCATTCCACAAGAATTACAACAGGCAACAGAATCGTTACGCTCTTTTCCTGACATCATCGAAGTACAAACATTCGGCGACCGGATAAATGTCGTAGTCAAACAAGGTATAGACGCGAATACCATTAAGGACTGGCTTGCATCGAAGGGAATGTCCGTTCGAAGTGCAAGAACGATCCAGCCTTCACTTGAGAACGTCTTTATCGCTCTCTTGCGCGAGCAGACTCTTACGGATGCTGAGGGCGTTCTAATGGAAGAGAAAGAGAATGTACATGCCTGAACTTGCTATCGATGCAAAAGATCTGACGAAACGCTTCGGCGCGTTCACGGCGGTCGATAGTATTACGTTTAATGTGAATGCCGGCGAGATCTTCGGATTTCTGGGGGCAAATGGCTCTGGCAAATCCACAACGATTCGGATGCTTTGCGGACTTCTGCAATCGACGAGTGGCACTGCTTCGGTCGCCGGATTCGATATAAATTCCCAGCCCGATGATATTAAAAAGAATATCGGCTATATGTCGCAGAAATTTTCGTTGTATGACGATCTTACCTGCGTTGAAAAATATCAATTTCTGGGGGGGGATCTACGGACTGAGTGATGAGAAGATCGATGAGAGACAAAAATGGGCAATTCACATAGCGGGACTGGAAGGCCGCGAGAACAGCCTTCCACGCGATCTGCCCGGAGGCTTCAAACAGCGGCTTGCGCTCGGCTGCGCGATGCTGCATGCGCCGAAAGTTGTATTTCTCGATGAGCCGACCGGAGGAGTCGATCCTATCATGCGCCGCCGCTTTTGGGATCTTATCCGGCAGCTTGCTGCCGGAGGGACAACGGTTTTCGTGACGACACATTATCTCGATGAGGCAGAATATTGCAATCGAATTATGCTGATTCACGAAGGCCGCATCATTGCCGGAGGTACACCGGAGGAATTAAAGACAAAGTACCTTCAAACGCCCGTGTTCGAAGTAGAAACGGACCGAGTGATCGAAGCTATGGCTGCACTCGATTACGGATAAGCGTGTGGAAGAAACGTCGGTGTTCGGAAGCTTTTTGCACGTCAGTGTTCCCAAAACCGAGAATGCAAAATCTGTGATCACGGAAGCGCTTGGCAAACACAATATTGTGGTATCACGCGTCGAGCCGATCACTCCGTCGCTCGAAGATGTATTTATTCACCTGATCGACGTGGAGGCTTCGAAACAAGGAGCGCAAAAAGCATGATAAGCAGAGTACGCATACGTCCGATCATTCGAAAAGAGCTCCGCCAGATCGTCGCGTGACAAACGCTCGCTCGGCGTGCTGCTTGGCGTGCCGGCCGTCATGCTTATTCTTTTTGGGTATGCACTGAATTACGATGTAAAGCACGTTCCGCTTGCCATTTACGATCAGGATCGGACTACGACGAGCAGGGAACTCACGGATGGATTTCTTCACACCGAGTATTTCGACCAGGTTGCGACGCTCACGAACGACCGGCAGATCGATACCATGCTCGTGAAGCAGATCGCGCGGGCCGTGCTTGTTATTCCGGTAGATTTCGAGAAGAGATCTGCGGGCCAATCGTTCTGTTGAGGTACAGGTTATCGTCGATGGCTCGAATGCTACGAATGCTACTGCTGCAGCCGGTTATCTTGCAGGCCATGGCGCAGGATTACTCCACGAAAATCACGCTTGCAGGCGCTTGCGCGCAACGGGTTTGCACAACCGGAACTTCCCATTGATTACCGCGCGCGCGTATGGTATAATCCGGAGCTGACCAGCCCCAAATTTCTGGTTCCCGGCCTCATTGGGTTTATTCTGATGATCTCGACCGTCATTTCCACCTCGCTTTCCATTGTGCGCGAGCGCGAAAAAGGCACGATGGAGCAGATTATCGTCTCGCCGATCCATCCGATGGAACTTATCATTGGCAAAACGATGCCGTATGTTGTCATCTCCGCTTATCAGCACCACGCTCGTTCTTTTGACGGGCTATCTTCTGTTCGATGTCGTGATCCGTGGAAGTATTGTATTGTTATTCGTGGAAGCGCTGATCTTTATTTTTTGTGGACTCGGACTTGGGCCTATGGGTTTCCTCCGTTTCGGAACGGCAACAGGATGCGTTTCAGCTTGCGACGCTGGTTTCGCTCTTGCCGACCTTTATGCTTTCGGGATTTGCGTTTCCGATCCGCAATATGCCGGTGGTGATTCAGGCGATCACCTATATCAATCCTGCACGGTACTTTCTTTCGATCTTGCGCGCGACTATTCTTCGCGGCGCTGGGACTGGATGTATTTTGGATGGAAACGCTTTTTATGTTGTCTTTGCGCGCGTGCATCACTACGATAAGTTGGAATAAAATGAAGAAATTATTTTAGAATACCGTAATGGCTGGGGAACCCAGCCGCTACACAAAGGAACAACTATTATGCGCACCATTTTGATTTTTCTTCGAAAGGAGTTCCAGCAGCTTCGGCGCGATCCGAATATGATCCGGCTGATCTTTGTCGGTCCGATCATGCAACTGCTTATTTTTGGATTTGCGATTAATTTGGATGTGAATTCCGTTCCCATGGTCGTGCTGCGATCAGGATCATTCGCTACAAAGCCACGATTTTATTGCGCGCTTCGAAAATTCAGGGTATTTTCCCGTGGTGGCTCGTGTCAATCAGCTTTCGGATATTGATAAGTATATTGCTTCGCGGCGATGCTTCGCTGGCATTGACCATCCCGCCGGATTTTGGCAAAAAGATCTTGAGAGGCGAACAAGCACAAGTCGAAGCGATCGTCGATGGTTCGGAAAGTAATGCGGCATCGGTCGGGCTGAACTATGCCGGCGCGATCGTTGCCGGGTATTCGCAAGATGCGCTGCTTGAAAGTTATGCACGGCGAGGATTTGGTGAGCTGAAACCGATCACCGTAACGCCGGAAATTCGCGTCTGGTATAATCCCGATCTGAAAAGCCGGAATTATATTTTGCCCAGTCTGCTTGGGACGATCCTTACGCAAGCGACGGTCTTACTTACGGCGCTTGCCATTGTAAAAGAAAAAGAACGCGGAACGCTGGAACAACTTATTGTAACGCCGATAAAAACATGGCAGATTATTATTGGTAAGCTTGCGCCGTTTACGATCATCGGTATCATCGACATCGTGCTTGCGCTGGCCGGCTTGACGCTTATTCTCGGTATTCCGATCCGCGGTTCCATCCTATTGCTGGCGGTGCTTTCTGTCATCTTTATTCTTACCACGCTTGGCCTCGGGCTGTTTGTTTCAACCGTCAGCAGACGCAACAGCAAGCCATGATGACGACGGTATTTTTGTGGTGCTGCCAATGAACTTTCTATCGGGATTTATTTTCCCGATCGAGAATATGCCGACAGTTCATTCAGATCTTCACATACCTTTTGCCGCTTCGGTATTTCTTCGAGATTATTCGCGGCATCTTCCTTCGCGGCGCGGGACTTCGGGAGTTATGGCCGCAAGTGCTGGCACTTATTCATTTGCAGGGGCGATATTAACGCTCAGTTCGCTGCAGGTTCCGGAAAAAGCTGGCGTAAGATATACGGGAATCTTACCAGCCCATCTTCTTACGCAATCCCATGATCTGCTGAACATGATTTCTGCCATGCTCCGCATACATATCGAGCAAATTCTGGAGTGTCATTACTCCGTTATCGGGATGGTTCGCGATTTCCACGAAATCGCTTTCGCTGGCATCCTCTAACAGATTTGCCATGCGTTCCTGGATACCCTAGACTATTGCAAGCGAGGGGGTAATATCATACGTGTAGTCCTTCATCTTTGCCCACAGGTCCTGATCGTAGGTTTTGAGATGCGGAGCGTCCTCGGTAAGAATGAGTTTCATCCGGACGAATGCATTGATATGAGAATCGGCAATATGATGCACAATTTGGCGCGGGGTCCAACCGCCTTCTCGATAAGGAGTGTCGAGTTGTATATCGGTTAAGCCATTAATGGCGGTCTGAAGTTCAGGCGGTAAATTACGAATCGCCTGAATTTTCCCCTTATTTTCATCTTTCATACTTCATCTTTCATCTTTGCCAAACAGCGGAGAGGGAGGGATTCGAACCCATCGGTACGCTATTAACGTACAGCCGCTTTCCAGGCGACCCAGTTAAACCACTCCTGCACCTCTCCATTTTCTAACGGATGATCGATGATCCATGATGATCGATCATCCGTGAAGTGGGGTAGCGAAACAGGGCTGGGCCACTTCTTGTGCCCGTATGGTGGAGGATCCCGGCAAATAAGATTTTTGGGAATGAACTGAACTTCGTTCATTTTTGTGTAGTAATATGGAGTATTGTGGGTGATTGACCACCCATGACCTTCCATTGCTCCGGTTTGCCAGCGTTGCCCCGCGTTTGGAGTTCTGAGAGCAAGAGCCACTTATGAGATCGAATCCTCTTTTCGATGTTCTGGCCGCGTTCCATGTGCCATAAAAATTACCTGACAAGCAAGCATCGGCGGCGATGCGTAGGGTTTGCCATTGCGATTACTTTTTTGATAATCGCTACATCCGTTCGCGCGTATGTGTCAGTATCGCCTACGACGCGTGGAGGCGTTCACGTTCGGGAGCTAAAGCGGTCGGGTAATACCGTGACGCTCGAAATTACTCTGCCGAGTCCGAAGTTCGATACCATTCAAAAGGCGCTTCATCTTCGCCAAATTTCCGGACAGATACGAAGTGGCGACCCACTCGCTTCAATCGCTATCCCGCTTCGCGTATCGCGCCGCGCGAGCGTAACTGTCCTTTCGCACGACGATGCAAACGTAACCGCAAACAAGCTCGATCTCACCGGTGGGCTGATCCAGGATGTTGCGTTCGATGGCAAACCTGGGAGATCGGTTCATCGAGCGAAGCCTGTGACGGCTGCGCACCACGGTATCGGCTATGCGTCGCTTGGATTAATGGGAACCATGCGCGCGGCAGATATTTCGCGGCTTGAACTGGGTATTCTCGATAAAACAGGACCGTCCTCCATTCGCTCGGCGAAAAAGATCGTGCTTCAGATCACCGATCCGGCAGGGCTATCGTCCTTGCCGGTGACGGATGTAAGCGAGCCGTTCAAAGTTTCGAATTCTGTATTTAAATCCCGGCTCGCAGCTACCAAAAGCCAGAGCAAAGGGATGCAGACACTTTCCGTTAACGATGCTCAGCAGCTTCCCGGTATTCAGTCCGACGATGGGAATGTCTATCGCATGTATATACGGCAGGATGGGATCTATCATATCACGTATAGTGACCTCCAGAACTTTGGCATCAATCCCAGCATCATTAATCCCGCAACGCTTCGTATCATTAACAAGGGACAGCAGGTGGCCGTGTATGTGTCCGATATTTATCAGGATGGGACATTCCATACCGACGATTATTTCGAGTTCTTCGGCAACATGGAACGTTATGAAGGGCCGGACACGCTCGGAGATTTTTATTTCGATCCGGACACTAAAGATAATATCTATTATTTGGTTTGGGGAAGTCATTACTCGCCGATCCCGGTGACGGGCGTGAAGCGCATGGCGGAGGAATCGGGCGAAATACGCACAGCGGTCCGCACACCGTATCCAGAAACGAACGATAGCGCGTATGTCGATCTGAAAGATAGTTCCTTTGCCACGAAGATCCACTTTGAGCAGGATAATGTATTTGATCCGCTCGATGTGACCGATGTCGATCAGCTAACGGAGCTGCGGGATCACTGGTTTTTTGGAATTGTGGGAACCGACGGAATCTATCCCTCGACGTACACTGCGCAGACGATCGTTCCGTTCCCTGATGTGCGTGCAAACCGGCCTGTTTCGTTCCGGGTCGCGCTTCACGGCATTGACGATTACGTGCAAGGCGCAACCGACGACAAAGGCAATCCGCTGCCGTATGTCGATAGCGAAGAGGACGCGTTGATCTCCGTTAACGGGCAAAGTGTCTTGCACGGGATCTGGAGCGGCCAAAATCTGAAATTTCTTTCGACGGATACGGCTTCGCAGCTCGTATCTTACATCCCAACAGCGCAGTTGTTGGGTGTAAATCCTGCGGATACTACGGGTGGCATTCCTCCGATCTCTATAACGGTCACGCAGCAAAAACAGACGCCGACCGCCGGCTGCCGTTTTGGCTTTAATTGGATCGAGATCGGATATGATAGAATGTATTATGCCTATCAGGACTCGATCACATTTGGCGCGCCACAATATAGTACGGCAGGCCTGTACCAGTTTACGCTGCAAAATTTCGATCAGACGGATGTTTCCATTTACCGAAAGGGCGTCTCGAAGATCTCGAATGTCGTTTTTATCTCGAATCCTAATGTGGCGCGGAGCACACAGGCGATTTTTCAAGTCAATATTACGAGTGCCGCAGATCAGTTTATCGCCGTCACAGATTCGGATATGCTCAAGCCTTACAAATATCAGAAGGATAATTTTGCCGGCCTTGCGTCGCCCTCTAATTCTGGGAAATATATAATCATCACCAACAGCGATCATCTTCCCAAAGGAAATAATGGCGCGCACGTACCACTCCAGGATCTACAGAGTTACCGCGCGAGCACCAACCATGTTTCCACTCAACTGATCGATGTCGCAAATATTTACGATGAATTCCATTATGGCAGCCCGTCGATGGTGGCGATAAAGAATTTTTTAACCTATGCCTATAATAATTGGCAGGATCCTCCACAATATGTGCTGTTAGTGGGCGTGACGCATGAAGGCACCGACGACCCGGAGCAATATTATCCGAACGATCAGGTTCCCGCACCCTATATTCAGGCTTATCTCGAAGGCGATGTGGCCGCTGATGCCTGGTATTCTATGCTGGACAGCACGGACCTTGTGCCAGACCTTGTAATTGGCCGGCTTGCTACTACGACGATCAATGACGATGCTGCTTACATCGCAAAACTAAAACAATTCGAAGCCGATCCGGCTACGCCCGGCAACTGGAAAGATCGCGCGCTGTTCATCGGAGCCGGAGGGAGTTTCGATAGCGATATCGATAACATTTTGCTTCAATCCCTGCCGGAACGTGTCAGCATACTACGGCAATCGACCGTTCCCACTTCGCCCTATCACGGAACGGGCGAGACCTTGTTCGATAATGTCAATAACGGGTTGGGACTTGTCGGGTATTTCGGTCATGGCGGGGCGGCTATCTGGGACGACCCGATCAATGACACCAGCGGCCCGCCGTTTCTGACAAATTCCCAGGTTACCGGCTTTACGAATAATGCTCGATACCCGTTCGTGATGAGTATGACGTGCTTCACCGCGACCTACGATGGTACAAGCCCGGGTATTCTCAATGCCCTACAAAATATTGCAAGCGCCGGCTCGATCGCGGCGCTGGGAACTACAAGTTATGGTTGGGAATCGAACGATGCGCGCCTGGCGGATGCGACAGTCGCGCGCGTTTATGATTCCATAGGTGGCCCGATCGCGGAGCGCATCATCAATGCAAAAATGGATTTTTTGGCGGAAGGGCTTCCGGGCGATCTTATTCCGCCAACGCTTGTCTATTGTTATCATTTTTTGGGCGATCCCATGCTTTCGCCGGTTTATCCGAGCAACACGGCCGGTCTTACCGTTTCCAGCCGCGTCCTTCAGCCGGGAGGGACGGTCCAGTTGACAGGCGCCAGTTCCATTCAGAATGGCGTAGCTTACATCGAGCTTGCAAACGATATACTCAGTCCGCTCTCGCCGCCGCATAGCGTGGATAATATCCCGGTTACAAACGGAACGTTTTCGTTCACGGATAATGTCCCGGTGGTAACGATGCCGTTTGGAACGTACCGCGCCATCGTGTACGATAAATCCACGAATCAGTTTGCAGCTACGGCGGAAGACATAACGATCACCGCCTCGCGCGTAACTGAACTTGATTTCGAGCCTCACCCGCTTCCGGTCGGAGTTCCCGTCGATTTCAGTGCCGCCGTGCAAACGCCGCAGCCGATCACCAGCGTAACGGCTAACATCTCGATCTATACACAAAGCGCAAATGGGGTAGTCACAGCACAAGCATTACCACCGATGCCCATGACTCCGGTTTCCGACAGGTATCATGTCGTAATACCGGCGACTGCGCTCAACGCAGGAAATAAAATTGTGGCTACCGTTACGCTCATTGCCGGGAGCGATAATATCACCTCGGATTCGATCTATATCGTTGTTGGCGCAGCAAGCGATCCCTCGGTTGATAAGGATATCTATCACCGCACGGTCACCGGGAAATATGCATCTACAAAGAACGGGCTTGCGTGGAACGAATTGGTCTATAATTGGGGGTCGTCTCCCGTGAATGCAGCGACGGCTTCGCTCCTGAATGTTCATACAGGAGTTCCGCAGCTTCTTGGTAGTACTACGGTAAGCGAAATTTCTCCGCATGGCGACACCTTGGTAAGCATCCCACTTCCCACGACGTCTCTCGATTCGGTTGCGCTCGAAGTTGCGGTCAGCCCGGAAGCAGGAAATGGTCCACTGAATTTGCGCGACAGTACTACGACGAATGACACCACGCTTCCCCTCGCTTATGCTCCGGGTGCCGTTGCGTATCAGGCGGCGTTGGGAACTACGCTGGATGGACAGACTTCCTCCCCGGCCTATTTCAATAATGACGAAGTAATTTTCAGCTTGCCTCCGGGTTCCGAAGGGAATATAAGTGCCGATGTCATCGGTGTGGTGCGGCAATACACTACCGCCACGACTACACAGCCGGATATTCATTTTCTGAATATGTACACCGATAAAGGTGTGCGTTATTCGAGCTTGCGTATTACCAGTGACTCGCTCGGTGCGATGGCGCTTACGCCTTCGTCACAAGGAACGGCAACGCTTACGGTAAAGCTGAACCTGAATGATTCCCTCATTAAGCTTCGTGCGAACGACAGTTTCTTTATTTACCGTCAGGATGACCGGACGAAACTATGGACGATCCTGCATACCTCGCGCCCAACGCCAACGCAGCTCACAGCGGTTATTACCAATCTTGGAACGTTTGCTATTGCTTATAATACGGATAAAATTCCGCCAGTTGTGGATATGACGGTCGAGGGACAGGTCTTTATCAACAATGGGGAAGTTCCGCCGCAGCCGAAGATCGATGCTGTGCTTCAGGATGCCAACGGCATTGATATTACGCCCGGAAAAACTATTGTTAAATTGGACAACCGCGTGCTGCAACCCTCACAATACACCATGCTCGATTCGAGCAGGACGCTGACGACGGTAAATCTCACGATGCAGCCATCTCTATCGAGCGGTTCCCATGCGATCACCATTCAAACGACAGACAACGATGGGCTGACGAACTCGCCACCCAAAGAAGTGGACGTTCGCGTTTCAAATCAATTCAGTGTGACCGTACTTGGTTCGTTCCCAGACCCGTTCACCGGAGTGCAGATGTTTATCGCATACCAGATCAACGGCATCGCGTATGCACAATCGGTGAGCCTCGATATTTATACCGTGGCTGGCCGGCGTATTCGAACCATGAGCTTTCCATCCACCGATCCGACCCGCACCTTTGGCTTTTTGCAAGGCGGCACAGGAACGCCAACGAGCATTGGCTATCATGAGGTCTGGTGGAACGGCCTCGATGATGGGGGGGCGGAATGCGCCAATGGCGTTTATTTTTACCGGCTGACCGTCGCCACCACAAATTCAACACAAGAACTAAAGGGGAAATTTGCGCGCCTACGATAACATATTGTCCCCCGTAGAGACGCGCCACCGGCGCGTCTCAGTCTGGCATTTGCGCACCCGCATTGGGATAGAGACGCGCCGGTGGCGCGTCTCTACGATCGGGATTTTGCTTTTGCTTGCGATGACTGGCCAGGCGAAAGCGCAGGATCTTTACGCCGGTGAATTTCTCCAGATCCCCGTAGGTTCCCGCGCGCTTGGGATGGGCGGCGCTTATACCGCGATTGCGAACGATGAGTCCGCATTTCACTGGAACCCCGCAGGTGTAGCGCTCATCCCGGACCGGCTGGTTGGTTTTATGTATTCTGCAGAATATGGTACGCCGGGTAATTCGCTTGCCGATTTCTATCAACTTGGCTTTACCTATCCGATGAAGGACATCACTTTGGCATTGAATTGGACCCGGCTTTCCGTGGGCGATCTTGCGCAAACGCCCGATCTCACAAATGTTGGTGTCACCGACGAGCGCGAGCAGATGGTGGAGGAACTATACGGCAGCGCGCCGAATTATTTCAGCGACAACGAGGATGCGGTGATCCTCAGCGTTGCGCGGGATAATAAGCTCTCGCTCGATTGGGGATGGCTCTATTATAAAGAAACGATCGATGTGCCAATCGGAATTAATTTCAAGATCATTCATCAGGCCATCGGGAGTTTTGGCACGGCGAACGCTATTGGGGTCGATGGCGGCGCGATGCTCCGTTTTTCACTCGGGGAATTTTTGCTAAATCCTTCGCTTGGTAACGTTTCGTTCGGTGTGTCCGTAACGGATATTGCCGGCACACAACTGGCCTGGAGCACCCAGCGAACCGAGATCATTCCCATGCAGGTCACCGGCGGTATTGCATACGCGCAGCCAATCCCCGTTATTCATTCCGTAGCGACGGTTTCCTCGGATTTTATCCTCAATGAATCTACCCAGCCCCGTTTCGGTTTGGAGATGACGTATGAAAAGAATATCTCACTTCGCGTCGGTCTCGATCAGGGGGAATTTACCACCGGAGCGGGATATAATTGGGAGCATAAGATCGACATTAATTATTCGCTCTCGATCAACAATGCGCTTGGACCGGAGAACCGGCTCAGTTTTTCTGCCGATCTCGATAACATCTTGAAGAAGGATACCACCGGTGAATAACAGTATGAAGATCGCTGGAATGGGCTTCCTTACCGCTCTGCTTTCGGCGTGCAGCGCGCCGCAGGAACCAACGATCACGCCACCGCAACCGGTATTCGTTCCAAACAGCGTTCCGCCCGATACCATCGATCAAGGAATTTATGCCGATGTTGGGGTTGAAGACGCCATTGACCTCGAATGGAGATCCGATCCGACCGGCAAGACGACCGGTTATCTTCTCTATCGTTCCATAGGCGATTCGAGCGTTGGATCGAACGGAATTCTTGCGCACGGAGCGATCATTGCCGACATCGAAAGCAGCGATCAACTTATCGAGCCGCTCGACACCTCCTATAGTGACACACTGGGTATTTCGCCGGGAGCGACCTACTACTATCAGCTTCAGGCGTTGTATCGCGCTCCGACCAACGCAGTTACCTATAGCCTTCCTACGAAAGTGGGGCTTGCTGCTTCGTTCACTTTTGCGCAGCGCGTGCAGCTTCTTAGCCCGAATGGCACGGATACGCTGCACGGGAAACCGCCTCAGTTGTTATGGCAGGATCCGAATAATGGTGGAGAGTATCAAATCATCATTTAACGGCTCGATAACCTGGAATATGTCTGGTCAGCGCTCGAAGAAGGATTTGAAAGCGCTGAGACGATACAGTATCCGATGAGTGCCACGCAGCTTGTTCCGGGCGTGCCTTATCAATGGAGGGTGAAATGGACCGAGCCGAATGGAGGCTCCACTTCGACCTGGACAGAGTTTATGGTAGAACCGTAATGCAGACTTGCTCCGTTAAAGGTAACTAAGCGTTTTTTGTACCAATGAAATTTTCTATAGTCGTTCTCTCGGCGCTGTTGATTATCGCTGGTTTTAGTCCGGCGCATGCTCAACAACAGCCGCTTGTGCCGGGTCAGGTCGGGCCGGGCGCGAGCCAGCCGCTCAATCCCACGACACCCAACATGGCCATATACAGCGTCATGCGCGGCGGTGAGATTCAGATCGACGTTAATCTCTGGGGGTACGTGGGTTCTCCGGGGCATTATCGCGTGCCGGGCTCGACTTCGCTTGTAGAACTTCTGAGCTTCGCCGGTGGCCCGACCGCGCAGGCTCGCTTGGTCGATATTCGGATCATTCATGCGGATACCGCCTCGGAAAAGCGCGTGGAAACCTACAACCTTGAAGCCTATCGCGATAACGGCGATCTCTCGCAAAATCCCTTGCTCGAACCCGGCGATACAATTATGGTCAGCGGCCGCGCACTCAATGTATTTTTTCAGGCCATCAGCGTGATCACAAATATCATGGTTATTATCACGGCGCTTATCAGCTTTATTTCGTTTACGACGAAATAGCAGAAGGATATGAGAGTCACGAAGCGTATCTCGTTCCGAGTCTTCAGTCTATTTCTATTCTCTATCGTTGCTTTAAGTTGCAATCGTGGCATCACACCCGGGGTATTGCGATTTTCGCATTTTTGGTCGGAACCTGCGCAGCGCGCGGCGATGGATTCGCTGCTTGCCGGATTTCATTGCGAGCATCCCGAAATTCCCGTTGAAGTGACCGAGTTAAGCTGGGCCGATGGCAAAACAAAGCTCATGGCCGGATTTAATTCCGAGACAGCGCCCGATGTGCTCGAACTTGGCAGCGATTGGGTGGCACAGTTCTCATCCAGTGGAGTGTTGCTACTGCTGGATTCTGGTGCCGGGGTCGGCACCAGCCACGCGATCATGGAGAGATTTGCAAATGCGCCGCACTATGCGCTTCCTTCGGGAATGTGGAACAGCCATTATTTCGCTGTTCCCTGGCTGCTGGATACAAGAGTTATCTTTGTTAATGACGACTTACTTCATAGTGCCGCAGATTCTTCGCATGTGACTTATGGGTCACATGTAACCGCTTCTTGGAATTGGCAAACAATGCAATCATCTGCGGAAGCCATTGGCCCGCATGGGATTGGCGTTAACGGCCCAGATCAACATCGACTTTACAAGAAATTTCTGCCTTATGTGTGGTCGAATGGTGGCGAACTGTTCGATAGCTTGGGGCATCCTACGATGAACCTGCCGCAGAACATAGAAGCGCTTCGTTTTTATGTGGATCAGTTGAATTATGGTATCATGGAAACTCAGAAAAACCTCGATGATGCGTTTATCCGCGGCACACTCGGCATTTGGTTTAGTGGTTCGTGGCTACTTCCACAGTCTTGCGAATGCGCCGTTCCGATTGGCATACAGAATTATTTCCCGGTAACGGTGGGCATAAGGAGAATCGTTTGCGGGCGGCGAATATCTTGCTCTCAATGCAAAGAGCGCAATGAAGCAGCGAGGCTGAATTGTTTCTTGAATATATTACGCGGCCCGATAACGAGCTTGCATTTGCGCGGAAGCGTGAACGAATATCCTGCAGACGTGAGATCTCAATCCGATCCCTTTTATCTCCATCGGCGTGAAGGGAGAGTGTTTACCGGGCAGCTTGCTCACGCGCGAATGACGCCCGTTATTCCACAATGGCTGGATGTGGAGGCGATCATCGAAGATGAAGTTTCGAAGGCGCTGTATAAAACGGAAACCCCAGAGCAGGCAATGACCAACATGCAGCGTCGAACCGAGAGTAATGAAGCAGCTATAATGAAATACAAATTTACGTTATACATTGAAAAGAAAATTTAGGGCTGGATACTGCGCCATTGTTGGTATTCCGAACGCTGGGAAATCCACGCTGATGAATGCCATGTTCGGCACGAAGCTTTCGATTGTTTCGCGCAAACCGCAAACGACACGCAAGCGACGTGCTCGGGATCTATTCTACGCCGCAAGAGCAAATCGTTTTCTCGACACCCCCGGCATCATGCCGCGCCCGACGACCTTGCTCCATCAAAGCGATGCTCAATGAAGTGCGCCGCTCGTTCGCGGATGCCGATGTTATTCTCGTTCTTGCAGAAGCAAATCTGCCGTGGGATCGTGCACTGCCGGCATTATGGAACGAATACAAGAAGATCGCGGGAGAAAAACCGATGGTCCTTGCGCTTTCGAAGAGCGACCTCCTCAAAGATAGGAAAAGCAGCTGCTTCCCATTTTGCAGCGTTACGGCGATCAGGTTGAATTCGAAGAGCTGGTTCCTATTTCTGCCGCTAAGAGATTACAATATAAAAGAATTAGTCGCAACGCTGCGCAAGTATCTTCCCGGAACCGAGCCATTTTTCGATTCGGAGCAATTAAGCGATCAGAACGACCGATTTTTTGCCGGTGAACTTATTCGCGAAGCGATCTTTCAGAAATTCAAAGAAGAAATTCCCTATTCGACCGAAGTGGAGATTACCGAATTCAAAGAACGAGAGGCAGGGAAATGGTTTGTGGGCGCAGAGGTGATCGTTGAACGGGACACGCAAAAATCGATTCTTATCGGAAAGAACGGCATGGCTTTAAAATCATTAGGCGAGCAGCCAGAAAGAGATCGAACGGTTTCTGGCTCATCCTGTTTATCTCGAACTTCATGTGAAAACCAAAACGGACTGGCGGCAAAATAAGCGGACACTTTCAGAACTTGGTTATCACGTTTGAAAACCCATCTCATAAATCTTTCAAAAATCTCTACGAATCTCAGTCTATGCCGGAATTTCTCCCTTTTTTGGTACGCGATATAATTCCTCGAATGTGAGATCGAGAATGTCACATCGCCGCCGTATGATGTCATTTCGCAGGATTATCGCAATCGTTTGTATGCGCGCGACCCCCACAATGTGATTCGTCTTGAATGGAGCCGCGATGCCGATCCATATCGAAGCGCGGAGAAGTATTTTACGGAATGGAAACGTTCGGGAATCTTAAAGCGGGAAGAGCGTGCCGCTTTTTATGTGTATCATCAGGTCTTTAAAAAACCGAATGGCGAGCAGGTTACTCGATCTGGAGTGATCGGAAGAATAAAGGTTAGTCCATATTCCGCAAAGGAAGTGATCCCACACGAGCGCACCCATGATTGGCCCAAGAAAGACCGGCTCGAACTTATGGAGCATACACGCACAAATTTTTCGCCGATCTTTGGTCTTATTTCCGATCCAAGCTTTTTGTTCGACCAATCGTTGGAACCTGCAATGGTGTTTCCTCCCTTAGCCGATGTGGATGAGATGCTTCCATCCGGTGAAACAGTGCGGCATATTTTGCTGGCGATTGGAGGACCCTGCGATGATGGAACGTATTTCACGCGTTACTCGAACCATTGCCTGTGATTATTGCCGACGGTCACCATCGTTATGAGACAGCAGTGGAATTTCACGAGAAACATCCAGAGGTGAGGGGCGGAGAATATGTCATGATGTTCCTATCAAATTTACAATCGGAGGGTGCGGTTATATTGCCCACGCACCGGCTTGTGCATGATGTTGCAGGATTTAATCAATACCATATGTTGGATCGGTTACGCGAGCATTCGAACTACTTATGTTTGCAAGCCGCGAAGAGGGCACGGCAGAATTAGAGCGCGACGACGCCGCATTAACCCTCATCGAATTTAATGAGGATCCTAAATGGGTTTTGCTTGCGGGATGCCCGTTTGTTGCAACGTGATTTTGTCAAACCGGCGGCGGAGCGAATAGAGGAGGAGATTTTCATTCCGTTGCTTGGCCTTTCGCGCAGAGCATCGATGAGCGGGTAAATCTGCTGTATCCTCATACGCTCCGTGAGTTAGATGAAATGGAGGAAGAGCAAGCATGGGATGCGGCATTTCTCTTGCGGGCAGTTCGCCCCAGTGAACTGCAGGCTGTCGTCGAACGCGGCGAATTCATGCCGCAAAAAACCACCTATTTTTATCCAAAACTTCTCACGGGGCTGGTATTTCATGAATTTGGATCGCAAACGGATGCGTAGATGTAACTCTCGTGAAGTATATTTGTTTGAATACGCATGGCTGAAAAATCTTACGGATTACTAAAAGGAAAAAAGGGAATCGTATTCGGTCCTCTGGACGAAACGAGCCTTGGCTGGCAAATTGCGCTTGCGGCGCACCGTGAAGGCGCGCAACTCGCCATCAGTAATGTCGCTGTGGCGCTTCGTGTCGGTAAACCTGCAGAGCTTGCGAAATTGCTTGGCGATGCGCCGCTCATTCAGTGCGATGTTTCGAATAGTAAAGAAGTTGAGGCTTGCTTTGTAGAAGCGAAAGAGAAACTTGGGGCAGCTCAATTTTTTCGTGCATTCCGTTGGGATGTCGCAAAATATTCGCAAAGGATTGAAATATGAAAAAGCCAATTACGATTGGTTCCTGAAAACGCTGGACGTAAGCGGCCTCTCGCTGCACCGGCTGATACATGGCGCGCTCGCAGTCGATGCGATAGCTGATGGAGCGAGCATCGTTTCGCTTAGTTATATTGCCGCGCAGCGTACGTTCACAACTTACGCGGATATGGCAGATGCCAAAGCGCTCTTGGAATCGATCACGCGAAGCTTCGGCGCACGATTAGGAGAGAAAAAAATTCGCGTCAATACGGTCAGTCAAAGCCCGACGCCAACGCGCGCAGAGCAATACGTATTTTTATTGTTCTTTGTCACGCCTGACTCAGTTTTTGCGTATTGCTCACGTCAAAATAGTCTGCCCGAAATAGCGCACCGCCACCACCACGAACGGCACCGGGATCAGCACCCACAGCGTCAGGGTCGGCGAAAGCTTGAGCATGAAATAGATCGCCAGCACCATCGTCGCGATAGTCGTCGCCGTGTACATGATGCCCGGCCCCAGCACCATGCGCACCGCGTTCAAATCGTTGGTCGCGCGCGACATTAGATCGCCCGTGCGGTTCCGCACGTAAAATTCCGGCTCCATCCGCACCAGCCGCTCCAGCAGATCGTTCCGCAGGTCGAACTCGATCTCCCGCGAGATGCCGATTAGGATCCAGCGCGTCCAGAACAGCAGAACCCCTTCACCACCATCACGGCGACCAGCACCGCGCAGAACATTCCCAGGGCGTGGCGATTCGAGGGGCTATACAGAGTAAAAGGGGATGCAGCACGGCGCGAGAAGTGCCGGTCAGCGTGGCGAGGGGCTTTGGCGACCCTTCCAGGCAGTCGGTAATGATGCCGATGATTAACTGGGGCAGCGATCCGACAATTCCGGTCATCAGCAGCGCAAAAAGGCCCAGCGCCGTCATCCGTCGATACCGCGCCACGTAGGGATTAGCAGCTTCAGCTGGTCCCAGCCCGACGGCTTCTTCTCGGGCCTTGCTGCCGCATTGGTAACCGGTTGTGCGATAGCGCTCATAACAGAGTTGGATTAGCGATGCGTCTTCGCCATACCTGTCAACGGAATTCTACCGCACAAACGCGGGTACGGCTCTCGTGATCTCGCGTTCCCAATGCCACACCACCCGAGGCCCAATGCGTATCAGACAATTCTCGCCCCAGTTCGCCATTTGCATGAATTTTGTTAATGGAAATTTTTATAGAGAAGGGCGTGTCCGTGCCGTGGAAGGACTTAGTGGGCCGTGAGAATTTCCTCCAACCGCGCTTCGAAATTCTCCTCGCCCTGGACCATAGCCGGATCCTCTCCACGGGCAAAGCTTTCTCAATCCGCCCCACCCAGTCGAAGAGAAGGATATTTTCGCGTGTCTTCTCCCGGTAGGTCTGCAAATTTTCTGGCCAGGCCAGCACCTCTCCAGAAAGCGCGCTTCCTCAGGGCTCTGCGCCGCGGGCGGTAGAATCTGACGGATGCCCAGCAGCCCCGCGTGCCCCGTAAACACGTGTTCGAAGCCAAAATTCGCCATGAAATGTCCGTTTTCTTGCCAGAACCCATCATCGTAATCGGGTCCAAAGCAAGAGATCTCCACGGGGCTCGCGGCTGCCGCGTCCATTTTTCGCCGGTGCGATCGTAAATCCAAAGATCGCAAAAGCACTGCACGTCAAAGGCAGAATCGCTATGCAATCCCTCTCGCGCTAGTTCGATAACGCCCTCGGCGTTCAAAGGAGTCCTGCGCAGGTCATGCTCCAGCAGGGGCGTTTCCGCGGCGCTCACCGCGCGGATCACTAGATAGCTAAACCCAGGCCTCGTCGAGGAATAGGGAACGGTCTCGAGAAATTTCAGAAACTCCCCCAACATGCGCTCTTCGGAAAAATCCTTGCTCCACACGCTGAGATAAGACTGGTTCGACATATGTTTCAGCATTATACCGTCATGTTACCTCTGCTCGGAAATGTGGCGACTTTCGCGGAAGTTCAGCGGCGGCAGGATTGTTGGCGAAGAAGGAAAGCGAAAAACTACTTATGCTTGATGAAGTCGTCGTGTTCCGAGTGGAATCCGGCGGAGATACCGCGCAACCGTTCCTTGAGCACGTCGCCCATCCCGGCCAGGACCTGACCGCACGTTTCGCGCAGCCGCGCCTCGGCAGCCTTCGCCAGCGTATCGATCACGGCCTGGGAGTTCTGCCCGAGCATCGTCGCCGAAGCCACCAGCCACGAGTTTGTGGCGTTTTCCAGGCGCGCTTTGTAAGTATCCAGCGATTCTTCCGTGGCTTTCTGGAGTTGGAGCATCCAGTCGAGCTTTTCCGCCTCGCGATCCACGGCCACGCTTCAATCATCGGCACCATTTGGGACTGCAGGAACGTCTGGCCCTGCTCCACGCCGTGCGAAATCTGTTCGTCCAGTTTCTTCTGGAATTTAGCGAAAGATTTTTCGCGCTCATATTCCGTGTCCGAGCGCATTTTCTCCGCGGTGTCCCGGGAGGCTTCTTCGAACTGCCGCAAGAATCATGACGGTGCGGTTCACGCGATCGGTGAACGTCGCATTCGCGATCTCTCCCGATTCCGAGAGCCGTGCCCGTTCCTGGTCCACGATCTCCCTCGCCAGCTCCTGCATCTCCGCCTGGCTGTGTTCGACGTAGCTGCGCCGGTAGTGATCGAGTTCGGAAGCCACCATGCTCGAAACTTCGCCGGCCCTGCGTTCCAGCGCCGCACTGGATTGTTCGAGCACGCGCTCGAGCGCCGTGTTCATGGTCGTCTGCGCTTTCTTCTGATGCCAGTCGGCCGCCTTCGAGAGCGCTTCGAACGTCTGGTGCTGCGTGTCCATGCTGCTTTCTTCGAGTTCCTTCTCGAGCTTGGAAAGGGTTTCCCGGCACGTCGTTTCAAATTGGCTCGGATATTTGTTCACTTCTTGCTTCAGCCAGGCAATTCAT
>CAVZOL010000009.1:0-552361 GCA_963776895.1 Ignavibacteriota bacterium | reverse complement strand
CTTGGAGTGAATATCAGTTCCACGATCAATATCGATTCGCTGTGGCCTTCTATCACCGCTATTCAGGCAGTGTATAGCTGGGATTCTTCCATTGTCAGATATGCCGGCTACCTTGCTCCGTCAGGGTGGACATTGACTTCGCTCACAAGCAACGGTAATTCAGCGAATTTTGCTGTCCAGAAAACTACTGCACCTGCGACCGACCCGATTGTACTCGGTACAGCGCTATTCACGCCCAATACAACGCAGCCGGCGACAAGCTGGGTAGAGTTACCAAGTTTCGTGATCGATGTTGGCTCGCAAGCGATTTCGCTATGCGCGACAGATAACGAGGACAATCACTGGGCGGTGAAAACACTCGGCGCATTGAGCGCCGTGGCATTGCCTGCGCTGCTCCCCGAAGGCGATGGAATTTCCATTTATCCCAACCCAGCGGGAGAGGAATTATTTGTGCAAAACGCGAACGCAGTTCCTCTTTTGATCGAACTGTACGACGCCATTGGCCGAAGTGTAATGACCGGGAACGTACTTCCATCCTCGACAGCGGCGATGGATATCGCATTGCTCGCGCCCGGTTCATACGTGCTGGTGTGCCATATCGGAGATCAGACGATTGTGCGGAGGATAAGTAAGGTGGAGTAGAAGAACCTTCCTTATAGATGCGGCGGGATGCTTTTAAGGCCAGACCTTATAAATTTTGCTTCGATGAAGGAACCTTGCAAGCTCGACGATTCCATTCTCGTAATAGAATCCGATGCGATGATCACGAACTCGAATCCGGAATGCGTTTTTGGAACCGGTCATCTTTTTAACACCAGAAACAGTTGAGAGCGAGCGAGTTTGTTCGAGCGTTTGAATTATTTCCATGACGGACGACTTTAAATCAGCGTCGGTGAGATCGTCAAGATCGCGGGAAAACTTGCCGAGAAATACGACCTGCATCAGCGAGAGAGCTTCGCCATGATCTCTTCGCGCGAAACCTGCTCGTTGCGATCCGCTTCCATCATGAGGATGCCGAGGCCGATGTCTTCCTTTTCCTCGTCGGTTAGGACGCGAACGGGAAAGTGAAGTTTATCGAGTAGCCGTTTCAGCATTGAAAGGTCTTCGCTGTTTTCGGGGGTAATGACTAAGGATTCCATATAGAGTAAAGAGAAGATTGAGCAGGGTTTGTTCCCGGCGCATGGCATTACCCCTAACGGTTGCGGGCGCATGTTGTTCGGAAGGAACGAATCCATTTTCTCAAAGGAATAGGTGCCGTTTTTCTTTCTTGTGAGTTCCCGATGATTCCGCGTTTCCAAGCTGGTTTCGCCATTTGTTGCAACAAATTCTTTTCTCAAAGAACTCGTTCATAACGAAAACTACCCCGACTGCCAGATTGTCAATGAACATGACACAAAAACACAATTCCTACAGACACTTGGTGCCCATAGTATCACACACCAATATACGACGGGATTTTCCGGAAGTCAAGCGATTTCTAAAAATAATTGAAAATAAATGACCCCGTTTCATCTTTCATCTTTTCGGCATCCCCCGCTTGCCACAAAATTCAAAATTATTTTCTTTACAGGTAGGAACGCTCCACTCCTTAGATAGCTTTAGAGCCAAAGATGATAATCCCTAAATCGGCGAGTATTCCGGATGCGAAGGTTCGCGACTACCTTCTAAAACCCCAAGCCAAAAGCGATAAATCAAAATTTCTGGGCTTGGCGGGATATACGAAACAGGATTACCAGTTACTCATTGAGCATATACGTGGGCGACTCCTTCCCGGTGAGGCTGTGTTACAGGAACGAACGGAGGACGGAGAACTTTATAGATTACGCGGCTCACTGACCGGCCCGAACGGTACGCAATTGATGGTGCGAACGGTGTGGCTCGTGGAAAAAGGGGAGGGACCGCGGTTTATAACGCTCGTACCAGATAACATCAGACGATAATGAAATACGAACTTTACTCACAGATCGCGTTTGCCGAAGATATACCCGCACATAATCTCCGCAAGGGGGACGTTGCGACGGTCATCGAGCAGATTCCCGTGTCCGACGCAAAACGGGCTGCGTATGCCGTGGAAGTATTCAATGCCATCGGTGAATCGATCGATGTGCTGATCGTACCCGAAACAGCGCTCGAACCCCTCCGAGCCGATGAGATCTGGCACATCCGCGAAGTCGCCATAGCGTGAATCGTGGCCCCATTTCATCTTTCTCCGCCGCTACGGATTCCTACTTCATCTTTGCCCACTCCATCCCCTCATCTTTCATCTTTCCTATTTCATCTTTTCCCCAACCTCCGCCCGCCACGAAATTCGAAACATTTTCCCAGGCCCGAAAGGACGGTAGGTAATAGTCGGGGCGTCAGTCCTCGGTTTGCTTAATCACGATCTGATTATTTTGACGTGCCCTTACGAATGATCTTTCAAAATTTGGTGGAGTTGGTTTAAATTGTTCATCTTCCTTTTGGAGAGCGTATTCTTTCATTTGAAATTTCCTTAATAGGTCAACATTAATTTCACCGACGAGGATTGTCTTATTAATGCCGCCCTTTATTTGAATCAGATTCATACTCTCTGTTGCGGATGGTGAAGTGAGTCGGGAATCCCCGAATTCCGCTGTATTCACCTGGATATAATACGAGTGCAAATCACGAGAAGTGGCAGCTGCGATATTTCCGAAATAGTTTGTGTCCTTGTTATATTCTGAGCCAACGAGCAAATCGACTTTAGAGCGAAACCAGCCCCTATGCTTAACGTCCGCCAACTCAAAACAATAAAAAACTGCGAAATACAATCCCTTCCATGCAAAAAGGTGGTAGCAAGGGTTGTTTGGACGCGCATAATCACAGCCATATCCAGTAATTTCTAATGCCTCGCGAGGAGAATAATGGTTCTTTAAACGAAGCACTGGAACCGCATCTTGGATATTGTCAATCATTGTGGGGAGAACCGTTAGTACATAATTATGAATCACTTGACGAATATTCCAATGTTCGAGGCCAACAACAATTAGCACCTCCTGTTTCGCCGAGCGTTCAGCAATTAAGTCTAAGAGCGAACTGGGAACCGCCAGTTCAGGAAGAACAACTATATCAACTTGTGCCTCTTCAACCTGATTCAGAATGCTTGAAAAATCTCTGTAATGATTCCCAGAGAGCGAAGTGCCACTGAGATTCCCGAGATTATGCTTTATGTCTATGGGAAGGTTAGCAAGAGCTACCTTGAATTTTGTTTTTGGCTCTTCGCAGTTAACATGAAATTCATCAATTGTCAATCGTTTTTCAATTTTGAGAACTTCCGTGAAAATGCGTCCTTTCGTTTCTTTGTAGAGGGTTGAATTATCAATACCATAATTGATTTTCCAAAAAACGTCAAACGCCTTTTCTAGATATGTTGTACCTCCGACGCCCTGATTGATGAACTAAGATCTTGAGGTATTTTTAGTGAACTACAGTCGGGCGAAGAAGTGTCGATGAATGCCCTTGCGCAAGCAATACCTGCCTCATAAAATCGAATGCGACGTGGCGAATAACGTAGCTTAAGTTCAGAAAAAACAACATCTAACGACTTGGCTCTAAATCCTGATATTGGACCGATCTCAAGCAAGGAATTTCGTGAGTTATCCGACCATCTTGTATAATTGAGGAGACAAATTGGCACATGGTCATGTCTGAGCATGTTTGATTTTCGAAAGGAACCCGCCATTACTTCGATGAAAGGATCGTTCAACTCGGGATTTCTTCTTGCAATTAATTTAAAGATGCGATAAATGTTCTCTGTTGAGGTAAGAGAAAGAGCAAGTGCAGTAGCAATGGCAAGAAGTCGTCTATGCCCGTTCTTCATTTCAAGTTCGATGGAACTATCCTTAAATTGTAAACGCTCTATTTGGGCAATTATGTGTTTGTAAAATTTGGCAAATGCCGCATCATTTTTTCGTAGCAAGAAAAATGTGAAGATGCGCTCCCAAAATTGCCAATATATGAAAACATTCACGCCTCTGAAGAAGGTAAGTATCTGCGCTTCAATCCCTTCTCCAAGGCTATTGGGGCTCTTCTCGGAGATGAAGATTAGTTTGGCTAATAGTGCCGAAAGTGCGTACCTATTTTCCCTATAATCCTTTAGCGTTTTTAGCTTCCCTAAGCTACCATCAAATACAAGCTCATACGCCGTTTCGTGGAAGAGGCCAGGAATTGTAGACTCTTCGGGCAAGAATCTGTATTCACTCGATCTCGCGCGAATATCGTCTTTTAATTTATCAATAACTGAGCTTGATTCTTTGTGATCAAAATAAAAAACGGTTGTTTTATTAGTTTGGAACTTCAATGACGGTCGGTCGATTAACCTGTGTTCCGATCCATTGGGTTCTGCAATAACAATTTCCTTTAAGTATTCTTGGAAAATCGATTCATGCTTAATTGAAGAAGGATCAAAAGATAGGTCATAAGTGCGTACTCGCAAGACTAGAAAGAGATACGATCTACATATCTGCCATAATAAACGGGCCGTATTTTATTGAGAATTGTACGATCTACTTTGGTCATGAACCAATTTGCAAGCAAACTGGACGATGGCATACCGACAGGTAGGTGTAAGTCATATTCGCGCTCATTGCTGTCATCCTTAACAATATGCAACTGTGAATACCTCACATATACATGCTGAAACACAGAATGCAGAAATCTCAAATTCTTAGAGATATTGAGCGCTCCATTCATTTCTTCGAAATTAAAGCGAACGGAATCGTAATAGCTCCGAATATTGAGGTTCAGAATTAAAATGTCGTTCTCCTCGGCGAGGCTTTCTTTCGCCTTTTTTAAGCCGTTGTCACGCCAAGATTGATACTGTCGCGCATAGGGGAGGAACAATCTTTTTCCACTTGCAACATTGCCCGAAGAATTGAGCCATAATCGGTTCCCATAAATTGAAGTGGAGAATTCTTGTTCAAGTTTATATCCGATTCTTAATATCCAAAGAACATTTAGAATGTATAACTCGATTGGGCCGTCGAAGTAATCGAAACTTCTCTCTGCTATGTAAGCGGATGCCTCGCGTCGATTAGAGATTACTTTGGCCTCATCGTCATTATCATTATTATGTAAATGACTTAACGGTTCGAATGTAACCGATTTGACTAATCCATTTTTCGACGGCAGCTGCATCCTCTTGATCTAATACTCGCTTTAACTCTCTAAGCCTGGCGACAACTGGTGCCTCAAAGCCCAACTCTTCTTCCTGAAAAGTCGGAAAAGCCTCAAATTCTGCTATTCTCATCCTCAAATTTAGGTCTTGCTTATCATAGTAAGAAAAAGCTTTGAGTTTTAAGTAAGCTTCGCGAATATCGTCGTCGGAGAATAGAAAATCAACTTCCATGAGCGTCTAAGGATGAGAGAATTTATATTGAAGCATGGGAAATAAGATAAAATCTCCAAAGGTTCCAATGATCATCATAGGTCTTACGCCCCGGCTATTTCCTTTCATCCCTTCGGGACTAACTAACCCCAAACCTGATTCCCGCCCCCGCTCGGGTCATGTGCAGGCTTTTCGCGGGAATGACAAGCGGTGCGTTTGTGTATTAACCCTTTAGAATACACATGGCTGATTACAAAGAGCTTCTATCACAGGTTTTATCCAGCCCGGTCGGATGCGAATATTCGTTACGATGAACTCTGTCACCTACTCGATTTCGGTTAGGATTCTCTGATCGGACGCGAGGTAGCCATCGTATTTTTTCGAAGGCCGGACGTCGAGATAAATTAATCTTCAACCTCAATCAGGAAGAATGGCAAAAACGTATCAAGTAAGGCAAATTCGAAAGGTATTAGTGCACTATGGAATCGACGATACTGAAATATGAAGTGATCATCTTTTGGAGTGATGAAGACGATGCTTTATGTCGCCGTAGCACCAGAATTACGAAGGCTGCTCCGCATTGGCGATACCTATGAGGAGGCGTTGCACGAGCATGACGGGATGCCATGTCGCTATGGCTCGATGTTGCGCGGGAATTCGGCAATCACGTTCCCGAGCCGAAGGGGCATCAGCCTCATGCTTGCGTGAGAATTGCCCGTGCCAGAAAAAAAATACGTTCTCTTTCGTTCCGTACTACTTTCCGCCGGCGGGAGGGCCGGGGGTGCAGCGCGTACTCAAATTCCTGAAATATCTCGGCGAGTTCGGCTGGACTCCCATCGCGCTTGTGCCGGAAAACCCGGAATATCCCGCGCGCGGATGAATCTCTTCGTGAAAGAACTTGCCCGCCGATCTTATCATTCGCCGCGCCCCGATCTTCGAGCCGTATGATCTCTACCGAAAATTCACCGGCAAGCAAGCGGGGTTCCCATCGATGTCAATGTGAATAAAGAAGCCGGAGCGAAACGCTCGATGAGCGAGAAGCTTGCAGAATTTATTCGCGCCACGATCTTTATCCCCGATGCACGAATTGGCTGGCTGCTCTCGGCAGTAAAAGAGGGCAGGCAAATTTTGAAGGAATATCCCGTGCGCGCAATTTATTCTTCGTCGCCGCCCTATACTCCCTCGCTTGTTGCGCGCAGATTGCATCGCATTTCGAAGTTACCGTGGGTCGCCGGTTTCCGCGATCCGTGGACGGGATTTCTGAGCACGCCGGAACGCTTGGCCATCCCGCGCGCCATTGACAGATCACTGGAACGCTCGGTTTTTACGGAAGCAAATCTTGTCGAAGTAGCGTGGAGGGGAATTATGCAGGATGTAATCCGAAAATATCCCGAATTGCCGCGCGGGAAATTCATCCATATTCCCAATGGCTTCGATAGTGGAGATTTTCCGGAACCGGATATTCAAAAGCGCGCGGTGCATTCCAAGAATGCAAAGTGTACGATAACGTATTCCGGCTCGCTGTATGGCCCGCGCAATCCGCTCAGTTTTTTGAAGGCGGTCGAATCGCTGATCGAGCGGAAGGAGATCGATCCAGAAAAGATGACGCTCCGCTTTGTCGGACGATTTGGCGCGCCGATCCACGAAATGCTCGACCGTCCGCTTGTCCGCGCAATGATCGAAAAGATCGAATATGTTCCACACGCGAGCGCTGTGGAGCTTTTGCTCGATAGCGATGCGCTGCTTCTTATTGTTGACGATGTGGCTTCAGTCTCAGCGATCGTTCCGGGGAAAGTATATGAGTATTTGGGCGCCGCTCGGCCTATTATTGCAATCGCGCCGCCGGAAGGAGCTATCGGTGAACTTTTGCAGGAGACGGGAGCAGGGGAGACCGTTCGCCAATCGGATATTGAAGGCCAAGCACGCATTATCAAGCGCATCTATGACGATTGGGCGAGCGGGCAGTCCAGCTTTGCTATGAAATTGGATACGATCTCCCAATACGAACGCCGTGAAGCTACTCGCAAGCTCGCCGGACTTTTCGATTCGCTGACGCAATGACGTGGAAGGAATCACTCGCTGAGGCGGAGCAAAAGCTGATCGCAGCGGGCGTTGAAGATGTGCGGACGAATGTAGAGTATCTTGCGGTTCATGCGCATGTCGCTCACGGACCGCTCAGAATTGCGTTTCAAACTTGATCGAGGAAATCTCTGCTGCGGAGGCAAATGACATTTCACGAACTTATTCATCGCCGCGCAAGGCGGGAGCCGTTGCAATATATTCTCGGTGAGTGGGAATTCTTTGGTTTGCCAGTCAACAGTTAGTCCTGATGCGACTTATCCCGCGACCGGAAACGGAAATTTTGGTCGAACAGGCGCTCCGTGAATCGGCAAAATTGCCGGGAAGTATTTCAATGCTCGATATCGGCACAGGCACCGGCTGTATTGCACTTGCGATCGCCAAACATTTGGCGAATGCATGCGTGCTTGGAATCGATGTGAGTGAAGACGCTATCGAGCTTGCGAAGGAGAATGCACGAATGATTAGGGATCTCTAATGTCAGCTTTCAAGCCGAAGATATTTTTTCAGACGAATGGTTGAATACCCAACCACGCGCGTTCGATATTATTGTCTCTAATCCTCCGTACATCAGTAGCGTGGATTTCGAGCTGCTTGAACCGGAGGTAAATCGGTTCGAGCCACGGCTTGCGCTAACGGATGAATCAAACGGACTTTCCTTCTATAGGCGAATATCACAACTTGCTCCAAAACTGCTCCCTGAGCGTGGACGGCTCTTAGTGGAGATCGGATTTGGTGCAAAGGAATGGGTCGAGAAAATTCTGCAAAAATCCGGGCAGGAAGTGCTGCGGACGGTCAGCGATCTGGCCGGTATCCCGAGGGTGATCGTTGCAGCACTCGAACCTTCAAAATGCGAAAAAATGCCTCATAGTGTCCAATTTTGAGAATTGGCATGATATTAGCTATTCTTAACGCAACTTTCAGGAATTCTATTAGAATTTTGAGGTTTTATTAAGGGTATGCTTCAGCTTCGCCAAAGCCAGTCGTTACAACAGCGCTTAACTCCGCAACAGGTCCAGTACCTGAAATTGCTGCAATTGCCAATTCTTGCGCTCGAACAACGGATCAAGTCCGAGTTGGAAGAAAATCCAATGCTCGAAGAGAGTTCGGATGAAGAAGAGCGTGAAGACCAGCCTTCCGACGATACACCGGCGGAATCGGTCGGGTTAGAAGACAGCCCAGAACTTGAATCGGTGTCTTTGCCGATAGAAGATGCGCTGGGCATAACAGCTCCCGATCTATCGAGCGAGCGCCTTTTACAGCAGACCCGCGAGAACGAAGAACGCCTCCGCGATACGCAGACGGAACCCTCGAACGAATACTCGATCGAGGATTACATGAATGACGACACCGAAGGCTTCAAAACCCCGACGGCCAACAATGGCGACGACGACCGGGAGGAAATGCCGCGCGCGGCTTCGGAATCATTCCTGGAATCGCTCTACACGCAGGTCACGATGTTGAATTTGCCGGACCGGTATCGGGCCTTAGCAGAAGAAATTGTCGGCTCGATCGATGCGGATGGCTATTTGCGCGTTCCATTGGAACAGATCGCGCACGATACGGGAATTTCTTTCGGCGAAGAATATACGACGGCCGAAGCCGAGGCGGTGCTCCGGAAGATACAGAAGCTCGACCCCGTGGGCGTCGCTGCGCGCGATCTGCGGGAATGCCTGACCATTCAGCTTGATGTGATGTCCAATCACAATCCCACGCGGGAGGTTGCGCGGCGCATTATCCGCGAGCATTTCGATGATTTTGTGAATAAGCGTTTCACCGCGCTGGCTCGGCATTTGAGCGTGGAAGTTCACGAACTGAAACCTGTGATCGAGCTGATCCAGCGGCTGAATCCGAAACCGGGTGCGGCGGCCGGCGATACCGGAGAAAGCACCAATTACGTCACCGCCGATTTTTATATCGAGAAAACCCCGGATGGGAAGGATTTCACCATTACACTGAACGAACGCGGCGTGCCAACGCTACGTGTGAATGCAGCCTATAAGGACCTCATCCGCAAACAAGCACCGGAGCACGGCAAATCGCTGACGCCGGAAGCAAAGGATTTTATCAAGAAGAAATTCGAGGCAGCGAAGTTCTTTATTATGGCTATCTACCAGCGCCGTGAAACGATGATGCGCGTGATGCACTCGATCGTCAATCATCAGCGCGCGTTCTTCGAGCAGGGCGAAAAATTCCTGAAGCCGCTCATTTACAAGACCATTGCCGAGGACATTGGCATGGATATTTCCACCATCTGCCGTGTCGTCAACGGGAAGTATTGCCAATGCGATTTCGGCGTGTTTGAGCTTAAATATTTCTTCTCCGAATCGATCCCAACGCACTTGGTCGATGGCGGCGATAGTTCGAATGGCGAGGCCGTCGCGAACAAAGTGGTGAAGTTCCGCATCAAGGAGATCATCGATTCGGAACCCGGCGGTGAGCCATTATCGGACGAAAGTATCGTGCATCTCCTGAATGGCGAAGGCTTCGATGTGGCACGGCGAACCGTCGCCAAATATCGCGAGCAGATGAATATCCCTGTTGCGCGGTTAAGGAAGAAGTTAATGTAGTTGCACCGTAGGTCGGTGCTTCCAGCCCGACAACTCCCTTGGGCACAGTATATCTTTCACCCATAATGTGCCTTTTGGAACTTTTATCGCAACGCCCCCTCACCCGATTCCGTCTGCGACGGAATGTCCCTCTCCCCATTACGTGGGGAGAGGGTAAGTGATTATTATCTTTGGAGTATTAAATCTTTTCTACGGCGGGATTGTACCATGCAAAGCAACCCCGGCTCACGCCGGTGGCTACAAATATATCGCTCCTAACAGTGTTACATTTAATTCCTCGCTGTGCTTTGCAGCTTTGCCGAGATCCTTTTCTATCTCCGTAATATCGCCGGGATCCATTGTGGTGGTGCCGAGCATGTGCCCCTGCCACGCTCCATAAATGATGGGTGGGGGACCACCGGTTGTATCTGTTTTACGATGGCGCCACTTACGAATAGCATGATAGATAATGACCACCCACGCTGCGATCAGGATGAGCGAGACTATCACTTGTATCACGCTAACTATTATTACAGGAGTATTCATTATTCCTCGCTACCCTTTCCTGCGGAGCGGAGTCCTTCTTCAATTCGAGTAAGGTCGCCGGGTTCCATTGTCGTTTTGCCAAGTGAAGAGAAATGCCACGTATCGGGATCGAGGGGTTGGTTTGGAGGCCATTTAATCTTTCCAGCTCGCATGGCTTTTGATTGACGAATTGCGCGAATAAGAATAACAAACCACGCGGTCGCGAAAAACAGCCAAAATAATAACCATTGGTGTGGGCATCATACCCTTAAGAATTACGAATGGGGGGTAATCGTTCAATGACAATTTTTAGGTAGTATTCTATATGAATAGTTCTCCACGAAAGCATTTGGCGGAAGACTTTTCGACAAATGGCGAAATTAGCTCAGAATCGATGGTGGCCGGGAACTCAGGAAGTAAAAGAAAAAGCACCTGTTTTTGTAAGAATACTGCGAGGCTATCTCGCTATCACTTGAAACGGCGCTGATTCGGAAAATCCTGGAGCGGAAATGGTGACGAAATAGCATCCCGGCAGGAAACCGGAGAGATCGAGCTGGGCTTCGCGAGCACTCGAACCGGTTACTTGCTGCTCCATCTTTGCAACGGAAATGCCGAGTACATTATGAACTTCGATCGTTACGGTTGCAGGCGCATCAGGGATAGTGTAATCGATTGAAATGGCAGCCATAGCCGGTTGCGGGAAGAGAGAAATTCCTCCGGATACCGTTGTGGAAGCGTTCGCAACGGAGGAACTGTTGCTCAGTACCGAAACCATCATGTCCTCGTTACCGTGATTGAAGGCATGATTGAGCAGAATATCGCCGTCCGAGGATTCGGTCTGACCTATGAAGGCGAAGTTCCCGCTCGTGAGTTGAATGACATCGAACGCTACATTGAGGTTGGTGCCGCCGATGCATTTCTGCCATTCGATAGTGCCGGTGGGGTCGAGCTTGACGAGCCAGGCATCGCCGATGCCACTATGATTGCCGGAAACATCGTCATCGTTGGACATGGTCATTCCGCTCATGAGATATCCTCCATCGGCAGTTTGAATGATGGACCATCCTTTATCAGTCGTATCCCCACCGAGGCACTTTTGCCATTGGATGTCACCGGCAGAAGTAAGTTTTACTACCCATGCGTCGTATCCGCCATGATTACCGGAGACATCGCCATCGTTGGAACTGGTACCGCCTGTAATGATGAAGCCACTATCGGAAGTAAGCGAGATCCAGGCACCCCAGTCCTCTCCACTTCCGCCCAAACATTTCCCCCACAGGAAATTCCCAGCGGAATCGATCTTTGCAAGCCATATATCGGAAATCCCTCCATGATTACCGGATACTTGATTATCGTTCGAAGCGGTATTGCCAACAAAGCAGAAGCCATGATCGGGCGTCTCTACAATGGAGAGCGCCTGATCGAGTTCCAGCCCTCCGTAACATTTCGACCAAAGAATTTTGCCGGAACCACTGAGCTTTGTAACCCAGGCATCATCATCCTGAATGGTATCGCCGCCAAAATGGCCGGTGACACAGCCATCGTTGGATGCGGTGTATCCTGCAACAACGAAGCCGCCATCATCAGACTCCACAATGGAAAGTACATCATCCCAATTGCTGCCGCCGATGACTGTTGCCCATTGAATTTGATGATCGGGTGTAAGCTTGACGATCCATCCATCGCTGCCTCCACCGTAATCACTGTCAACTTCGACAACCTCATCATCGGAAGACTCGGTTCGAATAGCTATGCAATATCCACCATCCTTTGTTTGAACCACACCATACGCTTCTTCTTCCAGGCTTCCACCGAGGCATTTTTGCCAGACGATGTTTCCAGAGTTATCGAGCTTCAGAACCCATGCATCTTCGAAGCCGCCATGGTAATCGGGAAGTCCAGGTTCGACGGTATCGCCGGTATAGCCGACAACGATGTAGCCGCTATCGCCGGTTTGCAAGATGTCGTAGCCCTCATCGTCCCGAAGTCCGCCATAGGTTTGGAGCCATTGAAAATGCGGAATGATCTGCGCATGAGCTGCACTTTGTGGGGAAGGCACAAAAGTTACCACCGCACAGAACGCTGCGGTAAGAATGCACACGATTCGCTTATCGAGAGATGGAAGCATCGGAAAGCAGACCTGCAAAGACAGACCGTTACTGTAACCTAAATTCCCACGGAAATGATTCTCATTTTATCGTGCTCCGAGTTTCCTCAACGTTGCAATATAATGGCTGCCTGGATACTCGTTCCGAAGGCGTTCGTAATACATATTTGCGTCCTGTTTATTACCGAGATGCAACGCGCCGCGAGAAAGCTTGAAGAAGGCCATTTCTCGTTTGTACATCGGTCCGACGCGCGTAACATATTCGAAATACGGTACCGATTCCGCGTAGCGATGTTCCGCATAGAACGATTCACCCATCCAGTAATACGCATTCGGAACTAATTCCGGCGGACGGCCTTTGGTAACGATCTGCGAGAACAGCGCAATGGCTTCATCGTAGCGGCTCCCATTGTATGCACCCAGCGCAGCTTCATACAGACCGTAATCGGTCAGATCCGGTTGTGGCACGTAATTGGGCTGTGCCGGTTGCTCGGCTATTGGTGCGGATTCATTATTTTCTGCTTCGCGGTCTTCGGCAGAGAGCTGATTGACACGGGCCAATGCGCTATCGGCATTGGTAAGGACGGCCTGGGCGCTCGGGCCAGATGGCGGTGCTTCGGTCACGGGAGCAGGTTTGTTGCGCGAGGCATTCGATCTGTTCGAACGCGAAGAACGGCAGGACATAACAGAAGCGGCGAGCACGAGAACGCCTACAAAGAGCAAGCAATATTTTAATGGTGACATGAGCGCCTCTGATTTTTAATAAAGATTGAATTTAAATCCGAGTGAAAGCGCGACATTTGAAGCCGAACGCGCCTGGTCTTTGGGATAAAGCAGGTTGGGGTCGTAAAGTGGATTCTCTGAAGTCGTCTGACCATTTTGAATCACATCGTAACTATAAATATAGGAGGTCATTTCTGTCAGGCGCACTTCCGCAAAAAGGTCGAACATGCTGTTGCCTGCATCGGGATCGTACATAAGTGGCAATTCGAACCCAATGGCACCATAAAGACCGAATGGAATGGGTGGGTTCATTTTACGAGTAAGATTCTGGGAAGCATCGTTCGAAAAGCTCACATCTTCTTCGTAATCGCCGACGATCCAAATACCACCTCCGGCGCCAATATAGATGGAAGGCAGCCCCCCGCCAAAATTTGAACGCACATTCAGCCCAAGCGTGACCGGGATATAGGTAGTGGTGCGTGTTGTCGTTTGAATCTCGCCGTCTCCAAGTTCATCGTTCGTAGTTCCGCCGGTTGACATATCGAATCCGGAAGCGGCTTCGAGTTCAAGTCCCACGACGGGAACGGTTCCGCTATTGCTTCCCAACGAATCGACGACATCGATCGGCAGGATCGGCAGATCGAGCGCAAGATTCATTTTTGCACCCTGCCCGGTGCTCCAATAGACAGGGGAGCTGCCGTCATAGCCATAGAGCTGCGATGCGCGCCCGAGGCCATAGCCCACGCTCGCTTTAACGCTAAACAACGTTGGCAGATCGCCGGTTGGCTGATCCGCGTCCTGAGCACTTGCGCTTGTGCTCCACGCTAATACGATCAGAAGAATACTATGAAAAATGAGACGTATGGGTCGTATCATAATTATTTAATTTCTTAGTGCTTTTAAACGCGCAAGTGCGCGTGTGTGGTATTCTGAATTCGGGTAATCGGCAAGAACACGCTCGTAGGCTGCACGGGCATTCTCGGTATCTTTCAGCCGTTCGTAGCATTGCCCGGTTTTATAAAGTGTAGCAGCGATTTTTACCGAATTCGGGTATTGGTTTAGCACCATCCCGAAGGTTTCGAGCGCTTTGTTATAGCGTTTTTCGCTGAAATAACATTCGGCCTCCCAATATCTATAATTACTGGCATACGCGCCATTGGGGTCGTCGTTTTCGAGTGATTTAAATGCATCGAGCGCATCGTCGAAATTATTGTCGTTATAAAGTCCCAGCGCGTCCGTATAACGCTGTTGGAACGAATTTGCATCGCTGTTTGAAGGCGAGGCTGGAGGAGGAACTTGTGGTGCAGGCGGAGGAATGCTGGGAGGCGGCGCAGTCAGATAGGAATTAGTGGGGCTGCTTGGCGCTTGCGGTGGAACGGGAAGAGGAGCGACAGCCGATTGATTTTGCAACGCATGAACCTCCTGTTCGAGCGTGCGGATACGAGAGTGATCGGCATCGATGAGGCTGGACATGGAATCGATAACTTCCGTCAGCTTTTGCTCGATCATGAGCAGCGAATCCATTCGGCGTGAAACCGCAGGCGTATTTCCTCCATTGGTGGGGGACGGTTTTGTGCTGCGAGACTCTCGCTGAGAGGTCCGGCATGACCCCAAAGCCAAAAGGCACACAAAAAAAGCGAAGGCAAAAAATGGATTCCGGCGAAATATAATCATCTAATAATTCCTAAAACCATACAAATATACAAATAAATCACTGGAAATGCAAGAATTTGAACTATTTTTCTTCCAGCAGACCATATTAATTTATTGAGACGGAAGAGCATAACTCTTCGTTTCCTAACCCGTATTGGTACTTTAGATGATGAAAATTACTCCTCCCGCGCATATCGAAGCTCTCCACGCCTACAAACCCGGCAAACCTATTGCCGAGGTGATGGAAGAATACGGCCTCACCGATGTGATCAAGCTCGCCTCGAATGAGAATCCTATTGGCTCGTCACCGAAGGCTTTGGAGGCCGCTCGGCTCGCGCTTGCGGATATGCATCACTATCCAAACGGCGGTAAATCCCTCCGGGAAGCTATTGCCCGCAAATATCATCTTTCGGTCGATCAAGTGATTGCAGGCTCCGGCAGTGAGGGCGTCATGAACACCCTCATGCGGACATTTCTCGAAAAAGGCGATGAAGTTCTGACCAGCGAGGGGACGTTCTCGGGATTTTATGTGCTGGCAAATGCGATGGGGTTGAAAACGGCGACTACTCCACTGAAAAACTATGCTTACGATCTGAAAGTTATAGCAAATCGGATTAGTGAGAACACCAAACTCATCTATCTCGCAAATCCAAATAATCCAACAGGCAGTGTTTTTGGGCGAAAGGAGTTTGAAGAGTTTTACCGGCAGGTTCCCAAAGATATTATCATCTTAATGGACGAAGCGTATTACGATTTCGCCATTCTGGATGTGCCGGATTATTTTACATTGTTGGATGACATCCGCCCGAATGTCTTTACGCTAAGAACATTTTCAAAATCGCATGGGCTGGCGGGCATTCGCATTGGTTTTGGAACCGGGCCGGAGGAAATTGTTATGCCAATGCTGAAAGTAAAGCTCCCATTCGAGCCAAGCTCTCCCGCACAAGCCGCCGGAATCGCTGCACTTGGGGATGATGAATTTCTGAAGCGAACCATCGATGTTAATCGTGAAGGTAAACTATATTTTCAAAAGGCATTCGAAAAACTTGGGATAGAATACGTCGATACTGCCGCGAATTTCTTTTTGCTGCCAATTGGAACAGCAGAAGAATCTCACCATTTTGTGATGGAAATGGAACGGCGTGGAATCATCGTTCGCCCACTCGATGGCTCGGGCATGCACAGCGGCGTTCGCATCTCGATCGGAACCATGGAAGAAAACGAACGCGCCATTCGAGCGATAGAAGAAATTCTCGTAGCCGTGACCTTTAGGTCACGGTCGCGGAGCGTAAAAAAATCCGTTCCATTATCCACACCGTGACTTAAAAGTCACGGCTACAAAGTAGCGATCATAATATTACTCAATGCCTGACGAACTCACCGATTACCTCCGACCCGAGATCGCATCCGGTCTCGGCTCGATGGAGCTTGTAGCAAAATTCGTGGTGGAGGGATTCATCACGGGTTTGCATAAATCGCCATATCACGGTTTTTCGGTGGAGTTTGCGGAGCACCGTCCGTATTTGCCCGGCGATGCCATCCGCAATATCGATTGGAAGCTTTTCGCTCGCACTGACCGCTATTACATCAAGCAATTCGAAGAGGAAACAAATCTCAAAGCGCACATTATCGTCGATGCTTCGCGCTCGATGAACTACACGAGCGATCCCAAACGCATTACGAAATACAAGTATGCGACCATGCTTGCCGCCGCGCTTGCATATATGCTGATGCGTCAGCAGGACGCTGTTGGTCTTGCCATTTTCGATGAGGAACTTCGCACCTTCATGCCCGCGCGCCTAAAGCAAAGTTATTTGCGCGAAATGCTACGGGTGCTGCAAACGACGGAACCATCCCATGCCACGCGCACGGAAACCGCACTTCGCCGCGTAGCAGAACGCCTCACCCGGCGCGGGCTTGTTATCGTTATCAGCGATTTTTTGGACGAGCCAGACCAAATAAAGCTCCCGCTCTCGCTCATGCAACATGCAGGACACGAAGTCATTGCATTTCAAGTGCTCGATCCCGCCGAGCGCACGCTGGAACTCGGCAGCGCTGACGCAACCATTGTGGATATTGAAACCGGCGAGCAAATGCGAACTCAGCCGTACCAGATGCAGGCAAGCTATCAGAGATCGGTGGAAGCATTTCTCGGAACTCTGAAAGATTCTCTCATCGCAGAAGGAATTGATTACCTGCTGCTCGAAACCACAACACCGTTCGACCGCGCTCTGCTGGAATATCTCCACAAGCGGCAGTTGATGGGGTAAGCAGAACCCGGATTACGCGGATTGAAGGGGATTACGCGGATGGATTTTGGGGCATGATTGGATCATCGTATAATCCAGCTTCAAATTTCAATCGTACCTCTTCTTCAAGGGGATACCATGCTCGTGATTCTTCAAGATAGAGGTCGTTCACTTCTTTAGCTCCCTCGATAATATCTTTGCGGATTCGCTCGCGCTCCTGTTCACCTAATTCCTTGAATGGTTCGAACAAACGGTGAGTGCTATTTTTTTTCGTGGAAGTTTTCATTAGTTAATGAAAACAACCTAACTCCGGCATCGTTTCCCTTCGACCGTGCCCGTCGCAGCGGGCTGGAATATCTGCACAAGCGGCAGGGGATGGTAGAACTTATTTAATTCCGGAATTGGAATTCTTTTCTAAACGATGGGTTAGGTTATTTAAGCAAATAGCTTTAAGACTTGAATAACAGACAGAGAAAGATTCTTTGGTTTCTCTTCGCTTTGATTTTGATTTCAGTCGTTGTCCCACCATGGCGATCATATCAAATAGCGAAGGACTACCTACCTGAAGAGACGATCTACCGCCTCGTATTTCTTGGCGCACCCAAAACGACCACCATTAGCCACTACCGCGGGTTTAGGATCGATTCGACTCGGCTCATACTTGAGTGGGGTTGTCTCATTTTACTTGGAGGACTTGCAACCTTGGCACTTGCTGGTGCTCAATCTGAATCATCCAACGACGATGAGGGAAGTAAAGCGAGAAAGGAAAACAGAAAAAAGCGTCGCACGATTATTTGGAACTCTTGGAAGCGAATTCAGGTGTGGCCCGCCGGAATATTATTTCTCATTGCGTGCGGATACCTTCCTTATCACATAAAATGGCAAAGCAATATAAGCACTGGAGAAAAATCTCTTGGTTACTTCATCTTTTCAACTGCACCCACTCCTATGGTTGCAATTGACTCGGACAAGCTGAATCTTTCTGTTCCGCGTGAGCACTTTCGTCCAAAACGACAATATGAGATTCGGCGTGATTCATTAGAATCTGAAGTAATTTTGGCTCAGATTGAAGAAAAACATCGCCTGATGAAGGACAATCACAAGACGAATGACAAAACGAGTGCTGATTTGAGCAATTCTTCCCTTGATCCCATTCCCGGCGAAAGTCCGATCGAGTGGGCGATTCGGCAGGTAAAGAAACCCACGCAAGCAGCCCAACCCGCTGTTCCGGCAACGGACGGAACCGGAGATCAACCGGCTGGCGGCGTCGGCCAACCTTGGACTCCGGGCCCAAACGACAAACCGTGGGTTCCGGGAAGCCAGCCACCGCCGCAAGCGAATGGACAAACCGCGGGATCAAGCCAAGACGATTTAGCCGAGGCTACCGCCGAACTTCAGCGCATGCAAAATGTGCAGCAAACATCCACGCCGGCGGTTGGCGGTCCGTGGGGATCGGGACCGAATCCTCATTCGGACGATCCTGTCGTCGATAGCATCCGCAATGAGTGGTTCGGCCCAATCTATAACGATTCAATTCACTTCGTGCGTGATAGCCTGCTGATTGAAGATAGTATTGTTTATGCAAGGATGGCTACGGAGCTAAATGCCAACGTGAGTGTTGATCCGCTGCCCGCATCCATTCAGATTACACTCGCTGCTTTGTTTCTTCTCTTTGGCCTTTGGAGTCGCAAATCAAGCAAATGAAGAGTTTCTGTTTAAGGATCGTAAAAGTTCTCGGCTAAGAATCTTTCGGTTTGGGGTTATCCGGAAGCCGATTTCCGCGTTCATCGGTATTATATGAGGTTCTTTCTCCCTCATAATTAGGATCAATGCCTCTCTCTTTAAGTTCATCGGGTCTGAGAGGCTGCCCTGGATTTGGATTTTCGGGGTCAAGTTTTTTCATAAGTTTCTGAACCCTAAAATCTGAAAAAAAGCTCCTGATTCTATAGAACAATAGTTGGCACGAAGCTTGCACTGGTTTAAATGTGTGGAATTTTTCACGAGATTAAAAGACACTAATGAAAACACTACTTATTTTAGTCGTTCTTTTCATTCCTCTTGCAGGACGCGCGCAGCGTTATGCGCCGGTGCATTTCGACTCGGCGGCAATCGCTGTTTCGATCTCCAATCACGAAGAATATGTTCGGCGCGATAGTATTCGCCGGGCTGGTTTGGCCGCAAACGATATTTCCGCAACGTGGACGCGCTATGGCGCTCCGGGTTGGACGGAGCATCGCGATTCGCAGCGGGACGGCTCGATCTTTCTTTATTGGACGAACGAGGATCCCGTTTATGAGCACGGCGTGTTTGTCGGTGAATTCTGGGGGCTTGCTATTCCGGACTCTGCAAACTATCGAGCCGTTCGGTGGTTTTGGGAGCGGGCCGGTGAGCATGCAGAGAAGGCGACGGCATGGTACAATTCCGTACAACCTGATAATGCAACTGCTGCCCATTAACGCGCTCAATCCATCAGCGTAATCCAGGTTCAGACAAACAACCCCACCATCAACCTCTTGATCTCCTCCTCCGTATTATAAAAATGCGGTGAAACGCGGAGGCGGCCCTGGCGGAGCGAGATGATGATATTTTGCTTCTGCAGTCGTTCGAACACTTTTTCGGCACCCGGAAAATTAAAGGAAACGATTCCCGCGTGTTCTCGCTCATCGGTTGGAGTAATTACTTCCACGCCTCGCTGTTCTAATCTATTGATGAGATAACCGGAAAGATCGAGTACATTGCGTTCAATTTCTTTCAGTCCAAATTCGAAGAAGAACTTTAGCGAGGCATTCAGCGCAGTGATACCGGCGAAATTCAGCGTTCCATTTTCGAATCGTGCCGCGCCAGGGCGAAGTTCTTCGGAGCGCAGAGTGAAATCAAAAGGATTCTCAATGCTCGTCCATCCGAGCGAGGTTTGGTGGATGCGTTCGATGGCGCGGTCGCCAGCGTAAATGAATGCTGCGCCTTCACCAGCCATCATCCATTTGTGGGAACCGTTAGAAAGAAAATCAATCTTATCGCGCTCAACATCAATGGAACAGTGGGGAAGTGATTGAATTGTATCGACAGCGAAGAGAATATCGCTGGTCGCGGCAAATTTTGCCGATAGTGGTGAGATCAGCTTTCGCTCCCGTCGCGAATTGCACATGGCTGAGCGCGACAAGTTTTGTTTTGTTCGAGAGACACGCACCAATTTCTCCCGGTGTGATCTTGTAATTCTGCGCCTTAATCACATCAATACATACGCCGCGCCGTTTCAGATTGAGAAATGGGTATGCGTTTGCCGGGAATTCGAGATCGTTAATGAGTACGCGGTCGCCCGGTTTCCAATCGAGTCCTTGTGCGATAATGTTGAGTCCATCGCTGGTGTTCATCACAAATGCCATCTGATCGGCACGAGCGTGGATCATTTGTGCAAGCAGTTCGCGCGTTTCCTGAACGGTCTTCATGATCCACGGATACGGCTCGATGCCTTTCAGTGCGCGGCGCGTCTGGTAGCGATCCACGGCATCGCGCACACGGAACGAAAGCGGCGCAACGGCAGCATGATTCATATACACCATGTCGGTCATGGTGTGCGGGAATTCGCTGCGGCTTGTTCTTTTGTCATAGGTTTGTGTAGCCGTAACCTTTAGGTTACGGTGTGTTGGGCTCCGCGACCGTGACCTAAAGGTCACGGCTACAAAAGTGATTCTACTCTCTTAATATCCTCCGCAGTATCTACTGCAACCGATTCATACTCCACCTTCACGCAGCGAATGGGAATTCCATTTTCGAGCAATCGAATTGCTCGAGGCGTTCCGCGCGTTCAAGGGGGCTTTCTCCCAACTCAACGAATTGCTTCAGCACGCCCGCGCGATAAGCATACACGCCAATGTGCTTGTAATACAAATGCTGCTGCGGGCCAATAAAAAACGGAATCCCAGCCAAGTTCTCGATGAAATGGAATGGGATGTCGGGAAAAATAAAGTGCATCGCCAAATTTATTTTTGACCGACGAAAACCACGTTTGGATTTGTCAATTCTTCTGCGTGTTTGAGCGTCGTTATTGGTGTTGCGACTTTCAATTCTGGAAAGTGCGTCATTTCCCTTGCAAGCTGAACTAATGACTTCGGGATCGATCAGCGGTTCATCGCCCTGCACATTGATGACAATATCTTCATGCCCAGATCCAGCTTCGCGGCAGCTTCGGCCACGCGGTCGGTGCCGGATGGGCATTCGGGCGAGGTCATGATAACACCTCCGCCAAATCGATTCACCTCATCGGCAATTTCGGGATGATCGGTCGTGACATACACGGCATCGATTCCGGATGCTTTTTTACATTGGCGATAGACGCGCTCGACCATGGTCACCCCGGCAATGCGCGCGAGCGGCTTTGCCGGCAGCCTTTGGGATGCGTAGCGGGAGGGGATAATAATAATGGTTTGCAAGTTTCAAAATTACGCAACTTTGAACCCATCGTTTCGAATATGTAATGAAATTGAAATTTGCGGGACGCATTCTCTGCGTTCAGATAGGTACAAACACCAACGTCCAACAAGTATCTTCGCCAACACTCAAGAATTATCGCCTAACTGATGCTCGAAATTCGTGACCTCCACGTTTCTTACGGTGGGATCAAAGCGCTGAAAGGTATTTCGCTCGATGTCGAGGAGCAGCGCCATTGTGACGCTTATCGGCGGCAATGGCGCAGGCAAAACCACGTTGCTTCGAACGATCTCCGGCCTGCTGAAAGCCCGTTCCGGCTCGATCTGCTGGAACACGCACGAGCTGACGCACATGAAACCGCATGATGTTGTGAAGCTTGGGATCGCGCAAGCACCCGAGGGCCGCATGATCTTTGCCAATCTTACCGTGCAGGAAAATCTGCGGATGGGTGCGTATCTACGGAAAGATGCCGATGGAATCAAAAAGGATCTTGAATTTGCCTTTACCATTTTCCCTCGGCTCAAAGAACGTATTTGGCAACAGGGCGGCACGCTTTCAGGCGGCGAGCAGCAAATGCTTGCAATCGCGCGCGCGTTGATGTCCAAACCCAAAATGCTGTTACTCGATGAGCCATCGCTCGGCATTGCGCCGAAATTGGTTCGCACCATTTTTGAAAAGATCGTAGAAATCAACCGGGAACTTGGTGTAACCATTCTGCTCGTCGAGCAAAATGCCAATCTTGCGCTTGCCATTGCCCACACAGCGTATGTGATCGAGACGGGGAAAATCGTCCTCTCCGGCCCTGCGAAAGAACTTGCCCAAAATGAAGAAGTGAAACACGCCTATTTGGGAACCGCATGAGCGAACCTGTTCTTCCGATCGGACGGCGGGCGGTGCGTGGCGCAGCGTTACTGACTGGCGCGACGTATATTTCACTCCTACTCGGCATCGCAGCGCGCAAAGCCATCGCGCTTCTTTTGACGCCGGAGCAAGTTGGTGTATATCAGGCGGCGTTGAGTTTTGTCGATCTGGTGGTAAGTTTCGCGGCGTTTTCGTTCACGAGCGCCATTATTAATGTCCGCGATAATCTCGTTTCCGAACCACTGCCGAATTTAAAAGAGAATATTTTCATTCTCACGGTCGGCCTCAATGGTTTTTTCACCATACTTGCGATGGCGCTTGGTTTGTTCTCGCTCTCGAAGATTCATGGCGAAATACTTGCGGCGCTTGTAGGTGTGTATGCCGTACAACGGTTTATCTCTTCGCTCGATACATTTTACACGCAGATACTGGAGCGCGAGCTTTCGTATTCGAAGGTATCGAGGGTTACGCTTATTGTCAATGTCATTCTTCATTCGCTGTCCGTCGTTTTTGCGCTGATGGGCGGTGGCGCGTGGGCTATTCCGCTTGCTACGATTCTTTCAACGTTTATTGGATACAGGCTCGACCGTCACTTATGTAAAAAAATCGGGACTTGCCACGCTACAAAAGCATCCGTGGAAATATTATGACCGTGGCACCGCACGCTGGCTTTGGAAATTCGGAACGAAAGTGCTATTCAATCGGGTGTTCGAAAGCTGGCTGTTTCGAATAGATAATCTTGCTGTTGCCTATTTTTTTGGCTCGTTCTATCTTGGATATTATGCGCAGGCGTTTACTATTGCACTATTGCCGGCCACTGCTGTCGCGCCTATCGTGGCGCGTGTTTCGATCGCTACGTATGCCGGAATCCAGCACGACCGCGCGATGCTCGAACGCGCGTTTGCCATCACGAATTTCTTCCTGGTGCGATTAATGATCCCAGCTACGATCTTTATCGCATTCGAGAGCAAGGATATTGTGCGCGTTTTTCTATCTTCGAACTGGGGCGGGGTTGCCGAGCCATTAACAGCACTTGGCCGGGTTGGTCTTAACCGTACCACTTTTTGAGAACGCAAAGATGATCTTAGGTGCAACACTGAAACTGACGGAAATTTCTGTGGTTCGCGGGCTTCAACTTTTGCTGCTTGTTATTCTCATTGCCGCGTTTCAATGGGGTGGTATCTTATATATCGCTCTTGCTGTTTCGTTCGTAAATGTATTGGGATATGTTGGGCTTTTGATCTACTTGAAGCGTATCGTTAGTCCGCATTGGCGTGAGAATTTCCTCTATCCATTGATGATTGGCGTGCTGGTTTCATTGCTCGTTGGATTTGTGTTGGAGCCTGCTCTTGCCTTCCGATTACCTGTAGCAGTTGGGATGGAAACTCCAGTATTTCGGCTCTTTATTTTTGGTATCCTTATTTTGTTTGCATGTTTGATTCTTGAATATCCATTCCATCGTGAACTGTTCCGGATGCGGCTTTCGGAGGTTGCATCTAAATTCAGGCGGTCCACAGATACCCCAGCATCGGAATGAGCACGCGTCTTTCGGATTACGATTATCTGCTTCCCGAGCATCTCATTGCGAAATACCCACCGGAGCATCGAGGTGATTCGCGGCTGCTTGTGGTGCATCGCGATTCCCAAACATGGGAGGATAGTACATTTGCAGATATTGAGCATATCTGAACCCCGGTGATGTGATTGTTCTCAATCAAACAAAAGTGATTCCCGCACGATTGATCGGCACAGCGCTCAGGAACGGGAGCGCAAATCGAAGTTTTACTTCATCAAAGGATTTCCGGTGAGGAAGAACGATGGAAGGTGTTGATGGCTCCTGCGCGCAAAGCGCCGGTAGGAGAAACGATCACTTTCGACGATCTTTCCTGTTAAGTTGAGTCCGATATTGGCGAAGGAGAGAAAATTGTCAAGTTCGATAAAACTGGAGCCGCGTTTTGGCAAGCCATTGAGCGCGATCGGACAAGTTCCTTTGCCGCCGTATCTGCATCGTGCTCCCGAAGCATCGGATAAAGAACGTTATCAGACTGTTTTTGCCGCAGTTCCCGGCGCAGTCGCTGCACCAACGGCAGGACTGCATTTTACGCAGGAATTACTCGATGCCATTCTAAAAAAAGGCGTCAGGATTGCTTATGTCACGCTTCATACGGGTCTTGGCACATTTCGACCCGTCGAATCCGAGGATATTACCCAGCACAAAATGCACGAAGAGTATTATGAACTCGATGAAGAGAATGCTCTGGTTATCAATGATGCAAAGAGGGCAGGGAAGCGATGCATTGCCGTTGGGACTACGACCGTTCGCGCATTGGAAACACTCGCAACCCCCCCCCAGCCCCCTCCTATTGGCAGAGGAGGGGGAGTTCATGCAGGTTCTGGAATGAGCGAAATCTTTATTTATCCGCCATACCAGTTCAAAGTGCCGGATGCCATTGTCACGAATTTTCATCTCCCGCGTTCGACGTTGCTTATGATGATCTCAGCATTTATGGATGAGCAATCATCCATGGGACGAGAATTTCTTCTTAAATGTTACCAGCATGCCATTGAATCGGAATATCGGTTTTTCAGTTATGGCGATGCAATGTTGATCGTTTAGATTTGATTTTCACACTTCGAAGATGTCCTTGATACTTTTAGTGGATGACGAAGCTGCTGCTCGCAGCAACTACAAGACCATCCTGGAACATTATGGTCATGAAGTGCTGCTGGCATCGAGCGTTGTGGATGCGAAAAAAGTAATATCGGAGATTCGAGGGATCGATCTCATCATTACCGATATGCGGATGGGGAGTCAAAGTGGTCTCGATATGCTGCGGGAAGCGCGCCAAATGACGCCGGAATCTGAAGTGATCGTGCTCACCGCTCATGCGGAACTCGAAAATGCTGTGGAAGCGATGAAGCTTGGTGCAACGGATTATCTCACGAAAGATACCGATTATAAAGAGATCGTACTGGTCGTCGAAAAGGCGCTTGAAAAACGCGCGCTAAAACGGGAGATCGATCGGCTCAGAAAGCAAACCCGCGAAGAGTATGCTTTTGGACGCATTGTTGGGAAGAGTCCTGCTATTGTACAACTACATGAAGTATTGCGCCGCGTGGCTCCGACGGACGCACGAGTTCTGATCACGGGTGAATCGGGAACCGGAAAGGAATTAGTCGCGGAAATGCTGCATGCCCACAGCCCAGGCCGGAATGGCCCCTTTATTGCGATCAACTGCGGAGCTATTCCACGTGATCTTCAGGAGAGCGAGCTGTTCGGATATGTTCGTGGCGCGTTTACCGGCGCTGACCGAGATAAGACCGGTCTTCTCGAATCGGCTGACCGGGGAACGGTATTTTTAGATGAAGTCGGGGAGATGTCACCGGAGACTCAAGTAAAACTTCTACGGTTTCTTGAGAAAGGCGAGATGACTCCGCTTGGCAGTTCGCGTCCGCGCACTGTGAGCGTCCGTGTCATAGCTGCAACGAACCGCGATCTCGGTGAAGCTATTCGCAGCCGAGCATTTCGGGAAGATCTCTATTATCGATTAAAAGTAGTTTCGATCCATCTTCCGCCGCTTCGAGAGCGAAAGGAAGATATTCCGCTGCTTGCACAAAATTTGCTGGAAGAACTCGCACGAAAAATTGGCAGTAAAGTTCACGCCATATCACCCCATGCGCTCGATGCTCTTACGGAGTACGATTGGCCCGGAAACGTGCGTGAGCTAAAGAATGTGATCGAACGCGCACTTATTTTTGCGGACGATGGTATCGTGGATCTCGAACATCTTCCGGAAGAACTATTCAAACGCCATATTGCTCATGTTTCCGATCAGGATTCAAATGAAATTGCGCCGCTTGATGAGATCGAGAAGAAATACATCCTCGAAGTATTGGAACGCCTCGGAGGAAATAAACTGCTCACAGCGCGGCATTTGAATATCGCGACGACTACGCTTTACCGTAAGCTCCGGATGTATGGGATCGAGTAGAAGCTAAAATACTTTTCCACCGATCATTTGTAAATGTTCCAGGATCGGGCCGATAGCTAAGGCTGGGAAATAGGTCAGCCCACCCACGATAAAGATCACGGCGATAAGAAGACCACCGAACAGAAGATTGTTCGTTTGAAACGTGAACTTTGATGGGGGAGCAGTAGGTTTTGCAGCAAGGGAACCTGCCATGGCAAGCATCGCGATCATTGTCGTGAACCGGCCAACGAGCATGGCAATTCCGGTCGCGATATTCCAGAACGGCGTGTTCACGTGCAAGCCTGCCATCGATGAGCCGTTATTGGTCGCGGTGGATGTAAAGGCATAAATAAGTTCTGTAAGCCCGTGCGTGCCTTTATTGCCAAGACTTTTCAGAACTTCTGGCGAAACGGCGGAGTAGGCAGCAAAACCAAGAATACAAAAGGTAGTTGGAAGCAGTGCGAGCATAGCGAGTTTCATCTCGCGCGATTGTATCTTCTTCCCGAGATATTCCGGTGTGCGGCCGATCATAAGTCCGGCAATGAATACGGTTATTACAACGAGCAGAAGCATTCCATAAAGTCCGGAGCCAACTCCACCGAAGATGATCTCCCCCAACATCATATTAACAAGCGCGACCATTCCGCCAAGTGGCGTAAAGCTATCCAGCGAAGCGTTTGTTGCGCCATCAGACACGTCGGTCGTGACCGTTTCATAAAGCGCGGAGTTCGCAATTCCGAACCGGACTTCTTTGCCCTCCATATTCCCGCCTGATTGCGCTCCTGTTGACTGCTGGACGATGTGATGGTTATGCAGCAAAGTATCGCCATTCTGTTCTGCGGCATACATTCCAAGAAATCCGGCGAAGAACAAGACACTCATCACACCAAAGAGCACCCATCCCTGTTTCTGATCTTTTACCATGCGGCCGAAGCAATAGGTAATCCCGGCGGGAATGATAAACAGGCAAAACATTTGAAGAAAGTTAACAAGCGCGGAAGGATTTTCGAATGGGTGCGCAGAATTGGCATTAAAAAATCCGCCGCCATCCGATGCCGACAGAAGTTTTATTATTTCTTCGCTCGCAACAGGACCCATCGGCAATATTTGCCGCACTCCTTCAAGTGTTGTGGCTGTGACATACGGCGACAAATTTTGAATGACGCCAAGCCCAACGAATAACAAGCTTCCTACGATGCTCATCGGGATCAAAACATAAAGGCAGGCCCGCACCATATCCACCCAAAAATTCCCAATGTGTTCTACTCTCGATCCCACGAACCCGCGAATGATGGCAACAGCTACCGCAAGTCCTGCCGCAGCAGAGAGAAAATCTTGCACTGCAATACCCGCCATATCGGTGAAGTAGCTCATCGTCGATTCACCAGGGTATGCTTGCCAACTTGAGCCGGTAACGAAACTTGTGGAGGTGTTGAAAGATAGACCGGGAGCCATTGCTGAAAACCCCATTGGGTTCCACGGCAGGAAATGCTGCAAACGCATAATTCCGTATAGCACCAACGACCCAATGAGGCTGAAAAATAGGAGCGATCTTCCATACGTTTGCCACGGCATTTCTTCCGAAGCGTTAACCCTGCAAATCCGGTAGATAAAACGTTCGATCGGCGAAAGCATTGGATCGAGGAATGTGCGCTCTCCCGAAAACACGCGTGCAAGATATGCGCCGAGCGGCTTTGTCAGAGCAAAAATTGCAGCAAAAAGTATTAATCCCTGAAGAATTCCGATTACGGTCATTGTGCTCGACGAATCTATTCTAATTCCAAAAATCTTGTTCCATGTTAAGTGCTTCGCGTGCCCGTTGCACTGCGCGTTCGATGTCATTGCGGTCGAGTGCAACGATGTCCGCCATTTCCGTATCGCGGATAGCGCGCGCTTGTTCTGCTAACATCTGCTTGGCTGGAACGGGCATACGTGGAGCTAAACGCCGGATGGCATCGAGTTGGTGTATGAGCACAGCAGGATTTTGCGCACCGGCCTGTCTGATAAGATCGAATGCATGCTTTACTAATCGTTCGAGGCGTATTGCGGGCATCCAGACGCGAAGTTGCCCATTGCGATCGTACCAATTGCCTTCGAGTGGTGGCTTCTCGGCAAGCGAAATGAGGACGTCAGCCAGCCAATCGACGCATGCCAATCCGGTGAAGGTATCGTTCACAGCCGGACTGAGCGCGCGAATCGCGATCTCGACGATCTGTGCTATGCCAAATTCGCTATCCTGTGTTAGTGTGCGGTGATTGCCGAGTTTTATACTGCGGTGGATAACTGGGTCGAGCATCGTAATGCACTCCTTCGGAAAAACCGCAGCAAGTTCTTCTCCGCGTAGCACGAACTGACCGGGACGAAACCGCAGGATCACTTTTGCATCAGCATTTTTTGCTGCCAGAACAAGCGCTTCGTGATCGATGTACTGAAGATATCCACTGTGAGGTGATGTTACTACTGCGCCGTGCGCCGCTTCTTCTAAAATTTTGGCGTCGTCTGGAGCAGCTCCGGTTCCCTCGGAAGGGCCGCGCTCCAATGCTCCGGCAGCGGAGGGATACACATCACCCGCAACATGCGCAACGAGGTCCGGATTTTGGATCGAAGTAGCAATTCTATGGCTGTAATACACAAGGAACCCAAAGCTGATAACTACCAGCACCCAACTTGTGATTAGAGAGATCTGTGGAATGAAGGTGGACGTTGCGGTCTGGTGTGTGACTAAAAAAACCAGTGAAATATAGACGAACGTGGCCATGAAAATGCCGATCGTCATTTGGGTAACTTTATCCTGAAGGAAGCGGTAGAGCAGCCGAGGACCGAATAGCGTTGCAACCATCGAAAGCACGAGCAACGCCACGGAAAAGATAAGCGCGAGCACCGTTGCGACCGCTCCCATCGTGGCGCTTAAGATTGCCCGCGCATCGTCGATACTGCCCATCGTGAGCCACGACGGGATATGAATGATCCCGTATTTGTCGAGAATATCGGGAATTAAAGTAAGGCCGAACAAGCCGACCGCTCCGAGCGAAAGTTGCAACGGGATTCGCCACAGGTTAATATCGCGCTGGGAGCGAAGCTTGGAGTAGGGAGAGCCGAACATGTGGTATCATCAGAGCATTGCCTTCAATGCTCGTCGTAAATAAGTATGGTGTAAAGTCACGTTATTCTTCGATGAAATGAATTGAGAATAACATCAAATTCTTTGACAATAATCGCGCCAATCCAGAACGCATCCTGATCGGTGTCAACGGAGCTTCAATCACCAAAGAAACAAATGTTGCTGCTGAATACCAAATTAGTGGGGAAAGTATTGTTATTTACTGAGTAAAATGTTCTTACTTAGGCTGGATCTTCACATTTCGCGCTATTGGTCCTATTGAGCATTGCCTGTTGGCCTATGGCGTTTCGCTATGATATTCTATAGCATTTCGCTACGATACATTGAGTTCGAGATACTAATTATCCCTTTATGAGAGTTGTTTCATTTTTGGCATGTAATTTCCTTACGCAGTGGAAAGCATTATCTACCACAATTATGAAAACCACTCTTTTATCCATCTTCGCACTCTTGTTGTGTGCATTTTCCTCGAATTATTCTCTTGCGGCAGACTTCGGCAAGGCTGATACCTCAGGCTTATCTAAAGTCAGCCCCACCCCCACCGCTCCGGACACCGCCATAGCGGATACCTCCACGAAACCAGAGCCATTTGCATTTGGCGATTTTACATGGCTGAATGGGAATGATCGACGTCATACCTCGCTCCTCGATTCGAAGTATTTCACGGGCGAATTTCTTCTCGATGCGAATTATGACGCATCGAATCAGCATCCGATCGATCATACCGTCATAGGTTCTACCACGCTTGCGCGCGATAACGAGTTCGAAGTAAACCTCGTCGCTGCCGGTGGGGATTTCCACTACGATAATGTGATTGGAAGGCTTCTTTTGCAGCTTGGTACGCGTGCAACCGACGTTCCGCGCAATGATGGAAGCGTCTATCATGGGCAATATGATTTGGCCGATGCATACCGCTATTTTAGCGAGGGCTATGGCGGATACCATTTCGATGTCTGGGATGGCATCAATGTGGAAGCCGGTATTTTTATGTCGTATATCGGTCTGTTCTCTTATTATAATGCTGAGAACTGGACGTATCAGCCGTCGTTCACTTCTGACAATACTCCGTGGTTCTTCAATGGGATGAGGGTTCAAATGTTCCCATCGGATAAGCTCAAGGTGGAACTTTGGGTCATTAATGGCTGGCAATCGTATGCGAAATTTAACAACGCTCCCGGTTTGGGAACACAGATCCTCTGGCGGCCAAACGATGCGCTTCAGGTGCTATCGAATGAATATGAAGGCTATGACACGCAGGATGAGCCTGACCGGCTACGGCTTCATTCCGATAATAGTTTGGAAGTAAAGTACTACGATCATCCGGGAAGTTTTGTTGATAAGATGGCATGTTCGCTTACGCAGGATATAGGTGAGGAAATTGGCGATGGTGTTAACGGCTTTCACAGCAGCCCCACGCTTGGCCCTGCTCAATTTTTTGTAAGCGGTATGGCCTACGATCGCTTTTGGATGGCGAACGATCATTTCGGAATGACGCTCGGAGCGGGATATATCCACAACCCAGGCCGCTATCTGGTGCTAGCGCCAACCGGTTTGGCAAGCCCGTATCCGAACCCATACGATCCAACCGCTGCTATTCCTTCGACCGCTTTTGCGATCGATGTGCCGGGAACGCAATTTACGGGCTGGGACGCCTCCATATCCTGGGACTGGATGCCGAACGATTTCGAAACATGGATGCTGCAACTCATTCATCGTGAGGCAAGCGTGCCATATTTTGCAGGGCCCGGCGGCGTGACGTCGCCGGATGGTTATACCACAACTCCGATTCCGGCGGGCTGGACTCCGGATCTTGTCAAGGATGAATCACAAATTATAGTGGCATTCTTAGTTCGCTTTTAGTTTGAATTCCAGTAATACTATTCCTGGCGAATTTGGCCTTAACCTCCTCATCGATCAAACTACGTGAACTCGGCAACTCTCAACGGAGCCTACTATGGCAGCATCTTCCCCGCATCCCTTTGGGTGCAGGGGTGGGTTGACGATGCTGCTATATGTCGCCGCGCCCGCGAAATGCGCGGACAGCTTGCGTTTGCGCGTTCGGCTCGATGGGTTGGTGGGAGTGAGGATCTATTAAAAGCAGGACATCCTGCGCGGGCCATCAGTGGGCTTCGTAATTTTGGAGAAATTCCAAAACGCACTATGGCCAATCGCTTGCTCGAACGCGGACTTCGTGTTCGCATCCTTACCGGATTTTCGCTCGTCATTTTTCTTACGCTGCTTATTGCCGGGTGGTCCTATTATCACATCTCGACGCTGGGAACTGCGGCGGAACATCTCTTCATCGAGAACTACCGCACCATCAGCTATATGCACCAGATGGAGCTTGCCGTTGCGGACATGCAGATCAGCGGCCCGGAAAGTTTTGCCGCGAACGATGCGATCGTCCGGAAAAATCTAGCTCTTGAATATGCCAACATCACAGAACGTGGCGAACTTGAAGGTACCCGCACCATAGATCGCGACTATCAAGCGTATCAAAAAACTCCATCTAACGAGCTTGCAGAGAAAGTGCGGCAAGACTGCGAAACGGTTTTGAGAATTAACGAGCAAGCTATGTTCGCGCACTCGGAAGCATTCCGCGCGCAAGGCGATTTTGCGCGCACTTCGACCATAGGAATTACGATCTTGCTTGTTGGGGCAGCGATCTTTCTTGCCATCGCTGTTTCACGCAGAAGCCTTGCCGAGTTCCAGGAATTGGAGCGAGCAAAGAGTAATTTTGTTGCGACGGCAGCTCATGAACTCAAGAATCCGCTCAGTGCCATTAAGATGACGAGTGGCCTTCTTGCAGATGGAATTGCAGGCCCGCTCAACCCGAAACAAAGCGAATTTGCTGCGACCATTCGTAACGAGTCGAATCGGATGCTTACACTTGTACGCGAACTGCTCGACCTTGCGAAGCTCGAGACGGGAACGCTGCAATTACTACTGCATCAAACGAATGTGGAAACGCTCATCGAAAGCGCGATGCTGCCAGTTTCGCTCCGCGCAGAAGAAGCCGGAGTGACGATCGACGTTATGGTCATGGGTGACGTACCCGAAGTCATTGTCGATGCGAACAAAATGGCATGGGCTATCACGAATTTGCTTTCGAATGCTATTCGGTATAGTCCGCGCGGCACCACGATCGAGGTCAATGGCCGCATTATTGAAAAAGAAATTTGGATCTCGGTGACGGATCATGGGAAGGGAATTGCCGAAAGCGATCTCACGCGAATTTTCGATAAATTTGTGCAGGTCGAGGAAGGGCGCATGGGATTCGGTTCGGGAACCGGACTTGGGCTTTCGATCGCTCGGGAAATCGTGCTCGCGCATGGCGGGCGCATCTGGGCGGCAAGTACACTGGGTCAAGGATCGACCTTGACCATCGCGCTTCCATTAACGAAACATACTAACAGCTAAATTTCTATCATGTACGACATTCTTTACATCGCAATGATCCTGGCGTTCTTCGGGATCGGGCTTGCATTTCAATCCTACTGCGAGAAAATTTAACACGTACCAATATGAGCGGCATTTTATTACTCTTTCTTGTCATCGCAATAGTCGCGTACCTCATGTTCGCGCTATTGTATCCTGAAAAATTTTAGTGAATTGTAGCCGTGATCTTTAGATCACGGCGAATAAAATACACGCCGTGACCTGAAGGTCACAGCTACAAAACCATGACACCGAACGGCATTCTTCAACTTTTGGCCTATCTCATCGTGCTCGTGCTGATCACGAAGCCGATGGGCATATTTCTCACGCGCGTATTTTCCGGCGAGCGGACGTTTCTCACACCGGTCTTTGGGCCTATCGAACGGCTTATCTATCGCTTGTGCGGAGTGGATCCAAAATCAGAAATGAAGTGGACGGCTTACAGCTCCGCCCTGCTTATCTTTACTGCGGTGAGCGGCGTCGTGCTGTATGGCATCTTGCGGTTGCAGCAAATCCTTCCCTGGAATCCGCAAGGGTTTGGAGCCGTCGCGCCAGATCTCAGCTTCAACACGGCTGTCAGCTTTATTACGAATACGAACTGGCAAGCCTACGGCGGCGAATCCACGATGAGCTATTTCACGCAAATGGCCGGACTCGCATTCCATAATTTCGCTTCCGCCGCTATGGGCATTGCGATCGCGGTAGCAGTGGTGAGGGGCTTTGTGCGATGCGTCCGTTCAAACGATCGGCAATTTTTGGGTCGATCTTGTGCGCTGCACCCTCTATATCCTGCTTCCGATTTCTATCGTGATTGGCATCGTTTTCGTTGCAACCGGTATGATCCAAAATCTTTCCCCTTACGTCACGGCGACGACGCTGGAAGGCGCGAAGCAGATTATTCCAATGGGGCCGGTAGCATCGCAGGAGGTGATAAAGATCTTCGGAACGAATGGCGGAGGATTTTTCAACGCGAATTCGGCACATCCATTCGAGAATCCTTCCGCGCTTACGAATTTTATTCAAGTTATCCTCATTTTTTCCATTGGCACTGGACTGACCTATATGTTCGGACGCATGGCAAAAGATCAGAGACAGGGGTGGGCGATCTGGGGTGCGATGACGTTTCTTTTCCTTGCGGGACTTGTAACATGTTATAGTGCGGAGCAATCCGGGAACCCCATTGCGAGCAAGCTTGGGATCGAACAAGCGGCCACAGCAACGCAGGCGGGTGGAAACATGGAAGGCAAGGAAGTGCGCTTTGGTATTACACAAAGCGCGCTTTTTGCGACCGTAACGACGGATGCTTCCTGCGGTGCGGTCAACTCGATGCATGAAAGCTTCACCCCGATCGGCGGAATGGTTCCACTCTTCAATATTATGCTTGGCGAAATAATTTTCGGCGGCGTAGGATCTGGGCTATACGGCATGCTGATCTTTGTATTGCTTTCAGTCTTTATTGCCGGACTGATGGTCGGGCGAACGCCGGAATATCTCGGGAAAAAGATCGAGGCGAAGGAAGTAAAGCTATCGATGCTTGCGCTTCTTTCGATGGTATTCTGTATGCTTGGCTTTACGGCGTGGGCGGTTATCAATCCGGATGCACTAAAGAGTTTAGCAAACACTGGTCCGCATGGCCTTACAGAGATTCTCTATGCCTTTGTTTCAGCGACCGGTAATAATGGCTCGGCGTTCGCGGGGCTAAATGCAAATACGATCTTCTTTAATATCACGCTCGGCATTGCAATGCTCTTCGGACGATTTTTCGTGATCATTCCCGTTCTTGCCATTGCAGGTAATATGGCGAAGAAGACACCTGTTGCGCCATCGCATGGGACATTCCTTACGAATACCACGCTTTTTGGAGTGCTGCTGGTTATGGTGATCCTCATTGTTGGGGGTCTTACTTTTTTCCCGGCATTATCCCTCGGACCGATCCTTGAACATCTGCTCATGCAGTCTGGAAAACTCTTCTAATTTTGTAAAATTTTATAGCCATGGCTAAACACGAAATTCATAAACAGAAAAAGATATTCGATCCCGCGATCGTAAAACGCGCGCTTGTCGATGCGTTAAAAAAGCTCGATCCACGCGTACTTTGGAAAAATCCGGTCATGTTCGTCGTCGAAGTTGGTGCCGTGTTGACGACGGGTTCCTGGATCAATGAAATGGCGTCGAAATCCGGCGATCCGACCTTTTCCGGCCTCATCTCTGCGTGGCTTTGGTTCACGGTTTATTTTGCAACCTTCGCCGAAGCCATGGCAGAAGGCCGAGGCAAAGCGCAAGCCGATGCGCTCCGCAAAACCAAAACCGACACTATGGCAAAGCTCATGGGTAAGGATGGTTCAATTTCGCAAGTCAATGCAACCATGCTTCGCAAAGGCGATATTGTTCTTGTCGAAGCGGGCGATACTATTCCGGGTGATGGCGATGCAAGCGAAGGGATTGCATCTATTGATGAATCGGCCATCACGGGTGAGTCAGCTCCCGTTATCCGTGAGAGCGGCGGAGATCGTTCAGCGGTTACTGGCGGAACTCGCGTGATTTCCGATTGGCTGAAAGTAAAGATCACTTCAAACCCGGGCGAAACGTTTATAGACAGAATGATCGGCCTTGTCGAAGGCGCGAAGCGGCAGAAAACTCCGAATGAGATTGCGCTTACCATTCTGCTTTCGGGCATGACGATCATTTTCGTTGTCGCGCTTGTCGCATTGAATTCGTTTGCGATCTACATGTCGAGTCCTGTTTCTATCGTGGTCATGGTTTCACTTCTTGTCTGCCTTATTCCGACGACGATCGGTGGGCTTCTTTCTGCGATCGGTATTGCTGGGATCGACCGGGTATTACAACGTAACGTGCTTGCTATGTCAGGTCGCGCGGTTGAAGCAGCAGGCGATGTGAATACGCTGTTGCTCGATAAAACGGGAACCATCACGATCGGCAATCGCATGGCCACAGCGTTCATTCCTGCCGAGGGAGTTACGATGGAAGCGTTAGCAATGACTGCCTATCTTGCAAGCCTGAGCGATGAAACACCGGAAGGCCGCAGCATCGTCACATTAGCACAGCAATCAGTGAAAGAACTTCCACCGAATATTCTCACAGCGGAGAAAACTTTCATCCCATTCTCCGCCCACACACGCATGAGCGGCGTCGATATTGGCGATAGGGCTATTCGCAAAGGTGCGGTCGATGCGATCTCCAGGCTGTCGGGAACCGGGGGCATTTCACCGGAAATGAACGCACAAGTGGAACACATTGCAAGTTCTGGTGGGACACCACTCGCCGTTGCGGAGAATGGGAAACTTGTCGGAGTGATCCAGTTGAAGGACATCGTAAAGCAAGGGATGCGCGAGCGATTCGATCAATTGCGTGCGATGGGAATTAAAACAGTGATGATCACCGGCGATAACCCCCTCACCGCAAAGGCCATTGCTGCCGAAGCTGGTGTCGATGATTTCCTGGCCGAAGCAACGCCGGAAACAAAAATGGCGCTCATCCGCAAGGAGCAGGCGAGCGGCAAGCTTGTTGCCATGACGGGTGATGGCACGAACGATGCTCCCGCGCTTGCGCAAGCGGATGTTGGCGTAGCGATGAATACCGGAACGATGGCAGCGAAGGAAGCAGCCAATATGGTCGATCTCGATAGCAATCCGACAAAACTTATTGAAGTGGTCGAAATAGGCAAGCAGCTTCTGATGACGCGCGGTGCGCTCACAACATTTTCCATTGCCAACGACGTGGCAAAATACTTTGCGATCATTCCTGCGATGTTCATGGTTGCGTTCCCGCAGCTTGCTGCACTGAATGTGATGGGCTTGCACTCCCCGCAGAGTGCAATTCTCTCGGCCGTTATTTTTAATGCGCTTATTATTATCGCGCTCGTTCCGTTGGCGCTGAAGGGAATTAAATATCGTCCGCTCGGTGCGGCGGCGGTATTACGAAGGAATATTCTTATTTACGGCGTTGGCGGCGTAATCATTCCATTCATTGGAATAAAGGCGATCGATCTCGTGGTATCATCTTTTGGATTTTGATTTTAAGAACGAACATGAAAACGGTTATTACTTCAATTTTAATGACGGTAGTGCTTACCGTGCTTGTGGGAATCATCTATCCGCTTGCAATGACGGGAATCGCACAACTACTTTTTCCTGCACAGGCCAACGGGAGCCTTGTCACGCTTAACGGCAAAGTTGTCGGCTCGTCGCTGATCGGGCAGAGTTTTGGCTCGCCGAAATTCTTTCACGGCCGGCCATCGGCAGCCGGCACCGGTTACGATGGCATGAATTCGGGCGGTTCTAATCTTGGCCCGACAAGCAAAGCGCTAATGGATCGTCTTATGCATGACCGGGATTCTCTTACGAAGCTTTATCCGGAATTAAATGGTGTAGCGCTTCCGGCCGATTTCCTGACCGCATCCGGTTCCGGCCTCGATCCCGATATCAGCATTGCCAATGCAATGCTTCAGGCGCCGATAGTGGCACGGTTTAATAATTTGCCCGCCGATACTGTTATGGCGGTGGTAAAAGCACATATTAAAGGCCGCGACCTGGGTTTCCTGGGTGAACCGCGCGTGAATGTGCTCGAGCTCAATCTGGACTTGCTCCAGAGAACGAAGACACCATAGCACCCGCCATTCATGACCGACTCGCTCTCCGTAGAAGACCTTTTACACGAAATCAATTATGCGGAAGAGGCACCGCTTCGCATTTATCTTGGCGCTGCGCCCGGAGTGGGGAAGACGTACCGCATGCTCCAGGATGGCAATGCGATGCGCGCGCGTGGTGTAGATGTCGTAGTGGGATATGTCGAGCCTCACGACCGCAAGGATACCATGGCTCAGATCAAGGATCTGGAGATCGTTCCACCTAAAACGATCGAGTACAAAGGTGTTTTATTGCATGAGTTAGATGTCGATGCCGTCATTGCGCGCAAGCCTCAGCTTGTGCTGGTCGATGAGCTGGCCCACACGAATGCCGAAGGTTCTCGGCACGCAAAACGGTATGAAGACATCGAAGATATTCTTGCGGCTGGGATCGCAGTATTCAGTACCTGCAACGTTCAGCATTTGGAGAGCGTGCATGACATGGTCGAGCGGATGACCGGAGTAAAAGTTCAGGAGCGTGTGCCGGATACGTTCTTTTCGCTTGCGCGTGAGATGATCATTGTCGATGTGACGCCGGACGAACTTCAGGAGCGCATGCGGCAAGGCAAAATTTATCCGTTGGAACGCATCGAACATTCGCTTTCCAATTTTTTTACCCAGAGTAACATCAGTATGCTGCGCGAGTTAGCACTGCGCGAACTGGCGAACGATGTAGAACAAAAAGATAAAGACAAGAGGCGTGAAACGAATGCGCCAGGTACCGCGCATTCCGGTGAGAAGGTGTTGGTAGCAATCCCCAACACGGAGGATGCTGCACGGCTTATCCGGCGAGGTTCCCGCATGGCCGGACGAATGAACGCCAAGTGGATCGTAGCATACGTTGAGAGCAAAAAGAACATGCAGACAGAAGAGGCTGAAGCAAAGCTGCGAGAGTCCTTCATGCTTGCGCGCTCATTGGGGGCAACCGTTGTTCAGCTCCAAGGGGTACGGGCTGCCAAAACCCTCATCGATTTTGCTCGGGCCGAGGGAGTGACACAGATCGTGATCGGAGCCTCGCAACGACCCATTTGGAAGCGTTATTTTTCCCGCACCGTTGTTGGTGAAATACTAAATCTGGCCGGCGAATTCGGAGTGTATGTGGTGCCGCTCAAGCAAGAGCCAGAGGATAGCGATCAGCCGGTTGCGCCCCCATCCGGCGCTCATCCGGAGCAGCAGGTTCGGCTTTCCGATTATATCACGCCCATCCAGATCCTTGCCAACCTCACGGGTGTTACCACGGTAGAACAGACGATCTCTGTGCTCATAGATCATCTCATTCTGAGGAATGCAGATCTTGCCTCGCGACGCGCGGAAATTCACGATCTTATCATGCGCCGTGAGCGGTTGATGAGTACATTCCTCGATACCGGAATTGCTATCCCACACGCCGCAGGATTTGAAGGCACAAGCGACATCCATGCCGTGATGGCGCTTACGCCGCAAGGCGTTGCTTCGCTCGGGCGCGACCAGAAGGCGTATGCTGTCGTGCTTTTTTTAAGCCCGGAAGTAGGAAAAGCTAATCATCTAAAATTCCTGGCCGCCATTGCAAAGGTGTTCATCGATAAAACTACCACGCGCGAAATTGCAGCAATGCCATCGGCAGAAGATGCGTGGCAGTTCATACATAAGCTTGAATTGACAGGGCGAGGGAATTAACGCGAGTGCCGTTCGTATGCTTCCAAGAAGGCTTCGCGTGTTACTCCAGATTGAGTAAGCGCTGAACGAAGTGTTGCTGATTTGATTCTGCGATGATTGGGAAGAGTCATGGCGCTAACGGTTCCATCCTGATTGTTTCTTCTGAAGGCGATGTGTTCTCGCTCACGGACGACCTCGAATCCTAATTCTCTTAGAATTCGCAATGCGTCGGTCTTTGGAAGATCGACTGGAAACTTAGGCATCAGGCGAGAACATCTGCTTCTGCAACAAACGCCTCCATGACATCCGCGTTTTCATCCAAGACATCCGTTCCAAAGGTCTCGATATGAAATTGGATTGCCGATTTGACGTCTGCAAGAGCTTCTGCATAGGTTTCACCTTCACCAAGCACGACACCCTTCATTCCAATGGGATATGCCAAATATCCATCAGGATGCTTTTCAACGATTATCTTAATAGCCATATACTTGCAACGGAAACTATCTCCCTAAGATTTCACTACTGCCTTGCGAAGTCGATCCACCCGCTCTTCTCCAAGCGCTCTGACAAGCGGTGATTCGAGAAAATCGAGCAATGGAATATGCTCGCGTTTGCCGCGCGTGCGACCGCCTTTGCACTCGGAGATCGCTTCATACACGATCTCAAATGTATTCTCGCCGGTTGGGTAAATTCTGATCGGGAAGAGATGGCAGCTTATCGGCTTTGGGAATCCTTCGATCTCGCCATTGCGATAGGCTCGTTCAATAGCACAGTACGCGATTCCGGAGTTGTCGTTATCGTACATAACAAAAATACAATCGCGGCCACGGATGGCGGGGATGGTATGGGAGCCATTGGGTTCTCGTTGCCATAAACCCGTTTTTGCAATGGTCGCGAGAGATTGCTCGCTGAGATATTTTTTAACGACTGGAAATACGCGTTCTAATTCGGCGATCTCACTGTATAAAATAGGCGCTCCAGCGTCCGCAGGCATGGTGCAACAGGCTCCTTTGCATACGGAGAGATCGCAGGCGAATTCCGTGGTTCCCACATTGCGGGCCGCTTCCATGCGAGCATCTGCGGAGTAAATTGGGAGCTGGATGGATTGTGGGTCAGGCATCGTAGCGTTATCGAGTGACATTGATCTTGGCAACGTTTATTCCTGCTAACGAGGTCATTTGCGCAAAGTACGATCCATTGCCTACGGATTGAGGAATTGGTATGCGATATTCGCCCGCTCCGTATGTTCCATTGAGCAGCGTGGATACGCGCCTGCCGAGGACATCGTACAATCCGATCTCGACATGGCCGTAATCGGCGATCGTAAAATCGATGCCGGGCAGTTCGATGCTGCCGGTTGCCTTTATATCCACGCTATTCGCAGGTGGTTCTTCAAGTGTTCCTGTATCCTGCACGATCGCAGTCCACACGCTGAGCAGGCTGTCGTCCATGCGCATCCAGATCGGGAACACTTTTCTATTGTAAGCTGCGATGTGAATATAATCCCCAAAAAATACACCGGAATCCGGCCCGAACGCGCTCTGGCTGATACGGGTGTTGTCGAAACTTTGTCCGCCATCGGTCGAGCGGGCGAGAAAGACGTCCGTCTCGCTATCGATGTAGTGACGCCGGTCATAGAACACAACGAAGAGATGGCCGGTAACAGGGTCGATCGTCATACTCGGGAAAAAATGGTGATTCATTGCGCTGTCACTATTGACGCGCAGCATGGTGCTCCACGAATTCCCGCCATCTGAAGAGTACATGGAATAGACATCCGTGATACCAGTACCGTCCGCAGCGCGGCGTCGCTGGTCGGACCATAAGACATACAGCCTTCCATAAAACTGCGAGTGGGGGTTCAGATCGCTGACAATCATGGGAAACCCATTGGCGCGAAAAATTCCTGGAATGACAAAATCCCACCCACCTGGCTGATCGGCAATTATTTGTTCTTTGCCGAAGGTCTTGCCTCCATCGGTCGAGCGATTGAAGAAAATTTCGTTATGTCCGGACCACACAATGTAGATGGTTCCATCAGGCCCGGTGGCCGTAACAGCTCCTTCGACGGTATTGCTGCTATCGACGCAATCGCCGCCCCATTGATCGACTCTGACGCGCTGGCTCCATGTCGCGCCATGATCGGTGCTTTTTGCGAAAAATATTCGTGAACTATCTTTGGGGTTGTAGCTGCCATAAAGATCGTCCTCATTCCAGGAGGTCATGATCGTTCCATTCGATGCGGTGGGGGAGCGGTCGAGGCCGAGCCAGGCTTTGTCCTGCTGCGTGGGTGTATCGAGTCCGATCTGTTCGCCGGAATCGAAGGTCATTCCGGCATCGAAGGAACGCTGGACAACGATCCTCCACAAAAATTGCGGCTGGCCCCAAACGCCGGAGAGATGTTCGTAATACAGAATGCCGGAATCGTCATACATCAAATTCGGGTCGCCCCAGAAGCCATACTGCGAATTCAGGAATTTCCAGCTCCATGTCAAACCTCCATCGGTGGAAGAGAAAAAGTAATTGAGATTCGATCCGGCGGCAAGCTCGTTCGTATTCTTTGGGTTAATGGCAATGGTGACTTCTTCGGGGGTGGTCAGGCTGGGATCGCTGACGCGCACATTTGTAAAGGATTGGGCGTGAAGAGCATCCGCAGCAAAATATGCGGTAAAAAATAGAAAAAAGAGTTTCGTACGCATATCATTAAAAGGCTGTTATGCAAACTTTAGTTTGCATAGGATGCCTTCATTAAAGGACATCTATGAAGGATGGCTCATGAAGTGTGCCAAAGAAATTAAGATGTGTGGGCTGAAATGATATTTCGGCATCATTTTAGACCTAAAAAGGGCGAAATATCATTTCGCCCCACACCATAAATACATGATTTGGTGAAATTCCTTGCACTCGTTACTCGTTGTTCGTTTGCTCGTTACATTAAAAAATGGCTGAACAAAATAATAATATCGTAGTTACGTATGACCCGCTGAAGGAATTCCTCGCGCATTATGCCGATGCAAAATCGGTAAAAAGCGAGACGGTTTCCTATGCTGGCATGACCGTCGAGGAAAAGCTGAAGCAACGCATCATCGATGGAGATAAGCTTGGGTTAGATGATGATCTTCGGGAAGCCCTGACCAAATACTCCGCCCTTGAAATTGTCAATGACATTTTGCTCGGCGGAATGAAGGTCGTGGGTGAACTTTTCGGCGCGGGCGAGATGCAGCTTCCGTTTGTCCTTCAATCGGCAGAGACGATGAAAGCTGCCGTGAAATTCCTCGAACCGTTCATGGAAAAAGTCGAGGGTGAGCAATCGAAAGGGGTGATGGTGCTCGCGACCGTAAAAGGCGACGTACATGACATCGGCAAAAATCTCGTGGATATTATTCTTACCAACAACGGCTATCGCGTGGTGAATCTTGGAATTAAAGTTGCGCTGGAACCCATGCTGGAAGCCGTTACACGCGAACATGCCGATGCGTTGGGAATGTCCGGTCTGCTGGTGAAATCGACGGCCATCATGAAGGAAAATCTGGAAGTGATGCAATCGCGCAATATTCGCATACCAGTGGTGCTTGGCGGCGCAGCGCTTACGCGAAAGTTCGTCGAGAAGGATCTGCGCGCGTTATATGATGGAAATCTCTCCTACGCGCAGGATGCGTTCGATGGGCTGCATTTTATGGAGCAATTGAAGAACCCCAACGTAACGCCGGCGTCCTCGCCGGTTCCCCGGTCAGGGAAGCAGGGGACCGGCGAGGACGCCGGCGCTACATTCGATATTGAAGAGGAACTCGATAATGCCACCGGTGCGGATTCGAAGATTCTCATGGCGAACCGCGTGCTACCGTGGCTGCAACATCCGCAGAAAACTTCATCCGGCGCTGAGAAGAGCGTGGAACTTGAAGCATTGCAGGAAGAAATTGCTGATTTCCCCATTGCCGTCAAGCGTATTGAAACGGCCGAGGGAACGGAAAAACTCATCCGCACCAGCGCCACTCCTCACGACAATCCCATTCCAATACCGCCATTCTGGGGATCGCGCGTGGTGGATGATATTAAGGTGGAGAAAGTCTGGGAGTATTTGAATGAGGTTGCGCTATTTCGTGGGCAATGGCAGATGAAACGCGGTAAGAAATCGCAGGAAGAATTCGAAAAGCAAGTCGAAGAAGTTGCACGCCCAAAATTGCAGGAATTTAAGCTCAGAGCAAAACGCGATCGGGTGCTAACGCCCAAGGTAGTGTATGGGTATTTCCCCTGCTGGTCGGAGGGTGAAGATCTGGTGGTTTTTAAGCCAAAGGATAAAACAGATCTGATCGACCTATGGGACAAATCGGCGATAACCATAGATAATCTTGTCGAATGGCAGCGGTTTACCTTCCCACGCCAGCCAACGGCTCGCAGGCTTTGTCTTTCGGATTTTTATCTGCCGAGGGAAGAAGCTCTTCGCCGCAATCAGCCGGATGTAGTTGCATTCACTGCTGTAACTGTTGGTCGCGAGGCAAGCATTTATACGAGACGGCTTTTCGAAGCAAACGATTACGCAGATTATCTTTACATGCACGGCCTATCTGTCGAAACCGCCGAAGCGCTTGCAGAATATTGGCATAAGATCGTCCGCACCGAGCTTGGCATTGCCGGGAACGATGCACCGGAAATTACGCGGCTGTTCAGCCAGGGTTATCAGGGTTCGCGGTACTCATTTGGATATCCGGCGTGCCCGAATTTGGAAGATCAGACGAAGCTGTTCGATCTTATTCGTCCTGAGCGAATTGATATTACGCTTACGGAAGAATACCACCTCGAACCCGAGCAATCGACGACGGCCATTATTGCGCATCATCCGAACGCGAAGTATTTTTCCATAAAATAATCGTCAGGCGAAAGCAGGCACTCTTCATGCCGGGAAGCCGTTCGGATTCCATTGAATTTTAACAAGGTGCATTCGCCATTTTTAACAAGCATTCTGTATGAAAAAAATAGCCGGTTCTTTTATTGTTTTCGGTTTTCTTCTTGCATTTCCCGTTCTCAATGTTCATGCCCAAAAGACATTTGAGGGGACGATCACCTGGTCGATGACCTTGCCGATCAGCGGGGATGAAGATCCACATCCCATGATAATCAACATTAAGGGACAAAAGTCCGAGATGAGTATGGACATGGGCCCGATGGGCAACTTGAAGACCTACACAGATTATGATGCGAAGAAAACATATATGGTCCAGGGAAATACCAAAAATGGGTATATTATAGACATGCCAAGCGATTCCGGTATGAAAAAGATGGGCCAAACTAACTTCGACTCAATCGAATCTGAAGCCAACAGGAAATAAGGAGACGATTGCCGGCCATCCTGCCGAAGAATACCTTCTCACCGGTATCAAAACGAGAGGCACGACGGTTGATATGTCTATCTGGGTTGCCGGAGATTTTCCGAAAGACATTCAGGAAAGCCTCTATCGCTCCCTAAAAAATAGTTCGAGTCAGGATCCCAAACAGATGAAAGCAATGAAAGAGCTTGCCGACAAAGGATTGGTGCCCGTTCGCATGGTGATGAAGCAGGGTGGTGAAGTTGCGATGACGATGGAATTCGTAAAATTCGAACAAAAGAACCTGGACAATGCGATATTTGTACCGCCGGCAGATGTTACGTTCAGTCCCATGCCGAAAATGCCGGGTGGCATGAACTAAATTTCGATTCACTCCGCAGGGGAGAACGGATAGTGGATAGTGTATAGTTAACATAGAAAACTATACACTATCCACTTTTCAACTTCCACTATCTCACTGTGCCGCTTCAGATCTATAATACCCTCACTCGCGAAAGAAAGAACTATTCACGCCCCTTCACGAAGGCCGCGTGGGAATGTATTTCTGCGGCCCGACCGTCTATGGGGATTCGCATGTAGGACATGCGAAAGCGTACATTACCGCTGATATTGTTAACCGCTATCTTCGCTTTCTTGGATATGATGTAACTTACGTTCAGAATATCACGGATGTCGGGCACTTAACAGACGATGCCGATGAGGGCGATGATAAGCTCGAAGTCCAGAGCCGTAAAGAGAAGAAACATCCGATGGCTATCGCCGAGTATTACACGCGGCGATATTACGAGGACATGGATGCGCTGAATATCATTCGTCCCGATATTGCACCGCGCGCAACGGGCCATATCATCGAGCAGATTGAGCTTGATTAAAGAGTTAATGACAAAAGGATTTGCGTATGAAGTAGGTGGGAATGTTTATTTCGATGTTGCAAAAGATAAAGAATACGGCAAGCTCTCCGGACGCAAAGCAGAAGATCAGGAAGCAAGCGGTCGAGTAGAAGAACGCACGGACAAGCGCTCGCCGCAGGATTTTGCGCTCTGGAAACGCGCAGAAAAAGGGCACATTCTGCAATGGCCTTCTCCGTGGGGCATGGGATTTCCCGGCTGGCATATCGAGTGCTCGGCCATGTCCATGAAATATCTCGGCGAAACATTCGATATTCACGGCGGCGGACTCGAAAACCAGTTCCCACATCACGAGTGCGAAATAGCGCAATCTGAATGCGCCACCGGACATCACATTCGTGCGATATTGGATGCACAACAACATGGTCACCACCGGCGGCGTGAAGATGGGGAAGTCGCTGGGGAATTCAGCGTATTTGCGGGATCTGTATAAGCAATATGATCCGCTTTCGCTGCGCTTTACCATTTTGCAATCGCATTATCGGGGTACGACGGAGTTTACGGAGGATGCGATTAGGGCCGCAGATACTGGTTATCAGAAACTCATAGATACATTTAACCGATTGCAAAGCGTTACGGCTACTCGTCGAGAACTGAATGAGGACGAAATGAAGCATCCATGGATGACAGCATTCATGGAGGCGATGGATAACGACTTTAATACTCCTCAGGCTATCTCAATTCTTTATCGAATGGCAAAGGATACAAATACGATGTTGGATGCTCCATCAGAAAAGCAAAGTCCAGAAACACTGGATAGAATGTTCCAATATTGGAGGATAATAGGGGATAGCGTTCTTGGTATTTTTCCGACCGGTCAAGCTAAGACGACGTCATCACTAAATAAGTTAAGGACGGTTTTTATTGGCTCTTCACCAACAAGGAGTATTTTTATTGGAAACCCGCCACCGCAGTTGGGGGCGATTGTACAACTCCTCATTAAGCAGCGCAAAGCCGCCCGCGACCGCCGTGATTTTGCCACCAGCGACAGCATCCGCAAAGAATTGGAAGAAGCCGGTATTATCCTCGAAGATACGAAAGATGGCACTACGTGGCGGTTGAAATGATTTCAGCTAAAAAAATGTAATGACAGAAATGAAAGTAGATAAATACACCGCCTTGATTAATGAAGAGGATGGGGGGTACGTTTCTCTCTGTCCCGAGCTTGATATTGCAAGTCAGGGAGATACGGTAGAGGATGCGCTGCGAAATTTGAAAGAAGCGGTGGAAATGTTCTTAGAATGTGCTCCTACGGATGAAGTGCTTCGAAGGGAGCATCAAAATGTGTTTGTGACACAATTCGAGGCAGTTCATGCCTAAACTCGGCGTCTTCTCAGGCTCCGACATTTGCGAAATTTTGGAATCCCATGGATTCAGGAAAGTTCGTCATCGTCGAACCAGCCATGCGATCATGCAGAAGAGTGAGGCAGGCAGAACTATTACTGTTCCCGTCCCTCAGCATAAACACGTGAAGATTGGGACATTGCAATCGATCATTCGACAATCCGAACTTCCACGAGAGTTATTCCTGCGATGAATGAAGTAATGCCTCTCGATCTTTCCCGTTTCTTCGACACGCACCCGATGCTTGAAACGGAGCGGCTTCGGTTGCGGCAGCTTACGATCGCGGATGCTGAGGATTTGCATGAATATTATAGCGATCCCGAAACCGCGATCTACGTTCCGTTCACTGCATTTACTTCTATTACCAAAACAGAAGAACTGCTCGGGCGCGTTACCGTGTCATTCGAGAAAAGGGAATCAATTATGTTCGGAGTGGAGCGAAAAAGTGATGGGAAGATCATGGGCATCACCGATATTTATCGCCTTTCCCTGCAAAATCATCGTATGGAACTTGGCTGGGGACTTGCGCGCAAATATTGGGGATTCGGCTACATGACGGAAGCAGTGCAAGCGTTCATCCGTTTTGCTTTCGAAGAAATGGGATTGCATCGCATCGAAGCGGAGTGTCAAACCGATAATATTCGCTCCATAAGCGTTGCCGAACGCTGCGGAATGACACGGGAAGCAACGCGCACGGAGAACGAAATCAATAAAGGCAAGTTTGTAAGTAATTATGTCTACGCCATTATCCGAAAATAATCTTGCTATCGCGCCACTCGATCTTTCCCGCTTTTACGAGCATCACCCGGTGCTTGAAACGGAGCGGCTGATATTGCGTCCCATCACAATGGCGGATGCAGAAGATGTTTTCGACTATGCCAAAGACTCTGAGAGCAACAAATACATGCCCTGGCCAACGCATCGCACCATTGAGGATACCTATGCTTATCTTGAAACGATCCCAAAGAATCATGCGGCGCGTGAGCGGTTAGGTTTCGCTATCACCCTAAAACCCGATGGGAAGTTTATCGGCAGTTGTGATTTTCACTCGATCGTTCCCAGTCACCATCGCGTGATGATGGGGTATGTTCTGAATCGGAAGTATTGGGGCAATGGCTATATGACGGAGACCGTCCGTGAACTGATCCGTTTTGCATTTGAGGAGATGGGCATGCACCGCGTTGCCGCAACCTGCGATTACGAGAACATTCGATCTGCCAATGTGATGGAACGATGTGGCATGACGCTCGAAGGGATTTTTAGGGATTATGAAGTGCGTGATGGAACATTCGTTTCAACGAAGAGTTATGCGATCATCAAGAGGAATTAATTGTCCGATTTTGGCATTCGATGGCCATGCAAAAGATCGTGATTTCCTTCTTCTTATTCACGTTCACCGCAATCGTGATGTTTTCGAGTACTCGAAGTTTCGCCCAACAGCGTCTTCCGAAATGGAGCGATAGTTTGGGACAAGCGTTGATCCAACTCGATTCAGGTCTTTGGATGCTTAAACGAAGCGATCTGGATCTGAAGGGACTTCATTTTGATTCCACGCTGAAGGATCTGAGAAAATTCCAGCGATCCAAGTCACGTTCTTCGAAGGATTATTATTCGAAGAATGGCGAGCGGTATTTTATTCGAGACCATACCACCGTCACAAAAAGCCAAGCAGGTCGATCATTCGCATATATGGCTGCTTAATGACGAAATCGCCCAGATATGGCACTGAGATTTCGCCGAAGAGTTAAGCTGCTTCCCGGCGTTCATGTGAACATCAGCCGGTCGGGGATCAGTACATCCGTTGGTGTACGCGGCGCAAGCTTAACATTTGGCAAGCGCGGTACATATCTCAATACCGGACTTCCGGGAACGGGAATTTCGTGGCGTAGCCGGGTAAATAACAAGCATCCCGCAACAGATAGTATCCCATCACCCGCTCCATCCATACAAGGCACACCTAAAACCCATCATCTTCACTGGTGGACTGTCGTGTTGTTCTTTGTGGCGATGATCGGTGCAGGAGCAACAAGATCGAATGTGGTGATAGGAATATTTTGGTGTGGATGGCTCGGTTATTGGCTGTTTCTCTTGGTGAGATTTATTGTGCGGAGAACTAATCGCACGGCGGTGTAGCGCACATGTAATATAACTGTAGCGCAAACTTTAGTTTGCGACCCCCGCAGCCGTCATGGTCGCAAACTAAAGTTTGCGTTACATTTAAAACGTTGCTTTTATACCTCCGCCGGCTCCGCGAATTTTCCAGGTAGCAGCATTGTACCCCGGACGGTATGCGTTCCACGAGACATTATCGAAGCGATCGACCCATGCGGCGGGATTCATTGGTTCCCACAAGATCAGACTCGCCTGATCGTCGTACATAAGCTGTTGAAGCTCTTTTTCCATTGCCATTCGCTTAACGGGATCGAACTCGAGCCGAATAGCTTCCATAAGCTTATCTGCTTTGGGGTTATTGTAGTTGTCGTAATTAGAGCCACGATTCTTCGCCTGGGACGAGTGGTACAGTTGGTAACTATCTGTTTCAAAGGGATCGTTGATCCATCCGCCGAGATGCGCTTCGAGCAAATGATCGCGCAGGCGGTCGAGATACACGCTCCATTCGAGGGTATTTACGCCAGCGTCAATTCCAATTTTTCGTAGGGCTTCTGCAATGACTAACAGCTCTTTTTTTCGTATTTCATTCCCAGCATTTACGGTGAAGGTAAATCGGAACGGAATGCGCTTTCCGTCGATGACTTTGTCGCGGATGCCATCGCCATCGTGATCTTTCCAGTCCAGGGAATCGAGAATGTGCTCTGCCATTGCTGGATCGAAAGGTATGATCGGAAGGTCGTGATCGCATTCCGGATGCGTTGAAGTCACCGGGGATTGCGAAAGTTTTGCCATGCCATAGAGTAACTTATCGATGATCGTTTTTCGATCGACCATGTACGCCATCGCCCAACGTACTCCGGGGTCACGGAAGATCGGACTTTTCTCACTAAATCCGATATACGCAAATTGTCCGAGCGGAAAGGCTGTTCGTTTGAGACCAGTCTTATTGGTATCGATTCCCACCCAGAATTGCGGTTGAATGTCTCCCAAAAGATCGACATCGTGCGATTTCAGCGCCGTCGTTGCAGCGTTGAAATCATTGATGGTTTTGTAGATCATCGTGTCGGGATTTGCTTCGCCTTGTGGTCCCCAATGATTGACGTATTGTGGATTCCGCACCAGGCGCGTGTATTGATTAGTTACCCATTCATCGAGCTTATACGGCCCGCTGCCTTGAATATATTTGGGGTCGCGATTTCGTGAAGCATCGGTGAACCATGTCGCGTATTCGAGCATCGCCGGCGGGCTTGGCTCTGGTGTTTCGAAAGCATTGCGCTATCGAGTTCTTTGCCTCCTGTGTTTTCGACGATGTTTGCAATGTCGTCCCACGTATATTTATCGGTGAGTCCTTTCGGGATCGAGAATATGCTTTGGCATAATATAGAATACATCGCCAAAACCGGCCTGCATAATGAGGAAATAGGGTTTCCATAATTTAAATCGAACGCGATAGGGGTCGCCGTCAATAAGTTCCGCACTATGAATTTGATCGACATACACCCGTTTTTGCCCCGCAAGGGACATTGAATGGATTCTTCAGCGACTTGAGGCTGTAGATCACATCCTCGCCGGTGAGGGTTTTCCATCCGGCCATTTCACATCGTTGCGAAGCGTAAAATCGAATTGCAGATGATCGGGCGACTCGATGGGCATTGCCGCAGCAAGATCGGGAACGGTGTACTTCATGGTCGCAGGATCGATCGTGATAAGCCGCTGATAGATCTGCTCTTCAATGTCCGAAGCATTTGCGGACGTTGAATTGTAGGGATTGAGCGATTGGGCATCCGACAGTTCCCACTCGATCACCCGGTTAGTCGTGGACTGACGGTTTATTGCCCGAGCTGGAGCAGCCAGATAACAGAAAGACGGTAAAAAAGCGAGAGCAAAAAGTTTTCATCATAGTATCTTGTTTAAAAGTATGCTTTCCCAGCAGGGAGTGTGGATTGAGGCGCGACCAACTAAAGTTGGTCGACTACACGCCCAAATACGCTTCGATCACTTTGGGATCGTTTCGAATTTCTTTTGGAGTTCCTTCCGCAATTTTATGCCCATAATCGAGGACATAAATACGCTCGCAAATTCCCATCACGAGCGACATATCGTGCTCGATGAGCAGCACCGCAATCTTGAATTGCTCGCGAATTTGCTGGATAAGCAGCATGAGTGCATGTTTTTCGGCCGGATTCATTCCCGCGGCCGGTTCATCTAATAATAAATAGCTTTGGATTGGTCGCAAGGCGCGCACGATTTCCAATCGGCGCTGATCGCCGTAGGGAAGGCTTGTTGCAAGCTCATCTCGTGCTTCTTCGAGATGAAAAATGTCGAGCAGTTCTTCGATTTTATTGCAAGCTTTTGTTCGTTTTGATAAAATCCTTCGAACGCAGACCGAACCCCACGGGCCGAAGGTGGTTTGCGATGTCAACGAAACGCGGATATTATCGAAGACCGGTCATGCCCCTAAAGAGGCGGATATTCTGAAATGTTCGCGCAATGCCGCGATGACTAATCTGATTGGGGTTCAAGCCATTTAACTCCTCTCCGGAAAAAAGAATATGCCCTATGGTCGGCTCATACACACCGGTAATCACGTTAAACACCGTAGTTTTACCCGCGCCATTTGGGCCGATAAGCCCGACCAGATCGCGCGGACCAATTTCCGCTTGCAGTTCTCCGACAGCGGTTATTCCGCCGAAGCGCATGGTAACGTTTTTGAGAAATAATCCTTCGCTCATTTTACATCTGTTTTGATAAATGGCGGTTTTTGCACCATGGCTTTCACGCGTTTGCCGGGACGCACCTCTACGAGAATTTCAGTTCCATCTTTCGATAGTTCTGTCGGCACATATCCGAGCGCGATAGATTTATTCAGCATTGGCGAGATATTCCCGCTCGTCACTTCGCCAATTTGGGTTCCATCTGGCATCCACGATCTTATGCCCATGCCGCATGATCGCACCTTTTTCATCCGTGTAAAATCCAACGAGCTTGCGTGTTAGTCCCTTTTCTTTAATGGCACGAAGAGCAGGGAAGGCCAGGCACTCCGGAGTCTTATTCAGCTTTGTGATCCATCCAAATCCCGCTTCGAGTGGATTTGTATCTTCCGTTATGTCATTCCCATAAAGGCAATATCCCATTTCCAATCGCAGCGTATCGCGCGCGCCGAGTCCGATGGGTTGCAATCCTGCGCGGCACCGGCAGCGAAGACGGCATCCCATACTTTATTGGCGGTTGGCTGTTCGCTGGGAAAAAAAATCTCGAAACCTGGCTCGCCGGTATAGCCGGTGCGAGCGATCGTCATATCCACGCCAGCGAGCTTGCCGGTTGTGAAATGATAATACTCGATTGCATCCAGATCGACGATGTGAGCGTTTGCAAAATACCTTTCGCGGATTTCCCTTGCACAGCAAGCAGCGCGGTCGCATCGGAATCATTCCTGAGCGTAACGTTAAAGTTTGCGGCTTGCTTCGTGAACCATGCCCAATCTTTATCCAGTGTTGCGCCGTTGACGACGATCATATAATGATCCGGCTCGCGCATATAGACGATGAGGTCATCGAGCAGGGTGCCACGTTCGTTCGGGAGGCTGCTATATTGCGCGCGGCCGGGAATGAGCGCGGCGACATCGTTCGTGGTGATGGTTTGCAGGAACCGGAGCGCATCCGGGCCGGTCGACATCGAACTCGCCCATGTGCGAGACGTCGAACACGCCGCCGCCGGACGTTTCGGTACTTTCTCGGACGGCCTTGTGCTCGGCAATAATGCCCTTGGGATACTGCACCGGCATCTCATAGCCGGCAAACTCGACCATCTTGCCACCTAAGGCAACATGCTTATCGTAAAATGGTGTGCGTTTCAATTGTAGCGTTGTAGCGCAAACTTTAGTTTGCGACCCCTTAGGGTTGCTTAAAAAAGAAAGGAAATCTAAAAAATGGGCATTAAAGTTCGCTGGATGGGAGTGAAGAACTAAGACAATTTAAGTTTATCCAATTCGCCTACGAATTGCTCCGATCGGGAGATCATTGCATCGACCCACTCCCGATCATAAGGGAATATGGAATCATAGTCGGCTTGATTGCGGTAATCGTGCATGCGTTCGAGTTGGCTTGCCAATTTCATTCCCTTTTGATCGAAATGTCCGCGAAGCAGTGCTACGAGCGATGCGTGAGGATCGCGTCTCGGAATTTGCAATCCCTCGGACTCCCCATGCGATCTTGCTGTGTGATACACAAAATAGTAAGCACGGCTAACGGCTGAACGCCGGTTTTCTTCTGCAGGAGGATGCGAACCATCACGCTCGTTCAATTTCTTTGCAAGAGTGAGATACTGGTCCAGTTGAAACTCATTCCGGTGCGACTGTCAGGACGAACAGTCCGGCGAGCGAAGGACTAATGTTGCCAAGCCATGCGTTCTCAACCGATTCGAGCGCATCCATCGCCTTGCGTGGTGGCAGCGTCGTATGAATTTGAACGCGAAGTTTTTCGGACGATTCTTCGGGATCGGAAATAGCTTCGATGGTTGGCATGGTGCGGCCAAAGCGCGACGCGATCTGTACACGTAATGAAAGAAGCGCGGCGGATACGCCAGGATGACGCTCAATAAATTCCGAAGTGCTGCGCCCGGAACGCAGATGGAATTGCATATCCAAAGTGCGAAGCGACGCATCGGCAGCGATGCGCCGCTTGCCATTGATGGCGCGCCGAGGCAGGGCGGTCTTAGTCTTTGTGCTCATAGTTAAGGAAAGCTCAAAAACGGGCAGTAAAGTTCGGGTTAGCTACGTTGGGAGTAAGAAACGTACCCGCTGGCCTCGCTTATGGAAGTGATTGGCACACTGAAACAGAAAAATACGAAGATGAGCACGTGCCAGAGTTGACGGCGGTGTAGTTCCAAAGCGCACGACGAGAATGGGTGGGGAAGTTCGGGTTATAGGTTGATTGTGCCGAAATCGAGGAATAGCGGGAACTAGGGATAGGTGCCCGGATTGTTGTGGCTTTGACTTATCAATGTAAATGAATGTGATCTAAACTATGAACCCCGCAAGTAATGATTCAATATCAAGAGAGAAGAGGCCACACGAGAGACTTCTTGCTCCAATGTATATCTTTGAGGTCAATTACCACGAGTTAAATGGGGCTCTAGAATTTTACAATGAGCGGGGTGTGCGTGAATTCGGTGCTATGAAGAAGCACTATCTTCAGGATAAATTTTGGAAGAATGTTTCGGTTTTACTCACAACTTTTTTGGCTGCGGCAAAAATGTTTCGCGATAATTCTTCTTCTACATTTCGTGGAACAAGAATGGAAGAGGCATATAAAGAAGAGATCACAGTTCTCTTCGGGGATGACGACTTAGCAGCGTTTATTTTTCTTTTGAGGGACTACTGTGTCCATGAGGATTCCGCACCGCTTATTTCTTCAATGAATCTGATAGCCGGTTCCGCTAGGTTCAGAATTGACAACACGAGAATGCTCAATTTCGCTAACGAGAAATTGGAACAACTTAAAAAAGGGCAGTCTCCTGCATCCACTCTTCGTGCAGTCAAATTCTTGCAAGCACAGACAGGAAACATTGAATTAGTTGAATGTCTGAGAGCATATCATCAGAAAAATTGACGATCTAAATGCTTGGGCGGCGGCGAAGGGAGAGGAACTTTATGGATAGCCGTAAGACAATATGGGAATTATCGAAGGAAATGAACGTCGCTCCCGAAGTTATTCGCGTGAGAAAAAGTCAAAGAATACGATCATTCGTTAACTCCTTCAGCCTTGGTCTAAATCGCCTTCAAATTGCCTTAGCCCCAGAAAACTTATTTCCCGGGGCTGTTACCTCTAAGGACGGCGAAAAGATTTATGCTGCTCAACTTGAAATTGCAAGACATTTTTTTAATTTCACGATATTAGCAAGATCTATAATTGACCAACTTTCGAATCTTCACGATGAACTCTTTGGAGAAACAAACCTTGCGGAATTGAGCCTTGAAAAACTTCGCAAGGATTTTGAAGCTACAATCGACGAGCAACTGATAACCGGAATAAGAGAGCTATCTGCTCATCGCTCCGCACCCATACCTAAAGTGCAAGGTGGGGTATTTGTCTTCTCTTCAAGAGATCTTCTTGAATGGAGTTGGAGTGGTCCGAATATGCTCAGGCTCGTGCTACTCTTCTTGAGTTTCCAGTACTTCCACTGCAAGGAATAGCACATAATTACAGACTTGGATTAAACGACCTCCTGAAGGAAATATTTTGAGGGATTGGAAATCGAGTTGGCGGATGATATGAAGGTCTTCCGTGAGCATGATAGCATAATAAGAGAATACTATGCAGATGAAATTTATTCGAGCATTAAGGGAGGCACAAATAGACTCAAGCCTGCTGATATCGAGATTAATCTTCTCAGAAGTTTGCCATCCGATTCATGGGAAGCCATTGATACAGCTCCCGAGGGTATTGCACGCGGGATCGCATTGATGGAGGTCTTACGTGGTCTTGAAGTCAGTTCGCCCAAAACCGAACAAGCTATATGGGAATCTTATTCCTCAAATTCTGAAAACATTGGCACTTCGGGAGGTGATCTTGAAGACACAGTGGTAAACTTAACAGCTGCTGAAATTGAGGCGCTAACAAGGATTCAAAATGATGCTCAATCCTTGATGCATGACAATTTACTTCAACAAGCCGCGATTATGCAGCGATTTGATGGACCTGGATCGTGGCGGAGTCGATGGATGATCATTGGTGATTCGTTTGTAATTCTTAGACCAAAGACGGAGGCAGAAATACACCAAGCCTCTGTTGAACTCGCTTCATTAGCAAAAGAAGTAAGAGCACTTTTGCCTGATTTTCAAACAAAGTTCGGGGACTACATCAATGCATCAATGAGAATGTTCTCTCATTCATCATTGAAAAAAGGGGTTATTGGAATGAAGGCCATTACCGAAAGGAACGATGAAACCGAAAGATCAATGAAAGCCGGTGCACAATACCTTATTGGGCACGCACAAAGCTATAGCAACCTACACGACTTATCTCAAGAATTTGCTTCTGCCAAGCATGAAATAGTTGCCACCTTATTAGATATGAGTGTTAAATATCGTAATGCGAGTACACTTTTGAAAATGGTTAAAAATGTAACTGCCCAAATACCTAACTTGGACGGGCCAGTGAATTAGCTGCTCCTCCATTTATCCTAACAGCCAGAATTTTGCGGCATCGGGGATGTATGAGTGCGTGGTTCGGATGAATGGGAATGTTCAGCGGGTTGCGTTGGCGCATTTGAGATAGTGTTTTTGTAGCGTCGGAGCATCCCTTGATTCCTCGGGACGGTCGATGTTTTCCCCGCCGGTTCCCGCTCCGGAATGCGCGCAAGGGGACAGGCGAGGACGCCTGCGCTACAGATGTACGGTGTGTATCACCGAGCCTTCAGGCTCGGTGTGATGATCCGCCGAACCTGAAGGTTCGACGTTACACCCTCCTTAAAAATTGTTTTCCATTATTTTTCGCAATCACTTGACATTGCCACATTAAGTGTGTATATTGGCATGTGCTGTTTCGGGCACGTTTTGGCTTTGAACATTGTTGTATATAGTGAGAGAGAGTTCTTCAATTTGCAAGAGCGAAAATTTGTATTTTCTTCAAGAAAGAAACGATGAGTTCATGAAAAGCCGGAAGAGAGTTAATGAAAACGCATCCAACACACACTATATAATCTTTAATAATTATTGAATTTGGAGGATTTTGGAGGGTCAGAGAACCAGCTTCTCAATTCCTTCTGCAAAGGTGTCCCAGGAGTATTTTTTCTTCTCGTGGATCACGCCTTCGGTGAGCTGGGGTTCCATGCGCTGCTGGAAATAGCGGAGAACGGCCTGGGCAATGGCTTCGGCACGAGCCTCATCGGGCGTGGCACCCTCCATCCCATTTCCACTCCAGAGATTCCGAGCGGGTCACATATTTCTGTTTGCCTTACGAAATACGAAATTGAGAGTACAATAATGGTGTTGTACTCTAATGCCTTCCAAACGCAATGACGCTATAACGCCCGACCGCACTGCGAATGACCGATCATTCGCGGAATCGGAATTGGAGCGTTCGCTCCGTCCACGCGAATTTGCGGAGTTCACCGGCCAGCCCAGCATTATCGAGAATCTGCGTATATTCATAGCGGCCGCGCGCGCGCGAGGCGAGGCGCTCGATCACGTGTCTCTTCACCGGCCCTCCGGGCTTGGCAAAACCACGCTGGCGCATATCATTGCCAATGAGATGTCCGCGCAAATTCGGACTACGTCCGGCCCGTCTCGAACGCGCCGGCGATCTGGCCGGATTCTCACCTCCTTGAAGAAGGCGATGTGCTTTTTATCGATGAAATCCATCGGCTATCCGCCGTTGTCGAAGAATATCTATACTCCGCGATGGAGGATTACAAGCTTGACATCATGATCGATTCTGGCCCGAGCGCGCGCTCCATTCAAATCGAGCTGAAACCGTTTACGCTTATCGGCGCAACCACGCGTGCGGGTTTGCTTTCCGCTCCGCTTCGCTCTCGCTTTGGAATTTCGAACCGGCTCGATTATTATCAGGCATCGGCGCTGAAAATGATTGTCGAGCGAAGCGCGCGGCTCATCCAAATTAATATCGATGACGAAGGCGCGCTGGAATTGCCAGGCGTTCACGCGGAACGCCACGCATCGCCAATCGGCTGCTGCACCGTACCAGAGATTTCGCGCAAATCAAAGGAGATGGAACTATTACGCGAGAAATCGCACTTATAGCGCTTAAAGCGCTGGAAGTCGATGAGCATGGCCTGGATGAGATGGATAAACGCATCCTGCTTACTATCATAGAAAAATTTGGCGGTGGGCCGGTCGGGCTCAACACGATTGCCGTTGCCGTTGGCGAAGAAGGCGGTACGATCGAGGAAGTTTATGAGCCATTTCTGATCCAGGAAGGCTTTCTTGCACGCACTCCTCGCGGCCGCGAAGCCACCAAGCTGGCCTATAAGCATTTAAATGGCCTGCCCGACCAGCGAATCCCTTTTCCAAACACCCGCATAAATAAATCAGCGAACGTATGAAAACCAAAAAAGAGCCGAAGCGAGAGAGCGTAGCCGTAGCAACCGTAGCATGGCAGCAAAAGCACCTTTACCCTTATTTCCGGACGTGCCTGCTCTGCGAACGATGAAAGGCACGCCTCTTACCGAAGCAACTTACGAATACATCGTCCAACATTTTGCGACGGGCGAACGCGCGCTGCTGGAAAAAATGAGCGTGCGGGCGGTCGCTGCCGGAATGCCGATGATTCATATCTCCGACGATCAGGCGACGATTCATCGCGTTCTTCCTTAAAGCAATGAAGGCCAAACGCGCGCTCGATGTGGGAACGCTATTCGGATACAGCGCCGCCATCATGGCGCGCGCGATGGGAACCGATTCTGAAGTCGTCAGCTTGGAAGTGAACGATAAACACGCCACGGTTGCAAAGGAAAATATCGATACGCTCCACTTACGCAATATCCAGATCAAAAGCGGCCCCGCGCTCGAAATCATGAAGCTCATGCGCCGCGAAACCTTCGATTTTATTTTGATCGACGCCGATAAACCGAATTACACGCAATATCTGAACGAAGCGCTCCGGCTGATTCGTCCGGGCGGCGTTATAGCCGGCGATAATGCTTTGGCCTTCGGCAAACTAACGGAAAAAATAACAAAAGCCGATGACGATTATAATAGCGTCATTGCTATTCGTGGGTTTAATGAAACCTTTGCACTTCAGAAGACGCTCTTCAGCACGCTTGTCCCCGTAGGGGACGGCATGGTGATGGGCGTGGTGAAATAATAATAATGGTTTTGTCTGTCACTTTCGTCAATATGAAGTGTTAAATTATTTTTGAATACTGCACGACCCTTTTTTAATTCTGCATGACCTTATCGAATATCAAACGCGCGTTTCTGTTCATAGTCTTTCTTTCCGTGCTCGGCCCGATCGAACCCAGGCGCAGCTTTCTAAAACTGTCGGACTCCTGAAGGGTGAAGTGACGCTCGCCGATGGAACTCCACTTTCGAACATTCCCGTCACCATTTTTAAGGGGAATGATGTTCTCTCGACCACGAAATCCAGCCCCGAAGGCAAGATCACGACCGTACTGCAACCGAGCGCCATATACCGGTTCCGCGTAAATTCGAATAATTATTTATACCACGAGGATACGCTCACGCTCGGCGCGCTGAAATCCTATCAGGAGTTCCCCGTTCATATCGTACTCACGCCACTCAGGGACGGTCAGCCGTTCGAACTGCCGCAACCGGTGTTTGCCCCAAAAGGTCAGGACATATTGCCCGTTTCAGGGCAGGAGTTCGATCGTATCGTCGAGCAAATGAAACACAACCCCAAGCTATCGCTCGGCGTCACGGTGTATCCCGATGCCCCGGTCAAGACGAAAAAAGACGGCGCGCAAAAAACACTTGCCGCCAGCAGAGAAACTTCCATGCGCTCTTATTTCCTAAATAAGGGAATTTCTGAATCGCGCTTTAGCGTCGTTAGCGAAACGGCGAGCATTCCTCCGGGAACATTTCAACCGAACGATCCCTCATTTCCACCCGCCACTGCAGCCCCAGCTCCTTCCAAGAAAAAGAAGAAAAAGAGCAAAGTAACTGCACCGGCGGCACCTGGGCTTGTGCCGCAATATGTTCAGATCGTGGCGCATGTCGCGAGCTAATGCAGGAAGTCTAATTCTTCCCTATTCCGCCTTCGAAAACTACTTTTCGGGAATTCCTCACGCCCGCTGAAGATGCTTCGATAAAATAGCTGCCCTCCGCAATGTTCGGAAGTACGAGCGGTATCGTTTGAGTCCCGGCAGTACCCTCGATGGTGGTTTGCCACTGCCGCCGCCCCAGCATATCGGAAAGCGTGATCGTGAGCGGGCCTGCCTGCGCAAGCGCAATACAAAGTTCCAAATGTGCCGTGCCTCCTGTAGGAGCCACAGGATTCGGGCGAACGGAAACGATCTCGAGCGCAACCTGCCCATTCAACGCACCCCGTAGAAGCGGAGTGCCGCAAGTATCGAGGAAAGAAAAGCGAACGTCGCCCTGCATTTCAATGGAACTCAGCACGCAGCCATCGTAGGTTGCGGAACTATCGTTAAAGCGAAGGCCGGACATGGTAACGTCGCACCCGCTGCTATCGGCAACGGCAATGGCAAAATAACAGTTGGCAAGTACAGTACCTCCTGCGACTCCACCGCCAGCATTATGACGAATGCGAATTTCAAGCACACCATTGTTCCATTGGCTGTCAGCAAGGCTCCATCCTGCGGGCAAAACGATATTCGTGAGCGTCAGCAGATCCCAATTTGCATCGAGCGAGAACGAAACCGTTTCAAGCCCGGTGGTATCGCCGATGGTATCGAGAAGTATAGTTTGAACCACGGTGGTATCTCCCGCAAAGCCAGACGTTTGGGAAGATAAATTGTCTGCTTCGAGCGAGATACGCGCTGTTGGAATAATTCCCGGCGCGCTTCCCGAAAGTCCGATGGTGCGATCGTAGTTTGCCTCGGTGGAACGAACATCCAACACGGCTACGCCATTGCCGCTGCCGTTGGGATCGAATTGAACGGTATAATACAGCGTATCGCCGGGCGCAAGCATGGCTGGGAACCCTGGAAGACTGCCCACCGAGAATTGCGTCTCAGCCGGTGCTTGCATTACCGCGATAGTATCGACATTCGTCTGGTAGCAGCCTACATTTGCTATCCAATAGGTGTCTGTCACAGGCACGCACGGTTTCGTAGTAAATACGGAATCGGGAGTAGAAAAAGCCAACGCATGCCCACCTGGAAGTGACGCATAAGAGAATGCTATTACTGTGTCGATATTTTGTCCGCTCAGCACAAATTGCGTTGATACCAACGTATCCTCTGTTGGCGTAATGTGAAATGCAATGAGGATGGAACTGTCAGGAGGGATCACAAGCGGCAGTACTTGCGGCAGCGCAAGCGTAACGCCGGGATAGCCGGTTAGTGATGTATCGGAGAGAATGACGTCTTCGCACGTTCCCTTGTTCGTCAGAACAACAGTAGAGTCAAGGAACGAGCAGGGCGCGATATTGCCAAAAGAGAACTGGGAACTGCTTAAGGTCAGAACCTGACTGTTCGGAATAACATACCCCTGGAGCGCAATGGCTGAAACATGGTATGTGCCATTCACAGGATCGTAGATGGTGACCAGCGCGGAATCGGTCACATCGCCATTTTGCTCGGGTTGCAGTTGGATGCGAACGAAAAGCGCGCTGTCCGGAGCAAGCGTAACGGGGAACGATGGGCTGACCACAGAATAATTAATTCCCGAAGCGCACGCGGCAGAGCTGGCGATTACGCTGTCGCAAGACAAGTTCACGATTTCCCCTTCGAGCGTATCCGAACGGCATGAAAGCAGCGTATCGTAGTTGAGCGTTCGAGTTAGCAGCGTATCGTGGAACGAAGATATTCCGACGCCCGAGATCGTGATCTCCGTATCGACCGTCACTCCGCCCAGATCGAGCGTGATCTTAAGCTGGTCGGACATCGAATCCGCTGCATTCGGAGTGAAGTGGACGAGAATCGAATCCGTGCCGCCATTGTGAGCAAGCGTAACCGGAAATCGCACGGCATCGAATGAAAATTCGCTGTCCGCATTTTCCCAGGCAATGTTCTCAACCGTCAGATCGCGGCACAAAGGATTACCGATCGTGATCCACTGCGAAGCCGATGCACACGGAACGCTGACCACGCCCATGCGATACAGGGTATCCTGCAAACTGACCTGGATTGGGAGATCGTACAGTACTTGCAGCGTAAGCGTAATGGTGGTATCCACGATTCCAGCGCCGCTTCGGTAACTAAGTTTGAGCATGGTGCTATAGGTTCCCTGCTGTCCCGGCGAAACATGGATGTTCATTGCCACCGTTTTCGATGGCACAACAGTGGTTGGGAATGTAATACCGCTCAAGCTGAAAATAGAAGTATCGCTGAGTGAGGCTGCCGTCAATACGACCGAGTCGCAGGTCGCAAGGATAGATATTTCCGTATCGATCGCAGTACACGCATCGAGCGCCGACAGATTCAGCGTTCCGATCTCCGCGTGTCCTCCCTGAAGCACTTTTAGCGTAAGTGAGACGGTATCGAGTACAGTTTCGCCGCCGCCTCCGGCCATCTGAAGTTCAAGCTTCGAAAGGAACGTGCCCGCCTGTTGCGCGGATGACTCGAATGGGAATCGTATCCGTTTCCGTTGGGCCCATGACGTAGGGCAATGGAACCGGCGGAATCTGGAAATTTGCGTTATCGCTAAGCGATACACCTGTTAGCATTAGGCTGTCGCACGCTAAATTCCGGATAACAATAACCGAATCCTTCGTCACACATGCATACGGTGCGGAAAGCACCAGCGATGGCTCGATGCTGAAGTTAGCCCCTGCGCTATGCGCAGTACCATAGAGCGAAATGATGGTATCGACGGTTTGCGTTCCAACGTTAAACTCGAGCAGCAATTTGCCGGAATCTTTAAGCGAGGAGCTTGGCGAGTACTCCACGAACAAACTGTCATTACCCGTCAGCGAATAAGGAAGTGACATGCCTTCCAGCGAAAAGGCTGGCGCGCCGGAAAGTATTTGCGCATTGGTAAGTGTGCCATTGGAACAGGGACTGCTCGACGTAATATGAAGGACAGAATCGATCGTAAAACATTGGGTTCCTGCAAAGTCGATCGTGGTCTTATCGAGATGAAGGGTCGTGCCGGGTACGGCATTTTCGATATACCACAAGTTTCCTCTTGAATTTCCATCGCCCGCAAAGATCTGTGTACCCACAGAATAAAAACGGGTGTCGCGATAGTTAGAAGGCCCGCAGATACTGACCCAGGTATTTCCCTGGTCGGTCGAGGTATAGAACCCATCGCCGGTCGTTTGAACAAAAAAATTGTTCGCGGTTCCCGTGACACACCCTGTAGGGTCAGGAGTGAACTGATAGGGATTCGTCCAGTTTACGCCGCCGTTGGTGGAAATATAGAATCGCTTTGTTTTTTCCGCTGTAGCCAAGAACGTGCTCGTTCCCGGTATGCCACAAGGCGACCATGTCTCGGAATCGAGCGTCGCAGCGTCATTCCAGCTCATGCCGCCATCGGTCGAATAGAGCATGCTCAGAATCGTGCTATAGACTCCGATAAAACCGATACTCCCGCTGAACGTGACCCCGTTCATTTGCTCCGGCGCGAATTGCGTCCAGGTATTGCCAAGGTCTGACGAACAGATCGATCTGATATTCCAGCACGGCGCTACAAGTTCGTTAGTTGCGCTGCAAAAACCGATCGAGACCACCGAACCGGTAAGGGTATAAATGGAAGTCCACGTTTGGCCACCGTCGGTCGTTTCCCAGATCCCTCCGTTAGTACCGTTATAATAGTCTTCATAACTGCACCATCCTTGCATGGTATTACGAAACGCAAACTCCGTGATAACCAACTGCGACGACGATTGCGGTGTCGATGCCTGGCTCCAGGTCACGCCGTTATCGGTGGTTCGGAAGATGGCGGAGTTCTCTAAGCCCACAAAACCCGTGGTCGCGCTACCTTGCTGATCCAAAAAAAATACGGAGGAGATATAGGATGGGAAGGTATTCAGCTTGGACCATTGCGCCTGACTCTGCGCTGACGCAAGCAACATCGCCCCGACGATCAGGGTGGTAAAATAGAAAGATGGTTTTCGATCAGCCATGATACATGGACTCATAAGAGAGACGTGGGAAAAAGCCTCCAATAGCGCTCTACCTAATCCATTTTGCAGCACGAAGGTTCTTGGGCATCAAGCTCATGAAAAATGACAAATCATTCATCTGGCTCCGGTGTTTTGCAACCTTTCGTATCTTTGTAAATTAAAATGAACATCCGGCAACATCGGGGACTTTGGCTCTTGCGGCGCGGCTTTGCTGCGCAGGCATTTGCCATGCTGTTGCTATTTGCCCTTGCCGGACGCACCGAGAGCGATTTTTTCCATACTCACGAAGCCCTTTGCGATAACGGGCCTTCCATTTCTGCTCCCTGCAATGCCTGCGATCTCGATGCAACCGTTACGCTGAATGCACCGGCTCCGCCTGTTCTGCCTCGCCTCACTGTAACGCCTGTCGAAATTTTTGTCCGTTCAGAAGGCCGCTCGTTTGCACCGGCTATCCTGCACACCCAGGGACGCGCACCTCCCGCGCTTTAAGTCCTCACCACCCCCAGCGTTTCATTACGCTCATCTCATCCTTTATTGGGCGCTCGAAATAATCGAGGCCCGTGTGTGCATTTACTCATCGAAAATTTTTTTAGTCATGAATTATTGTCAAATTTTTGGCCGGCAACGTATGACCCGCATCGCCTGCGATGTTCATTATACGTGCATGGCATTTCTTGCATTTGTTTTCTTATTTTCCAATGCTGTTTCGGCAAAGAGCCATCGTAAGCATACGCCCCAGCAAGGTATTACCTTCACGGTAATCGTTACAGACAGCACAAACGGCCAACCGCTGAGTTTTGCGCGTGTCGGACTCTACCATGGTTCGGCGCTCATTCGGGGACAAGTTACGAATCCTGAAGGCCGCGCCGTTTTTATTGATGTGGTTTCGGGAAACTATAAGCTGGTTGTTCACTATGTCGGATTTAACGACTTTGTGGATAATATTGTCATTGACACAGCTCGTAGGTTCGATTCCATTAGCCTCTCTGAAACAACAGAGCAAGTCACTGTTACCGGGTTCCAGGAACCAGCCATCACCACTGTCGATCCGACGACCGCTAACCAGATCTTCGAGGCGGAAACGTATCATCCCTCGCCAACCGCGCGCATTACGCAGCTCGTTCAGGAAAACCTGATCGGCGCGGCGCGTGCTCCAACAGGTGAAGTTCACATTCGTGGACAACATGGCGAATATACGTACTACCTCGATGGCGCACCGATTCCGCTCGGAGTATTCGGTGGGTTGAACGAGGTCGTCGATCCACAGGTCATAGACCGCGCAACCTTCATCGATGGCGGTTGGCCTGCTGAGTGGGGCGGGCAGATCGCAGCAGTCATCGACATGCAAACGCACGTACCCACCGGCGGTTTCCATTTGGATGCTTCGACATTCGCTGGAACTTATGCACCAAGCCAAAACAAAGACTCGGTCATTAACCCGGATCGCCTGATCAATATGAACGGCCAAACGCTTTCCATGAGCGATAATATCGGTAAATTCGGCTGGTTTCTTTCTGGAACCAGGATGGAATCGGATCGCCGCATCGACCCGCCGATCTCGCAGATCGCTGACGACCATGGATTCGATTACTTCCTCTATGGTAAGGCCCAATATCTGATTTCGGATCAGGACTACCTGACTCTAAATCTTAATTATGGCCAAACCTATACACAAGTGCCTTATGATTCGGTAGAGCTTGGCGGTACGAGTCCAAATGCATTCGGTAATGTAGCACAATATCAGGATGACCATCAACTGGCCCTCAATGATTTTCAAACATTAAGTTATTTCCGGACGATCTCCTCGGAGGCAGACCACGAGAGTAATTTAATGGCTGCCGGCTTTGCGCGTGAAGGTGGACTAATCTACACTCCTGGTGGTATTGATATGCCTACCATCGATACGACTGCCATTGGTAATTCGTCGGTGATTTCGGAAGACCGAAGCTATACCACGCTTGGCGTTCGAACCAAATACGATAACCGGCTTTCGCATCAATTTATGTATGCGGCGGGATTTAATTTCGATAACACCGTCGGACATGAAGATTTCGGGCCGGTCGATAGCGTAGCAGGAACACCCTACAGCGCGGTTAATCTTCCGAATGCGCCACACACATTTACAACTTACACGGGAACCGATTTCGGCGCATTTCTCGAGTCGGAGATCCATCCCTGGGAGTGGACGCGCTTCGATGTTGGCTTGCGGTACGATCAGCAGGTCTCCCCGGACGTTGGATTCCAGTCGCAATGGAGCCCGCGCATCCGTTGGAACTTCCTCATTGACGAAAGCAACTATGCCTCGCTCTATTATGGCAAACTTTTTATGCCGACCAATCTCGATGGACTTTCGACGATCGGTAGCCTTATCTATCCACATAGCGCTTACGGCGATACGCTGGGCGGTACCAAAGCAGAACGCGATGAATTCTACGAAGCCGATTACGTGCATACGTTCGATTTCGGCTTGCGCATGAAAACCGATTATTTCTACAAATACGCTTCACCCGGAGTGGATGACGCAACGATTGGCTCCAGCGCGATCAAAACGCCGGTGAATATCGCTCAAGTCTATACACAGGGTGTCGAACTGGGGCTTTCGTATAGTTCACCAATTACGCCATTCTCAGGGTATATTAACTCCTCTATCATTCATGCGTACGGTGTTGGAGAACTCTCCGGCGGATTCGTTCCGTTCGCTACCGATGGCCCTGCGACCGATCTCGATCACGATCAACGGCTTTCCGTCGTTGCTTCGCTCAATTATCAACCTTCCGATTGGTACACTAATGTCGTTGCGATCTATGGTTCGGGATTAACGAATGGAAATCCGCAAGGGCTTTCGTATGGAACTGGCCTATTCGACTTCAATCAAGCCGAACACGTAACGCCATCGTGGATATTCAACATCGGCGGCGGCTACACCTTCCATCTCGCGGGAGAATCGACCCTATCGCCCTCACTATACATTGGCAATCTGTTCGACAATGAGCACTTGCTCAAAGGCGCCTACTTCAGCAGCGCGTATTGGGAAGAACCGCGAAGTATCATACTAAAGGTGGATTACCACCTATAATTCTCTAAGGAATTAAGGAGACCGATGGGCTAATGGGAAAATATGAGCTTGCGATGTTGCTTATAAATTCCCATTAGTCCCACCAGTCCATGGTCACATGTGAACACAATTGAGAAAGTTAACATGGAACAAAAAGTTGAAGTTACAGAGGAACATCATTTAGAAAAAGCTGACCTCATTCGAATTGCATTTGTTGCCTTATCTGCCATCGCAGTATGGCTGAGATGGTGGGAGCCGTTTGCGAACGTTAGCATCATCGGAATTGCCGCCACTCTTATTGGCGGTTGGCCGATCTGGAAAGAAGCATTCGAAAATCTTCGCGAAAAGCGAATGACGATGGAACTTTCCATGTCCATCGCACTCGTTGCTGCGCTCGTCATCGGACAATTTCTCACGGCGATCGTCATCATGTTCTTCGTGCTCGTTGCCGAAGTGTTGGAGGGTCTAACCGTAGCGCGAGGAAGAAAAGCGATCAAAGATCTTACCAATCTATTGCCGCGCGAAGCCGTGCTTCGGACTTCGGAAGGAGATCGAACCGTGCCAATTGAATTGCTCCAAATGGGCGATGTGGTGCTTATTAAACCCGGGAGTGGAATACCAGTGGATGGCGTCGTTACGTCCGGAGTTTCATCGGTCGATCAATCGGCGATCACAGGCGAATCCGTTCCGGCTGAGAAAACGGAAGGCACAAACGTCTTTGCTGGTACGCTGAACCAGTCCGGCTCGCTGACAGTCCGCACAACGAGCATTGGCCGTGATACCGCCTTCGGAAAGATCATCGAGACCGTTGAACACGCGGAACAAGTTCGCGCCCCCATTCAAAAAACAGCCGACCGCTTCGCCGGCTATCTCGTCTATTTTGCGCTTGCCTGTGCTGTAATTACCTTTATCATTACAAGAGATGCCCGTTCGACCATCTCTGTTATTATCGTCGCGGGAGCGTGTGGAATCGCTGCCGGTACGCCACTCGCGGTGCTCGGAGCGATTGGCCGCGCTGCAAGGAATGGATCGATCATCAAAGGTGGGATTTATCTTGAAGCTCTCGGCAATATCGACACCGTTGTTTTTGATAAGACCGGAACGCTCACGTTTGGAATGCCAAGAGTCACGCAAGTGCGTCCTGCTCTCGGGAGAATTCCCGAAGAAGTGATCGAAACGGCTGCGATCGCTGAAAAGAATTCCGAGCATCCATTGGCCAGTGCTATACTCGCAAAGGCTGCGGAGTGGAAGATCATCGTTCGCGCACCCGACGAATTCCGTTATGCAGCAGGACGCGGGGTTGCATGCTCGGTTGGGTTGGCAAACATTGTAGTGGGAAATAGACAATGGATCGAAGAAAATGGAATTAAGGCTTTGACCACGAGTACAACGATCTTTTCAGAATCCTCGATGTATGTTGGGAAAGACGGCATGTTACTTGGAACGATCGATGTCAAAGACGTTGCCCGGCCCGAGTCACGCAAGGCCATTCAAGCATTGAGGAAAATGGGTCTGCGAACAATTTTGCTGACTGGAGACGCCAAATCCGTTGTGAAAGAATTGAGAACGGAGTTAGAATTCGATTCGGTCATGGCGGAACTCCTGCCAGACCAAAAAATGGAAGAGATCAAGAAGATGCGAGCAGAAGGCCGAAACATTGCAATGGTCGGAGATGGTATCAACGATGCTCCTGCGCTTATGCAAGCCAATGTTGGTGTCGCCATGGGATCGGGAACCGATGTTGCCAGAGAAAGCGCCGACATCGTCCTCATTGGTAATGACCTTCTGAAATTTGTCGAGACCGTGAAGATCGCTCGATGGTGCCGAAGCATTATCCGGCAGAATTTCATCGGAACAATCGCAGTAGATACAGTTGGGGTCGGCCTTGCTGCATTTGGCATGCTCAGTCCACTCCTTGCGGCTCTTATCCACGTTAGTTCGGAGCTGATCTTTATCTTAAATTCCACACGCTTACTTCCGCGAAAAACCTCCTGAGCTTCATTTTCTGGCAAAGATTTTGCATATTGGTCGGCTTATTATACAACCCTGTATAGTAATGAAGAGTCTGGTATTTTATGAATAAACTAAATGAGGTACATTATGAATAAACTATTGAAAATGGCTGCCGTAGGAGTGTTCCTTTTGTTTGCAGCTAATGTGTATTCACAGGTTGGCGTTGCCATCCATATCGGTCCGCCGCATCCACGGCACGAGGTGGTAGTGGTTGCACCACACGTCGGCATGGTCTGGCAGCCGGGGTACCACCGGTGGGATGTCGCAACAAATGCGTACATTTGGGTACCGGGAGTGTGGGTCGATCCCCCGCATCCGCATGCAGTTTGGGTTGCGCCGCGCTATCGGCATCGTGGCGACCATTGGGAATTCCACGAAGGTCACTGGCGATAAATTTCATCCTATTTTACCCAACGGAAAAGCAGCTCGTCGAAGCTGCTTTTCGTGCTTTCCCAAACGTTTTATATTTGTGTAGCACCGGGAATATATTCCCGGTGCTACACAGCTTTGTTCAGCTTTACTCCCTGGGATCGAAGTCCGAAGTATCCCGCAGCTTTTCCCATAATTCGCGCTCTTTTTTGCTGGGAGTCTCAGGAATTTCAATGTTGACGGAAGCATAAAGATCCCCACGCGAACCATCGGAACGATATAACCCACGATTTGCTAAACGCAACTTTAGCCCATTCTGCGCTCCAGCAGGAATAGTGAGGCGCACATTTCCATCGAGGGTTTCCATTGGCACTTTCGCGCCAAGCACCGCTTCCCAGGGCGCAACATCGAGTTCACGGTACAGATCGAAATCGTCCATATCGTAAAATGGATGATTTTGATACGCAAGCGACAAGATAAGATCGCCTGGCGTTGCCGCTCCAGTGTCGCCCTGACCGGCGAGTTTGATCTGTTTCCCCGCAAAGGAATGCTCTGGGATCTTTACTTTGTACGTCTTCGTCGTTCCATCGGCCCGGCGAATGGTGAATTGTTTGGACGCGCCATGAAATGCTTCCTCAATAGAGACGGGAAGCTCGGCTTCTATATCGCTGCCGCGTGTATTGAATCCGGGTCGGCGGCGCTGCGTCGTTCCACTTCGCCCTCCTTCAAAAGGAACCTGAAATCCCATCCCCGGACCGAAGAACTGTTGGAAGAATTCCGAGAAATCGCCGCCATCGCTCGTCGTGTACGTATAGGTTCCTCCGCCGGGTTGCGGGCCATATCCCGGCGGCGGAGAAAATTGCTCGCCCGTTTTCCAGTTCTCGCCGAAACGATCGTACTTCTGGCGTTTATCTTTATCGCTCAGAACTTCGTATGCTTCGTTGATCTTCTTGAATTTCTCTTCGGCGGTTTTATCGTTCGGATTTACGTCCGGATGATGCTTACGTGCAAGCTTGCGGTACGCTTTTTTGATCTCGTCCTCCGTTGCCGTGCGCGGCACGCCGAGGATTTCGTAGTAGTCTTGAAATGTTACTGCCATTCGGAATTCAAACACGCGCGATTCCCGGCATGTTGCATTACCTTAATAAAAAGTCGCATGGTTGGCCTATATTTTGCGAATTAAAATATCGGGGATCATTTTAGACGCCGATGTCAACGACACTCTACGAAGAGCCTGGCTCCATCGCCGGTGAACTGCCGAGCGCTCCGCCCGCCGATGGCAGCAAGTTCATCTTTTTCATAGGACTGGCTCTCAATGCCATTTTTTTCGTGACCTTTGCCGGAGGCTTTTATGTCCTTCGCGGAAGCACTGTTGCCTGGCCACCGGCCGACTTAATGCATCTGCAGAAAGGATTAGTTGGTTTTAGCACGATCAGCCTTTTTCTCTCCACAATTTTACTTTCCGTCACCGTTTTTGCTCAAAATCGTAATGCTCTGAGATGGATGCGAGCGTCTCTGATCATGTCACTCGTGTTTCTAACCGCGTTCCTGTGCTTGAATGGCTTCGAGTGGAATAACCTGTTTGCAACCGGACTTCCCATTCGCACGATCTTTGGCGGGCTGTATTTTGTGGTCACCGGATTGTTCCATGTCCATATTGCCCTGGCGATGATGTACGTGCTGAACAAATATCGCTGGACGCTTCGGTGGCGGCGTTACACACGCTCATCAGCGAGTATTGCGAGACTTTCGTATTTCATGGATGCTATGTTTCTGCTGTGGGTCGGAATTTATTGCGTTATTTATTTGTGAACATTTACTGTGGTGCTCATTTTGCGCGTAACGGTGTTCAACAGCTTCCATTTATTGTTCATCATTCATAATTCATCATTCATCATTGTTGAAAATTGGTATTGTAGGCGCTACGGGCGCGGTGGGAACGGAGATGCTGCGCGTGCTCGAAGAACGCAATTTCCCGCTCTCAGAACTTCATCTTTATGCAAGCGAGCGCTCCGTTGGCAAGCAACTAATGTTTCGTGGCTCGCTGATTGCGATCGAGCAGCTTACGGAACATTCGTTTGCCGAACTTGATCTTGCCCTCTTTAGCGCCGGAAGTGAGATCACAAAAAAATGGCGAAGCGCTGCCGAGAAAGCTGGCTGTATTATCATTGATAATTCCAGCGCGTTTCGCATGGAGCCGGGCGTTCCATTGGTCATCCCGGAAATTAATGCGGATGATCTGCGCGGCCATCACGGAGTGATCGCTGTACCGAATTGCTCGACGATCGTCATGCTGATGGCTGTTGCACCTCTTCGGAAGTTTGGTGCAATAAAACGCATAGTCGTTTCAACATATCAAGCCGTTAGCGGCGCTGGAGCGGCAGCCATCCGTGAATTAGAAGAAGAAACCGCTAACTTCTTAAATGACAGGCAGTTGCCGAGTTCTAAAAAGAAGCAGGGCGCTATTTTCCCATACCCAATTGCATTTAATTTGTTCACTCACAACACTGCAATTAATGAGGCTGGCTACAATGCAGAAGAATGGAAAATGATCCATGAAACGAAGAAGATAATGCACGATGATAATATTCAAGTAACTGCAACTTGCGTTCGTGTGCCAGTATTTCGCGTGCATTCTGAGAGTGTGAATATCGAGTTCAATAGTTCACCCGGATGGACTCGTCCTTCGGTCGAGGAAATACGAGATGCGATTTCAGCATTCCCCGGAGCGGCCGTTGTCGATGATCGTGCGAACAACCACTTCCCCATGCCGAACGAAGCCACAGGTTTGTTCGATGTGCTCGTCGGCCATATCCGGCATGACGTAAGCAACCCGAACGCGATCGATCTTTTCGTTTGCGGCGATCAACTTCTGAAAGGTGCAGCTTTGGATGCCGTGCAAATTGCGGAATGTTTGATCGAGCAAGGAATGCTATCGGGGAATACTCTCTAACGCAATCCGGTTAGCTTCATTATCTATTCTGAATTAAATTTATGACTTCAGCATCGCTCCAACAAATACAAACCGATCTTCCTGCGTATCTAAAACTAACGACTGAAGATCACGAGCGAATCATTCTCAAAGACAATGGGAAAGAAGTGGCGGCGCTCGTGCCTTTTGAAGATATTCAAGCGCTCGAAGCGATAGAAGACCGACTTGATCTCGAAGATGCTCTCATTCTCGATCTCGGAAGCGCGGAATGGTAACACCACTTCATGGGAATCCTTAAAAAAAGAATTGGGTATCTAAAACAGAGTGTCGTACCAAATCGAATTCTCTCCGCGCGCAAAAAGAGACTTTGCGGGACTTCCTCATTCAGCACAAATATCACTAAAAAGCAAAATTGAAATTTTAGCTGCCGAGCCTTGCCCTCGTGGCTCGAAAAAACTTTCCGGCTCATTAAACATCTATCGAATCCGCGCAGGAGATTATCGTGTCATCTATGAAATTGACGACAATAAACTCATTGTTCTTATTCTGCGAGCAGGTAACAGAAGAGAGATTTATCGCTAATCCATGTCAAAAACCAAAACCCAATTCGTTTGCCAGTCCTGCGGATACATTTCGCCTCGCTGGATCGGCAAGTGCGCAGAATGTGGTACGTGGAATAGCTTTGTTGAAGAGAACACTGCGGCATCCACAGGCAGTGCAAAAGCTCTCGGAGCACGCGGATTTGATTCGAATGGCATGGCTGCGCATCCCATTCGCTTAAGCGAAATTACAACCGAGCAGGAAGGCCGCATCACAACCGGAATCGCAGAGTTCGATCGCGCTTTGGGCGGCGGAATTATGCCCGGCTCCATTGTACTCGTTGGCGGAGATCCGGGGATTGGGAAGTCTACGCTGATGATGCAAGTGGTGCGCGGACTCATGCCTGGTTCCAACACGCTGTATGTTTCAGGCGAGGAATCTGCGCGTCAGCTTAAGAACCGAGCAGAGCGGCTTGGTCTTGCAAACGATAATCTCTACGTACTGGCTGAAACGAATGTTGAAGCCGTACTGGAAATAGTCCGGAAAATGTCACCGGATCTGGTTATCGTCGATTCGATCCAAACGATGTATCGTTCCATGATCGAATCCGCGCCGGGAAGTGTATCGCAAGTGCGTGAATGCACCGCGCTCCTTATGCAAGCCGCAAAAATGACGAGCATTCCGGTGTTTGTTATCGGACATGTCACCAAAGAAGGCATGATCGCCGGACCGAAAGTTTTGGAGCACATCGTCGATACCGTGCTGCAATTCGAAGGCGAACGAACTCACGCCTACCGCATATTACGCGCAGCAAAAAATCGCTATGGCTCGACCAACGAGATCGGCGTTTTTTCAATGACCTCACAAGGCTTGGAAGAAGTGCTAAATCCATCGGAAGTATTTTTGTCGGAACGGCGGCAAAATGCAAGCGGATCGTCTGTTACCGCCGTGCTGGAAGGCACCCGCCCTGTGCTCATTGAGATTCAGGCGCTTGTAACGAATTCCAGCTATAGTACACCACAACGAAACGTGACGGGTTACGATACCCGCCGCATAGCCATGCTGCTCGCCGTGCTCGAAAAGCAATTGGGAACCCGGCTCGGACAAAGCGATGTATTCATCAATATCGCCGGCGGACTTTTCATCGATGAACCCGCTGCCGATCTTGCCATTGCAATGGCGGTGCTTTCTAATCAGCTTGATATTGCAATTGACCCGCTTGCCTGCCTCATCGGCGAGATCGGATTGGGCGGTGAAGTCCGTGCCGTACCGCAAGCGGAACTTCGTGTTGCCGAGGCCATCAAGCTTGGTTTTCAGCACATTATTTTGCCGAGAGCAAATATGAAATCCATGCCAAAAGTAAACGATAAAATTTCGCTGCGTCCAGTCGCGCATCTGGGAGAAGTAAAAACGCTTGTATTATAGTCATGAAACTTGTTCTTGCCACTCATAACAAACACAAGTGCGAAGAGCTTCGCCAAATTCTTCGCGCAGAACTTGGCAATTCTATCGAATTACTCACGCTCGATGATATTTACCCTCCCATCGGCGACATCGAAGAAACCGGCTCAACGCTCGAAGAAAATGCACTGATAAAAGCCCGAACTGTTCATGAAATTACAAAGCTTCCAACCGTTGCAGACGATACCGGACTCGAAGTATCAGCTCTAAATGGCGCTCCCGGCGTGTATAGCGCGCGTTATTCCGGTGAAAATGCCACGTATGCAAGCAATGTGAGTAAATTACTTTCAGCAATGCAAGGTAAAGAAGGTCGCCAAGCAAAATTCTCTACCGTTATCGCCTACATAGACGAACAAAACAACGCACATTTATTCCGAGGAGAAATTCAGGGCACCATTGCAACCGAGCCCCGCGGAACCAATGGATTTGGATATGATCCAGTTTTCGTTCCGCAAGAAGGACAAAACAAAACCTACGCTGAAATGATGGACGAGGAAAAGAACGCCATCAGCCACCGTGGACGAGCGTTACGTGCATTCATTAGTTACCTCGGTGGCACCACAAATTTCGCCACCTGATCGCCAAGCCGCGCAAAGTAGCAGCCGGGAGGGAGCAAAAGTTCTTCCGTGCTGCTTGTCGGACTAATCGAAGATCTGAATACAATATTACCAACTGTATTGTAGATTTCGAGTCCACGAGCCTCAAATGAGGGGGCGAATTCAAGAAGCTGGGTACCGTTATCTATGAACTCAATTCGAGTAGAAAGATTTGAATTACTTACTTCTAAAGTCGATGGTTTAATTTGAAAAAAGAGAGTGTCTGCTATGGAGCCTGTGTCAGAACAAGTTGTGGTGCCGTTAATAAAGGATTGGAGCACCGAAGAAAAAAAATATTGACATTCATACACTCCAGCTTCAGCGATAATTTGATTTCCGACAAATGTATAATGAACTGGTGGAAAATTAACCTCCAATAGGTCTTCACCACCAGAATTTGCTCCGGGACCATCGATATCTTGTGCAACGTATAGAGTTATATTCAAAATCTCATGGTTCGTGGAATCAATTGTAAATGAAGGATTAGGATGACCGGGCTGCCCGGTCGGCTGAGAGGGTCCCTCATCAGCAATTCTAAATGAACTATTAAATCCTAATTGAAGACTCGTGGAGAAGTTTTCCTTACCGTAGGAAAGATACATTGAGCACCCCTCGTTAATGGTTCCGCAGTACACGGAAACGATGGCATTCGAATCAAGCTGCGCCCCCGCCCGCGCCGCAACGAGCGAGAGAACGATAACCACGCCACACCGAAGAAAAGAAGCTAGCTTCATTGCCATTCGAAACAACTTCAATCGGCTATCATTCCGAGGGGTTAAATTTTTGACCTATTCACTTTCTTTAGCTGTCATTCCCACGAACGCGGGAATCCAGACCCCGGAGTTCCGATGATCTAAACCTGGATTCCCGCTTTCGCGGGAATGAAAATGTATCCTTACTTTTTATTAACATTGGTGCTCGCTTCCGTAAACTTTTTCTCAAAGAGATCATTGGCTTTGCGTAGCTCCGGTCTTCGGGAGCACAGCAAATCGACTTTGAATTTGTACGCCTCATCATCCAGCGCGCCGAGGCGGTGGAGCGCAACAATAGCCATCATACCGAGCGCATCGTCCGGATGCTTGTCGAGCGCATATTGAATGACAGAAATAGCCTTCTTTTTCTCTTTCGCATCCCGATCGGCGATCTGCACCATACCGTAACACGCATCGATCGCATAGGCATACGGCGCGTAACCGGACAAACGGTAAAACTGAATGTTCCACAGCGCGGCGACGGAATCCATGGTATGCACGATCTCGTCATACGCACCCATCGCTGCGGCATCGCTCTTCAGGCCGCGCTCGAACTCCGCATACGCCACCAGGATCGGCGCCTTGGACCACCGGTATTGAAACAGCGGCAGTGATTTCCTCAAGAGTGAATCGGCTTTGTGCTTTTCGCCCTTTTGAATTTCCAACACGCCCTCGCTGCCATAGGCAATGGCGAGCGCATCCTTGTCTTTCCGTACTTCGGAGTTGCTGGCCGCGTTACTCCAGTTTTGTATTACTTGATCGAGCGTTGCGCTGCTATCCTGTAATTTGTTTTGAAAGGCGAAGGCGGACCGCACGATCTGACGGCCCTGCGATTCCTCCGGCTGCGGTTCTTTTGTTTGCGAATGCGCAAAGCACGGAAAAATAACGGCGGTAAAGAATAAAATAACTATCTGCTTCATTGATAACGAGTTGTGTCATTCCCGTAACACATTTTTAAATAAAGTCATTGCGAGAAGCATTCGGCGCGCATCTTCCTCGCAACGACCACACTAAAAAGATTCTATAAAAGAATTACTTTAGTACCACAATTCGGCCTGTCTCGATCTGTTCGCCTTCATGCAGTTGATAGGTGTAGCTCCCGGTTGGCAATTTCGAAAGATCGAGCAGATAATCATTCGAACCCGAAGAAAGATTACCAAGCGCGAGCGATTGCACATTCTCACCAAGCGCATTGAAGATATTGAGCGAAACATACTCGGACGCGGGCAGCACAAAATGGATGTGCGATTGCCCCGAAGCCGGGTTTGGCGAGATGGAAACTATACTTTCTGTCTGAGATGGTTCACCAACAGAGGCTGGAGAAAGCGGCGCAATAAAATCTACTTTTACATTTTCGCTGTCCAACTTAACGGTCTGGCTGACCGAACTATTGCCAAATGGGCCGCCGGTGGCTGTTACGACACAAGTAAAAGGACCCGGAAACCCTGAATTTCCTTCATCGGTACGGAATCGCATAGCCTCCGGAACTGGTAGTTACAGCATAATAGGAAGTTGGCGATGAAAGTGTGATTGTAACACCGGAATCGCCCTCGCCGATGTCATAAAGCCCGTTCTTATTCGAATCGGTATAAACTACTCCGAGCACATAGGTGTATGGTGCGGTAAAAAAATTATCTATCATACGCCGTCCGAAATCTTCCGTGATGAGAATAGGTCCCACGCCGCCGGAATCGCTGCCATGGAGAATGGCAACGCCAACTTCGTTCCATATCGCATCGGTTGGACCGAAACTCATGATATTGTGACGATGTGCCAGATCGGAGTTTTCCCAATCGACAAGAAACGCGGCAAGAATGTCATCCATGCCGTTGCCGTAATCATAGACATTCTCGCCCCAGTTCGACCAATTGGTGTAACCGGCGGAATCGATGCGAGTCTGTGGGCCGCCGGCGCCACCATCGATCCCGCCATATTTGCTGGTATCGATATAATGATATTGTGCATCTATCGCAAGCATCACCGTATCGTGGCCTCGCGCGGCGCGGCAAAGATCGGCATTGAATGCCATCGGGGGGCGAGCGGGATAGGTTGCAAACGCGGAATCTACCTCCATTGGGGTTGGCGCAAAAACGCCTAATTTCGGAAAATAACTGTAGTCGAATACAACCTGAGCGGTCGTATCGAATTCAAGCCGAAGTCCTTCGGAGTCCGGATTAGCTCGGGCGCGATTCATAAGTTCGAGCTGATATTGCTCCTCGTTCGTTGGGTTGCCACAATTAAATTGCGTCACCGAAAGTGTGTGATCGGGTGAATGAGCGTTGGAATGGCCTTGCACAGAAACAGGCGCCTGAGAAGCGGCGGCAGGAGGCGCAGCCGGCTGTGAGCCTACCGATTGCGCCAGGGAATTTCCATAATTAAGCGCAAGGATGAAAAACACAACCGTGCTGAACAGGACGAATCGAAATGGAATCTTATATTGCATGGATAATGAGCAAAAAATGGATTTTTAAGAAAACGGTAATAAAGGAATAACAAATCCCGTTTTTCGGCAATCGGAACAATCCGGTTTATTGTTCGTCATAAGGGTTCATGTCATCCTGAGAGGAGTTTTTCACGACACGCATCGCCCACGATGCGGAGGTGAGAAAAACGGACTCGAAGGTTCGCTGGTCATGCATGAGATTCTTCGACTTCGTAAATCTTTGCTTCGCAAAGATTTACTACGCTCAGAATGACATGTTAACTTTATCATTGATTCCTAATTCTTAATTAAACAGACGTATGTGTGGTATCGTAGGTTATATCGGAAATCGTGAAGCAACCCCAATCTTGCTTTCGGGTCTCAAACGGCTCGAATACCGAGGGTATGATTCAGCGGGGTTAGCTTTGCTCGAAGATCTTCCGCGCGCGGTATCTTCGAATGGACATTCATCGTCACTCGTAAATTCCACACGATTAGTCATTGAGAAATGCAAAGGTAAAGTTACCGACCTGGAATCGCTTTCGGCTGGATCGCCCCATCACTCTACCATCGGCATTGGGCACACGCGCTGGGCCACTCACGGGATTCCAAGCGACGCGAATAGCCATCCGCAAACCGATCAGAACGAGCGCATTGCCATTATTCATAATGGTATCGTCGAAAACTATTCCCATATCAAAGACCGGCTCCTCGCACGTGGACATACATTTCGCAGCGAGACGGATACCGAAGTGCTGGCGCATCTCATTGGGGAATTTTATGATGAGAATCGGAATCTGACCGAAGCGGTTCGCCTTGCGCTGAATGAAGTGGTCGGCGCTTATGGTATTGCAGTCGTTGCAGCAGACTCGCCGGATGAGATCGTCTGTGCGCGCAAAGGCTCTCCGCTCGTCATCGGGGTTGGGAATGATAATGATTATTTCATTGCGAGCGATGCCGCGGCCATTATTGCGCATACGCGACAGGTGATCTATCTTTCCGATAATGAAATGGCGACGGTTTCTCGCACAGGTATCAAGACACGCACCATTTCAAACATTGAGATCACGAAACAGGTCGAGGTTGTCGAGATGGAACTTGAAGCCATCGAAAAAGGCGGCTTCGACCATTTCATGCTCAAGGAAATTCATGAGCAGCCACAAACTATTACGGACGCCATGCGAGGCCGCGTGATCGAGGAAGAAGGTAATATCGTGCTTGGCGGTCTGCAGAATCATTTGGATGAATTGCGGCGGGCAAAGCGACTTATCATCACAGCGTGTGGTACGAGTTTCCATGCCGGACTCATCGGCAAATACATGATCGAGCAATACGCGCGCGTTCCCGTTGAAATTGAATATGCGAGTGAATTCCGCTACCGAAATCCTATCGTGGATGAGAACGATGTGATGTTCGGCATCAGCCAATCCGGAGAAACGGCGGACACGCTTGCCGCCATGCGCGAAGGCAAACGCAAGGGCGCACTGGCGCTCGGAATCGTTAACGTCGTTGGCTCTACCATTGCGCGAGAGTCCGATGGCGGAGTGTATATTCACGCCGGCCCGGAGATCGGTGTGGCATCCACAAAGGCGTTTACTTCCCAACTCACCGTGCTTTCTTTGCTCACGATCATGCTGGGTAGGATGCGGCATCTATCGGTTGTCGATGGCCGCGCAATGATCCGCGAATTGCTCGCAATTCCAGAAAAAACTCAGAACATTTTGGACGATACTGAAGCAAAAATAGAAGAGATGGCGGAAATATTCAAAGGCGCTGCGAATTTCCTTTATCTCGGACGCGGATACAATTACCCTGTTGCACTGGAGGGCGCGCTCAAGCTGAAAGAGATCTCCTATATCCACGCCGAAGGCTATCCCGCCGCAGAAATGAAGCACGGGCCTATTGCGCTGATCGATGAGAATATGCCCGTCGTCGTGGTTGCACCGCAGGACGATGTGTATGAAAAAGTTCTCTCGAACATCCAGGAGGTCCGCGCGCGCAAGGGACATGTTATCGCCATTGCTACCGAAGGTGATGAAAAGATCAAGGCGCTGGCCGAACAGGTTATTTTCATTCCCAGAACGCTCCCACTCTTCACGCCTATTCTTTCTGTGATCCCGTTGCAATTACTCAGCTATTACATAGCAACGGCGCGCGGAGCGAATGTCGATCAGCCGAGGAACTTAGCGAAATCTGTGACGGTGGAATAATTGTCTGAACCGTGATTCATGGGATTATTGGGATTTATGGGATTGAATTCAAGGAATCTTGAAATTCGGGAATTTCAAAAGACCGATTCCATTTCGGAATTGACGCAGCTTATTCGAAGTGCTTACAAGCAGCTTGCGGCCGCTAAACGAAAAAAATCTTTTGCCGAAACCATTGGACTGCTTATTCACCAAGGCATAAGCGATCTTCGTGCAAATCCTTCCGCGAGGTTGTAAAGCATTAGTATTGCCAAGCGCCCGCCGCCTCGCTCATGGAGGTTATTGGCACCCTGAAACAGAAAAATACGAAGACGAGCATGTGCCAGAGTTGAATGCGGTGTAGTTCCAAACCGCACGGGGAAAACGGGCGAGAAAAATTATCTGGGTATGTAACTTTTGGGTGTTTGCCGTGTCATTGATGAAAGGAAAATGACATGAAAACTCGATTTCTCTTATTTCTATTGCTTTTCAGCACATTAGCTACTCCTGGACATGCTCAATGGGTTCAAACGAATGGGCCGACTGGATCGTCAATTAATGCGTTTGCGACGCTTGGGGGTAATATCTTTGCTGGAACTTACAGTGGGGGCATTTTTCGAACGAGAGATGATGGCTCAAGCTGGACACTAATAAATATGGGTTTTGCGTACACAAGAGTCTATGCACTTGCCGTAATGGGTACAAATTTTCTTGCAGGAACATCCGAAGGGGTATATGCCTCCACTGATTCTGGCGCGAACTGGAGTGCGGATACTGCTGGCTGGCCCGCAAGTTGCTCTGTCTATGCGCTCGCAATAAGTGGCACGAATATTTTCGCTTCGACAGCCCATAATGGCGTTTTTCTCTCGACGGACAACGGAGCAAGTTGGACTGTGGCGAGTAGTGGTTTACCCAGCTATGCTACTATTTATTCACTTGCTGTGAGTGGAGGAAATATTTTGCAGGGACTGAGGATAGTGGTGTTTTTCTTTCGACAGACAATGGCGCAAGTTGGGCACCTGCCAATAGTGGATTAAATGAGTCTCAAATTCTATCTCTTGCTGTCAATGGCAAAAATCTTTATGCTGGAACTTATGACGACGGTGTTTTTCTATCAACGAATAATGGAGCAAGTTGGATATCCGTCAGTAATGGTCTGATGAATGCAACCGTTTATTGCATTGATACATTTGACGGGAATCTCTTTGTCGGAATCGCAGGAGGTGTGTTCTTATCGACGGATAGCGGGGCAAATTGGATTAATACAGGCTCGGGATTGACATCAATCTATGGAACTCAAATTCATGCTCTTATAGTAAGTAGTACAAACCTCTTTGCGGGGACTGATGATGACAGTGCATTCCGATGTTCTTTGTCGGAAATATTGGGATCGAGTGCCGTTACAAATGTTCCTTCAACTTCTCTTTTGATCACATCATATCCTAATCCTAGTACTTCATCTGTGTCCATTTCATTTTCCTGCTCGGAATCAAGTGTGGGGGAAGTGAGCATCTTCAATATGCTTGGGGCAGAGGTTGCGCGGCTTTACGTGGGTGAGTTCGCTGCCGGTGAGCATTCCTTCACCTGGGATGCAGGCGGCGCTACGGCAGGGATGTATGAGTGCGTGGTTCACATGAATGGGAATGTTCAGCGGGTTCCTTTGGCTCATTTGAGATAGGTTTACGTAGCGCCAGTTCCCGATCCGGTAAGCGCACAAGGGGACAGGCGAGGACGCCTGCGCTACAGGACGCCTGTGCTACATAGCTCAGCGTGTAGCACCGAGCCTTCAGGCTCGGTGTGTTGATACACCGAACCTGAAGGTTCGGCGATACACGCACGATTCACTTAAACGGGTTCCTAATGGTCAAGGTGTCACGAACAACGAGTCCATCCTGCATATCTTCGGAGTAGAGTATATCGGCGTTGGCTCGGAGTGCTGTCGCGACTATTAGGCTGTCCCAATACGAGAATCTGTACTCATCTCTCAATTCACTCGCCGTTTGAATATCGGATTGCAGGATTTCGAGCACGAGATATTGCGAGTAAAACTCGTCGAGCACTCTCCGAATCTCCTTTTCATTGGCCGATTCTTTTCGAAGCAGGTTCGATAACACTTCGTTTACCACCTGCGACGATACGCAAATATCAATGTCAGCACATATCTCAATAGCCTTCTTTCTTTTTGCGGGCTCCGAAGGGGCAACAAGTGCGTATAGCCAAATATTCGAATCGACAAGCTTCATGGTTTTTCGGCTTGTCCTCTGTCGTAAATTTCTTCTCGCGTCATCGGTTTGAAGTCAGGATCGTAAAAGGGATTGTTGATCATTCGCTCGACGAGGCGTGTACGTCTCATTTCCACCGAGAGCGTGACGTGTACCTTCTTGCCTTTGGCAATTTCGCGTTCGAATTCGGCAGGTATGCGGATCACACCGCCCTCCTCGACTGCAGTATTGAAATCTATTCTATCCATAACAATACCAACACACAAGTTCTTAAATAGGTTGAATCAGGTGGAATTTTTGTAACACCTCCGCACATTCATTTCAGATTCGTATTTTTGTACCATAGGTTCATACGATCATTGCTTTGGTGAACGAAGTTCACTGTATAGATACACACATCGCACATGCAGGAATGGGGTAATTTTTTTATGGCGGAGGCGGGGGCGTCGGCAGCGCTGGCGGGATCGATTACAACAGTGTCTTGTAGCCCGCCTGTTCGAAATGATGATCGTGGGACAGGGTATCGGTTATCTTGCGTTCGCGCATGATGACGAAGGAGGAGCAATCGGTAAAGCTCCATCGCTTATCGGAAAAATCGCGGTACATTTCCATGGCATCCATAATGAGCGCTCGGTGCGCTGGAACGATCACTATATCTTCGGCTGTGTAGAGATTCTGGCATGCCTCGACGGCCTGGTTACGCGAGTACGTACCGAATCTGGTCACAAAATTCAAGAACTCCGTGAGAACAAAATCGGAGGTGACGATCGTGCTTTTCTTCGCATACGTCCGCGACCATTCCCGTGCTATCGGATGAAGGGCATCATCTGGTAAAAGTTGGGCAACCCAAAACCCAGTATCGGCAAATACAATATTCAAGATAGCTCTTCAGGTATTCAAGATAGTTCTTCAATTCAAGATAGTTCTTCAATTCAAGATAGTTCTTCAATTCAAGATAGCTCTTCAGGTATTCACGGTCGCTCTTTGGGCGCTCCGTAAAGATAGTGCTCAAAATTCATAGCTGCGTCGCGCGGGATGAGGGCGCGTTCTTCCGGCGGGATTTTTTCGCCCATTTCAGCAATACGGTCAAGCACGCCTTCAAGGGAAGATTTCTTGCTTCGCGCGTTGGGAGCTTTATGGCCTCTCGTGCGCATGTTTGGTTTAGTCCTTATCTCCATGATCTTCTATAACCATGCGACCACATAAGTTGTTACAAAAGAGCGTGATTAAGCAATTTCCGACAATTTTCGCAAACACTTGACTTTGCCAAATTAAGTGCGTATTCCGCAGTATCCTTTCGGAGTCGTATTTTTGTACGATAGGGTTCATACGATCATTGCTTTGGTGAACGAAGTTCACTTTATAGAAACACACATCGAACATGCAGGAATGGGGTAATTTTTTTATGGCGGAGGCGGGGGCGTCGGCGGCGCTGGCGGGATTGGTGTTCGTAGGGATCTCGATCAATCTGGCGAAGATCATGAGCTATCCGCATCTTCCGCAGCGGGCATTGGATGCGATCGTTGTGCTTGCGCTGGTGCTTCTCATTTCGTGCCTGATGCTTATTCCGGGCCAAAGCCGGCTCGTGATGTCGCTCGAAATACTTGCCGCGAGCATCGCCGCGTGGGTGCTCACCTCGTATCCGAGTATCGCAGGACGCAAGAAGGTTCCATCGCAATACGTCCACTGGACGCGCCTTGCCTTCGTCTTCAAGCAGTGCGCGACCCTGCCTTTTATCGCAGCCGGTATTGCGATGCTTCCGTGTTTCGGTCAAGCGCTAACGCCTGCGCTTTGCCTTCTCGCCGCCGGGTCGATGGTCTGCTTTATCGTTGGCCTGATGAATTCGTGGATCTTGCTTGTGGAGATCAACCGGTGAGGTTAGTGGGTTCGGGGAAGTCAGAACCTGGATTAATGGGATGAATAGGATGTATGGGATGGTTTCGTATCCTTCCAATCTATCCCAAAAATCTCATCCATCCAACAAATCCCAGTTCAGACAATGACTACACGAAAAATTATTTTCGATTATTTTCAGGAATCGCTTGACTTCTGGAAAATCACGCCGTATATTAGGTCGTGCTGTGATAGGCACTATTTCTGGGAGAAAGATGAAATATAAAAGATGAAAGATGAAACGGGGAGGGTGTTCGTGTCCTGTTCATTGACAATTTCGGTGGGTTTCGTTATGAACAGTTCTCCATGAAAGCATTTTGTGGATAACTTTTTCAACAAATGGCGAAAATAGCTTGGAAATGAGGGGTCATCGGGAACTCTCAAGAAAGAAAAATGGCACCTATTTCCGGGGGAAAAGATGAGGGATGAAGGCTGAAGGATGAAAGGGGGGTCGGGAAACGTTGCGGCGCGGGTTCTGTTGTGAGATTTCCAATTTAACAAACAGAAAGCAATAGTACCCAATGATCCATATTACATTCCCGGATGGGAGCGTAAGAGAATTTCCTCAGGGCGTGACCGGGATGGAGATCGCGCATTCGATCTCGCCACGTCTTGCCGAGGCCGCGCTTGGCATTTTCGTCGATAATGTGCCTTATGACCTTGCTACGCCTATTTTGGGCGATGCGTCGGTGCGTATCGTGCAGTGGCGCGATGAGGATGGCAAGAGCATCTTCTGGCATTCGTCGGCGCATTTGATGGCCGAAGCGGTCGAGGCGCTGTATCCGGGTACGCGGTTCGGCATCGGTCCGCCGATAGCGAACGGGTGGTACTACGATATGGAATTGCCGGAAGGCCAAAAGCTCACTCCGGACGATCTGCAAAAGATCGAAGCTAAAATGTATGAGCTTTCGGCGCGGGATGTGCCATACAAGCGCATTCCGAAAGAGTACGATGAGGCCATCGAGTATTTCAAGGCCAAAGGGGATTGGCTGAAACTGGAATTGCTCGAAGGCTTGCGGGGTCAGCCGATCACGTTTTACGAACAGGGGAATTTCGTGGATCTGTGCCGAGGTACGCATGTGCCATCGACGGGGAAGATCAAATTTCCGAAATTGCTCTCGATCGCCGGCGCCTACTGGCGCGGCGATGAGAAGCGGCCGATGCTTACACGTTTGTATGGCGTCAGTTTTCCGACGAAGAAGGAACTCGATGAGTTTATCACTCAACGCGAAGAAGCGGAAAAGCGAGATCATCGAAAGATCGGTAAGGAACTGGAGCTATTCCTTATTACGCCGAAAGTGGGCCTGGGACTCGCGCTGTGGCTGCCGAATGGTGCTGCGCTCCGGCAAACGCTGGAAACGTTCTTGAAGAAAGTGCTGCGCAAGCATGGGTACGATCAGGTGATCTCGCCGCATATCGGGAACCTGGAATTGTATAAGACGAGCGGGCATTATCCGTATTACAAGGATAGTCAGTTCCCGCCAATACAACTCGAGGAAGGTGAAGCGTATCTGCTCAAGCCGATGAACTGCCCGCATCACTTTACGATCTATAATTCGAAGCCACGGTCGTATCGGGATCTTCCAGTGCGGCTTGCAGAATTCGGGACGGTGTATCGGTATGAGCAGTCTGGGGAACTGACGGGACTCAGCAGGGTTCGCGGGATGACGCAGGACGATGCGCATATTTTCTGCGCACCAGAGCAGTTGCTTGGCGAGCTATGCGATGTCATCAAGCTTACGCAGCATGTCTCAAGCGTGGTGGGACTGAAGGGATTCCGTGTATCGCTTTCCTTCCGTGACAAGAACAACAAGGCCAAATATGGCGGCTCCGATGAGCAATGGGAACGCGCGGAACGCGATGTGCTCGAAGCAGCGCGCATTATGAACTTAGAGAGCAAAATTGAGATTGGCGAAGCGGCATTCTATGGTCCGAAGATCGACTTCATGCTCAAGGATGCTATTGGCCGTGAATGGCAGCTTGGCACCGTGCAGGTGGATTACGTGATGCCGGAACGATTCAATCTTGAATATACCGGCGCGGATGGGCAGAAGCACCGTCCAGTGGTTATTCATCGCGCACCGTTTGGGACGTTCGAGCGGTTTTGCAGCTTGCTGATCGAGCATTACGCAGGTAATTTCCCGACATGGCTTGCTCCGGTGCAAGTGGTGGTGCTTCCTATTACGGATGCTCATGAGCCTTACGCTCAGGAAGTCCGAACATTGTTGGAAGATAGAGGCATTCGAGTGAAACTCGATGCCTCGCATGACAAAGTGAACGCGCGTATCCGGGATCATGAGCTGATGAAGGTTCCGATCATGCTGGTCGTAGGTGATAAGGAGCGGGAAGCGCGGTCGGTAGCCGTTCGTCGGCACGGCAAAGGCAATATTGGAACGGTTTCGCTGGATGAGGCATTAGCGATGTTTCAAGTTGAATGCGCGATACCAGAATAAGTCAGAACCGTGCATGATCGCTTATGCGGATTTCGCTGATTATTTTCTAATTTCGCTGATTAACTTTTGGGATTTTTCTGATTAATTTCATTCTGAGAATCAGCGTGGTCGATCTGTTAACTAACTATACACTATTTGAATAATTTCGATACTACTGCCTCTTCGGTCGAAGAGGAGCCTATTTCTTCTTCCGTCGAAGGAGAAACCAATGATACCACTGGGGAAGCTGTTTCCGCAGTCCCAGCGCCAGAAAGTGTTGGCGGGATGACGCTCAAGAAACGCGCGCCATCCTCATCCTCAAAGCCTTTGGTCAAGGCAGGGAAGGGAGCTATTGTTACGCGCGCGGCTTCTCCTTCGGGTCGCCCTGGTGCCCCGGCTGGTCCGCCGAAGTCCTCCAAGCGCATGGAGCGATTTAGCCGCGTACTGCCATCACGTGATCCCGGCGTGAGAATGAACGAGCAGATCCGTGCAACGGAAGTGCGCGTGATAGGCAATGATGGCGAGATGGTTGGCGTCATGTCGCCTAAGGCCGCGATCGAGATCGCACGCGCTAAACAGATGGATCTGATCGAGATCGTTCCTAATGCCAAGCCTCCGGTCTGCAAGATCATCGAGTTCGGCAAATGGAAATATGAGCAGCAAAAGAAGGAAAAGCTTGCGAAAAAATCATCGCATCAGCAATTGTTGAAGGAGGTCCGTTTTCATCCTCATACCGATACGCACGATTTTGAATTCAAGGTTCGTCATGCCCGGAATTTTATCGAGGAGGGCCATAAAGTAAAAGCGTACGTGCAGTTCAAAGGGCGTGAAGTGGCGTATAAGCAATTTGGCGAGGAATTATTAAATAATTTCAAGGCTCGGATGGAGGACATTGCGAAGATTGATCAGGATATGTCCATGATGGGCCGCATGATGTCGATGGTGCTTTCTCCTGCGGGGAAGAAAAAGGCAGGAGCGGAAACAAATAAGAAAGATGAAAAACAGGACGGGCCGAAACCGAAATTAGTTAAGAAACCCGAGCCAGAAGTACCGGGAGAAGAACTTGGGCCAGATTTTACAGAATCCATGATTGACGACGATTCTCCTGAAACTGTTGAGGCTTAATGGCTGACGATTTATCCTCGTCAATCATTCAACGATAATGCTGAACTTAGCGCGTCCCCGTGCTGTTAGCGGCGTCTCAATTACAGAATTTATGCCAAAAATGAAGACAAAGTCGGGCGCGAAGAAGCGCTTCAAAGTGACCGGAAGCGGCCTTTTGAAGCGTGAAAAGGCGTATCAGGCTCATATTATGACTTCGAAATCGAAGAAACGGAAACGCAATTTGCGTCACGCGACCCTCGTCGCGCCCGCAAATGAGAAGAATATCCGCATTCTTCTGGCACGATAAGACTTGTAGCGGCCGGGTTTTCCTGACCATTTACGCTGCTCCGAGCGTCCGCTTTTCGCGGACGATCCTCTTCGGAAGAAGAGAATTCAGATGCTTCGAGGGCAGCCGCATCGCTGACGATACTTCATTTAAATTTAAAAATCTGAAAATCTACTATGCCAAGAGCTAAAAACCTACCAGCGGCCAAGCGCCGAAAAAAGAAAGTCCTTGAAGCCTCGAAAGGCTTTTGGGGCATGCGTGGTAACGTTCTCACCGTTGCCAAGCACCATGTCGATAAAGCGCGCCAATTTGCATTCCGCGACCGCCGTGTTCGCAAACGCGATTTCCGCGAGCTGTGGATTGTTCGCATCAATGCTGCTGCTCGTGAAAATGGGACGACCTATTCTCGATTGATGGGCGCGTTTGCGAAATCCGGCATTGGCATTAACCGAAAAATGCTGGCTGATCTCGCATATCATCATCCAGATGTGTTCTCGCAGCTCGTAAAAAAGAGCGGATTGTAATTTCTGCTGTGCGGATGTTCAGTTAGAAGGATTGTATGCAACTCTATGCGGAGTGGCTCATTCTTAGTATTTTTGCACCTTAATTTTTTAGCATCATCATGTTAGGTTCTCTCGAAAACGGCCAGTTCTTTAGCGAATATGAAATTACGCGGCTTCGCGAGCTTGGGCTCTGGCAGGAATCCCATACCACTCCCGAAAAGCTTGCGTTCGGCGCACTGATGCTTGCACCTATCATGCAAGTGGATATGCAAAATCGTTCTGTATCTTCAAGTGAATTTTCTGTTATTGAAGACTATGTCCGTTGTATTGAAGATGATTTCGAACTCGCCACGGAGGACGATCTCGAATCCATCGGGACCGATATGGGGCTGCTTCCGATGGTGCAAAGCACCTGGGACACTTCAAAATACATGACAGCCCGAGCGCTGCTCGCCGGTGCGTTGGAACGTTTGACCGAAAAAGAAGCTCATCATGTTCGGAATGCAGTTGCCAAAGCGACGCTGGATGTAGCTCGTGCAGGAACCGGGCATATCATCGGGATCCATCACATTAACAGGGGCGAAAAGCCGCTGCTCCATCAAATTGTTCACGAGCTTCGCCTGGAAACTACGAGCGAAGGGTTGCATTTGCTGGGGCAATCAGAAGAAGGCTGATTGTTCGAGCCCGTTCTAATTGGAATTTAAGAACCGCTCGACTTCTTCGACATTTTTCGGGCTTCCAACAATCAGCGGAGTACGCTGATGCAATTTTTCCGGCATGATCTCTAGTACGCGTTGTGTGCCGTCGTGAGCCGTGCCGCCAGCTTGTTCCACCACGAACGACATCGGGTTTGCCTCGTATAGCAACCGCAGTTTTCCTTTGTAGCTTTTAATATCAGCCGGATAGAGAAAAACACCGCCATAGAGCAATGTTCGATGTACGTCGGCTACCATCGAGCCAATATAGCGCAAGCTATAGGCTTTTTTATGCTCTTCGGGGACATCGGATTTTGCCCAATCGATATAGCGTTGCACCTTCCGATCCCATTTATGATAATTCCCTTCGTTCACGCTGTAAATGTTACCGTGCTCGGGAATGCGAATATCATCGTGCGATAGAATGAATTCTCCGACGGAGGGATCATAGGTGAATCCATATACGCCACGGCCTGCCGTATAAACCAGCATTGTAGAAGGGCCATAGATGGTATAGCCTGCCGCGATCTGTTTGTAGCCGGGTTGTAAGAAATCTTCCATTGTACCGGGAGTATCCTCAGGCGAATGCGGCGAAGGATGGAAAAGATCGTTCCGATCGAGACGTTCACATCGATATTAGATGATCCATCGAGTGGATCGAAAAGCAGTACATACTTCCCACATTTATATTGCTCTGGAATCCTCAGTATATCGGCGTTCTCTTCGCTGGCCATTGCACAGAGATGCCCGCCGTGATCCATTGCGCGAAAAATAACAGTGTCTGCAAACGCATCCAGCTTTTGTACGATCTCTCCTTGAATATTTTCGGTTCCCGTCGCGCCCAGGGCATCGACGAGACCGGCTTGCATCACTTCACGATTGATGATTTTGAAGGCAAGCGTGAGATCGCGCAGGAGTGCGGAGAAATCGCCGGTGGCGCCATGCGAGCGATCCTGTTGCTCGATAATGTGACGCTCAATGGTTATGACTTTATTTGAGACTAAAGGCACTTTTTAAGTAAGAAGTAAGAGTTAAGAAGTAAGAATGAATATGTGTCATTTCACACCGGTATGTCCAAAGCCTCCGGAAGCGCGAACGGATTCGCCTAACTCATCAGATTCGATAATATCCACGCGCTCGTACTTGCTGATGATAAGCTGGGCGATGCGTGTTCCGCGTTCGAAGCGTACTGGTTCTTTACCATGATTTATGAGAATGACTTTCAGCTCGCCACGGTAATCAGCATCGATCGTGCCGGGTGAATTCAGCGCTGTAATACCATGTTTAGCAGCAAGGCCACTGCGTGGACGCACCTGGCCTTCGTATCCTTCGGGTATCTCTATTGCGATACCTGTCGGTGCAAGCAGAACTTGCTGTGGCGCAATTTCTATGTCTGTATTAATGCGAAGATCCATGCCAGCGGCATGTTCCGTTGCATAGTTAGGGAGGGGAATATCGTTGTCGTTGTCGGTCAGTCGTTTAATTCGAAGTTCTATCATTCTTTGAATACGCAGGAAATGGGGAATATATTCCCGTTGGAATATGGTTTTATGTAAACATGAATCTTCCCGATCCCCAAAAGTACCAGGATGGCGTCCAGTATTTTCACGATGCACACAAAATTATTCTGCATGAATGTGCCGAATTAGAGACTCTCCTGGCAGATGCTGACTCGCGCGGCGTTTTTCAAAGTTTTGCGACTCGACCTGAATGGAATGAAGTCTTTGATTTTTTTCAGAAAGCCGCTCCACGCCACGAGCGCGAAGAAGATGAATTTCTTTTTCCTGCTGTTGCGTCGCACGTTCCTCGCGTGGGGTTTCAACAACCTGATTCAACCATTCGCTTCCTGATCGAAGGGCATGAAGCGCTCCAGCGAAGCATGGATGTTCTGATCCATGATTGGGAAGCATTTTTGAATACTCCATGCGATGCTGCTACCCTTGGCGCTGCGCATGATATTCATGCTGCCGAGGATGCGCGCTTTGTTGCGACCGGACGGGAATTGATTCGTCTTTACCGAGAGCATATTGCGACAGAGGAAGTGCGGGTCTATGCGCCTGCGGATAAACTACTTTCCGGCGATGAGAAGCTTCAGCTTATCGAGCTTATCAAAGCATCTTATGGTGATGAGGCCGTTACTTCAATTTATAATTTTGATGAGCCGCGCTTTAGCGATCCGGCCTATAACATCGTTTATTTCCCCACAGAAGCGGTTGGAGATGAAACGCTGGAACCGGAAGAAGAAGAGGACGATGAGGATGATCGTATGGAACTTTAGATTTTCTTTCGACTCATCCATACGTCCATTTAGATGTAGTATATTTCTGCTCAATACCTAATGCATACCTTGATTTTCGACATTGAAACGGTTCCGCTGGATTTTGATTCATCCTTCGATGAGGCGCAACGCGAATATCTCCTGCGCGGAAGTACTTCGGATGAAGATCGCGAGCAAAAGAAAGGTTACGGCGCGCTCAATCCGTTCACGGGCAAGGTCGTCTGCATCGGAACGCTCGTGCATGAGACGAAAAAGGGAAGTGCGCTGTATCTTGCTGACGAAGCATCGGAGGAAATAGTCGAGCTAGATGGATATACTTATGGTTACAAAGGATTCACCGATGAAGCAGCGCTGTTGCAGCATTTTTGGAGCGGTATGGATGGAAAGTACGGAGCAGTGGTTACTTTTAATGGAAGGAATTTCGATTGTCCGTTTCTCATGCTGCGCAGCGCGGCATTGGGAATTCGTCCTTCGATCAATATGATGGCTGGCACGCGATGGGAATTCAAAGTTGGGGGAAGTTCCAGCGATAGGTATAGCGGTGCCGAGCATGTTGACCTTTTAGATAAACTCACATTCAATGCCGGCTTCGATAAAATTGGCGCGACTCGAAAATTCAATCTCGATTTTTATACGAAGGCATTTGGCATTGCCTCGCCAAAATCCCAGACGATCGCAGGCGATAAAGTACCTATCTTTTTTGCCGAAGGAAAATCCCGAGAAATTGCCGAATACTGCATGCGCGACGTTCGCGCCACCAGTGAGCTGTACGATAAGTGGCTTGGGTTACTTAAATTTTGATACTATTGTTGCATTCAAAATGGCACAATACTTGTTTCATTTCTTTCTAACAAAAGGAAAAACTTATGGGCGAAAAAACACGCATAACTAACGATACAGAAGATGAACTGAACCAGGCACGCTTTTTTGCAGAGCGTGGTGCCGATGTCAGCGATGTCGAAGAACCCGGAGTAGATGGACCCGACTTCGAAGAAGAAGATATTTCGGATACCAAAAGCGAGTTTCGCGAGGAGCCCGCGAATCTACATCGCGAAAGCAAAGTAGCAGAAGATAGTAAATTCTATGGGCAGGGCTTCAAGAGCGGTGACGATACCGGCATTCGCCGGAAAGCATCGTCCGATGGCATGGAGCCTGACGTGGAATCATAAACCGAAATTCTTGCCTTTAGACGTATGACCAGTAATGCGGGTCATACATCATCGCTGTTATGGCTGTGAGAATATCGGGGGGTTCTTCATTGGTCGCGAGTCCGGATTCATGAGCCACACGCGCAACGGCTGTTGCAATTTTCGCAGAAACATTGCGCGCTCGATCCAGCGATGGAAATACTCGTCCTATGGCGAAATCTTCGGGAGTTGTCTCCTTCGATAGCGCATTCGCTGCTTCGAAGAACATTTCATCGGTCACGCGTGTCGCGCCGGAAGCGATCACGCCAAGACCAATCCCTGGAAATACATACGCGTTATTCGCCTGACCCGGTGTAATAGTTCTATCGCCCAACGTCACATTATGGAACGGGCTTCCACTCGCAAAAATAGCACGACCACTGGTAAAACGGTATGCTTCTTCAGCCGTGCATTCCGATTGCGATGTAGGATTCGAGAGCGCAAAAACGATCGGGCGATTCTCGTAGCTTGCCATCGTAGATAGCACTTCTTTCGTAAATGCACTGGCTTGACCCGAAGCGCCGATAAGGATAGTCGGATGAATATCCTGAACGACCCATAACAGGTCCGGAAGCGGTGCATGGTCATGGGCATACGCTTGCTTATGGCTTGCAAGATCGGTACGGCTCTTCACGACAAGTCCTTTGGAATCGATGAGCCAGCAATGCTCACGGGCAGCGGCCGGATCCATGCCCTCGCTTATCATCGCGTGTACGATCAAGATCGCTGATTCCTGTAGCAGCTTCTCCCGCGCCGAACAGCACGATCGTCTGATCCGACAGCTTCGCATTTTTCATGCGAAGCGCAGACATAATTCCTGCCAGCGTTACTGCCGCCGTTCCCTGAATATCGTCATTGAATACACAGAAGTCATCCTTATATTTTTCAAGCAATCGAAACGCATTCGCGTTGCCAAAATCTTCGAATTGTATGAGTACTTGCGGCCAACGATCTTTTGCGGCGAAGATAAATTCGTCGATCAGGGCATCGTAGGCTTCCCCTCGGATTCGCTCGTGGATCAGGCCAAGATAGCTCGGATCGTTGAGCAGTTCCTTGTTATTGGTTCCGACATCGGATCGTAACAGGCAGGCACTGCGATGGCTTTACTCCGGCGCAAGCGGTATAGAGCGAAAGCTTCCCGATCGGGATACCCATGCCATGCACGCCAAGATCTCCTAAACCGAGGATGCGCTCGCCATCGGTTACGACGATCACGCGCACATCGTCCACCGGCCAATTATTGAGGATCTTCCGAATATCGCCCCGATCCACATCTGAGATATACATTCCGCGAGCGCGGCGGAAAATATTGCCAAATCGCTGGCATGCCAGGCCCACTGTCGGAGTATAAACGATTGGAAGCAGTTCCGCAAGATTATCCACCAGCACGCGGTAGAACATCGTCTCGTTCCGGTCTTGAAGCGAAATAAGGCTGTTATAGCGGTCGAGATCGGTCGCTTTCGATCGAACATTTTCGATGATAAACGCAGCCTGATCTTCCAGTTTCGTCTCTCGTGGTGGCAACAGGCCGCGAAGTCCCAGTATTTCGCGCTCTTCAGGAGAAAATGCCCGGCCTTTATTCAGAGCAGGATCGCGGATCAGATCGAGGCCCGTCGGAAATTTAGCGGAATGATGAGCTGCCAGCGATCTCGGCAGCATAACAGAAGCAGAATGCCCGTTGGCAGCCGATGAATGTCCGTTCGTAGGAGTGGGATGCCCATTTTTCGCAGTAGGGCTGGTAGAAGCAGTTTTAATAGGAACAGAGGGTGTTCCAAATCGGTAATCTTTAGTCACAAACCTTAAACATCCGACCATCCTTGAATAGTGCATTAACTTTTATGTGTCCGATAGACAGGCATCAGCCAAAAGCCTCAACTTCTTCCGACATTAATACTGCATACCCATATCCTCCCTAATTCTGATAATCCGAGGAATCGGGGTCAAAAACACATTTGTGCTTCATGAACTATGGCGTTTTTGAGCTAATTTAGCCAGTTGTCTTTCGGAAATTGGTGCTTTTTGTGCGTGTGTTGGAACAGTGTTCATGAACTCAACGCATCTTTTCATGAACTTTTGCACCGAGTTCCACAAAATTTAATTATTTTCACGACTCCCATTTTTTACTTCTTAACTCTGACCTCTTACGTTTTACTTTTTCCCCAGCCTTCCCTAATCCTGAAAATCCTATGAATCGTGGTTCAATGATTCACCACCACGCTCCGGGATTGCACATACCCACCCGCCGACACCCGAATAAAATAAATGCCCGACGGCACACCCGAAACATCCACCGCAACTCCCGACGGCAGGGGCGTGCTATGCACGTCCTGAGCCCGCCCCAACGCATCGTACATCTCGATCTCCGGCTGCACATTCCCGGATAGCGTAATAGTAATCTCATCCTGCGCCGGATTCGGCTGAATGCTCTCGATGATAAATGGAAGCGAATCGTTCAAAGCTGCAAGAATGAGAGAATCCCCGCAAGCTGGAATGAAATTAAGTTGAATGGAATCGGGAGCCGATGTGGATTGCGCATAAATATCGCAGTTCATCCACTTACCATAGAGATTGGCTGAATCGAGCCAGACCATGCCAGAATTGATTGATGGCGTTAGAATCGGCTGAAAGTTTAACGTAACAGATGGCGTATCTACCGTGCTCGATGTATCGAAAATAGTTATATTTATTGCATTGCCATTGGAATTGGAATCAAGAAGATTCCAACCTGCCGGAAGCGTAAGCGATTTGAGCAAAAGTGACGTATCATACCGAATGGCAAAATGCACGGTATCCACACCCACGGTGGAATCTATTTGCGGCTGAAAAACAACGCTCATGCCGTTTGTCGTGCTTTGAGTGGGATGAAGCGAAGAAGAGAAAAGGTTGAGAGAATCTATGTTCAAATACCAAAGTCTTCCTCCGGTTGCGTCGTTATCTTCCCCGGCATATATGCGCCCATCCCGTTCATAAAAACCCACTCGGTTCCCAACACCCGGCATTCCATTGGCAGGACCGCACAAGCTTTGCCAAGTCATTCCCGAATCCTTAGAAACAAAAACTCCTCCATACGATTGAGCGTAGATATTTTGTATATCTCCATATAATGCTGCGTCCGCAAGATCATCTGATATGCTGGATACTCTAGACAATTCATTCCATGTTTGGCCGCCATCGTTACTTCGAGACACTTCGCCGCCAATGTTCTCTATGAAAAATATTTTAGTTCCTTTTATTGCAAGTGGGTGAACGCAGCCGTCTGGAACGGAACTGTTAGAAGGTATCCAGGTTTGGCCGCCATTCGTAGTATAATAAATTGTACCAGAAGTATTTGGATCGTCAGTGGCTAAAAGTATTCCTGTCGAATCGTCAGAGAACGAGCATCCCCCAAAATACAAATTCATACTTTGCCACGAAGCGCCATCATCCGTAGTAACCGTGCTGGGCCAATCTCCTGCAAAGGAGGTGAAAAGCCGGTCTGTTGCGTGATGGTAATAAATGGCAAAGCAAGGATTCGACACATAGGGCATAGGAACTAACGACCATGTTTCGCCCGCATCGGTGGTCATATCAACTCCGCCCTCAGCCCAATAATTCGCAAGCCAGCCGGTGGAACTATCCTTGAAGGTAAAGTCATAGACGCGCAATCCAACAAAGGGTGGGTATGTAGGATAGGCAGCTCTAACTGGGTACCACGTCCATCCGCCATCGGTAGTTTTCCAAACCTGATTGCTATCGATGCCATCCTCATACAACCCAGCAAATCCGATTCGTGGCGGCCCTGGAAGATCGAGAAAATAAATGGAACCGAGCGAAACACCCACACGAATATCCACATTCAATCTCTTATCAAAATCATTCAGTAAACGCCATTGCGCCCTGCCGCAAATCGGCAGGAGCATCAGGACGGCGATTGTAAGAATTTTTTTCATAACAATTTTGCGAGGCCCGGAAATTCACTGGGCCTCGCGATAATCATCATCTTGCAACGACTTGAAACATGAATCCAAACGTATTAGTTGGTGTCATGCTGCTCTGCGGCCATGTCTTTACATGAAAGGTGCTGGTTCCAGGATCGATCGAGGTTACCTCAATAATTCCCGGAGTGCCAGATAACCCCTGAGTAATTGAGGCAACAACCGAACATTGGCCCTGTTTAAATTGATGAGCCAATCCGTTCGGATCGTTAACATTGAGCACAATGCTATACTCTCCTGTAGAAGTGTCATAAGTAATATTAAATACACCTATATCTGCAGAATCTAAGGGTTTCGGACCCGGAACCGGTCCCACATTCCCCCATGCAATGATCGTGTTACGGGCGTAAGTGGAGCCCATCACGGTTGCCGTGGGATAGTGTGTGCCGCCAATGGTATCTGCACCTCCGGAACCGATGGTATCGTAGGCGGTGGAATAGCCAGCATAGGAGACAGTAAATCCATTTGAGCGATTGCCAGGAGTACCGTTACCAATTATGAACTCCGCATCATCTGCCACAGCTAAAGGAGGGGCATACGAAAAGGTTGGAACATTATACTCTCCAATAACGGTCTGAGCATTGATCGTGGCAATAAGACTGTCGCCGCCTGGAATCGTAGCGAAAGAAACAAACTTAGAAATAGTATTCTGAAGTCCGCCACCGATCGAGCTGTATGCACCAAGGATGCTATTTGAATCTCCACCGGCAATAACATTGTTAGGGCCAGGAAAAGTATCTTCGGGCGGAACAATTTGGGGGGTAAACTGGGTGCCGCCGATGTAGTTATCGCTTCCACCACCGATCGCCGAGTAAAGCGATGAGGTGTCGATCGTGTTATGTGTACCACCGGCAATCGTTGAATACGATGCATACTGCCGAATCATATTCGAATCACCACCGAGGATGGAGCTTGCATAAATTGGTCCGGCGTTTACGGAAATGTCACCGCCGACCGTGTTGTAATACCCTCCCGCTATGACACATAGCGCTCCAGGACCGTTCAGCAGGTTCCCGATTCCGCCCCCGATCGAGCCATACGCATCCGCTAAAAGGTTGTCTTTTCCTCCCGCAATCACATTATCATAGCAACCCCATCCAATAGTATCCGACTCCCCGCTCCCAATGAAGTTGAAGCCCGATCGAACACCCGGGTATGCTCCCATAAAGTTATTTTGGCCACCCGCGATTACATCGAAGCCATTATGCCAGCCGAATCCGGAGACGGTGGTATCTCCCGCGATATGATTGCCTTGACCGGAGAGAATTGCGGAATACGGCGCAAATGAATCCATCACGTTCGCAGTTCCAGAGAGTACAACGGAAAAGGTGTCCGTGAAATTCAGGATATTCGGATTCACTTTCGTTCCACCGGAAAAGATCGCCGCGCCGGTAAGTCCCGGTCCAAGCGTATTGAAGCTCGATCCGCCGAGCATGTTGGGCGAACTCGATCCTTCGGAATATTGCATCACACGCTGATTGCCACCCGTAGTATCGAGCGTGTTATTGTGCACATGAATTTCAAGCGCCACGTTATCATTAGTACCGAGATGATCGGATGGTGGTGGAACACGGAGTTCCCCATAAGCTGCCATCCAGCGCCTCCTCCGCCACCACTCATCCATGAAAGTGTAACGTTCGGTGGAGAGACAGAGGCTGCACCAAGCACTTCCCCGGTAGTCGGTAAAGATGTTGGTAAGGTGTATAGGATACTATCCGTCTGGACTCCGGCCTTGAAGGAACTGAAGTAGGAAGTATTTCCATACGAGAAATCATTATTCGGACTATAAAATCGAAGACCGCGCGCCACACTGTCCACATTTCCGATCCAAAGATCGACGTTCCCGAAATAGCCTATGCTTGTGGCCTGCGGAATCGTATAAGTAAATCCACTGGCTGCGCTGAACCCAAAGCTACTATCGCCTAATTGTAAATAGCCTCCTCCGAGTATCGAAGAATAATATCCATCTGCGAGATTATGATTGCCTCCGAGAACCGAGGAATACTGTCCATCGGTATAGTTCCAATGGCCGCCCGTAATACTACCGTCCGCGCCGTTGTCCGTGTTGTTGGCTCCTCCAGAGATGGTTGATTCGTCACCCCTTACTATGTTTGTGCTTCCTCCGCCTATTGCGGAATGATTTCCACTCACGGTGTTAAATTCTCCGCCCGGAATTGCAGCGTCGTCACCTTCCGCTCTATTCTCGATACCTCCTCCAACTGATTGGAATTGAGGAGCACCCGAGACAGAGTCTGAACCTGCCGTGTTTCCTGACCCACCTCCTACCGTTCCGAAATCGCTAATTACATAGTTGAAGGTGTCGGCACCATGATCGTCCCATTCACTACCACCTACGTCCGTGAAACCCCCTCCGCCAGAAATTGTACCACCATTAATATTTGTGTCAATTGTATTTCCGGACGTGCCGTTGTTAAAACCGAAGGTAATATTCCTTTGCTCAAACTCATTATTGAGTGTCTGGTCATGGGTATCGATTCTCAATTCACGACTAAGCACTCCACGGGAGGCAATGTCAAGTTCAAAGGTACTTGAATACTCAGCAGATGTGGCATCATTCCAAGATGTTTGGAAGCGGGCAGCATCTACAGGCGTAGAAGAGCCATTGACACCAAGTCTGAACGGCAACCTGCGCCAAATGTCGGGGCGGGTGTCCCAGTGGTTTCGCGGGTAATAGTAACAACGTCTTGGACGCCAGTCGTGGCAGAATTGCTTTGAAGCACTTCCAGCCTTGAAACGGGCGTTGAAGTATTAATTCCCACATATCCTTGGGTGTCGCCTCCATGGCCGAGAATTCTCATACTTTCGCTGCCATCTGTCTTGATTACGAGATCGGTGGTATCAGAGGTACCAAGGTATGGGGTGAATAAGTCAGACCCAAGAGTATTTCCATGCTCACTCCAATCATAGCCGCTGAGATCGTTCGCGATGGGTGCAAGCGCTAAGTTGGCCGTCACCGAATTCGATGACGAATCGAACTGAAACTGTATGCCGCCCCCGGATAACAGATTCAGCGCACTGCCTTGGCTTGTAATCTGGGTTCCATCTATCGTAACCGCCGAAACATAGTTGGTTGCTATCTTCGCCGCAGTTATGGAAGAATCAGCCACGTTCACTGCATAAGGCACAGCGGTAAGTGGTGAGAGCGGACGCATTTCAGAGCCGCTATCGACCGCTACGCCGATCCACAACGGTTGGTTCATCACTGCCGGAGAAGGCAGAGGATTATCCGGCGTCCCAAGCAGACAGTTGAATAAGCCGCTCGAATCGACCGACGTATTTATTGAGGATTGCCAGATTTTAACAGTTCCGCTGGGATCGCCATACAGCGTAACCGTTAATATCCGGTTCCCGGCTATCTGGTTTCCCGCTGCGTTCCCAGCCGGTCGGAGCACACCCTGATACGACATCACGCGCGGGGCTGTCTGCGCATGAAGAGAAGCATACATTAACGAACATAAGAAAGTACACAAAATGAGTTTTTTCATAGTGATTATAAGAAATAAGTGAAAAAATGAAGAACTCCGGAATGCAAATATACGACAAAACTTAGAACTATCCGAGAAACGGACACCTCGAATTGTGTATCTCCACCTATATTCCGGTAGTGGATTTTCATGCGGTAATTGCCAATAATATTCGAGCTTACAGGAAGAAGCTTGGTTTCACGCAGGAGTCATTGGCCGCGAAAGTAGGTCTTCACTCGAATTACATAGCGCGTGTGGAGCGCAGCGATGAACGGTTGAGTCTTGACGGTCTTCTTCGAATTGCAAAAGCCCTGAAAATCCCTCCTCATTTGCTATTGATCCCGGAATCGTATCGGCAGGAAAATTAAAATAATTTTGGATTTCCTTGCTTATGGGATTTAGATGTTGTATATTGGGAATGTGATGAAAGGCACCTCTTGGGCAAATATGAAAAATGAGGGAACCATGCGTTTCGGAATGAAAGAAAATGCATAAATTCATGAAAAGTAGGATATGAGTTCATGAAGCACAAATGCTGTTTGCAAAAAAGCACCGTTGGCATAAAGACAAATCGGTCTAATTGGCTCGGAATCGAGGGTGATTATGAAATTTAAATGTACACACACAAAAACGGCACCTATTTCTCGGAGGCAGTGTCATATTGATTAACTTAAACTCTGAAAGGATTAATGCCTCGCGTTTTGCTTTCTTTTTCCCTTTTGGCCGCGCTTTCCAGCGTCTCGTTTGGTCAGCAATACCAGTGGCGGCACGCGCTTCCTGTTCCCTGCAACTCGGTGGCGTTCAATCCGTTATCGAACGGCCAGATATTGTATGCCGGGCCAGGTTATGGAACCAGCGGTATCTATCGTTCCGACGACGGGGGTTATACCTGGACGCTCCACAACACTCCCGGTCTTACGATCCCACTCACGTTTGTGCATCAGGTTTTTTGCGTTCCGAGCGATACAAGCGTCGTTCTCGCCGTAACACCGAATCAGCTTTTCCGCTCGACGAATGGAGGAACTTCGTGGTACATGGTGGATAGTCTTGGCGGGATCGATGGGGAAGTGATTGCATGGCATGAGATCGGCGATACGTTATATTACGGACAAAATTTTGGAGAGGCGCTCTGGAAATCCGGCGATCATGGCGCAACCTGGTATAAAACAGGTTTTGCCAATGCCGACTCGCTCGGATTATGTTCGCTCGATGTGTCGCGAGATACGATCCCGACGATCATTCAAGGTTCCACCGATTCTGGATTTCTTGCTGTTACGACGGACGATGGTTTCCATTGGAGCGTTACGCTTCGTTCCGATACTGTACGTAACGAAACAGAAGTTCCGAAGGTCGTTTTTTCCGAATATGCTCAGGACACTTCGACGGGACGGTATGATGTTGCACTTGCCATTCGGTGGCTCTCGACCTACCGTTCGCTTGTCGCTACGACGAATGGCGGCTTGGATTGGAAGGCACTGAATGCGCCATCAGCATATCCGTGGGCGCTCGATATCGATCAGCGTGCTTCCATGATCTCACAGTCTGGCGATGCGGCTTACCCGCTGCCGCTTCATTTTTTTATTGGATTATTTGCGGTCAGGCCCGATACCATTCCGAACGGGATGGTGCAAGAAACGACCGATGCCGGTGCGACCTGGCATTCGACAAACTTCCCACCCATTTCAATTCCCGATACGAATATTCACTTGGTATGGGTACTGAAGTACGATACGACTTCCGGAAGGATCGCTGTTGCAACGGACTCTGGAATTTATATTGCCGATACCGTTACCAGTTCCGTCGCGGAAAATGATGCGTCACCTAATTCTGCGTTGGTGGTTACGAAGTGGCAGGGCTTTCTTGAAGTGGAAGCGCCACAGCAGATCCTGAGCGCAACCATCTATGATATACTTGGCCGAGTGGTCCAGCGAAATCTGCCTACAGCGAATGGGTCGCATAGTTTTACGATGGAAACGAGCGCGTTTCTTTCCGGAGCCTACGCGCTCGAAGTTACCATGCCCGGCGTTGCTCCTGCCCTGAGAATGCTAACATTCCCTTGAAATTTGCATCCGGAGGGCCAATTTCGGGCGAAGATTTGGAAATCGCTCCCAAATGTATTATATTGTGGAAAGTTTCTGTCAGTTTTGCCAACTAAATCGATCAAATGTCATGAAAAATGCACTACTGTTTGCCATTGCATTGCTGTTTTGCCTAAGTATAAATTCCTATGCCCAATCCCCGTTATGGGTGCAGACCAACGGCCCTTCGGGTCGGTGGATCTCAGCTATTAACTTCGATAGCTCCGGGAACGTCTATGTCATTGCCGATAATCTCTATCGTTCCAGCAACGATGGAGCAACGTGGCAGGTCTTGCCGCAAGTTCCTATCACCCTTTCGACGCTGCCGAATGGGGATCTGCTCGGGACGTTCGATAGTTCCATCCGAATTTCGAAAGATAACGGTGTGAGCTGGACTTCGATCCTCTCTTCTTATCAGAGCGGAATTTACTATCTCGCTACCGGGACCATTACCGGTGACATTTTCGTCTTAAGTACTAACGTCTTAAGTACTAACTTGTTTAGAAGCAGCGATGAGGGCGCAACGTGGGATACACTCCCGGCCTCGCCACTTGTTGGAAATGGATTGCTTAATTCGTATTACACCTCAACACTCTTTATATCCGGTAGCTATATCGGCGACGATTATCGATCTACGGATCAAGGGGAGAGCTGGACAAAAATTGTCAATGGGGTTGATGGAGGAGTGTCTTTAATGGCAGGCGGTCCGGGTGGGAATATGTTCGGAGAGAGCAATGGAGGGGGGAATGTCGTATCAACCGATGATGGCCGTACTTGGACACAGGCTGCGTTTGGGGCAGACATTGAAATATTGATGACGTACACAAAGAACGGTCCTGTAATAGCTGCATCCGGGACACAGGGCATCGTTCTTTTCACTCCGAACGGAGTTCTCAATAAGTCAATTTCGAATGGCTTATTCACTCTCTCAATGAACACCAATGGTTCCGTCTCTGCGCTTGGTAGTGCTCCGAATGGTGAGGTATGGCTTGCGGTCGGGCCGACTCTGTTCAAGGTTAACCCAAGTTCGCAGTCCACGTTCTCAAATGTTTCACTTCCGACGGCTGGTGTCAAGTTCCTGGTTGCAACGGACCCAGGCAGTACTATTGCAAGCGCCGGATTCCCGACAGGAGGCGGGACTCATTCAATTTCTGCCCCTGACATTCTGCTATATTCCTCAATCGATAGTGGGACAACGTGGTTAGGAATTTCCGGCTCTGACTATATTGCACCTCTTGCAGCGGATTCGGACAAGCGGTTGCTTGCTGGGGATATTGCGCCCGATATAATTGCTGGCATGATCGGGGTAATGGCGAGCACCGATAAAGGTGCTACCTGGTCTGAATTAGGCTCACCGCTTACAACCACACCCATTACTTCCATCGTCGTTGATCACTCCGGTAACATTTACATGGGCTGTGGCGAAGGAGTATTTCGCTCGACGGATAAAGGTAATACGTGGGATCAGCTTAACGATGGTATCACGGATCAGGAAATACAATCGCTCGCGGTGTCGCCGAGCGGAGAACTTTTCGCGGGTACTTCCACTACGATCTATCATTCCACCGATCTTGCGATCAATTGGGAAGCTTTGCCGTTCGTTCCACCGGATACATCCGGAATTATTTCTCTTACAATCAATACGGCGGGCGATCTGCTCGCGGCTGTGCATGATAAAGGAATTTTTTGGTCTAAAGACGATGGTCAGACATGGAGTCCCATCGGAACAGGACTGAGTGGCACGGTGAACGCCATGTTCAGCACGCCGAGCGGTCATGTGTTTGCCGGAACCACGACGGGCGTGTATTATTTACCGGCTGGTGGTGGTGCGTGGGTGAATGCCAATGCGGGTCTCGGCACTATCAGCGTGCTCAGCATTACCCGGGATCCCAATGGTACAGTCTATCTTGGTACCGATGGAGCAGGTGTGTTTCGTTCCACACAAACCTATAATTCTATTGGAGGTGCCAGTGTGGGGCAGCCTGCCCCATCAGCAAGTCTTGTGTTAGGCCAGGTGTATCCGAATCCATTGCAAAGTTCCGGAAGTTTCAGCTTTAGCATTCCAGAAGCCTCGCAAGTACGAATTGAATTGCTCAATGTCCTGGGTGAACAAGTTCAACTTCTAACCGACAATCAGTATGAAGCAGGTTCCTATCAGCTTGGTATCGACGATCGTGGCCTTGTCGATGGAGTCTATTATCTCATGCTCACCGCCGATGGTGCAGTGAAAGTTCAACGGGTCATCATTGCTCGATAATCTTTTTCAGATCGTGTTAGCTCCAAAACCCCGGCCAAAACCGGGGTTTTTCTCATTACTTGATCAGCACGAAGCGCCCGGTGATACGATCGTCTCCGCTCGCGATCCGAAGATAATACTCGCCGGATGGCAGCGCATTCAGATCCCACGATAACGAATTTTGCGTTGAAGGCAGCGGGAATGTTTGCTGTGCCACAATATCGCCGAGAATCGAAAGGATCTCGGCCTGACATCCGGTGATGTTCTCGTCATTTTTTGTGATACCGAATTGCAGTTGATCCGAAGTTACCTGTAATCCTGCAAGCGCAAGCGTCGATCCTACGGAACCTTCTTGACTAACACTATTGGCGCAAGCAAATGTAACTTGTGTTTGAGCCGTCGTGTCGAATGGGGTGGTCGTTCCGCCGTACGTGCCTTTGATCTCCGCAAGGATCGTCGCCGTTTGATTCAGGCCTTGGGGTGCAAACGAAAGCAGAAGCGAATCGGAGGTTTCCGCACCGAGCTTCAGCGGGAAGGTAAGATTCGAAGTATAGTTCAGGCCATTCGGGACCGTGAAGTTGCAGGAGTTGACGGTCATGCTGTCGCAAGGAGCATTCAGTACGAAGGGAACGATCGATGTGGTGCAATTGGATAGATCGAACTTTGGCTCTGTGGAGATGAGCGGCTGCGATGCAGCACCGGAAACATTCAGTGAAATCGGGAAAGCCGTATCGAATGGAACCTGATTTGCCAAGCGATAGAGATAGAAGTAGATGTCGAGGTCGCGATTACCCTCTGACAGAGCTTCTATCGTGTAATGCAGGGTATCAATCCTGTCTCCGAGGACGGTATCGGCCGTGGTTGGACCACCGGTCACGATAATTCCCGGTGCGCTGAACTGCATGGAATCGATGCGGATTTCTTCGCACCCCGTAGCTTTGACCATTACGGCAAACGGGGTTGGATCACAGGCGGTGAGTGTAATAGTATTTGGCGCCGATGCACGCGGCCCCGGTGAACCCGTCGAGATTCCATGAACGGAAAGCGTCGTATTGAGTGGAATGTCCTCTGGAACGAAATGGCTCAAAATATTCACACTATACTTCGTATTACTATTTCTGCCATGTGGCGCGTAGGTAAGCCATAGCGTATCTGTTTTCCCGCGAGCGAGCGGAAGGCCGGCGCTGCTTTCGAACGTGAGCAGGCCGTCCGACGGAGTGATCGCCAGAGAATCCACGGAAACCGAGTCGCATTCGGCGAGTCCGAAGGAAATTGGGATCCTCACGGAATCGCATGCGTTGATGGCAACGGAATCGATCCACTTCCACGCGACCGGTACGGGAACTACGCTGATTGTAAATACGGTGTCCCATTTATAGATCGTACAGGCAACGGTGTCCCACGCTTGAAGATGGATAAGCGTTCCGATCGGCAGGCTGGGCGCCGAGGGCGTGAGCGTGAGTGTACCCTGCACGCCGGCGGCAAGATTGATCGAAGTATCGGCCGGAAGCACCGACCATCCGCTGTCGGCAGAAATGGCCACGTACATCCTCAGCAGATTTTTGGAATAAATATCGAGTGGAATTTTTGTGATATTACAATTCTGCATTTCCACGTCCGGTGTAGCAATCGGAAGCGGTACAGTCACGATCGTGAAAGTATCGGTCCATGCGAATGTTCGGCATCCATCGCTCGCCTGCGTATAGAGATCTCCAAGCGTCGGTGTTCCGGCGATGGTTGGAGAGACCGTGTACCATACCGTCACAGGAACCCCCGGTATAATTGTAAAAGTTGTGTCTCTCGGACTAAGTGATTGCGGCCCGTAAGTGCTCATCGTCATGGTGATGGTATAGGGGCGCGTGAAAGGCCGCACGATCACGGGAATTCTTGTGATCGGGCAATTTTCATCGGTATCTCCTCGGGTGATAGGATCTGCTGGGATCAAGGTATTCACGGCGGAGTAGAGCCAAACTTCCCCGCTCGTCATTGCAACGATCCACTGTCCTAACGCGCCAAATCCACAGATGCTATAATCGCCGGTGATCGCTTTAGGCCCACCCAAAAGCTGCCAGCTCGTACCCGCATCCACCGAACACCACACCCCGGAGGTATCCTGATGATACACCGATCCATCGGCGCCGTTCAAAATATCTTCGTAGAATTTTGGGCCGCACGGGTTCCACGTCCGCCCGCTGTCTAAGGAGTAATAGGTTGTGGTATCGCTGCTTGCAGTACTGGCTGCAAAAAACATTTTACGGCACGTATCGGCATACGCGCCGAGGCCGCCTATGGTGTGGTTGGTCGAGGACTTCGTCCACGTCTCTCCGCCATCGGTGGAGTAGGAAGGAGCCGCTCCATTCACATTTGTTAAGATGCAAATGTTGGAATCCAACCTTGCGAACGTTCCCTGGAGCGTAGAATGCAGCACGCCGTCCTTGGTGAAATACGCAGATTTTGCAAATGCGCCTGCAGTCGAAGTATTTTGCCAGGTATTACCGCTGTCGTTCGAAACCCAGACATCCGTATCGCCCGAAGTTGCATACAGCACGCCGGGCTTAAGCTCATTGACCGATGTAAAATAGGAAACCGTACCTCCGGGAATTGAGGAGGGACTCGACCAATAGCCGTTTTTATAGACCCATATCGCGCCGACACCACCCACGACCCCATGTGCCGTATCGAAAAAATACGCGCAACGCATCGCTGTCGGCAGATTGCCGATCGCCTTCCAGGTCATATTGACCTGTGCATTTCCGATAGATGCAAACAGTAGCAACGCTGCAAGCATCAAGCCCATTCTGAATTTTACACGAGTTCTATTGTAAATGGTAGCCATTGGTTTTTGAATGTTAACATGAATCTCTACGGAACATCGACACGGCAAACAGGCAAAAGGTCACAATGAAGCCAAAGATTTTTTTTCGTGGGAATTGCTACAATGCTTTCTATTTGAACAGGACTTTTGAAAAAACGCATTTGTGCTTCATGAACTGTGGCGTTTTCAGCTCATTTTAGCCAGTTGTCTTTCGGAAATTGGTGCTTTGTGTGGGTGTGTTGGAACAGTGTTCATGAACTCCACCAAACTTTTCATGAACTTATGCATCTTCTTTCGCTCCGAAACCCACAGTTCCCCAAAATCTAGAAAATCCTGTGAATCGCGGTGCCATCATTCCGTAATCCTGAAAATCCTGTGAATCGTGGTTATTTTTGGATCACCACGCTCCGGGATTGCACATACCCGCCAGCCGACACCCGAATAAAATAGATGCCCGATGGCACACCAGAAACATCGAGCACAACTGTACCTCCTACTCCCCCTCCTAAAGAAGAAGGGGGCTGGGGGGTGGTCACTTCCCGCCCCAGCGCATCGTACATCTGTACCTGTAGAAGGCTGGCGGGGTCGCCAGCCACCACGCGGATTTGGATCTCATCCTGCGCCGGATTGGGCTGAATGCTCTCGATATAAAACGGCAGCGAATCATTCATCGCAGCGAGAATGAGGGAGTCCTCGCAGCCGGTGAAATTGATTTGAACCGAATCCGGGCCGGCTGTGGAGAGCGCAGCGCAATCGCAGTTCTGGCGCTGACCGTAGAGATTTGCAGAATCGAGGTAGACTTTTGCGGTAGATGATGTGAGATAAGTTTTAAAGGTTAGCTGCAAAACGGGCGTAGGCAATGTCTGGGAAGATGTGTCTGTGAGTAAGACATTAAGAATCCCGTTACTGGAACTTGAATCAAGAATGCTCCAGCCTATAGGAATAATCAAATTGGTAAGCGCTAAGGAAGCCGAATCATAATGAATGGCAAAATGAGCGGAATCAACTCCAATAGTTGAATCTATCATGGGAAGAAAACTCACGGTGACATTACTACCGGGGGCCACCGCAATAACCCGGGAACTATCAGCGAATTGCAGTGAAACGGTCGAAGAGAAATTGTCTTGCATCGAGTCGAGATTGAGATACCATAGCTTAGTAGAATCCCAAATTTCATGCCCGTCAGTACAATAAATGTAATGAGAATTTTGGTAGAATCCCCCAAAAACCTGACCCCATTCATCTATCGGAAATTTGGGGCCGCAGAGATTTTGCCATGTAAGGCCTTCATCTGTTGATAACAATACGCCTGCGCTGGTCTGAGTGTAGATATGGTTCAGATCGCCAAACAAAAGACCGAAGGGGGAATAGGGGGTGGTGTCTCCAATTGGAATAAAGGATACCATTCTCCATGTCTTACCGCCATCGTCGCTTCTGGATAGAACTTTTCCAAGACTATCAATTCCGGTAGTATCTATTCCAAGTAACGTGTCTTTCAGAGTAAAAAACGTTTTGCTTCCCGGAATTGCCAATGGATGAACGCAATCGCTTCCATTATCGGATTGTGACCAGGTTTTACCGCCATCTATTGTATAGGAGTTCGGGGTGGAACTGTTCCATCCACACATAATACCGATCGAGTCGTCCACAAACGCCCAGCCAGAGCACTGATAAGCGATATTAACGCCTTGCCATGTACTTCCTTCATCGGAGGAAATATTTGTTCCCTCCTCACTTGCGAGAAACAGGAGGTCGGTTCCACTATGATAATAAAGAGAATTGTTTGGCGCACCCCGCGGAGGGCTTCCGAGCAGAAGATTCCATGTGTCACCACCATCGGTTGTTTTGAACACCGAACCGTTGTCGGTAGCTGGAGTCTGCACTGCGAACCAGCCCGTCAAGCTATCCTTAAATGCAAAGCCAATGCAGCCACCTCCGTTAAGTGTACCTACCTGATACCATGTCCATCCTCCATCTGTCGTTTTCCAAACTTGTGATCCATTACAGCATGAATCCTCACTTTCCGGAACTTGAAGACCAACAAAACCAATCCGTGGAGGCCCCGGCAAGTCGAGAAAATAAATCGCGTTTATCATTATTCCAGAGTCTTCTCCGTCGCTCAATTGCGAGGGGATGTAAAAAGCCTGTAGAGAGCGCCATTGGGCTTTAGCTCCTATTGGAACCATCGTGAGAAGCAAAATGCCAAAAATTATTTTTTTCATTACGGATGCGATGTATAGCTATTCCTTCACAAACTTCGCCCCCGTGTTCCCTTCACTAACAAAATACACGCCAGAGGGCAGCGAGGAAATATCAAGTGTATTCCCATTCCTGGGAACCGTGTAGCTGCGGCCAAGCGGATCGAGAATGGAAATCGTTCCGGCGGGGAAATCGAGAGTGAGCGTATTCTCAGAAGGATTGGGATAAACCATTTCATCTTGAACTGGAATGATCGACTCCTTTATACCTGAAGTCACTTTTTCTATTCGAGCGAGGTAACTAGAACCGTCAGGAGCAAGCGCACCACCTTGTTCTGTAAAAATTGCAACGGCGAACTCCCCGTTTTCTTCAGCGGATTCCGCAGAAGCAATCACAGGGAACTGGGGTATCTCGCTTGCGGGGAAAATAGTATCGCCGGCAATTAGTGTATCCAATTCCCATGACATTCCGTGATCCATGCTTACGTAAATCCTCCGGCCAATAGTAGGGAGTCCGCCCAAAAACACTAAATTGCCATCCAGTTGAGATATTGTGAATGATGTCTCTAAGCCTTGCACGGTATCCGGAAAATCTATCCGAGACCAATTCGCTCCTGCATCCAGACTTTGAAAAAGGCCCAGAACTGGTACAGAGTTAGGATTAATGTACATCCCCGCCAATGCCACGATAGTGTCCTCGCCACGGAATGCGGTGTAATCCAGATCGGTCTCTATTGTATCGCCCATGTTGTATGAGATAGCTCCGAATATGGGGTTTGTTGAATCGACTGTTTGCCAGTCGTCCAACGTGTGGTATACAACAGAATCCACTCCTGCTCCAGAATAGTAAGTTAGGTACGCAGCAAACTCCTCTCCACCATAGGAATGAATCCTGAAGCGAGAAGCCGGAGTCGAATCGATGTAAGATGGAATAATGCTGGCCTCATTCCATGACGAACCGCCGTTGTGAGTCGTGAATAAATGTACCACCGGAATGCTGGTCGCTTGATCCGGCCCGGTTGCGATTCCGGTCAATGTGTCGGAAAAGTCAATGTCAAACAGAGGCAACAATTCCACCTTGGAAGTGGAGTCGAATTCGTTCTTCCATGTTGCACCACCGTCGGAAGTAATCGAAATAAATCTGAAGTATGTGCCCCCGTGGTCAAGCTCTCCGACAGCGGCAGTATGGCGGGCGTCGATTTGCCGCACTCGATCTATTTCACTCAAGCTATTATACGTAGAAGCATGATTACCGATGGGTGGTATATTAGGATCTTGCTCGACCCATGAATTTCCGCCATCGGTGCTTCGAAAAAACATGAGTCGGTATTTTCCACTATCGAGGACCGATAAATTCAAATCTGTCTTCATGCCACCGGCAGTGCATACATCGCCGAAGCAATCGAGGGTTGTAAAAGCGTATGTGTAATGACCGACGGTATCAGGGTGCGTGATTATGTACCGGAATTGGCTTCGTAAGCCCGGCACAAAGGCCACGCTTACGAGCATCACAATTAGAAAGACTTTTGATTTAAACATGGATTTACAGGTTATTAAAAGTCACTGGGTACAGAGTACTTAAACCCACCGCTTGCAGAAATAACTCTTGCAAAGCTCATTTGTTACATTTTTACCTCAAAAAGTCCCCCTTGCCATGCCAAACGGAATTTTGTGTACCCCTGTCGGTCGCTCCGGTTTGAAAGTAAATCATAATGGTTCTCCTAATTGCCCGGGGAAGGACGTGCGCAGCACGTCCCTACGATCTATTACCCTCACCGCCGAATCGCAATGCTCCTGGTTTGCACATACCCATCTGACGAAAAACGGAGATAATAGATTCCCAATGGCACGTTCGTTACATCGAGCCTAACTCCCCCTCCTATGGAGCGGAGCGGAATAGGAGGGGGCTGGGGGGTGGTCACTTCCCGCCCCAGCGCATCGTACATCTGTACCTGTAGAAGGCTGGCGGGGTCGCCAGCCACCACGCTGATCGTAATCTCATTGTGCGCCGGATTGGGCTGGATACTCTCGATAACAAACGGCAAAGTATCGTTCAATGCCGCCACGACGATGGAATCGCTGCAGCCGAATTCCAGCGTGAAGTGGTTAGGCTGCGAGTTCGTATCTATGATCGCAATGCATACCGGCGAGATCTCTCCCGCCGCCACAAATTGCTGATGCGAAAGCTGAAGGGCAGTGCTATCGGTTTTCGTGAGATATGTCAGGAACTCAATCGAAGCAATGGTATCGCGGTTCGTTGCCGGCGACATTTTGAGCGGGCGGTCGGTGATGCCGTTTAGAACGGTCGGTTGGCCGTTCGGCAGAATGTCAGGTTGTAGCACGTTGGTATAACTCAGCAGATCGTCGTTATAGAGGAGATCGAAATCCACTTCCGTGGCCTGGCTGGGTATCGTTCCATGCAGCAGCACATACACCGGAACCATCGCCTGAATGGTCGCGCTGTTTTCCGACGCCAGCGAGAGCGAAAACGCCACGGGATAGGTAACCGAGCGGGTAAGCGTAACGCTCGGAACCGTCACGCCGGAATCCATCGTGAAATTCAAAGTTCCACCGATCGTATCGGGATGTCCGGCCGTATCGAGATGCGTGAAGATCGGAAATGTGGCGGAACTATCCGGCTGGAGAACTATGGGGAAGCTGTTGGTATCCGCAAATTGGAGCGAAGAGAACTCGCTGCCGGTGATCGTGACCGGCTCACAGCCGGTGTTCGTAATTGTGACGGAAGAATCGCGCTCCTCGCATGTGGATGTCGTGCCAAAATTAATGGATGTAGTATTTATTACAGCCGACCGTGAGCCGGGTGTGACGATAGCTGTAAGAGAAACCGTCGTATCGATCGTATTACCCCCATGCGCGCCTGTGCCAACAATATGGAAATTACTGTTCCAGGTTCCGGCAAGCGAATCTGCAAAATAAATTGTAAAGCTTGCCGATCCATTGGGAGCAAGCGTAGTATCGTTCCTATTCACAAGTGCAAATCCGTTCCCGCCATACACGGATGCACTGCTCAAAGCCAGCGAATCGCAGCCGGTGTTGGTAATGGTAATAGTAAGGGCCGAATCCGCAACCGGGTTTACGCATTGGCTGAACGTCCCGAAATTCAATGCGGTATCGCTCACTACAAGACTGGTAGCTACGGAAATAGCCTGACCGGTCAACAAGAACTGCGAAGTGCTGCTGCCTCCGGGGTAGTTGAACCCATAGATCACCGTTTGATTTACAGGCGCCAAACTCACGGGTTTGAAATGAATCTCCACCGTGAAACTGCTATCGGGCGCAAGCGGGAACGGGAACGCCGGGTCGGTCACGCTCCAGCCGGGCTGCCACACGGTTTGATCGCCGGTAACGTTAATGGTATCGCATCCAAGATTGGTGAACGTAACCGATGCGGAATCTTCGCCGCATATACTGACGGAATCGAAGTTGACACCGTTCGCAGTAACGGCAAGTGCGTTGGATGCGCTGATGAACGTCACGCGGATCTGGATCGTGGTATCGAACGTAACAGTGGAACCCAAATACTTCCCCTGAATGACGGCTGTAAGAATATACACCCCGGAAAGGCTTTGCGGTGGGATCGTAAGGTAGGTAGTATCGGACGCTCCTGCAGGCGAAAGATCGAGAGGAAGCGTCAGATCGCTCGAATAATGTACCGGGCTGCTCCAGGTGAAGGTACAACCGGTGAATTCCACGCTGTCGCACGGATCGGCTTGCAACACGATGGGGATGCTGGATTCCCTGCAGTTCGAAAGTGAAAGATTTCGGGCAACCGCCCTCGGCACCGACCGGTCAGGAACCGCAGTGTAGAAAATCACGAATGTGGTATCGACCGCCATATTCGACGAATTCAAATGTCCATAGACCTGAATGGTTCCGAAGTAGGAACCGGGCACAGACGGATCCACCGATACCAAGAAGGTATCTTCCGCGCCGGGGAATACCGTTGCCGGAGGCACAGGACTGAGTGAGTAGGCCTGGCTGGTATCCTGAAAGGTGATCGAGTCCACTTGAAAGGTATCGCAGGGCGATCCCAGGATGGAAAGTGGGAACTCGGAAGTGGCACATGTCAACACTTTTTCGGTATTGGTGAACGTAAGAAAGGGCCGCGTACCTCGCGAAATGGTCATCACGACCGAGAGTGTCGTATCGTAGGGCTTGCCCGAAGCATAAACATACCCAAAGACCTGTATGGAAACCGTATGCGGGCCTGCGCTGAGATTGGTCGGCGTTACCAAAAACGTGTCCCGTTTGCCGGACAAAAGAAGGTCCGGCGGCTTGTGGTCGAGCGAAAACGAACCATCGCTCGCATGAAATTCGATGGAGTCGATGCGAACTGTATCGCACGAGAGCGAAAGGATCGAAAGCGGGAGACTGGTATCGTTGCAGACGAGCAGCGTGGTACTATCCGGGAACGTAACGTCGATACTTTCCGCGCTGCCGGTCTTGACGGCGGCGGAAAGAACGGTATCGTACCGCTTACCGGTGGAATAGATATATCCAAACACCTCGACCGAAAAAGTATGAAGTCCCGGGCTTAGATCCGTCGGCGTTACCCAAAAGGTGTCCCATGTCCCGGGCAGTATAAGTTCCGGTGGCCGGGGATTGAGCAAGAACGAGCCGTTCGTGGCGTGAAATGCAATGGAATCGATCCGTACCGTGTCGCAGGGGGAAGTCTGGATCGCCAATGGCAGGCTGGTATCGTTGCAGACGGGCAGGTGTGAACTATCCGGGAACGTGATCGCGGTAATTTCCTCATGGCCGGTATTGTCGATCGTGATCGATAGCGTCGTATCGAAGTTCTGAGCGGATGGATACGACGCGCCGGCGATCGAAACCGTTGCTTGAAAGTTCCCGGCCTGTTGCAGCGCTGTCGGTGATCCAGAGCGTATCGCGCCGGTTAGGAGCGATGCTGTCGGGAAGTGGTCCTTCCACTGCAAACGTACCCCCGGTCGCGTGGATCTGGATCGAGCCGATCACGAACGTGTTGCACGAATCGGCTGTCACGATAAGCGGAACGATTCCTGGCTGGCAGTAGCTCTGTTCGATCGTGTGAGGAAAGACGAGGGTTGGTTTATTCGGTTCGTTCCGAAAGAGGAACGAGGTATCCCAGGCCATAGAAGGATAACAGGCCGTTCCCGGCCACGTAGAATCGTCGAAGGAAAACGTTGCGCTGTCCTGGCCGTACGGTATCTGGATCTGAAAGACGATGGGAAAACTATCCGGCAGTGTGCTGCTATCCGTTGCATGCACGAGCGTCGTGTCCTGCGGGAAGATCGTTGCACCAGCCGTCGCAGTGGCATGAATATGCAGCGTATCCTCGAATCCGGTCCAAAATAGACCGAGCGTTGCATGGGTGAACTCGCAGCCGGAAGGCTGGATACTCATCGAAACGATCGGATTCGGTATGGGGAGGGTTCCTCCGCTCCACAACCAAACCTGGCCACTATCGAATGCGATCAAATAGCGGCTGTCGGGACCGAACGAGAACATTCGATGGTCGCCGAAATTCGTGCCCGGCCCGCCGATGCTGGTCCAATCTGCACCTTGAAACGAGCGCAGCACTCCTGTCGGGCATTGAAGGTACAGCACACCCATATTTGCGCCTTCAAATATATCGGTGGGATCATACTGCGAGAGATCGCAGGTCCTGACCCATGTTATGCCCCCGTCGGTGGATTCGTATAATCCTGGATCGCCGTCTTCTGAAACGGTATAGAAATATCCGGAGCATGTATCCACCTCGCACGTATAACCGGAGGGAAAGGAGCCGGATGACAGCCAGGTAGTGCCTCCGTCCGTGGAATAGAGCATGGAGTTAGAAGATGGAGCATCCCTTGCCGCCGCGCAGGAGAGCGCGCTTCTGCGCGCGAAAGTCGTTCCCACCATCATTCCAAAACCGGGGCTGTTCATCCCATGGACATTGCCATCGGCGCCGAGATAAATATCGTCGGCATGTGGAAGAAGTGCGGTGGTCTTTTGCCAGGTCACTCCCCGGTCGGTCGATTCCCAAACGCACGTCTGGCCGCTTCCTGCATAGAGGTTCACCCCGTCCAGTAATCTCAGCGACTGGATCAACCCAGGAGCCTCCGGATAGATCGATTGCGTCCATGTCCCGGCATTATAGGTATAAATGCAGTTATCGCCGCCGACAACACCGTGCGCTGTATCCCAGAAATACGCGCAATGAAACTGAGATATTGCAGGGAAATTTCCGATCTGCGTCCACGTCTGCGCCTGCACACCGGAAAGACACGCGAAAAAAACAGCGAGGGAAACGCCGGTACGGAACAGCAGATGAGACTTCGAACAAATCATATTCCTGGTCTTGCTACGACACGGAAGCTATTACAAAAGTTACATTAGTGTGCGAAAAAAATGTGATGGGACGATGGCACCCGCTCAGCGCGAGTGCTCTTGCGAAGCTTCCAGCGCATCCATGCGTTTTTCCAGATCAGCGATTATTTTTGCCTGAGATGCTAACTGAGACTCCTCCGATTCCGCCTGCATTTCCTGAGCCTCCTCCTTCGCATGTTCTTTCTTCAACTCCTCCAGCAACAGTACCGAAAGCATCGGGTATTTCACTGCGTCTGGAATGAGTTCTTCGGATGTGGAACCGGGGATCACATCTTTCGCGCGCGCATATTCGGCGAGATCGGGAATTACTTTCGCAACGTCTTCTGCGACAAGGCCGAAATACGGTTTGCCATCTATTTTTGAAATGTAGCTAACGGGACGCAGATCGTACAACTTATCCGTATTTATATCCAGATCGTGAATATCGGTTTTATACCGTGCCGATGAAGTGCTGCGCATAATTTGCCCATTCGAAGTTACCACCATATTTGCAGAATTGGCCGTTGTTGCAGCATAAGCACCCTGGCAATACAGCGAAGTGACAGCATTGTTCCCAAGCACTACCGAATTGCTTGCTGCTGCTACCGCCCCACTGCCAAGCGTGGTTGTGTTGTTGAGGTTTGCCGCTGTTGGCCCGGCGGCATCGCCAATGGCGGTATTATCATTCCCAGTTGTATTCTGATATAATGCAACATTTCCGAATGCCGTATTGCGGTAACCAATGGTATTAGAATAAAGGGACTGATACCCCATCGCCGTATTGTATGCGCCAGAGGTATCCGAAAATAATGCCCCCGAACCTACTGCTGTGTTCGCGGTAGCGCTATCCAGCGCATCGCCGTGCCGAGAGTATAACCAATCGCACCAATATAAGGCTGAATCCCCAACGGCAACAAGATTGGAGCGTGAAATATTGTGATTTAAAGCCTCCACCCCGACTGCGACATTAGATGACCCTGAATCAGTACTAGCCGCAGCCTCAAATCCCATTGCAGTATTCGCGTTGCCTGCATAGCAAGCTGACAAAGCAATAGTACCTACCGCGACATTATTTGTAGCTGTCACGCTAAATTGCATCGATGAGTACCCGATTGCCACGTTCTGGTTGCCTCCGTTAATCCGTTGAAGAGACCAAGATCCAAACGCCGAGTTATATCCGCCGCTATCACCATTAGCCATAGCTTGGAAACCACAAGCAGTGTTCAAACTGCCGGAATTAGAATTCAAGGCTTGAAACCCAATGGCCGTACTTCCAGCTGCTTCTCCCGTTTGCAATGCCCCGGCACCGACAGCGACATCTTGGTTAATTTGATTCGCAGACCCGCCATTAAACATAGAGAGCGCGTGCCACCCCACAGCGACATTCAAACTACCGGTATTCGAAAAAAGAGCGCTATCTCCGATAGCGGTATTACCATTACCTGTAGTATTCGAATGAAGCGCCAGTATCCCCAATGCCACATTGCTGTTCTTACCGGAATTATTGACGCCGGAACCCGCGCCCAAATACACGCTGGAACCATCGTCGCGGGCATCTCGCAGATCTTTGATCGAATCCAGAAGCAGAGAGTCAGAAAGGGACGCAGGTCTCCACGCCGAGCCATTCCATACGAGGAGTTGACCGGTGTCAGCATTTTGCTTCCCGATAGACAAAGTTGCGATTGGACCGCTGCCGTTGGCAATGGTAATGGAACTATCGGAATTTTGTACCGCCTGAATCCCTGTGCCGCCGGTGAAGGTTTGGGAATGAATAGTGACGACATTTCCCGTATCGGCGATGGTCGTTCCGCCTGAACCAACGAGTGTAACTTTTCCGCCGGCAGTATTTACAGACTGCACCCCGTTATTGCCAATGGTAAGATTCCCTGCACTATTGGCGACCGTAATTCCATCCGCCCCTGAGAGGGACAGTGAACCATAAAATCCATTAATACTTGTTACGACGCCGCCTGAAACGCCCTTTGCTATTGTGGCTGTAGCAGCAAAGCTTGCCGTGTCGGCATTCAGCGCGCGGAATGCATACGGTGCAAAACTTACCTCAGAACGCGGAGATAGTTCCGGCGCTCCGTTCACGGAAACCGCGAGATAATATTGTTTTGTAAAATTGAGCGTAGGTAAAAGCGGCGTTACGCTGCCGATCGCAAGATTATAAATCCCGTTAACCACATCGACGGTTTGCGTTTCGGAGTACAGTGGCGACCCTCCTGTTTCCACGTCATAAATTAGGATTTTCAGGGTGTCGGTGCCGTTCATGAGCGTGCCGTTATTCTGGAGCACGCCTTGGTAGGAGATAGTCGGCGATGTTTGAGCGGTTGCCGTTGAATGGATTATGGAAGCCAGCGTAATGGTCGCTATGGTTGCGATTATTCGGTAGTAGTTTTTCATGGATTTCTTAAAAAATGGGTTAAAAAACTCAAAATTGATAGGGTATCCCACCGAATGACACGGCAGATACCCCAAAAGTTACATCGGGTTCTGATTTTTTTTACCTCATCCCCTTTTTTTCTATTTTGCGGATTGCTGCCCGTTGTCGATCACGCGCTTGCATGCGAAGTTGCAAGCCGATTGCGAGGCAAAACGGCATTGGAGGTTCATTGGCTATCCTTTGCCATTGTACTCGATACTCAGGCTTACAAAAAATATTGTATGGATTTTTACGTTAGAACAGTTTTACATTTCCCGTAACATACCTATGAAAACCGAACTCACCCGTTTCCGCATCAAACCTGGAATGTCCGCGCGCGTCGATGAGTGGCATGCCACACTGAATGCACGTAAAGCCGAGTGCCTTGAAACGCTCGAACGCGAGAAGATGTATGTCGAAGCTATCTTCCGGGAGAAGATTGGCGATGAGGAATTCATCTATTGGTTTTCTGTGCAAGGGGAGGGTGCTGAAAGCATTGAGTCTTCGCCATTTCCCATCGACGCAATTCACCAAGCGTTCGGCGAAGATTGTATTGACCGCACCTATCCTCGCGTGGATATCGATGCGAGCGTTATGTTCCTGTTGCCCCAAATATCCGACATGATAAAAGGATATGTTAAATAGTCTCAAATATCCCTTATTTTCTCGCAAAAAATGGACTTAATCGTCCCGTAATTTCGTTATCCAACAACCCCAAAAACGAACCATGATTTGGGGCGATTTCAGAGATTAACGAAGATGATTTTTTGTATTTCAAGCACATTTTTCTATGTCATTCCCGCGAAAGCGGGAATCCATAAGGTGTGTTTCCATTAAGGTCTGGATTCCTACTTTCGCGGGAATGACAACTAACTTTCGCATCTCCTTAATCTAAATAATCGCCCCAAATCATGGTTCAGACATTCCCATCCACTCCAAAACATGGCCACTATTACCGAAAAGATTTCCCCCCGTCAGCTTGAAGATGAAATGCGCGATTCGTACATTGATTATTCGATGTCCGTTATCGTATCGCGCGCATTGCCGGATGTGCGCGATGGACTGAAACCCGTTCACCGCCGCGTGCTCTATGGCATGAACGAGCTGGGGTTGGGACCGAACCGCCCGTACAAGAAAAGCGCGCGCGTGGTTGGCGAAGTGCTCGGTAAGTACCATCCGCATGGTGACGTGGCTGTGTATGACACCATCGTCCGCATGGCACAGGATTTTTCGATGCGCTACCCCTTAGTGCAGGGTCAGGGCAATTTTGGTTCCGTCGATGGCGATCCGCCGGCCGCTATGCGATACACCGAAGCCCGCATGACTCCGCTTGCGATGGAAATGCTGCGCGATCTCGAAAAAGAGACCGTCGATTTCGGCCCGAATTTTGACGATACCCTTCAGCAGCCACTCGTCATGCCCGCGAGCATTCCGAATTTGCTGGTTAATGGTTCCACAGGCATTGCCGTCGGCATGGCGACGAATATCCCGCCGCATAATCTTTCGGAAGTCGTGAGCGCGTGTCTTGCCTATATTAAAGATCATGACATCACCAGCGCGGACTTGATGAAACACATCACCGCGCCGGATTTCCCGACCGGTGGAATCATTTATGGCTATGAGGGCGTCCGCGATGCCTACACCACTGGCCGTGGCCGCGTTCTGGTGCGCGCGCGCGCAACGATCGAGACTTCGAAAAATGACCGCGAGTCGATCATCGTGACGGAACTTCCCTATCAGGTGAACAAAGCGAACCTCATCGAAAAGATGGCCGAATTCGTGCGCGATAAAAAGCTCGAAGGCATCTCGGATATTCGCGATGAGTCCGATAAGGATGGCCTGCGCGTCGTCATCGAACTAAAACGTGACGCCATTGCAAAAGTAGTGCTGAACAATCTCTACAAGCACACCCAAATGCAGACGACGTTCGGCGTCATAATGCTTTCGCTGGTAAAGGGCGTGCCGCGCGTGCTGGAACTCCGCTCGATGATTAAATTCTACATCGAGCACCGGAACGATGTTGTGCTGCGCCGCACGAAATACGATCTCGATCAAGCCGAAAAGCGTGCGCATATCTTAGAGGGATATATTATCGCGCTCGATAATATCGAAGAAGTCATTAAAACCATCCGAGCTTCGAAGGATACGGAAACAGCCCAGAACCGGCTGATGAAGCAATTCAAACTCTCCGAAATTCAGGCCAAAGCTATTCTCGATATGCGTTTGCAACGCCTTACCGGGTTGGAGCGCGAGAAAATTCAGGCCGAATACCGCGACTTGCTTCAACAGATCGAGAAATTCAAATCCATCATTGCCTCGCCGGAACTTCAGATGAAGATCATCGGCGATGAACTCACGGAGATCCGTACTAAGTATGGCGATAAGCGCCGCACTGAGATCGTCTATGATACGAAAGATTTCACGATCGAGGATATGATCGCGGAAGAAGATGTCGTGGTAACGATCTCCCACGGTGGATTCATCAAGCGGTTCCCAGTTTCGGGCTATCGCAGGCAGGGACGCGGCGGCAAGGGGATTACCGGCGCTGCTACGCGCGAGGATGATTTCTTGGAGCACATGTTTATCGCATCGACGCATCATTATATCATGTTCTTCACCGATCGCGGCCGCTGCTATTGGCTGAAGGTACATGAAGTTCCCGAAGCCGGGCGTACCTCAAAGGGACGCTCCATTGCCAACTTGCTTGAAAAACCGCCGGAAGAGCGCATTACCGCGTTCATCAACGTCAAGCAATTCGATGAAGCGCATTTCGTTACCATGGTCACCGAGTTTGGAACCATTAAAAAGACGGTGCTCTCCGCGTTCAGTAACATTCGGCGTGGTGGCGTTCATGCCATTACCCTCGAAGATAAGGATTCACTGAAAGATGTCCGTCTCACCAACGGCCAACAGGAGATCATCATTGGAACGCACGAAGGAATGGCCTGCCGCTTCAATGAAAAAGACGTGCGCGATATGGGCCGCACCGCCGCCGGTGTGCGCGGCGTGCGCTTGGATGAAGGCGACCGCGTCATCGGTATTATCGCGCCAAGCCGTTCGGGAACTACGGTGCTTGTGGTTAGCGAAGAAGGTTACGGCAAACGCAGTGAAGTTTCGGATTACCGCCTCACGCGCCGCGGCGGCAAAGGCGTTATCACGATGAAGGCCACAGAAAAAACCGGCAAGCTCGTTGCGATGAAGGAAGTCGTGGATAACGACGATCTCATCTGTGTAACGAAGGATGGCCTCGTCATTCGCCAGCATGTTGCGGAGATCCGCGTGATGGGCCGCAACACCCAGGGTGTCCGCGTAGTCCGCCTCAACGAAGGCGACCGCCTCGCCGCCGTCGCAAACGTTCCCGCCGATGAAGACAAGGAAATTGACGAAGCCGAAGCCACTTTAGGTAAGAAACCCACGCCACCTGCACCAGAAGCGGAGCAGGGGAGTATATTTGGGGGATAAGCAGCAATGCAGCTTATTCCGAATGGGATGTATGCGAGAGTAGAAGATAGCAAGCTAAGCGATTATCTACTCTCGCTGACACATCCTGAAGGTGCGGCAAAAGCTCGCTTCTACGAGTCGGTTGGGTTTACACTGCAAAATGCTGAAGAATTACGAGCTGAATTGCTGCGTATCGCTCGCGATTTTGATGTCGTTGATATTTTCGTTGACGATTTTGGAGTGAAATATGTCGTTGAAGGAATACTCACAGACAAACGGGGCAGGGGAATTCCCTTACTCACTGTTTGGGTTATTGATAAAGGAACCGATTTTCCACGCCTCGTAACAGCTTATCCATTATGATTCCAGAACATAGCTTAGTCGTTCTTACACATAACATTCCGGAAAAATCACTTCTTGCGGGTGATGTCGGGACGGTCGTTCACATTTATCCGAAAGGAGTCGCGTATGAAGTAGAATTCGCCACCGGTCTTGGCAGGACGATTGGCGTTCTTACGCTTAAGCCGCAAGATATTCGCTTGATCGCGGCTGAAATACTGCATGTAAGAAGCATGGCCGTGCATGCTTGAAAGTTGCCTGCGTTGCGATTGCCGAGCTTTGAGTATAAAACAAAAGATCCGGCTTTCGCAAGACCGTTTTCTGTAGCGGGGGTGGGACTTGAACCCACGACCTTCGGGTTATGAGCCCGACGAGCTATCCGCCGCGGCGGACTCCACTCCTATGCGTGTTCTAAGAAAATCTCTTCCTGCGCCAGTCTTTAGATAACGTTCTCGTTTCATCGCCTCGCTCCGTGTGGGATATTCTTCAGAGTAGAGCAATCGCCAATTATTCCCGCGCTTGGTACTGAATGTCGTATGTGCGTTGTGTTCCTCTAGTCGGCGTGCGAGATTGGGAGTTTGTCCAGTGTAGCGATAGCCTTCCTCGCATTCAATCACATAGATGTAAAATGCCATAAAAAGAAAAGCATGCCAAAATCGCTATGCATTTTGTAGCGGGGGTGGGACTTGAACCCACGACCTTCGGGTTATGAGCCCGACGAGCTACCACTGCTCCACCCCGCGATCTTGTTGTGCGCACCTAACTTGCTTGTTTGCATCATCGTTCCTTTGCGAGCATGAGCCTTTTATTATACGTTGATTATTATTTCTTCTCCGCCTCCGAAATAGCTCCGAGTAGGGTAGCTTCCGGCACATACCCTTCGAAAGTAGCAGATATTTTTCGCTTATACGTGATGACGAACGTGGTCGGCACCACATCGATCCCGCTATATGTAAATCCAAAATCGGGACTGCCGATCAGAAGCTGGATCGGGATGCCGCGCGCGCGCGCGAACGAATCGATCCGCAGAACCGCTTTGCCATTTATCACTCCTTCTTTCATCGAAACGCCGATGTAAAGTGCATTGGTATCTGCGGTGCGCGCGCTATCGAGCGCGGCTAACTCCTTGACCGATGGCGGCGACCAGGTGCTGAAGAATGTAAGCACGACGATCTTATCGTAATACTCATACATTTCGTGTACTTTGCCGGTCGTATCCATCCATGCGAAATTGGTGGCGTGGTTGGCCGAGGAGATGCGATCCCAATACTTGATCTCCGAGACGTTATGGAGATAGTGTGGGCCGGTGGTATCCAGTACGATCGTTGGTGGAACGAATTTCAGGGTGGTCGTGCAGCTTTGAAACGAAGCGCAGACCACGAGCGAGCCCGTTAGCGCCAGACTCGAGAGAAAAAAATATTTTCGAGCCACGGTTCAAATCCTTCCATCGAGCATCCGCGCGAGCATGGCGCGGGCACGGTGTAAATGCACTTTCACGGTTCCCATCGGCAGTTTCAGCACACGCGCGATCTCTTCGTACTCCATGTCTTCGTTGTGCCGCAGCCGGATGATGCGTTTATAGTTCTCCGGCAGTTCATCGATCGCTTGCTCGATAATGCTGGTGCGTTCGTTCGAGACCATGACATCGTCCGGCACCCAGGAGGAATCGCTGATCTCGTATTCTCTGCCTTCTTCATCAGGCTTGCCGGCCAAAGAGGGAGGGGGTGAACTGATAGAAAATGCATTGAGCTTGCGCCGGCGAAGGTAGTCGATTGCGTGGTTCGTGGCAATGCGGTAAAGCCAGGTCGAGAACGCGTATTCTTCCGAATAAGAATTGAGGTGAAGCATCGCTTTGGTCAGCGCTTCCTGAACGAGATCCTCGATCTCATCGCTCGAATGCACTCCGTACCATCGGGCGAATGAGACGCTCGACGCCATGTTTATGGCGCTTGACAAGCTCGTTATATGCCAGTTGATCGCCGCTGCGCGCGCGTTGCACAAGGAGTTTATCTTCCTGCTGTTTTGCCGTTCCAGCCGGACGCGCGGGTGGTGCAGCCTGCTCCACCTCTGGCTCGGCGCTTGGGCCGGCGGAGGCGGGCTGCTCTACTTCAGAAACGTTTTTATGTGCTCGGGGACTCAAGTCCTCTTCAACTTGTAATTGTGCGGAGTGATTCTCTAAATAACATCGATATTTTCAAGGCCGCCATAGATTTCATACCACGGACGGGCGTTGGCATAAATAACGGTGTTTAGCTCCTCGAATATTTTGAACGCCGCGCGTTGATAGCCATGATTCGAGCGCGGCGGTTCCATCTTTTCCAAAAACGGGTATGCCGTCTTGCCAGGTAGCGCGGCCACAGAGTACACCGGAAAATTTCGCGCGTGCTTCACCGGCAAGCGCGATCGTTTCCCGGAATTCTTCATCGGTCACGCCGGCACTGAGATAAATAAATGGCTTTGTCGCGGCATCCGACGCATCCTTAAAAAGCCGTTTTGCTTCTTCGCGAGTATAGGCGGCATCGTTACCGGAAAAAGAAGCAGTGCCGGAAACGAACTTCATATTGACGGGTACTTCCACTTTTAAAACATCGACGCCATAACGGTCCGAAGAAAATTCCTTCATATACGCCGCAACATATTTAGGCTTTAGCCGTGCGAAGTCCAGGCTTTTTTCATCGTACGTATTATCGTAGGCAAGCACTTCGAGAAAGAACGGCTTATCGATGGCTTCGCACTCCGCGCCTATCCGCTCGATAAAGGCATGTTTTCTGCGATTGATCTTTTCCTCATCGAATGGATTGTAATATAACAAAATTTTGATCGCATCCGCGCCCGCTTCTGCAAGGCGAAGCACGCTCCAATCATCCAGCAGATCGGGGAGTCTTCCGGCAACGGTTGCGTCGTATCCGGTTTTTTCGTAAGAAAGAAGTACTCCGGTTCCCGGCGCTCGTGCCGGGAGCGCGGGCAGCCCATATTCGGGATCCATCAGAAGCGCTGTTGCATGCGGAGTAAGAATTTTTGTGACAGAGATCTTGAATTGGGTGAGATCGGCATCGGTGGCATCGCGTCCCATTGCTTTGCCGATGCTTTTTTTCAGCGAGCCGCGCTGATCCATTGCGGCGGCAGCAATGATGCCATCGGGACTGGCACACGCTTGGATCCCTTGAAATTTTCCTTTGGTAATTTTAAATTTTGGCATTCTATTTTTATACTTCTATGAGTTGCGTGGCATGGCAAACGCGCCGCATTTCGCGTATCGTTTCGGTGGGGTTTGCGGAATCGAAGATACCGGAGCCGGACACGATAACGTCCACGCCAGATTCATAGACCTGAGCAACATTATCGAGCTTGATGCCGCCATCGGCTTCGATCAGGCATGGGAATCCTGAACGGTCGATCCAATTCCGAAGCGTTCGCGCCCGCCGGTAAAGCGATGGAATGAACGATTGGCCGCCAAAGCCTGGATTGACGCTCATGAGGAGTACGAGATCGACATTCTCCAGAATTTCTTCGAGCATTGCGAGTGGCGTTGCCGGGTTCAGTGCAACTCCCGCCTTTACACCAAGCGATCTGATATGCGCGACCGTCCGGTTCAGATGAACACATGCTTCCTGATGAACGGTGATAAGATCCGCTCCGGCATTCACGAATTGCGGAATGTACGCATCGGGATCTTCGATCATCAAATGCACGTCGAAGGTTAGCTTGGATAGCGGGCGCAATGCTTCGACGATCACCGGGCCGACGGTGATGTTGGGAACGAAGTGACCGTCCATCACATCGATATGCAGCCAATCCGCTCCGCCAGCTTCGGCTTGCCGAACGCTCGTTTCAAGCATCGCAAAATTCGCCGATAGCAACGATGGCGCGATCAGTACGTTCTGCCTCAATGCATGATTGCTCATGCTTGCATTATGATTAGAATGAGTGGAATTCAAACGGTCATTAAAAAAATACGGCAGCCCGTAAAACGGACTGCCGTATGTAACAACCGAAAAGCCGAAATCGCTCAGTGATTCGATGGGGCGGGCGTCGCATCGGCGCTCGTCTTATCGAACTTCGCTTTTTGTTTCGTCAATTCAGCGTAGAGCTTTTTATCTTTGGCAGGATCGAGCAATGCAAGTGCAGTGCTTTCAACCTCCGACGCTTCGGAATTTTTTCCCATTTTAAAAAGCACTTCTGCGCGGGTATCCATCACGGAAGCCTTATCCTGCGGGTTATCGGCAAGAATGACGGCGCGTTTTGCATATTCATCTGCCTGTTCGAGATCGACGCCCTTCTCGGCAGCAGCCCACGCGAAACGGTTGAAGGTCATGGCATCTTTGGGATGGCTCATCGCCCATTGATCCATGCGTCGCGCAGCGTCATCGGGATGGTTCGTTTTGAAATCGTGCTCAAGAAGGAACCAGTTTGCCTGATCGGCATCGACTTCATTCGGGTATTCCCGAAGTGCATCGGCAAGTGCTTTTACTTGCTCGTCACCGGTAGAGAGAAATCCCACGCCATAGGAGGCTTCGGCGTTTTGTCCGAGTTTGTTATCGGGGTCGAGCGCGAGCACTTTGCGAAAGGCTGCAAGCGCTTTATCGTTCTGATTTTGCTGCGCGTAATAATTTGCTGCGACGAGCCATTTGGTGGCGTCGGTCGTGGGATGCGCGCTTTGCACATCCGCGATGACGGCTTTGGAACCGCCGGCAGATGCGACTTCAAGCGAACGAGCGAAGCGGGAAGCATCTTCATATCCAACAACGCGGTCGATCTCATTGCCATCTTTATCGAAAAAGACGATGGTGGGATAGCCATTGATCTTGTAGGTCTTGGCAAGCGTAACGCCTTCGCCTTTTTCCGCGTCGATCTTCACAGCGATGAACTTTGCATCCGTAATTTTTCCGACGTTCTCATCGGAATAGGTGTTGCGGTCGAGCGTTTTGCACCAGACGCACCACGTCGTGTAAAAATCGACCATAATGACTTTGTGCTCTTTGGCGGCGAGCGCTTTTGCGTCATCAAACGAGATGTCTTTGAAGTGAACTTCCGCGCGTGAAACGCCACCCAACATCATAGCCGAGAGCGCAAGCGCGACGATCGCGATTCTGGAACGATTAAGAATGTGCATGATTATTTTTCTCCTTGGCCAAATTCGGTCTTAAAATTCCGATTCTATAACACACAATTTATGTAAAAGTGGTTCACCTAAAAAATATTAATATGATGGAGGCACATACACAGAAAAAGAAAATTTAAAATAAAAAAGCGCCGGGTTTGCCCTCCCGGCGCTCAATGTGAGAAGCTTTGTTCAGCTTAAGGTGAGAATTATAGTTTAGTTTGCCAAATCGTTAACAAACGAAATACTATGCCAGTTCTCAAATCTTCCAAAATCATTCATTTGGGGTATGTGGATAACTTACCATGTATGAATATGAGAAATTCTTATCTTATTTTGTCTCAAAATCATACACTAATTGCTTATTTGAAAACGTCAATTTTTGAGAAAATTAGATGATTTTCCGAGACAGATCTTTCTTACGGACAATTAATCATGATCTTAAAGCCAGCCCTGTTTTTTATACCACTCGACAGTATCTTTAACCCCATCTTCGAGCGAGATCTTCTGCCGGTAGCCAAGCTCGCTTTTTGCTTTTTCGACGCTGGCCGTCCAATGGGACTGCACCATATCCCGGCCTTTTTCCCAGTTGAGCACACTGGGCTTCGACCGAAAGATGGAGAAAAATTCCGACAAGCCCGCAACCGAATACACCAGCGCGTGCGGTAACTTTAATGTAAGTCCGCGCCGATTCATGATTTCGGACGTAAGGTCATTGACTTCGCGCCAGGTATAGTGCTGCTCGGCTCCGATGAAGTAAGTCTCATTTTTTGCAGCATCCTGTTCGAGTGCCAGCAAAACAGCATCGGCAATATCGGAGACATGCGCGAGATTGACCCACTTATCGCGCATACCAATCAGCGGCTTCAACCGTTTATCGACCGTTTGGAAAAAAGTGAAGATCGCCGTATCGCGCGGCCCGTATATTGCGGCCAGACGTAGAATAGTTACAGGAAAATCCTTCCGGGCGCGCTCGACTTCTTCTTCCGCCGCGCGTTTCGATCTGCCGTAGGTGGTGATGGGGTGGGGCGGCGTGAGTTCGGTCACCGGTTGGCCATCGAGCGATGGGCCGACCGCCGTTTGGCTCGAACAAAAAATAAACCGCGAGAGCGTGGGATTATATCGCCGCGCTGCTTCAAGCAAATTTCGCGTGGGCAAAAGATTGCCTTCAAAAAATCCCTCCTTTGTTTTCGCGGCGGTTACGCCTGCAACGTGAACGATGGCATCCACATGCTCCACGGCGGCTCGCAGCGATTCCATATCCAGCATGTTGCCGGTAACAATATCGATGCGCTTATCCTGAAGCCACTTCAGGCTGGAATTCGCCCGCACGAGCGCGCGAACTTCATGCCCAGCCGCAAGCAGCCGGTCCGCGATATGCGAACCGACGAAACCTGACGCGCCCGTTACAAGGATTTTCATTAAGAATTAAGGATAGCTTTGTGGAGGAACTACAGAGACGTTGCAGGGGGCAAGAGGATTCCCCGGCCAATTTTAAATCTATCCGAATTGAACATTTAGGATACTGCAACGTTTTGCAACTATGAAGCGCATTCATTTCATCGTAACCGGGCAGGTGCAGGGCGTGGGGTTTCGGTATTTTTGCCAGGTGCAGGCCGTGGCGTTGGGGCTTACCGGTTATGCGAGGAACAGAAGCGATGGTTCGGTCGAAATAGAAGCACAGGGCGAAGAACGGGCCATCGAGGAGTTCGAGCTGGCAGTGCGTCGTGGGCCGAAGCGATCGGCCATTCAAGAAGTTGCTCGAGAAGAGTGCGCGATCCGAAATGAAGAAACGAGCTTTGAAACTGGATAAATCAAGCTGGAACGAGTGAGGGATTGGAATAACTGAACGACCGCAAGTCCGCGCGCTTCGAGGCGTGCTCCATTGTCAACGCGACGAGGTTCCCATTTTGATCGTATTCTCCGAGCGTATTATCGTCGAGATCACGCGTATCCTCGATGGTGGTATCGGAGAATTCCACCAGGAGCGTATCGGTATCGTCGAAATAAGTAATTTTCATATCAGTTATGGTTTAAAACGACGGTCAAAAAATGCGTTATGCACAGTTTCACCATCAGCTAAAGTAACAACGCGCAAGTACCTATTGTTTGCATCGGAAATGGAAGCCCAATATCGGATTCTCCCATCCGGCTGTACTTCGGTTCTCAATGGAGCTTGTAATACTCTTTCAATCCAGGCCTCCTTAATCCAGACTCTATCACTTCTGTTTGCCAGTGACTTAAAATATGTAGTTGTTTTCACGCAGGTCTAAAAATTCCTCTCGATAGCAATTCGGAACATCGTTCGCCACGCATCCCAATTATGGCCGTATTCTTCGCTCCACAGATCGACGGTGTTTGGAATACCACGGCTGCTCAGGAGCTTGCCAATTGCTTCGCTTGCTTCCGGATGCTCGCCCTCTCCGCGTCCGGAAAGGAAAGAGATCTGTTGTTTTTGTCGCAACTTATTCAAAACGGGGCCGGTAAGGTGTGTGAGATAATCCGCCGGCGAATTGTAATACACATCGTTATCGTGATAGCCGTTAGTATAGACCTTGAGATCGTAGTTGCCGGAAATACCGATCGCTCCCTCGAATACATTGGGCTGACGTAAAAACATATTTACCGCATGCAGCGCGCCGAGCGAAATTCCACTTGTGAAAATGACAGGATGCTCACTCTTCATGTTTTGAGCGATGAAGGGTACAACCTCGTCTAAAATATATCGATTATATTTGCCGTGGCGAATAGATTTTTGCCGTGGAGCAATGTCGTCGTTCAGCCAACTTTGCCGGTCGATGGAATTAATAGTGTAGATCTTGATGCGTCCGGCATCGAGTTGCGGCGTGACATGCGCGATGAGGTCATGCTGCTCGGCTGAGAGGTAATCTTCGCCATCGAATGGAAATAATAGCAACCCCGGACCATAGTGCCCATAGACGCAAATCTCCGTTTGCTCACCGAGCACGGCGCTCTTCCATCCATCGGTGTATCTTTCCATGAATGCAAAGATACGGAAACGAAATCCTCGCCATACGAAATAGACTTTTGCCGGTACCTGCAGCGAACAAAGCGCAGCTACTCTTTTACGATGCGCTGCACGACATTATATTCGAGGAAGTTATTTCTAAGTTGCAGCACACAAAAACACGCGCGCCAAGAACACACGAGCGAGTATCAAGTTGTGCCGAACCGGCTATTCGAACTATGAATTATCATTGTGCAAAACGTCTTCCAGTAATTAATGCGAATTAACGCAAAAAACAGTAATCTCGGGTCACTTTCTGTCAAGTTTTGCGTTACATATAATAGAAGAAAGGAGAAAGGCCATGTTTACGCTTATCACACATGAATTTCAACTTCTAAGAGAACGAACACAACGAACGCATTTTTTTAATGATCATTCGATACAGATTATGAAAGCGGCCCATTTGTCAGCAGCAATTTTTATTATGGTGTCGTCCCTTGCGCTTTCCGGTTGCTATACGCAGCTCGCGGGTACCAGCGGAGGATACTATGGTTCTTCCGGTCGTGTTTATCACGCGCCACAACCACTTTATTCGGACACAGTCAAAGGAAATGGAAATTCAACAGCGGTAGTCTATGACACGACGATGCACGGCGATACGATGTTTATCGACGAGCGTCCGCTCACAGCTCCATCCGCTGCCGATACTACTATGCCGAACAGCAATGGAGAAGTAGTCAACAATTATTACGATCCGGGTTATCCAGGCTATTACGATGGTTTCTCGATCGGTTTTGGTTGGCCTTACGATCCGTGGTGGAGTCCGTGGTATCCCTATTATTGGGGTTACCCAGGGTGGTATGCACCTTATTATGGTGCTTATTGGGGACTTGGTTTATATCCCTATTATGGTCTGGGTTTCTATGGCGGTTACGGTCACGGCTTTGGTTATGGTGGCTACGATCACGGCTACGGTCATGGCTTCTACGGCGGATACGCTGGATTAGGGCGTGGTATCAATGGCGGCGGACTTGGCGGTGAATACCGCGATGGCGGAATTACGTCGGGATTGCGCGGCCCCTCATCTGATATTGGACTTGCAGGATCAAGAGGTGCTGAAGCAAGTGGAGTGCGGTCAAGTGGTGCAATGTCTGCAGATCGCGATGCGCCGGTTCATGCCATGGCCCCAGAAGCATCTGCCGCCGGCAATGCAAGAGCAATGGGTAATTCCGGTGCCAGCAGCATGGCTTCTTCACATAGCATGGCTTCTTCACACATGGTCGTCGTTCGGACCTCCAATGGGCAATCCATTACATCCTCAACGGCAAGGGTTGGCGGGCGAAATATGACTGTTGTTCGCCGAAGCAGCGGCTCACGCGGATATGGTTCGTATGGGCGCGGCGGGTATCGCTCTTACGGCGGCGGACGTGGCTATGGCGGCGGTTATTCTTCTGGCCGGTCTTATGGCGGAGGCGGAAGAAGCGGCGGCGGTTCACGTTCTTCCGGCGGCGGTGGCGGTGGCCACGCGCGATAACGCCTTTTAAGGGGCCGGAATTATTTCCGGCCTATTTTCTCATTTTATTCTTCCGTCATAAATTCATAGTTACTATTTTCTCGACTATGTCACGCATAAAATTTCTACTCCTCTTCACCATTTTTGTATTCACATGTTTTGTAATACCGGGTGCGCTTCGCGCGCAGATCGCGCAGAGCGATCTCCTGCTTGCGACGCAGCCGCTTTCCAGCGATGCGCGCGGAACCGCAATGGGCGGTAACCTTATTTCTGCCGCGAACGGCATCGATGCACTCGATTACAATCCGGCCGACCTCGTGGCGATACAATCGCGCCTGTTCACGATCTCCGGCTTTAACCGCGATTATAGTTCCGATGCCAGCTTCCTTGGTTCTTCCTCGAACTCAACCTTCGATGCCGGCGCGCTTTCGTCCGTTGGTTTTGCTACGAAGTGGCCTACCGTACAGGGGAATTTTGTAACGGCCATTTCGTTTGACCGCGTCGCCGATTACACCTCCGCGTATAGTTTTAGCGCCGTCAATCCGAATTCTTCGTATTTCAATACGGTAGGATTTCTTTCGTCCGGTACGCCTATCTCGGGGCCTGGATATTATAGATACGGGCAGCCGAATAATCAAAACTATTTAGGGAATAACAATCTTGCCTATGCGCTTGGATTGACGTATGACGTTCCCGATAGCGGAGCTTTTTCACTTACTACCCCCTTCAATGGTGGGAACCTCGAATCGGGTAACGTAACCAACGAAGGCGGTTTGGATGCCGTGCGTATCGGCGGCGGAGTGGAGATCGCGCCGGATGTCTCACTCGGCGCGACACTCAATATCCTGTTCGGAACGTTCGATCAGTTCGAGAATTATACGGAAACGAATGTGAACCATATCGCGACCGATACGGGTACTGCCGCGCCCGCAGGGTTCCAATCCGCTACGATCAGCTCCCATTTGCATCAGGATCAGAGCGGCGGGTCGGTTAAATTCGGTTTGCTTGTCGATAAACAGATCGTGAAATTCGGACTCACCGTGGAAACGCCACAGGTGCTTCATATTGACGAGACCTATCAAGAGAGCGGCATCGCTTATTTTGCGAATGATGGCCCATATTTTAGTGGCCAAATGGATAATCCGCCGAGCGGTGGAGATAGTTACGACATCGTCACCCCGACGCGCTTTGGCGCGGGCGCATCGGTGCATGTTGCAGGATTTGTCGGTTCCCTAAGCGCAAGTTATATGAATATGGCCGATCTGGAGATCACCAATTCCACGTTTGATGCAAGCGCAGAAAACCAGGCGGCAAGCGATTCACTGCGCGGCGTGTTTTCATACCAGCTTGGCGCAGAATATACGATCCCGGTTATCGGCATTAGCCTGCGCGCAGGATATAGCTTCGAACCATCGCCATACAAGAGCGACCCAACCAATTATGGCGTAACGGCCATCTCCGGTGGCTTAGGTTTTGCTCTCAGCAAGTTTGTCGATCTCGAAGCGGCTATTCGTATTTCTACCTATCACACGAACCACGCGATCTACAACGACTACACGCCATCCGGCCAGTTCGTCACCGCCAATGTGAATGACGACGCCGTCTCCCGCGACGATATGAGCCTGACGTTTAGTTACCGGTATTGAACTATTTAGAGTTCGTTAAGAATTCGATTAAAAGTCTCGGTCGTTACATCAATCTCACGGAGAATTTCTCGAATAAGCGGACGTGAGAGGTCGCGCCCACCATGATTGGGAACAGTAGTAGTGCGTCCATCGGAGTTGCGGTAGAAGACATGGCTTCCTTTTTGGCGGGAAACACGAAATCCTTGGCCCGAAAGAAACCGGTGCATCGTCTTGTAATCGACGATCTGTAATTTGCTCACACTACTACTTCGAGTTGGTGAGTACCTACATAGCGTGGCAGGCTTTGAAATTCCTCACGATCTTCCTCATAGCATAATGCAAGCACTTCTTGCAGGTTCTTATCGAGTTCGTCCAGGGTTTCAGCTTGCGTGTGTGCGCCGCGAATTCCCGGAACGATTCCGATATACAGCCGCGTCTCCGGATCCCACTCGATGTAAGCGTTAATCGTCATGCTTTTAATACCCCGCCAAGCACACTAAAGTTCGCCCTTTTCGTTAATGCCGTGTGGGCCGAAATGTTATTTCGGCTATAGGAATGAAGCGAAACCGTCGCGGCGGATATTTCGCCCCACACAATGAAAAACTAATGAGATCAGTTAATCGCCTCCACCCGGTCAATATAGATCGAGACTAATTTATTGTTTTCGATCAGGCGAAAAGCTTCGGGCCAATGCTTGCTAAGGGTGGTATGGAACTCCCTCATTTTCATATTACCGAAGCGAACGTGTATGACTTTCGGCGGAGGCGTGTGAAAAATCATTCGATGGGAGAAATCCGCATCTTTCGTCACGATTATGAGGTCGTTTTCGGTCGCATAATCCCAAATTTCCGAATCAGTCCATTCATCGTCCATATCGCGTTGATGAATGAAATTTTCGCCATGCCAAAGCGAGAAGTAATAGGGAAGGTTAACATCGATCAGAAAGCGCGGCATTTTTATGCAGCAACTCGAATCGTGTAGTTGTGTCGCATTAATTCCGTTGCGAATTCTAACGCTGCATGAATATCCTCAGCTTCAAGGCTCGGATATTGCTTCAGAATTTCGTCAATACTCTCGCCAGCCGATAAGAACTCCAAAATCGTTTCGACCGCGATTCGTTTATGGCGAAACGATGGTTTGCCGCCTAAAACGGCGGGATCAATGGTGATTCTATCGAAAATTTGCTCCATACTAAAGAATACCCCGCCTTGCACACTAAAGTTCGCTGTTTTGTTAATGCTGTGTGGGCCGAAATGCTATTTCGGTGGTGGGAAAGAACCAAATCCGCCGCGGTGGATATTTCGCCCCACACAATGAAAAACTCACCAGTGATTCCGTCTTCCACGCCGATAGTAGCGTGATGTTTAATTATCGGTATTGATAACCCCGCACTTTTTTCCCTCTTATGTGTTCTAAATCTGAGGGGATTATCATATGAAATACATTTTCGCTTTATCGTTTCTTTTGATTGTCGGCTGCAGTTCATCGACCGCGCCCATTTCGCCCTATGCACCGGGAGGAGCATATTATCTTGCACCAGGTACTTTTGAGGGTAGCTGGACCCCGTCGGTCAATGGCTTCTTCACGGATACGGATTTTTGCACGGCAGTAATAACGGAGGCAGACTCTTTAATTGCTGGAACTATTACTAACGATTCAACAAATGAGGTCTTAACTTTAACCGGACATCATGTTGTCCTTCCCCAGATAGCAATGTACACTGATGGGCCTCCGGATGCTTATTCGATCCAATGCAAAAGCGATTTCGGTGATGTTGATTCAAATTACATCTATTTTTACAAGGGTAATAGGCTATCCCTTGGGTGCTATCTAAAGCGGCAGCCACAGCAAGATACAGTTGACGTTTCGATATATTGTGCCAGAAAACCCTGATAAAAGAAATATTTCGCGAAATAACCCCCATTTTCCCCGAAATGCTTCCCTCACCCATTCGGTAATACGCTCGCTTGCAAAAACAGAGCCCGGGAGTTTATCGTGTTTAGATTTCTCCCGCGAGTTCCAGAGCCTGTTCCTTCAAGTTTGCACTCATATAGAATCCCGTTCGCTCCAATTCCTGCAGGAGCGGGGAGATTTCTGAAACGAGGCGCTTGCGTTTCGCGAGTAAAAGTATCCCAACGGTTCCCAGAATTTTAAGGCCCATGCTGTCGGCAGTCATGCGTGCCTTTTTGTCGTCGAGTATGATCGGAGCATTTTGTTCAAGTGCCAGGGCGATCGCTTCCGATTCACCGGCGCCAAGAAATAACGCAAGCGAATTAACGAGATTGTGATCCGATGGCGGTATGGTTTCGGTTAACTCAATCACTCCACCGAATTCCCGTTCAACAGCCGGTGGGATAAGAATCTTCGAAAAAATCTTCGGAAGCACATCAAGCTTCCCGACATTATGCAAGCCGATCAGGCATGTGGCATCGCTTACGATGGCTCCCATGCGGATAGCTCTTTTTCCAGATCGGATGCGGAATAATTGATGACAGGAATTTTATTTCGATGGAGCACTTCGAGGAATGCTCGGTAGGAATAACCGGAAAGTTCTGCCGCCTGACCGAGCGATAGCTTATTCGTCTCGAATAATTTTACGGCTAACATAAGCTCCGCATCTGCTTGCGAGATGGATACAGGTACGCGTAATGTGACTGGAGCGGTTTGCATAAGGATAGCAACATTGGAATGGAGCGAGAAAATTCTTTGCGTTCGGGGAAATTCCACACTTTCCCCGAAACTCTTCCCCCACTCATCCGGTTATAGGCGCGCTTGCAATAAAAAAGCTCGAAAATTGGCGAAAAAAGGCAGTTTTTGGCTTCGTAGCCGTGACCTTAGGTCACGGTGAGTTTACTGCCGTGATTTTCACACCGTGACTTGAAAGTCACGGCTACGAATTTCAAGGCTCAGCAAGCGGCTCATTGATAAACATTCGCCTCTGCACTCTTAATTGAAGCGCTAAGAACATACGCTTTCAGCTAGCTGAAAGACGTGTTCTGCTGCCCTCACCCAGCCTCTCCCGTAAACGGGAGAGGAGTTTGAAGGAAGCACTACCGAGCGCTCGCACGCGAATGAAGATCGAGATTAATCGATCATGTAGGGGCGCATGGCAATGCGCCCCACTCGGAGGAATATCAATAATAAGGTTTTACGAATAGGGCGCATTGCCATGCGCCCCTACGATTTTTTTTCGAATTATCTTTTTACACAACAATGGCAAAAGCTAAATACGAACGTTCTAAGCCTCACGTAAACGTGGGCACGATCGGCCATGTCGATCATGGCAAGACCACGCTCACCGCGGCGATCACGATGGCGCTCGCCAAAAAGATGCCGGGCAACGAGGTCCGCACTTTCGATTCTATCGATAATGCGCCGGAAGAGCGCGCGCGTGGAATCACAATCGCTACGGCACACGTCGAGTACGAGACGGCTAACCGTCACTACGCGCACGTTGACTGCCCCGGTCACGCCGATTATGTCAAGAACATGATCACCGGCGCCGCGCAGATGGACGGAGCTATCCTCGTCGTAGCCGCAACCGACGGCCCGATGCCGCAGACCCGCGAGCACATTCTGCTTGCGCGTCAGGTCGGTGTGCCGCGTATCGTAGTATTTATGAATAAGGTCGATGCTGCCGACCCAGAGCTTTTGGAGCTTGTCGAGCTTGAAATTCGTGAGTTGCTCAGCAAGTACGAATTCCCCGGCGACGAAATTCCGATCATTCCAGGCTCGGCGCTCAATGCGCTGAATGCCGGTGCCGATCCGGCCGCCGGTATTGACGATCCGCGTTTGAAGTGCATCTACGATCTTATGGATGCGGTCGATAGCTACATCCCGACACCTGTTCGCGATGTTGACAAGCCATTCCTTATGTCGATCGAAGACGTATTCTCGATCACAGGCCGTGGCACGGTGGGAACGGGTCGTATCGAGCGCGGTAAAGTTCACATTCAGGACGAAGTGGAAATTATCGGACTCGGCCAGCACAAGAAATCGGTCGTTACCGGCGTCGAGATGTTCCGCAAGGAAATGGAAGAAGGCCAGGCTGGCGATAACGTCGGTATCCTTCTTCGCGGCGTAGAAAAGACGGATCTTGAGCGCGGCCAGGTTATCGCGAAACCGGGTTCGATCACACCGCACACGAACTTCGATGCGACGGTCTATGTGCTTTCGAAGGAAGAAGGCGGACGTCACACTCCATTCTTCAATGGCTATCGCCCGCAGTTCTACTTCCGCACGACGGACGTAACAGGCGTGGCAACATTGCCGGAAGGCGTCGAGATGGTCATGCCGGGCGATAACGTCATGATGAAGATCGAGCTTATCAGCCCGATCGCCATGGAGCAAGGCCTTCGCTTCGCTATTCGCGAAGGCGGACGCACGGTCGGAGCAGGAGTAGTAGATAAGATCACGAAGTAATTTATAAGAAGCGCGCACTTTCAAACGGTGCGCGCTTCATTCGTTTTAATGCAGAAGATCCGAATCAAACTGAAATCCTACGATCATAACCTGATCGATAAGAGCGCGGAAAAGATCATCCGAACGGTGAAGCCGACTGGCTGCGTCGTTTCGGGGCCGATTCCGCTGCCGACGAAGAAATCCATCTTCACGGTCAACCGCTCTCCTCACGTAGATAAGAAGAGCCGCGAGCAGTTTGAGATCCGCGCGCACAAGCGCCTGATCGATATTCTGAATTCGAACAGCCGCACCGTCGATTCGCTGATGAAGCTGGAATTGCCGGCCGGAGTAGAAGTAGAAATTAAGGTCTGAGGCTGACAATAGCAGGCTGTTTTATAACATGTCATCCTGAGCGGAGCTATCCTTCGCAACGCGAAGGATAGCGGAGTCGAAGGATCTTTGGAAGCTTGGCGTAAGCTTGATTACGTAGAAAAAGAAAGTTTTTTGAGGCGACAATGAGCGCACTATTAGGTAAAAAAGTAGGAATGACCGGCATCTTTGACGATCAGGGGCAATATGTTCCCGTGACCGTCATTCAGGCTGGCCCATGCTTCGTAACTCAGGTCAAGACGAAAGATGCTGATGGCTATGACGCCGTTCAGCTTGGTTTCGAGGACATGGATGAGCGTAAGCTGAACAAGCCGGAAAATGGTCATTTCGCAAAGAGCGGCACATCGGCGAAGCGGTATCTGAAGGAATTTAGGTCGTTTCCCGATAGCGAGCTTGCGACCATGACGCCCGGCAAAGCGATCAACGCGGCAGACCTTTTTCACGAAGGCGACACCGTGCATGTATCCTCGACCTCGAAAGGCCGCGGGTTCCAGGGTGTCGTGAAGCGCCATCATTTCGGTGGTGTCGGCCAATCGACGCACGGTCAATCCGATCGTCAGCGCGCACCGGGATCGATCGGTTCATCGAGCTATCCTTCCCGCGTCTTTAAAGGACAGCGCATGGGTGGCCGCATGGGTGGCACGCGAATTACCACGCGAAATCTTCGCGTGATGAAAGTGCTGCCGGAACAGAATTTAGTGCTCGTGAGCGGATCGTTCGCCGGAGCGAAGAACCAATTAGTGGAGATCGTTAAGGCATAGTCTGAACCGGGATTTATGAGATGAATGGGATTTATGGGATGGATTTTCGGGATTTTTGTCCCCTACGTCCTTTAGGTCACTAAGACACAAATGGAAATAGAAGTTTTAAATAAAAGCGGTTTGGGAACCGGGCGAAAGATCGCTCTGGCGGATGATATTTTCGCCATCGAGCCGCACGAGCACGCCATGTGGCTGATGATCGAAACGCACCTTGCAAATCAACGGCAGGGTACGCATAGCACGCTCACACGTGGCACCGTTTCCGGCTCGACCAAGAAGCTGTTCCGCCAAAAGGGAACCGGACGCGCCCGCCAAGGCTCTATCAAAAGCGGACTGCATCCCGGTGGTGGAACGATGCACGGTCCGCTTCCGCATAAATATACGAAGAGTCTGCCGAAAAAAGTGAAGCAGCTTGCTCGCAAGAGCGCGCTTTCGGAGAAAGTAAAGAACAACGCGTTCGTCGTCGTCGAGGATCTGAATTTTGACTCGCCGCGCACGAAGCAAGTGCAGGAAGTTTTAAACGCGCTGAATCTGAACACGAAGCAGGCGCTGCTTCTTACGGCTGGCGATAACGCAACGGTGTATCTGAGCGGCAGGAACATTCCCACGCTTACGATCTCCGCAGCGGACAGGGCTTCGATGTACGAAATTTGGAAATCGCGCGCGATCATTGCGGAAGAATCGGCAATTGCCGCGATCGAAAAGAGCTTCGCCGGGCTTGCGCAGGAAAAACCGGAAGTAGAACACATTTCAATCCCGGCGTAGCCGTGACTTTTAAGTCACGGTGAATATAGAAGAAATTACGACATGGCACGAGAAGTTTTAAAACGCCCGCTCCTTACCGAGAAGGCAACATTGCAGGCCGAGAAGGGAATTTATCACTTCGAGGTGCTTGCGGATACGAATAAGATCGAGATCGCTGACGCGGTGCGCCGTCAGTTCGGCGTGATCATCAAGAGCGTTCGTATTTCCTGGCAAAAGCCGAAGCACAAAACGCAGTTCACACGCAAGGGCGCGCGGCATGGCGTAAAGCAAGGATTTAAGAAAGCGATCGTGCATCTCGCTCCGGGCCAAACGATCGACGTATTCGCCCCTATGGATGCGAAGGAGAGAGGAGCGCTATAAACAATGGCTATTAGGAATTTAAAACCGAGAACGCCCGCGACGCGGTATTACTCGATCTCGACATTTGACGAGATCACGAAGACCACGCCGGAAAAATCGCTGCTCGAACCGCTCAAAAAATCCGGCGGCCGTGGCAACACAGGCCGTATCACGTCGCGCCATCGTGGCGGCGGACACAAGCGCATGTATCGCGTGATCGATTTCAAGCGCGATAAGATCGGCATTGCAGGCAAAGTTTCTTCGATCGAATACGATCCAAACCGTAGCTGCCGCATCGCGCTCATCACGTATGCCGATGGCGAGAAACGTTACATTCTTGCGCCGGAGGGTCTTGCCGTTGGTGGAATTATTACATCGGGACCGGATTCGGAGATCAACGTCGGCAATACGCTGCCGTTGAAGAATATGCCGCTCGGTACAACGGTGCATAACGTGGAACTTACAGCAGGTCGCGGCGGACAGATCGCGCGCTCAGCCGGCAATGCCTGCCAGGTTATGGCAAAAGAAGGAGAATTTGCGACGCTGAAAATGCCTTCGGGCGAAGCGCGTAAGATTCGTCTGGAATGTTTTGCGACGATCGGCCAAGTCGGTAATGCAGATTATTTTAACATTAGCTGGGGTAAGGCAGGGCGTTCGCGCTGGCTCGGTATTCGTCCGCAGACACGCGGCATGGCGATGAACCCTGTCGATCACCCGATGGGTGGCGGCGAAGGTAAGTCGAAATCAGGTGGTGGTCGCCGGCATCCGAAATCGCCGTGGGGTCAGCTATCGAAAGGTTACAAGACTCGTAAGGGTAAGAACGCATCGACGAAGTATATCGTTAAGCGCCGCTCAAAATAAATAATACGCGCCGCTCGAAATAAAAAATTATGTCACGTTCGCTAAAAAAAGGACCGTTCATCGACGAGAAGCTGCTCTCCAAAGTGGAGACGCTGAATGCTTCGCGTCAGAAAAAAGTGATCAAAACGTGGTCGCGTTCGAGCACGATCTCGCCCGATTTCGTCGGTCACACGTTTACGGTTCACAACGGCAATAAATTCATTCCGGTCTATGTAACGGAGAATATGGTAGGTCATAAACTCGGGGAATTTGCGCCGACGCGCCAATTCCGCGGCCACTCCGGAACGAAAACTGAGGCAGCAACGAAATCGGCGGCGGCATAAGCAGACGGCAAAAGACGAAAGAGCATAAAGATTTTACTATGGCAAAGAGCGCGCGCGCAATAAAGCGCAGTATTCAAAGTTCACCGGTCAAGATGAGGATCGTTCTCAACTTGATCCGTGGCAAGCGTGTGCCGGAGGCACTTTCGATCCTCCATTTCACGCCGAACCATGCATCGATCGTGGCGGAAAAAACGCTGCGCAGTGCAGTAGCAAATTTTCAGATGGATCCGGAGAACGCCCGCGTCGATGTGGACGATCTCTATGTCCGCGAGTGCTCCTCCGATGGCGGCGCTGTGCTCAAACGCATTCTTCCTGCGCCGATGGGACGCGCGTTTCGCGTGCGCAAGCGTTCGAATCATTTGACGATCGTCGTCGGTGATGAACCGCTTGGAGGGATACAGAAAACGCGCAAGCGTTCGAGTGCTAAACCTGCGGTTGCACGAACGATCGCAAAAGCGCCAATGGTAAAAGCAGAACAAGTTTCAAGCGTCGAGGAAGTTCCGGCAATGGAATCAACTCCAGCAATGGAATCAACTCCAGCAATGGAATCAACTCCAGCAATGGAATCAACTCCAGCAATGGAATCAACTCCAGCAATGGAGCAAGCTCCAGTGATGGAACCCGCGACAATGGAATCATCAACAAGCGAATAACGACTACATAATCTTTTGGGACAAAAAACAAACCCGATAGGCTTCAGAGTCGCAGTAACGCGCCCATGGGATGCGCGTTGGTACGACGATAAGAATTTTGCGCAGAAGCTCGAAGAGGACAACCTCATTCGTTCCTATGTGAAGAACCGCCTGAAGCGCGCGGGTTTGTCGAAGCTGACGATCGACCGCACGACGAAGCGCATCGTGGTAACCATTCATACCTCGCGCCCTGGTGTCGTGATCGGCAAGAGCGGCAAGGAGATCGCTCAGATCGAAGAAGAATTGAAGAATGTCACAGGTGGCAAGGAAGTAAAGATCCTCATCAATGAGGTGAAGCGACCTGAGACAGATGCGCAGCTTATCGGCGATCAGATCGCGCAGCAGCTCGAAGGCCGCATCGGTTTTCGGCGTGCGATGAAGGGTGCGATCTCCGCAGCAATGCGTGCAGGTGCGGAAGGCGTGCGTATCATGTGCGGCGGACGGCTTGGCGGCGCGGAAATTGCGCGCTCGGAGCAGTATAAAGAGGGAAGGATCCCGCTGCATACGCTTCGAGCCGATATTGATTTTGCGCGGAGCACCGCGAATACGATCTATGGGACGATCGGCGTAAAAGTTTGGGTTTGTCATGGTGACATCATCGGGCAAACGCCACTTCAGATCGCGGCGGAAGTTGCGGTGAACGGAGTAGAACAGCAAGACAAGCGGCCTATCGTTTCGGCGGCAGGCGGCGAGCGCCGTCGCAGCAGAGGCGGCGGACGCGGGCGCGGCGATCGCGAGGAACGTGGAGGCGGCGAGCGCGGCGGAGATCGTGGAGACCGGCGTTCAGCGCCGCGAGGTGAGCAAAGCGGGGAACCGGCGGTATTGAAACCGCGCAGGCCGCGCGCTCCGCGAAGTGAGACCAGCACGACCTCCGGGCCAATTATTAGAAAACAAGTTTAAAGAAAGAAGTTTAAAGAAAGAAGATAATGCTTCTTCCAAAGAGAGTAAAATATCGCAAGGCCATGCGTGGCAAGGTCAAGGGTAACGAAACCCGAGGCACGGAAGTCGCATTTGGTTCATTCGGCCTGAAGGCGCTCGAATCCGGTTGGATCACCAGCCGCCAGATCGAGGCTGTTCGCGTTACGCTTTCGCGTACCATGAAGCGTGACGGTAAGATCTGGATTCGGATCTTCCCGGATAAGCCTGTAACCAAAAAGCCGGCGGAAACTCGTATGGGTTCCGGCAAAGGATCGCCGGAGTTCTGGGTCTCGGTCGTAAAGCCGGGGCGCATTATGTTCGAGGTCGGTGGGATCACGCAGGAACTTGCAACGGAAGCATTGCGGCTGGCGGGACATAAACTTCCAGTAAAGACCAAGATGGTCACGCGGCCGGATTACGTAGAATAAAGTTTTAGAGAACGAACGAAATGAAGGGACTGAAATACGCATCGCTTACGGATCTGACGGAAGCGCAGCTCAAAAAGCAGATCGGTGAGAACCACGCGCGGCTTACCGCGCTCAGGTTCCAGAAGACGGTGGGCCAGCTCGATAATCATGCACAGATCTCTACGCTGAGGCAGGATATCGCGCGGATGCAAACGGCACTTACCGAGAGAAAACCCCAGGCACAATAACGATGGCAGAAAACGAAAACATAGTGGGAGAAAGCACAACGACGGAAATCGTTGCTACGGAAGCTCGGGGACGGCGCAAGGAGCGCGTCGGGAAAGTCGTGAGCGATAAGATGGACAAGACGATCATCGTGACGCTGACGCGCCAGGTGCCGCATCCACTCTACAAAAAGTATTTTAAGAAGACGACGAAATTCGTCGCCCACGACGAGAAAAACGATGCGAAGACCGGCGATACGGTCCGAATCATGGAGACCAGACCGCTTTCCAAAACAAAGCGCTGGCGCGTCGTAGAAGTTTTAGAACGAGCAAAATAATTCAGAATTTTCTCCTCTCCCTCTGGGAGAGGCCGGGTGAGGGAACTATGGTACAGGAAGAAACGAACTTAGTAGTAGCCGATAATTCGGGCGCAAAGCGTGTCCGGTGCATTCGTGTGCTCGGCGGACACGAGCGCCGTTATGCGGGCCTGGGCGACATCGTGGTCGTAAGCGTGAAAGCTGCGATCCCGAACGGTCAGGTAAAAAAAGGTGAAGTTTCGAAGGCTGTCATCGTGCGCACCAAGAAAGAATATCGCCGGAAGGATGGCAGCTACATTCGCTTTGACGAGAATGCGGTCGTGCTATTGAATGCACAAGGCGAGCCGCGTGGAACGCGCATTTTCGGACCGGTCGCCCGCGAACTTCGCGAGCGTCAATACATGAAGATCGTTTCGTTAGCGCCGGAAGTAATTTAAGGAATTTGAACGTATCATGCGGGTAAAGAAGAACGACATCGTTGAAGTGATCACGGGCAAGAACCGCGGCAAGCAGGGGAAGATCCTGCGCGTCTATCCGGAGACGAACAAGGTACTGGTCGAAGGCGTGAACAATCAGTTCAAGCACGAGCGCCCGAGCGCGAAGAATCAAAAGGGTGGCATCACGACACGCGAAGCGCCGATCAATGCATCGAATGTGATGCTCGTCGATCCAAAAACGAATCTTCGCACACGCATCGGCAAGCGCGAGCTGGTGGGAACCGAAGGTAAGGTGCGTTTCGAGCGTTTTTCGAAACGCTCCGGCGATGTTTTGGCCTGAAGTGTAGCCGTGACCTTTAGGTCACGGTTGCGGAGCAAAATTTTACACCGTGAGCTAAAGCTCACGGCTACGAAAGCGATGACGGCCAATATCGTCATCTAAAAAAGAGAGAACATGGCAGAAGAAAAAGAAAAGAAACCGAAAGCCGAAGCGAATGAGCGATCATCCGCGGGTAAGCCTCAAGGAGGTAAACCTAAAGCCGAAGGTAAGCCGAAGGGCGAGAAGCGAGCAAAGGGCGGGGATGACGGTGCTGAAAGCGCACCCGTTTCCAATCGCCCGGTGCCGCCTGCACGGCTGCTCGGAATTTATCGCGAGCGCGTCGTGCCTTCGATGATGAAGCGGTTCAATTACAGCAATGTAAATGAAGTGCCGCGCATCGATAAGATCGCGGTGAATATTGGCGTCGGTGTAGCAGCAAGCGATCCAAAATTGCTCGAAGCAGCCGTGCGCGATCTCGAAGCGATTTCTGGCCAGAAGCCGGCGATCACGAAGGCGAAAAAATCCATCTCGAATTTCAAGCTCCGCGAGAATCAGGCGATCGGCTGCCGCGTCACGCTTCGCAGTGCAATGATGTACGAATTTTTGGATCGGCTGATGACGACGGCCATTCCACGTATCCGCGATTTCCGAGGTATTCCGGACAAGTCGTTCGATGGGCGCGGGAACTACACGCTCGGCATTCGGGAACAGATCATTTTTCCGGAGATCGATGTCGATAAGGTTTCGCGCATCACGGGCATGGATATTACCTTTTGCACAAGCGCGAAATCGGACGAAGAGGCATTGGAACTTTTGAAAGCTTTCGGACTTCCATTCCGCAAACGCGAGGGAGCGGTTGCGTAACGCAGATTTTTTGAACAAAGCACTTTTTTCATGGCACGATTAGCCCTCAGAGTAAAAGCCAAGCGAACGCCAAAGTTCGCGACACGCAAGCATAACCGATGCAACCGCTGCGGGCGGTCGCGCTCGTTCTATCGCAAGTTCGGCCTCTGCCGAATCTGCTTCCGTGAGCTTGCACTCGAGGGTAAGATTCCCGGCATTCGCAAATCAAGCTGGTGAGTTTGGGGCATTGACGTAATATTTTATAGATGGATACTATCGGAGATTTTTTAACACGGGTACGGAACGCGCTTGGAGCGCGGCACAAGTACGTGGATGTGCCGGCCTCGAAGCTCAAACTTGCGATGGGAGAAATTCTGCGCGAGCAAGGCTATGTGGAATCGGTCGAGAAGATCGAGGATTCAAAGCAAGGCATGATCCGCGTCACGCTGAAGTACACGAACGGCGCGCCTGCCATCATGGGCTTGAAGCGCATTTCTACTCCTGGTCTGCGCAAGTATACCTCGGCAACGCAAACGCCGCGCGTGCTCTCCGGGCTTGGAATTGCGATCCTTTCCACACCCAAAGGACTTATGACGGATAAACAGGCGCGGCAGGCAAATGTTGGTGGCGAAGTGCTCTGTTACATTTGGTAAGAGATAGAAATTAAGATCGCTGCAGCGTCCGTGAATGCGGATCAGCGTAAGCGAAGAAAGAAAAATATGTCGAGAATAGGAAGAAAAGTTATTGCGATTCCAAAAGGCGTGACGATCACGGCCAAGGATGGCGCGCTCACGGTCAAAGGACCGAAGGGCCAGCTTGCGCAGCAGATACCAAGCGAAATTGGTATTAAGATCGAAGGCGAAGAACTTTCATTCACTCGTTCGAGCGATGTGGCAAATGTTCGCGCACTACATGGCCTTTCACGTGCCTTGGCCAACAACATGGTCGAAGGTGTAACGACCGGTTATCAGAAAAAGCTTGAACTTGTCGGCGTCGGTTTCAAGGCCGAGAAAAAAGGCAAGTGGATCCAGTTCGCGTTAGGGTATTCGCATCCCATAGCATTCGTACCACCGCCGGAGATCACCATCGATGTGCCTGCGCCGACTCAAGTAACCATTAGCGGTATTGACAAACAGCTTGTCGGTGCGGTAGCGGCTAAGATCCGCTCCATTCGTCCGCCGGAACCTTATAAAGGCAAGGGCGTGAAATATTTCGGACGAGACCATTCGCCGTAAAGCCGGTAAGACAGCAGGAAAATAATTTATGGCATCGAAACTGAAATTAAAAGACAGACAGCTTCGGCGCGAGCGCCGAAAGTTTAAGATCCGCAAGACCGTCGAGGGCACGAGCGCTCGTCCGCGCCTTGTGATCTTTCGCAGCAATACCGGCGTCTATGCACAGCTTGTGGACGATTCGCAGGGCTTCACGCTTGCCGCAGCCAGCAGCAAAGGACTAAGTGGCAAGAAATCCGAAGTCGCGAAGCAGACCGGAGCAGCGCTTGCCGGGATCGCTACCGAAAAGGGAATTAAATCGGTCGTGTTCGATCGCAATGGGTACCTCTATCATGGCCGAGTGAAAGCATTGGCCGAAGGCGCGCGCGAAGGCGGCCTTGCATTCTGATTTTATAGAAAACATACGTGGCAAAAATTCGATCAGCCGAACTCAATCTTAAGGACAAGCTTGTCGCCGTCAATCGCGTTGCGAAGGTGGTAAAGGGCGGACGCCGTTTCAGCTTTAATGCGATCGTCGCGGTAGGCGATGGCGGAGGACACGTCGGCATTGGCCTCGGCAAATCCAACGAAGTGGCAGATGCCGTTTCCAAAGCGACAGAAGACGCGAAACGCAATGTGCATTCGGTGCCACTGCGCCGTGGAACAATTCCACACGCGATCGAGGGAAAATTCGGCGCGGGTAAAGTATTTTTGAAGCCGGCTTCTCCGGGAACCGGACTTATCGCCGGCGGCGGCGTTCGCGCCGTGCTGGAACTCGCAGGTGTGCAGGATATTTTGACGAAATCGCAAGGTTCATCGAATCCGCACAATTTGGTAAAGGCAACGATGGCCGCGCTCGAAAGCCTGAACGATGCTTCCATGGTATCGGAGCGGCGCGGTGTTTCGCTCACAAAAGTTTTTAACGGATAACAAAATATTTCTCCTCTCCTCTTGGGGAGAGGCTGGGTGAGGGGTTTATGGCAATGGCAGCAGCAAAGAAGATTCTCATTAAGCAGACGCGTTCGACGAACGATACGCTCCAGGTACACAAGCGCACGATCAAGGCGCTCGGACTCGGACGCCCGAATTATGTTGCCATCCACAACGATACCCCTGCTATTCGCGGCATGATCCGCACGGTCCAGCATTTGGTGAAGGTCGAAGACGTGAAGTAAGGAGTGTAGCGCAAACGTCAGTTTGCGCGCGGGTTTTTCTCTAACCCGTCGTATGTCCCAAGCGAGCACATTACTTCACGTCTTCGATCGTTTCACAAATTCTCCCTATGATCCCATGATTGAGTGAGCATGAACTAATGCTCCATTTTAAGTCTTATACTTTTATGGCTGATATGGCAGATGATTTTCAGAAACGATTAGAGACGCTCGAAATGAACTTCGATCAATATATTCCGCTTTTTTACCGGTGGCTGGATGAGATGCGCACCGATATGAAATTGCACACCATAGAAATGGAAAAACACGCTCTTAGCATGGAGAAACACGCAAGAGATATGGAGAGCCTTGCTGACACCCAAGCCTTGATCGGACGGTTATTACGCAATATGGGCGATAAGCTGGATGACCATGAAGGCCGATTGAATGCCGCAGGTATCTAAGTTTATTTTACCACCACAACGGGCACACGCAACACCTGCCCGTTCATTCTCACCACGCAAATGTATGAGCCGGACATTGCGCAGCTCGCATCCCATGTATAGGAATGATTCCCAACGTCCAATGGCCCATCGTATAGTTGTGCAACCTCATACCCTAATAGATTATAAATGCTCACATTCGCTGGCGAAGCGACATCGGACGGAAAGCTGATCGTTGCGTCCTGCGAAACAGGGTTCGGGTAGATTGACAATGGTTGAAGGGGTGAGTTTTCATTCAACACTTCATTCGTTGACACCATTTGCCAGATCGGCCTGCGCCAGACGCTGCCACTCCTCGTCCCGGCATAAAGGCCATCACCATTAACGGCGAGAACGAGGACATCCATGCCTGCTAACCCAGTATCTACCGAGATCCAACTATTTCCGGCGTTCGTTGAAAGAAAAACTCGCGCAGAATTCGCGAACAGATTTCCCTGGTAAGTGGCGAGCGCGTTCACAGAGTTTTGGAAGCCAGTAATATTCCAGCTTTCACCATTGTCGGTGGAAAGAAAAATTCCAAAGGACGTTCCAGCAAAGATCTCTGAACCAATAGTGGCAAGGGCATGGACGGTATCGGTACTAGCAATTCCAGTACTTTGCGACCAGTTCATACCACCATCCGAAGACCAAAATGATCCGGCAGTGGTACCAGCGACTATATTAGTCCCGATTGTATCCAGTGCCCACACTGTGCTGGTGGATAATGCTGGGTTGGATGTGGATAATGATGTCCAGGTTACTCCGTCGTCTGCGGATACATAGACACCGCTCCCGTAGGTACCCGCAAAAAATTTTCCGCCGCTACCTGCAAGTGTGTTGATCGCAAGGCCAAATAATTGAAGGAAAGGCTGAGTCCAGCTTTTACCACTGTCAATTGAGCGATAAACACCGGTACCATCGGTTCCCGCGATCAAAAGGGACCCGTTCGCATATAATGATTGAAACGTATTGTTAGAGTGCAGTCCGGAATCCATGGAAACCCATGTGGTCCCGCTGTCCGTGGTTCGAAATACGCCGACATCGCCCGTTCCCGCAAACAGACTTTCTCCAAACGAACAGAGCGATGGGATTTCAACGTTTGTGATGCCATCATTTTGAGCGGTCCAGGTTATTCCATTATTGGTCGATCGAAAAACTCCATTGTATTCGGTTCCAGCGAAAAGCTTGGAACCCACATACAACAGGCAGAGAATACTTGCAGTGGGAACTGCCCCGCTAACGTAGGACCAGCTCATTCCGCTATCGGCGGAAATAACGATGCTATCGCCTATTCCAACCCAAATAGTATCTCCATTGCCGGCGAAGCCAGCAGTGACCACGCCAAATGATCCAACGGTCACCCAAGTAATTCCCCCATTGGTGGAGCGAATTATGCTATCAGGGCCAAAGCCGTTTTCAAGAGAGACAACATCCGTGGTGCCGAACATGCCTATTCCGTGAATGATACCACTACCCGGAAGGGGTACTACATCAGTCCAACTCGCGCCATAATCGGTGGAGCGAAATATTCCAGTCCATGTTCCAGCCAGTAGAGATGTTCCATTGCTGCTAAGGCAGAAAACATTGGCCAATGGGGAGCCTAACCCCAGAGAGTCGCTAAACACCGGTTGCCAGGTCGAACCATTGTCCGTCGAACGAAAAATTATGCTATCGTTGTGGGCAAAAATATCCGCTCCGGCGACCGCGAAGGATTCGATTGATGTGATCTCTGAATCGACGATAGTCCAGTTATCACCGTTATCGGTAGAGCGAAAAATTCCATAGCCACTTGCAGCGAAAAGAGTAGTTCCGCTTGCCGCGACGGTATAAACTCCAGATAACCCAAGCACCCCGGAACTTGATGGACTCCATGTTGAACCATTATCCGATGAGCGAAACACACCCGCGCCGCTTGTGGCTGAATAGAGGTAAGAGCCGTTCGAAACAATAGCATTGATCGTGCCGCCATACGGTCCATTGGTTTGAACCCATTGAGCCGATAGATTTCCGGCTTGAATGAACAACGCTACAAAAAAAAGCAATGCAATTTTGAATTTCATATTTCCCCCTTTGAAGAGGAAATTTATACGCGAATCGTATCGAAAGAGTGCCCACTACTCCGCCGCTCGTCTTAACCGATCATTAATCGCCCGCCCCAATCCCATTTCCGGAAATGCTTCGGCAAGAATGATTCTCAATTTCAGCCCATCGAGGTAGCGCATGGCGGCAAACAGGTTCTTGCTGGCTTCATGCAGATTGCCGGAGGGGGAAAGCACCACTTGATGCTCTCGTGGGATTTCCATATAGCTTTTTCGAAAACTAAGAATGCCTGTTGAGTTTGGATCGTAATTTGTAAGGTTGATCGGCCCAAGTTTTAGCAGCGTTCGCGTTGCGTAATGGCTTTTCATGCTGCCGGGAGAATGCACAACTTCGGGCAATGCAGTGCCAACGATAACCTTCCCAACAACGCTCTCTATTTCTTCGACAGAAATCCCTCCCAATCGAAGAATGTGCAGCTTTCCATTTTCTTCGGCGACAATAGTTGATTCAAGTCCGACGGAGCATTCGCCGCCATCGAGAATGTAGGGAATCTTCCCGCCAAGCTGATCCATCACATGCTGCGCAGAGGTTGGGCTGACATATCCGAACGGATTTGCGCTCGGCGCCGCAAGCGGGAAATCAAGCTGAGCAAGAAGTTCCTGCGTAAGTGGGCTGTTCGGAACGCGCACGGCAACGGTATTGAGTCCGGATGTAACAATATCGGGAATGATGGCTCGTTTTGGTAGCACCAGCGTAAGCGGTCCCGGCCAGAATGTATCTGCGAGAGACGATGCCCAATTCGGGAATGATGTTACATATTCAGAAAGCTGTTCTCTATCGGCGCCATGCACAATAAGTGGATCGAATTGTGGCCGGTGTTTTACTTCGAAAATATGCAGGACGGCTTCTTCATCAAGCGCATTCGCGGCAAGTCCATACACCGTTTCGGTCGGGATCACAACGAGCAAGCCACGTTCTAAAAGAGTCCGGGCTTTTGCAATGTCTTTCCCGATTTCGGTGGTCATGTGTACTTTTTATACTGTCATTGCGAGGAGGAATTGCGAAGCGGAGCGTAGCAATTTCGACGAAGCAATCCGTTCAGATTCGTTTCGAATTGGAGGGATTGCTTCGTCGCATCCGGCTCCCTCCGGTCGCCAAATGCTCCTCGCAATGACGTTGATATCAAACAGAATCGACAACAACGCGTGGCGTTACAGCCTTCTTATCCAGCAGCGCTGGCCAATAGGCAACCACTTCACTTGGCTTTGGCCTGCCTCCGGCAAATCCAGTTACGCTTGGAGGCCCGGTGAGGATCAGTGGCGCGATTTCCTTCCCGAACGTCTCGATAGATTTTTTATCCTGCCCACGCACACCCCATTTAATGACCACTTCCTGTACCTCATCGAAATCCACAGGTGTGAGCGGGCCGTGGCAGGAATTCACTCCGAGAAATTCTGTCCGCATTTCCTCGAACGTGCAACCGGCGTCTTGAAGGCGTGTGCGTAATATCTTGTCAGATAAACGAGCTTTCTCCATCGCATCGGGCCAGGTGTAGGTAAGTGTGCCCTGCGCGGAAAAACCATCGCGGTAGGACATGGAGACTTTGTAGGAATCCGTTGCTGCGCGGCCTTTGATGCCAGAGACTTTCACGCGGTCTCGGCCTAGATCGTCAAGATGGATGCTGGTGAAATCCGCGATGCAATCCGGAGTGATATAATTGGTCGGATCACCGATCTCATACAAACATTGCTCGGCAACGGTTTGGCGCGATACAAGTCCGCCCGTTTTAGGATGTTTTGTAATGATAAAATCTCCATTGGGATATGCTTCCGCGATTGGAAACCCAATGTGTGCCATGTCTTTCACCGACTTCCAATCGGCAGAGAAATTCCCGCCGGAGGATTGCGCGCCGCATTCCAAAATGTGTCCCGCGACAGTTCCCGATGCCATAAGGTTCCAGTCATCAGGCTTCCATCCAAATTCGTAGATCATTGGCGCAAGCGTAAGGCCGGTATCCGTCGTACGGCCCGTCACAACGATCTGCGCGCCCTGACGCAATGCTTCAACGATGGGCCATGCGCCGAAATAGACATTCGCGGAAAGAATGCGGTCGCGAATATCACTGACGGGTTCTCCCGTCTCCATGTTTTTTAATTTATGGCCCTGCGCGAGAAGCGTGTCGATAGTATCAAGAATATTATCTTCGAGTACAACGCCCACTTTGATCGGAATGCGGCGCCGTTTTGCCACTTCAAAAATAGCGTCGCGGCAGCCTTCGGGATTTACGCCGCCGCCATTGGTGATGATCTTTATATTCTTCTCAACAATATCCGGAAGGATGGCGTCGATCACATCAATGAGATCGCGTGCGTAGCCCGCGCGCGGATCTTTCAGTTTTTGTTTTTGCATGATGGACATGGTCACCTCGGCGAGGTAATCCATCATCATGTAATCGACGGGCGATTCGGCGGATGCGCGGCGAATTTGGTCGATCGGCGCGGATGGCAGATCGCCCCAGAAACCCTGACCCGATGCAATGCGTATGCGTTCTTTCACGTTTTGTTGTTTAGAATGGAATGTCGCTAAACAAAAATTTTGGCTCATTTCTCCGTATTTTTGTAGATAATTTTTTCTTTTTACTATTATGAAAATTGCTGTTTTGGGAAGCGGAGTGGTCGGTCAGACCATCGGTTCGAAGCTTGTCGAGTTAGGGCATGACGTCAAAATGGGTTCACGCACTGCGACGAATGAAAAGGCTGCGGAGTGGGTTGCGAAGGCCGGCACGCGAGCCTCGCACGGCACCTTTGCGGATGCCGCAAAATTTGGGGAGATCGTTTTTAATTGCACGGGCGGAATGGTTGCACTCGATGCGCTTCGGATGGCCGGCGCACAGAATCTGGCTGGAAAAATTTTGATAGATATTTCCAATCCGCTCGATTTTTCGAAGGGATTTCCTCCAACGCTCTCGGTTTGTAACGATGATTCCGTTGGCGAGCAAATTCAGAGAGAATTTCCGGATGCGAAAGTCGTGAAAACATTGAACACCGTGAATGCTATACTGATGGTGAATCCATCAATCCTTCCAGGCGAGCATGATCTTTTTATGAGTGGCAATGATGCGGACGCGAAAGCGATGGTTCGGAAAATTCTCACAGAATGGTTCGGATGGAAGATCGTAATCGATCTCGGCGATATTACGACCGCGCGCGGTACCGAGCAACTGTTGCCGATCTGGGTACGACTGATGGGGTTGTTCAAATCTCCGCAATTTAATTTTCATATCGTTCGCCCCGCGACCGCTTAATGCAAATAGGAATTATCGGCCAGCCTTGTATCGATGAGATCATCCATGCAGCTCGCCCATCCGCAGTTCCTGAGCAAGTATTAGGCGGCGTGCTCTATTCTTATGCCGCGATGGAGCGGCTGATGAGCGAATGTGGTTCTGCGAATGATTCCTTTGCTCCATTGACGTGGCTTTCAAAACCTGACCGTGCTTTTCTTGAATCGCTGCTCGATAAATTCCATCATCTCGAACGTGGAACCGGACTTTGGCCGACGAACTCGCAGACGAACCGCGTGCAGCTTGTCTATCGTGAGACTGGAGAACGCACGGAGCATTGTCCGCATATTCTTCCCGCGCTAACCGGCAATGAATTGACACCACGCCTTCTCGAATCGCTCGATGGACTTTTTGTGAACATGATCTCCGGATTCGATGTCGATATTGAAACGCTGGAGACTGCCTTTAATGGAACAGCGAAAAAGCCATATATTCATATCGATATTCACGCGCTCATACTTGGCTCATTATCGGAACGCGATGAGAATGCGCCGTTTGGTGGAGGGCGTGAGCCGCGCGGAGTAAGCGAATGGAAGCGATGGCTTGCGATCGCCGACTCTGTGCAATTGAACGAGCTTGAAGTACGCTGGTTTGCCGATCCGGAAATTCGTTCGGAAGCGGAATTAATAAAGTACATTATGCTAAGCAATAAGTTTCCACAACTGCGGTATCTGATCCTGACCCGTGCCGAGCGGGGAGCTGCGCTCTTCGATTTCGAGAAGGAGATGGTCTATAATGCAACCCCTCCACAGATAGAAGTTATTGAGACAACCGGCTCCGGAGATGTGTTTGGCTCTGCATTCATCTTTTTCGTGCTTTCCGGGAAAGCTTCTGAAGAAGCACTGCAAAATGCAGTGGAATGGGCTTCGTGGAATACTACGTTAAAGAGTATCGATCAAATAATTGATGCACCATTTATTTCATAAAAAATGAGAGAATTCTACCCATCCATCGAACCATACAATCAGGGCCATCTAAAGGTATCGAACATTCATTCGATGTATTACGAAGAAAGCGGCAATCCGAAAGGATTCCCGGCTGTGTTCGTGCATGGCGGCCCCGGAGGCGGCACGCAGCCGGATCACCGGCGGTATTTTGATCCCAAATATTATCGCATTATACTTTTCGATCAGCGTGGATGCGGAAAAAGCACGCCGAATGCTTCGCTCGAAGATAATACGACGTGGGATCTGGTGCGCGATATGGAAAAACTCCGAGAGCATCTCGGAATCGAAAAATGGCTGGTGTTCGGTGGTTCCTGGGGCTCGACGCTTTCGCTGGCATATTCCGAAACTCATCCGGAGCGGGTTACGCATCTTGTGCTGCGCGGAATTTTTCTCGTTCGCCAATGGGAAATCGATTGGCTTTACCAAAAAGGCGCCGATGCTATTTTCCCGGACAAGTGGGAGGATTACATCAAGCCAATTTCTGAACCGGAGCGGAATGATTTTGTCACCGCATATCACAAGCGGCTGACAAGCACCGACCGCAGGATCCAGCTTGAGGCGGCGCGTGCCTGGAGCGGCTGGGAAGGTTCCACTTCGAAACTACTTGTCGATCCTGATATGGTTGCCCACTATAGCGATGACGATTTCGCCATTGCCTTCGCGCGGATCGAGTGCCACTACTTTTTCAATAAGGGATTTATGGAGGATGGTCAGCTTTTGCGTGATGTTGGCCGCATTCGGCATATTCCAACCGTGATCGTGCAAGGGCGATACGATGTTGTGTGTCCCATTCGGAGTGCGTGGGATCTGCATCGTGCTTTTCCGGAAGCGCAGCTTGTTATTTCGCCCATGTCGGGGCACTCCGCTTTTGAGGTGGAAAACCGTTCCGCATTGCTCGATGCAACCGATGCGTTTAGAAAATAAGAAGGAATGAGCGTTATGGTCGTGCTTGTTAGTTCCGTCCTGTTAGGCATGGCGCTCGTGTGCGCGGTTATATTTGCAAGGTATTATCGATACCGGTTCGTCTCGCATGTGCGTCATGGTCATACGATGGATATGGATCCGCAGATCCCGGAAGGTTACACCGACAAGCAATACTATCGTCAAGGCGAGACGGTCACGTTTTTTTTACGGTCAGACGCGGAACGGAACACACTCGTGCTTCGGAGGATGAACGGGCCGTTTAAATATGCCGAAGTTTTTATGGCATCGTTTGGCTGCGAAACGCAGACGATTCCTCCCGATGCTTCCGAACAAGGCTGTTCGTGGAACCCAAGCATGACGGTTACGATCGGGGATGAATTTAAAACCGGGTATTATCAAGCGGTGCTGACAAGCGAAGAAACTGGCACGACGTTCGAGATCTATTTTATTATCGGCTCCCGGGAACCTGGATTGATTGTTATCGTTGCGCCTGTTTCGACATGGACGGCATATAATTCCTGGGGTGGGAAGTCGCTTTATCAAAATAAGTTTGCGAACAAGACCGTTTATTATGTGTCAACACAGCGCCCCAATACCGCATTCAAGTTGAATCACTCGATCCAGGCCGAAGCAAATATCTTTCATTGGTTTTCTGAATTGTACCCCAATGTTTCGATTGTTCCCGATTACCTCCTCGAAGAAGCAGGCGTGCTGGATGGGTGCAGGCTGCTCGTGCTTGCTTATCATTGTGAATACATATTGAGTAAGATGCACCACGCGGTGCGTGATGTAATTAAACGCGGCGTTTCGCTGATCTCGCTTGGAGCGAACCAACTCTATTGGGTCGTTCGATGGAATGCACATCACACCAGGATGGAATGCCGGAAGGATCTGACATTTTTTAACAACACGTTCTCGTTCGGTGGAATGTGGAAGCATCATTTTCGGCCTCCGCAAAATTATCTTGGAGGAAGATATAATGGTCTCGGGATGCACACCTTTGCGCCCTATCGACTTATCGCGAACAAAGAGCATTGGGTGCTTGCGGGCATTGAGGTTCCACCGGGAAATTTATTCGGGATGGCGGGTATCGATGGAAAGCCGATAAGCGGCGCGGAAACAGATAAAGCATCAGAGCGCAGCGATACTCTGGAGATCATTGCGCATGGGATGAATTGCGATTCCGAGTCCATCGGCACGATCTACGACTCAAACGATCCGCGATGGGACGGCTCCGGCGGAGGCGATATGACGATACTATATCTTTCGAACGGTGCGGCGGTACTTAATACGGCTTCGATTCAGAGCGGCGCAGGTCTCGGGATGGATGCGGTCTTTACCGGAATTATTAAGAACTTTGTGAAGCGTCATGGTCCGGAAGTTAAAAACGTCTGAACAAGTGAAATTTCCAATCTATCCGGCGCGATTTATGCGTTGATAGCGTTCCTTAATACCATGACCATTAACGAAATCCTTACCACCCGTGAAAAGCTGCTGGCCGATCTCGATGCCATCGCTGTCGCTAATGAACTTGAAGCGTTCAAACTCGCACACCTTACACGTAAGGGAACGATCGCGGCTATGTTCGACGATCTGCGAAGCGTTCCGAAAGAGGAAAAGCCGCTGGCTGGGAAGGAATTGAATTTGCTTCGGCAATCCGTCGAAGTCCGGTTTGCAGAAATAGAACAATTAGTTGGCGTGAGCAGGGCTTCCGGCGGCGGCACTATTGACCTGACGATGCCTGCTCGAACAGTGCCTGTCACTTCGCCGGGCCACGAGCACCCGCTGATGAAAACGCTGAACGAGATGATCGCGATCTTCGAGCGTATGGGATTTGCGGTTGAATACGGCCCGGAGATCGAGGACGACGAGCATAATTTTGGCAAGCTGAATTTCGCTGCCGATCACCCGGCGCGCGATATGCAAGATACGTTTTTTGTAAAGCCAAGTCCATCCTCTGTAGCACAGGCGTCCTCGCCTGTCCCCCGGAATGGGGAACCGGCGAGGACGCTGGCACTACAACAGTTGTTGCTCAGAACGCACACATCACCCGTGCAAATTCGCCTCATGGAGCGCCAAAAGCCTCCTATCCGGGCTATCATGCCCGGACGAGTGTATCGCAACGAAGCGGCGAGTGCGCGGAGTGCGGTTGCATTTTTTCAACTCGAAGGACTTGTGATCGATAAGGGGGTGACGATGGCCGATCTCAAAGGCGTACTGCTTGCGTTCGCGAGGCAATTTTTTGGGAGCGATGTTAAGATTCGTCTTCGACCCAGTTTTTTCCCGTTCACGGAGCCAAGCGCGGAAGTGGATGTAAGCTGCTATATTTGCGGCGGCAATGGCTGCCGCGTATGCCAGCATACAGGCTGGCTCGAAATTTTGGGTTCTGGAATGGTGCATCCGAACGTGCTTGCGAACTGTGGCATCGACCCGGAAATCTACACCGGCTATGCCTTTGGGCTCGGAATCGACCGGACGGCAATGATGCGCTATGGCGTCAGCGATATTCGGGATTTCTTCGAGAACGACTACCGTTTTTTGGAGCAGTTTTAAACATATTGCACGCGAACTAAACTTTCTCGAAAGTTGCTTTTCTAATCGTTATTTCTAATTGATTTGGTATGAAGAATCCCATTTTTATTGCTTCTGTTTTCACGATCGCCGGCGCATTTGCTTGGTGTGGCTGCAAATCATCGACTTCTACCTCGAACGGTCCGACTACTCCGAGCGGGTCGCTTGTCGTTCCATCGTCCATTAATTTTGGTAATGCGCGACTCGGCGTGTGTGCAAACGCGTTGCTTGGCGCGCCGCGAGACTCCACCATCTCGGTTCAGAATACGGGAACGGATACTTTGCGCATCCATTCCGCAACACCGCAGGCCTCTGAATTTACTGTCGTTTCTTTAGACTCCGTCATTGCACCCTCGGCTTACGGCACGATGCAGTTGCAATTCTGCCCGGCGCAACCGGGAAATGCAAGTGCAACGATCGTTATCAACAGCAATGCTTCCCAGGATTCTCTCTGACCGTGACGCTTACCGGTAATGGCGTGCCATATTCTCCGGGTCCTGGTTCCCAATATACGTACACGGCGTTCGATCTCGATACCGCAGGAAAGACCACCGGTTCCGCGTTCACCGTCATGGATAGCATTATAGCAACCGGCATTACCTACCAGGGACAATCGAACGTTTCAGAAACCTCAGACGACTCGACGTATTTCACCGTTGAGAGCAGCGGCGATGTGGGGCTTTATGCCTCTGGATTTCCGACCTATCCTGCTACCAACCTGTTCGGCGGGGGATGGCAGGTTCTGCCATTTGTAAGTCACGTTCAAAATGTATATAGTTTTAATGAAACGTATGTGAACGATAGTGATGGAGCGACCGTCACGCTGGTCATTCATGATACCGCGAACTTCATCGATACGACCAATATGACGATCGGAGGCACCGAGTACCCGGTATCCCATGTCCATCTTATAGAATATGGGGTTTACACGGACACGAAAGGAACGAATGTCTCGACAACAACGATAGAGATTTACTATAGTCCAACGATCGGTACTATCGTGAGCCAATCGAAGGTACTTAAGGATGTTGCGACGGCTGCTTCCGGGAAACCGAGAGTAGTCACGGGCGGCGGCCGAGAGATAAATTTAGTGAGTTTCAAGGCGAATTGAACGTTTGTAATCAATCAAACAATGAATCAAACCTGGTGTCGGTCGTTTTTCTTGTTCTCTATGCTCATCGCCATAGCGGCGATGAGCGGATGTACTTCTTCCACTTCGCCATCTTCTTCGGGAGGGAGCGGCGGTGGAGGAGGTCTCGTTGTTCCCCCGGTACTCAATTTTGGTGCGATCCCGTTCGGGGTCTCGCACGATACGCTCATCAGTATCTTTAACGATGGAAGTGACACCGCAACCATTACTGGGGATGGAGTTTCATCTCCCGCAGTGCAGGATACGAACTTCTCGCATCCTGTTTCGATCGTGTCGAATCAATATAAGAACTTTCACTTTCAATTTACTCCTTCGATTGCGATTAGTTCCGCAACGGATTCCATACATTATCAGGCAGGCGGAAAGAGTTATGCTGCTCTCATGACTCTCACGGCAAGCGGTGGAAATTCCGGTGGAGCGGGAAGCCTGCTGCCGATTCCAGCCACACTCAATTTTGGCTCGCTTCCCATCGGGCAGGCACACGATACAACCATTATCCTTGTCAATACCGGAACGTCGCCACTGACGATCACGGCTGACGGATTGTCCTCCACACAGGCGACGGATACCAATTTCTCGAAGCCGGTCCAGATCGCTGCGCAAAACGATATTACCATTCATCTTCAATTTAATCCATCGGCAGCGGGTGTTCAAACGGCTGTAGATACGTTTCATTATACCGTTGGCGGGTCGAATGGCATGACGACGATCACACTTAGTGCGGCTGGAGTATCGGTAGCTACTTCCTCTCCGGGTCCGGGTAGCACGTTTACCTATGCTGTCGATACAAGCGGAGTTCCGCAAGGCGATTCCACTTATACCGTGGTGAGCAATTCATTATCGTTTCAAGGAAAGACCAACGTGCTCGAAGTGAGCGGCCCAACAGGAGACTTGAATTATTACCATGTCGAATCCAACGGCGATATTTCGGTCTATTTCGATCTTAGTTCGTATAGCGCAGAATTGGCAGGGGCGGGAATTATGACTACCATACCTTCGACATGGGTAACTATTCCACTTGGCAGCAAACAGCAGGTCACGAGCGTTCTTTTCGACTCTACCTTGACACTCGAGAATCTCCCGGTTACCGTCATCATTTCCGATACGGGCCTGTATCTTGGCACATCGTCGGTTACGGCGGCCGGAAAATTGTTCCAAACGAACATGGGTTCAATGTCGATTGCCATCAACGCCACGATCGAAGGAATTCTGCCGGTATTTTCCGGCGAGAACGAAACAGAAATATGGTATTCGAATACCTTAGGATATTATCCGAAACGGCAGGACGTCAGTTCAAGCTCGCAGGGTGGCGTGGGGACAGGAACGACAACCACCGCGACCACGACCAATTATAAACTGCAATCCTATACCATAAAGTAGTGAACCATCAGCTTGTTGCCAATGCGCCCGCGCTTGCGGGCGTTTTTGCATATATTTCTTCTCGGACGATCTTCGCTAAAATATCGATCACGGTATCGACTTCCTCCATCGTATTATAGATATAAAAACTGAGTCGGCAGCTTGCAGGAATCATAAGCTCCCTGTGTGCGAGATCGGCGCAATGGCAGCCCGCGCGGGATTCAACTCCAAATTCGTTCAGCGCATCTGCTAAACCATGGGGGCTGCGATCATCTACGTTAAATGCAACGAGTGAGGTACGTCGTTTGGGATCGAGCGGCCCATAAATACGAATGCCCGGAATTTCAGAAATGCGTTCCAACGCGTGTGCTGTCAAGGAGCGATTGTAGGAGGTAATCTTATCCATTGCATCTTTTACATCCTTTCGATCTATTTTTTTCTCGGTCATAAAATAGATGTCTTCATTCGGCGTGAGCGCCAGATCGAGCAAGATGCGAAAAGCTTGAGCACTCACAATGGCGCCTAAGATATTCGGAGTTCCTGCAGAGAATTTCCAGGGAAGATCATTATAGAGCACTAATTCCGGCCCAACCTGGCTCGATGCCACCATATCTCCGCCATAGAGAAATGGGCGCATACTCTGGAGCAAATGTTCCTTCCCATACAGCGCGCCTATTCCAAAAGGGGCAAGAATTTTGTGGAATGAATACGAGAGAAAATCCACATTGAGAGCTTCGACATCGACATACGTGCTGGGCACAAGCTGCGCGCCATCGACGAGCAAGTATGATTTGCGCTCGCCTGATGGCTGTACATAGCCGCTGGCGTTCGCGATCTCACGAATGTTCGAGATGGGGTTTTTCGTGCCAAAGAAATTGGATGCTCCGCTTGCGCAGACAAACTTGGTTCGGCTATCCACGAGAGAGGCCATGTGTTCCAGATCCAGCTCACCTGTTTCCGGATCGAAATTTACAATGCGGTATTCAACGTTTATTCCGAACTTGGGCAATATCTCTCGGCACATGGCGTACCACGGAACGTAATTCGAATTATGTTCCATCATCGTGGTGACGATATTATCGCCGTCGCGGAATTCCGTCATCATAGAATACATAACAGCGTTATGAGCTTCGGTGGTGTTGCGGTAGAGCGCGATATTCTTCCGGCTTTTAGCGCCAATAAAATCGGCGATGGTATCGTAGGACGACTCGAAGAGGCTCGTCATCGCGCGCGAGGCGTTCGATTGGCCGCGATGAACGTTCTCATAATCGGGCGAGAGATCGCGAAAAAGCTCGGCGAGTTTTTTCGGCGCTTGCGTACTTGCGGCATTGTTCGTGACAATGCGGCCTTTCGTTATTGCCGGGAAATGCTTGCGGATTGCCTGTACGTCGAGGCTACAGTCGGTTTCAACCATCGGGGTGTTCTCTTAGGATAGTTTGGAAAGTATCTAACGTTAAGTTTTAGCGCAGGGCAAACGTTCCGCCCCAAAATACGTTATTTGAATGATGCGAATTTCATTAAACTGGCTTTCCGAGTATATTCCCGTTCCTTTTACACCGAAGGAATTAGACCATCGGCTGACTATGCTCGGCATTGAAGTCGAGGCCATAGAGCACGTCGGCGAGCGGTGGAATAAGGTCGTGGTCGGCGAGGTGCTCGATGTTTCGCCGCATCCGAATGCGGATAAACTCCGGCTAACGCGCGTCTCGATAGGAGATGGCGAGCCGCTTCACATCGTTTGTGGCGCGCCGAATGTCCGCGCAGGTCAGCGTGTTGCCGTTGCAACCATTGGTGCCGATCTTGGCGGCGGAGTGGTGATAAAGAAAGCGAAAATTCGCGGCGAAACCAGCGAAGGGATGCTCTGCTCGGAACGTGAGCTTGGGATTTCGCAAAATCACGATGGCATTTGGGAATTGCCGAACGAAACTGCCATCGGCTTGCCACTGGCAGATGCGCTTGGCCTCCGTGATACGATCTTCGAAGTTGGCATTACGCCAAACCGCGCCGATTGCCTGAGCCATATCGGAATTGCTCGCGAAATTCGCACGATCACTGGCGAGCCGGTTCGTTTGCCAAGCGTTGCCATTGCAAAGAAAGGCGGCGAGGTTGCAAAACAGGTACGAGTATCGCTTCCGCAGCCAGAACTTTGCCCGAGATATGTTGCAAAATTGGTGAAAGGCGTTACTATCGCTCCCTCGCCGGATTGGCTGAAACGGCGATTGGAAGCCGTCGGGCTTCGCCCGATCAATAATGTAGTAGATGTTACAAATTTTGTGTTGATGGAATGCGGACATCCGCTTCATGCCTTCGATTTCGATGTGGTAGAGAATGGGCAGATAGAAGTCCGAACCGCAGGCGGATTCGTCGAAGATTTTGTAACGCTCGATGGCAAACGACGGAAAATGCCTGCTGATGCGCTCCTAATTACCAACGGAAAAAAACCGCTCGGAATTGCCGGAATCATGGGTGGCGAAAATTCGGAGATTCGTGATACGACTCGAAACGTGCTTATCGAATCTGCTTATTTCAATCCCACTTCGATTCGCAAAACGGCAAAACAGCTTGGCTTGTCCTCAGATGCTTCGTACCGATTCGAGCGCGGCGCGGATATTAATATCCTCGAACGCGCTGCTGAACGTGCCGCACAAATGATCGCTGAGTTAGCTGGCGGGGAGATAATTCAGGGAATGATAGATGAATATCCCATTCCGACACAGCAAAAAACTTTTCGCTTTCGTCCTGCGCGAGCGAATATGCTGCTCGGAATGTCCATTCCTGCCGAACGAATGCTTCAGATATTTGAGTCGCTGAATATTGAAGTTCAAAATTCATCTTCACCGGAATGGCAGCTCACATCGCCATCGTATCGGGTCGATCTGGAACGCGAAGAGGATGCTATCGAAGAAGTAGCTCGTATCGTTGGGTATGATGAAATTCCAACGAGCACATTCGAGCGATCCCCGCTGACGGGAATGCGCGATCCGCTGAAGCTTCGGGATTTCGATGCGCTCGTTCGCAGCACCCTCATTTCACTCGGCGCCAGCGAGTGCGTTTCTGTGCCATTGGTGAGCGAAAAGAATGCGCTTCAGTTTCACAGAAAACCGGTCGAGCTTATCAACCCACTAAATACAGAGCGAGACCGAATGCGGACCAGCATTGCAATTAATCTGCTGGAAGCAGCACGCGTTAACGAACGCTTCGGAGCATCCGGCCAGCGTATTTTTGAGATAGGAAATGTCTTCCATTATTCTGACAAGCCGGAGAAGCTTGGATATGTTAGCGAAAAACCGGAACTTGCAATTTTAATATCCGGCATTCAGGAACCGAAGACGGCTTACAATGCTGCCGCCATTTCCGCAGATATTTTTCTGATGAAGGGAATTGTTGGGTCTCTGCTGGCTCGTTGCGGGATCCGGGAATTTGGGTATTCATCAGAAATAAATGATTTAGGTGAGTGGGGAGGTGGTTCAACTTTTCTTGATTCCACTCAAATGCTTGCAATTACTTCAGGGATGGGACTGATCGGTCTTATGGGGCGGATCACGTCTGAGATTGCTAAAACTTATGATCTCAGAAGTGATGTGTGGATCGCTCTGGTTGATTATAATACGCTCTTTTCTCTCACGCGAAAATTAGTGGAGATTCCTCCACATGTTAAGCCGTTGGCAAAATATCCATCGGTTGAACGCGACATTGCCATCGTGCTTGCCGAGGAAATTTCTGTAAATCAAATAGAGGATTCGATACACGCGGCTTCGCCGTCGGAGCTGCTTCAATCGGTTCAGCTTTTCGATCAATTTCAGCCCAAAGAAATGAAATTAGTACACGAGCGCAGCCTTGCGTTTCACCTTGTTTTTCGCTCGGATGAGCGGACTTTGGAGGAACATGAAGTAGATCAGCTTATCAATCTGATAATTAAGCGGTTAGAGGGAGAACTTCACGCGCGACTTCGTGTTTAACTGTGTATTGAGTAACGAGTACTGAGTACCGAGTCGGGAAGCAGCTCTTTTAATTTGCTTGCCCTTCTGTTCCACTCTTTTTATGCTCGTTACCCGGTACTCATTACCCGTTACTGATTGTGACCCCGACGGAATCCCGCGAAGTAGTATTAGGACTTAGCCGTGAGCGGCTTGCTCGCGCAACGACTCACCTTGAACGCATAGCGCGTGACGCGGCGGAGCGTATCCATCAACTAAAGCAAGAGAAACAGACACTTGAACAGCGTCTGCACGATGTTGAAACGCTGTTTGCGCAGGAGCGCCAGAATTTCGAGCAACGTGCTACGCTGCTTGCAAGCGTGTCGAGCGAGAGCGAGGAGCGGGCCAAAGAATTCACCGATCTTAATAAGCGGCTCGCCGATCAGGAGCGGCTCTTGAACGAACAGATCACCACTATCTCACGCCTTGAAGCAGAGCTTGCCAACAGTGCCCTTCAATTAAAGGAACAACGTGAATATGAAACAGCCTGGCAATCGGAACTCGATGAATGGAAAACAAAAACCGCTCAACTCGAAGACCGCGTCGAAAAAATAAGCAAGGAACGCGATGCCTTTCGAACCAGGATATTCGATGACGAGCGAATGAACGCGCAATATGTTCTAAAGCTGACATCGGATGACCAGGGTACTGCGGCAAAAGCTATCGACTCGCTCCTCGATCAGATAGCAGCGATGGAATTGAGAATGCTTGCAACAGAGGAAAAATAAGACATGGCACAAACGGTAAAAGTTACCATTCTCGGCTCGGAATATCCTTTGCGATCCAACGACGAAGCGCTTACCCAGCAGCTTGCGCAAGAAGTCGATGGGCAGTTGCGGGAACTCCAGACCAAGCTGCCTTCGCAATCAACGACGACACTGGCCGTGCTTGCCGCACTAAATTTTGCCGAGCAGGAAGCTCATACCAAAGAAAATGAGCGCCGCGAACTTGACCGTATCGCGCTCGATCTTGAAACACTCTCAACCGCGCTGGAGCAGGCGATGGAATAAATTTCTAACTTAGAGAAATTAGATTAATGTTTTCACCGATCTTCAGGTTACAGCTTCGCGCGGCACTTGTTGGCGCTGGTTGGGCGCTCGTCGCGAGCGGCCTTAGTTTACTTCTGATTATCGTTAAGTATGTAGAGAGCTTATTGAGCGTTGTGCCGACTTTCAATTGGAGCGATTACGTGCTTGGAGGCGCATTACTTATCTTCGCTGGAACCAGACTTGTGGGAATTTCCGTGGACTACTTCTCATCAGATCGAAAGTCGCCAACCAGCAAGTTAGACCGAGTGCTATTTGGCTGGGTTCCGATTGGCGGGTGGATTATTGCGATTGCTTTTGTAGTTTTTCTCACATCGAAGCCACTGGCAGAGCTTCGTATAGACCGGGTTTCCATAATTGTGTATTGGATGGTTGGTTTTTCGATCGCCTACTCAGCTTTCATGAAGTCTTTGAGCTTCCTTCGACGGCTGCGAACGTCCCGGTAACGACGGATGTTAGGTGTGAGATGGAAAATATACTCTTCTATGGTTTTCTTTTTCTTATTGCCTCGGCAATGGTCGGAATGCTCGTTCGTACAAAGCAACTCTTAAAAGCTGAAGCTAAGGATATTCTTGCCCGATCACCTGTGATTGCGAAGCCACAAATGGGGCCTGTACTCATCCCATATAGAATAACTAATGTGGGTGTGACTGTCATTTCGCATAAGAGTTCAGGGATTCTTCAAGCCAATCCGATTCGCATGGCGCATGCCTGAATTAACCAGTGACTTTGCTGTTTCACTTAGCTCCTTTCAGGAGATAGGTTTTGTATTCCGAAGGCCCGAGGATCATTCGCATTCGAGAAAGGATTATTCCTTTCAATATCAACTCACAACTTCGGGAGTTCGCACCGAAATCGTTGTGGAGTTCGGTGTTTCTGGGTTTCTCGAAGGAATAGAGCAGCCCGTGATCGAGTTGACTACCCGGTCCATTTTTGCAATCAAAAAAGGGCCAGCTGAAAATAAAAATGAGCAGAAAATACCTGCAAATTTAATGTTCACACTTATTGGAGTAGCGTATGCTTCTACAAGGGGAATGCTCGCTGAGAAAACTTCGGGTGAGGCCATTATTCCCTTACAAAACATTCCTGAATTGTTTCACGAGGAGTTCCCGGACATATCGTTGCCTGCTAACGTCTATTAAATCGCAATTATCCTACTTTCGAGGTCAGCGGGCCGCGAACGCCCTCATATTTGATTAGCTTCGCCTCGATCTCGCCGATGATCGCTTTCGATGCCATTTTAACGGGCATATGATTGTCATCATCCGTCAGCCAGATCTTGATCGAGCCTTCATTTTTGAACAGGCCGCCTTCGACTACCATCGGCTCGATGACCGAGCATTCGAAGGTTCCCACTTCGGTCTCCACTTGCTGGTGGCCGAGCACGCGGACATCGAGTGGATGAGTTTTCCCGTCGTAGAAATTCACCAGATGAATGACATCGCCCTTATGAGAATGTGTCAAGTCCAGTGTGCGAACATAATAAAATGCACTCACGATGTCGTGTACATACTCTGGTGTACTGTATTCTTTACCGTCGCTGGTTTCTGCTGTTTGTGCTTCCGGGTCGAAATTGGCATCGTAATCCCGTGGAATATTTTCCCTCGCGTACATGCTGCTCGAAGCGCCAGGGGAAAATACCATCGACATCCATGAAGGTCTCGTAGCGATCCCTAACTTTAAAAAACAGATCGAGCGTTAGAATTCGAATGTAGCATCCACACGAGTCTCGAAGGTCTTTCTGCCGTTGATATAACGAATATCCGGGATGGACATCGTCGCCTGACCGCCCGAAACACCCTCCCATGCCAGGTCGAAGGTAAGCCGCTCACCAACGTCGAAGGCCGAATTCGGCATACTCCGGAAGGTGAATGGTGCGATCCTGCCGGTGCTGGGTGTCTGAGCCGCGCTCGGATCTTCGTGCACGTAGGCTCCGAAAAGGACTGCGCTAAAGATCAAAAGAGCGGTAGGAAATTTGTGCTTCATCACTATGTAATACAATGCCGTTCTTTAGACGATTTCAACGGACTAAATGTTGAATCGCAGAGAAAATCTAATTTGTTGGCGGCCTTTTCCGGTCGAGCATTGTTTCTACCGCATTCAGTACGTTTTCTTTGGGGATACGTTCCATGCACATGCAATTCTTACAGTTCGGACACCCCATAATCGCATTCGGCGACAAATTCATGACCCGAGAACCGCGAAAACCCCAGCGTTCCTTGCTTAGCGGAAGCGTCAGAGGGAACAGCCCGATCGTGGCTGTGCCGAGAGCGGCTGATAAATGCCCAGGGCCGGTGCTGTTCGTAACAACTATTGCGGCTCGTTCAAGAAGCGCAGCTAATTCCAGCAGTGATTTACCGATGAACAGAACGGCATGTTCCGAACCTATGGAATCTGCAACAGCTATAATTCCCGCTGCATCCTGATTCACTCCGGTAAGCACAATTTTGATTTTATGTCGTTCAGCAATGTCCCGGCCTAATTGGGTGAATTTCTCAGCCGGCCACGGCTGGGTAGAACCTCCGCTCGTGATATGCAGCAGTACGAAATCTTGCATCGGGAGAGCCGAGATTATCAGCGAGCCAATGTTGCACAAATTCTCGCTCCGGCGAGCGAAGCTTTATCGTTGGCAATTCATCTGCGTCCGCAGAGATTCCGATCGAGGAGAGCATTCGAAGGTTGTACTCTGCCTCATGCCGCTCTGCTGTTTTTCGGTGTTCGTAAATTTTATTCGTGAAAAGGAAAGAATACCACCGGTAGCCAGTCCCGATGCGCTTAGGAACGCGAGCGATAAATGCTGCCAACGCAAGTTGAAATCTTGGGCTTGGGAAAAATGCAACATCTGAATCCTCGAATATTTTCGGATGATTTTCCCAAAACTTGTTTTTCGTTCGATGGTACGAATGTCATCCACATCCGGACACCGTTCGATGATGGGCCGCGTATATTCACTGCAAGAAAAGTTACGCGAGCATTGGGCAATGCCTTTTTGATAGCCCGCGCCATCGGGAGGGTAAGCACAACATCACCCAGCCGATCGGTGCGAACAATTAGAATCTTGTCTGAACCGGGATTTATGCGATTAATGGGATTTTTGAGATTTGGCGTACCCATCCTGAAAATCCTTAAAATCCTATGAATCGTGGTTCTCAGAGCGGGAGACGGGGATCGAACCCGCGACGTCCAGCTTGGGAAGCTGGCATTCTACCGCTGAATTACTCCCGCAATGTGGTTGGCGACGTCGCGGCATGTAAAAGCACGTATCACCGGGAAATGTTTCCGGAATGATCTATAATTACCGATTAAGTTAAAGATGTCATCCTGAGCGGAGTTCGTCCGACCGGCATGATCGCTCATGCGAGGGAGGGCGAACGGAGCGAAGGATCTTATTTACAATGGAAAAGATTCTTCGCTTCGCAAAACTCCGCTCCGCTACGTTTTGCTACGCTCAGAATGACAAGTAAAGTTCGTGCGTCCTCAGAGATACCGTTATCATCCCAAAAACTTATTCTGCTCTTTTTGCAGCTCTTTGATAAGATATTTCAGGCGCGGATTTTGGGAACCATGCGCGAGAGGGAAGTAATGTGCCTGCGTTTCCATAATATACTTGATCGGGTTTCTTTTGACATTGAATTCGAGGCATCGGTAGGTATCAAGACGGTCGGCAAGTTTTAGCATCCGCGCATCCTCGCTGGCGGCGAGCAACTTCTCGATATATTCCTTTTCCACCCATTCTTTCATTGCGCCTTCGGCTTTGATGTCCTTTGTCAGCTTTTGGACGAGATAGCTGGTATAGGAACCAAAATTCAGTTCGAGAATTTCGGGCGTCAGCACATTGGAATCTTCCAGCGTATCGTGGAGTAATGCGGCGCAGAGAATATTCGCATCCGTTTGATTGAGTTCGATCAGCATGATCTTTGTCACGCGGCTCGGGTGCCAGAAATAGGGCGTATCGTCCGGGCGCTTTTGGAACTCATGCACGCTCTCGGCCATGTCATACGCATCGAGAACTTTATTTATCGCAACGGCGTCGATTCCCCGCTCGCGCAACAGCGATTCCAGCTCCTCGCCGGGAGAGATAGGTCAGGTTATATTTCAGGAATTCCTTCCTTCGAGACGCATTGCGTATGATATAGTAATAATGCTTCGCTTGAATGTTCAATTCTTGAAAACCAGCGAAATCAGAAATTAATCAGCGTAATCCAGGTTCAACATTGAACCTAAAGTGCATGATGTCCCCGTCGTCAACAATATATTCTCTTCCTTCGCTTCGCAAAAGTCCGGCTTCGCGGACGGCCGTTTCGGATTTCAACCGCAAAAAATCGCTGAATTTCATTACTTCTGCTCGAATAAATCCTTTTTCAAAATCGGTGTGGATGACGGCTGCCGCTTCCGGCGCTTTTGCGCCTTTGCGAACCGTCCATGCGCGGACTTCTTTCGGCCCGGCGGTGAAATACGTTTGTAATCCGAGCAAATCGTATGCCGCGCGGACAAGCGCGTTCAGTCCCGGCTCTTTCAGGCCAAGCTCATCGCAGGAATTCGGCGCGTTCGGCTTCCGGCAGTTCCACAAGCTCCATTTCGATCTTCGCGCAGATGGGAACAACGCGGGCGCTTCTTTTCTCGGCAATTTCTCGGATGGTATCGATGTAAGCGTTGCCATGCGTAACGCCATGCTCGTCGGTATTTGCTACATAAAGCACGGGCTTTGCCGTGAGCAAGTGCATCTCGCGGAGCCAGGTTTGCTCATCATCGGAATTTAATGGAAGATATTTTGCGAGGCGGCCTTTTTCGAGATGCTCTTTAAGGCGAGCATAAAAATCGGATTCCGCGCGAGCTTTCGGATCGCCGGTTTTGGATTTGCGCTGGGCGGCGTCAGATTTTTTATCGAGCGTTTCGAAATCTTTCAGGATAAGCTCGGTTTCGATCACCTCAATATCGCGTTTTGGATTGATGGAGCCATCGACGTGGATCACATTCGGATCTTCGAACGCGCGGACGACATGCGCGATCGCATCGACATCCCGGATATGCGCCAGAAATTGATTGCCAAGTCCTTCGCCCTGCGATGCGCCTTTGACAAGTCCTGCAATATCGACAAATTCTATCGTAGCCGGAACCTCGCGCGCAGGATTGACGAGCGCGGTCAGCGCACGGATGCGCTCATCCGGCACGGGAACGACGCCGGTATTCGGCTCGATCGTGCAAAAAGGATAATTTTCCGCCGCTGCCTGCGAGCTGGCGGTGATAGCATTAAATAGTGTCGATTTCCCGACGTTCGGCAAGCCAACAATTCCACATTGTATTCCCACGCAGCACACTACGCAGGCGGCTCACTCAAAGTGCCCGGAACATCGTCTCGAAACGTTTTATTGGGTTTGCTGTTCGATATTTCATGGATGATCCACGAATTGTAGAATTATTGACCGAAATGCTCCAGGAGCAAAAGCAAACCAACACAAGGCTCGATCGGCTCGAAAAGCAACAGCAAACGACGAACCTGAAATTGCAAGAGCTTTCGGTTTCAAACCTGAAGCTTGCAGAGGAACTCCGTTCCGTCGTGCAGCTCGGGGAACGTGTCGTGCGGCTGGAAGCAGCGGTCTTTCACTAATTCTGAACCAGCATCGGCACCTGCTGGACCCTCCTGTTTATCTCAACAACGCATTCGTACATGCCATTGGGCAAGTCTGCGGGCTTGCTCCACTGGAAGTTGTGCTCGCCGGCACTGAGTGTGCCCTCGAACACCCGTGCAACTTCTTCGCCAAGAAGGTTCACAATCGTAACACGCGCCACGCCGCTCTCCGCCGAGGTAAAGCGAATGGTGGCGGATTGGGAGAGGGGATTGGGGTAGGCGTTTAGTTGCAAACCGGTTTGCAAGCTGCTGTTATTGACGTCAGCTTGTCCTGTTGCTAATCCGAACAAGTAGATCGTTACTTCTCTCGCTTCCGATAAAAGGTTAAGTTGAGCTGAATGTAATCCAGGGGTCGTTGGCTGGAAATAGGCTTCAAACGTGAAGGATTCACCTGAATCGAGGATCACTTGGCTTGAGACGTCACTCGTCGCAAAGCCATTTTGCGGAGCCTGAATTGGTTGAATGGTTAACTTTCCATTCCCCGCGTTGGATGCGGTCACTGTTCGTAATGAGGTTTGCCCTATTGGAATGGTATCGAAAAATATTGTATCGTTTTCGGGGTTTTTAACATCCAAAATGTATGATAATTTAGGCATACCCGAAAGCGGAAGTTGCCATACACCGCTGGAACCAGTCCCAGCATAAAGGAACGAATCCTTGACGGCGAGAGAAAATATTTCGGTATCTGATAACCCAGAATTTATTGCTGTCCAGGTTTCACCAAAATTTGGAGTAACAAAAACCCCTCGGCCTACACTTCCAGCAAAAACATAATTATCTATCGATGCTAACGAACTAATAGCAATGGAGTCAGGTAGCCCAGCGTTCACACCCTGCCACGTTATGCCATTATCGGTCGATCGCATGATTCCTTCAAAACGATCCACAACAAAAACATCACCCTCACACTGCGTAAATGTGGGTGCCGTCCATTGAATGGAAGGAGTAACGACAACATTTATTTTAGTCCAATCTAAACCTAAGTCCGTTGAAAGATAACTGCTTCCCCCGAATATGAAGAGGTTAGAATCTGCCGCACCCATGGCATAAGCCGAACTGTACACATTATTATCTATTCCCGTATTTCCAGAAACATTCTGCCAGCTTTCGCCAAAATCCGTAGAAAGAAAAATCCCCACGTCTGTTAAGGCAAAAAGATTTGAATCAATTGATGCTAGCGAAGAAACACCATTATTTGAGGAAATAGGGGTCGAATACGTCCAACTATTTCCGCTATCTGTTGAAATGAATACCCCGTTGGAATTATCGTTATAGCCCGCAAAAACCGTTGTTCCAATCGCGGTCATTGATGTAGCGGCAGCATCAGAATGCGATGTCCAAGTTTTACCGCCATCTCCTGAGACAAACATCGGTTCATAGTAACTACATGAATATAGATTCGGGCCTTCAGTTGCTAAAAAAGTAGTTTCAAGAACTGGGACGCCGGTATAAATCCATGACGAGCCATTATTCGAGGAAATATATACTCCCTCTGCGGTTCCAGCTAAAATGGTTTGTCCGCTGGCAAAAATTGCGGATATTTCATCCGTTACGAATCCCGAGTCAACCTCTTGCCAGCTCAACCCGCCGTTATTAGTTCGGAAAAGCCCCTCAAGGCTTCCAACAAAGATATTGGAATCCTTGAGAGTGACGCAAGGTCGATACATCTTTTGTGTTGAAGTGTCATTGATCATGTTCCAACTTGAACCACTATCAAGTGAGAGATAGAGTGCTCCATTATTACCACCTGCAAAGAGGAGAGAATCATTAGCTGAGAGTGATGTGATATATGAATAATTTAATCCATTATTTGTAGGCGTCCAATTTTTCCCACCATCAGTAGACTGCAAAATGCCGCTTGCATAAGTTCCTGCAAATATGCTCGAACCAAGAATTGTCATACTAAGGATGTTGCCGTTAATCTTGCTATTCACTTCAGTCCACTGCTCGCCGGAGTCGCTGGAGAAAAACAAATTCCCACCATCGGATGCTGCGAAAACGAAAGAATCCATTACTACAAGAGTCATAATTGTAGAATCAGTTAATCCTGATTCACATTCGTTCCAACTACTTCCATCGTCTGTCGAGATAAAAACGCCTTCCCGGGTTCCGGCCAATAGTCTGGCTCCTATATTTGAAAGACACCAAAATCCGACGCTATCAGGCACATTATTACCTGACGCAATCCACGAAAGCCCATTGTCGGAAGATCGAAAGATTCGTAAGTGTCCGTTCTCGTCCGATGTCCCTGCAACGATGTGAGAATTCCCCTTGCCAAAACACCCTATGTGCCCACCGTATGGCCCATTCGTCTGCACCCACTGCCCAAACGCCACTGAATGTGTGCCTAAAATGAAAACCAGGATCAAGAGAGATTTCTTCATAATAGTAAAACGCGCCAAGTCCTTCGGGTTACAAAAATGTTTCAACCAAATAGATGTCCGGTAGAAAGATAGCCTCATTCGCTCAAATACGAGCATTCTTTGTAGCCGAAACCCCAACGGCTTCCACCGAGAGTTTCAACCCAAGCGAGCGCAGGACGGCTTCGACGCTATCGATCTTCGGATTTCCATTTTCATTATCTTTAAAACAAGGTGCTTTTTAGGGCACTTTTTACGCCCGTGTGTTGTTGTAATATATGGAGGGGCATTTCCTGTTACAAGAGACGAGATTTTTATGTTTTCAAATAGAAAACAAAAGCACGATGTTCATGAAAAGTAAGAGCGAGTTAATGAATACGCTTCCAACACACACTATAAAAAAGACTTGTCTGCTGGAAAAGAGTGTCGGAATGTGGCAGAATCACCTATTTTTTGAGTCCACCCGTCAGCGCCACGCTATAAAACTTGCCGCCGTCGGTGGTGGTGAGGACAAGCTGCTCCGTGCCGGCATTCCAGGTTACGATGCGGTATTTGTTGTGGTAATCCTGCGCGGGTTTACCGAGGAGCTTGGTGATGTTTTGTATGGCTTGGTGGTACGCTGCTCCGTTTTGATCGCTGGTGCGCGTTTTTGCGATGAAGGTAATGCGCGTGATATTTTGTCCATTGGTAGTGATGCGAAATTGGCCGGTATCGTCGAGATAAATTCCCTTGAATGCATAGAGATTTTGAGCTTCCTTGCCACGCCATTGGAGCGTGTCGATCGGCTCATGCGCGTAGAGAAAAGCCTCCCGCATGATCATGCCGGGGCGAATGCCGTGCATATCCAGCGGCTTTGGGGTTTGAGCTCTTCCGGTGAGCCAAACGACGCAAAGGACAAAGAGGACGAAAAGGAGGGTTTTTGTGAATGATGCTTTGAATAAAAATCCCATAAATCTCATTAATCCCATAAATCTCAGTCCAGTTTCATGCTTCTTGCGATGGCTTGAAAATATTGCACCTGCAATTGCTGGTTCGGCTGATCGATCGGGGCGAGCAGCATCATTATTGCGCGTGGCGTGAGAAATACTGCAACATAATTGAGCGAGCTATCGGCATTCTTCGAAACAAATTCGTATCCTGCTTTGATAAGATGTCGAGTCGCAGTATCGGTAACCATGAAATCGCCGATGCTGCTTGTCGCCAATCCACGGGAACCGAATGCCGTCTCTGCTTTTATCTTAAATTTCTTCCACATTACAGAATCTACGATACCAATGCTCGCCGGATGCATACTGAGCGACATTTCGAGCTTCCCGGTCTTGGTGGGATCGTGGAATACGAGCGCATACGTCAAGCTGGAATTGAGTGTTTCCGTAGCGCTCCATCCCGGATTCGTCTCGATCGAAAGCGGCAGCAGCGTTGGCTGAAAATGCCGCCGTAAGGTGGGGCTTTGCATCCCGGTCGTTTGTCGATGGTCGAAAGAAAGATGCAGGGATTTGTAAGCCTCGGTATTAATATCGCACTCGAACGGACGCGAATCGAGCAGCTTTTTCCCGTCTTTCGTCCACACATCGATGAAGAGATAATACTCGGTTTTTGGGAACGTGAGCATGTAAAACGGGTCAGGAGATATGAATTCCCAAAGTGTATCGCCGGTGCGGGATGCGGGCACGGTTACGGTGTCTTCCTTAATGCCAAGCAAGCCAAGCTCAGAGAACCTGACACGAATCGTGGTATGCAGATCATCGAATACACGGAGAGTCGCGGTGGGATGAGGGAATTTGTTTGCAGAATCCACCGAAACACATCCTAACCCGGTGACCCTGTAATATTTCGCGGGAGAATTTAGCTCCCATTCCTTTTCTGCGCTATTATACTTCGAAACCGATTGCGCGGATACCGCACCCGGCGAAGAAAACACAAAGAAAAAAAATGAAGCAAGAAATAGGAATGGGATTATTGGCTCTCTCATTTCATCTTTCATACTTCATCTTTCATCTTTGCCCAAAGGACGGCCCTGCGAGGAAGATACGTCGCCTATGGTTGCTCCGGAGACCGGTGGAATGAACATGGCGCAATCGCTGCGCACATGCCAGTGAATTCCACCGGTGAGGTGTCGCAAGCATTTCACGAATGATCTGCGTTGCGGCAACTCAGTACAAGGGAATCAAGAACCGTAATTTCCCAAGTATCAGCGGGCACCTGCCTTGTGTGAATGACCGATCATCCATGATCGCTCATCCACGAAAGACCGCTGGCTTCCCCTGTCCCTCAGCCTGCGGATAGCAATGCTATCGGCGATGGCGTATTGGAGTTCTCCGCTACCGTAAAATCGTTGGCTTCGAACGAGCGGCACGCGCCTAAAGTAAGAAAAAGCGTGTGCAGCACGAGTGCAATTAATCCACGAACTTACGATAGCGGAGTAGGGCCTGTCGTTGGAATCAAGCGTCAAGCGCCCTATGGCTCACTGTTGGTTCTTTTTTCGTTGTGCTCCGGAGGCCGTTGGTGTGGCAGAGCAGGATGGCTTATGGGGCCCCTGCTCCGCGGCAGACGATTGCTTATCCCGGTGTTGGGCCAGGTAATTTCTCGTCCCGTATGGATGATTGCTCATTCCCTGATGATTGCTCATCGATTGATGATCGCTCATCCACCGTATCTTCCTCGAAGGGCCGTCCGCTATTATCTACAATTTTTTTGCCGCCTGAGTTCTTCGATGTGTAGAAAAGGTTGGAATAATGATTTATGGTTTTAGATCGACGGAGAGGCCAAGTGAAACATTGGTAGATCCCCAGAGGTATTGAGGGGGTTGTCCGATCGGAGTTGCTAACCAAAATTTTCCTTCCACTTTGATTGGATCATATCCGAGTCGTATGACGAGCGCAGGCTCGAAGAAGAACTCGGAATTTTTTATAGAATAGGAGGTGTCTGTGGCGAAATTATTTCCATATCCACTCGGACTGGCCATAAAGAGCGAATCCGTTTGAAGACGATTCATTTCGACATAGGAAACCCGAAAGGATAACGCGATAGCAAAGACGGAACCTTCCGCTCCAATACTGGCCTGAGCAAATGGCCGAACGAACGAAGCGTTTTTTTGAGTGAAATCCGAGCCATCTACCATCCCGGAACCCAAATAAGTATAGGCATCGTCGATCTTGAGATTTCTCGAGTGCAGTTGACCCAATCCAACTCCGCCATACGCTTCGAATATAGCATGTCCGTATTCCCCCAATTCCCCGAATTTACTAAAATAACCTGCACCAATCTCTCCATAGAAAAACCCGACGTTATTCGAATCGAGATTCGTCGGGCTATACGAAAGCTGAATGATTTGCCCAACGTGATCCGTAATGGCATAGGCTGCTTCGAGCGATGAAAAGTCGTTCGTGGCGCCAGTGGAATTATTCTCAGCATTCGTGGCTATACCAAAGCGAATTTCTCCTTGATGTGACAACAGCGGAACTTGCGGCGAAGTCGGCAAATAGACCGAAGGCTGTTGCGCGCATCCGCCCATGACGAATACTATGACCGGAAGACAATAACGAATGATCGAACCATTACCGGTTATTTTACAAGTACTTCTCATGATCATAAATGCTGTTTGACATTAACACCGGAAGGCGATTTCTATAACAAACCTCTCCTTATACCAAATAGTGTGGAGTTTTACTTCGCTCGAATCGAATCGATAATACTTCCGGTGTTATGGATGAAGTGGGACTGCACTTCGCTCCAATGCGTCTCGAAGAGGATCGCGTATGCAAAGTATGCTGCGAAGGCAAGCATCGCAATGCTCGTACCAAGATTGATCTTCTGCAAGGTCGCGGGTTTGAAGCCACGGCGGCGTTTCGAGATCCAGCGAATGAGCACGAGATACCATCCGATGGTTCCCGTACCTGCGCCAAGCGCGAAGGAGGCGTTAATATCGACGCCCGATCCGAGCAAACCCCAGCTTCGCCACAGGCCGGACACGATGATCCATTCGGGAACCGCCATTACGTTCGTGGCATAGAGCAGAATGCCAATGGTGAATGGCCCGAGCAGGCTCTTTTTTTCCAAATGCATTCGGTGAATCGCGGCATCGGCGACACGTTCGCCACGGCCGGGTTTATCATCGGAACCATTGTCTGCGTTTGCTTCATGAGGCGCGACCGTTTTTGCCGTAAGCTGCCGAATGCCGAGGATCAGAAGTGCCGCAAATCCTGCGCCTTCGAAGAACAAGTTAATAACAGGAGATTCGACAAGGAACTCATTGATCTGCGCTGCGCCGCCGCAATAGATCACGTCCATGAGGCCCGCGCCAATGGCAACGGCAATGCCGAACCGCGCGCTGTACTTTATCGTGCGCGAGATAACGGCCGCATTGAGCGGGCCGATCGGCATAGACATAAGCCAGCCGGTAATAGCGCCGATGATAAGCGCAACGATCAATGGTGGGCGGAATTTTTTGTTTGTGACACCTGCGCGAGCGTTCGCTCTAATTGCGCGGCGTGGGTATGATCGTGGTCAGTCAATGTTTCAAGAATCTTGAACGTATTCATTTCTCCATATTTGGAATGCGTTCCGGTGATCTCGAATTCGCGGGGTTTCATACTGCGGATGAGCTCGCGCGTTTCGTTTCGAGCGCGCATTAGTTCTGGGATTCCTTCGTCATACGGCCGCTCGTTGTAGCGCTCATCGGCGGCCACCTGATCGGGATTCATTTGCTGGAACGTGGTCATCGTTCCATCGAGCATACCCCGAATGCGCCGCTGCCACAAGCGCTCGACATCCAGAACATGATAGAGCACTTCCGTAGCGCTGAAGGCTTTCTCAGAAGGTTTTTCACGCACCAGCGCGCGCGGATAATTCGAAGCGGACGTGAGAAATACGTGGAAGCTTTTAGTTAATGCCTCCAGATATTCTTCGGGGCGGCGTGGGTTTTCGTTCATAAGAATGGGAATTAGTTATGTCGCTGGTGTTGATCGTATTATCTCTCGTGAGATACGCAATAGTGATTGCCGGATGCCTGTGAATCCAATCGGCCATGGCTTGCGGCGCAAAGTCGCGAATAAGCGTCGTGAGCGGTTCACCCGTCATATCTTCGAGCGCGCCGGAGTACTCCTGAAAAATATTGGATAAATACAGCGTATTCGCCCGGCGGTCAAGATAATTCTTGGTAGAATCGGCAAGAAAATTCCTGAATTGCACATTGAGTTGGTCGCTGAGATGCTCTCCCAAATAAGGTTCCACCGGCAGCCTCGGGGATGAGCGCGTACCGTCGAATAAGGCGAAGAATGCGCGTGGCTCTCGAAAATCATGTTCCAGGATGGTATGCTCGATGTCGTCGAGCGAGTAATGCTGAGCATCTCCGGTGAGGATAACTTTCGCATAGCGAAACCCCGGAATATCGTCGATGGATATTGCGGGATTCGACCGGATCAGATCGAGCACATAGGCATTATGGGTATTGATCCAAAAGGCGAGTAGTTCCGAGCGAGCGTTAAAGCCATCCGTTCGGACGAGCGCGATCTGTTCCAGATATTCGGTAAGTTCCGAATCGGATCGAAGCTCTTGATAGCTTATTCTTCCATCCGGCTGCACGGCCCGTTGAAGCACGCGCGCAAAAAGCGAATCATCGGCTGACGCGCGCGGCGATCCGAGCGGTGTTTCTGTTACCGAAGTTTTGGGAACCGTGCCGCACGAGGTAAACAGCAGGAGAGCAAGCGCCCAGGCGCTCAAGCAGAGTTTGAATTGCATCGTTCAGAATGCAGCGCTTATTTCTTTTTTCCGGAGGGCGTCTGTTTTAGGTAATTGAGTCCTTGTGTTGCTCCCTCGTTGTTGGGGTCGAGTTCCAATGTTTTCTCGTAATATTTTTTTGCTTTGTCCAATTCGTGTAATTGATGATACGATTGGGCAAGAGCCAGCGTGAAGCTTACGCGATAGGGTGAGGCCGTCGTTTCTAAGGTTTCTACCGCCGGCGCCAAATGTTCGACGACGGTTTTCCAATCTTTCAAGGCAAAATAATGGAATGATACAAACCCTTCGGCAAGGGCCGCAGTATCTATGGAATTAACGCTCTTGGCTGTTTCGGCAAATTTGGCGAAGATCGCAAGCGCATCGTCCGTGGAGTCGCTGGGAAGCGCATCGAGCGACAGTTGCATCAGGACTTTCAGAGATTTGGGATCGATCGCAAGCGCTTTATTGCAATAATAATTTGCGGAATCCGTTTTTTTGGCGTAAGCGTATATCTCGGCTGCTGAAAGATAGGCATCGACCGAAGGATTTGCATTAGCGATCTGTTCAAATTCCTGTGCGGATTCTTCATACCGTTTTTGCTGATACAACAACTGGCCGATGGCATTTTCCGTCTGGAGCTTTTCCTGCGGTGTGTGGACGGTATCGCCAACCAGGGACTTTTTCAATTGTTCGATGCCGCCTGCGGTATCGCCGGAAACAATAAGTGCATCGCCATAAAAGGCCAGATCTTTCGGGCCGAGCGATTTTGCGCTTATATAAATTCCGAGCGCTTTCTGGTAGTCTTTCGAATAAAAATAACTGCGCGCGAGCAACAGTTGCGAAAGCGCGCGAAGGGAATCATTCGATGCAACGGCCTGCAGTGCCGGGAGGGCCTGCTGGTATTGCCCGGCCTCGGTCAGGGCTTGTGCAAGCAGCCATTGGCCATAGATATCATTAGGCCGAAGTTTTACATAGCGATCCGCGAACTGGGCTGCATTGGGATATAATTTTCCTAAAAAATACAGGCTTGCAATTTGATAATACGCGTCGGCATAATTCGAGTCGATACGAATGACCTGTAGCCACTCTTTCGCAGACTCATCATATTTTTGCGTGCGCAGATAAAGACCTGCCAGCGCCACATGGACGCGCTCGTCATTGGGATCGATCTTGATGGCTTGCTCATACTGGCCGATCGCGAGGTCACGGATGTGCTGGCGTTCGTATAGTTCCGCGAGGCCGATATAGGAGCGCACATCTTTATCATTAAGTTGCTGTGCCTGATAAAGTGTGATCTCGGCGGGTTTGAGCGAGTCGATGGAAATATAATAGCGGCTGAGCGCAACCATTGCGCCAACATCTTTGGGGTCGATCTTGATGGCCTGATGGAACTCGCTGAGCGCATCTTCAACTTTTCCCTGCTTGCCATAGACCATGCCGCGCGCAATGCGGGCAAGTTCGCAATGCCGGTCAATATCGAACGCGGCTTGTGCTTCCGTAAGAGCTTCGGTAGTCTGATTCTGGGCGAGGAGCGCAATGGCAAGACCGGCATGGGCCTCGGCATTCTTGGGGTCGGCAGCAACGAGCTTGCGAAGATCGTCGGTGGCTTCGCGCGCATTACCGAGATCGACGAGTTTTACCGCTGCATCGACATGGGCATCGTGCGTCTGTGCCCTCGTTTTTGGCGAAAAACAGGAAAAAACGAGAAGGATGTAGAAAAAACGTTTCATGAGGTGATGCAAACGACTATCTTCCTAAAATTATTCGTAGAATCGGGGAAAATGCATTGATTTAAATATGGATAATTTCAGGGTGCCTTATCCGGGCAATCCTATCCATCCTGTAAATCTTGGTCAATCCTGTAAATCTTGGTCAATCCTGTAAATCTTGGTCAATCCTGTAAATCCTGGTTCTACTTGCTCGGTACGAGTCGGATGGGCTGGGTGATCGGCAGCACATCGAAATCCTTAAATACGGTCTGTCCGTGCGCGGTGGAGGCGTAGGCCAGAAAACCACGCGGCAGCGTATTCGGAACCTCGGTACGAATATCCATAAGCTTTCGTAACGAGCGGGTATAGTCCTTCAGCAATATAGGCCATGTGTAAGAGAACAGGCTCTATAAGGCCGCGCGAGCTGGAATCCGCTGGAATGACCGGAAGCACTTTTATGCTCGAATCGCCCTTTGCTTCGAGTGCGTGCTTCCATGCGGAGCCGATGAATCCTATGGCTTTTGGATGGCTGGCAACATACGCGGCGATGCTATCGCTTGTGGTAAACCGCATCAGATATTTCGATTTAGGTTCATTGCCGTTATTCAATGTGGAATTGAGCACATATTCCGTGCTCGATGGATAGGCTGGAAGCACCAGCGTAACGTCGCCCCAAGTGGTCGTTTCTCCGGCAAACATTTTTTGGAGATCGCTTTTGCGGATCGTGGTTGCAGGATTTTTTGCAGAAACGATGCAACCAATGCCGTCTTCGGCAAGCCGGTAATCCGGCAGTGGTACGGAATCTTTTTCGACGATGAGCCGCTCGGCGGGCGTAAGCTGGCGGTCAATAATGATCGCTCGTGTCTCGTGATTGAGGAGATCGAGCACGGCTTCCGTGGCGCTCGTGTATTTCACGGTAATAGTCGCGCCGGGATTCTCAATCATAAAGCCGGTAACAAGGCTGTCGATCGCGGGTTTGAGCACTTCATCTGCCACGAGCTGAAAGCTTCCGGAGGTCGCAGTTTCGGTGGTTGGGGAATTATCCTGTTTGCCACACGAGGTTAGGAGCACCAGCGCCAGCAGGGGAATGAACGATCTGCGCGTCATCATGAAAGCGGCAGTTTAGATTCGGAACTCTGTCCATTCATAGGATGGGAATTATTCATATTCGCGGCTTTGCGTAGGGTGGAGACTCCGGTATAGATTCGGAACACGCCGTAGAGCGCAATGACTATTCCAAAGCCGATCCACGCATTGGATGTAGGGCCAGCGACCGACTTTTGATACAGCAAAACAAAAGCGGCGACGCCCAGCGCCATGAATCCGATCAGGAGATAGACGATCGCGGCGATCTTGTTCGGTGGCCGTTCGATCTTCCGGCGGGAGGTGGGTGGTGGCATGGTGTGAGTGTGCTAATATGTCGCTCCCACCCACAATTACTGAGTTAATCTGTTGCAGTGGATGGGTGTAGTTGGGCTGAAAAATTCCACGCCGCAACTATAGAAGAAAAATTATTTCAACTTAAAATGGATGACCGCATCGGTCCAAACTCTAATGGGGGATCCATTCTGTACTGCTGGGGTATATTTCGCTTTCTTCATCGCGTCGATTGCAGCATCCTTGAAAAGATCATAATTCGATTTCTCTATCACAATACTATCGACGCTTCCGGTCTTCCCGACCAATACTCGTAAAACGACGTCTCCCTCCAGCCCGCTTCTTTGGGCGACCTGGGGGTATTTAATAAGCGATTCGAGCGATTGCACGGGTTCCGGTTCTTTGTCAAGGCTGACAAAATCGTCGATACCGGGAGCTTCTTCCTTGACGGGCGCTGCAATATGTAATTCCGTCGGCGCGTTTGCCGTCACCGGGCCATTGCCCGAGATAGCCTGTGGCGTCGGCTGATTCATATCCGGCAGCGTGAGTTGCGGCGCGATGGCATCGGGAACCGGCACCGGCACACCAAGATTCGGTTTCACGACATTACTTGGCGGAGGTGGGGTGACAGGTTGTACATCCTCGTTATCGATGGATGGAGGCGGCGCGAGATCAATGACGGAATGGACATGTGGAATGTGCGCTCGCTCATCGGCGGTCGAGAACCACGTCCAGCCAACGTAAATCAAAACCAGAAGCAAATGCAGGGCGATCGAAATACCAAGCGCATTCGAGAAATACCGGTTCTGGTTTTTCTTAAGATCAACGCCCCCGTATTGTTCGAGCTGTTCCGATATTAAATTACTGAGTGCCATTGTTACATTCCTCCCACCAATTTCAGATCCGTATCGTCCATGGCGACCAAGCTAAATCGTTTTTCGGTTTGATGGAGCTCGGCTTCCGTTTCGTTGAGATCGTCCACCATCGTGACGAGCGTTTGGTATTTTGCCTTGCGGTCGATCTTGATGAGCGTCGAAAGCTTCGGATTGATCTGGAGATGCTCCTTGAGTATCTTTGGAACGTCGCTCTCGGCGATCTTTTGCGGCGCTTCGGTTCCCATATTCCAAAAGACGGCCATATCCGCGCGGATGCGAAGTGTCAGCAAATTCGATTCCGCGATCTCGACCGGTATCTTCGAATCCGGCGGCATCGTGATCTCCATGACCTGTGGAGTAAGCAGGGTGGTCGTCAGCATAAAGAATGTGAGCAACAGAAACGCGACGTCGACCATCGGAGTCATATCCAAACGAACTCCTAAGCGGGCGCGCTTTCTGCCTTTGCCTTTCTTTCCTCCACTTTGAACGATTTCAGCCATGAGATATTTCCTTATTCTTTATTCACGAAACCCTCGAGTTGTTTGGGTATCTGGTTATCCTTTTTCTTTATTCATGGTCACTAAATTCATGCGGGTTGCGCCATTTTTCTGTAAGGCGTGCATGACGTCAGTAGATCGTGCCGAAAGTCACGGCAGAATCCGCATTGATCGCAAAGCGCATTCGAGGGGTTCTGCAAGCGGGTTTGCAAAACGACGTTTTCGAGCTGCAGCTTTTGTGACAACAACACCTGCTTTCATCGCAAGCTGTGCGGGGGTTAGTGGTTGCCCGGTTTTCGGGTCTTGAAGATTCAGCGGTTTGTAGATGGGCGCACGATCCTTATCATTCGAAAGTCCGTATTCGATGATGGTATCGACCTGTCCGTTCGGGCGGGGTTTAAGGCCAACCTCTATCGTTGCGATATTCGGCGTCCGGAAGCTTGGTGGTGTCAGCAATGGCAACCGGAAGCTCGATCTGGAGCGGTTCATCCGACTGCGGCTTGAATTTCGCTGTCAACATGAAAAAGGTAAGCAGCAAAAAGCCGACATCGACCATCGGGGTCATGTCCAAACGGTAGCTGTGGCGTTTTATTTTGTTTTTTGCCATGTTCGTAATTTTTTATCTCAATTTTTGTAGCGCCGGCGTCCTCGCCGGTTCCCCTATCCCCTAATAGACGGGGACCGGCGAGGACGCCGGCGCTACATTTTTATGCGGACGCCTTTGTCAGAAAACGGGTTTCGAGCGTTTCGACCAGATTCAGGCATGCTTCGTCGATCGTGTAGATAAACCCATCGACTTTTGTGGTGAAGAAATTGTAGAATACGATGGCGATGATAGCGCCGAAAATTCCAAATGCCGTGTTCACGAGCGCCTCAGAAATACCGATCGAAAGCTGCGTAGCGCTTGCCGCGCCCTGCTCGCCAAGTGCGCGGAACGACCGAATCATACCAAGCACCGTTCCGAGCAGACCGACCATTGTCGAGATGGAGGCGATCGTCGAAAGGCCGATCAGATTGCGCTCCAAAAGCGGTGTTTCGATGCTCGTGGCTTCTTCGATGGTGCGCTTTACTTCCGCGAGCTTCAGCGTGGCTGCCATGCTGTTCTCGTTACGTACTTTCTTGAAGCTTTCGAGTCCGGCGCGAAGGATATTGGCCACGGTTCCGCGCTGTTTTGCACAGAGTTCAATGGCTCCATCGACATTGCCGGCATTGAGGCTTGCTTCCACATTCGCCAGGAATTTGCCGAGATCGCCAGTGCCCTTCGCCTTCGCAAGCGAAAAGAAACGCTCGATGATGAACGTAAAGACCATGATCGTAAGCATGAGCAGCAGTGGCACGATAATTCCGCCCGTATAGATGATGCCCATTACATCCTTCGGATGCTCTTTTGTGGCGGCATCGGCGAAGTGCATATCCGCGCCGAAAATAAACATATAAATGAGCACGGCAGCGACAAAAGCCGTTGAAATGACGATCGTTACAAAAAGAGAATTTTTCTTCATGGATTCGTGACGTTGTTTTTAGAATATCCCCCTCCTTTTTAAGGAGGGGGTTTGGGGGTGGTCCCCACCGAATGTATGAAACTACTTAAAAACTGAAGGAAATCGCCGGAATCAGCCTTTTTAGCTAAAAATTAGCGATGCGAATAACAGAAGCCCTGTAAATTGCCAGAAGGCAAAAGCGGTTCCTGTAAAGTGAAGGAAGTCGTCGTTATTTTTATTTGGGAGCAGTGAAAGGTGAGGCGGGATCTACATTTAGCGCATGGCATATTCTTTCATAAGTAATAAAAGTTAAATTGGCTTCTCCTCTTTCAATTTCACCTATATAGTTCCTATGCAGCCTACACAACTCCGCGAATTTTTCCTGAGATATTCCTTTACTTTCGCGCAATTTTCTAAGATTAGTACCGACCCTTCGGAGCAATTTACTATCACTTTTTTTCACAAATATAAATTACTAAAAACAGACACGACAATCAACAGTCCAATGGGTTGACAGTCCATTAGTGTGTGTGCGATAAAAAATGTCGTATATTTATATTCAGGACATAGCAACGTGCGTTTTCTTTTAGCAAACATTAACTTCTGAAAGGATTTTTATGAAACGAATCATCTTCCCCGTTCTTCTTCTTAGCGTGGTTTTCGTGGTTAATACGTCCCACGCACAAATCCCCGCATATTACGGAGCATTGCTTTATAGCATCCCGCTCGATACGTCCGCACCTCCGTTATATCTCGGCCAACCTTCGGCGGTTACTACAGCGTATCTGTGGCTCGACGACCTCATGCGACTCGAACCAGAGCCAGCAATCGCGAGCTATATTAATTCCCTCTCGTGGAACGATACCGCGCAGACTATAGCGAGTAATCTCTATCAAATTCAGGATGATAATCCGATTTCATATTATAATTGGAATGACTATGGAAAGAAGCCATACCCGTACCAAGCCGATCCTGGTCAGGCGAAGTATGCTTTTATAAAACAGGTGTCCCAGATTGAGCCGACGGGCATTGCGTATGTGCTTCTTTCATCTTTGATTATTTCGGACGTTACGGTTTCGGATACCACCTGCTTTTCCGACCCAACTGCCAACGTCGCTAAGGACGCCATCCTCGTCAATTGTGTGATTAACGATGAGATCAAGGGAAAATGGGTTCCAGCATGTACTGAGTCTCCTAAGGCGGGCGAAAGAGGAGCTTCAACGTTAGGACTGCGGCACGCCTGCTACTTCGGCTGTCCCTGCTGATACCGCGAGCACGGGCACATGCCTTCAATTCGAATATTCGCCCGAGTGGAAGCTAAACCCAAACAATGAGATGAGCCCCATGCTCGGGGGGTGGATAAAACCGGGGCAGGAGTATATCATATTCCTTTGTTTTACGGGTGTTGGAAACAATAGCACAAATTACTTTTTCACGGCCGAGCCATCTGTTGCTTTCGGAAGTAGTTGCGGAATGTATCCTGTCGTGGATGGAATCGTGCAATACCCGCATGACGATCTTGACTTAGGCGGAACATATCTTACTGTTTCAGCATGGAAGGCAGCATTGAGAGCGAAAATTACTGCTCTTATTACTCCATAATCTAAATCATTAATTAAGGAGTAACTAATCATGAAGCGCCTAATTGTAATAGTTCCGCTATTGTTGATTCCGATTTCGAATCGTGCGTTTGCGCAAGCGACCTGCACCCTCAATTGCTGCAACGAATGTTTTGTGTACTATTTCTGCACAGACAGCGGCACACAATATTATATGTGCTCGAATTCTCCGCACGAGGACGGCTCGCCAACGATGTCTTTTATTCCCTCCTGTGTCACGGTTGATAATATGCCCTCACAGGGTATTTATCAGCCGCAGACGGGTGTGCCGGCTTTCACGGAGATGCCCCCAGGCAGAACAACAGTCTGGAATAATTATCGTGATAGCTGCTTAACGGATTCTACCTTCCTCCAGCCTCCATGGGCTGTTCCATATAACCACGATGCATCTTACTGGCTTTCCGATTCCAGCGCTTATGTTGCTGGTCTGGAGCAATGGAACTTGGATAGTATTAATTTTTTTGCAGATAGTGGCTCGGAAGAAATAAATACGACAGGATTAGATGATACAGCCACAAACTTTGCTAATAATTATTGGAGTCATGATTTCGAAGCATTCATCGATTATGAAGCACAATATACCACATACCAAACCGATTCGACGCGACACTTCACTGGCAACGACGTTCCATACGATACAATTTGGAGCCAAGCTCTGGCCGATACCGACGCAAATAATGCGCTTCACAACTGGCTTAACATCTGCGAGCCACCCGTTCCTCCCTCAGTTTCGTTGAGCGGATGCTGCCTGCACGTTGTAATGGATTCGAATGCCAGAGATTTTGGCACTGGACAGGATGCTGTCGGCGTTCCGGCTGAGGCAGTCGGAGGCTGGGCACAGTCTGGATTTCCTGCATGTGACGACACGTCGGTATGTCCGACTTTCGCTCGTTATATCCAATTGAACGTAACATACAATTTTTTCGAACAATCGGTAACTCCGATTGTTCCTAATCCAGCATACACAAAATACATCCTGCATTCGGTTCCCCAATATGGTTTTTACACCTCACAGACAGGCATTCCATCCGTATATACTGGTTTCAGTAGCATCAGCTTCTATCAGCTCATGGAACATGAAATAGGACATTTTCTTGGTATGACCCATCCCGATCAGGTTGATACTCTTCATAACATAACCTGCTCCAATTGTTATACCGAGAACCCTCCGTGGATCTTAAATGGCACTGCCTATATTCCTAATCCCCATGCAATAGACGGTGGCTTCCATACTGTAATGGGACCGGTCATTAGTCCCAATCAGCCACCTCTTCAACTGACAAATGAGGATAGCTGTGAATTTCAGAAGCTGTATTGTCCGGGGGCGGATGATTGCCTTTCACACGGTTCCTGCGCGCTCGACGGTGTAAGTCCGTCCGTGCCGGTGCCCGATTGGTTCAATCCGGAAGTGTTCCCTAATCCCACGAATGGCGGCATGACGCTAACCTTCACATTGCCGGAACGTAGCCTCACACAAATTGCTATTTATGATGTGCTCGGCAATCAGGTTCGGCTCGTTTCCGAAGATTATTTAAACGCTGGCCCACAATCCATTTCGCTTGGCACAGAAACGCTGCCCTCCGGGAATTACGTCTGCCGAGTTCGCGTGGGGAATCAGGTGAACTATATTAATCTTGCGATTACGAGGTAAATTTTGTATTAACACAAGTTCTTATTTAAAATACCCGCTCACGCGCACGGTGTCGTATTTTGTGTTCCTGAAATGGTCTATGGTGGAGAAAGCGTACCACGCGGAATACGGTTGATTTACCTTCCCGCTTGCCGGCGCAGCAAACGCAATTTCGTGAAGCGGAAGAAAACCGGTATCGGGGTCAATGCGATGGACGAGAAAGAATTTCGTATCGCCGCCCTGTCCGGTTTGCTGCAGCGTAAACAAGCATCGGCACGATTGCCATAGCTGGACGGTGTCCGCCGCGCCAAAGCTCGTGAGCGTAACCATTTCCGGACTCGACACCAAATGAATGGTATCCTGAAACGCCTGATCGGGAACCGCTGTCGCCGGTTTTGGCGTGTGGGACGAGCAGGAGTTCGTCACAGCAATGGTAACGATTGCCATGCCCATAATTAGCGTGGCGAACGCACAGTGTTTGATGGTGATCTTTTGAATGTGATTCATTGTGAAGGATTAACGATTGAAATTTCCAATTAAGTTCAAGATGAGTTAAAGGGGATAATTGAAATAACGTGTAGTGGCGCGGTCTCCGCGCTTTCGAGATTTTGCCGAATTTATGACTTTTCTCGATTGCGAGAAGCGCGGGAACCGCGCCACTACAAAGAATGAATTCCAAATTCTAAACTGCTAAATCTTCGCCGCGCAGTTTGCGCAGTTTTGGAGCGATTGCGGCAACAGCGCCGACGGTCACGAGTGTCATTACTCCGCCAAACACTACGGATGGAACGAGACCCATTAACTTAGCCGCTAAACCGGATTCGAACGCGCCGATCTCGTTGGAGGTGGTAATGAACATGCCGTTGACCGCACCGACGCGCCCGCGCATTTCGTCGGGCGTCATCAGTTGAAAAACAGTGGAACGAATGATGACGCTTACGCTGTCGGTTGCGCCATAGAGCACCAGCAGCGCAAGTGAAAGATAGATATTGCTGGTTATTGCGAACAGCACGATCACAATTCCGAATGCGCATACGGTGAGCAGAATTTGTCTGCCAACATTTCCGCGCAAACGGTAATGCGCGAATAGCACGGAAACGAGTACTGCTCCAACCGATGGCGCGGCTTGCAATAAGCCCAGCCCCTGCGCGCCAACGTGAAAGATCTCCGAGGCATAAACGGGGAGCATTGCCGTAGCGCCGCCGAAGAGCACGGCAAACAGATCGAGCGAAATAGCTCCCAATATTGCTTGCCTGCTGAATACGAATTTCCATCCAGCCTTGATGCTCTGTATTCTCGTTTCATTCGATATTTTTGGGATGAACGGCCTTCGGGCAATGAGGAACGTTGCCAGCACGGCAACGATGGTAAGCGCGACATCGGCCACATACGCTGCGGAAATGCTAAAGTATCCCGCGATGAGTCCGCCGATAGTAGGACCGAGGATCGCGCCCGTCTGCCAGGTGGAACTGTTCCACGCAGCGGCGTTACCGTAAAGTTCTTTCGGCAGAAGTTCCGCATTGTAAGCGAAGGTGGCCGGACCTAAGAATCCAGACGCGGCGCCTGCAATGAAGACCATCGCGTATATGGGGAAAATCCCGGTTGTCGGATACAGGCTTGGCATCAGGAACGAAAGCACGAGCAATCCTCCCGAGGAAATGATGAGCGCAGCGCGAGAAAGGAGGACTAACTTTCGGCGGTCCATGCGGTCGGCAATATCGCCGGCAAAGAGCGCAACAAGGAGCGTGGGAATCGCTTCGACGAGTCCGGCTATTCCAATGGGAAGAGGATCGTGCGTCAAGCCATAGACTTGATACCGCACCACCACGACTTCCATCATCCCGGTGAGCGTGATGGCAAGCCGCGTCAGCAGAAGAATGCGGAAATCGCGAATGCGCAGCGCGGCATAGGCATCGTGCCGCGCTTCTTCGGGAACCGCCATGTTGCGCTTACGCCATGCCGCCATTAATGATACGGGTCGGCAAGATACTTCACCACCACATCATAGTGTTTGCTGCGCAAAAATTCCGATGCGGTCAGGCCGTCGTTATCGATGAGCGTAGTATCGGTTCCAAACGTCGTCAGCAGGTGGGCGATGAACTGAAAGTTTTCGGAATCGAGATAGAAGAGCGCGGTTCGGCCCGATCTATCTCTCAGATTAGGATCGCTGTGATTCGTGAGCAGCGAATCGACGACGGCATCGTAGTTCCCTTGCACGGCGAGCATGAGCGCGGTCTGGCCTTTTTTATTTTGCAGATTAGGTTTCGCTCCGAGCGAGATCAGATCCATCACAAGCTCAACGCGGCCCGCGTGGGACGCGAGATGCAGCGGCGTATCGCCCATGCTATCGCCGATATTCGGATCGGCGCCTTTGCGCAGCAGCTTTACCATCGCGGAGGTTCGCGCTTCCCACGTTGCAAAAATGAGCGGGGTTTGATGATATTTGTTCAGCGCGTTGACTTTCGCTCCCTTCGAGAGGAGATATTCCATCGTGGCATCGTTCCCATGCCAACTCGTCGAGAGATGGATGGGTTGGTTCCCGTTGGCGGCGCGGGCATTGATATTCGCGCCATGCGCGAGCAGCGTTTTTACGACGTCGAGATGGCCACCCTGGGCCGCAAAATGGAGCGGAGTAAATCCATTCGATTCTTCATCCGGCGCGTGCGTGGCGCGGTTAACCGGAGCATGGGCGGCAAGCAGAATTTGCACCACGCTATCGTACCCCGATTCACTCGCCACATTGAGCGGAGTCATATCGTCAGCGAGGCGGGGTTTATGGAGATTAGCGTGCGAGGCAAGCAATAGTTTTACGACATCAGCCTTCCCTTTGGATGAAGCTTGAAACAGCGGGGTCTCGCCCGATTCATTTGCTTTATCGACTTTCGCGCCGTGCGCGAGAAGCATCTCGACGATCTTCGTGTGACCGTTGGCTGACGCAAGGCTGAGTGGGCATTCGCCATCCTCATCCGTGACGTTCACGGTGGCTCCGCGCTCGAGCAGGATGCGGGCGGCTTTCGTTTTGCCGCTGAAGGCTGCGGTGGCGAGTGGAGTCCAGCCATCCTCATTCTTTTGGTTGATGAGCGCAGGATTGGTATTGAGATCGGTAAGAATGGCGCCGGTATCATCTGACTGGACATCCTGCTGCAATGGCGAATCCACGCCCGTTTGCGCCATCGCGCCGGTTGCCGCAACGGTGAATAGAAAAGTGGTAAGAAATATTCGTGTGATCTTCATGGGGCTTAGAAACGGACGGGTTGGATATGTCATTCCCGCGAAAATGTCTGTTCCCACTCAAAAGCCCATTACATCCTTAAATGCTCTCGGCGTGAAGATGGGTATGCCTTGATATTCTTTTAGGACGAGCAAATCTTTATCTCCTGTTACAATGAAATCGCACACTCCGGCTACGGCAGCAGCAAGGACGTTATCGTCATCTGGATCGCGGGATATGCGTGTGGGAAGGTTTTCATGCATTACCACAACCGATTGTTTTCTAATGATATGTGTTGCAGCTAAAGCCTCGGAATCAGTGTAATCGAATTTTAGCGCGAGCTTTTCACGAAGCTCTTCAAGAATGTATTCCGAGGTGATAACGGAATGATTTACGATACAATGATCGAGAATTTCAGCCGAAAGGCCCGGAGTAATGATGGCCGAGATCAGGACATTCGTATCGAAGAGAATTCTCACGAGACGCGCGCGAAAACGTCCTCATCGGAATAGATGCCTTGCGCGCGCGCTTTGGGAATCATCTTCTGACGGAGTTCCGCGATCTCGCGGAGAGCGAGATATTTTTTCAATGCATCGGAAACGACCGCGCTGCGCGAAATCCCTTTTGCCTTGCGCTCCCGGTCCAATGCCCGCTTAATCTCTTTCGGAATGGATATGGTAATGCTTTCTTGCATGAGTTATTTTAACGCAATGGAGGGTGAGGGGGTTCGAGGGGAAGCTCGAACATAATCACTTACCCAGCATTGCGCTTCGCTCCACGCCCGTTTGTGCCATTGCGCCGGTTGCCGCAACGGTAAATAGAAAAGTGGTAAGAAATATTCGTGTGATCTTCATGGGGCTTAGAAACGGACGGGTTGGATATGTCATTCCCAGATTTAACACGAATCTATTTACTTTGAAGCCAGAGAGCGAATAGGGGATTAGTCCCGAAATGACGATTGAAATAAGGAAGCGATTAATCCACCCCATGCGTTATACTCGTGTAGTCACCGAGAGTATACTCCCGGTGACTACACGAATCACCTGCTATGATCGCATTTCCTATTCGATAATTTTCACAATAATTTTGAGATTCCTTGCTTTTGGTATGAGGATGTCGTATATTAGTAATTGCTTTGATGGGCACCCTGTATCAATTACGATTTAAGAATGACGAATTACGAATGGGGAAAGATGCATAAATTCATGAATGGTTGACTTAAAGTAAAATATAGTTCATTAAATGACAATTCAATTGCGTTTAATAGGCACCTATTTCCTGAGGAACAAATGGCAAACGCGGCTTATTTAGGGCAGAGTTCATGAAGCATCCGCCGCGGCAGACGTTTTTATAAAAGGCACCTATTTCTAACAAACAACTAACTGAAAAATATGTCAGTAAACTATATTCCCAAAGAGCATCATACGGTCACGCCATACATTATGGTCGATGGCGTGGAAGAGGTGATGAATTTTCTTATTTCAGCATTTGGGGCCGAGAGCAAGTCTGTGATGCGGTCGCCCGATGGAAACGTGATGCATGCCGAAGTAAAAGTGGGGGATTCGATGCTGATGCTTGCGGGTGCAAGGGCACCGGAGTGGCCCTCGCAGCCAGCGTCGTTCTATCTCTATCTCCCGGATTGCGATGCGGCTTACCGCAGCGCGCTTGCAGCCGGCGCTACGAGCATCATGGAACCGGCGGATCAGTTCTATGGCGACCGTCACGGCGGAGTGAAGGATTCGGCAGGGAATTCCTGGTGGGTCGCTACGCATATTGAGGATGTATCGGAGGAAGAAATGGCGCGGCGGATGAAGGTGGCCTGAACCGCGATTTACAGGATTTCGCGGATTTTCAGGATGGATTTTTTAGGGTTATTCATGTATGTTCAGTAAACAGGCGGCTTCGAAAAAGCTCGGTGCGCGGGAAGGGTTCCGGTGGCGGGGCGTAGAAATATCGCGCATTGAAGGGCTGAGCGATGCGGTGTTCGCCTTCGCGGTTACGCTGCTCATCGTTTCGACGGAAGTTCCGAAAACGTATAACGATCTCGTGATTAAGTTACGAGATTTCGTTCCATTTGCAGCCTGCTTTGTGCAATTGATGGCCGTGTGGTACTTGCACTATCAGTTTTACCGGCGATACAATCTTCAGGATATGAAGTCCATGGTGCTTACAATGGTGCTGTTGTTTGTGGTATTGTTTTATACATATCCGCTGAAATTCGTTTTTGTGTCGCTATGGATGACGATCATCGAGCCAAAGAGTCCGGCGACCCTCGCTTTGTTCACGAGTTACGATCAGATATCACAGATGTTTACCATCTATGCAATAGGGTATATCGCAGTTTTTTCTGTCTTTGGATTTATGTATCATCATGCGTATCGTACGCGCGTGAAGTTAGCGCTAACGGAACTCGAAATCTGGGATACGAAGCATGTGATGAGGGAGATGATCATGTTCTGCTGCGTCGGTGTGATTTCGCTGACGCTGGCGAATGTATTACCGGGCGAGTTAATCGGATTTGCGGGAATGTCGTATGCCTTGATCGGTGTCGTTAGCGGAATACATGGTTCCTGGAGCGGTAAGCGTAGAAAGGAGATACATAGCAGGCTCTATCCTGCCACGTAGTGAGTGAATGAACGACACTTTTCATCTTTTGCCAGCAGCGGAGAGGGTGAGATTCGAACTCACGGTACCCGAAGGTACAACAGTTTTCGAGACTGCCGCATTCGACCACTCTGCCACCTCTCCGAATAGACCGAAGGAACGGTCTGCGATGTCATTTTTGCCGAAGCGCGGCATTTAACGGCGGTGTGAAGTCTGTCGTTCCGGCATACGGGTATTCGAGTTCAGAAGCCGAAGATATTTACCGACGGAACCTGATGATGTTAACCGAGGTTAATTCGAATGGATATGAATACTCCCTCCATCGAAGACTATATCAAAGCGATCTACAAAGCGGAATCGCAGGGTGAGATCTCCTCGCGCGATATTGCGCGGCGCGTTGGCGTCAGTGCGCCGGCGGTTAGCAAAATGCTTCGCAGATTAGCGGCACTGAAGCTCATCCGCGTGCATCCAGCGTCGGGTATTCATCTGACGCCGTTCGGCGAACGCACTGCGCTGCAAACGATTCGTAAGCACCGGCTTATCGAGCTTTTTTTGGTGCGGGAACTTGGTTATCATTGGGACGAGGTTCATGCGGAAGCGGAACGGTTAGAACACCATATTAGTCCCTTGTTCGAAGAAAGGATTGCGGAAAAGCTCGGGCATCCGGATTTCGATCCGCATGGCGACCCCATTCCGACTGCGGAAGGCCGGATGCCAAGCATTAATGAGATTCCGTTGTGTGCCGCAGAAATTGGTTCAACGCTCATCATTTCGCGGTTGCAGGATGACCCGGCATTGCTGCGCTATGCGGAGAAACTGGAACTTCTTCCGGGCGCGGCCATTGAATTTCACGGTCAGCAGCCGTTTGGCGGGCCGTTCAACCTTGTGGTCAAAGGTGAGCCGGTTTCGCTGGCTCCGGAAGCAGCGACGCAAATCTTTGGAAGGGTAGTATGACGAATCCTTTCGCCAGAGGCTTGCAAGGTGAATCGATCGTGCATAAAGCTCCCAATCTCGATTGGGCCGAGCCACAGCTTATCGAACCGCATAAATCGCGGGGCATACTCCGCAGAACATTTGCATTTTCAGGCCCGGCATTCCTGGTGGCGATCGGTTATATGGATCCGGGTAACTGGGCTACGGATATCGAAGGCGGTTCCCGTTTCAATTACGATTTGCTTTGGGTGATCCTTGCGAGTAATCTCGTTGCAATTCTGCTTCAAATTCTTTCAAGTCGATTAGGTGTCGTTACGGGACGCGATCTGCCGCAGATGTGCAGGGAACGGTTCTCGAAGCCAACGGCAATATTCTTTTGGATCGTTGCAGAAATTGCAATCGTCGCGTGCGACCTGGCGGAAGTATTGGGAAGCGCCATCGCCATCAATTTATTGTTTCATATTGCGCTGCTGCCGGCTGTGCTTATTACGGCGTTCGATGTGCTCATTATTCTCTTGCTTCAAAGCCGTGGTGTGCGTTTACTTGAAGCGGTTATTCTCGCGCTTATCGGGACCATGAGCGTGTGTTATCTTTATGAGATCTATCTCTCGCACCCTGCATGGCCGGAAATCGCGCATGGATTAGTTACACCAAAGCTTACGAACAGTAGCCTGTATATTGCGCTTGGAATTTTAGGCGCGACCGTGATGCCACATAATCTTTATTTGCATTCGCATCTTGTGCAATCGAGGAGGGTAGGGCGGTCGTTCAAGGAAATTCGTTCCGCTCTGCGATACAATGCGTTCGATACGATCTTTGCGCTTAATCTCGCATTTTTTGTGAATGCGGCTATTCTCATCATGGCGGCAGCAGTCTTTTTCGAGCGCGGAAAAATAGTTACTGAAATCCAGCAAGCGTATTATACGCTGACTCCATTGCTTGGTACGAGCCTTGCGAGTTTAGCTTTTGGTGTGGCGTTATTGGCATCCGGTCAGGCATCGACGATCACCGGTACGCTTGCAGGACAAGTGGTGATGGAAGGATTTCTGCAAATGAAGGTGCGTCCCTGGCTGCGGCGGCTCATTACCCGAAGTTTGGCTATCATTCCCGCCGCAGTTGTTATTGCAATGAACACAGGCGGCGGAGTGGATGCTGAAAACCATGCAATCTACCAGTTACTCATACTTTCACAGGTGGTTCTATCCGTGCAGCTTTCGTTTGCTACAATTCCGCTCGTAATGTTTACCAATAATAAGGCAATTATGGGAGGGTTTACCAGCCGGTTGTGGCTGAAAGTTCTTGCATGGGCTGTCGTTGCGGCTATTGCGGGCTTGAACGCGTATCTGATCTATCAACAGTTCGCGTAATTCCCCTGTAGCAGTTCGCGTAATTCCCCCCGCATGAATCGGGATTCAATCCTGACACATTTCGGTTCTTTTTTATGAAATTTACCATTCTTCAAAAGGAGAACTCTTATGCTTCGAAAACTCTCGGTTGTCGTCGTTATCCTTATCATCGCACCGCTCGTCTCGCGTGCGCAATCCACTTTCGTGGCGAGCAATAACTTCGTCGAGGCTGACGTTTCAGGTGACGGGCAGGGATTGGTTACTATTTTTTTTGCTCCAGCCGGATCATACACGACTGCTATCACTAATTCGTCCCGAACATCGTATCTAACTGTCCTTATTGATCAAGGTAACGATACTATCTTCTATACGAACAACCAGCATCTTCTTCTTCACGGATTCGAAAATTTTCCCAAAGGTTCTCCGGATGGATACCTTCAAGATGGAGTAACAAGTTTCAAAGGGCCGAACAAAGATACGATCGAAACGATTTGGGAACCGCAGGGTGCGAATGCGTTCGAAATCATTCAGGACGTGTATGTTGTAGAATTCCCGATCGCGGGTTCCGGTCAGGTTGTGTGTAAGTTTAGTATTAAGAATCTTCAGAATGAGCCATTAATCGCTCAGGCGCAATACCTGCTAGATGTCGATCTTGCCTCGAACGCAGTGGCCAACGATGGCGCTCCGGTAACCACCCGCTATGGATACCTGTCTGATGTTACAACTTCATATCCACAAGCAAATTCCGTTCCGCCATATTTTATTGCAACCTTAGAGCCTTTGGACAGTGCGAGTTTTCCATTCCTCATGGCAGAGGGGTATTGCAACGACAGCCTCGCACCAGAGCCAATGGGACTCATGGAGCCATCCCTCTTTGCGTATGTATCATGGCCGGATGTCGTGGTGAACTCGACTTGGGGTTTTCCAACTTCCTCCTATGTTAACGATGAAGCATTGCTGTTTCAATGGCCTACCATTGTGGGGGATTCCGGAGTAGCATCAACAATTGGCAGTTTCAGCTATGGAAGCCCGATGTGTACGCCAATTTGCTTAAGCGGTCACGCTGCGATGATGATACATCCGGATCACATTATATGGAATGGTTCGGAGTATGTTCCGAATCATTTTCCGGTCGATGGCATCGTTTGGAGTGCAGATACAGTCTTTTCCGTGACAGGCACCCAGACCATCAGGGAGCCGGCTGATTCGGCGGGTGACCCTCTCCGAATTGTCTTTCCTCGACCATCTTCATATACCGGCATCACAGAGCAGCATGGTATGAGAGGATCGGATATCCGTGGCAAGGGCGCTTCTTCCATTTCGTGGGAGGACTCCGTTCTCAGTGGTGTTTTGGTAAATTGCTCGACCGATTCTATCTACAGTATTGCTTTTTCGGTTGCTGACAGTCTGGATGGAACTATCTCCTGCCAGAATGGAACCTATGTGTGCCCGATCGAGGTCGATTGCCAGGAAAGATCTTATACAAATCCGATTACCACCGTGCTCAACCGCACGGGAAGCTATGATGGGAGTTTATGCAATACTCGCTGCACCCAGGTTGTTGCGTTCGATACCGGCTCAGTCCGAATTCCCGTTCTCTCTGTTGTTGCTGACACCTTGACGAACATGATGCTCTCCGTTGCTCCCAACCACGCAGGTGCGGATTCTACGTTCTACAATGTCTGCGTGATAGATTCCATGTTGAATGGGTCTGCGACGATTATTGTGACCGATACGCTTGGGAATTCTGCGATTGAACAGTATGAGTATTGCACGATACCGGATACCCATGCTCCACTCGTTCATCTGTTATATTGTAACGATTCAGCAGGAACTCCTTGTTTCTATCAAGTTTCGGATACGCAAGCATGGGATCGGGGACTGGATACTGCCTATTTCACGAATGTGAAAAATATCAGTATTGGTCTTGACACTGAGCCTGTGCATGGATTGAGAATTGCTTCATTCGGTACCGTTGGAAATGGGAGCTTTTGTGTTACAGCCATCGATCTTGCAGGAAACGCGTTTGACACATGCTTTGGAAATACTGCTTCCATTCCAGTTATGCCTCAAACACTACTCACGCTTTCCGTATTTCCTAATCCCACTTCTGGAGATGTGAGTATTTTTACAGACGGCGCGCCATCAGCCGATGTTGAAATTTTCGATGTGCTTGGCAGGGAAGTCGATCACTTCCAGATGAATGAAAGCTATGATTGGCAAACGGCTACGCTGCCATCGGGGACGTATCTCGTGCGTGCTGTTGTTAATGGGTCAAGCGATGCCCAAACGATAACGAAGCGCATTGTGAAGGAATAGACGAGCTTAAAATTTGCCATTACTGGGAATGAATCGGAAAATGTTACGGAAACTTGCGTTCGTGATCTTTCTGATCGTTCCCATTACGTCTCGTGCGCAGGTCGTAACCAGCAATGCCTATGTCGAGGCGGATGTTTCGAACGATGGTTCGGGATTGGTGCGGTGTTATTATACGAATACGGATCATTCGCAATATATTTTAAATCCCGATTATACGTCCTACCTTACGGTGTCAGTGAATGGGTTTTACTACACCAACAATCCGTATCCCGACTGGCTTGCGCCATTTTCCTTCCAACTCACAGGCGGAGTAACCAGTAAAATTGGGGATACGATCGAGACCGTTTGGCAAGTGGATACTGCGGATGTGTTCGAGGTCATTCAGGATATTTATCCCGTTGCGTTCCCGTATGCGGGGTCGGGGCAGATCGTGTATAAATTCAGCATTCATAATGAGGAGACTCAATCGCTGCCGGTGCAGGCGCAGTACCTGCTCGATATCGATCTCGGAGCGCCCGGTAATGTGAATAATAATGCGCCGATTACCACACGGTATGGATATGTCACGGATTGGCGTTCGTTCCCATCTTCTTCTCCAATTCCACCCTATTATATTGCAACATTAGATGGCGTGACCAATAACAATTTTCCTACCCTGGTCGCGATGGGATATAATAACGATAGCCTCGCGCCAGAGCCGATGGGGCTGATGCAGCCTGACGCATTTACGTATGTGAACTGGCAAACGGTGGTCCAGCAATGGACCTGGGGGTTTCCCACGACGCCGGGATTGAAAGATTCCGATGCAGCGCTGCTGATCGAATGGCCATCGAGCAATGTGAATCCAGGTGGAACGGTGGAACTGGGACGCGGAAGCTATGGGTCGGCTTCCTGCACGCCTGTAGCGATTGGGAATCTTAATCTCTTTATGGTGCATCCGTCCCATATTCGTTGGAACCAAAACGATAGCGTGTACGTGCCAAATCATTTTCCGGTCGATGCTATCGTATGGAACCCGAATGGAGGGTCAGCAAGTTCAGCTTCCGGAACGCTTTCCATTACGAATAGCGGAACGAATGAATCCAACGGCCCTGTCCAGATCGTTTCTCCGAAGCCAACAACGAATAATGGCTATACCCAGACGCACTCGATGTCCATCCCGGCGGAATCTTCCGGTGTCATTTCGTGGGAGGATACCGTTGTGCCCGGCGTGGTTGTAAACTGTTCGATCGATTCAAGCTACGACCTTACGTTCGAGATCTCTGCAACAGGAGTACCCAGTGCTTACAGCGCACTTTTTTCCTGCCCCATCTTCATTGATTGTCCCGAGAAGGACGTGACACCGCCGCGGCACTCGCGGCATGTGGCCGTCGGGGACACCAATCGTTGTGGGAATCCTATTGCGTATGCCGATACCGTTTTCGACAATAGTGCGACCGATCAGGGAGTGCAAAGCATAGCCTGGTTCGTAACGCCAAAGGCGGATGCCATTGAAGTGGATACCAGTTCCCACTCGCCATGCACGAAATCGGAAGTGCCCATTACGGTTACGCAGATAGACTCCGGTGCGTCCTGCGTATATTTTACCTTCACCGATTGCGCGGGAAATATTAGCTTTGATTCTATCTGTTTTGCGGGCTGCGGGTCGGAGTTTACCGACACACTGCCGCCTAAATTTTGGCTGTTAAATCGATATGACCTGAATGCCGCCGGCGATAGCTCGTGCGGGTTCAAATGCAGTGAGTGGTCGGTCACGGATTCCGTGATCGAAGGTTTGCAGCACGATGCGGGTATTGCGTACATCTCTCTCATTGACTCTACTAACATGACCCTTGCGCTAAAGCAACCGGTCACGCCCGGAATGAAGGAGGATTCCTTCACAACCTGCGTGATCGATTCTTTGAAGGAAGGTTCCATTGCTATCAGCTTAGTGGACGGCGCTGGGAATATATCCTTGAAGACGATCACATACTGTCCGTCCTCTGAGGCTGTTTCAGTCGCTTCAACAGAGCCTGTTTCACTCTCGATCTACCCAAGTCCGGTGGAGAGCGTGACGACCATTCTTCTATCCGGCGCGCCATCCGCCGATGTAGAGATTTTCGATGTGCTGGGTAGGGAAGTAGATCATTTCCTGGTCAATGGGAGCTATGATTGGGAAACGGGCGGGCTTCCGAGTGGGACTTATATTGTGAGAGCAACCGTAAATCAAACTGGATCAAATTCCCAGACACTAATGAAACGAATTGTGAAGGAATAATTAGATCGGAAAGAAATATTAGCTATGAAATTCAGGCTTTTTTTTATCTCCTTTTGTTTCCTTACTGTTGCTTTTTTTGTCGTGCCAAAGGCGAACGGACAATGGGTTAATGTAGGGTTATTCGGCCGAAGCTCCAAACTTGTTGTGAATGGAGCGAATCTTTTCGCCAATGAAACGATGTGGGATTCCCTCCATCCCATTGCGGGTATATTCCATTCTACTGACAGCGGAGCAACCTGGGATTCGTTTGGAACGATTCCAAATTCTGCTTACGACTTCAATTTAGTTGCGGAACTCGGCACAACTCTGTTTGCTCAGGATCGGGGATTCAATTATAGTGGTTTTCGTTCGACAGATAGCGGTGAAACCTGGATCGCCGATCCCATCCTGAACACTTTCAGTGCTTTCAATGTCGTGGGTGGCAATAGAACCCCAGCCATGCTTTTCATTTCCACCTACTATCATTCGCAGAATGGGAATTATTATTCCATTGATTCCGGGAATAGCTGGATTGAGTGTGGGGATAGTGGGGTTGACATTACCCATGATGATATTACTGTCTTCACTATGATTGGAACTAATGTAATGGCGGGGACCTTGCTCGAAGGTGTTTATATTTCTACTGACACGGGTCGAAGCTGGACGAAGCAAAACGATGGTTTGACGAGCCTTGGTATTAATGTTTTCGCAACAGAGGGCTCAGAAATTTTTGTCGGATGCAATAATGGACCCTTTTACAATGGCGGCGTATTTCTTTCGACGGATAGCGGCAATAGTTGGAAATCTGTTTCAAATGGGTTACCACAATCCGTCGTTTTCAATATCACGGCTTTAGCTGTAAGCGAGAATGATATTTTTGCAGGCACGAATGATAGTGGTGTTTATTTGTCAACTGATAATGGAACAAATTGGTCAAATGCCAGTGAAGGTCTTACCGATGGGTCGATTTACACGCTTGCCGTTGCCGATGGCTATCTTTTCGCAGCAACCGATAGTGGCATTTGGAGACGTCCTCTTTCGGATTTTAATTACTCGAATGTGTCAGAAAGCACTGATGAGTACTCAGGTAGCAGCATTCAAGTCTTTCCGAATCCCGCAACCGGTAACGCAACCATTAGTTTGGAAGGCGCGCCATCCGCCGATGTTGAAATTTTCGATGTGCTGGGTAGGGAAGTAGATCATTTCCAGGTCAATGGGAGCTATGATTGGGAAACGGGCGGGCTTCCGGCGGGAACTTATATTATTCGCGCAAACGAAAATGGGCCGGGAAATTCCCAGCCCATTACAAAACGCATTGTAAAAGAGTGATTACGTGCTTGTGCCCGTTGGTGCTATGCCCGTTCTCGATGTATTGCCCACGATCGGCATGCCGCTTTCCCTGCCGATGAGCGTACCGCCTTCTTCATCCCATAATCCGGATTTGCGATGGCGTTCTTCATCCACATTATATCCACGCACGCGAGCATATTCGATGAGCTTATTGCGTAACAGCTTCCGGCCTCGATGAAGGCGCGAACGAACGGTGCCGATCGGGCAATCGACGAACTCCGCAATCTCCTCGTAGGTAAAACCTTCGATGTCGCAAAGGATTACGACGGTACGGAAATCCTCGGGCAGCGATTCGACCGCCTTTGTCAGATCGTCATCTAAAAGATTGCGGTAGAGGCGCGCTTCCATATCATTCGGATCGGTGTATTCCGAGCGAATGGTGTTGTAGAAATTCTGGATGTCCTCGTAATCGACTTTATCTGGCTCTTTCGACTCCTTACGGTAGATATTGATGTAGGAGTTCTTCATGATGCGGAAAAGCCACGCTTTGCAATTCGTGCCGGGCTCGAATTTGTCCCAGAAACGATAGGCTTTCATGTAGGTCTCCTGGAGGAGATCGTTGGCATCATCAGGGTCGCCGGTCATGCGGAACGCGAAATTAAAAAGCGCGTTGATGTGCGGCATCGCCTCGCGTTCGAAGTCGCGATGTCGATCCCGTATTCCTTTTTCGTCTAATTCGCTGAGCGTCATGCTTACCCTTATTACCCTCTGTTCACCCATCCCTGTCCGGAATGGGAAAATGCGGGATTCATTCACGAATCCTGCATTGTTAATATTGCTCTTTTTGCCCTAAGTTGTTGTCCCATGCAAAAAATAACGTGCAAAAGTACGACATTTTTTGTCCGAATCCAAGAAATCCATAAATTTATCGCAAATACAGCCTGTTTTCCTGGTTTTGACCACATCATCGAATCCGGAGGTGTTGCCGACCCGATTGCCGAGAGTTCCGTTATATTCGCAAAAACGCGCACATTGTTTCAACAGGCATTTTTATTGCATAATCATGTGGATATAATAAGATGAAAAAGATTTAAGAATTAGCTGTAGGAAGTCGTGGATCAAGACACGTCATTGCGAGGAGCCTCGGAGAGGCGACGAAGCAATCTGTTGAAATTATGCTTGCTCTCACGAGATTGCTTCGTCGAATCGAACAAGCATCGTCGGCGATGCGCCTCCGGTCGTTCGATTCCTCTCGCAATGACAGTTAAAAAAATGGGGTGAAACATTACTTGTTGCAACAAGTAAAACCCGTCAATTATGAAAACAAAGATATTCACATACTCGAATGAAAAGCTGATCAACACGGCGATTTTGGTCGTGCGGATGGCGCTTGGGATCATCATGTTCGCGATGGGTCGCAAAAAGTGCTCGGCGTATTTGGCGGGAAGGGACTCGATGTGACGGTCGCAATGATGTCGAAAGGGCTGGGAGGGCCAGAGTGGCTTCCATATCTCTCAGCATTCACGGAATTTCTGGGCGGCGCAGCAATGATCCTCGGAATTTTCACGCGATTTTTCGGCATTGCGATCCTCATCAATATGACCGTCGCCGTTATTGCGGTGCATTTGAAGAACGGATTTTTTGCGCCGATGGGATTTGAATTTCCCGGCTCACTTGCTATGTCAGCGATTGCAATTATGCTCGCCGGGCCGGGAATGTTTAGCGTGGATCAACTTCTTTTCGGAGGGCGAGGGAAAGGTGCTAAAACTCTTCCCGTCCGTTAGCGTGATATTTGCATGATTTTAGGGAGCCATTCTATTTTCACGCCAAAAGGTATAAGGCGCTCGAATTCCTCATCGCCGGTGAGAACAGGAATATCGCGTTCCTTGGCCAAAGCACCTGCAAAGCAATCTGCGTAGGAAATTCCGCCCGTGGCTTTGAAGGTAGAAGCCTGCATGACTTGCTCAAAGGTTGGCATAATAATTTCGATGGGGCCTTGCATGATGCGTCCGACAGCGGCGGCAGCTTGCTCTGGGCCGGAATCGCGAAGGATCGTGTACCGAATCTCGCCAAAGTTTATTGCGCTCAAAAGGTGGCGGATGTTGTTTTGCACAGCATCTTCCAAAATCTCTCCGACGCGTTCCCATCCTGGTTTCTGCAGAAAGAAATCGAGAAGTGGGTAGGCATCAAGAACCAAAAGGCCGGTCTTCTTTCTCACGATCCTTTCTTCGCTCTTCCATCAGAATATCGAGAGCTTTGCTGTTGGGTCCTAGAAAGCCGGCCATATCACTCATGCTCCGCCTTTTTTCTGGTTTCTGGCCTGCATGATCTGCCGGCTCGATGATCATCTTGTCGTTCGTAACGTTAAAGTTAACCTTCGAGCCTGGCGTAAGCCCGTATTTCCTCATGACATCGGGAGGAATGGGAAGTTTTCCGTTCGAGTCTATCACTAATTGCTGCATATAAACTGAACCTTATTCTCGCCCTTCCAATTCCATTTGCTTCGTCGATTTAAACCGGTTCGACGCATCAAGAAAGATCGGCCAGCTCGCCTTCAGTAAAGAAGAATGCGATCTCACGCAATCCGTTCTCGACGGAGTCCGAGCCATGCACGGCGTTCTCTCCTTTGTTCTTGGCGTAAAGCTTGCGGATGGTTCCGTCAGCGGCTTCGGCAGGATCGGTTGCACCGATAACGCGGCGCCATTCGGCAATGGCGTTTTCCCTTTCCAGCGCGATCGGCACGCATGCGGCGCTCGACATAAACTCAACCAATCCCTCATAAAATGGACGGCCTTTGTGTACTTCGTAAAATTTCGAGGCTGCTTTATTAGAAAGCTTCGTCATTCGCATAGCGAGAATGCGAAATCCTTCTTTCTGAATGTGCGCGATAATGTTTCCGGTATTGCCCGCGCTTACGCCGTCGGGCTTAATGATGCAGAGTGTTCTTTCGATTGCCATAAAAAAGTGCTAAAGTGCTAGGTGCTAATGTGCTAAGTAAACGAGAGTGCGCTTAACGCGATTTATGCGTTACTCGTTACCCGTTACTTTCGGAAGTGGTTTATCGACGGCTTCTCGTGCGTTCTCGTAATGACGCTCTTCGGGAGGGCTTGTTACCCATTCCGGCCACTGCTTCGTCGGGTAACGAATGGAATGCGGTTCAATATCAGCCGTAGGAATTTGCCATTTTTCTACAAGATCTTCGTTCAGCTCGGACACAGTATGGCGAATATTGGCAAGCTCGGAGAATTTTAGACCGAACCATCCTGCAATTCCGCCGACAAGCATTCCGAGGTTAAGTCCCAAATATGGTTTGCCTTCGATCAGCCGAACGGCGCCGACCACCCCGATTGCAACCGCCACGACTCGCCCAGTAAGATATGCAATTCCGGTTGCTTCTTTACCCACATAACTTTCGCCGAAGATGGGCAGCATTCCGAAGGTCATTCCCAGGTCGTAGCTGTACAATTCCTGTCGGTAGGAATCAAGTCTTCCATCATATTTTAGGGTGGAATCGCGCCAAGTTTTGCTTCGGTAATTTGCCGAATCCTGTGCGTACAAATTTCCTAATGGGACAAATGCGACCAATAGGACGTATGCGACTAAGTAGCGAGATTTTGTGGCTTGCATTGCCAAGATTAACGCCGAGTTCGTTTCTTCGGTTTTGGGCGAGAGGCAGCTTTCTTTTTTGCAACAAGTTTTGCAGTTTTCCCGGATTTTTTAACCGGCTTTACAGTTTTCTTCGATGGCTTAACTGCTTTTTTAAAAGGCTTTACGGCTTTTTTAGAAACCTTTACTTTGGGCGCTGAAGCGATAACCTTATCTATTTTTTCTTGCACAGATTTAGGGATGCTTATACGTTTTATGCCACTGATAGCAACCGATTTCTTTTTCTGTCGCCAAGCGCTTTTACGACCGTTTCACCCATCAGCGCGGGGCTATCAACGACGGTAATTCCATTCTCGCGCATGACTTTTATTTTCTCATCAGCGGTGCCTTTGCCACCGGAGATTATTGCTCCTGCGTGACCCATGCGGCGTCCAGGCGGTGCGGTTCTACCAGCGATGAATCCGACGACCGGCTTACCGAAATGCTTGCCGATCCATGCGGCGGCTTCTTCTTCGGCAGTGCCACCGATCTCGCCGATCATTACTACGGCATCGGTTTGATCGTCGTTAGCGAAGAGTTTGATGGCGTCAATGAATCGTGTGCCAACTATTGGATCGCCACCAATGCCGATGGCTGTGGATTGCCCTAATCCCGCATCGGTAAGCTGCTTTACTGCTTCATACGTCAGTGTGCCGGAGCGAGAAATGATCCCAACCCGGCCTTCCTTATGGATGAAGCCAGGCATAATGCCGATCTTTGCTTTACCGGGCGAGATCACACCTGGGCAATTTGGGCCGATCAGACGAGTTTTGGAATGACGAATTTTATCATAAACCTGAATCATATCCCGCACCGGGATTCCCTCGGTAATGCAGATAACGAGCGGAAGCTCGCTTGCTTCGGATTCCAAAATAGTATCAGCGGCAAACGGAGGGGGGACAAAGATGCAAGCAGCATTAGCGCCTGTTTCGCGCACGGCATCGGCTACCGTGTTGAACACCGGCACGCCTTCATAAAACGTACCGCCTTTGCCGGGTGTCACGCCTGCAACGACGTTCGTGCCGTATTCTAACATCTGCTTTGTATGGAATCCGCCTTCGCTGCCCGTAATCCCTTGCACGACGAGCCGCGTTTTCTTATCTACCAGAACACTCATAAATTTTCGTAACTTTGAATTAGTAAATGTAATTTGTATTGCAAAAATACGAACGAAGTGACGGGATTCTTTGCAATACCATTATTAAAGCCGCTCTGATGCTTCTACATGTCATCCTGAGCGGAGTTCGTCCCGGCGGAGCCGGGGCGAACGGAGTCGAAGGATCTCTTGTAATGCACCAGATTCTTCGCTTCGTAAATCTTCGCTCCGCGAAGATTTACTACACTCAGAATGACAGTCTTTCGCTACTGATGCGTACTACATACATCGATCTTCTATGAAACATTTTCTTTCAAGCCTTATTTGTCTTGCTTTTGCTTCCGTTGCCGCTGCAGGCCCAATTTTCCCCACGCGCGGGTTTCTGCTCGATCCCAGATGGACCGGAAAAACCGATACCTCCTCCATTTTCGATCACGCCAGCTATTGGGCGGAAGTGCAGCGCGGATTTGGGAGCGATAGCGACCGATGGGCGTGGTCGGTTTCGATGGGAGCTATTTGGGAATTTGCCAGATGGGGCGGAGATAAATCCCTCTTTGCGTTTACGGGAATGGAACTGACCGCGAACGATCATAACGACATCGATTTCAAACCGCGCGGCGCGATGTGGGAAGAAGGATTGGTCTATGCCGTTCACGAGAATTCGCAGTTCGATTGGCAGGTTGGAACGATTTACCGTTGCCGTCACGATCTCGATAATATCGATCCGCAGGGATATTCCGACATCGATCAGCAGCGGACTCTTATCTATTGCTCGCTGTCTGGCAAAGCGATCGTCAATAGCGATAAGCTTTTCGGATTACCGTGCCCGACCACATCCTGGCTGCATGGCGACATTTACCTCGTGCGTGAGGACTACCGGATTCCAGCTTCCGATTATGGCATCGGCACGACGTTTCAGGATCTCGCGTGGTCCATTGGGCCGGCGTTTCAATCGAAATTAGTGCAGTGGAAGACAACATCGCTTTATATGATGATCAACGAGAACTTAACTGCCTTTGGAAACGACAGCGGATTTATCAGCCGGTTCGGAACGATCGCAAAGCTCACGGTCGATAGCCACGCAGAAATTGGCTACGAGTTCCACGGACGCGAAGGACGCATGCAGCTTTACGCCGGATGGGAAGAATGGGAAGACGACGGCCAAACGCCCATCCCGCGCAATACGAATTATGTAATGCTGGGCGTCCGCGTTACCGGCTCGGAGTTAGTTACATTTTGAATAAACGCCCCTCCCTGCACGGGAGAGGCGTTAAATCCCGCCTAAATCTTCTGAATCCTTTGAATCGTGGTTATTCCTTCACCAATTTAACCGATTGCACTTCGCCGTAAGCTGTCATGATGCGGGCGAAGTAGGTGCCGGAGGGTAAGCCCGCAAGCGAGAACGAAACCGATTTATTTCCCGGCTCCATCAGGCTTTCGTAATCATACGAGGATTCCTCATGCCCGAGCACATCGAACAGCTCGATCTTCACATACGCTTCCTGGCTGGTGCTAAGGGAAATTACCGTTTCATCATTCACGGGGTTGGGAACGATGCTTTGGATTGTAAATGGCGGTTGGCTTTCCATCGCGGCGAGAATAAGCGAATCACCACATGCAGGAATGAAATTTATCTGAATGGAATCGGGTGCGGATGTGGATTGTGCATAAATATCACAATTCATCCATTTGCCGTACAAATTTGCGGAATTGAGCCAGACTTTGCCGGAATTTATCGAAGGAATTAAGATTCGTTCGAAATTCAGTGTTACACACGGTATGCTCACTGTGCTCAATGTATCGAAAATTGTTATATTCAGCGTATTGCCGTTGGAATTGGAATCAAGAAGGTTCCAGTCTGCCGGAAGTGTGAGCGATTTGAGAAGCAGCGACGTATCATAACGAATGGCAAAATGTGCCGTATCTACTGCCGCAGTGGAATCTATGTGCGACTGGAAGATAACGCTCATACCGTTTGCCGCGCTCAAGGTGGGGTGAAGTGAGGAACTAAAAATATTGAGCGAATCCATATTTAAATACCAAAGGTTAGACTCGAGAGTACTTTCAATAGGATATTCGCCCGCGGAGCCAACAATATAAATATAGTTTCCCTTTTGATAAAATTCGGCTGTTCCGAACGGGGCGCCGTAGTTTGGCGTGCCACACAAATTTTGCCATGTTTTCCCTTCATCGGTGGACATATAAAACCCCTCGCTTGTCTGAATGTAAAGGTGCTGCAAATCGCCGAACACTTCGAACGTTGTCCAGCCGGGAGCATATGAAACCGGGCGCCATGTCAATCCGGCATCGTCGCTTCGACAAAGAAGGGCAGTGTCGCGGTTCGGAAATACCTGGCACCTAAACGCAAAAATAGTTTTGGTTCCAGATATTGTAAGCATGTGCTGACCGCCGATCGAGTCGGTCGTCGTTACCGACCACGTTCTGCCACTGTCTGTAGTGCGGCTGATCGGAACTGACCCATTATTTGTATCATTATCAAAGCGACATCCGCCTAGAATGCCGGTCGAATCGTCGATAAAAACTGCACCGAAAAAAGGATAATAATAAAATTCATTCCAGGTAACACCTTCATCCGTCGATTCGAAGCTACCACCGTCTTCACCATCATAGGCAAATAATCGATCGGAAGCGGCATGATAATAGATTCCGCCAAAGCCATTTGCATACGGCTTTGGCCGCAAAACGTAATCCCAGGTTTCCCCAGCATCGGTTGTTTTATAGATTCCGCCATCGCCGCTAGCTGCGAACCATCCAGTTAGACTATCTTTAAATGTAATATCGCTAACCCATCCTGGAACTAAGTTTGTGTCAAAGAGGATACACCGCCAGGTCCAACCGCCATCGGTAGTTTTCCAGAGTTCCCCTTCTCCGTTATTATGGGCTGTATCGTCCGTACTCATTCCGACAAAACCTATTTTCGGTGGGCCGGGGAGGTCGATAAAATAAACAGCATCGATACTGATCTCAAAATCCGTATCGACGCGCGCAAAATTGCGGAGTAGATGCCATTGGGATTCAGCCACGTTCGCTTGTAAAAAAAAGAACACAAAAACGATTGCGAGAATAAGACGAGCGGGACCAGGAGAGCTGGTTGCTCTCCTGGTTACAAGCCGCTTGCCTTGGTTTTGTCCCATCATTAATAATTGAGAATAGCATGGAAGTGAAAATCGTAATTGTCGCTTGGGGAATTAAATGTTCCTATAATCGCTTTGACACACGCACAGAAATATTCCGGATTCGTGGTGTTTAGATACAACACAGATTCGAGCCATTGTCGCGCTTGTTGCCAGAGAGAGGAATCTGCTGTGGCAAGGGGCTGAAGCGCTGCGCTAAAATCTTGAAACATCAAAGGAGCATTGGGGTCGTTATAACACGTTTCAATAAATTTTTGGACAGTGTCATACGCCTGTTGCCAATCCTGCTCCGAGATATAGGTCATGACATTAAAACGGAGAGAATCGCAATTCTCGGTATCATCGGGAACCGACAACGGATTAATTTTTCCTTTCGATGTGGTCTCAGCATACGTTACGCAATCAGGGCAGGATGCACTGATGGCCGGAACAAGCCCGGCCAGCGCGACGAGCATAATGATTAGCGTTTTCATTCTTTAACAAGCTTTACCGTTTGCACTGCGCCGTAAGCTGTCATGATGCGGGCGAAGTAGGTGCCGGAGGGTAAGCCTTGAAGCGAGAACGAAACCGATTTATTCCCGGGCTCGAACAGGCTTTCGTAATCATACGAGGATTCCTCCTGCCCAAGCACATCGAATAGCTCGACCTTCACATACGCCTCCTGGCTGATGCCGAAAGATATTACTGTTCCCGAGGTTGCAGGGTTGGGATTAGCAGTGGCATTTGAAATAATTCCTGGCTGCGGCAGATTACTCACACTCTCATAAAAAGCGTGCTTGGCTAACAGCGTATTGAGGCCATAGCCAATTTGTGGTATTGTCGGAACGGTCGTATCGTAAGGATAATGTATCCCATCCAACGAGTCCTGTATCCACATCTGGTGTTGCTCCTTTCGTAGTTGTATAATATCAACAGAGTCCTGATCCGACTCACTACAGTTGGTGTTATCTATGACCCATCGGTCGAAAGCTATCTGTTCATTGCCAACAGTAAAACGTTGGTGATCCGACGTGTCGTTCGTGGCATAACTGAACGATTGAAAAATTTGACCGACACATTCGCAAAAATATTCGGAGTTTGTTGTATTCAAATAGAGCACGGAATAGAGCCAAGCCCGGTATTGTGCCCAAATAGTGGAGTCTAAAGAATAGTTGTTGGGCACTTCAAAATTTTCAACATCAACAAATAAGGGACCAAATGCTGTCTCGGAACTGGGACTATTTGCGCAACTATCAATGAATAATTTAAGCGTATCGTAAGAAGCCTGCCACTCCTGGAATTGGCTTAAAGAAGTTCCCAAATTAAGAAGGCCCTCGCAGCTATCAGGGGGCATATCCAATATGGATTGAGTCCCCCATGCCCACGCACGGGCATTTTGTGGGACCCCTGTCGGTTGTTTCTGTATCAAAGTCTCCGTTGCGTTCCGAATTGCGGGGAGGTTCCCAAGACCATTTGGGGGATGCACATTAGCGATCGGTTTCCACAGAGCGAATGTAGAAGCGCTCAGCGTCAAGAGGAAGAGAACAATAGCTGTTTTTTTCATTTTAGTTCTTCTGATTGTTCGGTGTAGGACGTGCGCAGCACGTCCTTACAGTCTTCGTGGAATATTTGTAAGATTATTGGAGTGGAAGTGGTTCCAGAGTAAAATGGCGGTGTGCCGGGAAGCGCTGCTTCCCGGAAATTGTCACGGAAGCAGCGCTTCCATGCACACGGCACCAACCACAAATTATTTTCAGGTATTTTACGGAATTACTTGACATCCGGTTTTGAATGGCGTATATTAGCACATGCTATGATGGGCACCATTTGGGGTGCAAAGATGAAAGAAGAAATAGGACCACGATTCACGGGACTTTCAGGATGGGGGAAGGATGGGAAAAGTAAGAAGTAAGAGTTAAGAAGTAAGAGTTAAGAAGTAAGAGTTAAGAAGTAAGAGTTAAGAAGTAATAAAGGGAGAGTGTTGTGGTGCTTTAACAGGCACTTTCTCTCCAAAAGAGTTGTTACATATATATGCGCAGTTTTTTAGCAACGCAAAAAATGAAAATGCATAAATTCATGAAAAGTATGAGTAAGTTAATGAACACGCTTCCAACACACACAACATAAAAAGCTTTTCCGAGAGAATGTGGTCTAAATTGGACCACCATTCACAGGATTTTCAGGATTCACAGGATTTTCAGGATTAGGGAAATATGGCAAGGGGATTACCTGTAATTCGTAAACTGAATCGGGAAGTCGAGGTTCTGGGCTTTCAGGATCTGGATGGCGGTTTGGAGATCGTCCTTGCTTTTGCCGGTGATACGGACGGCATCGCCCTGGATCTGGGCTTGCACCTTCATCTTTTGCTCCTTTACCAGCTTGGTGATGACTTTAGCCTGCTCGGATTCCAGTCCGGTTTTGATCTTGACCACTTGGCGAAGGCTCGAATTGGCCGCGGGTTCCACTTTTTGGTAATCGAGGGATTTCATAGAAACGCCGCGCTTTATCATCTTTTGGTTCAGCGTTTCGGTGAGGGCGCGCAGCTTCATATCATCCGAAGTGTGAAGCGTGATCGTCTTTTCCTTCGGATCCCAGTCGATCGTGGTGTTGGAGCCTTTGAAATCGTACCGCTGGTCGATCTCCTTACGAGCTTGATTAATGGCATTATCGACCTCCTGCTGATCGACTTCGGAAACGACATCGAAAGAAAATTGTGGCATAAGCGATAGATGGATTACGCGGATTTTAAGATGATTACGCGGATGGATTTAAAGATGGATTTTTTTGATGAACATTAATAATGCGTCATGTAACTCCCGGCATTCATTTTTCTTTGGTTTGGCTGTTACTTTTTGGCGTTTCAGGTGTCTTATTAGTAGGGGGGCTTGGCACGTCGTATGCAAGTGTAATGGGTGTAATGAATAAAAGAGGACATTAAAACCTGTTGAAACAAATTTATCGGTATTTGCGAATACTCTAATGTAACGATACTCCAGAAAGGAGCTAACCATGACACAAGACAATAACACAGGACTTGGCGATTTATCGGAGGATTCCAACACCCTAAAGGAACGGGCGCAGGAATTTCTTCAGCGGGCGTACCGGCTGCAAATGTCGGGTCACTTGCAGGAGGCGATCGAAAATTACAAGAAGTCGATCGAAGTGCTGCCAACAGCGGAAGCACATACATTCTTAGGCTGGGCCTACAGCTTTTTAGGCGATTACGATTCGGCGATCGAGGAATGCCGGAATGCAATAGAACTCGACCCGGAATTTGGGAATCCGTACAACGACATTGGCGCGTATCTTATTCAGCAGGGCGATCTCGATGAGGCTATACCGTATTTGGAACTTGCTATGAAAGCAACGCGCTATGCTACGCCGCATTTTCCGCACTACAATTACGGTCGCATTTTGGAACGCCGGGGACTTTGGTTCGAGGCGTTAGGAGAGTACAAAACGTCGCTCGATCTTGAACCGAATTATTCATTGGCAAAGGATGCCTTCTTCAGGCTGCAAGCGTTATTGAATTAAACGTAGAGACGCGCCACCGGCGCGTCTCACCCAATACGCGCCACCGGCGCGTCTTACCCAACACGCGCCACCGGCGCGTCTCACCCAATCATCAAAAAGAGTGATGACAAAAAAAGAGACGCGCCAGTGGCGCGTCTCTACGTGTAAAAGGACGTTAAAAGACTAACGAACGCGCTTCTTATGACGATTCTTGCGCAGACGTTTCTTTCGTTTGTGGGTGGCCATTTTATGGCGCTTACGCTTTTTTCCGCTTGGCATTATAAAGAAATTATGAAGGATGAATTATGAATTGCGGGCTTAAAACAGCATTCGGGCAAGAGAGTTTCCCAATCCCGCTTACCGCTGACGCATTCGTAAGCCGGTGCTATCAATTTCCATGATGAGGGTATCGATGCGGCGGGCAATATCGGGATGGGACTTTTCTGCGACCGCTCTTGCGCGCTCGAAATAGTCTTTGGATCGGGCAAGTGCTGTGGCATGGTTGGTATCGGTCACTAATTGAGCGGACATAATTCCGGCATTGATGAGCGCATTCAAATGATCCGGATGATAGGTTAGCGCCGTATCGATCTCAGCGATGGCTGCGTTAAGATCGCCATTATCCTGAGCAATGGCGTAAGAATAATCTACCCGCGCATCGGCATCGGATGGCTTGACAGCGAGATAGGTCTCGAATTCTTTCTTGCTTTCGCTCCACTCTCCGGCATCGTATAATGCGTCGGCCAACTCCAGGTGATAATCGATATTCGATGGATGTTGCACAATCTGCATCTGGAGCGAATCGACGATATGCTGGTAGAATAACCGCTTCTGAAGCAGTGCCGTGGTATCTACTTCATGTCCGGGTGCGTATTTGTCCGGCCTCGAGGTAATTTGAAAGACACCGAACGCAATAGCAATAATGGCTACGAAAAGAACGGCAATAGATCGAATGGGTAACGGCTGTTTTTCGGGAGGCTCATTTTGTAAGCGGTCGAGAAGAATTTCATCGGTAGATAGCCTGCGTTCGGCAGCTCCTGTTTTGAGATTGTCTCCCTCGGCGATCGAATTTTCAGGAGTTTTTTCCGGCTCATACTTAAATTCGGTTCCACAGACAGGGCAGCGCAAAACCTCGCCGGGAGCGGCTGAGTCTGCCACGCTTGCAGCGCAGCTTGGGCAGTAGATCGGAGCAGCCGGTTTTTCGTTCGGAGTATCGTTTAACGGAGAGAGGAGTGCGAAATGATAATAATGCGAAATTACTTAACGGCGTGTTTTTTCTGGCGATCGTCGATGATCTGCCGCAATTCACGCGACGCCTTGAACGTGGGAACGAAATGCTCGCCGAGCGGAACAGCCTCACCGGTGCGGGGATTACGTGCCATGCGCGGCAAACGCTTCTTGGTACGGAACGTGCCAAAGCCACGAATTTCGATGTGATCGCCATTGGCGAGCGCGTCGGTCATGGTCTTAAAAAAACCATCGACGAGGATCTCGGTTTCGAGCTTTGTAATTCCGGTCGCGGTTGCAATACGGGTGACGATGTCTGCTTTAGTCATAGGGGCGTAAATGAAAGTAGGGTATCAGGCGAGATTAACATTTTCAAGGAGTGAGAGCGTTCGCGTAATAGCAGCCTCCCATGTGAATGATTTTACCCGCTTAGCGCCGCGCTCGGTAAGCGTTTTTGTAAGCTCCGGCTCTGAAAGCAGCCTCATAATTTTGTCGCTTATGTCCTTTACGTCATTGGGATCGAAATAAATTGCGGCATCGCCAGCAATTTCTGGGAAAGAATGAACATTAGAGACGGCCACAGGAATGCCACTTGCCCATGCTTCGAAGATCGGGTTCCCAAAGCTTTCATAACTCGATGGAAAAACAAATGCTTTTGCATGTGCATATAAATACCGCAGATCGGTTTGCGGAAGTCCACCAGTGAAGACCACTTTTGACTCTGTGCCGAGAGTTTTCGGGAGAGCGTAGATCTCATCGAGATATTTCTTATCAGTGCCGGTCCCTTTGCCTGCGATCACAAGTTTTAGATCTGGAAAATCTTCATTCACAAGCTCTGCATGAGCGCGGATAAGCTGATCCTGCCGTTTATAGCGCCACAGTGCGGAAACATAGAGCAGATAATTGTTTGCCGTGAGGTGGTAGCGATCGAGAATCGCTTGCCCATCCGCTGCATTCCGATTTTGCTCTCCATCGAAAAGCGCAAGGTCCACGCCATGGGGAATCACATTGATTTTTGCTCCATCCACTTTGCAAAACCGGATAACGTCGCGTTTAATATCTTCGCTTGGAGTGATAATTGCGTGGGCTTTTTTTGCAGACGGCGGCATGAGAAGCGACCGCACGAAACGTCTTATTCCACTCACGCCATAATTGGGGTACGCATGGGCCATGGAACGGATATTTACCACGGCAGGCACATTTGAACTCAAAGAGACGAAGTTACCGGGATAATACATCACATCGATCTTTTCGCGCGCAATGTATCGTGGGAGTTTCCATTGCTCGGCAAATACTTTATGTAATGGAGTTCGTTTTGAATTCGGAATCGTTACAATATGGACGAGATCGCTTTCGTTAATACCCAGTTCGGAAGCTTCGCCATCGCTTACGAACAACACGAAGGAATGCGGCGGGCGCAATTGCTCGACACCGCGAATAAAATGAATGATATAATTCTTTCCGCCCGTGTCTTCGGAAAGCCGACCGATCGCTGCAATACCGATCTTCATGCGTATTCCTCGGAATGAACCATTTGAGAAATATTCTTCATGGAGCGATACCAGTGTTCAAGAACAATAATGCTCCACGGCTTTAAATAGTGTGAGTTCCCGCGAAGGAAATCGCGATAGACCTGCAAAATTGCGGGACGATCCATCAAGCCATTTTCGACGATACTGAGTTTATCAGAATTCAGTGAATCAAGATAAGGCCGAAGCATACCGTGCATCAGCCACTCGCGCATGGGCAGTTCGAAGCCGGTCTTTGGTTTTTGCAAAATTTCTTTTGGGAGAATATCGCTAACGGAGTCAGCGAGTAATTGCTTTGTCGTTCCTCGCGTTTTAATGGAAAGCGGAAGCTGCCATGCGAATTCCAGTAGCTCTCTATCCAGAAGCGGCGCGCGTGCTTCAAGGCTTTGGGACATCGTCATCGCGTCCAGATCGCGCATTAGCATGTCAGGCAGATAATGTTCCATGTCTGAGCGGAGCAGGGTGAAAAGAGCATCGTTCTCAACAGCATCGGAATGGTTGTCGGACACAGCCGAGCCAGTTAAGCTTTGAATCTCCTTATCACTGAAAAGGAATCTTGAATTTTCGGGCATAATGGCTGAACGCAGCGCCGACCCCAACCGGGTGTGCCGTGCATTAAGAAGCAATTCCGAAACGGATGCGCGAACACCATCCGGCAAAGACCACAAGGATCTAAATATAAATTCCCGCCGCGCAAGCCAGCGGTATTTATGGTATCCGAGAAATGCTTCATCTCCGCCGACTCCGCTCAATACAACTTTTAGATCGGGGCTTTCTCGCCGCGTGGCTTTCGAGACAAGGAAGCTGTTTAATCCATCGCCGGTGGGAGAATCCATGGCATGAAAAAATTCCGGCAATAGGTCTGCGATTTCAGAATCGGAAATGTTCCATTCGTGGTGCTGTGTACCATACGATCGAGCACCTATTCTGGCCCAACTCGTTTCATCAGGAATTGTACTACTCGAGGAAAATCCAATAGAGAATGTCTCGATAGGCGTTCCAGTTTCTCGCATTGCCAAGCCAACGATCGCATTAGAGTCGAGACCACCGGAAAGGAATGCGCCAACAGGTACGTCGCTTACAAGCCTGTCGCACACGGAACGCTCGAGAATGCGTCGCGTCTCACGTTTCGCTTCATCGTAATCGATCTGAACAGCATGATGTTGCGGTAAGCGGTACCATTCACTCACAATGGGCTTGCCTTGCTGGGAAAGCCGCAGGGCACTACCCGGTGGCAGCATCTGAATCCCTCTGAGGATCGAGTTGGGATGTGGAACGCAATAAAATCGAAAGTAATTGGTAAGTCCCTCTCGTGAAAGCTCGAATGATATTAAACCGCTTGCAACAAGTGCGCGGGTTTCGGATGCAAAAACGAACCGCTTATTAAAAATCCCATAATAAAGCGGTTTTTTACCGATGCTATCGCGCGCAAGTATTAGTTCACTTTTTTCATCGTTCCACCATGCGAAGGAAAAAAATCCGCGCAGTTTAGGAAGAATAGAAATGCCGTGCGATTCCAGCAGCGCTAACAGAACGGCAGTATCCGATGGCGGGACATGTAGCTTGTACTCCGCAATAAGTTCTTTAAAATTATAAATTTCTCCGTTGAAGACAAGGACACTTCCACGCGCACCGATCATGGGTTGATGCGCCTCAGGCGTGGGATCGATGATCGAAAGCCGCCGGTGAGCGAACGCGGCAGTTCGGGAACCCGTAAGATGAAAACCTTCGTCATCGGGCCCACGATGCCGCATGGCTTCATTGAGTGTATGGAGCGAACGGATCTCATTCTCCGAGATCGGAGATCCATCTAATGAAATGAGTCCGGCAATTCCACACACTTGAATTATTCGAGGGCGAGGTTCTCGTTTATGTCTTTAATTACATCATCCCAAACTCCGGGATGTTTTTGAGAAAAAAGAGCCATACTTGGGTACCACGGAGTATTCTCAAGGCCCGTCATCCAGCGCCAATCCGGTGTATGGAAGAGCATATTCCATACGCGTTTGCCCAAGGCTCCGGCAAGATGAACGATGGAAGTATCCACGGAAATTATAAGGTCAAGATTAGCGATGACAGCAGCGGTTACCGCATAATCGCGTAAGGAATCTCCAAGATCAATAACGTCAGGATCATCCGGTTGCTGGCCCGGTTGCAGGCTGAAGAATTGAAATCTTTTTTTATGGGTCATGACAATTGGAGCGATCGTTTCCCAGTTCATTGAGCGGTTGCGGTCGGAGGGATGCGCAGGGTTCCCAGCCCAAACAAGTCCGATGCGTTTTCGTTTTCTATTCTCAACAGGTGTTATGGATTTCAATTTACGGCGCCATTCATCCAATTCCCCTCCGCGAGGGCGGACGTACGGTTTGAATTGCCGAAGCGTTTCGTACCGAACATCGAGCAGGCGCGGAAGGCTCATCATGGGTAAATGAATATCGAAAGAATCGTGTTTGGCGCCAGTGTGGGCCAAACGCACGTTCGGCAAGCTGATCGATGCCATCAAAAGCCGGTATAGTTCACTTTGCACTTCAACGATCAGCTCGCAATTTTGCTTTGCGAGATCGTGAATGAATCGAATGAACTGGATCGTATCGCCAACACCTTGTTCGTTCCACACGAGCAGTGTTTCTCCGCTGAGCGGTTCGCCTTTCCAAAGCGGTTGATTGGGGTAATTTCGAATGCGCGGCCAGTCCGCAGTTCTCCATCGCCATTCAAATTCTTTAAATCCCTCTGCCAGGTTCCCACTGGACATCAAGGCCGATGCAAGCCCATAATGAACGCCCGCGTTGTCAGGAGCGATCTCCAAAATTTGCCGGAACTGAGATTCAGCTTCGGATAACCGGCCCGCAAAGTAATAGGAAGCTGCTTTGCTCGCCATCGACTCGAGATAATCCGGAACCAGTTCAAGCGCGTGGTCGTAGGCTGCAATCGCTTCATCGTACCGATAGAGTTCGTGAAGCACTAATCCGAGATTATTGAACGTGGGAGCGGAATACGGATCGAGTTCCGCGGCGCGCTGCATGGCGGGTAATGCTTCGGTGAATTTTTTTTGAACCAGCAGCATTCTGCCCAAATTGTAGAATGCCTCCCAATTATTTTCTTGGATCGAGATGGCGCGATGAAACGATTGCTCTGCCTCTTCAAACCGCTTTAGCTCGGCGAGCGCGAGCGCACGATTGTTCCATATCTCGACCAGACTATCATTGACGGCGATCGCTTTGTCGGTCCAGGCAAGCGCTTGTCCCAGATCTCTGCGCTGAAGCGCGATCACGGAAAGGCGATGATACGGCGCCATTTCCTGCGGCCAGGATGCAATGATACTGGAGTAGAAATGAAGCGCTTTGTCGATCGCGCCTTTCTGCTCATTCGTCAAGCCAAGATTATAGAGTTGTTGTGCAGTCAGCATCCAGGAAGTCCAAGCAAACAGATATTCTGCATAGTGACAACGATATGGCTGAAAAAATTTCATACTACTGGGAAAAAATTTCATGGCTGGCACAAAACTCTGTCAAAATTGGCAGGGGTGCTACCCCTAAAATGCATAGCATAACGATTGGCATAGAATTGTATTGATCGAGGGCAGAATTGACCCTCTCAATTCTAATATAGTTAACAAGAAGGGAAATAAACATTTTTGAAAGGAAACAATATGTCATTAATAAAATGGGAAAATCCACGCAACGGACTCGAGTTCGCTCAACGCAACATGCGTAAGCTGTTCGAAGAATTCGACCGCAACTTCTTTAACTTTCCTCAACTGACCACGCAGAGTGCATTCCTGCCTACCGTGGACATCAATGAGGACAAAGATAATTTCTATATTGTCGCTGAACTTCCGGGTCTTACCGCGAGCGATGTGAAGCTTTCGATCAGCGAGGGAGTCGTCACTATTCGCGGTGATAAAAAGCGTGAAAGCGAACATCAGGACCGCAGTTTCTATCGCATGGAACGTTCTTATGGAGAATTCGTGCGACAGTTCTCGCTGCCTGAGGGAGTGAAAGAAGAGGACATTCAGGCGAACTTTGCCAATGGCGTGCTGGAGATCACGGTACCGAAATTGGAGCCATCAAAACTAAAGGAGCGCGAGATCCCGATCAAGATGGGGAATGAGCTCTTTATCGGCAACGGTCATACCAAGATCACCAATGGCTACGAAAAGCGCGCTATGGCGGCAAGTCTGAACTAATGCGATGATCATTAGAAAGCCGGGGAGGTTACTTCCCGGCTTTTCATGTTTTAAAACTATGCTTTGTCCAGCCGGAATATTTTCGTATCAGTTCAATGCGCGTCAGGGAACCCGCTGCGTCATTGCCGGATTCTTTGATCGCAGTGACTGGTTCGTGCAGCAACCTGTTCATCATTTTTCTCGACATGTCATCCATAGCAGCAAACGCGCGGTCATCGAGTTTGGCGCGATTGCGTTCGAGTTCTTCAGTACGCACGGCCTCGAATTTTTCACGAAGCGCTTTGATCGTCGGCCCTGCTTCGAGTCGAGAAAGTGATTCCAGAAATCGTGATAGTTCTTCTTCGATTATAGCTTCTGCTTTTGGAATTTCCAGGCGTCGGCGTTCGGTATTTCGATCGACGATCGTTTGAAGGTCGTCAATGTCTTTCAAAAAAATATTTGAGAGGGAAGCAATGGCAGGATCAATGTCGCGCGGGACAGCAATGTCGATCATTACGAGTGGCGAGGAGGATTTTCGCTCTTCCATTGCGGCCTTCATCATTGGCTCGGTCAGTACATAATCGGGAGCGGAGGTTGCGCTGAGGATAATATCTGCTTTCGGCAGCGAATTCTCCAATTCCCCGAGCGAAATGATCTCGCATTGCGTGGATGCAGATTCTTCCTGGATCCTATCGAGCATTTCGCGGGCGCGTTCTGCGCTTCGATTAGCGATCGTCACGCGCCCTGCTTTTCGTTCTACGAAATGTTTTGCAGCCAGCTCACCTGTTTCGCCCGCTCCGATTATGAGGATATGACGGGATTTCAGATCGTCATAAATTTTTCGCGCGAATTCAACTGCTGCGTATGAAATAGTTGCCGCGCCTTCTGTGAGCGTTGTTTCGGTGATGACGCGCTTTGCAACACGGAATGATGCCTGCGAAAGTTTGCTGAAAAAACTTCCGATCGATCCGGTTTCTTCGCTTAAGCGAAATGCGTCTTTCACCTGTGCAAATATCTGCTGATCGCCGATTATCTGGGAATCAATCCCGGCGATAACTCTAAAAAGATGGCGAATAGCAAAGTGCGAATGTAGGGTCTCAAAAAATGACGAATAGGACGGATGGGATTCATCTGGCAACCCTTTAGCAGCGAAAATTGGTATGACGAGTGCGTGGCTTTCAACCTGTTGTCCATCGATGGGAATGGCATATATTTCTGTCCGGTTGCAAGTGGAGAGCACTACTGCTTCTGCATTCGCTCGAATATCCTGAAGCAGCGCGCGTATCTCATCGTTCGAAAGCTGCAATCGTTCGCGCACCTCGATGGGTGCGCGATGGTGCGAGATACTGACGGCAATAAAGTTCTGTGACATTTATTTTCCCCCTCCTTTTCAAGGAGGGGGCAGGGGGTGGTTTTACAAGAAACTATGGAACGCCGTGCCCACCCAATTCACGATGGTCATGGAAACGAGGGTCAGCGCAAATCCTGACATCCAAAACAGGACCAGCTTACGCCCTTCGATATGCATGACTCGGCGCACCAGCAGCGTGGCGCCAAAGACGAGCCAGACGAGCAGCGTGGTCAGCACTTTGGGGTCAAGCAAGAATTGAGATGTGGTAACTTCCAACGGAATTCTGGTATAAAGTATAGCTCCGAGCACGATCGAGAGCGTAAGAAAAATAAATCCGAACGCGGTTGCGCGCAGTCCGAAGCGTTCTAATCGTTCCAGGCTTGGAATGTGCTCGAAAATAGCGCCATAGTGATTTCGGCGAATCGCGTGAAATAGCAGCAAATACAAACTACCATAGATCGCTGCAAGCATTAATGCCGCATAGCCGAACACGGAAGTCGTGACATGGAGATTGAAAATCGGGTCGCGCAGGATTGCTTTGGTCTCCGGAATAGCTTCGCCGGAATTTGTCAGAGAAGACACTAATTGCAATACGAAACAGACCGCTGTGACAAAAAAACCAGTTCCTGAAGTTTCTTGTGAAGTGCGCAACTCTGCAAACACATACACGGCAAGCAGTGTGAACGCGATCAGCGAAAAAAGCTCAAAAACCGTTGCGACGAGGTCGTGATGGTATTCCGCCGTATATGCTCCGATATAGATGGCGTGGAGTGCAAGCGTGAGATATGCTGCGGGTACGGCGTATTTCAGCCGCTCCACTTGGCTGACCGATCGGAAAAATGTGCGCGCAAAATAGACCACCAGCCCGCCATACACGACGGGAAGCAGTACCCGCAGCGCCGTGACGAGAGCATCCATCTAAAATGCTCGAACAGCGAGGGATAACGAAACATTCGAGAAACGAACGTGCTTTCTCTGCGGCCTTCGCAATGAAATTGAAACGAACCGTGCCAATTCTGCTTTTTGATAGAACTTCAGAAGTAAATTAGAGAACTTCCGAAATAAATAATAGAGATTCAGAGACCATGCCAGGCTTTAGCACCAATGCCATCCATGCAGGACAGGAACCCGAAGCGCGCACCGGCGCCGTTACAGTTCCTATTTTTCAAAGTACCACTTACGCGCAGCACACGCTCGGCGAGCATGTGAAATACGATTATGGACGCACCATCAACCCGACCCGCGAAGCTTGGGAAACAAATATCGCTGCGCTTGAAAATGGGAAGTATGGGTTTGCGTTCGCTTCCGGAATGTCTGCTATTGCGGCGGCGCTTTCGCTGGTGAAACCCGGTGAGCACGTCATCGCTGGCAGCGATATGTATGGTGGAACGTATCGGTATTTATCAAAAATACTAAGTAATTTCGGAATAGAAATTTCTTATGTGAATATGAGCCCCGCAGGACCCATGGGTCGCATGGAATCAGCGGAAAACGCGATTAGATCGAACACAAGTCTCATATATGCGGAAACCCCAACCAATCCGATGATGAACCTGACGGATCTTGCTGCACTTGGCAAGCTCGGGAGGGAACGGAGTATTCTAACGGTGGTAGATAACACGTTCATGTCTCCCTATTTGCAGAATCCGCTGGATTTTGGGATCGATGTTGTGCTGCACTCGGCAACAAAATATATCGGCGGTCATTCGGATGTTCTTGGTGGTGCGCTGGTGACCTCGAACGCAGAGATCGCAGAGAAAATAAAATTTTATCAGAATGCGTATGGCGCAGTTCCCGCGCCATTCGATTGCTGGCTGTTGCTGCGCAGCGTGAAAACGCTTGCGCTTCGAATGCGCTGCGCATTGCGAAAACGCGCTGATCATTGCCGAACGGCTTCATTCAGACGATCGTGTGAAGAAAGTGTACTATGCAGGTTTAAGTGGACATCCACAGTATCAACTCGGGCTGCGGCAAATGAAAGGATCGGGAGGAATTGTTTCTGTTGAGCTTGGAAGCTTAGAAAACGCTCGAAAGTTTACTGGCGCTCTCAAGTATTTTACACTTGGTGAAAGTTTGGGCGCGGTGGAATCGCTGGTGTGCCATCCGTTAACAATGACGCATGCTTCCGTTCCCGAAGAACGCAGGCAAGAACTGGGAATTACGGAGGGGCTAATACGATTAAGTGTTGGGATCGAAGATATTGGCGATCTTCTCGAAGATGTTGATAGAGGACTAAACGCATTATGAAATACATTTTAGTCCTTTCCGTCCTCTTAGTCATTTCCTGCGGTGGAAAGCCGAGCTTGAACGACGAAGACACCGATTACGTGAGAACCACGCTCGATCTTTTGCGAACACGCGCCAATTTCATTCCCACGGAAGATTCTACTCAGATCAAGCTATCACTTGATTCCGTCTATCGTAGGCATCACACTTCAGCCGCAGATTATAAGGCAAAGACTGTTGCTCTTGCGAACGATGCCAAGCGTACTGAAGCGATCTTCGGAGTCATAAATGACTCGATCTCGAAGAAAGACTCTGTCGCGAAGAAATAGGAACTTCACTGTATTACTCCCCCTCCTAAAGAAGGAGGGGCAGGGGTGGTTGTTCTGCGTCAAATGGACCACCCCCAAACCCCCTCCTTCTTTAGGAGGGGGCTTTTTCAACTCATAGGAACTTAGATCCTTCCGCGTTCGCTGGCAGTGCACACATCACAAATGCCGCAGCGGGTTTTAGATCGGCGCTCGCCGAAATAATTCAGGATGGTATTTTGGCGGCAATTCCATTCTACGGCATACGCGATCATGGCGTCCAGCTTCGCGCGGTTTGCCTCATAGCGCGCTTCAAGGGCTTTGCCGCCCACATTGAGATGTTGAACGGCTGATCGTTCCGTGATGAGTGAAAGATGAAATACTTCGTTCATCATTTTAGATTTCATCGCGGGAATGTAACGCACGAGTCCTAATCCTTCGATAGTACGAATGGCAAGTTTAAATTCATCTCTGTCGAGGTCGTGGCTTTCGAGAAGCGCATCGGTGTCGAGAAATACTTCCTGTTCGAACGCGTTCGAGCCTCCAAGCGTGCGGAGCAATGCCGAGATCGTGCGTTTTACGCCTTTGTTCGCAGTCTTGAAGCTGATCTCATCCACGCGCGCGCGCGTAGCGGTGAAACGGATGCGAGCGCGAGCATCGTTTGCCATCGTGCGGTGCCATTCAACGTGTCCAGATCGCACCAACGCCTCTATAATTGATTCGATAGAAGCGCGTCCCATCGTCAATGTGCGGGCCATGCGCTCCTGAATCTGCTCGCTTTGTATGACAAGAATTCCCTGATACATCGCGCCTACCGGCGTGCCTGCAATTTCGTGCAGCGCGGTATAAGTCGATTTAACTTCCTCTTCTGTTGGTGAGCTTGATCGGAGCATGGATTCCTGCATGTTCCGGTCGCCTTCGTTATAGAATAATATGGCGTGGGCACGCTCGCCATCGCGTCCGGCGCGGCCGGACTCCTGATAATACGCTTCGAGCGAGCCTGGAACATCGTAATGGATAACGGCGCGAACGTCGGCTTTGTCGATACCCATCCCGAACGCGCTTGTTGCCACGATGACGCGTGTTTCTGCGGAATGAAATCGTTCCTGTACCTGACGCCGTGCCGCAAGCGGGATTCCGGCATGATAAGATTCGGCCGTGAATCCGCGTTGTTGAAGATGCAGCGTAATTTTATCGACCGATTTTCGCGTTGCCGCATACACAATAGCAGTTCCCTGATCGATCGAAGAGAGAATGTCGCGGAGACGTGTATCTTTGTCGCACTCTCTCAGCACACCATAGGCGATATTGGGCCGTTCGAATCCGGTAACAATTTCAAGCGGGTCTTTCAGTTGAAGCAAGAGTGAAATATCTGCTCGAACTTCAGGTGTCGCCGTAGCGGTAAGCGCAATAATGGGCGGACGGTGCCCATCGTCAAGCATTTCATAGACATCCGGAATACGCCGGTAGGAAGTGCGGAAATCATGTCCCCATTGGCTGATGCAATGCGCTTCGTCGATCGCAAGCAGTGAAATGGGAAGCGCCGAAAGTTCCTCACGGAAGATATTGGATTCCAGCCGCTCCGGCGCAGCAAAAACTAATTTGATCTCCCCGGTTCGCGCGCGGCGAACGAGTGCACGAGTTTCGGCATACGTAAGCGTGCTATTAAGCGCTACTGCGCTGATACCAAGTTTGCGAAGACGATCCACCTGATCTTTCATGAGTGCTATCAGTGGCGAAATAACCAGGGTGATTCCAGGTAAAAGCAGTGCCGGAAGCTGATAACACAGCGATTTTCCGCCGCCCGTTGGCATTACAACGAGCGCATCGCGGTCGGCCAGCGTCGCTTCGATAGCTTCGCGCTGCATCGGGCGAAAACCATCCAGATGAAAGCGAGTTTTAAGGACTCGGTCAAGCGAATCGTTTACAACCTCCAAATCTTCAAGCAGGGACAACATTGCCGATCCTAACAGGCGCTTCGCCAAAATCCTTGAGAGCTTTTTCTATCGCATCCGCCCGGTCGTTAGCAACGATCATGATAAGCCCAATGCCCAGATTGAATGCCCGGCGCATTTCTTCCTCAGGGATATTTCCTGTCTCTTGGATCAGTTGGAAGATCGGCAAACGATTCCAGGCATTCCAATTTATATTCGAGCGAAAGCCCCGATGGAACTACGCGGGAAGTATTTCCAACGATTCCGCCTCCCGTGATATGGCTAAGGGCATGAATATCCTCCGTTGGCGAAAATGTTTCGAGCAGATGTTGCACGGGCCGCAGGTAAGAGCGATGCACCTTCAGCAGGGCATCTGCAAGCGTTTCGCCGCTCGGCAGTAGGTTATCGAGCAAATATTTTGAAAGCAGCGCCTTTCGGGCAAGGCTGTAACCATTGGTATGCAGCCCAGTGCTCGGAAGGCCGATGAGCACATCGGCCTCACGCACATTTTCGCGGTTGAACATTCGGTCGCGTTCCGCAACGCCGACGATGGTTCCAGCGAGATCGTAATCCTCGCCCATATAAATTCCTGGCATTTCGGCGGTCTCGCCGCCAATGAGTGCGCAGCCATTCTCCTCGCATGCTTTCGCAAGCCCGCCGATCACTGACTCCGCAACATACACCTGTAGTTTCCCGGCAGCGAAATAATCGAGGAAAAACAGGGGACGCGCACCGCAGACAAGAATATCGTTTACGCAATGATTGACTAAGTCCTGCCCAACAGTATTATGCCGGTGGGACTCGATCGCGACTTTTATTTTCGTTCCAACGCCATCGGTGCTCGATACAAGGACTGGGAATTTCATGTCCGGAAAGCGCGCATCGAAGAGTCCGCCAAAACCGCCAATATCCGTGAGGACGCGAGCATTAAACGTCTTCCGGACGATGGGCTTGATATTGCGTACCAATTCTTCGCCGGCGTCGATATTCACTCCGGCTTTTTCGTAGGTCAGAACGTTGGATTTCGATTCGCGAACTTGCAGGACGCTCATGTTCAGAAATTTTGATCTGCTGATGTATAAATTACCGTCATGTTGCAGGTGATCGTAACGGGATTTTCGGGAACGCTTTTAAGCCGGCACAGGAGCGATGCCGTGAAGGAAGTATCTCTCATATATGGCGTAATATCTGTTTTCGTCAGAACGAGCGTGGTATCGATAGCCGATTGCGGAGGCAGCGTATCGAACGCAACGGTATCCGTGCCGATGAGAATACGCGCATAGCCTAATTGATCGAGTGTAAAACCGTTGCTCGATTGAAGTGTGAGCTTCCACACTTCCGCAGTATGCAAAAGATACGCTGAACTGCTATCCTGAACGTAATTCATGGTGTCGATCTTTCCAACGGCGATCAGCGTGGTGTCCTTATTAGTGCTTGCAGTATTCGAGAGCGAGAAAACAACGCTCTGCGGGATATTAAAGCTGAAATAGGGGTCGATAGGAGGGTAATCGTTGCCGCACGACATCAGCACGAGCAATAGTGGTACTAAAAAAATGGGTATTATGCGGCTCACGCATCAAGAACGGAGAGTTAACGAATAGCGGTTCCGCGATGTTATTGATTTTTTAAGGAGAATTTAATTAAGTTACCATGTCATTCTGAGCGGAGCAAAATGCAGTCCGTCCCCCCCGCGGACTACATTTTGCGGAGTCGAAGGATCTCTTTAACTACATGAGATCCTTCGACTCCGTTCGCCCTCCCTCCGGTCGGACGAACTCCGCTCAGGATGACATTCGGGACTTATCGGGACTTAATAGAAGATTCATTATTTGACCAATTTTCCCAATTTCCAATTCTTAATTCTTAATTGATACCTTACCCACATATTCGCCTTCGCAACAAAGAAGAACTCCGCCTTCAGCGCGGACATCTTTGGGCGTTCAGCAACGAGCTGCTCGATCTTCCGAAGGATGTAGCTCCAGGCTCCATTATGACGCTCGTTCGCGAGCGGGATGGAGCGCCAGTAGGAAACGGATTTTACCATCCTAATTCGCTCATTTCTTTCAGGCTGTTAACACGAAATGCTGACGAAGTTATCGATGCAGATTTTTTCGAGCGAAGAATTAGTGAAGCCTACGCCCGGCGCGATCTGCTAAAATTACGAAGGAATGCGTACCGAATAGTCCATGGCGAAAGTGATTTTTTGCCGGGTCTTATCGTGGATCGATTTGGTGATGTGCTGGCGTGTCAAATGCTTTCGGCTGGATTCGATGCGCGGAAGGAAATAATATTCGAAATTCTCCATAAGCTGTTCCGGCCTTCGGCTATTATAGAAAAGAACAATTCGCATTTGCGCAAGCTCGAAGGCCTCTCGCAATCTGATGCGCTTGCTTTTGGAAACGATGCCACTACTGAAATTCAAGATGCTGCGGGAACACACTATCAAGTCGATGTGCTTGCGGGGCAAAAAACGGGTTTTTATCTCGACCAGATGGAAAACCGAGTGCGGGTGCGCGATTTCATTCGCCCGGGTGCGCGCGTACTCGATCTCTTTGCGAACGATGGGGGATTTGCCATTAATGCTGCGCTTGCGGGGGCAGAGTCGGTTGTTGCAGTGGATGAATCGACCTCCGCGCTGGAGCGTCTTCAACAGAATGCTGACCGAAATTCGGTTTCTAATATTTCCATAACGAAAGCGGATTGTTTTGATTTTCTGCGAGAATCACAAGAGGAATTCGATGCGATCATTCTCGACCCGCCTGCTCTTGCCAAATCAAAAAAGGATGTTGGGCAGGCCCAAAGGGGCTATGTTTCGATAAATACTAATGCGATGCGCCGTATTTCGCGGGATGGCGTGCTGTTACTTGCTCCTGCTCACATCATATCGATCGCGAGCGGTTTCTCGATATTATTCGTGAATCATCCCAACGGTCGGGCCGCTCAGTTACGATCCTGGAAGAACGTGGCGCGGGAATAGACCATCCGGTGCTTCTATCAATGCCGGAAACGGCCTATCTGAAGTGCTTCATTCTCAGAATTGGGATTGCATAAGGATAGTGTAATGAAAAGCTTCTGATCGGTGGAACGAAAGACAGCTCAGTCGCGTAACAATATAGCGCATTTAAAATAAGCAAGGACAACATCGGATTGTTACTAAACGAGCGTTCGGGTGTTCTATGCAATGAAGGAAGCGACTTAGGTCATGAAAAGTAGTATTCACATAGGTTTGGGATTAGCCGTATGCGCGGCGTTCACGGTTTGTGCTCCGGTTCGAGCGCAAATGCCTATTGGTTCGGGCACATCGAAGACAAGCGCCGACACCGCTATTATTTTCCAGCCGACGCATCCGCTTATCACCACTCAGGAGGAGCTTGCTCATGAATACCCGAACTCCTGGGGTTTTAGCGTTTCGTTCAGCGATTATGGATTTGCAGGAGGCATGTTTCTCGGACATTCATTCAGTCAGGATCTGACGGGTTTATTTACGTTCGATTTTGGGACGGCTGAAGGCTCTCAGGAAGTAGATTTCCTGGAAGATAATCAGGTCAACCGGGTTTTTGTGCTGCCTCTGATGTTAAGCCTTCAATACCGCGTGTTCCGATCGGGCCTGAGTGATAATTTGCGGCCTTACGTTACAGCCGGCGCTGGACCTGTCGTCGCGATGGCAACCCCTGACAATGAGAATTTCTTCTCAGCATTCGGCGATGGCTATTCGAAGATCGTTCCCGGTGGTTTTGTTGGCGTCGGAGCGAATTTTGGCACTGACCCGAAGAGCAATTTCGGAGCGAGCATTCGTTATTTTATTATTCCCTATCCCGGTTCGCTGGAAAGCACCACGACAGAATCGCTGACGAATTTTAGTGGACTCTATATCTCGGTTGTGTACGGTTTCAATTTCTAACGGTATCCTGTGGGAGGGATAGCGGAGAAGTGAGACCCCGATCTAATGCCGCTTAAAATATTGCACTTCGCGCTCGTGTTTTTCTGCTGCGGCTTTGGTTTTGAACGTACCTAAGTTTCTGCGTTTTCCTGTTTTCGGATTTTTCTTGCGCGAATAGAGCCGGTATTCACCGGAAGGTAATTTTCGTATCATAAAACATTAGTGTAATAGTCGCTATCAAGACAATTTGTGTGCCAGTCTTATTTTAGCACTCCCGCATCCTCGGCCTCGTGGACGCGGCACACCGATCCATACGGGCAATGTTCGCAATTCTTTATGAGATCGGCTTCGATCAGCGGGAACTGCCCCGCCGCAATGCCATCTACATACGTTCTTGCTTTCGCAACGGCTTGCTCGATGATCTCGGCAAGCTGATCTTCCGACTCCAGCAGTCCGCCCGTCCTTTTAGTTCCTAATGTTTCAAAGGCTTTTTTCGAGTAGGATTGGAGCGCAATTCCCAGCTTGCGTTTCGAATCCGGATCGAGCAGCTTATGATAGAGCGCAGCTACGCCTTTTAATTCTGGGAAATGACTGCGAAGCAGATCTTCGGCGACGCGCAGATAAAGCGGCAGTTGCAGCGAAAGCCCACGCTCGATGTCAGGCCAGCGTGGGGTTTCTTTGCCAGATTTGTAATCTATGATCGCGAATGCATCGCCATCAAAGGAGCCATCTTCATGCTGTTTGGGAATATCGATACGGTCAATTTTTCCACGAAGTGCAAAACCGCCTAAGTCAATGGGAGCGTCACGAGATAGGGAGGCGTCTGTCGGAGTTTTGGGTGCGCGTCCTGCGCCACCGAAGCTTACTTCGAAAAATTTCGGGCGCAAATCGAATTCTCCCAACTCTTTCTCTTTTTTAATAAACTTCCAGAGAATGCTGCCATCCGGTTTATTGTCGGATAGAAGCATTTCGGAATCCAATCTCCAGAAAGGGTGCTCGCTCGCAATAGTTTTGAAATGATCTGCGGCTAATTGGCGTACATCCGCATAGACCGCACCAAGTTCCGATTCGGGAATGTCTTGAATAGACGGGAGATTGCGTTCCCTGCGTGAGATCAGGAACTGGCGCAATACCTCATGCAGTGCCGAACCGCGATCGCGTGCGTCGAGACCCTCTTCCAATTCCGGCTCTTCGCCAAGCCCAAGCACATCGCGCGCGAAATAGCGAAAAGGGCACATCGCATACAATTCAAGTTGTGTAACCGACCACACGCGGCTTTTATTATGCTCCAGCCATGCGTGTTCCTCTGGCGTAAGACGCGAGGGATCGACAGCACCGCGATACACGGAATCGTCTGTTAGCTGCCTCGCGCGGATGGCTTCGGTCGATCGTGGAACTTGTTCCTTCAGTGTATGCAGCCACGGCGCATTGGGATAATCGACTCCGAGCGAAGCTAATTTCGATGTGTCTAATCGGTCGGCAAAGCGATAAAGATCGTTACAGGAAAAAATTCCATCCGGCGTTGCCGCAGCTTTTATTTTTAGTATCTCATTGAGTGAATCGAAGAACCCCGATTTGTTCACTTCTGCTGCACCGCTCTTTTTAGGATAGCTGAGATAGAGCCGTTCCTTAAAATTGGTAAGGGCCTGATAAAAAAGTACGCGGTCTTCTAAAAGCTGCTTGCGTTCTCCTTTTTGCAAGCCACTCGTCAGAAACACTTGTGGCTGATAGGGCGCAGGAAAGGAGCCTTCCGTGAGTCCCGCAAGGAAAAGATATTTTGCAGGCTGCGAGATCGACTGTGCGAGCGATGTAACATGCACGGCATGGCTGCGCGCACGCGGGCTATATCGCGTGACGATCAGCGCAGCTTTAAGGCGGTGTTCAAAGAATGTGACACTTCGTTTTTCGTCCGCAACGCGCATGACGTGGAACAGCGATTCCAGCTCTTCCAATAATTTCACTAATGCGCGGTAGGCCCGCGTGTCATTTTCAAGCGTTCCAACAGCAATCGTTACTCGGCTCGATGCAAGTATTTGTTCCGGTGTGCGCAGATTTGAGAGCAATCTTCGAACCTCGCTGCAAAATTCCGGCGGAGTAAGTGTTCCCATTAATGGGAGAAGGAGTGTTCGGATACGTTCTATATCCTTTAGCGCCTCACGAATGCGGTTCTCTTCCGCTTCTGCCCGTGCATATTCTCGTGTGTCCTCGGATTCTTCTTTATCCGATGCAATTTGGTCAAGATGGGCTGTAAGCGAGCGCGTTATAGCAACAGCATCGCCGGTTTGCTTGTATTTCGAGAGCACATTGAGCAAATTCCTGGAATTAAATTCAGCGCCACAGGCCGGTTCGAAATCGAAATAAGGGCTGGCAAGCATTCGCACAAGTTCCCGTTTCCGAAGTTTTGTTCGTGCCGCATCCAGAAGGGCAAGAAGCGCAAGGACGAGCGGGGAACGGTCCAGATGATAACGATCTGCGACCTGCACCGGAATTTCATATCGGCGGAAATATTTCTTCGAAGAGCGGTGTATATGCTTCGGAAGATGGCGTTGCCACGACGATCTGCGACAGATCTTCCTTTATCTCCGAGTCCGAATGATAAATAAGTTTTATATGGCGCGCGATCTCTTCGACTTCGCTCGCGGCATCCTGCGTGGTGAAATATTGAATTTTGGAAGTTGCAACGTCGGAAATTGCTTCCTTCGCTTCAGGAGGAATTTCATTCGCTCGAAAGAGATGCTTCCCAATGTAATGTGCAAGCGGCTCGCCATCCTGTTCTGTGCGGTGGAGGGGATGGAAGCCATTTTCTCTCAGGCGCGCGTCGAGGTCGATCAATCCAGCAAAAAGATCGGGATTGTTCTTATTCTCTTCAAGCTCGATCGAGACGGAAATATTTTCTATCGCTGCCAGCCGCGAAATAAGCTTGATCGAAGGCGGTTCCAAATAATAGAATCCCGAGATGAAAATTTCCGAAGCATTCGGGAACGACGCACGGAAATCTTCCAGGATCGATCCCTTTACCTCTTCCGGCGAATTCGGATCGTACCGAACATTCACGAGAAGCATCTGGCCGTGCGTGTCCATCAATTTATGTTCCTGAACCCGCGCTTGGTATGCCTGGTAAATGGCAAGAATATCCCGCGCACGCCGAACTTCCGTGGTTTCTCCTTTCGATTGTGATTTTACGAGATCGCTTTCGATATTCTCAGGCGCAACGCCGCTTTCTTTAAGCTGGCGAATAGTATTAACGACAAGCTCGAACGTGCCGCGACGAATAGGGAAGGCTTGCTCATCGCCATTGTCATCTTTCTCTTCAGCCGCGCCTTCGAAAAAAGAAAGTTTGCGCGCGCGAAGCAGCTCGCGGATAGACATTTCGATGAGCACGGCGCTTTCGCCATCGCCAATGAGCCGGTAACCCGGATAGGCGCTGATTGCAAGCCTGGCAGCCAGATCGGAAAGCGTCAGGATATTCAGCTTCGGCAGGGTGCGCCCACGCGCGGCTTCGAGCAGATCGCGCTCCATCCTACGCTGCGCAATGCGGTTCGGGACGATGAAAATCCAGCTTTCGCCATCGCCAGCAGCCGCGCGGTTGCGCGCCTCTGCTTCGAGCGAAGCAAAGTCAGCAGGGCGGTTTTTATTGGAAAGAAGCGGCATTTCGAAGTCAGGAAACGAGTTCGCTGCACTCCGCGTTTCTGGCTCGCTCGCACAAGCGATTGCGCCACCCTAGCTCAGTTGGTAGAGCAGCTGATTCGTAATCAGCAGGTCACCGGTTCAAGTCCGGTGGGTGGCTCTCTTTTAATTATGAATTAAGAATTATGAATTAAGAATTGGGGACTTATCTCGGCGGTATTACAAATTTTGCCACCTGATCGCCGAGACGAACGAAATAGTAGCCGGGAGCAAGAGTATTGAATTGCAATTCCAGAGATTCGTTGCCCGAAGGAATGGTTAGTATCGAAACAGTCCGGCCTAATAGATCCATGATTTGAAGCTCGCGCGATTGGGAGGACGGGGCGAAGAAAAACATTGAAGGAGATGTTTCGGATCGCTCAATTACAAGACTTGATTCGTTTTGGACGTTTGATGGAGTAACTTCAGAGGAAATAGGCCCCAACTGCAATGAGAGAGTATCAACATCCAAACTGCTGTCGGTAGAACTTCCAGTTTCCGTATAATCTGGATTTCCCTCATAGTGACCGATGTATCCTCCGCCCCAGTGTGACGCTCCCCTTATCAATGTCGTTGTAACAGTAATAGATGATCTCGATTCGGAATATGGGATCGAATCAATACGGACTGCATATTTCAAATTCTCAACCGGGACGTCATTCCCTCCACCAGCCCAGACAGAATCCGATTCAATAAAAATATTCCGCAATTGATGACTGAAGGAGTCAATACTAAATGAAATAGAATCAACACATTGATCTAAGTTGATATTAGGGTCTAATAATATTCTTGCTCCGAAGGTGTCCTGACCAACCAATAAAAAAGTTTTATCAAGATATGGGAAAATAGTCTCACTCATAAATTCTCCCGGCTGAGTTGTATTATTAGTTTCATCGGTTATGATCGTTTGAAAGCTAAATTCGTGCGATTCACCAGTAAAATTTATTTTTAGTTCCACACTATCCCTCTGAGCTTCAACACGTCCCGCAAAGAGGGTTAGACCGATAACTACGCTACACAAAAGAGAAGCTTTCTTCATCACTATTCAAAGCAGTGCGGGAAGTTAAAAGTGCCCGTGCGGGAAGGGTAATTCGGAGTGCCTATTTCATTTAGGCCGCTTTTGCAAAAACAGGATCGATGGCGAGGACTTTCCCGACCTGTTTTAAGGGGATCGTTCCAGAGCGTAGTTCCACGCGAAGTGTTTCAAGGCGATGCATCGTCGCAGTATCGAAATAACGTTCACCGCACGTCTGGCAGACAAGACACGTAACGGGAGCAAGCACAATATCCTCCCCGCTGCGCATCTCTTCCTCGACGTGCTGCTCTTGAATATCCTCGCCATGGCATACGACGCATTTCATCGTTCAGGTTCTTTCACGAAAATTTGTCCACAATGCCGGATTCGGTTCATACACGGTTATTACAACCGCGCGATCCCGATCCTCATCGTATCCACAAACGGCATGAATCGGCCTTTGGTTGCGTGTCATCCCGAGGATAAGGCATGATGGCAGCGGTTTATCCTCATGATATTCCCGAAGGCATTCGCCGGATAAAACGGCATCGTAAATATCCTGTGTCCATATCTCTCCGAACGGTTCGTGCTCCATTTCTTTCGCGGCATGTTTCGAAAAGAGTACGGCTTTTCTTTTAAAGCAGTCGCGAATTTTTTCAAACATGCGTTATGGCTGATCGAGCGATTTGAATGAGATTTTACAAATACTCCAGCACATCGTGCCTTGTCACAATGGCTGTGACGCGACCGAATTCTTCGATGAGCACGGCGGGGGATGATTTGAGCAGCGCAACCACGCTCTTCGTATCGGCGGAATCCTCGACGACGGGGAATGATTCTTCCATTACGTCGATGATCGGGGCTTCAAGGGTGTCGCGGTCTTCCAGCGCCTTGGACATCAATCTTGATTCTCTTACCGCGCCGACGGATTTGCCTTCGGAATCTATTACCGGAAGCTGCGAAATGCCGGATTCATCCATCACGCGGATGGCTTCGCGCACGGAATCGTGCGGAGCGATGGAGACTAATTTTTGTATCTTCGCTTTTTTGAGATCGGCTATGACACCGATGGTGAGCCGCTCTGTAGTGAGCAGGCGTTTTTCCTTTAGCCATTCGTCCGAATGGTGCTTGGTGAGATAACGTTCGCCTGTATCGCAGATCAGCGTGACGATCACGCTGCCTTCGGGCGCACGTTCCGCCACGCGAATGGCAGCCCATACATTCATTCCGGAAGATCCGCCGCAAAGAATTCCCTCTTCGCGCGCTAAACGGCGAGCCATCATGAAGGAATCGCGATCCTGCACGTTCAGCACTTCATCGACATATTTCAGGTGCAGATTATTGGGAATGCGTTCCTGTCCGACGCCTTCGACGAGATAGGGGAGTGCCTCAACTAATCTATCGGTATCGAAAAATGTTTTGATCGAAGAACCAACGGGATCCGCGCCGATCACGCGGATATTTTTATTCTTTTCTTTTAAGAAGCGCGCATTGCCGCTGATCGTTCCGCCGGTTCCCATTCCGGCAACGAAATGCGTGATGGTTCCATCGGTATTGTTCCATATCTCCGGGCCGGTCGTGCGATAATGTGTTTCGGGATTGACGGGGTTATCGTATTGGTTCAGCATGATCGCGCCGGGAATTTCTTTTGACAAACGCACAGCCGTATTATAATAATAATCCGGGGAACTGGGCTTCGCGGCGCTGGAAACCACAACGATCTCCGCGCCCATCGCCTTCAAATAACGCACACGCTCGATGGACGCTTTATCCGTCATCACAAACACGCACTTATAGCCCTTTTGCGACGCGGCGAGCATAAGGCCGATGCCGGTATTGCCGCTTGTTGGCTCGACGAGCGTTCCGCCGGGTTTCAGCCGGCCGGCGCGTTCGGCATCCTCGATCATCTGGACGCCGATGCGATCCTTCACGGAACCGCCGGGATTCATTTCCTCGAGCTTGACGAAGATGGAGCTCTTCAGATTTTTCGGCACCACACGCGCGAGTTTCAAGAGCGGCGTGTTGCCAATAAATTCCAGGATCGACTCTGCGTATTTCATCCTATCAATTCCAGCGCGAAATTGAATATTATCTTCGCCCAGAGCCGCCTTCCGAACCGTGCGAAGGCTGAGGATTATTTTGTGGCGCCCGAGACGGGGAATATCCGCCGCCATAATTGCGGGTTTGGCTCTCCTTTGGCATCGAAGGCGAGATTTTGCTCATTGGAACTTTATGTACGATGCGGTTATACCGCGCAGGCGGAGTGGGGAGCACCGGCGCCGGAGGATGCGGAGGTTGGCCCGGACGCCCTCCGAGATCGGGCGGCGGAGGAGGCATATTTGGCGCCGAGGCACGTTGCATGAACGTCACCCGATTGGTATTTTCATTGAAGGCGCGTGGAACTAATTCATGGCCCGGTTCCGTATTCGTGACGATCCGGTTCTTGACCACAATATCCTTATATTGATCGTAGCCGTGCGCGGGATAATTGTCATGGTAATAGGCATGATTGAGCCACGGGCGGTCGATGTTCTTATCGATGAGCACCACAAAGGCTCCGCTCAGATCCACGCCCGCGCATTGCGGTGGCGGGGAAACGGTCGAAACCCAGCCGCCCGGACCCTGATACCAAAAATCTCCGTCCCAGACATCGTAATAGCAGTCGTAATCGGGAAGGTAATAGTAGCGGACGGTGCTGACGTTATCGTACGGCGGCGCCCACGGCGGCGGCGCATAACTCTGCTCGACGACTTCCGTGTCGCCTTCGGGCGGCGGAACGCACGAACTCGCGCAAAACGCGAGCAAGGCTATCAAGGGAATGACAGCTATCATGTGATGTAGATCGAAGTATTTTTTCATAAGATTGGATTCAAGTGAAGTGTTATGAGGCATGATTTTTATACAAACATTGGAGCGGTAAGTTTCGATCAGGGGTAAAACGGCGTTACTTCAAATAGCTTACCATTTTAGCCCATGTCCAGTCGTAGTTCATTACCTGTGTGCCCTGGATCTCGTCGATGGTTTTAATGGCAAGCATCTCTTTCAGAAGAGGTTTTGCGGATTTTACGATTGGTTCTTTCTTGAAATCATGTAGTGCCAGCAGTTGCACGAGTGCGATAAAGAGATTGCTCTGCGTATTCGGATGCCCTTTCAGATGGCGCGATTTGAATTTGGTAAGGGATTCTATGCGCTCGATGAGATTGCTCTTTCCCGAACCGCGCGAGAGATGCACGAGAATTTCCAGCGTGATCGCTGCCATGCCATAACCCGCGTAATCGCCTTTGAAACTTGGGAACAGCCGCGCAAAGTTGCGAGAGATGCGTCCGGCTTTTCCGGCTTGCTTTGAGTCAATGCCAGGAAGCGGCCTGCGACCCGTGAGAAAATTGGCGAAGAGCAGAAATAGCTCCCACGTTTCTTTAAGCGGTTCCGGCTGCAAACTATAACGACGGGAATGCATCACGGTTTCGCAGAGTGCAAAGGCTTCCTCGAAACGCTCCCGGTGCATGAGTAGAATAAAGCTCCAATTCTGAAAATAATACCAATTATCGCTTTCCGGTTCGAGAAGAGGCGCAAGTTCTTTTTGAAGTGTCTCCGCCTCACCCAAGCGCCCCATTTGTATCAGCGAAACAAGCTTTACGCGCCCATACCCTGATCTTCGTGCGCGGTTCGCAAATACCGGGTATTTTTTTAATAACGCGAGACCCCGATCTGCAACCGCAAATGCTTCGGTATAGTCCATTTGAACCTGGAGTAGCATTCCCTTTAGATCCAGCAAATGCTCCTGCAATTTGAAGGTTTTGTGCTTCCTGACGAAAGTTTCCAGCTTTTTGATTGCTGGAACGATCGCGCGGCGAAGTTCCGGATGCTCCGCTCCCGACCTGGCGAAGACGAGGGTGATCCGCTGTTCTGCTTGCCTTGCTTCCTGCTCCGCCTGAGTGAGTGCAAATACGCGCCAGTATTCGCGTTTCAAACGATTCCACTCTTTCTTATCCCCCGCCAACGACGCACCATTCATCAATACCGAAATAAGATCGAGCGCAACGGACCATTCTTCGATCTCTAATGCTTCCGGCAGCGCAAGTTCTGCAAGTTCACTGGCAAGCCGGGAGCCAATAAAAGTTCCAGACGACGTTGCTTGATCCCGTAACCGGCAAACGCGGTAAAGCTTTTGGCTGTATTCCGAAAAATTCCCACGCGCGAGGTCTAAAAAAAATAAATGGTCTAAGAGCTCTCGCCGGAGGTGCGATTTTGCTTCCAAGAAGGATTTGTCTTCCGGTTGCATTTCGACGGAGGCCGCGATTTCCCGTTCGTTCGTCGTCTTCGATTGCAGAAGCGAGCGGTAAAGACGACCCTCGACACGCTCCGTATGATCGAGCTTTCCGAGAAGTTCTACGCGCTGTTTAGCTGGCCCGACACGCGAAATAAATGGTGCGAGATCGAACAAGTCCTTCATTGTTCGGGAGATTTTTCGAGCCATAATTGAGGTTTTTTAACTGATTTGGGCAAAAAAATGGCATTTCAATAAAACGTGCTTTTTGGTCATTGAGATTTGGCAGGGCACAATGTATTTTTGTAAGCGAACATTATTTCACTTAAAACGAGAAAGGCTTTACCACATGATCTTCACAAAAATAGTGCTTGTTGCCACCATGCTGCTCATACCAAAGTTTAACGCGCGGCATGTGCAAAATTGCAACGTATTTACCATAGATAATGAATCCTCGTATGGACTTGGAGACGTTGGCGTGTCTGGTTCAGGAGGAACCGGTGACGTTGGAGTGCCGGAGCCGGGTGTGTTTTCCGACACGCTTTGCTTTACGCCCGCTGCGATAGTTATTAATGGCCAGACAAGCACCTACCCGAACACGACAACTATCACGTTGCCCTCCGACAGCGAAGTGCAGGTCACATGGCAATCCCCGCAGCTCGTGGGTATTTCAAATAAGGATTTGCAGGACACGAAAAGGCAATAATAAACGACCGTGTCTCGAAGCATAAAAAAGTTTTCGTTCAAAAATGTTTGCCAGATATAATTCAATGACTGAGAATTCGACACCCTGGCCTTCGTTCAAGAACGAGGAAAAAAAAGGACAAACCGTGGCGGACGATCACTCGTCCGGTCGCGGCCTGTCCGTTTACAAACCAAGATTCCGGCTCGCGCCGGATTATGGCACACTCTATAATTCCGGCGCGAGTGGAATCGTTTCTTAACACGTTGAACAATAACACTTATGCAACTTCAGCTTAACACTAACCGATCCGCCGCGCGATGTTCGCGCAGGGATCAAAGATCGAACTCTATCACGCACTGTTTTGACGCTATGCGGTCGAACAGCCTAATCTTTTCGGCACGGAGGGCCAGCGGCGTCATCTTGCCGATGATCGCGGCGTTGCTTTTACTGGCTACGGTTCCTCAAATGGGGTTAGCGCAATCTAACTGCCCTACACCGCCATCGGGATGTCCTTCATATACGGAAGCTATAGTAATGGCTTCCATAGGTGGGAGCCCGCTCGGTGCACCTGACAGTGCAAGTTGCCCCGGTGGAAGTAGCTGCTGCGCTGTCTTGTCTATCTGCTACATGTGCTGCGGTGGTCAGATTTATTCATCAGTCGGGGGCATTGACGTTCAAAACAACAATTGTTTAGGATATACAGCGGATCAATTGCTGGATTGGGCGCAATGGTATGCCGAATGGTACGCCATCTACCAGTATTACGGTCAGGGAGGAACATGCGATCCGAAGCTGAATTCGACATGCCCAGGCGGGAGCACCGTGGTAAATGGTATCTTTAGTCAATGCTGGGAACTCAATACTGTGACCGGAAACGATGTTTATACGTCATGCCAGAATGGAGGTTACTGCAACATCTCATTCAATCTGTGCTATAATCCTATAACAGGTCAGCTCCAGACCTCGGACTATACTTATAGTAGCACGGGCAGCACTTGCCCGACGGAGCCAGTGCCACCGAACCCATGGACGGCAAATACCTGTTATACCGTACTATGTCCGGATGGAAGGGGTTTTCATCAGTAAAAAACGTGAACCGACATTTACGTTATTGCCTCCCGTGCCCGTAAGCCAGAACACTCTATTCCGGCTTATGGGCATGGATGGTATAATTTATTAAAACTATGCACAAATCAATAAAACTTTTCCTTGCGTTTCTGATCGCATTCGCGGCTTATCCTTTACGAGCACAATATCAATGGCATATCACGAAGGCGCCTCCATCCGATACGGTTGATTATATTTTTACTGAAATATCGTGTTCGGGCGAAAGTTGTTCGGCACTGGGTAATTCGTTCACACCTCCCAATGGCAGCAATTCAAATATCCTATTCCATAGCAACGACGGCGGGAAAACTTGGAACCCAATACAAGGCATCCCGCAGAGGTATCATACCTGGCAGATTACGAACGGCGCTATTCACCTCCAATGCATTGAGCAAATCGATTCTTTGGATGCAATTGCTTCGGGGAGTGAAGGGACTTTCGTTAGAACATTCGACGGCTGGAACACCTGGGAAGCCGATACCTTTAACTTTCCACCGGTAATTTATGGTCAGGATGATTCTGGAGCAGTTGGCTTTGGATACCTCGATTTTTCTGATATATCTACAGGAGTATTGGTTGATGGAGGTGACCAAGTCGATTTTTGGACATCCGATAGCGGCCAACACTGGACGGAACGACAGTATCCCGGTGGAATGCATCCGTATGGGAACGGAATGTGGAGGGAATGGAGGGTTGGATATAATAATACCGGTATTTTCAATAAGGTTCCCGACACCATCCTTACAACTCTCGACAACTGGAGTACCGTGGATACAACCACGTTTTTTTGGGGTAGTAATTGGAATTTTAGACCTTCGGGCATTATCTACGGCGATGGCGATACACTTTTTTCTTTTGGTTACAGCTTTGATTCGGTTGATAATCAAATTGCGACGATGGTTCGTTCTACGGACTTAGGCGGGCAGTGGACGGAGCTATCCGTTCCGCAAACCAATCGAATAGCCAACCCAAGTATTTCGGGGGTTAATAGCGACACACTTGTCATTGCCGGAGAAGACTCGACCGGAGAAATCCTTATGAGCACTGATCGTGGGACGACATGGGAACTCTACACGGTTCCATTAGATAATGGAGCGCCTTATTATTGGATTAAATCGATTGCTGTCACAGGATCGGGCCGTGTGGTAGCTTCGATTGAAACAGATAGTAATGTTGATGGTTACTTGGGTACCGGAGTACTCGCCTATTTGGAAAAAGTGCCTTCGAGTGTTGCACTTCCTGTTTCTACACAGCAATACTTGACTCTTTATCCTAATCCGGCAAAGAATATACTTAACCTTGCGTCTTCAACCGGAACGATTTCTATTTCCGATCCGCTTGGCCGGAATTATGAAGTAAAACAAACAGGCAACACTCTGGATATTTCCACGCTTCCATCTGGCGTGTATTGTGTGAGCGATGGCGTAAGCCGCGCGAAGTTTGTGAAGGAATAGAGGCGCGGCTTTGCGCACTTAGAAATAATGCGTTACGGGCTTTTTTTATTTGTTTTTTTCATTTTTATAGCCACATCTGCGCGCTCGCAAGAAGATGATTGGGAACCTATATACGGGGAATCGGTCGAGGCTATTGCAGGTGTGGAGGATGGAGGGCTGCTGCTTATTCAATATCCGGGCGCTATTCTCCGCAGCACCGATACGGGTGTTACGTGGTGTGAGGTGTATCGCGGGAGCGGGCGGCTCTTTGGCTTCGGGGTAGAGGGTAAAGGGCAAAGGGTAAAGGGTGAGGAGATCGTTGCGTTTGGGGATAGCGGGTATGCTGTCATATCAACGGATAGCGGGCGAAGTTGGGCTCAAATGGCGAGTGGCGAAAGCATCGTCGGCGATGCGTGGAGAACGGAGAATGAGGGAAGGATTGCTTCCACACCTTTACCCTCTACCCTTTACCCTTTACCCATCGGCACCAATGCAACGGGGTTTGCCGATTCGTTGTGGTTTGCTGTCGGGGAACCGGGATTGATCGAAGTGTGGGATACGGCGTTGCATCGTTGGCGGGAGCTGCACCGGGCGCCGTATGCGGAACGGGGAGTTCGGGCTGGAAGCACCGATCTACGCGAATTCGGGAGCTTTATGCGAGTTTCACAATCCCGCGTATGGCGCGATCGCGATTGGGAACCAGATTTATTTTACCAATGATTCGGGCGTTACGTGGAAACGGTCGGTTGTGCCGGATACAGGCTGGGTTACAGCGCTGTGGCTTTCGGATACGTGCGCGCTGGCTGGCATGAAGGATGGAAGCCTTTATTATATCACGAATTCCGGTGATAGTTATTTGCGGTGTGATTCGATTTTGTACTCCAGTGGGATGGGAAGCTGGGAAACCCAGCCACTACAAGTGGAAAAATCTATCCTGCAAATAGGATGGAAGGATTCCCTTAACAATGAACTCTTCGTGCTCACTGATTCGGTGCTGTATAGTCTTAGCGCCGATCTGCATTCGTCTTCGCCGAATAATTTGACGCTTCGTCCTGGCGAGCGGGCGTTGGACGCGAGTTTTCCGAGTCCCTACGTCGGGTTCCTGCTAACGGACTCCACAAAACTGCTTGATACCCTCACAGCCGATGGCCGCGATACAACGTTCATTCGCGATACCAGCTACATTTACCGGTCTCTCGATGGTGGTTCTACGTGGTCGCTGGCGTTAAACAACATTCCCGGACTTTGGAAATTGACGTTCGTGAATGAGCATCGCGGTTTTGCGTGCGGCGCGAACGGCCTCATTGAGCGCACCGACGACAGCGGTTCCACCTGGGGCCGTGTTTACACCAGAACGAAGCAAAATCTGCACGATGTCCAATTCGCCAACGATAGCGTGGGCTATGCCTGTGGCGATAGCGGTACCGTTTTGCAGACGTTCAATTCGGGAAGGTTCTGGCGCTCCGTTCAGCCGGAAGCTGCATTTCTGCATCCCACGACGCAATACGAAAGCATTGCGTATCCAAATCCGCACACTGTTTACGTCATTGCAAGTGATCGTGGCGATAAATCGGAAATTAAAATCCCAGCAAGCATTCGGATGAGTTCGCATCGTGTGCAGCGAAGCACTCTTTCGGTATCCGCGCGTCCCGATCCGAGTCCCGGCCAGGTTATCTTCGATATACGCTTTGCAAGTACACCTCCGTATGGCGAGATGCCAGAATTGAATGTCTGCGATATGAGCGGAAAGTCCTTTTATGTGGCCAACTCCTTCGAGACGCTCTCCACGAACGAGTGGAGCGTGGAGGCGGATCTCTCTTTTCTTCAACCTGGTCCCTACACCGCGCTCGTCACATTTGCCGGTCAGCAGGCGCTGGCGAAATTTTTGATTCAGCATTGACCACGACCAGGAATAACATGATTTCCATGTTAGGATTTTCAGGATTAGGGAATGGTGGGACCAGGATTCGCGGGATTTATGTAGCGCCGGGCGATGTGGCCTGTGCTACATCAGTAGAAAATATTTTCGATTATTTTCAGGAATTACTTGACTTCTGGAATTTCCCATTGTATATTGGTGCGTACTTTGATGGGCACCTATGTCTATAAGAATAACATGGGTATAGTTTTCATTATGAACGAGTTCTTTAGGAAGTGGCATTATGAATACTTGTTGGAACAAATGTGCGAAATTGGCTTGGAATTCGAGGGTGGGACTCAGGGCGTCGGGAACTCACAAGAAAGAAAAACGGCACCTATTTCTGGGTGAAAGAGCATAGACCACGATTTTCAGGATGAAGGATTTGGGAAAAATAGGATTGAAGTGAAACTATTGCGCTGGTTTTAGCGTCGGTGCTCGCTTGAAATAAACAGGTTTTTTCCAACATACACAAAACACAATTATGGTACTCAATCCAGAAGGGCGCGCACGCTTTCAACAACATCTTCAGAACACGCTTCGTCAGCCATGTTCCGTCTGCGGTACGGGCAATTGGCAGGTGGAGGATGCGATCTTCGAACTCCGCGAATTTGTCGGCGGGGACGTTCCAACGCAAGGTTCCGTCAAGCCTGTGCTTGCGATGACGTGCAACGGCTGCGGTCATGTCGTATTTATGAGTCCGCTGAAAACGGGGATCATCGCTGTACCACAGCAGCAGCCACCGCAAATGCAGGTGGCGCAATCTGCTGAAGAAGTTACGGACGACGAAGTGCTCTGAACCATGATTTGGGGCGATTTTAGAGATTAAGGAGATGGGATTTTATGCCGATCAACGAGAAGGATTTACCGGACGCAGCGCTCACGCGTATAATTATCGGGTGCTCAATGAAAGTACATACCACGCTCGGAAATGGCTTCCAGGAGTTTATTTACCAACGCGCGCTGGAATTAGAATTTTCTTCGCAGAAGGTGGTTCATGAGCGGGAATATGAAATGCCGATTTATTATCTTGGCGAGAAAATCGGGAGCCGCAGGGTAGATTTTCTTGTGGAGGGCAGAATATGCGTTGAACTCAAGGCATTGATCGCGCTCGAACCTGTGCATTTAGCTCAAGCAAAAAATTACTTAGAGGCATACAATCTGCAAACAGGACTGCTTATTAATTTTGGGTCAAAGAGCCTTGAATTCAGGAGATTGATGAACGATAAGTATCATAAATGAATCGTAATCCATCTCCGAAATCTCTAAAATCGCCCCAAATCATGGTTCAGGAGGCGTATTTCCTTCCTTCTTTCTTCAACCAGAGAAGCGCACCATGCTTGTGAAGCCAGAGGCTGGACCACATTTCGTAATAATTGTAGGCTTCCTCTGGCGAGAAATAACGAACCCAACCCGGGTTATAATGGTGGGGCATCCGGTGCTTATCGGAGGCAAATTCTCGCCAAATTAGCGGGCGGCTTTGGACGGCGTTCTTGAGCGCAACTTCTGCATCGGAAGTTTTGAGGACGTAGCCGAGCAGGGCACGCCCAAACAAGTTGTAAGCAGAATTAGGATCGGGTGCTTCGTTGATGAGGCGCAGTGCATCGGGGTATTCGCCATCGGCAATCGAATATTCGATCGCTTTTTGGCGAACGCCAAGATTATCGAGAGGATTGAAGGTGAGATAATCCTTTGCATACGCTTTGGCGCTGGGGCGGTCGCCGGATTCAGCTAAATCAATGATCATATACGCATAGGCGCTGAGAAGTGGCTTATTGCCTGGCCAATCAGGGGGAAGGCTGCCTGCACCAACGAGGTCGTCAGGCCAGAATTTTTGGAGATCGAAAATCACGGGCTCAAGGAGTTCGATGGCGTCGCCGAAATGCTCTTTCTGTGCGTGAAATCGAGCGAGCGCTATAGCAGCATTTGCATGTCCGGGCCATATTTTCAGCAGTTCCTCGATGGCTGCAATGCGCGCGGCGATCTTCATATCCTGGCGATAGAGCGCAGTATGCTCTTCCTCAAGTTCCTTCCCGCGCTCGGTGAGATCATAAACGTACACGCTGGGCCGTACTTCGAGGAAACGGACGAACTCATCTTCACCGATGACTTGCGCTTTACGGATAAGTTCGGCCTGCTCTTTTTGGACGGCCTCGGCAGTTTCGGGCGCGCCGGCCGTTTCGCCGGAGCGGGTAAGGCCAGTGTATCGTTCCCGACGCGTGCCCAGACGGGCAACGCTTTTCGCTGCTTCACGGAGCCATTCCACAGCACCAGCAACGGATTTCCAGGCCGCGCCGAATACTTCGTAGTAGCCGTAGAGCACCTGCAACTCGCTTACGGCCTCTCCCGGTTTCGGCATGGGCGTACCGCCTTTCCACTCGCGTGTTAAGGCTTGAGCAACATCTGGCCAGCGCCGAATGGCAGTCTGAATGGCGAACTGAGCATTCTCCTGCTGTCCGAGCGCGTAATAGGCAAGCGCACGGCCATAGAGTACATACGGCGCAAGTGACTCCGCTAATGGCTCGAGCTGGCGAAGCGCGGCCATCGGGTTGCCAATGCGAATGTAAAGGCTGATAATGGAACTCAGAACATTTTCCGGATCGGAGGGATCGAGCGCGCGCGAAAGCGCGGCAACGGAAAGCGCTTCTTCGAGGCGGTTTGCGCGTTCGAGCGCGAATTCGTAATTCGCAAGCAGTTGAATGAAGAGATTCCCTGCGCCGCTGGTCGCAGAAAGCTGCTGCAGTTTGGTAACCTTTGCAGCAGCGATCGTAGCCGACCAATCGGCGAGCGCCTGCTCACATCGTTCAACAGCGCCCGTAGTATCGGACGCTTCGATCATCTCATTGATCGCATTCTCAACCACGCCGGGATGCGATGGCCATTTTGCTTCGACTTCATTCAGGCGTTCGAGCACGTCGCGGTCTTCGATGCCTTTTTCATCGGCAATGCGGGAGGCTTGTTTATAGACCTGATCGAGCGATTCGCCTTCGGGCGTGAGCGAAAGCACGAAGCTGCCGGCCGCATCTTTTGAAACCTCGATAAATGCGGCTATGCCGGAACTTTTGGAACCGCTGGAAAGAATGGTCTCGAACATGCGTTTGGGAACTTCGACGCTGGATGCGGCGGCGATAGCGGTGTGCTTTTCGTCAGTTTCAGATAGCATTTATGTGTGTTGAGATGGACAAAGTATTACTTAGAGAAAATTTGGAATGTTATTTTTTGTCGGCTGCATCCTCGAAACCTCTTTCGATCGCATGATCGTAAGTATTGAGGATCTCATGGTGAAACGCCTTGGGTGCGAGATCGAGCACGTAATATTTATCGCGGTATCCCATGCCGTAGAGTCGCTGGCCCCACTGGTAATAACCCTCTTCGAGCCGGTCGTAGGCAATATTGCCATGCGAATAACGCTGGTCGTCTTGCGCAAGATTCATGGGGTCGAGCGGGCCACTTATGACGGATTGCTGCATCACCATGGCATCCTGCCTATCGAGCGAGGCCTGATCCGGAAAACCGTGATAGGGCGGTTGAGTGGTGGCACAGGCCGATACGAAGATAAGCGCGACTGCGAGAAAAAGAAAACGAGGCATAAACATTGACTTATTGACGCCGCCGAACATGGATCGAGCCAAGAGGGTTGCCGAAACCACTAATAAAGAGAGGTGCCGAAATCGCCAAAATAGTTGCAGGAACGAGCCGATCGGCCATAAAAACGATTTTAACAATTTAGGCACTTTCTAATCCCTGAAACGTTTTGATAAGTTCGGTGTAAACCGAAGCAGTCATTATTTAAATAATTAGTGCATGAAATCTCGTAATTCCAAACTCTTCATTCCTGTTGTAACCATTCTCGCCGTGATGGGGGCGCTTGCGGTGTACCAGCTCACTTCATCCCAGGGTCTCGCACCGGATGCTGCGCAGGCTGCTATGAATGGCGCGTCCGATACGCTTTCTCAGTCCACACCGAAACCCGCGCCGGATTTTGCGCTACAGGATGTGGATGGAACGGTCCATCACCTTTCAGACTATCGCGGAAAAGTCGTGATGCTCAATTTCTGGGCTACCTGGTGCCCGCCATGCCGAAAGGAGATTCCGGAGTTTGCCGATCTCCAGAAAAAATACGGGGATCAGGGAATTCAATTCATTGGCATTGCTATGGACGATGAGGGACTTGCAAAAGTAAAGCCCTGGCTGACCACCCACCCCGTCAGCTATCCCATTCTGTTGCCGAATGACAAGGTAACGGGTTCCTACGGCGAGATGTCTTCGATCCCCGTCACGTTTGTGATCCACCGCAAGGGCATGATTCGCTCGAGTTTTGTTGGCTATCGCGTGGATACGCTCGTGGAGGCGATGTTCAAGCCGCTGCTTGCGGAAGCCGGCGGTGGGGCGAACGGAGCTTCTGGGAACAAATAAATTCAGATCATTCCAATAGGAATCTTTTTTATCCCTCGTTCTTATCTCGCTTCAAATCGAGTTCGAGCAGGGAGTCGTAGATCGGTTCGGAATGGGCATGCTCGGCCACAAGATACGCCACGAGGCACGTCAAGCATAGTGCGAACAGTTGCTCCTGATTGCCGGTCATTTCAAGGATAAGGACGATACCGGTCAGTGGCGCGCGCACGATAGAGGTGAACATTGCTGCCATACACACCACGGCATAGGCCGCCGGAGTGGTTCCCACCGAAGGAAACATCATCGCGCTGACATGGCCGAATAACTGCCCGATAATAGCTCCGAGCACCAGCAGCGGCGCAAATATTCCGCCGGAATACCGGATGAATATCCCAGCATCGTCAGGACAAATTTCCCAAGCAGAAGCGCAAAAAGAAAGAGGGTAAAGCTCCCGGAAGTGAAATCGCCGCGAAGAATGCTTTCCGCGATGCGATGCCCACCGCCAAGCGCATCCGGCAGCACCCAGCCGGCAAGTCCGGTGATCGCTCCGGCGATCGCCGCTTTTTTCCACGTAGGCAGTTGTGTGCGCTGTGAAGCCTTCACCGACCAAATGAGCGTGCGGTTAAATAACACGCCAGCATAACCTGCGACCAGTCCCATAATGGCAAAAAGCGGTAATGCGGTCAATGGCGGTAATGAAAAATTTTGAATATGGAAGGAGGGGAGTTGCCCGGTAAAAATGCGGCTGACGGCTACTGCGATCACCGATGCAATGAGTGCGCTCACAAGCGTCATCGGTGAGATCTCGCGTTGTAATTCTTCGATCACGAAGATAAACCCCGCGAGCGGTGCATTGAACGCTGCGCCAAGTCCTGCGCCGGCTGCGGATGCAATAAGATTTCTTTTCGAGTGTGGGTCCAGTTTCAAAGTATCCGAGATGGCAGCACCGGCGCTTGCGCCGAGTTGAACAGTCGGGCCTTCTCGTCCCATGGAGAATCCAGAACCGAGCGCGATGACTCCGCCTATAAATTTGACAGGAAGGATATTACGCCAATTCAATTGCCGCTTGCCTGCAAGGACGGCACGAATGTGGGGAATCCCGCTTCCAGCCGCTGCGGGGGCATAGTGCTCTGTAAGATAACCCGCCAGTGCGCCGCATGCGCCACAGAGGATTGGCAAAATCGTCCATCCCCATGCCGGGAAATTCCGCATTTCCGCGAGTAGCGCAATTCGCCCGCTTTCCGCTGCATTTAAGGAGAGTTGAAAGACAACCGCAACTGCGCCCGCCAGCGATCCGACGACCGCCGCGCGCATGAAATGAGCCTGTCGATTGACGTTAAGGAGGTAGTTACCTTCCTCCATGCCTTCTTCCGAAAGTACAGACGATGCGTCTTCCGAAGTAAGAATATTTGGATAATCCGAGGGGGGTACTGACGGTTCGAGGTCTGACAATGAATCCATGGATACTATCTCAACATTCAACATCTGAGATGTGGCTCCGCAAAAGTAAGCTATTTGATCAAATCGCATTCGAGTTGTTCAAATCGCATTCGAGCATCTTCCTGTCTTCCTCATCGAGCACGATGCGAGCGGACGCGAGGTTCGATTCGAGATGTGCTATGGATAACGTTCCAGGTATCGGGAGCATCAGAGGCGAACGCCGGAGCAGCCATGCAATGGCGATCTGCGTTGCAGTTGCGTTATGCTTTTGTGCACTGTGTTCGATTGCGCTGTTTTCCAGTTTTGCTTTGGCAAGCGGATACCACGGAATAAAAACGATCCCATGCAATTCGCAATAGTTCACAACATCCTCGTATTTCCGATCGAGGACATTGTACCGATTTTGAACGGAGACAACTTGGATGACCTTTCGGAATTGCTCGATCTGCTCTACCGTAGCTTCTGAAAGGCCGAGATTCCGGACTTTACCAGAATCCTGCATCTCTTTCAGAACCCCCGCAGTTTGTTCGATCGGCACCTTGGGATCAATGCGGTGTAATTGATACAGATCGACGTGATCGCGTTTGAGGCGTTTCAAACTTGCAGCCAACGCATCACGCAAATACTTTGGATCGTTGATCCCGCTCCCATCTCCCCATGACATTCCTCCTTTCGTAGCGATCACCAGCCCTGCCGGATAAGGAGCAAGCGTTTTCGCGATGGTTTCCTCGCTCTGGCCTTTTTGATAGAGATCGGCTGTGTCGATAAAATCAATTCCAAGCTCGACGGCGCGATGAAGTACCGCGCGAGCCGCTTCTGTGTCGGTGATCCGGTTGGTTCCCAATCCCAAACGACGAATTGTGAGATCGCCGAGTTTTATTTGATCTGCTGAGTTTGTAGCCATCTGCTTCTTATTTCCAAGAAAGTTCTGATTAAGGCTAAAGCTGGATTCCCGCATTCGCGGGAATGACAGGGCATGGCGTTTTTGTGCTTCGCGCAATGATTCCTAAATACTGTCACTCTAGCGATTGCGGGAGTCCATGGCTTAATCAGAGGTTCCTAAATTCATAATTCATAATTCATAATTCATAATTCATAATTCGTAATTCGTAATTAACCCGGCGGCCACTGCATCTGCCGTCCGCCGATCAAATGCAAATGAAGATGATCTACCGTTTGTCCGCCTTCCTTTGCACAATTGATAACAAGGCGGTATCCGCGATCGGCAAAGCCAAGCTGTTCAGCAAGTTTGCGAGCGAGCACCAGCATCTTCCCGACTAATTCCGCATCCTCTGGCTCGATGTGATTTGCCGATGGGATGGGCTTGCGTGGGATAATAACGATATGAAACGGCGCCTGCGGATTAATGTCGTGGAATGCGACGAGATCGGGATCCTCATGGATAATATCCGCAGCGATCTCGTGGGCTGCTATTTTTTCGAAGATGGTCATGATTATTTTTCTCCTTGTGCCAATTGAATAGGATGACCTGCGCGCAATTTCCCGATGGTAAGACGATAGTTCGCTTCACCTTTGTCAATATTGATTCCCGCATCCTCTGCAAGCGATAGCTCAAACGGCCCGAATGCATTCGAAGCAAGCGTTCCCATCGGCAGCGCGGCAAGAATGCGAATGGTCGAGTCGATATATTTATCTTCGGAGCCGAGTTGGATCGGAACCACTGGGCTAATCGTGAGATTCCCCCGATTATTGGTTTTTATTGCGCCGCCCGGCGGCTGGAATGCTGCGGGACGGTCAAGTACATCTCCTTCGGTAAATAGATAGAGGGGTGCAGTGGACGTATAGGACATGGTTCCAACAAATGTTGCTTGCGCACCGAGTGAAGAATCCATGACAAAACGGATGTCGATATGATTAAGGTGTTCGTCCTCGCGGGTGGTCTCGCGCTCGCCGGATACCAGCGATCGTGCCGAGTGAATGACATCGAGCGCGGCAGCACTGCCTTTCGCAATCGAGAAAGTATTCATCCCAATAGATGTAACCACGACCATTACGGTGCAAGTATAAAGCAGCCGGTCAAAGGGATTTCTCCGCGCTGCAGGGCCACGCGAATACGATCCTGCCAAAATAAACGTGATGGCCAGTATCACACCGGAAGAGCTTTCAATTCCAATTCCGGCAAGGAGCGGGCCACAAAGAGCTAAAAGTAACAGCACATATCCCGCGTTGCGCACTGCGCGCGATTGCCAGGTCACTTCCTCGATGGCAAGCAAGTACGCGCGCGCGAAACAACCAAGCAAGACAAGAATAAATAACAGCGTCACAAGGGCGTGAAGAATATCGCCGTAGCGAAATGTTGCTTCGAGCACGCGCGGGGCCGGCGTAAGAAGGAACAGCATTCTCGATAGTCCGGTGGGAAGGAATCCAGTCGAAGAGAGCCGGAGGATCGGTTCGCCGCCCAGAAAGCCAAGTACTAATAGGATGGTGCCGAGTGCGAGCAAACTTATGACCGAACGCGGCTCATTCAACCATCCTTGCGAAAGATGGACATTACGGCGCTGCTCCAACATGATCATAATAACGGCAACGGTCATCATTAGAAAAACAAGGCCGCTGAGCAGTGAAACCAGCATTAACCCTATACTGAGCATCCAAAAGGCCGAGGAGCGGGGATGATCTTGCGATAGGAAATACACAAGCACCCAAAGTGCCAATGTTTCCGCCATCAGATAGGGAACCGCGCCGCTGAACCAGAGTCCCGTCATGGCGAGCACAGGAATGAGAAAATAGATCGCGGCGTCGCGCACACGCAATACACGGAAGAGCGCGAGCATGCCCATCCCTCGAGCAAAAATCGCACCCACGGTGAGCATCAAACGCACCGTTACTTCGCCGGGAAAAAGCGTCGTGAACAATCCGGAGAAAATGGGGGCACCGACGTTTGAAGCAGGGTAGGGAATGAGATGCCAGCTATCGTGTGCATGGCCGGCAAGATGTTGGCGAAGAAGTTCCGCTTGTAACGCCCACAATCCAGCATCGAGTGGAAGATACCGTGCAAGAAACACCCATACGGTCTCTGCGATAAGTACGCAGACGACAATAGTTCTCGCGCGACGTTCATTCAGTCCGGTAGATTCATCGTTCATCATTCTACATTCGTCATTGGAACATGTATGTGGTGTTTTCTTGCTTCCGCACGAGCTGTTTCATATCCAGCATCCGCATGTCGCAACAGGCCAAGCGCAGGGTCGTAATTAAGCACACGTTGGAGTCTCGCATCGGTTTCCGGTGTGCCATCGCAGACTATAACCATTCCAGCATGAATTGAATTGCCGATGCCCACACCTCCGCCATGATGCAGCGATACCCACGTTGCTCCGCCGATGGCATTCATCGCAAAATTCAGGATGGGCCAATCGGCGATCGCATCGCTACCGTCTAACATTCCTTCGGTCTCGCGGTTGGGGCTGGCGACGCTTCCGGTATCCAAATGATCGCGGCCAACGACGATGGGAGCTTTTACTTTTCCTTCACGAACCAGTTGATTGAACATCAATCCTGCTTGTGCGCGTGCGCCCATGCCGAGCCAGCATATTCGCGCGGGAAGTCCCTGAAAATGAATATGCTTCTGTGCCAGTGGTATCCAGCGGTGGAGGGTTGCATCGTCTGGGAATAATTTCAGCAGTTCGCGGTCGGTGGTGAGAATGTCTTCGGGATCTCCTGAAAGTGCGACCCACCGAAACGGACCTTTTCCTTCGCAAAATAAAGGTCTAATATACTCCGGTACAAATCCGGGAATATCGAAGGCATTCGCAAGCCCGTTTGCGTTCGCCTCGCCGCGAATATTATTGCCGTAATCGAAGGCAATGGCACCGCGCGTTTGCATTTCCAGCATGGCTTCGACATGCGTAACGATGGATTTACGTGCTTCCGCCATATAGCGCTCCGGATCGCTCTTGCGAAGGGCGTCGGCTTCCAATTTGGTAAATCCGGCGGGATAATATCCATTCAAAACATCGTGCGCGCTGGTTTGGTCGGTTACAATATCGGGCGTGAAACCACGCCGCACTAATTCGGGATGGATTTCCGGCAGCATTCCCGAGAAGCGCAACGGAAATGGCTTCTCCGCGCTCTTTGGCGCTCGTAACTATTTCGAGCGCTTCATTGAGATCGTTCGTCATCCGGTCGCAATACCCCGAAGCGATGCGTTTCTGAATGCGCGCCTCGTCAATCTCCACACCGAGGAACGCGGCACCGGCCATCGTTGCTGCCAGCGGTTGCGCTCCGCCCATTCCGCCGAGACCAGCGGTGAGAACAATTTTCCCTTTTAACGAGCCGTTGAAATGCTTCTTGGCGCAAGCCATCAACGTTTCGAACGTTCCCTGAACGATGCCCTGACTGCCGATGTAGATCCAGCTACCAGCCGTCATTTGTCCGAACATGGTGAGGCCGAGATGTTCGAGCCTTCGAAATTCATCCCACGTAGCCCAATGTGGGACAAGTTGCGAATTGCTGATGACGACGCGCGGTGCATCGGGATAGGTCTTCAACACGCCAACCGGCTTGCCGGATTGCACGAGCAGCGTTTCATCGTTCCCAAGCGATTGCAGCTCCCGAACAATGGCGTCGTAACACTCCCAATTGCGTGCCGCTTTGCCGGAGCCGCCATAGACGATAAGTTCTTCGGGACGCTCGGCCACATCGGGGTCGAGATTGTTCATCAGCATCCGCATGGCCGCTTCCTGCTGCCAGCCTTTACAGGAAAGCTTACTGCCATGCGCCGCGTGGATGGGCATGTGACCAATAGGACGGATGGGACGAATTGCTTGAACGGAACCATCCGTCACAGAGGTCCCATCAGTCACATGAGAAATTTCACTTTCCATTACTATTTTCAGAGATCACCCATAATCGGGCGGATAACAATTTCTTCTACTAATGCACGGCTTGGAGCTTTAAGCGCCGATACAATTTCTTGTGCAATGTCAGCGGGCTGCATCATGCGATCATGATATTTTTCACGCTGGCGCTCGCTCCAAAGTTCCGTTTCCGTCGCTCCAGGAAAAACAGCGATGACGCGCACGCCGTGCGCTCTCGCTTCCTCGCGTAGAGCATTCGTGAATCCGAGCGATGCGAATTTACTGGCTACATACGCCGCGCCATTCTTATATCCTTTTAGTGCTGCAACCGAAAGTATTTGCACGATCGCGCCTGATCTCCGCGCATACATATCGGCTAACACTTCGCGCGAGGTCAGGAACATTCCCTTTGTATTGATCGCAATGACTTCGTCGAATTCCGCAGTGCTCGTTTCTGTAAATGTGCTCCACGGAGAAACACCTGCGCTATTGATGAGCACGTCCGGAGCGCGACCGAACACGCGCTTGATCTCACTGTACGTCAAAGTGACATTTTCCTCTTTCGTAATATCACAGGTGAACGGCGTAACGTCGAATCCATGCTCCCGAAGTTTTAGAGCCGATGCATCCAGGGCGGATTTGGTCTTGCTCGATAGTGCAATAGCATACCCCTCTGCGCCGAGCGCTTCCGCGCAGGCAAAGCCGATTCCGCGAGAGCCGCCGATGATCCAGGCAAGTGGTTTATGAGTCATTTCCACAAAATTACGACATTGCCACTAAGGAATGCAGGTTTCTGTTAACAATGCTTCAATAATTACATAATAGCACAGAAAATTCATGATCCCTCGCTACACACGCCCCGAAATGGGGGCGATCTGGACAGAAGATAACAAATACAAGATCTGGCTCGAGATCGAACTCCTCGCCATGGAAAAGCAGGAGCAGTTGGGCATTGTGCCGAGCGGGACGTCGGCGAAGATACGCCCGGTAGCTACATTCCAGTCCACACGCATTGACGAGATCGAGCGCGAGACGAAGCACGATGTCATCGCATTCCTCACAAATGTGGCAGAATCCGTTGGGCCGGACTCGCGATTTATCCATCTTGGAATGACTTCCAGCGATGTGGTCGATACGGCATTTTCCGTGCAGTGTATGCAGGCGGGGAAGTTATTGCTGAATGGCATTCAATCGCTGATAGACGCGCTTGGCGCGCGGGCGCGGGAATTTAAGCATACGCCGATGATCGGACGCACGCACGGCATTCATGCCGAGCCGACGACATTCGGCATAAAGCTCGCCGTGTTGTATGCGGAAATGAAGCGGGCGAAGGAGCGCATGGAACATGCTGTAAAAACCATCTCCGTTGGGAAAATTTCGGGCGCGGTTGGTACGTTTGAGCATTTAGATCCCAGCGTGGAGGAATATGTGTGCGCCAAATTGGGACTCACAGCCGCGCCGGTTTCCACGCAAATTGTACAGCGCGATAGACACGCGGAATTTTTCACCGCTATCGCCCTTGTTGGCGCAAGTCTCGAAAAAATTGCGACGGAACTTCGGCATTTGCAGCGCACGGAAGTACGCGAAGTGGAGGAATTTTTTGCGAAAGGGCAAAAAGGCTCCAGCGCGATGCCGCACAAACGCAATCCGATCACGTGGGAACGCGTATCCGGGCTGGCGCGGCTCTTGCGCGGTTATGCGATGACGGCAATGGAGAACGTGGCGCTGTGGCACGAGCGCGACATCTCGCATTCCTCCACCGAGCGCGTCATCGGGCCGGACGCAACGATCGCGCTTGATTATATGCTCGATCTCATGGCGCGTTCGGTGCAAACGATGTTCGTCTATCCTGAAGCGATGCGAAGGAACTTAGACCTCACGCGCGGACTCGTGTTCAGCCAGCCTTTGCTGCTCCTGCTCGCAAAATCCGGACTTTCCCGCGAGGAATCCTACAAAATAGTACAGCGCAACGCGATGAAAGTATGGGAACTCGCTGCCAGCGGCGCTCAACCCGAAATCACATTCCGCAAGCTCATCGAACAAGACGCCGATGTAGCCGGGCGCCTCTCCACAGCCGATCTCGACAACGCCTTCGACCCCGCGCAAGCCACCAAGCATGTCGATAGGATCTTTGAGCGCGTGGGGTTGTAGGTAAGTGGCGCGGATCCACGGGGGTGTGGGAATTCGATGTAGGTTTACATGGTAAGCAAATCTACGGCCCATTCATTAGGGCAGTCCGATGTGAACGAAATGATCGTTGGGGTGTGTTAATAACAGCGCAATGCGGTTCTCGAAATTCTTTTCATTCTTACTCAGCCTGTGCTTAGGCGCATCGTCCGTTGGCGTGGTGACGACGGAATGCCAGTGCGCGCCGAAGAACGGAAACGCCTGCGAAAAGAATTGCTGCACAAACGGGTGCTGTTGCTGCAAAGCCACCACGATTTACTCGAATGTCGCTGCTGTCGGTTCCATCGTTACGAAACCGAAGACGGTCCTTCCAACTTTCTTCGTTTCGCCGGTCGAGCATGCTCAAGGTGTTGGACACAAGACCTTCGACGTTCAGCTTTCCGGGATTCCGACGGAGTTCCGGCCTCCCGCTTTAGAATTAATGAGAAATATTGTGCTTCGGATCTAAGATGACGGCGGAATAACCACCCCCTGCCCCCTCCTTGAAAAGGAGGGGGTAACAATCAACTCAATTTTCATTAATCAATTTTTCAAACCACAAATATGAAGAAACTTTTAGTTCTCATTTCCGGACTGCTGTTCACGCTGACAGCAACCAGCTTCGCGGGCAACACTCCCACGACGCCACAGCCAGCGAAAGCAAAAACCGCATGCTGCGATTGCAAGTGCGGCGACAAATGCTCGCCGAACAAGCCGTGCGTCGAAGGCTGCAACTGCTGCTGCGCGAAATAAACCACGATGTTCCGGATGATCCGGATTATCCGGATAATATTCAAACGGGCTTGGTTTTTCCAGGCCCGTTTTTTTATTGGTTAACTTTTTCTACCTCAACAACGCCACAAATCCGGCTTGCTCAAAATGTTTATCGCCGGTGAGGGCTTCTTTGATGCCTCGATCTCGCATGACGATGAATGAAGTGCAATCGGTTAGAGACCAATCTTTGTCTTCGTGCTGATGATAGAGATCGAAAGCGTGATCGAACAATTCTCGGTTAGATTCGATGATCTCGCAGTTTGAATTACTCTTTAAGTCCATCACGAATTCTCGAAGGAATGGACGAAGCTTCGAACTCGCCAGGGCATCTGCCACTTCTATCAGAACCAAATCTGTGGTGACAATACTACCTTTAAAATGTTCGGTGAATTTAACGACTCGGCTTCGATGCTGATCACGCGAGTTAAGCCTTGCAAGAAAGTAAAATGCATCGGCAAAGAGGACTCTCATTTTTTGGGTTGGCCGTGCAGGTAATGGTCGAGATTCTCGGCAAGATCTTCCGGGAGATCGTCAGCGATCCCATCGTACTTCTTGAAGATTTCTGCCAACGAAAGCCCGCGTTGGGGCGCAGGCTCGATGTTGACCATCATCCCGTCCGGCCAGTCCACATCAAGCGGAAGGTCGATTCTATGCTCCTTAATTGTCGCTGTAATTCGGTCGTTTGCCATAATAATTTCCCCCCTCAAAAGCATAACCCCAAATCCCCGAAGGAAATTCAACCCGGATTTCCGGGATAAAATTCAAACGGGCTTGGTTTTTCCAAGCCCGTTTTTTAATTTCAACCAGTGAATTATTTCCCTAATTTATACGCTGTCAAGATTTGCTTATTCGCAGTATTTAAGCTATCAACAATATATGCTACATCATCTATCTCCTCCACGAAGTACCCGATTTGTGACGAATACGAGTATGTTGTCAGATCGTAAGTAGTGTAATTGAGAGAATCGTGATTTGGAAAGATGAATGATGCTGAATCAGTTCGGGTTACTACTGAACAAGGGAAGTATTGGCCCGCAGCGTATATGGTGTCCTCGCCAAGATAATCGCTGTGAGAGTAGATCGTACCATTGCCAACATATCCATTGATCTTAATGGGAACTGAAACCGGACTTTCAGTATAGCTCGTGTGTGTAGCAATCGGAAGAGTCAGAGTATCTATTGTCAGGTATCTTGAGATCGCCATCTGCAAGGATGAGAACAAGGGAGTTACCTGTTGCGGAAGAGCCGCCAATGGTATCGGAGACAAGATCGGCCCAAAATTCAGAGCCCGTCGTGTCGATTATTGTTACCTGCTCTGTCAGTTGAGGATTAGGGGGTGGCCCATAAGCATAGGTAAACGTGCTGCCGTTTTGCGGCAAAACAGCGATGATATTATTAGAGGATGTTGGTCCTGTTGAGGATTTGCATCCGGCGAGTAAACCAATGAGGAGAACGAGTAAAATTTTATTTTTCATGTGAAAATCACTATGTAATAAGTGGTAACACCGCACACAGTAACTCAAGAACCCCCAACGATCCTAAAAGTTGCACGAAAAAAGCGGCGGCGATCCTTCGATCGCCGCCGCTTTCAATTTGTCTGAACCTGGATGACGCGGATAGGGGCGGATTACGCGGATTTCCGGGATAAAATTCAAACGGGCTTGATTTTTCCAAGCCCGTTTTTTTATTGGTTAATTTTCACCACTTTCCCACTGCGGTTCCATTCTGCGCCGTGGAGTACGTAGAAATAGCTTCCCGGAGGCAGACCGTGAACATCGAGTAGTATTTGCTGATTTCCGACGCCAAAGAGCTGTTCCTTGCTACGCATTTCGCGGCCAGTGAGATCGAAAAGTTGGAGTTTTACATCTTCGGCTTTATCTAAAGTAAAGCCGATTTGGAGTTGAGTGTTGAAGGGATTGGGAAGTGCATTGTCAACTTCGGTGATGGTGGGGTTCGAAACGGATGCTAAAGGAATCCAATTCGCAACAAAAAAGGTATCTTTAATGATAGAATCAATCTTCGAATAGCGCATCCGCGTTTAGAATATGATTTCATCAAAACTATTATAATTCGACGAAGAAAAAATTAGGTTGATCGGATGTTTTCGAACAAACGGCATTGCAACATATTGCGTAATAGACGAAGTGCTATCGAAAACTTGAAGTGAGCACGAATCGCCGTTAGTAGAAGCTTTAAAATTCGGAGAAAGTTATGGTGTCGGGGGTAGGGTTATCGAAAGTTGGGATTGAATGATTCGTCCAAATCTTGCCGAGCGAATCCGTGGTCATATCAATTAAACAAAATAGGGGACGTATCTTCGGGAATGAATCGCTTACGCCATATCCAAAAACACCAATATAATATGACATTTCGCCGAAACGATAGCACTGGAGGGTTATTGTAGCAATAGCTGTGTCTAAACCTACTTTTACCGGTGCGAAATAAACCTCTGTTGGACTAGTACCAAAGAAAAAAGAAGGATTAGAAATAGATTCACTTACGAGTGGTCCTGCGCAATTACCCGTCGGCGTAAAACTCAATATTTCTAGTAAGGCTGTGTCACCGACTACAACGGAGTCATTATAAAGTTGAGCTATGCAACTTGAATTAAGAAGGAAGGTGCCTAAGGCAATAAGAATGAGCTTTCTCACGCCACAAAGATACGAACTTTCTGGGTTCGCCGCAAGGTCACAAATGAGTACCTAAAACAAAAGCGGCGGCGATCCTTCGATCGCCGCCGCTTTTTGAACAATTATGAAGTAGGAATTATGAAAGATTTTCATCCTTCATGCCTCAGCCTTCATCCTTTCGGCTTTATCCCTCTTCCACCACTTCTGGAATTTCTCCCGGCGCGGGTGGCGCGGGTTCCAGCATTTCTTCGGGGAGATCGAAGTGGCCAAGTTCCTTCGGGCTTGGCGCTTGCTCTACGAGCGCAGCCAAGTCGATCGTACCTTCGGCAGTTTCTGCCGCATCGCCGGTAGCGGCGATGGCATCATCCTTTTTCTTGCCCTTTCCGCCGCGTTTGGGGCGCTGCTTGTCGGTGCCATTGTCGCGTCGTTTTTTGGACATCTCTTCGAGCGTCTCTTTCGGGATCGGGTGCTTGGCGTTAAACTCTTCGAGCGCCGAGCGATCCTGCGATTTCAGCCATTCGGTCGCGGAGAGCACTATTTTCTTATTTTCCGAATCGAATTCGATCACGCGAAGATTGAGATTTTCATCGACGTGGAACGAATCGCGAATGCTCTTGATCGGGAAGAACGCAAGCTGCGAAACGGGAACGAATCCATCGACGCCCATCGGCAACTCGACGATCACGCCCTTGTCGATAATGCGGACGATCTTGCCCTCGGTATCTTTGCCTTCGCCAAAGATATTTTCGAGGTTATCCCATGGATTATCGAGCACTTGCTTGTGGCCAAGCGAGATGCGGCGGTTTTCGAGATCGATGCCTAAGATCATGACATCGATCTCTTCACCCTTCTTCAATACTTCGCCCGGATGCTGTACTTTCTTTGTCCAGGAAAGATCGCTGATGTGAACGAGGCCGTCCACGCCGGGTTCCAGCTCGATGAACGCGCCGAAGCTCGTGAGGTTGCGAACGATACCGCGATGTTTCGATCCCATCGGATATTTTTCGAGGAACAGCGTCCACGGATCGGGTTCCAACTGCTTTAAGCCAAGCGAGATCTTCTTCGAATCCTGATCGATGTTGAGGATCACTGCTTCGACATCTTGGCCGATAGATAAGATCTGCGATGGATGCTTGATATGCTGGATCCACGACATTTCGCTGACGTGGATCAGACCTTCGATACCCTTTTCGAGTTCGATGAACGCGCCGTAGTCTGTGAGCGAAACAACTTTACCACTGACACGCTGGCCGACCTGATACCGCTGTTCGATCTCAGCCCACGGATGCGGCATAAGCTGTTTCATGCCCAGCGAAATGCGCTTCTTGCCCTCGTCGTAATCCAAAACGACGACGGTAACAACCTGATCGAGCTTGACGACCTCGCTCGGGTGTGTAACGCGGCCCCACGAGAGATCGGTGATGTGAACAAGACCATCCACGCCGCCGAGATCGACGAACGCGCCGAAATCTGCAATGGCTTTGACGGTTCCTTCGAGCACTTGTCCGCGCTCGAGTTTTTCAACAATTTCTTTACGCTGATCGAGAATATGCTCTTCGAGCAGCACCTTGTGGCTGACGACGATATTCTCCTGCGGATAATTGATCTTGACGACGCGCACTTCGAGCGAGCGCCCTAAGAAGGCATCGAAATCGCGGATGGGCTTGGTATCGATCTGGCTGCCGGGAAGGAATGCTTCCACGCCCAGCACGTCCACGACCATTCCGCCCTTAATGCGGCGCAAGCATTTTGCTTCGAGCACTTCGCCCGATTTCTGCGCTTCGATGATGCGCTGCCAGGTGCGGGTGAACTCCGCGCGTTTGCGGCTAAGAACCAACCGGCCTTCGCGATCCTCGATGGATTCGAGATAGACTTCTACTTCATCGCCGACTTTCAGATCCGGCGTAAGCACAAATTCGTTGCGCGGGATCACGCCTTCCGATTTGAAACCAATATCTACAATAACTTCGTCGTTGGCAAGAGAAACAATATGTCCCTTTACAATTTGTCCATCGGCGAGCGTGGTGAGAGATGCGCCATAAAGTTTATCGAGTTCTGCGCGTTCTTCAGCAGTATATCCGCCGCCAAGTTTGGTGTTGGGATCGAGCACGGTAAATTTTGCGCGCCTGGTCGAGACAGGTTTAGAATGACCGTTAAGCGAGCGTCCTTTTTCCGGAGCAGCAGGCGCCGGCTGCACAGGACTTTGCATGACCGTTGCTTCCGTGGTTTGACCGGTAATGGGTTCTTCGAGAGTGAATGTGGAGGAGTTTGCGGTGTCCGCCGCCGCGAGCGATGGTGCGTTTTCGTTCGTATCCTGATCGATCACGCTGGTTGGATTTTCGATGGTTTCTGACATGTATTAAAAAGAGCACCAAAGGTGCGAGTTTATGCTCGGGCGTTGGAAATGTTATAAAAACGGCCTCTGTACTACCCGAAACGCACATTGACCGAGTGAATTTTAACCCCTTTTTTGTGGGGTGCGAGAGAACGGAAACCACCCCAAAGTAGTGCCCTAAGAAAAAACGCCCCTCCCTGCATGGGAGAGGCGTTAAAAATAGGGGATTTGGGGGGCTATTCCTTCACCACCTTCAACGTAATCGCATCCCCAACATCCGTAGTGATGCGGAGATAATACGTTCCCGCCGGTAAATTGGGCGCGGGGATGGTGGCGTTGTGATCTCCGGGTTGCTCTAATTGGTATTTTGCATTAGCGATGGGAACCGAGCGGCCTAATACATCCCGTAGCTCCATGGTAACGAGCGCGGTGCGGCCCATTTGGTAGGAAACATCGATCTCATCCTTCATTGGGTTCTCCAAAAGCTGCGCGGATAGCAACGCTTGGGAAGTTACCGGCGAGCTTGCGCCGACCGAATTAGCATATTGCGGCCCAAGAAGAATTTGTAAATTCTCCTGCTGCAACGATGGTATGGTAGAATCGTAAGGATTTGCCAGCGTATCCTTATTTACTAAGCTATCTACCCACCATTGATAAATTCCCCAAGGTTGCACTGTATCATAGTTATCCACGACAGAATCCAGCCAAAATTGATGACGCCAATAGGAGGATGAGTTCAAAAGGGTTTGGAAAGAAGTTGTAAACGCAGGGCACTTTCCACTTTGAACGATATATTGCGTCGCTGCCTCTTTAGCCACCTCATCGTCTTGCAACGCTGATATCATATCGGTTACATCTGAGCAATACCACAATGAATCTGGATTGAGATAAAGCACCTGCTTAAGCCATGTGAGGAAATCCGGCCAGCGGCCTGCACCACCAGCAGTCCAACCGGAAACAGACTCATTCACATCAGTAAAGTCCATCCACCCCTGAGGATAGAACGGGCAAGTTTCTAAGAATAACTTTAATGTGTCGTAAGCGGCTAAAAATTGACCGTCGGAGTTCAAACCTATGCCGTAATTCAATAAGTTCCCGCAAGCAAATTGGCCCGTAGTGTCTTCTGTCTGGATCGAAAGTGGAACTGGCCCTTTCTTTTTTGCAACATCAGAGGCGGAGCAAGTGAAACCGCGTGAAATATCTTGTGAGGCGAGATCGCCAGCTATATCAGTGAAAGTAACGTTCGATTCGGTAAACGAACCACCAAGTTCCTGCCCGCTGGCACGATGACCAGCGAGCAGGAATACAGCTATAAATAAAATCGACAGTGTTTTTTTCATTGTTTTACTATTTTCAGCGTGATCGCATCGCCGACATCCGTTGTGATGCGGAGATAATACGTGCCCTGCGGGAGATTGGGCGCGGGGAGGGTGGCGGTGTGATCTCCCGGTTGCTCTAATTGGTATTTCGCATTAGCGATGGGAACTGCGCGGCCTAATACATCCCGAAGCTCCATGGTAACAAGCGCGGTGCGGCCCATTTCGTAGGAAACATCGATCTCATCCTGCATGGGATTCTCCAAAAGCTGCGCGGATAGCAGTGCTTGGGAAGTGATGGGCGTGCTTGCTCCAACCGAAGAAGCATATTGCGGCCCAAGAAGAATTTGAAGGCTATCTTGGAATAACGTAGGAACCACCGTATCCGTAAACGGGTGTGCAAGCGTATCCGCACCAATGGAATCTGGCCACATTGATGATCCATCCATCCCAAGAGAATCCTCTTTCACCATAAATGCATACCCTAACGAATCCAGCCAAAGTGTATGCCGATTTTGGATATCTTCATTGAGCGCAGACTGGAAAGTTGAGGTCCAACCCGGGCATTTCCCACTTTGCAAGATGTACATGCAAATTCTCTCCAATTCTCCATTATTATTCGGCGCAATGAGCATATCGTTAACATCATTGCAATACCAGTTCGAATCCGGATTGTAGTATAGTACTTGTTTTAAGTACGAAAAGAAGTCAGGCCATCTTCCTGCTCCACCTGTAGTCCAAGCAGTAACAGCGCCTCGAATAAAATCGAATGCACCCCAGGAATTATTCGGATTATTTTCGGTAGAGTCCCCATAAAATGGACAATCCTCAAGGAACATACGGAGTGTATCATAGCCACCCGGTTCAGCACCCGATCCCTCGCCGGCCAAAATATACCCCAATCCAAAAAGAGTTCCACAGCTGGGTGGGGGGGTAGACTCGACATTTAAAATAGACATCGGTGTATCTTTTTTCTTTTTTGTTATCAGGCCACTCGAACAGGACCACCCTGACGAAGAAGGCTTCGAAGTAAGGAAGCCACCGGTTCCCGTTGTTCCCGTGCAGAAACTAAAGGTGCTGCCTCCCCAATAATTATTGCTGACATCGCCTAAGCTAATGCTGCTTGCCGAGCAAATTTGATTTGGAGAACCTTCAATATCGTTTTCACCAAAAACCGTCCATGTTGGAGAGCCAGGTTCAAGGCCCAGAAAAACGGTGGCGCCCGAAGTTCCTGTTAGACTAATCTGAGTTCCGCCAGTATTATTGTTTGTGAGCGTGTCAAAGGCGGCATCGTCATCTAACTCCGGTAAGAGAGGATCGTGATGCACTCCTGAAAGATCGGTCTTGCTATTCGACGAGCCGTTATATCCAAAGCTTATGTTATTAGTATAACTCGAAGCGTCAATGTGTCCAACATCGTTGGCCCCACTCAATTGACCTACCTCGTTAAACTGGAAGATATTTAGTTTTGCATAACCGAAATAATTATCGGTTGAAAGTGCAGTGGTTGTTGTGCCGGCGATCGTGTTATCGCAAATGAATGTCCATGTTGTGGGAGTCATCGGTGGTGATCCAACGACTACACTATGGTTCCAGATTCCAATGGCATATTCAGAACTAGCTGATGTCAAAGCGGAGGTAACTAAATTATATCCTATATCCCCTGTGGTATTGAGGAATTGAATAGCTGCTTCGACACTACCTGCCGTTGCTCCGCTAGTGTGCTCAAAGGTGTTGTTAGTAACAGTAATATCTTGACGAAGTGCATCATTGAGAGTTGCATCCGGTGCGCCGGAAATTATAATTCCATCGGGATGCAAATGATTCGTAGTAAAGTAGCTTTCGAAATCGTTGTCGTTAATCAGGATGGAATAAAGCTGGCTGAAGCATCCCGTTATTCCACTGAATGGATTTGACTCGTCTATGTCTATCCCAAATTGCTGAATAGTGTCAAACTGTGCTTGGGTAATAGAAATAGGCCACCACGGAGAGACGCTTCCGTTCAAAGGGTTTCCATCTACGGACCACCCGGAGAGTCTTCCTTCTGCAATGGTCAACGCCGAAGGAGATTCGTCACCTGACATGAAAATAAGGGCATGTCCCACCGATGCGCCGGTTCCCGCATGGAACCAACATTTGGTGAAGGAGACGGTGCTGTTAGCTGCGGAACCATAGATGCCATCGTAATTCGCATCTCCTGAACCGGAGCAACTGGGGGTACCATTAAATTGACCGTTTTTCCCAATGAATATGATCGGCAAATCACCTGACGTTGCATCGGAGAATAATTGGCATTTAGTAAAGGAACTATTATTGTCGATCACAATTGTTCCACTCGCTGTTCCAGAAGTTCCGTGAGGAATGCTTGTACCGCTCATGAAATCGAAATAGGCTCCCGTAGCAGTAATCGTGGTAGTAAGGCTCGTTGGCCCGATAATTATCTGAGTTCCTGGGTGCAGATTCACCAATACCGGACTGGTAATGGCGCTAACGAAATCTCCTCCGCCAGTATTTGAAGTGGAAGTTGTAGATTCGCTCCCTCCAGTCATAGTAATGCTTCCTGTACCACCAAAGAGAGCTTGATTGCTCGGGTTATTCCCATAGAAATCCCACGTATTACCCGCCCCGAAAGCAAGATTCCATGTTGGTGAGATTGGTGGCGAGGTGGGAAAAGCCGAATTTACTGCATTGAGCTGAAAAGCTCCCGCGATTACGAAATCCGCGCCTGCATCGGTACTGGAACCAATGTTCAAAGTAGCACTATTGTCAAAGCACAGATTCCCAAAGCCCGTGTAAAATAAATTTGTCGTAGGATCGCCATAGAGTGTTAGCGTCAAGTTTGGCAGCACCTCGGGCACTGTTGAAGAAATATTGGCAACTTCACAGACATCTGTCATCAGCGTGTTTTCCTCAATGTTTTGGTCGAATTTGTGAAGGTCTCGCCGATAAAAGTGGGTTGTGGAACTCGTCCAATGAACGTGAACTCCCATTTGATTAACTGCCCCGCAGTATCCATCGAAATCAAGCCCCATTGCGGCCGGATCGGCAAAGAAGGCGGAACTTCCATTGCCGTTCACACAAAATCCGTTCCCAACATTGCTGCCGGGAATAATCATGAGTGGATTATTCGAACTTGGCGTGCTTGTAAATGTATAGGTTTCCGTAATCATGTGTCCGTATGACGTTTGGGTATTCGATCGTTGGAGTTGGTAAAGACAATGGAATCCGGTAAAATCCATAGCCGAACTCGTTCCAGCGATATTTTGACCCTCGTACGGATTGGCGAATGCCCAAATTGGATTATCATCTAATTCGAAACCGAGGCCGCTTTCGACCGGGCAACCGCTTGGTCGTGATCCATTATAGAACCCATCACAATATTCGCACGTAGCAGAAGGAGGGCCCCCGTTATAAATATAATCTAAGAATAAATGCATCTTGCATGGGTTCGAATAAGACGGGCAATCCTCTGTTCCTGCAATAACATAAACTGCTCGCTGGTTCGTAGTTGCAGGCGATACGCCAAATTCGCTTGCAGTAAGAATACGTGCGTGAAGCGGGGCAACCCAATTAACTGCTGGGTTAGGAGGGTGTGGGAGCAGTGGATCAGAGAAGGAGCTTCCGACTGATTGCAGCGGATTGAATGACGTACCATTCCATTCCGTCCAATGGACGCCGCCCGTCGTAGTCCCTACTGCAGGATCTAGAAAGGCTACATCGAAATTCCCGGGCAAGCTTCCTGTATTACGAATATCGACGGAGACCGTGGGTCGTAAGGCATTGGTAGCAACAGTCGTGGCCCCCATCGCTATGCTTCCATCAGAAAGTTTAATGACCTCAGCCCAAACAGAGAAAACACCGCTATTATTTTCTTCCCATACGACATACAGGAACGACGCATCGATTGCGATATCGAATCGATCGAGCGCATTTGCTTCATTCCCAGAGGTTACAAGGGTGTGACCCGTGGTGAGTAGATAAGGATTATGCAGCCCCAAGGAAGGTGGTGTCGAAATGACGGACGTTGTGGTAGGGAGTCCGGAAAAACTAATATCAACGCCACCCGCTCCTGCATCGAATCCCTCCGCGTAGAACTGATTTCGGTTCGTAGTGCCAAACCAGACATATCTTACGCTGCCTTTGAGATTTGCAGCACATTTTATTGCATCCGCGGAGGGATAGGCATCGCTGGAATATGCAAATCCCTCAGTGGAAAGGACTCCGTCTTGGGCGTTATCAGCTCCGGTAGAGGTCAGCTTATTTGTGAGCAAGTTGGAAACCCCGCTCGAAGCCGATGACGATGTCCATTGCCCGTAGCCATTAGCGGCAAGGCAATCCATCGGCAGCGCTACCGGTGCACCGGAGATCGTAATTTGATCGGGCGTCGTCGTAAAATTATAAGCGACTTGCGCTCTCGACACCGATAGGCCGAAAACGAGTAAAGCACAGAAAGTCAACATAGACAGGAACTTTCGTTTAACTACCCCGTTTTTTTGTGATGCGTGATGCGTGATGCGTGATGCGTGATGCGTGATGCGTGATGCCACGGATTGCTGGCAATTTGGAGAAACTAAAGCATGTATCATAATTCAAATTAAAAAAAGAATGACCTCAAAGTACACATTGGCCACCTTCGACATTACGAGGACGGGCAGCCGTACCATCCTCTCACTCCAGCATTGCTAAACTAAACTAATACCGAACCGACACCTCCGCAATGCTTAAAACCGACACCGACAGAAATTTACAGCCAAACTTACAAACTAATGCGAGGAATAATTACAGCTCTTACATTAATTCTGAAACAAAATACGTTTCTGCAAGCAACCTAATTTCAGAAATTTCTCACTTATTTTCAGAAAAGACTTGACATTGGGTTTTGAATTGCATATATTAGCACATGCTATGATGGGCACCTATATCAATTAAGAGTTAAGAAGTAAGAATTAAGAGTAGGGCTGCGGTCGTTCATTGACAAAAGGGATGGGTTTCATTATGAACGAGTTCTCCATGAAAGCATTTTGTGGATAACTTTTTCAAGAAACGGCGAAAATGGCTCCAATTCGAGGGTGGTCGGGAACTCACAAGAAAGAAAAACGGCACCTATTTTATAGAGAAAAGCATCGCGGTTCTGAATAGCCTCACAACCCTCCACAACGTCCCACTGGCTCGCATATTGTGCTATTCTTATGTAGCTGGCCTTAGAAAAGCACAGTTTGCCACCAAGCAATGCTTGGAAGACGAAGGGATAAGATAGTTATGAGACATTTACGAGTAACACGAGCTTTTTTCACAGGAATTGCCATTTTCCTGCTTGCTCCCATGATGGGACACGCACAGTATTTCATTGCCGAGCATTCCACGCGCTTGGTATTGAAATCGGGCAGGTTGGATTCTGTGATATTACAGAGTTCTACCCCGTTCGATGTGCCTGCGATCAATGACACAACGCAGCTTATTTATCACGAGCCATTGCCTGATTCGATCATGCCGCAAAGCGCGGTCGTGATCGGGACCATAACGGTTCAAGAAGAAAATGGTGAAGATGTGCCACCCATGCTCGAGAAATATGCTCGGAAATTGGGAGCAGATTGGATCGTTTCCTTCCAGGAACCGAAACCGCTGCTGACGAAGGACAAATGGAAAGTCTATCGCTCGACGGCCTTGTTACTGCGCGTGCTCGATGACCGGTTCATCAATCAGGATAATATAGAATACGCCTATTACGAACCGAATCATCTGCGAGATTTTGCGGCTGTCAGCCATTGGTATGACATGTTTGGCAAGCATTTCGGATCGAAGATGGAACAGCCGGCAGATAGCGCAAAATAAATATAGCGCAAAAATGTAGCGCAAACTTTAGTTTGCGACCCCTTCCGCTGATAGGATCGCAAACTAAAGTTTGCGCTACATTTGTCGGGGCGAGAGGATTCGAACCTCCGACCCCCTGGTCCCGAACCAGGTGCTCTACCAGGCTGAGCCACGCCCCGAAATTCAAGTGCTGAGTGCTAAAGTGCTAAGCCGGGAAGCTCTCTTTAGCGATGAATCGCGTATAAGCTAAAATGATAGTCGAGCGGTTCCCCTTATTGCTTTTATTTGAAAATTGGTCTCTGAAAAAGCTTGCCTCGGCCCGGTTTTCATGCAATCGTGATTTTATTGTATTATATTTGTAAATATTAATCGGGTCGGAAATTCCTAATCGGAATGAAGGATGGGTTTTGCGGTTGGTATTACAAGTCGGCGAGGCTCTCGAAATGAATGCTGAAAACGGGAAACCATCCTTAATTCAGGGGCTGTTCACCTACGCAGGATGAACGGGGATTCATCAAAGTCAGAGTTTTTTGAAAATTGATTTTTAGCAAGACGGTGGGCGATGTGCATTCAGCATATCGCTCATAGTTCGAGGCTACCTAAGTTGCCCTGCTGACCACAGGGCATATTGAACGAGAGGGGCGCTTCGGAGGTCTCGTAGTGTTTCACAATTAGGGAGGACCAGCTCTCACCACACACGATGACGCCGAAGCGCTTTTTTTATCCCTACGTTCGGAGGAGGCAAACTTAGGAGAACAGCTGCTTGCAGGTGCTCGTGATGTGTGGTAGTACGTGAAAATAGATGCTGCGTTTCGAATGTAAGTAATTGCCCAAAACTTTTCTATGTTATTTTGCGTAAAGGTGAGCTTCCCCCATTAGGTGCTATATTACAATACTTATGAACCCCTTGCTTACCTATTCCGAACGCTTTCAAGACCGGCATATCGGCCCGAACGAACAAGACCTCCAACAGATGCTCTCCACTACTGGCGTACGCTCGATGGATGAGCTTGTCGATCAGACGGTGCCACATACCATTCGGCTGAAACAACCGCTCGAGCTGAAGCCTGCGATGACGGAATCGGAATTTCTCGCCCACGCCGGAGAGCTTGCCAAGAAAAATATCGTATTCAAATCCTACATAGGCATGGGGTATTACGATACGGTCACGCCTCCAGTCATTCTGCGAAACGTACTGGAAAATCCGGGTTGGTACACGCAGTACACGCCTTATCAGGCGGAGATCTCACAAGGCCGGTTGGAATCACTGGTGAATTTTCAGACGATGATCGTAGATCTCACCGGCCTCGAAATTGCGAATGCCTCCATGCTCGATGAAGGCACCGCTGCTGCGGAAGCGATGCACCTCATGCTGGCAGTGCAAAAGCACGATGCAAAACGTGCATTATTCGTTTCAGAAAATATTTTTCCGCAAACGCTGGATGTTTTACGGACTCGCGCCGAAGCTGTTGGGGTAGAGGTAGTGATTGGAGATCACCGAACGTTCGAGTGGCGCGAGGATATTTTTGGCGCAGTCGTGCAATATCCCGCCGGTGATGGCGAGATCTACGATTACCGGGAATTTTGTGAAACGGCTCACGCAAAAGGCGCACATGTTGCTGTCGCGTGTGATCTTATGAGCTTGCTTTTGCTCACGCCGCCCGGAGAATTCGGCGCGGATGTTGCGGTCGGTTCATCTCAGCGGTTTGGGGTTCCGATGGGCTATGGAGGGCCACACGCAGCGTTCTTTGCCACACGCGATGAGTTCAAGCGTTCGATGCCCGGGCGGATCATCGGTCTCACGATCGATTCGCACGGGAACCCTGCATACCGTATGGCGCTGCAAACCCGCGAACAGCATATTCGCCGCGATAAAGCCACGAGCAATATCTGCACCGCGCAGGCACTGCTTGCAAACATGTCGGCAATGTATGCCGTCTATCACGGGCCGAAGAGACTTCGTGCAATTGCCGAACGCATTCATGCTCTTACCATGCTCCTTGCGGATGGATTGAAAGAAGTTGGTTTTGAAGTAGAAAACGAACGTTATTTCGATACGCTAAAGATCGAAGTCGAGAGCATTGCACATCTGGAAGCGGTGCGGCGTGAGTCGCAAAAAGCGAAGATGAATTTTCGCTATTTCGACGAACGTGCCATTGGCATTTCATTGGATGAAACGGCGACTATCCACGATGTAGCAACCATTCTCAGCGTGTTTGAACATGCGCTTTCCACGTCCGATAGAGTGATGGCGTATCTTCCCACGCATGCAAATAAATTGCATTCGGGATACGATGCCCCATTCAAAAGGACTTCCGAATATCTCACGCATCCAACCTTTAACAAGCATCATTCCGAAACGGAGATGCTCCGTTATTTGAAGCAATTAGAGAATAAAGATTTCTCCCTTGCGCACGGAATGATTCCACTCGGGAGCTGCACGATGAAGCTAAATGCAACGGCTGAAATGATGCCTGTTACCTGGAAATCGTTCGGCAAGCTCCATCCATTCGTTCCGCTCGATCAGGCCGAAGGCTATCTGGAAATGTTCGACGAACTGGAAATGATGCTGAAGCAGATTACAGGATTCGATGCTATTTCGCTTCAGCCGAATGCAGGCGCGCAAGGGGAGTATGCAGGGCTGCTCGTCATTCGGGAATACCATAAATCGCGCGGCCAATCGCACCGCGATCTTGTGCTCATTCCCGCTTCGGCGCATGGAACGAATCCGGCAAGCGCGATCATGGCCGGAATGCGCGTCTCGGTTGTAAAAACAGATGAGCGCGGGAATATAGATGTCGAAGATCTTCGCGCAAAAGCGGAAGCCAATAAGAATGAACTTGCTGCGCTTATGGTAACCTATCCCTCGACACATGGCGTGTTCGAAGAGAGCATTAAGGATATTTGCAAAGTCATTCATGACAATGGCGGGCAAGTCTATATGGATGGCGGCAAATATGAATGCGCAAGTTGGCCTCACGAACCCAGCCGTCATTGGCGCGGATGTTTGCCATCTTAATTTGCATAAAACATTTTGTATTCCGCATGGCGGCGGCGGACCCGGTATGGGACCGATCGGAGTTGCAAAGCATCTTACGCCATTTCTTCCGGGGCATTCGATTATTCGAACGGGCGGAGATCATGCTATTGGCGCTATCAGTTCGTGCGCCATGGAGCAGCGCGAGTATTCTGCTTATTTCCTACGCCTACATTGCCATGATGGGTGCGGATGGCCTTAAACGAGCATCCGAATTTGCGATTTTAAATGCGAATTATATTAAATCCCGGCTTGCAAAACATTTTCCAACTCTGTATCAGGGTTCGCATGGCCGCGTTGCGCATGAAATGATCCTCGATATGCGCGAGTTCAAATCTATTGGAGTCGATGTCGAGGATATTGCGAAGCGGCTGATGGATTATGGCTTCCATGCGCCGACGCTTTCCTTCCCAGTCGCGGGAACGCTCATGGTCGAGCCAACCGAAAGCGAGCCGATCGAAGAGATCGACCGATTCTGCGAAGCGATGATCGCTATTCGAGAAGAGATCGATGAAATTGCAAATGGTAAAATGGATGCGAAAGATAATCCGCTAAAGAATGCGCCACATACTGCGGAATCCATTATTGCGGACAATTGGAATCATTCCTATCCACGCGAGAAAGCCGCGTATCCCGTTCGCGGACTGCGCGTAAATAAATTCTGGCCCAGCATCGGGCGCGTCAATAATGCGTATGGAGACCGCACCCTCGTCTGCACCTGCCCACCAATGGAAGCGTATGAACATTCGAATTCGCTTGACAAACAAGTGGAATTAGTTTAATCTCATTCGATAAATCCGAATGGGAAAAATAATTACAATAGCGAATCAGAAAGGCGGAGTCGGCAAGACGACGACTGCCGTTAATCTTGCTGCCTCGCTTGCGGTCGGAGAATATAAGACGCTGCTTATCGATATTGACGCTCAGGCGAACGCCACGAGCGGGCTGGGCATCGATCCTAAAACGCAAACGAAGACCATCTATGAAGTGCTTATCAATAAGTTAAACGCCGAAGATGCGATTATTTCAACGAGCGTCCCAAATCTCGATCTTATTCCATCGCATATCAACCTTGTTGGTGCAGAAGTAGAATTGATCGATGCTCCCGAACGCGAGCATATCATGACAAAAGCACTCGCATCGATTCGTGATAAATACGATATTATTCTTATTGACTGTCCTCCTTCACTAAGCTTATTGACGGTCAACGCGCTCACGGCTTGCGATAGCGTGCTAATTCCGGTTCAATGCGAATATTATGCGCTCGAAGGACTCGGTCAGCTGTTGAATACCATCAATATCGTCAAACGGCATTTAAATAACCGGCTCGATATAGAGGGAGTGCTGCTAACCATGTACGATGGACGGCTTCGTCTTTCCAATCAGGTGGTGGAAGAAGTAAGAAAATATTTTGGCGAGAAAGTTTTTACTACGCTCATCGTGAGAAATGTCCGGCTTTCGGAGGCGCCAAGTTTTGGTTTGCCGGTCGTACTGTACGATGCGGCATCAAACGGAACGAAAAATTATCTCGATCTGGCAGCGGAGGTTGTGAAGCGAAATCCCGCATTGCTTGCCAAAGGTGGGGTTGCGCGAGTGGTTCATAAGACAGAATAAAACTGTTGCTGTAACGGAGCTTATTTTACCATATCGAGGGTTCTATCTACACATGTCAAAAACACGGTCGGTATTAGGTAAGGGACTGAGCGCGCTTATCCCAGGCGTTGCGATGGATGAGGAGCGTTATTCCGGAATCGAACTTGTCGAATCCGCACAAAGCCCCAATGGCCGCGATCGCCACGAGCCGCGCATGGCTGCGATAGAAATTGCCCGTGTTGCTCCAAATCCGCTTCAGCCGCGAAAAGAGTTTTCTCCCGAAGGTTTAGCAGAGCTTACACAATCCATTCGCGAACATGGCATTATCCAGCCCATCACGGTTCGAAAAGCTGGCGGCGAAAAATTCGAATTAATTAGCGGCGAACGGCGCGTTCGCGCCTCCATCGAAGCAGGGCTTACACATATTCCGGCCTATATCATCGAGGTTGAAGGCGACCGTAAAATGCTCGAACTCGCCATTGTCGAGAACGTCCAGCGTGTCGAGCTAAACCCGATCGAAGAAGCTGAAGCCTACGAGCGACTCATTGAAGATTGCGGGCTTGCGCAGGAAGAAGTAGCGACGAGAGTTTCCAAAGATCGAACGACCATTGCAAATTCCATTCGTCTGCTGAAGCTTCCGGAGCGTATTAAGGATTCACTTCGCGCAGGTGTGCTTGGGACCGGGCATGCTAAGGCTATTCTTGGAATTACAGATGCAGTGCGCCAAAATGCGTTGTGGGATGAAGCTGTTCGCAACCATTATTCGGTTCGGAAACTCGAAGAATTGGCGAGGGTAGATATATCGCGTGTGCCGAGGGCGGTGCGCGCCACCCGGGAGAAAAACGATTCTGTGCATGAAGCCGAAACATCCACCGACATCCGCGCGATAGAATCTTCGTTCCAGCATGTCCTTGGAACGCAGGTGAAAGTTAGGATCAAGCCAGACCAGACGGGCGAGATCGCAATTCAGTTTTATTCGCTGGAGGAATTCGAGCGTGTACAGGAATTATTATCGACGATAACTACTTAAATTTTCTATCTCAAATCTTTTTATCTCTTAAATCAAGGTTCAGTCCATGATATCACTTTTAGAAATTATATTATCTAAAAAAGCGCCAAAGCCGATCGGGCCGTATTCGCAAGCGGTGCGGAGCCACGGGTTTCTTTTTTGCTCTGGGCAAATCGCGCTCGATCCTAAAACAGGCGAGATGGTTCAAGCGAGCATCGAAGAAGAAACGAAACAGATCATGAAGAACCTTCATGCCGTGCTCGATGCTTCCGGGGCCACATTTGCAAATGTGGTAAAAACGACAATCTTTTTAACCAACATGGCGGATTTCGCCGAAGTAAATCGCGTGTATGAAGTCGGCCTGGGAACTGCACGTCCGGCTCGCAGCACGGTGCAAGTCGCCGCGCTCCCGAAAGGCGCTCGCGTGGAGATCGAATGCATCGCTTCGCTGCAATAATAGTGACCGTTGGGCTGCTCATTGCCGCGAATAAGGCATTGGCGCAGACCACCATCATGAGCACCATGCGAGATACCGGCGGTCGTTCCAACCGACACCGGCGCATTTCACATGAGTAAATCACCGCTGGAAGCAGTATTGCTCAGCGCCGCGCTTCCCGGAGCTGGGCAAGTGTATCTCGGACAAGTATGGAAGCTGCCGATCCTTTATGGATTGATCGGAGGATTTGCATACGGAGTTATTATTCAAAATCAACGTTATCACCAAAGCATGGATGCAGCAAATATGTATTTTGCGGCCCAAACATCCATCGATACTATTCTAGCTTTAAATAATGCAATCGGATTGGGAATTTTATCAAAACGACCGCGATAAATGGTGGATCTATCTTGGCATTACCTACATTGCGCAGATTCTCGATGCTTATATCGCTGCGAACCTCTACGATTTCGATGTCAGCAATCCGAGTCCCAGCCAATTTCAATCGTATTACGATCCTATCGACCGGAGTGTTGGCGTACGTTTTACGCTGCGTTTTTAGCTCATGAAAGTAGTTCGATGTTTTCTTTTACTCTTCCTCACTGCGTGTGCAGCCGGGCCACACACTGTTGGGATCGCCGTTCCCATCAACGGGAAGCTGGTTACGACGAAAATGCTGCGTTCTTTCCATGATGCCACCGCCATGAGCGCCGATCAATTTTTGAATGTATATGTCGTTGAATCTTCTGCAAATGTTGTTATTAAACTATCGCCAAAAGGTGATAGCCTGCACGCCATAAGCGGTTTTGGTTCCGATCATTATCAATTCGATGGGCCTTCGGGCATCGATGCGCGTATCACCAATGCCATTTTTATATCCGACCGCTTTAATCATCGAATCGAACAATATAATAAAGATCTTACTTACTCTGGAACGCTCTATACTCGTGAAAATATCGATCCAAAAACGCGGTTTGGTTACCCTGCAACCGTTGCTGCTGACGAGGCTGGGAATATTTATGTAGCGGATGGAGAGAACAAGCGTGTAGTCAAATTCCGCTCGGATTACACCTTCGATCGTGCGATCGGCGGGTATTCCGATGCTATGCGGCCGGACGCCATTTTGAGCAATCCTATCGGGCTTGCGGTTGGACGCGATCAGCATTTGATCGTGCTGGATAATGGCGGAACATCCCTCGTGGAATTCGATAATTTAGGTAACGTACTCGAACGCACTCAGCTAAGCAACGAAGCTCGTGCTATTTCTGCATCCAACGATACTATTTTTGTTCTGATGAGTCAGGAACCGACGGTGCATCTTTTTCTTGGTACGGGGCTTGTCGAATTAAGCGGTTGGAGTCTCGTTAGAACGAATGACGCCGATCCATCACCGGCTCAAGATCTATGCGTTCGTAATGGCGCCGTGTATTTTCTGACGCGGGAAGCATTATATACTTGCCATCTTGATCGGCTCGATTCACTGAGCCATTAGCTTTGACCTATCCGTGCGGCCCATATCCTACCCGATTCGCCGGCATGAACTGTATGACTTGATCGATTCCGGCGAAGGCCCGGATGTCGAGTTTAAGCGGCAATTCTCTTCTCCGGAAAAAATTGCAAAGGAGATTATCGCTTTTGCCAATACGCGAGGCGGCTATTTGCTTTTTGGCGTGGATGACAATGGAACCGTGGTCGGCGTGCGAAGCGAAAAATCCGAACTCGAAGAGATCCAACATGCCGCACGATGGATGATCGATCCTCCGGTCGAAATTGTTACAGAAAATGTTCATGCCGGCCGTGGTTTGGATATCGTGTTAGTACGAGTTCCAGAAAGCGCATCGAAACCACATACCCTCGTCGAATACGATAAAGGAGGGAAGCGGCTGAAAGATCAATCGCATACGGGCTTTGTGCGTTACGAAGATAAATCGGTGCAAGCGAGCAGAGAGATGATGAGCGTGATGCGAGGCCAATCCCCCGAAAGCGCTCCGCTGAAGATTTCGATCGGGTACAATGAAAAAGTTCTGTTCCAGTATTTGGAGCAATATGGTCGGATCACGGTCGAGGAGTTTGCTGATCTCGTCAATATCAGCAAGCGAAGGGCATCGAAGATCCTTGTGAGCCTTGTCCGTGCCGGAACGGTTCTCATTCATTCGTTTGAAAAGACAGAGTTCTTTACCCTGGCGAAATAATTTGAAAAAAAGCAGACGGACACTTCCTCCGGCTCCATCCTGTTTCACATAGAGTTGCGATTTATCTCTCATGGCCGAACTGTTTATTTCTTATTCCAAGCATAACCGTCCGCAGGCGCTCACGCTTGCGGGAGAATTGCGCGAAAAAGGATTTTCGGTATGGATCGATCAGGGAGGGATCGAGGGCGCGCAAAATTGGTCGGCGAAAATTGTGGAAGGTATCAATGATTGCTCCACGATGATCCTGCTGATTTCGCCACAGTCGGTTGCATCGCGGAATGTGGCACGCGAAGTGCATATCGCGTTTGAAAAAAGCAAAAATATCCTTCCCGTTGTGATCGAGAAGGTAAAGCTGCCTGCAAACTTCGAATATCCGCTTGCAGGACTTCAACATGTCTATTTTCACGACCGTCCCGCGATCCTTCAGGCGCTACAGTTACTGCGCGCTGGCATTCCCGTTGTCGAGCAACTGCCAGAACGAAATCCTTTGGAATTCGATGACATGTTCATTCGCGTGGCTGTCATGCCATTCGACGATCTATCCCCACAGCACGATAACCAATGGTTTGCCGATGGCATGATGGACGAACTCATCACCACGCTCGGTCAGCTCGACACAGTGAAAGTTCCACCCCGCTCGGATGTGCTGCATTACCGCGAGCATCGCACCAAAAACAAGGAGATCGCTCGCGAACTTGGAGTCCGCTATCTCATCGATGGAGCCGTGCGCAAAGCCGGCGACCGGATTCGTATCAACGCAACGCTCATCGACACACGGCAGAACGAACAGCTTTGGGGAAATCAGTTCAATGGGACGTTCGAGGATGTTTTTGCTTTTCAGGAGGCAGTTTCAAAGCATATTGCCGATGCACTGAAACTCACGCTAACACCAGAAGAAGAGCACCACATGGAAGACCGCGGAACCCAAAATGCCGAGGCATACGAACTTTATCTCAAAGGCCAGCACGAGCAGTATTATAGCACGAAAGAAAGTTACCTCCGTGCGCTCGATCTCTTCGAACAAGCGGTTAGCGCAGATCCAAAGTTCGTTCGGGCGCAGATTAGCGTCGCTTCATTATGCTGCGTGTATTACCGGGAATATTCGAAAAATCCAAAATGGCTGAAACGTGCGAAGCATAGCCTTCAAAAGGCTTTTGAAATTTCCGGTGAAACCTCTCGCACATTAATGATCGAGGGAATGATCGAATGGCTGGAAGGAAATCGCGATCATGCAATCGAAACGCTAAACAAAAGTGTTAGCTTAGATCCCCAAAATTATAATTCTTTTAATTTGCTTGGGGCGATCTTTGTTGCAGATCGGAATTATTCAGCTGCTGCAGAAGCGTATCAAAGAGTGGTCGATCTCAAGGAAGATACCACGGGCTACTTCAATCTTTTGGCTGTTCTTGGAAGTCCCGATGACGCAGACCGCAGGAAGGCCGTTGCAGAAAAAGGAATTCCGGTATTTGAACGATATGTTCGACGGGAACCCGAAGATCTGGATGCCGCACTCTTATATGCGTTTGTTTTATGGTGGGCGGGGCGTGAGTTGGAAGCCCAGCATGCGGCCAGGCAAATTTTAGCGAGAGAAAATTTGAGTGGGAAGATTCTCTTCGATCTTGGTTATTTATTTTACTTTTTGAACGAAAAGAACATGTTCCTTCCTCTCATTCAACGGGCCATTGAATCGGGCTATCGAGAAATCGAAACTTTGCGAAATGCGGTCCACGAGATTAGTGAACCGCATCTTCGCAATGAAATAATACGGCTGCTCGATGAACTCGAACAAACAATAAATCAAGAGCAGACTGAACTCTTGTAAGCGAAATTATGGATTGGTAACAGCCGAGTCCAGAACCACAATGTAGGCAGTATCCGGCCCATCGTCCCAGTATTTGGATACACTCGCTCCGTAAGTATTAATTCCGCCAGCAGGAATAGGGTAGCTTTCGGAATGATCATAAGTAATGCTTCCCCCTACACCACCGGCAGTAACCACGACGCCCGTAGCATTACTCGGGATAAGGGTATCGCACCGTTGCCATGCCCCTAATTGGGTAGCCGTGATAGTATCGACCGAAGTGCCCGCAACTGTAGTAAAAGAAATGGTAACCCATTGATTAATCGAACCTCCCTGTGCGAAGTAGCACGAAACCGAAGCACTATTCGGGCTCCGCATGACCAGTGTCAGGTTCGTCTTGTTAGCTGCATTCGCAGGCATGATCCTCGTGGTTGGTACGAGAAATGCGTGAGGAAGCTTGAGATGGCTCGCCATGTGTGCCTTTCCGATGGAGTCCGACATACCGGTATCGGAAGTGCCAGTTTCCGATTTCCTTGAGCACCCCAAGCAAATCGCTGAAATTAAAATTGCAAGAATCAAATTCTTTTTCATGGTCGTATTTTTCTAAAAAAACAAGTGGGAATTTCGCAAAACAACGGGCGAGCAGCCAAATCACTCAAACCACTCCATACAAATATACGGCGAAAAATAATGCGTTAATGAAAAACTCATCTGAGTAGTAATTGAGTAGTAAAAGTTATCCACAATGTGTAACTCTCGGAGGGTTGGCGTGTTATTCTTATAGTGGGAAGGAATGAATTAAACCATTCTTCCGCGCCTTGCTTCTAACTCTCAAAATCATGAAAACATATAAGTCATTGAAAATCATGGTGGTTACAGCCCTTTTGCTGGGCGCATGCGTCGCTGGATGCGACACAACCGGGCCAAGCAAAGCGGGGCAGGTCACCTCGCAGACAGCCGTGTCGTCAGGCGGAACGGTCGTTTTCCGCGAAACGGGTGGGGGATTCTATGGCATTCTGACTGACAAGGGTGGTCAGTTCGAGCCAAAGAACCTCGATGAACGATTTCGCACCGACGGCCTGAGAATATCCTTTACCGGTCAGTTGGATACCTCTAAACTTGGCGAGCATCATTGGGGCAATCCCATCGAACTCGCTAACGTGATCGCCTCGAAATAATTGCGGAGAATGTAGCGCAAACTTTAGTTTGCGACCATTCCGCATTCGCGCACGATTCCATCGAGCATTCCATAAAATGCAATGGCCACACGCTGTGCTGCGGCAATGGCTCGGTTCTCATCCTCACGCGATTGAATTAATTCCGCAAGCAGATCGCGTTCTGCCCGGCGATGCACTTCGTCCGCTTGCTCATGAACGCGGAAGAAGCTGAGTCCTTCATCGCTCGTGACATTATAATGCGTGGTAAGTCCCTCAATTTTTGTGTGCGATATTTCGGGGATCTGCGATTCATAACCATACAGCGCAGCAACGCCTTCGAGCGTATCGCTTTCGCGGGTTATCGAGCGAAGCGTATCGATCAAATTTGAAGTTTCCGGAAATGCCGCTGCATTTTTAATTTCATCGCGTGTTGCGCCGAGGGCATCCGAAAAGCGGAGCCATAATTCGGGATGGTTCACCGTGCCGCGCTCTTCTTCCATCAAATTTTCGAGTAACTGCTGACGGTGTGCGATGCTCTCCGTATTCGCATGAACCGCGCTCAAGAATGTTGGAAAGCGGCTTTCGAATTGATAATACTGCCCAGCATACGTCCGAAGCGTTTCGGGCGTTAGCGTACCGGCGCTCCAGGCCTGATAAAATGGATGTTTGAGCAGTGAGTATTCCGCGATTGCGGCGTCTAAACGATTGAAAAAGTTTTGCATATTAAAGATGTTTGAAAAAGGCAATGTGAAAACAAAGCGTTCGCCATTCCGTTTCCCGGTGAACCAACCTTGCTTCAAAATACCTTTAGTCCGCTCATTCATGACATCACTTCGAATACCACTTTTTTGGCTGCTCGCCGTTTTTGCGCTTACGCCGTGGAGCAGTCCCGGGGTATCGCTGTTGCTCGGGATACTGTTCGCGATTTCGATTGGGAACCCATATCCAAAGCAATCCAAGCTTGCCTCGAAATATTCGCTCCAGGCCGCCGTCGTCGGATTGGGATTCGGACTTGATTTTACGACCGTGTTGCGCGTTGGCGCCCACGGTTTTTTCATCACGCTTATCACCATTAGTGCCACGCTTGCGATCGGAATGCTGATCGGCAGGTTGTTGCACGTCGAACGCAAAGCTGCTATGCTCATCGCCGTCGGTACTGCGATATGCGGCGGCAGCGCCATCGCGGCGGTGGGGCCCGTCATCAAGGCCAACGACGAAGAAATGTCCGTTTCGCTTGGAACTGTTTTCATTTTAAATGCCATCGCACTTTTTCTATTCCCGATCATTGGCCATGCGCTTGGCATGACAGAAGATTCGTTCGGTCTTTGGGCTGCGCTTGCCATTCACGATACGTCCAGCGTTGTCGGCGCGGCAGCCAGTTACGGTAAACATGCCCTCGAGATCGGCACGACGATCAAGCTTACCCGCGCGCTCTGGATCATTCCCGTCGCATTCTTTTTTGCATTTCTCGAAGCCCGATTCGACCGCCGGCACCGTATCGATGAAAATCTGAACAAGCCAAAAGTGCAAATTCCCTGGTTCATCGGGCTGTTCGTGATGGCGTCGGTCATTCGTTCCATTGTTCCCGGCGGGAGCGATGTCTATGGCGTGCTCGTCATCGTTGCAAAAGCATTATTATCGCTGACGCTGTTTCTCATCGGAGCAGGACTATCCCGCTCCGCAATAAAAAAAGTTGGAGCGCGTCCGCTCATTGCCGGTGTTTCCTTATGGATTATCGTAGCCGTAACCACGCTGGGTGTTATTCTTTCTTTTCAATAAAAAATCATGCAAGAAATAAAATGGGCGAATAAAGTTTCCAAAAAGGACATCGCTGCCTCCATGGAATACCTGAATCTCGTCTTTGCTCCGAAAGTAGTGGCCGATGCTATCGAAAAGCTCGAAAAGCATCGCGAGCAGATCGAGAAATTCAAAGCCAAGGACGTGCTCCGCGCCTCGCATACGCAACTGCTGCCGGAAACGAACGAGGACGTCCGCGCCGAGTTCCTGAAGATCATGAAGCAAATTCCGCTCGTGCCCGTCATTCTCGTCCGTAAGAACGACCGCCTCTTTATCGCCGATGGTTACCACCGAACCTGCGCAGCCTATTACCTGAATAAGGACATTGAGGTTCATTGCGTGATCGTCGGGATAGAATGAACCAATCGTTGTCCTTTTGAAATAGGTGCCTTTTGTGTTTTCATCGTTTGGCGGTGATGGCACCCTCGAATTCAGTCTGTTTTGGATAGTTTGTGCTCCAAAAAATTTTTTTTTGCATCAGTAGTTCATGAATCGAATTTACTTTAAGTCCATTGTTCATTAATTTCCCGATGAAATGTGTCTTCAATTTTCAATGAACGAAGCACCCTCCCCTCATCTTTCATCTTTGCCCGATAGGTGCCCATCAAAGCAAATGCTAATATACGCACAAGAAAACCCAAAGTCAAGCGATTCCTGAAAATAATCGAAAATAATTGCTCGTGTAGTCACCCGGAGTATACTCCGGGTGACTACACGAGCACGATAATTCGAAGTTCAAACGCTCCTCATCCTTCCCTAATCCTAAAAATCCTGCAAATCTTGGTTCAATGCTGCACCACCACGCTCCGCGACTGCATATACCCACCCGCCGACACCCGAATAAAATAGATGCCCGACGGCACACCCGAAACATCCATCACAACTCCCCCTCCTATGGAGCGGAGCGGAATAGGAGGGGGCTGGGGGGTGGTCAGCACGGTTCGCCCCAGCGCATCGTACATTTCAATCTCCGGATTCGCACTTCCCGATAGCATAACCGTAATTTCATCCTGGGCCGGATTGGGAACAATACTCGTGATTGTTAACGGCGAGCCGGTCAATAAAAACTGCGTCAGCGTTGGATCCCCGCACTGAGGGATGAGTGTAAACGTCTCACCTCCCGTGCCGAGAATCGAAAGGCAATTCGAGTTGCCAGATGAACTTCCTATTGTAATCGCCGTCCCATTCGTATCGGTTACGAACGCGCGGCAAACAAGCGTCGCAATGAGTGTATCGGAAGAAATAGAAAAATTGGATGGAAGCGTTAGCGTGATCCACGCGCCGCTATCATCCACCTGTAGTGGCGCGGTTTCCGCGCCGGGTATGGTGGCAGAAATAGATTCTGGCGTAAGTAGGTCCGTTCGCATGTTGATTCGGAATGTGACGCTTACACCTGTAATTGGTCCTGTGCTCGAAGCATAGATCGGAATAGAAACCGTTCCCTGATTCGTATCCAAAAGCCCACCCGGCGGCAGATTAATAGATAAATTTTGCGCTGGAGAAACATGAAGCGCGAGCGTGAAGGAAGTATCCCCAACGATGCCACTATCAGCGGTATATTGAGCCGTGACGGTAAAGAATTGGGTTCCAGCCTGAGCGGGATTCACCATAATCCACGATGTGTCCAACCCACCTGAATGATACGAGCGTGAAATTTGATATTCATTGGAATCCAAATCCGCGATGAGGGTGGTATTGAGTGTGGGGTTCGTGCATCCGCCAACCGTTTGAAGAGAAAACGAAAACGTGTCAGTTGTACAGGTACTGGGATATGCAACATATCCCGGCTCTTCATCCATTATTACTGCATTGAGTGGTAAGCGCCAAACACCGCCGGAATCGCTGCCCCAGGTAACCTGCAAAAAGATAAGAGCCATCCACTCCAAGATGATATGTGGAAGGAGGGTAAGGAGACAAACCGTTACTTATCACCGCCCAGCTTGAGCCAAGATCCGATGACCGGAATATCCCGTCAGGGGTTCCCAAAAAAGAGAGTCTCGCAATTCACGGCAAAGCCACCCTTCATCTCGTCGGGATAATCTATCCCATTATTTACGGCGAACCAACTTGCCCCACTATCAGCAGAGCGATAAACTCCTTGGCCCGTTGCAGCAAAAAGATTCGTTCCTACCACCGTCATATAACCGGCGACGGTACTGGAATCGATTCCAGTATTGATCTCAACCCAGCTACCTCCACTATCGGTTGAACGATAAACTCTGTCCGTATCACCATATAAAAAGGTCACTTGCTCCATTGAAGCAAAGAGATTTGTGCCGATCGAGACAAGGCTAAAACACGTATTACCCGTCCAATTCCCCGTCAGCCCATTGTTGACTGGGTTCCAGCTTTTACCACTATCCGTCGAACGATAAATTCCATAGGCTTGTGTTCCGGACGAGGTGCCAGCGAAAAGAATTGTTCCAATTGCCCCAAAGGATTTCACCGCACAATCCGCCGGTAATCCGTTACTCGATGGCTGCCAGGTTTTGCCGCTATCGGTCGATAGGGAAACGGCAGGCTGGTAAGAGCCAGCAAAAAGATTCGAGCCACTTGCAAAAAGACCGAAGACAGCAAGTTCACTCGTACCCGGAGGAAAATTAGTGTTTGTCCATGATACACCATTATCGGTTGTGAGCCAAACGAATCTACTGTTAACAACGTCAATGTTGATCCCACCGACAAAAACATTTGAACCGATCGAGGCAAAAGCTAAGTAATTATTTGCACCAGTAGGAAAATTCGTTTGCACCCATTGCGCACGCGCGGAAATGATAGAAATCGAGCAGAGGCAGGCCAACGCTGTCGCGCATCGTAAAAGCGCAGCGGGGCTACGGCGAAATGATCTTTTTAACATCTCTGGTAACAATCTCTCCATATAGAAGACCATCGAAAAGCCAAAAGGTAACAGAAAATTTCTAATTATTCATTAAAATATTAATTTTCATGAATTACCTAATTAACTCGATGTTTCCAGTATTCTGGCTCACGGCTTTCGTGTGCGACGGCAAGAATGGTTGCTACATCTTCCTGCATCTCTGCATCATAAAAACGACCTGATAGGGAAAAATCCTTGTCCCGAATGCCCGGATATTTGTGCGAAGTTCCTGTGCTTGCATCGGGTGTTCTGCGATCCGCTCAATGCAATGTTCCACCTCATCGATCAGTCTGGCGGCGAGTGGTGGACTTATGGCTGCATAGTAATCAACAGCGACTTCATATTCCTCAACCGCCTCTAAGTGATACCTGACTTTCACTGGATTCGGCGCCGCATCCGGGCGCTTACTTCATCCGCGCTCACGGTTTTGGCATTACCGGAAAGAATTTCCTTACGGCGGCGCTCGGCCACATCGAGCCATGCCGAGGATAGTTTCGGGTCGTTATTATCGATACTTTCCACGATTCGCGCAGCTAATGCGGCGCGTTCTTCGATCGGCAGTGCGAGCGCGGCCTGGGTTAGAGTGTCAATAGGATAGTTCATAGCGTCCTTTCTTGCTTTTCTCAACGGAATTAGCAGACAATAGAGTTTCACCGGCAAACCGAAAGCAATACCCCAAAAATGAAACTTCTTGGCATAATTTTGGTTTAAAGTTAGTGAATAAATAGTCTGATCTGATATGAAACGACTTTTCGCAGTAATACTACTTTTTTCCTTCACAGCGGTATTCCTTTCCGTCACAAGCACGGCGTCACTCGCGCAATTCCGGAGCGATCTCGCGCAGCCCGATCCTCCGCTGAACACGGCGAGCGCGATGCAAGGCGGGAATTTCTTTTCCCAGCTTTTCGATCCCACGCGCTTTAGCATGCACCAAAGTTTTTCCTCGAGTTTTATCTCCGGCGGCGGCGCCAGCATGGGCATCAGCATGTTCACCAACACCTTTGCGTTCCGTCCGATGGATGATCTCTATGTATCGGCGGATGTTTCGGCAGTGTATTCGCCCTATAATTCCCTCGGCAGCGCGTTTGCGAACTCCATGAACGGCCTCTATCTCACCAATGCGCAGATCGATTGGAAACTCAGCGATAACGCCTTTTTGAAAGTGCAATATCTCGGCGGCCCCGCTGCCGGGATGTACGGCGCGTACAACTCGTTCTACAATCCGTTCTATAATAATCCGGCCTCGCCAACGTCAGGTTTTGCGGCGGGCGCTGCCGTGCAAGTCCATTAACCAGCTGCATTACCGCCGATCGCGCTAACCTTTGATTTGCCATAACCATTGTCTGACCGACCGCTGCTTGAACGTCTTTTCGGTTCCGAAACTAAGCGTAAACGCCTCAAACAGCGAGCCTTGCAAATTCTTTCGTGGTCATTCGTTACTATTGTCGGACTTATTGTGGTGATGCTTGCGTGGCAGTTCGTCATCAGCACGTTTATACGGCATCCGGTGAGCGGTGAAATTGACCGGCCCGATATGCTGGTTCGAAAAGGGGAACGCATCCAAATAAATGTTTTGAACGGCTCCGGCCGCATGCGGCTGGCTCAGCGATTCACCGATTATTTGCGCGCCCGCAAATTCGACGTGGTGGATATGGAAAATTACAAAGACACCAACGTCGCAAGAACTTTTATTATCGATCGCGTCGGCGATAGCGTATCGGCGCAGAAGATCGCGTATGCGCTGGGAGTGCCGGATTCCTTCATTCGCCGCGAGATCGATACCGAGGAATATGTCAAGGCCGATCTTGTCATTGGCCGGGATTTTCAGGCATTGAACCCGATGAAATGACTATTTTTATAAAGGAAAAATACCATCACGAAAACATCTACAACGAAACCAAAACCGAAGATCGCCAAAGCCGGCGTCGTCTCAAAACGAGTTCCCAAGAAAACTGTAAGCGCGGCTAACAAAAAGCCACGGCGAAAGACCGAACCCTCCGCAGTAGAAGGTAACCGCATCGCTGCGATGAAAGCTGCGCAGTATGCGCTGGAAAAGAAAGCGACCGATATCCATGTGCTCGATCTGACAGCCATTACTTCGATGACCGATTATTTTGTCATCGCAACGGGTTCCAGCGACCGGCAGGTGAAGGCCATTGCGGAAAATGTCATCGCAGAAATGCGGGACACCGAGGGCGTTGGCGCGTGGCGCAGCGAAGGATGGGACAGCCTGCATTGGGTGATTATTGATTTCGTCGATTTTGTTGTTCATGTATTCCAACAGGAGTTTCGGCAATTTTACAATATCGAGCGCCTCTGGGCTGATGCGCCGATGGTGGAAGTAAAGGATGAAATTCCTGTGGCAAAACCCGCTGCGCGTAAGCCAAGAAAAGCGGTTACAAGAGATAAAACATCTACCGCAAATATCAAGATCATCAGCGATTCCAGGCTCAAAAGTTCCGCCCAATAAGAAACACCCATTGCATGGAGCGATTTTTAGAAAAAGCATTTGATACCGCGCTCCGTGAGCTTGGAGCTCCAGCGGGTACGCCCGTAAAATTCGAACAGCCGCAGAACGAGCAGCATGGCGATCTTTCCACCAATGTTGCGATGCTGCTTGCGAAAACGCTAAAGCGTCCGCCACGCGATGTTGCGAAAGAAATCATCGCAAATCTTCATCTCGAAAATAGCCACGTCAGAACTGTTGAAATTGCTGGCCCCGGCTTCATCAATATCACGTTTGATAACCGGCATTTCACAGATGGCCTTCGAGATCTGATCGCATCCGGTTCCGATTTTGGCCGCGTGAAAGTGAATGAAGGAAAAAGCATTAATCTCGAATGGCTCAGCGCAAATCCAACTGGGAATCTTCATGCGGGACATGGACGGCAGGCGTGTCTCGGGCAAGCGATTACAAATTTGTTGGATTGGACTGGAGCGAAGGTCATCCGCGAATATTATTTCAATAATGCTGGTAACCAAATGACGAATCTTGCAAAATCGGTGCGCGTCCGGTATTTGCAGGAACTCGGCGATGACATAGCATTGCCTGAAGATGGTTACCGCGGCTCCGAGATCGTGGAGATCGCACGGGAAATCAGTGCGGCAATTCGGAGAGAATAAGCGCACCGCACCGCTTTCGTTCTTTCAGTCGTTTGGAGAGCAGGAGAATTTCAAGCACATTCGCGCCACGCTCGAACGGCTTGGCGTGCATCACGATATTTTTTTTAATGAGCAATCGCTTTACGATTCCGGCGCGATAACAGAGACCATTGCGGAATTTAAAGCTCGCGATCTTGCATACGAAAAGGATGGCGCGCTCTGGCTCAAGCTTTCGGAAATGGGCGAGAAGGAAGACCGCGTGATCGTCAAATCCTCCGGCGAGCCGACGTATCGTTTGCCGGATATTTGTTATCACCGCAATAAGCTTTCGCGCGGGTACGATGAACTGATCGATATTTTCGGCGCAGACCATATCGGAACCATCCCGGATGTGCTTGCGGCGCTGCGCGCGTTGGGATACGATACTTCGAAGATCAAAGTGGTGATCCATCAGATGGTCTCGTTCGTATCCGGCGCGGAACTAATAAAATTCTCCAAACGCAGCGGGGACGCGTATTCGCTGGATGAATTGCTGGACGATGTCGGCACGGACGCTGCGAAATTCTTCTTCAATATGCGCTCCGAAGGAAGCCATCTGGAATTCGATGTTGCGCTTGCGCGCGAGCAGTCGGATAAGAACCCCGTCTATTACGTGCAATATGCTCACGCGCGTATAGCGAGCATTCTGCGCTTTGCGGCGCAGGAAGGGATCATCATTGCCGATGTAAGCGATGCATCGCTCGATCTATTAGTTCACGAACAAGAGCAGCGACTGATAAAAGTGCTCCTGCGTCTTCCGGAAATAGTCGAACGTTCGGCTTCGCGCTTGCTCCGCACCATATTTGCGAATATCTTCGTGAAGTCGCGGCGCAATTCCATCGGTTTTATCAGGAATGCCGAATTGTCGGCGGGCCGAAAGGATCTTGTAATTCCACGTCTGCTTCTTGCCATGGCAACCAAGCGCGTTATCGCCAATGGCTGTGCCATTCTGGGGGTGAGCGCTCCTGAAAGCATGTAACCGAAAATGATTTCGATCGAGATTTTTCTTGTCCTTGTCTGCATCGTTCTGCATGCGTTCTTTTCGCTTGCGGAAACGAGCATCCTGACGGTCCGCAAAAGCCGACTGAGGGAAATCATTGACGACCCGGAAACACCGGATGCGCGCATACGCCGCGCCGGCACGATCCTTTCCTTTAAACTCGCACCCGAAGATTTTCTGGCTGCGGTTGGATTGGCGTCCGTCGGTTCGAGTTTTTTAGGCGCTATTTTCGCGACGATCATCTCGATCCAGTGGATCTTATCCTATCCGTTCGGAAATTCTCCGCTTACATCGGCGATCCCATTTGTGGTAACCCTGGGAACCGGCGCGGCTATCGACATTACGTTTGGCGCGCTGATCCCGAAGTCGATCGCGCTGCATCAGAGCGAGCCGATCGCGCTTGCCATTGCGCGGGTCATGCATCTCCTGATGAGGCTCCTGAAAGCTGCCGACGCGTCTTCCGGTATTGCTTTCGCGCCTCGTGCTGAAGCCATTTCAAGAGCGAACCACAGCTACCAGCCGCATTTCCGAGGAGGAACTTCGCGTTATGATCGAAGAAGGTGCCGAGAGCGGAGCCATCGACAAGACCGAGAACGAACTCATCGAAAATATTTTCGAATTCAACGAACGCACCGCGCGCGAGGCAATGGTTCCGAGAATAAAGATGCTCGCGCTCAATGCCGATATGCCGCGCGAAAAGCTTATTGAGCGCATCATCTCTGAAGGGTTCACGCGGCTGCCGGTCTATCAGGACACGCTGGATAATATTCTCGGAGTCGTCTATTCCAAAGATGTGCTCGCGCTGATCGAACACGCGGAACTTATTATTCTATTCGATATTATTCGGCCCGTCCCGTTCGTGCCCGAGACGAAGCTCCTGGCCGAACTCCTGCGCGAATTTCAACGCGAACGGCTGCACATGGCCATCGTGGTCGATGAATTTGGCGGAACAGCAGGTCTTATTACGCTCGAAGATATTTTAGAGGAGATCGTCGGCGAAATTCAGGATGAATACGACACCGAGCAGCAAAGCTCCCATATCGGGGCCGACAACAAGTCTATTGTCCTTTCAGCGAATTACTCCATTGCCGACGCGAATATGGAACTGGAAAAAATATTTGCGGAATTTCAAATTCCCGAAGATGAAGAATACGAATCCGTGAGCGGATATGTCAATAAATTATTCGGACATATTCCAGAAGTCAGCGAAGAACGCCGGTTGGATGGCGTCCGAGTGATCGTTACCGCAAAAGGGCCAAAGAATATTTCGGAAGTGCGTATTCGAGCAAGCGGAACCGACCCCATCGCCGTAGAGACGCGCCACCGGCGCGTCTCTGGTGGTTGGGTAGAGACGCGCCGGTGGCGCGTCTCTACGGTAATGTTTAGTCCTCGATATTCTTCGAACGCATCCGCTTTTTCTTGCCAGCCAATTTTTTCGAATGAAGCCGCGTTTCTTTAGCAGATTTTGTGGGCCGCGTTCTCTTGCGTGTTTTGGGTCGTTCCATGGCACCCGCAATAATCGAGGCCAGTTTTTCTAATGCGGCTTCTTTGTTCCGCAGTTGACTTCGGTACGATTGGGAATTTACATGAAGCTTGCCGGAAGAATCTATTCGCGTAGCCAGCTTGGTGAGCAGCCATGCTCTGTCTTCATACGCAATGGAAGGGGAATGCTCCAGGTCGAACGCAAGCTCGGCTTGGGTGGAAGTTTTATTGACATGCTGACCTCCCGGCCCGCTCGATCGCGTGAAGGAAATCTCGATCTCCTGCATTGGGATGCTAAACCGGCTATTGAATGCGAAGGGAATGTTCTTCTTCCATTATTGTGCCTTTGGGAAAGAAAATGCGAACATACGCCGCGAAGATCAGAAACAATATAACAAGATGCACGCCTATTCGCAGCAGCGCCCCGCCGCCCGTATTGAGCTTGGCTATCATTTTCAGCGAACCGCGAATGATGGGCTCGATGATACGAAGCGCAAACGCGAATACGCCAATCACTCCGACCATCAGCATTAGCGCTTTGAGATAGGGTGAGAGCGTAAGATGCGTAATGGCATCCGTCATAATTCCCTCCGCAAGGCCGAGCAAAAGTCCCGTTTCCAGCAGCACCAGCGCGCGCCGGGTCGGAACGGCTTTATTTGCTGCTTTTGCTATTGGACTTTTTTTCGCTGGCATGGAAAGAGCGTGGGGATAAAAAAAAGGGACCAAGCGATCCACGTCACCCTCGAACAATCGCTGAGAGCTGCTTCCTTCCGGACCTGACTCGGTTGGGCGTGTCCGAGTTGCGTGGGACTCGGTCCCTAAACTTCTAATTGTAATTGGAACGCACCAAACGGGATGACGATGGGCGAGGTTCCGCGCTTATTTGGTGGGTTGTGGGTAGAGGCTTGCAAGCCCATGCGGCAAACGAACCATGTAAATATCAAGCCCTCCTTTTCCCCCGGGGCGACTCGACGCAAAATATAATTGGTGATTGTCATGGCTGAGACATGGGGTCATCGTATTTCCCTCTGCATTGATCGGGAACGGAAGCTCGATGGGATCGGACCAATCGGCATCACCGGGGCCTGTTTTTACGCTGATGTATAGCCTGAGTGTTTTCGACCCTGAAGCAAACAAGAGAGTTTTTTTGTCACCAGCAATGAACGGACTACCGTTGTAACTATTCGCATTTATCTTCGATCCAAGATATGTGGGGTCAGACCATTTTCCATCGGATAACTTATGGGAAACAAAGATATTCACATGGTCACGTTGGCCTTCTCGGTTCGATGCAAAGTATAAGTCGCGGCCATCGGGAGTGATGCTTGGCTGCGTCTCCCATCGTGTGGTGTTTATCGGGGCGCCAAGGTTGACGATCTTTCCATCGACAAGTGAAAAGATGTCCATATCATTCCTCACTGTTGCTCCATAATCGCTGGCAAAAAATACTTCTCCAAGAGAATCACTAATTAAGGCTCCTATATTGCCCAGTTTCTTTGTTGCTGAAATCTGCTTTGGAATATCGTACGTTGAATCGGAAATTCTTGCTGCACTCCAAATCCCCGGTCCAATCCTTGAAACGTGTCGCGTAAAATAAATATTGTTTTCATCGAACGGCAGAAACGGACATAACTCATCATCGCTTGAATTAAGCGCAGAAACATTTATTGCAACAAGACTATCGGCAGAAGCGGGTTTTTGTGCATGAAGAATCCCCGGCATACAAACCGCGCAGAAAATGAGAATGCATCGAATCTTCACAGTACAAAAATACTAAAAGATCGGCCTCGGCCTCTGAATTTACTTTCTATCGAACGCGAGCGCAACCGAATTCATGCAATACCGCAAACCCGTTGGCTGCGGGCCATCGTCGAAGACGTGGCCGAGATGGCTGCCGCATCTGGCGCAGAGCACTTCCGTGCGCGTCATGCCGAAGGTGTTATCGGTTTTTTCTATCACGCGCGTGGAATCGATCGGCGCCCAGAAGCTCGGCCAGCCGGTGCCGGATTCGAATTTCGTATCCGAACTAAATAGCGGGTTCCCACATGCCGCGCAGACAAAAATTCCATGTCCGTGCTCGTTGAGCAATGCGCCGGTGAACGGTTGCTCTGTTCCGGCATTACGCAGCACATCATACGCCGCCGGCGAGAGCGTGGCGCGCCATTCGGAATCCGGCTTTTGCACCTTGTCGCTTGCCGATGGATACGAGGAGAGATCGAAGTGCGAAGGATTGCCGTCGGTAGGTACGCTGCCGGAAGGCTTTTGCGCGCAAGCGGTCAAAGCGAATAGCAATGACAAATGACAAATGACGAATGACAAATGACGAACGCGGTATATGAATTGCGTTAAGTTTTCCTTCAGTAATATTGTATTTTTCATTTTCAGAGTTCAATAAATTCAAAATGCCAGGGTTTAAAACCATCGGCCTTCATTTTTTCTTCCCAGGAATACATTCATCCTTCAGAGTCATCGAGCTGGGAATCCATTAGATTAAGCGATGTTTTACCATGCAATATGAAACACCCCATAATCCTATTACTTGTTTCTGGGTTCTTGGTTTCATCGTGTACCACGAATTATCTTGTCGATCCTGTGCCTACTCCTGTGTTTACGCACGAATGGCAAGCCGAAGTCGAGGCCAGTAAGACCACCGACCGAAAGCTCGATTTTGAAGCAGCATGTTCGCTTCCATCCAATGTTGCTATTGTTGCAACACATGAGAGTTGGAGTAGCAGCCTTCTTAGCGACGTGGAGATGAGTAGTCTGGCCGGCGGAAAATATTGGTCTCACGACGAAGCAAGTTATCTTGCTTTAATCGGGGTTGCAACGGGATCGACGCGCACCGGCCCGGGAGAAGCAATTTTCATTCCCTTTATCACTGGAGATATCGGGACTCTCGAAGGAACGAGTGACTTTCGGGAATGCTTCCTTCAAATCCAAACGGCTATGACGCTGCCGATGCATCCATTTATGTCCACAGAGGATATTGGGTCAAGTTCTTTTGGCGGTGCAGCTCGGGTAGAGTATCTGGATCGCTATCAATTCAACCAAACGACCATTCAAGGAGATACAACAATTGATAATGCGTCCAAACATTCCCTCAATCTTGATCTCGTTGGATTCGTAAGCGTTGGTATTTCCTTCGTGAATATCTATGGACAGATTCTTATGAGGCTACCGCTGGCCGGTTATCAGAGTTATATGGATCCCGTAGTAGCGACTGCGGGAGTAAAGTTAACTTTTTAGAAAGCTCATTCCTCATCCATCTCTCCATCGTTTCCGGCAAGAATGACGACGCATTCTCCTTTCACGGATTCCGGGAAGTGTTGTTCCACTTGCGCGAGCACTTCGGGTATCGTACCACGAACAAATTCTTCATGAATTTTGGTGATTTCTCGTGCTAACGCAACCCTCCGCGTGGGGCCGCAGGCGGCAATTAATTCTTCCAGCAAGCGTTTTATGCGAAAAGGGGATTCGTAAATGACGACACTCCGATCCTCTGCAGCAATTCTTGCGATGCGTGCGCGGCGGCCTTTTTTTAACGGAAGAAATCCTTCGAATACAAAGCGGGTGGTGTCCATGCCGCTGGCAGAGAGCGCGGCGATGGCAGCACATGCGCCGGGAATTGGAATAACTTCAATGCCCAGCCCAATGGCTTCCCGAACGATCGCCCATGCCGGATCGGAAATACCCGGTGTACCCGCATCCGTTACCACTGCAACGGATGCGCCGGTTCGGAGTTCTTCCGCAAGCTCTGCCGCGCGCGATTTCTCGTTATGGGAATGATAACTTACTAATCGTCGCGGACGAATACCATGCCGCTCGAAAAGAATGCGCGCGTGGCGCGTGTCCTCGCAGGCAACGACATCCGCCTCCTGAAGCGTGCGTATTGCCCGAAGCGAAATATCTTCGAGATTTCCGATGGGTGTAGCAACGAGATAAAGCATAATGTAGCGCAATTGTAGCGCAAACTTCAGTTTGCGACCCCGAAGTTTGCAATCCCATAAGACCCCAAATCGCAAACTAAAGTTTGCGCTACACCTGTTCTCCTTACACTCATTATGCGCCGCAACGCTTTCATCGGTTTCCTTCTCGTTTTCGCCTTTTTGTCCGGGCGAGCGTGGGCGCAGCCATCTATTGATACGATCTGGGAGAAATGCCTCGGCGGTAGCCAGCCAGATGAGGGCGCAGGAATCGTACATACTACCGATGGCGGCTTCGCAGTTGTTGGATCGACCCAATCGAATGATGACCAGGTAGTGGGACATCATGGGGGCGAAGATGGATGGGTTGTGAAACTCAATTCTGTGGGAGTTCTTCAGTGGCAAAAATGCCTCGGAGGAACCTCAACCGATGTTCTTAATGCCATCATACAAACCTCTGATGGTGGATATGCGGCAGCAGGTTGGACTTATTCGTCCGACGGTGATGTATCAGGTAATCATGGTGGAGGCGATGCATGGGTGGTAAAACTCAATGACACAGGCGGGATCCAATGGCAAAAATGCCTCGGAGGAAGCGGCGGAGACGAGGCTTATTCTATAATTCAAACTTCTGACGGGGGGTTCGCGGTAGCGGGTAATACGACATCCGATGACGATGAAGTTTCTGGAAATCATGGTAATGACGATGTATGGGTCGTAAAACTCAATGACACTGGCGCTATTCTCTGGCAAAAATGCCTCGGAGGATCAAATAACGACGAAGCTCGTTCCATTCTGCAAAACGCTGATGGAGGATTCACTATAGCAGGATATACTTCTTCTAGCGACGGGGATGTATCTGGGAATCATGGTGGCGGCGATGCCTGGGTAGTTGAGATCAATGATACGGGTGCGGTCGAATGGCAAGACTGCCTTGGAGGGACAAGCGACGATGAGGCTTTTTCCATTATTTCAACTTCCGATGGAGGATTCGCTGTAGCGGGCTATACCAATTCCAACGACGGCGATGTGTCGGGATACTTTGGGAATCAAGATATTTGGGTCGTAAAGCTTGATCTTTCTGGAGGGATAGAATGGCAAAAATGCCTCGGCGGTTCTCAAGAGGACTGGGCTTATTCCATCATACAGACCACCGATGGCGGATATGCTGTTGCAGGCTTGACATACTCCGACAATGATGAAGTTTCTGGGAATTTTGGCACCAAAGATGGTTTGGAATGGGTGGTGAAGCTCAACGATACAGGTGCCGTGCAATGGCAAAAATGTCTTGGTGGAACAGAGGGCGATGTTGCTCAATCCATTATCCAAATCCCCGGTGGTGATTTTGTTGTAGCCGGTACAACCGCTTCCAATGATAGTGATGTCATCGGCGATCATGGCCCCACGGATATTTGGGTAGTTGAACTCGGCATTCCTCCGTCGCCCGTCATTAGCTATATCACGCCCGACGCGGGTGCGCCGGGCATGTGCGTGGCGGTGGAGATCATTGGGCCGGCGGATAATTCCGGTAATTTTGGTGGTGACCAGATCTATAATACCGATACGATCGTCCAGCTTTCACGCCCAAGCGATAGTGGGTTGGTTCGGCTCGGGCCAACGATCGTGAGCTGGAATGGGCGCGAGATCCAGCAAATGTTTATGATCGAGCCGCGCGCTGCGCAGATCGATACCGAAATTTATTTTACGGTAACATGGAATGGAGGAACCAGCGCAGTCGATAGCTTTCGAATTGTGACGCCCGCACCTGCCATTATTCAAAATGGCGGCGGTACGCTTCTGACTAACGGGCGAACCGTGCGGAATACGCTGGTCGTCGATTCGCTAATCTTGACGAATGGAACTTTTACGTGCCCGCAAACCGATCCCGACCCTAACACGCCGGGAAATCAGGCGTATTTGCCGCTAAGAATCCTTTCGATGGGTCCGATCGAGCTTTCGAGTGCTACGCTCAGTGCGAATGGATCTAACGGCTCGACAGGTGGCTCAGGTGGCGGCGCTGGCGGTCCTGGCGGCGGCGGGGGTGGCAGCGGTTATCCCGGTGCCGGCGGTGCAGGTTTCACCGGCGGCGGCGGCGATGACGATGGTGCGAGTGGTCCCGGCGGGGTTGGAACTGGCCCCAATAATAGCACTGCATGGTATGGTGGCCTAAGCCTCGATAGCGCGTATGGCGCATCGGGCGAACAGCACTCCGGTACCGGCGGTGACGATGGCGGCGGCGGCGGAACGGGGCATCCCTTCGGCACGAGCGGGGTGAATGGGACTAATACCAATAGTCCTGCAGGTGGTTATGGGGGCGCATCCGCAGGTGGAAGCACCTCGAATTATTTGACGAATTACGGCGGCGGCGGCGGGGGCAATGAAGCGCCGGGTGGAAATGGCGGAGGCCCAGGCGCGAATGCCGGTCAGGCCGTTGGGAACGCAATGCTTATTCCGCTTTTTGGCGGTTCCGGCGGCGGCGCTGGGAACTGTACGCATATCACGACAGAACAAGGCGGTTCCGGCGGTGGTGGTGGCGGCGCGATCGAGCTTACGAGTTTCGCAAGCTTTTCTGTGCCCAACGGAAGCAGCATTATCTCCAATGGCGGCAATGGTTCGAACGGGCACAATGGTCTTGAGGACGCTGCCGGCGGCGGCGGCGGGGCAGGTGGCGCAATTTCCATTAGCGCGCGCGATTCCATCGTGATCGGTTCGTCTGTAGGTATGTCAGAGAATGGTGGTGCTGGAGGAACGGGACAAAACAGCGGTGGCACAGGCGGCGTGGGCCGTATTCGCATCAACGGATATGTTTCCAAATTTTCCAGCCCATTGAGTGGCAATTATTTTAAAGTTGCTCAGGGATATACAGGCCCATCTATTCAGCGCGTAACATATTCTGCGGATTCGTTCTTCGTGCAAGGATTTGCCGAGTATTGGGACGGCGTTCCTAATAGTCCTCTGCCGATGAATGTGTATTACACATGGCCGAGTTTGGGGATGTGGCTATCTACTACTGCTACTCCCGTGCTTGACCCCGCAAGCCATACGGCGAGTTGGACCTGGGGCGATACGCTCTCCAGGCATCCTGTGGATTCAGAACTTTATATTGTGGCCGTTCAATTGGCGAGCGATGTTTCCGATCCGTATGTCGATGTGCCTGGTTACGTGATGTCACACACAAGCGGCATCATTTCAAAAGTGACTGGCCCGCCGATGGATTCCATTCATCCAACAGCGATCAACTTCGGGGATGTGCTTGTCGGAAAATGCTCGGACGATACGACCATTGAAATTTATTCCATCGGCAAATCCGCGCTCGTTGTCAATTCAGCTTTGCTCTCGGGAGTGTATGCTTCGCAATATAAAATTATTACACCCCTTCCGGTTTCGCTGCCTCCGGGCGATTCGCTGGCTCTGATGCTTCAATTCTGCCCGGATTCTACCAAGTGCCCGATGAATGCCACGCTCGCCGTTGCTATGAGCGATACTGCGAAAGTTATTGCGCTCACCGGTTGCGGAGTACAGCCGGATATGACCATCAAGCCAGATACGCTCAACTTTGGACTTGTCCATGTCGGTACTTGTAAGGATTCTTTTGTTGTAGTTACCGATACCGGCAAGGATCCTCTGACGATCACAGCGGAATTTATTTCGGACCCACGATTCAGAATACTGGATAACCTTCCTATCATCGTTCCGGCTGGTGGCAGCGCGCAGATCGATCTGGAATACTGCCCCATGGACACATCGATTACGCAAACGGCGGACACCGTGATCGGCGATGCGCCGCAAAGCCCTGTCACTATCATACTTCAGGGCGCAGGAAAAGTTGGAATACTATCGTATGCGAACGTCTTCGATTTTGGCGATGTCCGCGATGGAACCTGCAAGGATTCCGTCTTTTATGTAAAGAATGTGGGTAACGATACGCTTCTCTTAGAGAGCGACCCGATCACATCAACGGGGTTCACGGCGCTTCCGGTGGCATTCCCGATAGTGCTGCAACCGAATGACTCGATCGGCATTACACTGCAATTTTGCTCGACGGATACCGGAAGTTTTCAGGCTACCATGACGGTGGGAACGGATGTGCCAAGCTCGGATTCGGTCTTGCTGCTTGCGCATACCGGCATTGGGATTCTCCAGATGGATAGCATTATCGATTTCGGTCAGGTTGCGACCGGCGGGTGCGCCGATACGACCGTCACGATCAAGAATGTGGGAACCGATACGCTGGTGCTTGCGCCGGGTACGAATTTTCAGCCGCCATTCTCGTATCAAGGACCGCCGCAGATCGTGCTTGCTCCGGGAGCATCCACAACGATCACCCTCTTATTCTGCCCGCAGGATACGAATGAGTCAACGGAAACGACAAGCTTCGATACCATCGGTATAGCTGAGAATCAGACCTTTACCTTGCTTGGCAAAGGCATCCAGGGATCGCTTTCGACTGCGGGATTTATCGATCTGGGATGCGTTGTGTTAGGCACATCGGCCACGATCACAGATACAATTCGCAATATCGGCGCGGCTACGCTGCAGGGGCTTGGCGCAGTGATAACACCCGTTGGTTCGGCAAGTATTGTGCATAACCCGCCGGCATCGTTCCCACCGGGCGCGGTGGATTCCGTTGTGTTCGTGGTTCCCGCGCAGGCGATCGGCCCGATTTTCGATACGTTAGTGCTCTCCTGGACGGATGGCACGTCGGTCAAGGTGCTTATCACCGGGCAGGTTTCCTTGCCGCCAGTCATTCTCTCTCGCGACATAAATATTCACATTCGATTCCACGGACGTTGGGGATTCCAGCGTGACGGAATGCGTTCAGATCACGAATTATTCGTGCATTCCGTTGCCGATCGATTCGATCTTTTTTAAGGGCGGTGCGGGAACTGAATACGAAATTGTGTCGAACACTGCCGGAGCTACCATCTCGGACAGCGCGATAGCGACGATCTGCATTCGTTTCAAACCCATTCGGAATGGAAGCGCTTACGATACATTAGTTGTCATGGGTGCCGGCGATACCATTATTCCAATCTCCAATATTTCGGGATATGGCATCGGGCAATCGGTTGGGGTGGAGCTTGCGATCGATACCGTTGCAGGGGTTCCCGGCCAGATCGTCGATGTGCCGGTTCGAACGCTGAACGATATCACCGCAGCTTCGATCGACACGGTTAGGTTCTTCGTTTCCTTCGATCCGATGCAGCTCGATCTCAAAACGCCGGTTCCGCCGCCTTCTTCCAATATCGAAAGCAATAATACGCCGACCTACACCGTACAAAGTTTTTCGATCGGGAATAAGGAGATCACCGGCAGCGTTCCCAACTCCGCTTACGGGGTCGCCGATCGTCGCGGAACTTCCGTTCGAGATCTTGCAGCCTACGGCGAATACGGCTCCGATCTTTCTGACGAACGCTACCTTCGGCAGTTCGCTGGCAACGCTTTCTTCGACAACGGACGGACTTATCGAGATCGAACAATGCGATACGAACGACAGAGTTGCACTGGCGGTGCAGCCGATCGATGTGGAGCAGAACAATCCCAATCCGTTCGGCCCGCGATCGACGGTTACCGTGAATGTCAATACAGCCGGTCATCTGAGGCTTGAAGTCTATAATGCGCTTGGCGTCATGGTGCTTGTTCCGTTCGATGCGGACGTTTCAGTTGGAACTCAAACCATCGCGCTTGACGCCAGCGCGCTTCCGAGCGGCGCATACCGCTATATCACGACCTGGACGTGGTCTGGCTCAAATCCTCCGAGCTATCAGCCCACATTTATGCGCGATGAAAAAACGATGATCGTGCTCGGAGAATAACATTCTTCTCCAAATTCTTAATGCTTAATTTTTAATTCTAAATTAAAAAGCATGGTTTACGTTACGCGAAAAGCGCATTTTTCTGCAGCTCACCGGTTGTTCAATCCGGAATTTACGGATGAGCAGAACGAAGCCATTTTCGACAAGTGCAATAACCTTCACGGGCACGGACATAATTATTCCATCGAGGTAACCGTAGCAGGAAATCCCGATCCCAAAACGGGCTACGTGATCGATCTGAAAAAACTTCAGTGAATTGATAGAGGAAGTTATTCTCTCGAAAGTCGATCACAAGCATCTCAATTTCGATGTGCCGGAACTTCAGGGGATTATTCCCACGGCAGAGAATATCGCGTTGGTGTTTTGGTCGCTGCTGGAACCACGCATTACCGAAGGCAAACTTTACAAGATCCGCGTGGCCGAGAGCGAGAATAATTTCGCAGAATACTGTGGCAATTAAAAATTAAGAATTAAGAATGAGGAATTAAGGAAGCACCGATTATGTCCAGGTGTCATTCTGATTCCTATGACCATGCTGGGTTTACGGATCGATGATTCTTCTTATAGGGCGTCTCCGTACGGAGTACGGCGCACATGATTTTGAGGAGTCGATTTTCCACGTTGTTCAGCACAAGCATTTTTGGTTTTCCATCTTTTAGCTTTTGCAGGTAATATTGTTTAAACGCAAGGTCATGCTGGACGAGCGACCGGGCAGCCAGATGGAGCAGCTTACGCATGCGCGGCGGTCCGAGCCGCGAGGATCGCGGCCGCTTACGGAGCGAGGTTCCACTGGACCGCTCGTGGGGACAAATGCCCAGATAATTGGCGAGTGCCCTCGGATTCATCGGTCGGTGTTCGCCTTCGGTGATGACGAGCGTGTTGGCGGCCAGGAGCAGACTGACGCCCGGAATCGAGTCGAGCAGTTCTTTGGCGCGTTCGAGCGGCGCATGGTCCTGGAGTTTCTGACGCAGCTGCTGTTCGATCTCATGCACGGCGTGCTTCAAGTGCGCGATCTGCTCTTGGAGCAGGGCCATCATGCCTTCCTGCGGGGTCGCGCCCTTCTTCATGGCACCCAAACGATTTTGGAACTGGGTCCGCGCTTTGACGAACTGCTCGCGGGTGCCGAGCATCGCATCGAGCTCCGCAAAGACCGCCTCTCGCGGTTCCCACAGCGATACTTCATCCCAATGACGTGAAAGATAATCGGCAATGTAGTAACTATCGTGGCGGTCGCTTTTGGGCTGGGAACGTCGTCGTTCGCCCGCGATCCGGGCCGCATCGATCACGGTCACGCGATAGCCCTGCGTGCGCAGATGCATACACAAGCGTTCACCGAAGACGCCGGTGGTTTCCATGGCGATCACGGTCGAACGGCGCGAGGCACGGTGCTGACGTAGCCATCGGAGAAAGGCATGAAAGCCGTCCGGAGATTGCTCGAACGGCGGCATCTGCTGCGTCGCACGGGTCGTGCTATCGAGCAGCGTAACGGAAAACGAACGGTCGGCCAGATCGATGCCGACGCAGAAGCGGGGAGTAGATTTAAGTGGTAGCATTTGTGTTATAGGTTAGGTATCGCACCGAACCGTGGTGGACGGACTTACTCTATTAAGCGCATCTCTGCGTTATTCCTATTTAGTCTTAGTCCACCCGAAGAGGCTGGGTCTCGTTATCAGAATATAGGCTTGACGCGCACCCATGGTGCGCAGCCTCTGAACGCAGATAGACTTGCTCAGCCTCTTTTCGGTGTGGTACAAATATAACATGGGATGAGTCTAATAGAACGTAGCAACGCTTCGCGGAGCGAAGCGTTGCGAAGTGAAGAATCTGTGGCGTGGCCAAAAGAGATTCTTCGCTACGTTCACGCTCCCTTGGGGAGCGTCATGAACTTCGCTCAGAATGACACTTGTACTTACTCAGAGGTTCCTAAATCATTAATTCTTAATTATAAATTTATGACACCCATTACCACACTTCCCGAACGCACGTTAGACATTACGGAAATTCCTGCCGAAGAGCGGGAGGAATTACTGTCATCTCCATGCACGCTTGGGCCGGCGGAAAATGAGCCGGACTCTAATCCACGGCTGCGGAGCAACGACACGGACTATCCTCGAAGAAATCGGCGAAAACCCGGAACGCGCGGGGCTGTGGCGAACGCCGCACCGCGTGGCACGCTCATGGGAATTTTTAACGAGCGGCTATACGGCTGATATCGAAACAATTCTGAATGGCGCGATCTTCGAAGAGAAGTACGATGAAATGGTCGTTGTGAAGGATATTGATTTTTTATTCGATGTGCGAGCACCATTTGCTTCCGTTTTTTGGCCGCGTGCATATTGCGTATATCCCAAACGGCAAAATCGTGGGGCTTTCCAAGCTGCCGCGCATTGTGGATGTATTTTCCACGAAGGTTGCAGGTGCAGGAACGCATGACGCGGCAGATCGCCGACACCATTGTGGAATATCTCGACCCGATCGGAGTAGCTGTGATCTGCGAGGCGCGGCACTTGTGCATGATGATGCGCGGCGTGGAAAAACAAAACTCCATTACAACGACAAGCGCCATGCTCGGCGCCTTTAAGCAGCCACAAACCCGCGCCGAATTTATGACGCTTATCGGCAGCAAACTATCGTGAACCTCTCCCCGGAGGGGGAGAGGTTGGGTGAGGGGTGTTATTCCTTCACTACCTTCAACGTTATCGCATCTCCAACATCCGTAGTGATGCGGAGATAATACGTTCCCTGCGGGAGATTCGGCGCGGGGATGGATGCATTGTGATCGCCCGGTTGCTCTAATTGGTATTTTGCATTAGCGATGGGAACCGAGCGGCCCAGCACATCCCGAAGCTCCATGGTAACAAGCGCGGTGCGGCCCATTTGGTAGGAAACATCGATCTCATCCTGCATGGGGTTCTCCATTAGCTGCGCGGAAAGCAGTGCTTGCGATGTTATTGGCGAACTTGCCCCAACGGAAGAAGCATATTGCGGCCCAAGTAGAATTTGTAAGCTATCCTGCTGAAGAGTAGGTATGGTAGAATCGTACGGGTTTGCCAGCGTATCCAGATTTACTAAGCTATCTACCCACCACGAATACATGCCATAAGGAACTACGGTATCATACTTACCTGCCACCGAATCCAGCCAGAACTGATGCCGCCAATGAGAGGCGGAGTTATATAACGTTTGGAAAGCGGATGTGAACGCAGGACACTTTCCATTTTGAAGAATGTATTGCATGGCAGCTTCTTGAGCTGCTTCATCGCTTTGCAACGCCGATATCATATCACTCACGTCCGAACAATACCACATTGTGTCTAGATTGAGATAAAGGACTTGCTTCAGCCACGTCAGGAAATCGGGCCATCGACCTGCACCGCCTGCGCTCCAACCGGAGACCGCGGCATCTACATCATTAAACGCACTCCAAGAGTTAGGATATAATGGGCAAGACTCAATAAAAAGGCGTAAAGTATCATAGGCACTTTGGAATTCATATCCTGAATTCATACTAATTCCGTCATTCCAAAGGTTGCCACACGCAAATTGGCCCGTGGTATCTGGTGATTGCGCGTTGGCACGATGACCGACAAGCAAGAAAACAGCTATAATTAATACCGACGAAATTTTTATCATTGCGTCACCACTTTCTTAAAATACAAGAACCCATTGACAAAAGCTAAACCAAGGAAATCTGAAAACTAAGAAACGACTTAGGAAGGGGAGTGGTTCCCCATAGTTAGGTACCTCCAGCTTGGTGAACGCCACCCAGGCCAATTACGTTGAGAATACCATGCAAAACGGAAATGGACTGCTCGTCCGCATTACGATGGATCCCGAAATTTGTCATGGAAAGCCGGTTATTCGCGGCTTGCGATACCCTGTGGAAACCATTTTGGAACTGCTTTCCTCCGGGATGACCACCCGCCAGATTCTCTCGGATTACCCCGACTTAGAAAGCGATGACATACGGGCCGTCCTGCTCTATGCGACGGAGCTTGCTCGCGTCAAGAGCATCGAGCGTGTACACGCGTAACGTTCTTCCGCGTGCTTACATTTCTTCTTGACGCCCAGTTGCCTCGCCAGCTTAAAGCTCTCTTTTCGGAGTTTGGCTTCGAGGCCATCCACACGCTCGATCTACCCAAAGGTAATCGCACACCCGATAGAGATATAGTACGGCTCTGCCACGACGAGCATTGGATACTTGTTTCTAAAGACAGTGATTTTATAGAGAGTTATCTGCTTCATGGGAAGCCTGAACATTTGTTGCTTCTCTCTTGCGGGAATCTCAGTAATCCCGATCTGGAACATCTCATTCGATCGAATCTCCCCCGCATTGCAACCGAGTTCGAGTCCAATCATTTTATCGAAGTAAGCAAAGAAGACCTTATCGTGCATTCATAGTGGGGCAATCCCATCGTGGGAGGTTTACTGCTCTGTTCAAAATATTTAAAAATTTAGCGGAACTCTGCATAAGTTCATGAAAAGTCGCGCGGGAAATGCATAAGTTCATGAAGCACAGATGCGCGCGCTAATATAACCATGCGAAAATAGCTCGGAAATGGCATAAATCCTGAAGCGGTAAAGAAAAGAAGTTCATCTGAATTAAAGATGTGTCTGGAATGGTTATTTGTCCTGGATGATCGTTAGTACGGATGCTATAGTTCTTCGTGGCCGCAAGCAAGGGGATACCTCGAAGCTTGCCACGCTGTACACGCGGGATTTCGGTAAGATCGATGTGATCGCCAAAGGCGCGCGGGAGCAAAAGAGCAAGTTCGGCGGCGCGCTGGAAATGTTTGCGTATTCGCGCGTGGTGCTGTACAAGAATAACCGTCCGGATGCGCTCAGCCTGCTTTCGAATGCGGAATCGGTCGAGCCGAACCACGGCATTCTTCGAAGCCTTACGCGGATCGAGACGGCGACGAATATCATCGAGCTTATGCTGCGAGCCATGCATGACGAAGAGGCGAATCCCGAGCTGTTCGAGCTTCTTGCTACGACGCTTCAGGCTATTGCGCAGTGGGACGACCATGCCGCGCGCGCGGTGCAGTTCCGGTTTTATCTGGATTTTGCGAGACAGATGGGGTTCGAGGTCGATCTCGATTCGGCTCCCAAATTATCGAGCCGCGCGCTGAGTTTGCTGCGATCCATCGAGCGCAGCATGGCGGAGGCCTCGGGCATTGCCGAAGCAGACTACAAACAGCTCACCTTGTTTTTTCAGAACTATTTCGCGTTTCATCTTCCGGGAGTAAGTTCCAGATCGATGAAGAGCGCTCGGGTGTTCGAGCAATTATAGATGTTCCGTGAAATGTTACGTATCTTTCACTGTCCCTTTGTTCTAAAATAATGATACGAATTCTTATCACCGACGATCACGCGATCGTTCGCGCGGGCCTGAAGCAGATCGTGCAGCAGACCAGCGACATCCTTGTTACGGATGAGGCGAGCAATGCAGCCGAGACGATCGAAAAAGTTCACAAGCTTCTGTCCGATCCCAATAGCGAGCCGCGCAAGCTGGATCTTTTGTTGCTCGATATTTCTATGCCGGGCCGCTCGGGGCTGGATGTACTGCTCGAGATCAAGCGCGATTTCCCGCAGTTGCCGGTGCTGATCTTAAGTTTTCATCCCGAGGAGCAATACGCGCTACGCATGTTGAAAGCAGGCGCTGCCGGATACGTGACCAAAGAAAGTGCATCGGAGGAACTCATTCAGGCCATTCGAAAGGTTGCTGCGGGCGGGCGTTACATGAGTATGCCGATCGCAGAAAAGTTGGTATTTGGCATGATCGACGATGGCAGTATTAAACCTCATGAAATGCTATCGAATCGGGAATTTCAGACCTTCCGGCTCATGGCTGCCGGAAAAACCATCAGGGAAATAGGGGAGGAGCTCTCGCTATCGGTCAAGACCATCTCTACCAATCGAACCCGGATTATGGAAAAGATGGGCTTTAGCACAAATGCAGAAATCATTCAATATGCCATACAGCATAATCTGCTTAATGACATGACTGTTTGAGCCGCAACACAATGTCTCGAAGAATTGTAGGTATTTATCCTACAAATAATTACCTAAAATCCTACATAAAATACATCCATTTACCTATTGTGAGCACTCTGTAGATTTCGTAATTTTGTAAAAGAGATTAGTTAATGCTTTTCTCTTAGGACGGCACTTGAGACCGCCCAATAATTTTAGCAGATTTTTCTCTCCCACATATTGACGGACCAGGCCCCGGGGCTACTCTCGTAAGAGAGATCCGGGGTCTTTTATTTTAAACGATTTCTCCCACCCTCGACAGGTTGGAGGTCTTCATGCTTCGGTTCATGAATCAGCTTCAGCGGCCTTTAATTGCCGTAAAGGTTAGCCGGTAACCGAGGAGCGCAAGTATTTGGATGAGCTTATCCAAAGAGAAGTGCCGGCGTTTAGCAAGCACATTCGATAGCGTTCCGCTATCGATTCCCATCTGCTTGCAGATCCGGTAACGGGAAATGCCCGTTTTATCGTTGGCTGCGTCCAGCAGATCTCTAAGGTCGTCCCGGTAATCGCGAGTTGGTGCCGTGGAATTCACATCATCTGCATCCATATTCATGTTTTGATCGTTCATTGGTTGTCATCACTAATTATTGCATCTATCGTTCTGCACCGTTATCGGCGCACTGAACTAATATCTATCGCAAAAAATGTGCCTGTTCTCTGGAAAGTCATCTTTCTCAAGGCATCGCAATAAGAAAGCTCTTTCCATTGGTATTCTTAACAACAACCTTGTCTTAAAAAAAGGTCACGCCTTCAAAAGCAAAAGGGCTTCTCTTTCGAGAAGCCCTTTTCAAGACTACAACCATGAAAAAAACTCTTACTTCACTACCGCCATTTGCCGCGTAAGCGTGACGTCTCCTGCGGTCATCTGGTAATAATAGGTTCCGCTTGCCAGCCCGGTGGCGTCAAACGAGATCTCGAAGGAGCCGGCATCGTAATGCTGATTGAGCACGGTCTGCACGACCTGTCCCTCGACATTGATGATGGCCAGATGCACTAAGCATCCGACCGGCAGCGTGATCTCGACATTACTTGTTCCCGAGAATGGATTCGGATAGTTCTGTTGGAGGCTGAATCCATTGGAAACGGATGCCGGTTGTACCGCATCGGTGGATGTGGTAATACTCACATTGACCGAAGAGGCTTCGGTCGAAAGCGGGAAGGTCACAGGATACGTGTTCGGAGCTTCCGTGTTCGGAGTGTAAGTAAACGTGAACGGTGCACTGCCACCTGCCGCTATCGTGGTGCTGCCGGTCGTGCATGTAAATTGTGGATCGACCGTCACCGTAGCTCCGGAAGTCCACGGGCAAGTCCCTGTGTTGCTGACTGTCACGGTAAACGGAGCAGAGGTCTGACCGATGGAGGTCATCGGTGCGGACGCGGTGCCGGCGATCACGGCTGCGCCGCCTGTGGCCGTAAGCGTGATCGGCGAGATATCGGCACCGCCGGTGGTGAAATTCAAGACCCCCGTAGCAGTTCCGCTGGTAGGCGTGAAGAGCACGAAGAAGGTATCGATACCGCCCGCCGGTGTGAGTGGCGAGGTTCCGGAGCCAAGCAGGGTGAAGTTCGGATTGAGCGGAATAGAACCCTGATACGTTTCCGCAATATTGCCCTCGTTCGTTACCGTAACGAGCATGGTGTCAGGTCCGCAGCTTTCCGGTGCGAATGGCTGGGCTACAATAGCGGTATCGGCAACGGATTCTCCAAAGACCCCGAGGTTCAGCGTGGCCTTGGTCGGTGTTTCGCTGCTGGTGCCCGAGGCGGTTAGGAGCGCTGTTTCCGCGCCCGTCTGGCTTGGATCGGCACAGACCTGGAATTTCATGCTCGAATTAGCTCCCAGAGTCAAGGGCAGATTTAACCCGCTGGTATCAAAGTCGGCACCGTTGGTGCCCGTGATCGTTACCGAAGTGACCGTGATCGAGGCAGCGCCGGTATTCCAGAGCGTGTCTGTTTGGCAGATTGATTTCCCAATCAATGCACTATCGGTCTGAGCGGGGCCGGTCACCAATAGTTTACCCGTCGGTACGCCAATGCCAACGACATTGATGACGAATTGGCTCGTGTCCTGCGGAGGCGTCGTTTCGGTATGTGGAATATCGGTGCGAATGCGAATCGTCGCTACGCGCGTCCCTTGCTGTTGCGGCGTGAAGGTGATACCGATATTCTCCGAGCCGCCCGGTGGGATGAGCGTATCCGTGCCGGTGATCGGTGCGAGCGTGAAATCCGGGTCGTAGCTTTCGAAGAAATTCTTCTCGATCGCAATGGTGTCCGAACCCGGATTGGACAACTGCACTTGAATGGTGGAATCGGCGCCTAATTTCACGGAATCGAAATTGATGGTCGTCGGAAGCGGCCACGATTTTGCGCTGTCGATCGCAAGGTGCGGAAGGATTCCCACGCCATCCATCGTGACGGTATCCGAAGGAATATTCGTTGCCGTCGTATTGATGACCATTTGCGCTTGTGGCTGGCCTTCGAGATCGGGAGTAAAGCGCACGCCAATCGAATCCACGCCGCCCGGTGCAATGGAACTCGCAGGCTTATGCGTGATAAAATATGCCTTACTGCCATCGATTCCTATGAAGCTCACGCTGTTTACCGTGAGCGGTCCACCGCCAATGGAATTCACATAAAGATATTGAACGGCGGAAGTATCGGTTAATTCCGTATTCACTCCCTGAAACATCTTATTCGAGCTATAGGAAACCAACGGTACCGCTCCGATGCCGTTAAGCGCGATGGTTTGGGTTCCCGAGTCCACGCCGTTCGTTACCAAGGTAAAGGTGCCGTTGATATTGCCGTTGGAAAGGGGAAGGAATTGTATTTGAAATGTTACGCCGCCAGCAGGGATGGTTGAGCCGATAGCAGGCTGAGTGCCGACCAGTGTGTAATTCGATGAACCTGTAATGCCATAGCTGGTGATAGTAAGTGCGGCGCTGCCGGCAGGACCTGCCGGCAATGCGGTGACAGACATAGTAATCGGATTCTGTGGAGTGGTCGTACCGAAATTAAGCGCCGTTACGAGGTGATGGAGCGAAAGCTCTACTGGTGGAACAGGCGGTCCGAACTGAAAATCAGTCGAAGGCGTACTCTGAGTGCCATTTACTTGCGTCAACGATTGAAAAGAAGGCGAGGTATAGCCATTCAAGCCGATGTAACCCTCATAATAAGTACCACAGTCGCCACCAATATTTAAGCCATGAGTTTGATAAATGAATTGGATAACGCCCGTCGTCTCGTAGAGTTTGACTTGAATCGAGCATCCGGCTGAAGCCCCCCCCCTCGTCGCGTGGAGAGCAGGCGCTATGAACGTTGTTCAATTGGATGGTAAAGACCCGGTTCGGAGCCGTCCCCGTTAGTTGTGTATAGATGCCGTTATTTGTCCACCAGCGGCCACCGATGCCCGTTCTCTCTCCAGCGTAGGTACAGAGAAGGGCCGGATAACTGCTGGTGCCGAGACCGCCTTCGGAAATGCCTTCCGCAGTATACGCCGTCCCCATGCTGATGGCCGCGCCGCTTATATAAAGTGTCGTTCCGGATGCAACAGTCGTATTGTCGTACGGAAACGCGAACGGCAGCGTCGTAGTCGCATTTTGGGTAAACGGCACGATGCCGACGACGCCATCGGCGCTGTTGTTAGGGTTGATACGCCCCGTGCTTGTTATGTCCGTCCATCCCAGGGTGGGGGTCGTTACCTTGTATAAATTAACGCGGCCTGTCTGCGCGAACGCGCCGGATGATACGATACCGAACAGGAGCAAGCAGAAAGAAGCTCGCGCCAGAAACGAAGTTACAAAGAAGCTATGCTTAGTTTTCATGGGTGTCTATTTGTTAGTAGTTTTTCGCGAAAAGAGGCCAAAAAAGAACAATTCGGTTTGATGAAAACCTGCCATAGCGCAAAACCCCACGGCTAAATTTTCATACCTTAATACAAATATACGACATTTTTGGAGAGGGTGTGTGAAATTTGAAAAATTGTGAATGAAAAGGCCCTTCCCATTTCGGGGAAGGGCGCTTTCCGAAACAAAATTGGCGATGACCGGAACTCTCCTTCGACGTTAAATTAAATGAATTATTAATGTCCGAGCGGTTTGCCAAAATGTTGCAGTTAATCAAAGTTCCACTTCCATTTAACGGCCAGCAACCTTGTAAAAGAAGGGCTCGGGAATTGCTTCTAAAGAGCCGCCGCCTATCGGAAGCCAATAGGTACTCACATAAAATGTAGTCGTTCCAGGTTTGCAATCAGACCCACTGGTGCCAAATGACGAAACTTGGCAGATAATAACTCCAGTGATTTCACTCGGACAAGTGTCCTGCTCACCCGTTACAGTGATTGATGCGGTATTAATGGATCCTGCCATCATTGTAGGGCAGTTAAGTGTAACCGCACAAGTGTTTGAGCTTATCCAGTCGGCACTTTTAGTGCCGAAGTCATTTGTGGGTGCTCCGGAGCCAGTAGTATAATCGACCTGTCCCCATGCGTTGAGCGCATTGTCATTATAATAGGCACCTTTAATTGGTTTTGGGCCACCAGGAACATAATTCCCAAATACTTGTGTGGGAGTTGCATGCCCATTATACGAAACCTCGAACGCATTGGATACAGTGTCTGAAACGCCGTTACCTACCACAAACAATGGATCATCCGCACCACCAGCATTTGAAGCTTGAGTTTGTGGAGGTTTAGGATAGGTTGGTAGTGTGCCACCATAACTTCGGCTTGTATTATTATATAAGCCTACTACTGCCTCAGCATAGTCATTGGAGGTGAGGTCCTGTCCGCCGGGAACCGCTCCGTAATTTGCAGAAACGCTATTAGTATATCCGCCTCCAATTGCGGCGTGGTTCGGTGAGCCCGAAATGCTGTTTGAGGCGTCACCGAGGATCACGGATACGGTTGGTCCATCGAATGTAGCGACTAAAGAACTGACACTCTCTAATTGTAGATTCACACCTCCCGTCTCCGTACCAAGAAAATCACCGGATGTAGTCGTAGGATTCCCGGTTAATAGCCACGCGCCACTTACGGCACCAGGCGTAGTCCAAGACATGCCGCCAGTAGTTGTCGAGGTCAGGAAGTATCCTGTTGCCGCCGGAGGAGCCGATGATGGAAGTGTATAGGTTACGCTTGCTGTTGGCATACCGGCAGTAATCGACGTTGATAATGGGGTACTACTGGGATTAAATGTGGTATTAGGCCCCCAAAGTACGAGCGACCCCGCTGTGCCATCGGTATTTCCAATGTTGAGGTTTACATTCCCAAAATAGGCGAGGGCGCCAGATATCATGCTCACATCCGTCTCCATGGCGCTCGGACTTGAATTATTAAATCCAAAGCTGTTGGATGAAATCTTAAGATAAGCGCCACCGGGGATAGCACCATCGGTGCCACTTATGACATTATATTCACCTCCACCAATAGTTGAACCATGAAAACCATGAGCAAATCCTCCGCCAACGACGTTGTTATTTCCTCCTCCAATGGTACCATAGATATTATTAGCAGCATTATTTGCGCCACCACCAACGCTTGCATATGCTGATCCAGAACCATTCTCGGAGCCACCAGCAATAGTTGACCATCCTCCGACGGCTGTATTATTATATCCACCGCCCACCACATCATACTGCGTGGTGTATCCAGCCTCGTTGTTAGAACCGCCGAGTATCGAAGCATAACCGTTCGTTCCTCCTGATGGCCCATACGGGTTTGCGGTATTATTGTACCCTCCACCGATTGTATTCGAATAATCAGGTGTTGTGTTTCCCTGACCATCCACATTTGACCCTCCCGTATAGCCGATCCACAGTGGATTCATTCCTCCTTTCGTGTCGGTTCCATTCGAGTTAACAAAGAGTGTGCTCGAAATGGAATCGAAACTCATTTGGACTCCGTTACCTTGAACGATGTTCAAATTACTTCCAGGCTTTGTGATCGTTTTTCCGTTAACAGAAATCGATCCGACATAATTGGCCGAAATCTTAGCTGCTGAGATCGACTGGTCGGGCACGTTCAATGCATACGGAGCAGCAGAAAGTTGCGATAGGGGACGAGCCTCGGGATTTCCGTTGAAGCTCACGCCTACCCAAATAGGGCGGTTCATCAGGCTTGGTGCTGGTAACGTATCGCTGCCAGAACCAAGAATGATGTTGAAAATGCCACGGCTAATTGCAGTGGTATAGTTACCACTCCAAATAGTTGTGGCGCCACTATCGTCTGCATATAGCGAAACGGTAATGGGATACGTTCCGTCCTGAGGGACAGAACCACCAGGGAGGGAAATCAGTCCCTGATAGCTGATTGTCTTTGGAACATCGACATTCGATGCCCCGTTTTGAGAATATACCGAAGATACAGCCAGTAGCTGTGCAATGCATAGGATAAGAACAGACATTACTGCTCTTTCCCAAAACGAATGCTTACTAATTGTTCTATTCATATGGTTTGTTGGAATGTTGTTTGTTATTAATGATTGTCCGGATCTTTCAGAGAAAGCTCCTTCAAGACACTTTTAAATAGCCCCTTTTCCGAGGCAAGTATGATGGCGCGGTGGTCAGGCGTAAATCGAAGCATCCAATTAAAACTTCCATCATGCCCTCCGCAATCTTGCCATGTTTTACCATAGTCGTTGGTTGTCAGAATGCTGGAAGGCGGGTAATTAGTATCCAATGAAAAATATTGGCCGGCCCAAAGATGGCCCGGTTTTTTTCGATAGGGGAGTACGCTCCAAAGGCTTGTTGGTGATTTCATCTTTTGCCAGGTTTCTCCGGAATTCGTGCTGCGGAAAATACTTCCCATTCCCGTGTTTCCTCCAAAAGCTATACAGGCATATAATTCTGTTGTATCAACCCCTTCCGCAATTTGTGGAACTTCACCCAACCCGCCATAATAGCCAACGCTATCATGTTTAAAGCTTTTCCCGGTATCGTCCGTAATTAGCAACATCGGCGGATTGCAGCCAACAATGATTCGAAGGTGGCCATTAGCTGCAATGCCTTGAATAGAACAAGGGATAAACGAGGTGTCTGATGTTTCTGTGGTATGGCAATCCCAAGTTTCGCCACGATCTTTGGAAATCCAAATCCCGAACGGATGCGAAGTTGCACATGCAATTAAGGAAGTATCCGTCGAGAAAAACATGGACTCACCAATTCCGGAGTTGTCTAAAACGTTTTTGTATGTTAATCCGCCGTTATGAGTAAGGAATAATTTTCCAATTTTGTGTGATGAGACTGCATTGATTAAAAGACCCTCTCCACATTTGTCGAAAGAGATAATTTGGCGCACGAGGTAATTAGGGTCGATCTCAGAGTGTGGTTCCCAAAGCGCTCCGCCGTCGTGGGTGATAAAAAATTTACTTCTTCGCGAGAGAATGATAGTTGAACCATCACTATCGAGAATAGACGCATACTCAACGTGGAGCGGGTAAACTGTTGCCCACGAGCATTCAGCGCCATCAGTAAAATCCGGTTTCTGAGCGGTGCTTGTTCCTGCAAATGCGACAGTTAAAAAAGTAATTGCGAGTAGGTTGATACTCACATCGGCAAAGCTGATCTTTTTTCTCATGGTAACTTGACAAATATTGATACCGACAAACTAAAAGGCGTCTTCGAAAAAGACCCTACAAAAATAATAGGCACCACTCAATTGTGACACACACGAAAACACACATTAGTTGTTGAGGACGCACGTAAAAGCTCACATATTGCGGCCGTTCGTATGTGCCGTAGCGTCTTGTAAAAAAATTGTTTGAAACGGGATATCTTTTCGAGTTTTTCCCGACTTCTGCCTAACATGCCAGTGGTGATTATGAACTGTTCGATCACTCACTCCTAATATGAGAGCGGTATCCATGCAATCATAGCCATGTTCGGCCAGAACTTAAGTCATAGCTTCGGTTCTGGTCAATCGCATGCACATTTGACGAATTTCGTGAATTCGTGCATCGTATTCCCCATTCGTTTGTGTGTTCAACTTATCCCATGCAGGATTGGCCTTGGCGCGGCTCTTTCGTGTAAGGCCATTTTGCGAAGTATTCATGGCATTGGCAAACTGATTTTTCGACTACACGAAAATTGCAACGCTCAAGAATTTAATTGTGTTCTCATTCATAACGCACAAAGTGAGGCATCATAAACGTTCAAATTTATAAAGCGAGAAAGGGCTTATCTCATGGGAAGCCCTTCTTCTAATTAACAAGCTCAACCGAATTGTTGTTTTTTTGGAGTAGTAGTGTTACCTCGTAAACGTAGAAGCCTATTTTATCACCACCATCTGGCGCGTGAGCGTCACATCGCCGGCCGTCATCTGGTAATTATAGGTGCCACTCTCAAGATCGTTTGCATGGAGCGTTACCGCAAACGAGCCGGCATCGAAATGCTGATTGAGCACATTCTGAACAATCTTCCCCTGAATATCGACGATACTCAGATGCACAATGCAACCCACCGGCAGGGTGATCTCGCAAGTGCTTGCGCCATTGAAAGGATTCGGATAATTCTGTTCGAGGCTGTAACCATCGTTCGATGCACCCGGCTGGACACCATCCGTGACGGCCGTGATCGTCACCATGACCGACGAAGCGGTTCCCGTTGCGTCCGGGAAGCTTACCGTGGCCGTGTCCGGAGCATTCTTGGTTGGACTGTAGGTGAAGGTTTCGGTAGTATTTCCACCGGCCGGGATCGGAGTGGTGCCTCCGCTTACGTACGTGAATGCGGGATCATCGACGGTTTGTCCCATGCCGGGCGTCCAGGGACAAGTTCCCGTGTTATTGATCGTCACATCGAAGGGCGCGGAGGTTTGTCCGGGGAAGGTCATCGGCGCGGTTCCGGAGCCGGAGATTGTTGCTGCGCCGCCTGTCCCCGTCAGAATAACCGAACCGCCTACATCGCCGGTGACGATAAAGTCGGCTGTTTCCTCTGCATCACTCGAAGGATCGAATACCACCTGGAAGGTGGCAACGCCGCCAGCCGGTTCCACTGCGGAGGTATCGGGAGGAAGTATGATGAAATCGCTTTGGTTCGGGGCAGCGATCGATGCGCTATAAGAGGTAGAGGTATTTCCGGTATTTGTCACGGTGATCGTTGCGGTATCCACGTCAGGTTTGCATGTAAACGATTCAAACGGTCTCGCGATCACGATCGAATCTTGCAACGGTGTGCCGGGTGTCCAGCGAATGTCAGAGTCTGGAGTGGCGATAAGATTTGTTTTATACGTATTGTCCACAAAACTCGGTTTGCTGAAGCCATTGAGTCCAACACAGCCGTAGAGAATGGAGTCAATGCCGGGGGTATCCATTTCAAACGCGCTGTTGTGTGCCTGGTAAATGAACTCGATCACGCCCGTCGTTTCATGAAATTTTACTTGGATCAGGGCTGCATTTCCTCCAGCGCCCTTTCCTCCGTTGCCGGAACCGGTACCCGGAATATGCATGAAATGATATTCCACGGTAAGTACTCTGTTGGGTGCGATGCCATCCACTTCAAAGAAATCGGTGTCGGCGGGAGATGCATGCCCCGTTCCGGCGACGACCGTGCCGCTGAACACACACACCATTCCGGGATGGTCAGCACTATCGAGCATGGGGCCGTTCGTGGTTGTGTCGCCGGAAAGCGAAATCGCGCCGCTCGCGCCGATATTGATCTTCGTTCCCGATGGGACGATCGAACCATCGTAGGGAAAATCGAACGGCATGGCTATCGTGCCCCATCCCTGATCCACCTTGTTATAGTGAAATGTGTCACCCGTCGCCGAAATGTCGGTCCAGGTAGCTTGAAATGGCGTAGCCGTGTATTGGCTCACGCGCGAGAGGGTTTGTGCTGTCGCTACGGAAAAAAATCCAGAGGCTAACAGGATAGTGACGATCGCGCAAAATAGTGTTTTCCAAAGAGTCATGGTGTTTTTTCTCATCAAAAATGAACAACACATTGCTGTTTACGCTCGTTCAACAGGAATAGTCTTTGGGACGGGTTTAGGTATTTTAAAAGCAAAAGGGCTTCTCTTTCGAGAAGCCCTTTTCAAGACTACAACCATGAAAAAAACTCTTACTTCACTACCGCCATTTGCCGCGTGAGCGTGACGTCGCCCGCAGTCATCTGGTAATAATAGGTTCCGCTTGCCAGCCCGGTGGCGTCAAACGAGATCTCGAAGGAGCCGGCATCGTAATGCTGATTCAGCACGGTCTGCACGACCTGTCCCTCGACATCGATGATGGCCAGATGCACTAAACATCCGACGGGCAGCGTGATCTCGACATTACTTGTTCCCGAGAACGGATTCGGATAGTTCTGTTGGAGGCTGAAGCCATTGGAAACCGCAGTTTCCGATACATCCTCTGCGGAGCTTGTTCCGGTAAGTGTAACGACCGGAGAGGGGATCGAAATACCTACGGCATTGGGGAAGTTCACGGTAGCATTGTCGGTGCCTTGCTCGGTTGGTGTATAGGTAAAGGTATTGAGCGCGCTGCCGCCGGCTGGAATGGGCGTGGTGCCACCGCTAAGATATGTAAAGGCCGGATCGGAAGCTGTTTGCGCCGTTCCGGGTGTCCACGGGCAGGTTCCGGCGTTGTTGATCGTCGCGGTAAAGGTATCGACCGAGCCAACCATCGTGACAGGCGCAGTTCCCGAGCCGGTGATGACGGCTCCGCTTCCGGTTGCCGAGAGCGGGATCGAAATAACATTCCCGCCGCTGATGCTCAGCGTTGTCGTCTCGAGCGATGTAGTCGTAGGCGTGAACACGATCGTGAAGGTTGCCACGCCGCCGTTCGATTCCGTGGCGGAAGTCGTTGGAGTGAGCACCGTGAAATCGTTCGGGTTCGTACCGCCGGAAACAGAGGCGGTATAGGATTCCCCGATGTTTCCGGTGTTCGTTACGGTTACGACTTCCGTATCCGATCCGCAGGCCGAGATAAACGGTTGCTCGACGATGCCGGTATCATTGATGAGTTGTCCATAGACCGCAATAGGCAGCGATGCGATGGCCGGAGCCTCGTTGCTCGATCCATACGCTGTTAGGATCGCAGTCTCTGTACCGGTATCGCTCGGTTCGGCGCATACGGAAAACGTAAGGCTCGAATTGCTTGCGATCGTGAAAGGCAGCGCAGGATACGTAGCCGTAAAGTCGGATGCATTTGCTCCGGATATGACTACGCTATCGATAGTAAGCGGTGCGTCACCGGTGTTCCAGAACGTATCGGTAGCACAGGCCACTTTGTCCTCTAAGATATTTCCATTGGTGGGTGGTCCGGTAATGAGCAGCTTTCCAGTCGGTACGCCAATACCTATGATATTGATCGTAAATTGGCTGGTATCCTGAGCGGGCGTCGTTTCGGTGTGTGGAATATCCGTGCGAATACGGATCGTCGCAAGGCGCGTTCCTTGTTGAACGGGTGTAAACGTGATCAGGATATTCTGTGTACCGCCCGGTGGAATCAGTGTATCGCGGCCGGTTAACGGTACGAATGTAAAATTGGGATCATTACTTTCGAAGAAATTCTTTTCGATGGCAAGCGTGTCGGAACCGGAATTCCACAATTGAACTGCAATGGTAGAATCCGCACCTAATTGCACCGAATCGAAATTCACGGTCGTCGGAAGCGGCCAGGATTTGGCGCTATCGATCGCAAGGTGCGGAAGGATTCCCACACCGTCCATCATCACCGTATCCCACGGGATATTTGCAGCCGTAGAATTTATTACCATGTGTGCGTCCGGCAGACCCTCTAAATCCGGCACGAAACGAACGCCGATCGAATCCACGCCTCCGGATGGGATCGAGCCGGCAGGGAGGTGCGTGACAAAATATGCTCGTGCATCTAAGCCGATGAAGGAAACACCGTTAACAGTAAGCGGACCTCCGCCTATGGAATTCACATAAAGGTATTGCACTTGGGATGTGTCAGTTAATTCGACATCCACACCCTGGAACATCTTATTCGAGCTATAGGAGACGAGTGGCACAGCTCCGACGCCCGAAAGAGCCACCGTCTGTTTGCCAGAATCAACACCATCCGTCGTTAGCGTAAATGTGGCGTTCAGGCTACCGTTCGAAAGTGGAAGAAACTGAAAGCAATAGTTAACTGAACTGCCCAGCGGAATCGCTGTCCCAACAGGAGGCCCGCTGATCATCGTAAATGCCGTAGAACCTGTGAGCGAAATACCGGTGATGTGCAATGTGCTGCCGGGCCGCCAACGCTGCTGGCCATTACGCACATCTGAACCGGAAGCTGAGGGGTCGTGGTGCCAAAATTAAGCGCCTTCGGCTCGAGCGAAAGTTCCTGCGGTGGAGCAGGTGGAGTGAATTGAATGTTCGGTCGAAGGGGTGTAATCCATGCCGTCCTGGTAGTCGAGACTCGAAAAAGAAGGCGATGTAAATCCATTCAGCCCAACTCCCGCCACACCTGAACCAGCCATGTACTGGTCAGTATTCTGGTAGATATATTGAATGATACCTGAACCCTCATAAAGCTTGATCTGCATACTGCATAGATACTGTGTACCGGCATCATTGACTCCCGTTCCGAAATCCATATGGACATTGGTCTCCTGAATCGTGAACACACGATTTGGCGCTGAGCCATCTACCTCAGTGTAAATACCATAATAGGGTTGGCCGATGTCAACCCCTGAGCCGGCATTAACATACCCATAACCATAGTCGGGATTATACTCACCAGCCCAGAAGTACATTACACCCGGATCAGACGATTGATCCTGCCATTGGTCATAATACTGTGGCTCATCCCCGAAACTGATCCAGCCCGAGCCGATGATAATTGTTGTTCCTTGAGATTCGGTCGTATTGTCATACTTGAAGTTGAATGGGAGGTTAGCGGTAATCGTATTACCGTTCTCATCCTGGTTAGAGTAGAAGAAGAGCTCATCTCCGATATAGTTAGAGTTCTCGGATTCCGAGAGATCGTTCCATTCGCCAGCTCCAGAGAAGTTGGTTTGTACCGTGTAATTGGCGACGCGGCTTTGAGCCAATGCGCCGGTTGAGATAAGACTGAAGAAAAGCAAGCAAAAGCCTACTTTTAAGATCACCGATGTTTGAACGAACCTGCTCCAAGTTTTCATGAACGTACTCCTTTTGTTATTTTTGACGAAAGTGAATAAAATAATGAACAATTTTGACGGAAAGCAAACGGAAATTACAAACTGACCGGCGAACAAAGGTAGCCGCCAAGCTTATAACACCATCCGATACAAAATATCACAGATGGATTTTCTTTTGACAAAGCGTAAAACGGAGAATTTTGACGGATTCTCGGAACAGAACCGTTACTCAGACCCCCAAGGATCATGAATAACCATCCTATTTCGGTATGACAGACGCGAGTTTCCTTCAAAAGTTTAACGGAGGCACTTTGTCGGATTTTCGAACGAGAAATGAACGAGAAAACTACTTTTCACACAAAGGATCATGAAAAGCTTTTCTTAATTCCATGCAAAAATACGATAATTTTATGTTTATTGCGTGAAATTCAAAAAAATCACGAAAAGCAAAAGGGCTTCTCTCGCGAGAAGCCCTTTTTAAACTCAACCGAGAATTGTTCTTTTTTGGAGTACGAGTGTTACCTCGTTCAATCAAAAATTATTATTTTATGACGGCCATTTGCCGCGTAAGCGTGACGTCGCCCGCAGTCATCTGGTAATAATAGGTTCCACTTGCCAGCCCGGTGGCATTCGAGCGAGATCTCGAAGGAGCCGGCATCGTAATGCTGGTTCAGCACGGTCTGCACGACCTGTCCCTCGACATCGATGATGGCAAGATGCACTAAGCATCCGACCGGCAGGGTGATCTCGATATTAGTCGTTCCTGAGAACGGATTCGGATAGTTCTGTTGGAGGCTGAATCCACCGGATACACTCGTTTCCGCTACATTGGCTGAGGAGCTTGTACCGGTGAGCGTGACATTTGCAGCCGGTACCGAAGTACCCACCTGGTTCGGGAAGCCGACGGTGGCATTGTCGGTGCCTTGCTCGGTCGGAGTGTAGGTAAAGGTATTGAGCGCGCTTCCACCGGCTGGAATCGGGGTGGTGCCGCCGCTCAAATAGGCGAAGGCAGGATCGCTGGTGGTTTGCCCAACTCCGGGCGTCCACGGGCAGGTTCCGGTGTTATTGATCGTCGCGGTAAAGGTATCGACCGAGCCGACCATGGTCATCGGCGCGGTTCCCGATCCTGCGATGACAGCCGTGCCGCCTGTGGCAGAAAGCGTGATCGGCGAGATATCGGCACCGCCGGTGGTGAAATTCAAGACCCCCGTAGCAGTTCCGCTGGTAGGCGTGAAGAGCACGAAGAAGGTATCGATACCGCCCGCCGGTGTAAGTGGTGAGGTTCCGGAGCCAAGCAGGGTGAAGTTCGGATTGAGCGGAATAGAACCCTGATACGTTTCCGCAACATTGCCCTCGTTCGTTACCGTAACGAGCATGGTGTCAGGTCCGCAGCTTTCCGGTGCGAATGGCTGTGCTACAATAGCGGTATCGGCAACGGATTCACCAAAGACTCCGAGGTTCAGCGTGGCCTTGGTCGGTGTTTCGCTGCTGGTGCCGGAGGCCGTCAGGAGCGCTGTTTCCGCGCCCGTCTGGCTTGGATCGGCACAGACCTGGAAGGTTGCGCTCGAATTAGCTCCCAAAACCATGCCTGACGTAAAGCCGCTGACAGTAAAGTCGGCTCCATTCGTTCCGCTAATCGTTATGCTGTTGACCGTAATTGAGGCAGCGCCGGTATTCCACAGCGTGTCTGTTTGGCAGATTGATTTCCCAATCAATGCACTGTCGGTCTGTGCGGGGCCGGTAACTAATAGTTTACCCGACGGTACGCCCGTGCCGATGAACTGTACATTGAATTCGCTCGTGTCTCGCGCAGGGCTGGATAAACCTTGCGCTAATGTATGAGGTATATTAGTCACGATCCGGAGCGTAGCGGTACGATAGCCTTGTTGAACGGGATCGAAATTAACATAGATCGTTTGCACTCCACCGGGAGGAATGAGCGTATCCGTGCCGGTCAGAGGCGTAAGGGTGAAATCGGGATCTGAGCTCGAAAAATAATTCTTCTCGATCGCAAGTGTATCGGAACCAGGATTTGTCAATAGTACCGTCAGTATTGAATCCGTTCCAAGTTTAACCGAATCGAAAGTAATGACCATCGAATGATTGATGTTGGAGATCACGTTCGGCAACGGGCTGACAAGGGTAAGATGTGGCAAGATTCCCACGCCATCCATCGTGACGGTATCAATGGGAATATTCCCTGCATTGGTCTGAATCACAAGATGCGCATCCGGTAATCCTTCGATATCCGGGTCGAACCGGACACCAATCGAATCCACTCCTCCGGAAGCGATGGGGCCGGAAGGCACATGCGTAATGAAATACGCATTCCCGCCATCCAAGCCTATCAAACTGACGCTCTTAACAGTAAGGGCGCCTATACCGGTTGAATTCACATAGAGGTATTGCACGCTCGATGTATCGGTAAGCTCCGTAGTCACGCCCTGGAACATGGTATTCGAGCTATAGGATACCGTTGGAATTTGACCGGTACCATTCAAGGTCACGGTCTGTGTTCCCGAATCGATGCCGTCCGTTTGGAGGGTAAATGTTGCGGTCTGGGCACCCGAAGAAGTAGGACTGAATTGAATGCAATACTGCGCAGAATTGCCGGAGAGAATGCTATCACCCACCGGATCGTAACCGGGCACAAGCGTAAACGACGAGGAGCCTGTAATGCTGACTCCCTGGATATGAAGCGTACCGGGGCCAATTGAGTTGGCCGTCACACAATAGGTTTCAGATCCACCACCCGGGACAATTCCATAATTAACGACCCGTGGATTCGACAGAGGACTGGTGGTGATATTCAGCGCCGAAACGGGTGCGCCGCCGCCGGCAACCCACGTCATTGCATTGGCCATAAGCGTCGCACCGCTGGTGGTGGGAACCCAGCCGCCGGCATACTCTGCGGTCGAAACTGGGAACATATTGATATCGACACGGCGGACATTCCCGCCGGTCCCTGCGTTCGTGCGCGAGGCAACGCAGATATTGCCATCGTTCCAATAGGCAATGACCTGACCGTTGCCATTGAGCGCTGTGGAGGTGGTATGGAAGCTTTCACTGCCCCCATTGAGGCTGGTAACCCCGTTCATGATCGGGGAACTTGGCACAGCAACCGTTCCCAATGTCTCGGTGGTGCCCGCTGTATAGCTTCCGGGTGTGATGACGTTATACGTCGAGTTATCGAAACTCGCGTCAATAAGATCGCCGCCCAGACTGAACATACAGAGCACAACGCCTCCGCCTCCATTTACATACGACGCGAGAATAGAACCTAAACCCGATTCTACACCATAGTCGCTAAAGACCATAACGGCTGCATATCCCTGAAGTTGAGCGAGGGTTGGCATAACCCCGCTGGGGCCATTGGGTATAACCTGATAATCGACCTCCGAGAATTGGCCGGTGGCCTGTAATTTGGATTGAATGTCTTGAATCCAGGCAGACTGTTCGGCTCCTAAAATTATAATTTTTGGTAGAGCAAAAGCTGAACTCGCTGTTAAGAACGCTATGGAGAGCGTAAGAAGAATTGTTCGCATTGATGTTTTCATAATCGAAGAATTTAAAGAGGTTTTAAAAATCGTGTTTACGGAATGACGACATTCTTGGTAGTAACAGTGCTCACCCCGGAACTCATAGTGGTGACCTTAACTTGCAGCGTTCCCGGCCCGTTGGCGGAAAGAACAAGGCAGTTCGAATTGTTAGGGTCGGACTGGTAGAGATTGACGCTTACATCGGAAACATCGCAGGAGAATCTGCTTGAATTTCCATCGACCGAAGCCGCAAAACCACTTGGGGCGGCCGGACTTGCCCCCGCCGGCCGGGTTACAGTGATGTTAGTGATGGCTGTGCCTGCGCCCGTAAAGGTTACCCGAAAGGCGGCAGAATGTGCTGGCACTGACGGAGCGATGCCGGATGCGCCCGGCACACTCATCCAGGATGTCATCAGGCAGGTAGCATCCGGAGTAATGCTCACACCGGAAGTTTGTGCATCCGAGGTAAGTGGAATAAGAAGAAGTATTGCGACGAGAGCCGCGAAGGAAGCAAGGAATTGTGTTTTCATGAATTTAGTCGTTATTTTTTAACAAAATGTTTACGAATCAAACACTTTTTGACGCCAAAGAACTAAACATTGCAAGTGGGAAAACACGAGATCTCTAAGTTGTTCAAAGATCACGGATTTTTCCAGATGACAATAATTATAAGCAAACGTTTCCACGAATTCTTGACGTAATTCTTTGGAAATTGACGGCGGAATTCTGTTGCGTGTAACGGATATCGAAACAGAATTTCCTAAAATCAGATACAAATATAATGTATTATTTGGATGGGTGTGTAAATTCTGAAATTATTAATATAGGAATTACTATTCATTAATGGAGCTACCTATCTTTATTCTTAGCTTCCCTGAATTGCTAATTTCTCGTTTGTCATTCGTCATTTGTTATTCATTCGTATTTTTGCAACCTATGAATCGAATAGCAGTCTTGACAAGCGGAGGCGATGCGCCGGGGATGAATGCTGCAATACGGGCGGTCGTCCGTGCGGGCAGCGAAAAGGAGATGAAAATGTTCGGCGTTCGCAATGGGTACGATGGCCTGCTTGCAGGCGATTTCATCAAACTGCTTGCGCGCGATGTCGGAGGGGTCATCCAGCAGGGCGGTACATTCTTAGGAAGCTCCCGGTCTGTGGAATTCCTGCTTCACGAATCTCGGGCACATGCCCTGAAAAATTTAGAGGAGAACCGGATCGATGCCCTGATCGTGATCGGAGGCAACGGTTCCCAAATGGGAGCATGGGAACTCTCCAAGCTCGGTTTTCCTGTGATCGGAATTGCCTCCACGATCGATAACGATGTCTATGGCTCGGATATTACGCTTGGCGTCGATACGGCGACGAATATCGCGCTCGAAGCCATTGACCGGCTGAAGGTTACTGCTTCTTCGCACCGCAGGGCTGTGCTTGTCGAGGTGATGGGAAGGAAATGCGGGTATCTCGCGCTCGTCTGCGGTATCGCCGGCGGCGCAGAGACCGTGGTGATCCCCGAGGTAGAAATGGACCCGAACGACGTAGCACACGATATTTTAGGCGCATATCGCAGAGGCAAGAACCATGCGCTTGTCGTGGTTGCAGAAGGAGCAGCATACAATGCAAACGCGCTTACCAAAGCCATTGCGGAGCACCCGGACATGGCTGGCTTTACTATCCGGACGACCATCTTAGGACACGTCCAGCGGGGTGGCGTACCCAGCGCCTCGGACCGCATCCTTGCAGCACGCTTCGGAGTCGCGGCGATCGAGAGGATTGCAGATGGCCGTCACGGAGTTCTGATCGGAATTCATAACGGCGCTATCGTGGATACGCCGCTTTCCGAGGTCGCGAGCAATAAAAAAGAGTTAGACCTGAGCCTGTTCCAAATGGCGAAAATTCTCGCTACCTAATTTTTTGAATGACAAATGACAAATGACGAATGACAAATTGGAATAAGAATTTTCTCCTTTCATTTTTACTACCAAGAAAAATACCGCATGAAACAAAACATCATTCTTGATAAATGCTATGCCTTCGCTATTCGAATCATTCGTCTCAGTGAATATCTTCAACAAAAGAAAGCATTTGTTCTTAAGGATCAAATTCTTCGATCGGGAACTTCGATAGGAGCTAACGCCGAGGAATTCAATGGTGCAAGTTCAAAAAAGGATTTTCTCGCCAAAGCCAACATCTCGTATCGAGAGGCACGCGAAACGCATTATTGGCTCCGGCTTTTGCGTGATACAGAATATATTTCTTCTCGAATGGCCGAATCCATGCTTACCGATTGTGAAGAGATCCTTAAAATTCTTGGATCCATTCAGAAAACAACGAAGAATTCCTTACGTGGATCGTAGCTTTCCATTTGTCATTTGTCATTCGTAATTCGATGCGCGGCGATATTATTATAGGCATTTTCAAGCTTGCAAAAGCTTCTCTTCTGCTGTGTATGGGATTCGGGGCGCTTGCTCTTTTGGATATGAAGACACGGGCCGAAGCACTGCACCGTATCACCATCCTGAGCGGCGATGCGCATTTTCGGTTGCTCGAGCGCTTCGCTAATATGGTGGGAATCGCGACCAAAGGGCGCATCGAAATGATAAGCCTCGGCTCGTTCTTTTATGCCGCGCTTTTTGCAACGGAGGGAATTGGATTACTGCTCCAAAAACGATGGGCGGAATATTTTACGTCCATCGTTACGACGTCATTTCTTCCGTTAGAAATATACGAGATCGTCAAGCGGGCAGATGCGCTAAAGATTGGGTTGCTTGCAATCAATATTGCCGTTTTGATCTATCTAATCTGGCGGTTAAATCGATGACCCGTAGTGGCGCGGATACCGCGCCACTACCATTGCTACTCAAAATGGTAGATCGTCCACTGGAGCATCTTGCGGTTCGTATTCCGGCTCTGGAGCAGTGGATTGTGGTGCGGGGCGAGCAGCACTCGCGGGACGATAAGTGGAACCAGATGGCGCCGGAGCTGGGCCATTTCCTCCCGCAGCGCGTTCCATGGTCATGACCGTCGAAGCTTCGATCTCCGTGATATATTTTTTCACACCGTCTTTGTCATCGTAGCTTCGGGTCTGAATTCGACCTTCTATCAGGACACGCTTTCCCTTTTTTACGTTTTCGTTGCAATATTCCGCCAGCCAGTTCCATGCCACTACGTTATGCCAATCCGTTCGCTCTTGCTTTTGGCCTGTGGCCTTGTCGGTCCAGGAATCTGTCGTCGCTACGGAGAATGAAGCGACGGGTTTGCCTGAACCGGTATAACGAATTTCCGCGTCTTTGCCCGCGTTTCCTACTAATGTTGCTCTGTTGATGCTAAATGCCATGGTGTTTATTAAAATAGGTGCCTGTTAAAACTTATACAATATACGACGAAAAAAGGGCAGCCCGGTGAAAAGCTATTCCGACGCGATCACTTGTCTTCGCAAATGCGTCCCGCCCACTTCGACATCGATGGTATAAAACCCAGATGGAATTTGAGGCGGGGAGAAATCGAATTGGCTGCTGTTCACATTTTTCGAAACGATGGTTCGGCCCAGCGCATCGTAGATCGTGACGATTGCAGATCCGGTCACATCCCAGGAAACATGCAGTGTATTATGGAAGGGATTTGGAAAAACTTCCAGCGTACTCGCGGGGCTGGCGCTTTGAGGCGCAATCGATGCTATTCCATTCCAAAGCGTGTCCACTTCGTTTATCGTTTGCTGCAATACGGCAGCGTTCTCCGCCAGGGCGATCACGACGGTCATCTCGATCGAATCCTGAGAACGCATCGGCATGTTCTTGAGGCCGAAGGTATGAGAAATATCGCCCGGGCCAGCGGAACTATTAAAATCCGTCATGGTGGTCCATTTATTGGCCTTCGAATAGGAATCATAAATATCGATCGGCCCTTGGGAACCATCGTTCATAATGGCGTAATAATTGAGCGCCGCTCCTGGTGGAAGCGGAGAAAGCAGCTTCATGCCGATATAGGGATAATCCGCATCGGTTCGGTAGGAAATGGCGGTTGACGTTGCGGAATCGAACTCCGTGACATTGTTCGAGCCGGATGTGCCGATATCCCAGTCGAGAAATAGCGCAGCGGCTGCGCTGTCACTCATGGAGAGTGTATTACCCGGCGTGCCGTGGAACACGTACTTTGCGACGAGCGCATTGGCAGCAAGCCCTTGTGTGAATGCGTAAGCCTGACAGGTGGCATGAAGCCCGACCATGATCGAAGAATCGGCAAGACTGTCGGTAAGAGCAAACGCCAGTTCCTGCGCGGCGTTCGGGTGGTCTGGCGGCTGAACATAATGCGCGATCTGATCTGGAGTGAGGTCTTCATCGGCGTCCTCGCCATCTTCACCGAGCACCACATCGACAACGCGGTTGCTGTCCGTCCCGACCATCAGGCCACCTTCATTGAGCAGGATACGTCCTAATGGCGAGATCGAATCCGGTGCATTGCGCCACAAAAATCCTGAGCCTTCTGTATTGTTAAGGACATCGTTATAGCCCAAACTACCGATCGAGGAAAAGGTTACCGTGAGGTTGTTCGCGTTAAGATCGAGATAGGATGGCGCGATGACAAAACTGAAATAATCATAGTCCTCGGCGTATCCAACGGTCGAGTCATAAAAGAAAACGCGAATTAATACCTGCGTATTGGATGGAACGTTATCGGCAATAGTGATCTGAAATGCGGATGAGGTATTAGAGACTTCCTGCAAGGTTGCAGCAGGCCCAAAGGGAATAACCGTTTGATGAAGCGTGACATAATTTGCTCCATTCACGACTTCGACCCGCGCGTTAAGCTGTTGGAGCGGATTCAAATAATTCATCGCATGGATAACGATAGTCCCACTTTCGCCGGGGGTGAAATTACCGGTGCCTTCCGGACCTTCCAGCGTAACGCTATCGATACGAGCCGAAAAGGTATTCGTATCCGTCACAGCTTGGAATGCATCTACTTCGCCATGGCCTTCATAGTAGATCCGTGTGCTATCGACCGGTGTGACAACGCCAGTATTGTTGTCCCACACCGATTCTACCAGATTGCCGGTAACCCGAACCTTCTCCATCGCTTGTCCGACCGTCAAATTTGGAAAACGTTGCAGGACAAGTGCTACAACGCCCGCCGCGTTGGGTGAAGCAAAGCTGGTGCCGGTACAATCCGCCTCATCTGACTCATAGCCGTTGCCCGGAATGGTACTCAAAGATCGCAACTCCGGGAGCCGATACATCCACATGCGTATTAAAATTGGAAAAGCTTGCAATGTTGCTATTGGGGTCGAGTGCCGCAACCGAGAGGACATGATCGTAAGCCGCCGGATAAATATCCTGATAAGGGGAAACATTGCCGCTGTTTCCGGCAGCCGCCACGACGCCACAGCCTTTTGCATACGAATAATTAATCACATCCTGTTCGGCATCCGAACGGCCCGTACCGCCCCATGAACAATTAACGATTCTTGCATGCATATCAGCGGCGTACAGGATGCCTTCGAACGCAAAATCGATATTTCCCGCATCGTCGCTGATCTTGATGGGAATTATTTGTGCGCCGAACGCAACGCCGGCCATGCCAATTGCATTGTTGCCGGTCGCTGCAAACATACCAGCCGTTTGTGTGCCATGTTTGATGCCGTCGCCGGGGGCCGGGTTGTTGTCGGGCGTGGTACCATAAGTCCCGTCAAAGTCCCACCCGTGCCAATCGTCGATGAAGCCATCGCTATCGTCGTCGATACCATTACAGCATTTGGGAAGGCCATTAGCGTCAATACCGATCTCTCCGGGGTTCTGATAGATGGAAGCAGAAAGATCCTGGTGGGTCCAATCCGTGCCGTCGTCAGCATCGGCCACGATCATGGTCGAATCGCACCGGACGACACCCCACGCATCGAAGCAATGCATTAGCGTAAGCGCATACTGCTGGCTTATATCCGGGTCGTTTGGCGTGAAGGGCGCATTGAAGGATTGCCGTAGATATTTAGGTTCTGCACGTTGAACCAACGCGGATTTCCGCGCTAATGCGGCTGCCCGGTCTCCTGTGATCGAATCGGAATAGGAGAGCATGAACCAATGGGAAATGTTATTTTCCGAAACACGGAGAGCAGCTAAATTCCCAGATTGATTATTGACAGTTTGAATGACCTCCCCGATCTGGAAAAGTTGAGGATTCGATCGCTGCCGAATATCTTCGAATGCAACACTGTGTGTGGGAATGAACGGACGCAATTGAAGTCCGTGCAATGCATTCGGCAAGCCAAGCAACTGGCGGATCGTGCTATCGCCGGATAGCACGGATTGCGTCATATCCGTGTGTACAAAGGTAGGATCGCCGACAGGACGTGTACGATAAAACACCGCACCCATTGCACTATCGAGTGTGGAACTTACGCGAACGAGAATAACTCCGGGCTTCTCCGGAATGGAGGGAACATTCGTTTGGCCCAAACTCCGTTCGGCAACGAACACTCCCACTATAATAGCTGATAGAATAAGAAGCGACCGCATAATTTACTTAATGGCGTAAACTCGCATTCCACTTGAAATGTAATGATTGACCGTGCGCACTATATTGAACACCAATCGCTTAAAAACGTTACGAGGTTTATATAAACCTGCTTCTAACATGCCATTTTTTCGCAGCATTTCCATTAACATATCGCCCTGATTGGTTACATTAACCTTCCCAAAACCCACTTTTTTGAGATATTTCGTCATAGTTCGGTTGGAAAAGTAGTAGAGATGCCCTTCCGGCATAAAGTAAAACCAATCAGAGCCGCGCAGCTTACGCTCAGGGCAATCATAGTTTCCGGTGGCCATAAAAAGAACGCCGCCGGGTTTCAGCCAGCGGTGGATCGTTTGAAGAGCTTCTTTTGGATGTGCCAAATGCTCGATCACTTCGCGCATTACGATCACATCCCACGAGTTTTCCGGAAAATTTGCATCTTCAATAGCCTTTGTCTCGACTGGAATACCCATCTTGCGAACAAATTCCGCCGCGTAACTCGAAAGTTCCAGCCCTGAGCAATCGAAGCCATGCTCGCGTGCTTTTGCAAGAAATACTCCTGTTCCGCAGCCAATTTCGAGCAATCGTGCCCCCCCTCCTATGGAGCGAAGCGGAATAGGAGGGGGGAGGTTGGTTCCCATTAGCATCGATGAAATCGTATCCAAATCCCAATCGTTCAGCGTGTAATCGCTTTTTTGCTTGCCATACTCATCCACATCGCCGACGTAATCGATGCTCTTATCGAACCCATGCCCTTTGAAATAATCGGCATCGTATAGCTCGCCAATTTTTTCACCTTTCAGGCGGGGATTGGTATAAACCATCCCGCATTTTGAGCATTCAACAATGGTAAAACCATTTTTATGGTAACGAACTTCAGGCGCATCGGCGCCACAAAGATCGCAGGGGACGGATTCGAAATCGGAGGGAAGGAAATTCACGAGAGGTTAGAGGATAAATTTACTGCGCAGGATTAGAACAAAAAGCTTTTTAAAAATCGAGCCTTAATTGTCCCAATAACCCTTCAATAGTCACTATGAGCGGCGGAATATCTTCTTGAATAATTTTGTAAAGCACATCGTAATCGACATCGAAATAGGCATGAGCAAGACGGTTCCGAAGACCGATCATGCCTTTCCAGTCAATATCAGGATGATCCTCCTGATATTCTCCTGAGACGTTCCGAGCTGCTTCGCCGATAATTTGAAGCAATGCAACTAACGCGAACGGCAGTACAAGATCTTCTTCTATGTCTGCACGGCTCCGACCACGAGTTATTAGGATAATTCGCCTTGCAGCATCCATGATATGCTGCAAACGGATTCGGTCACCGGTCAACATAAACGTTCTCAGCGTTCCGTACTACTTCGTCCCGAAAATATCGACTTAGGAACCCAGGTGTATTAAGATCGACCGTCTGGCCAAAGAGATGCGATAGCTCGTCCTGCAAATGGAAATATGCTAGACCCGGTGTCTTGCCAGTTGCGAATTCGACGAGCAGATCAAGATCGCTTCCTGGCAAGTCCTCGCCTTTTTGCACCGACCCAAAAACTGCCAGCCGCTTGACATGATACTGTCGGCATAGCGATTCAAGCCTTATTCGGTCTACTTCAAGATTTTTCACGACAGTAATACATTAAAGAATGAATCCGGGTTTCATTTCCCTTCCATCGTCACCACAGGCAAGATCACTTCTTCCATCGAGATGCCGCCGTGCTGGAACGAATCGCGGTAGTAATTCAGGTACTTGTGGTAATCGGTTGGATAGACGAAATAATAATCTTCTTTTGCGATGATATAGTTCGTGGCGTTCCCTCTGACCGGAAGTTTATACTCTTCCGGATGCTTGATGATCATGGCTTGCTTTTCTTCGGCTTTTACGTTGCGGCCGTATTTGTAGCGAAGGCTGGTCGAGGTTTCGCGGTCGCCGATGACCTTAGCGCCTCGCAAACTGCGTATGGAACCATGATCGGTCGAAACCACGATCTTCAAATTCGGCACCGCTGCCAGCGATCTGAACATATCGTACAAACTCGAATGCATGAACCATGATCGCGTAAGGGAACGATACGCGCTTTCATCCGGCGCGATCTCTTTCAAGATCGGCGAATCGCTGCGGGTATGTGCCAGCATATCCACAAAGTTCACCACGATCGCGGTGAAATGATTCTTCGCCTGCGTCGAAATATTCTGTGCAATGCCGGCGCCGTAATCACGGTCGATGATCTTTATATATTTCATCTCCTGCCGCAATTTGATGCGCTTACGATCTAACAGCTTTTGCAGCATCTGTGCTTCATCCCGGTTCAGCGAACTCTCGTCATCTTCTTTTGACGACCACATATTGGGGTACAACTTCCCGAATTCCGATGGGAACATTCCTGAAAAAATTGCATTCCGTGCATACGGTGTAGCCGTTGGAAGAATGCCGAAGTGATAGTTCCGCGTGATCTTAAAAAGATTACGAAGTTCCGCTTCCATAATGAGCCACTGGTCTAGCCGCATGCAGTCGATGACGAAAAAGACCACATTCTGCTTCGCGTCCGATTGCAGTTCCGGTAGCACCCATTGTTCGACAATATCCGGTGACATCGGCGGCCTATTTGCCGCATTCGATTCCACATAGATCGTATTGACCCAGTCCCGATAATGCCGCTCGACGAATTTTCCGAACTCCGCATTTGCTTCCCGTTTCTGATCGAGCAGCGTTTGCTTCAAACCAAGCCCCGTATGCTCATCGAACTCCATTTCCCAGCCGACAATCTTTGCATATAGCTCGGTCCAATCATTCGCGGTCGAGGCATTCATCAGGTCGAGCGAGATGCGCGCGAACTCCTGCGTGTAATCCCGCGAGACGGCTTCGTTTACGATCTGCCTTCCCTCCAAAAACTTCTTCACCGCAAGCAGCACTTGCGTCGGATTGACGGGTTTCGTCAGATAATCCGAAATCTTCTTCCCGATAGCCTGCTCCATCAGGTCTTCCTCTTCGGATTTCGTCACCATCACGACGGGCGTTTCGGGACGCACCGCTTTCAGGCGCTCCAGCGTCTCCAAGCCACCCATGCCCGGCATATTCTCATCGAGAAAAACCAGATCGACCGGGCTTTCGGACGCGATAACAAGCGCATCTTCACCGCTCAGCGCAGTGCGGATGGTATAGCCGCGCCCTTCGAGCAGCAGAATATGCGGGCGAAGCAGGTCGATCTCGTCATCGACCCAGAGAATATTGCCTTTAGTCATTGCATACCTTCAACGCTCAAATGCCAAGAGCGTTTCAGCAATGATTTTTACCATTCCTTATCTCATCCTCCCCAATCCCAAAAATCCCATAAGCTTGTCCTGAGCTTGTCGAAGGATCCAGGTTCAGACATTTCCCCAAGAAATAGGTGCCGTTTTTCTTTCTTGTGAGTTCCCGATGATTCCTCGTTTCCAGGCTGTTTTCGCCATTTGTTGCAACAAATTCTTTTCTCAAAGAACTCGTTCATAACGAAAACTACCGCCGACTGCCAGATTGTCAATGAACATGACACAAAACACTATTCTTACGGACACTTGGTGCCTATAACTTCACTCGCAATATACGGCAGGAATTTCCGGAAGTCAAGAGATTCCTGAAAATAATTGAAAATAAATAACTCCCTTTCATAATTCATAATTCATACTTCATAATTGCCCAAAGAGGAGGATGATTTGGATGGTCGGGATTACGCACAATCATCCCAAAAATTCTCCCCGTCCCATTAATCCCAGCCGAAGGCCCGCCGAGGAGGGTTCAGACACGGAGGCGGACGACACAAGCCGCGCGACGGGAAGAAGAGGTACATAGAACTCTTATCGTGGCGAACAGCAATAAGGATCGACTTGTTAAATCGGATGTGAAAATCAAACCAATCCCAGAAAAGGTACTGCGCCCCATAGAGGTCCTCGCGCTCGTATGCCTCGTTGTTGTGACCGTCCTATACACCAGTTACAACAAGGGACTGTGGGACGCGACAAGAACGGCTAACAATAAGTCTGATACAGCGCGAATGCAGCAAGCTATAGAATTCGACTCCGCCGAAGCCCATCAGAATGATCGGTCGCGCATCGCCCTTGATTCTGCGAAGAGTCAATTTGAAAGACAACTACATGCGACAGAGCAGGAATTCGCCTTGCTAAATGCACCTATCGTCGTGCTGGATTCTTTAACAGTGGACACTTCACACGCACTGCCCGATGATGATGTTTTTACTTGCCGATTTCAAAATTTCGGCAAGACCTCCGCGACGATTTCCAACGACGAAGTCGCATTCTCAGATAGTCTCGACTTTATAAATGCGCTTGATTTTAAGGCAGTCAAAAAGATTTTTATTGGCGGGATTGGGCCTTCCGAGCTTGCTCCAGGTCAGTATTTCAAAGTTGACCATCAGGATATGCTATCTTACTTGCGGGATTTCATGAGGTCAAAACCGTTTGAAAAATACATTACAGTAATAGTTCACTTCGAAGACGCTCTTCGAAAGAATCGACTTCATTTGGAATCCTACACACACGACCCAGTGCATCCCTTTCTAACGCTCAAAAATATCACAATGGATGATACGAGCAAAGGAAGAAAAGCACAAGCAAGCTTCCCCAAACCCCGATAACAGCAATCAAAATTTAGTCCCAAATGCTTGCCGTGAAAATTGCCTATATCATTGCAGCACGTACAAGGGAACGGGAAATGGCGACGACACAATCCGCACGACAGGAACGGTGTGCATAGAATTGAAAACGATTGAGCTCTGTTAGAGTCAAAATACGACTTTCTTATATTTGATATTGTCATGATTCCAGCACTGATTTCAATGTTTTCGATAATACTTAGCTTTGTATTAGTAACCGTTATCGGGGGCATTTACGCGCAACGGCTTCAACATAAGAATTGGCTTCGGCAGCAAAATATTAATATACAGGATCGGCGTATTTCAGAACTGAACCTTCTATTTATTGATCTCGATAACCTACTTAGTCGAAGGTTGTATAAGACGAGACGCTTACTGTATGCAATTCGGCGAAGTCAAACAATTGAAATTAAGGATCGTCTTAAAGATTATGACTCGGTGCTCAACGAGTGGAATGAAAAGAGAAATTCTTTTCAAATTCGACTCGTCAGAGTAATAAGTGTGGCGCTCGCAGACAACTTTGAGCAACTTCTGTCCCAGCGATTCGTGCATATCGGCGGGCAGCTTGAACGTCTCACCAGGGCGAATTTTCAAAACAAATTGCCCTCAAACTTCAGAGATACACTTACTGTTTTAGAAGACGAATTAGACATTTTATCACGTACGGTTTATGAATTCTTACGTGAAGTATATATACGCCTTCAGTTTGAACAAGACCGCCTCTACAAACTTGATAACGATAATAAAATGCCAGCCTCTATTCGTGATTTAGATCAGGTTTCAACTTGGTATTTATTCAAATCTCTTTTTATACCGCCCCCCAAACCGCTCAAAGAGTTTTAATCCGTATCTCGCTCTACGATTTTTCTTTTCTTCCCATGATGCTGATGGAATAAGAGGACGCGGGTAAACCATCATTGCTGCAATAGCAGCAGCCTCATCTCAATTTAGTTCGTTAGAGTGTTTTTCAAATAATCGCCATGCAGCAATGTGAATACCATAAAGTCCGGAACCCAGAAAAACTTCATTTAGGTATGATCGCAAAATTGCAAGCTTTGACATACGGTATTGGATGAGTAAAGCCAGGATGATTTCATAGACTTTCCGCTTTAGTGTTCGTGCCTTATACCCTGTGCGTGTACGAACATACTGCATGTCAATTGTACTCGCGCCTCCATGTTCCCGAAATGTGAGCAAACGAAATATTTCTCTGATCAATGATTTCAGATCAAGCCCGTGGTGGGTGAAAAATCTTCGATCTTCTAGGAGTAATATTATGATTTCCAAATCCGTTAAGCTTTGGTACGACCATGAGGGCATTACAATCCTATCAAGATCTTGGTGAATTCGAAACAAAATACGCTTAGGAGTTTGGAACTCGCGTGGCTCGTTCATAAAATCTTACAAAATGCGGGATTTTTTACAATAATTTCCCCTGCTCCGCCCCCATATCCTCGACAGCGGCCCTCTTAAACGTTGATCTACCTAAAGTTAAATCCGGATAGCGCGGACGTTCGGTCTGCGACATCAGGCCCTCGATGGTGAGGATTTGCAGCTTCGGGTATTCGGTGCCCCACTTATCCTGATCGTAGAAGCCGGTAGAAACAGCTTCTTCTTTCATCGGGCGCGTCGGTTCGGTCAGCGTGACGAAAAATCCCATCGCGGCTTTCTCGCGCTCGACCGTCGCGATCAGGTCCTTGACCATTGCAACCCCGACGTTGCCGCCGCCTTTTACCGAGACTATTATCTTCTTTGCGCCGCTCTTGTCATCATGGAAGAAAATAAGCCCGTCAATGCCGCCGTCGGAACCTTTCTTCTTGCCCTGATATGGCGCCGCGTTCACCAATGAACATGCCCACCACTGGAACTGATATTTATCGCGCTCGGCAAGATCGCGCGCGCCGCCAATGTCCTTTGGCGTCCCTTCGACTTCAAAAACGATGCCGGGGAATGCCTCCTTCATCCGCTTCTCGATAAGCGAAATTGCGAGGTGCGTGATGTCTATTCCGATCCACTGCCTTCCAAGCTTCTGCGCGGCATGAACCGCCGTCCCGCACCCGCAAAATGGATCGAGCACCACATCGCCCTCGTTCGACGATGCCTTTATTATTCGTTCCAAAAGCGCGAGGGGTTTTTGGGTGGGATAGGGGAGCCGTTCTTTTGCTACAGGATTTATTTGCTGTACCTCGTTGTCGTACCAGTTATCGTCTTGTGCTCGGCCTCCCGGAGCTTCATTGAGATAGAATTTGTATCGTAATGCCTTCCCACCCTCAATTAATGCACCCTCTTTCTTCAGCCTTTCAAGCGTTTCTTTCGAATACGTTTTCAGTAGGACCGATTGCCAAGGTCCACGAGGGTCATTGTCTGGATTTTTGAACCGCCTTTTCTTATATTCTTCAGTGTACGGTATGAGGTTTTGATTGAAAGTATAATTATCGCTCTTGGAGAACATCAGAATCACGTCATGATTATGCGGGAAAAAACGTGCGCGGTTCTTGCTTGAGCCAACGAATGGAGAACGACGCCAAATAATCTCATTTCTAAATTTCTTAGCTCCAAAAACGCTATCCAAAACAATCTTCAAATAATGACTCGCTGTCGGATCGCAATGTAGATAGAGCGAGCCGGTGGGTTTGAGCACACGGTGCAGTTCGAGCAGCCGGTTGGCCATCATTGTGAGATAGGCCATCATGTCGTTGTTGCCCAGAAACTTGCGTAACGCGATCATCATCTCCGCCACATCCGTATGCTGCGATTGCTCCAATTGTGCGAACTCGCGCTCGGCCTGCTCGCCCCAATGCCAGCTATCTTCGAACGCTGTTATCTGCGCGTCGCTTTCGTGTCCCTTCGGCGTTTTGAAGAGTACGGAATAATCGCGCTTTGAGTTGAACGGCGGATCGAGATAAATAAGATCGACCGACTCCGCCGCGATGTGTTCGCGGAGAATATCGAGGTTGTCGCCGAAATAGAGTTTATTCAATTATGGACAATTTAGTTGCAAGCGAGAACATATCGGGCACCTATCCTGCGTTCCCCTGCTCCGCCCCCATATCCTCGACTGCCGCGCGCTTGAACGTAGAGCGGCCCATCGTCAGATCGGGATAGCGCGGGCGTTCGGTCTGCGACATCAGGCCCTCCGCATCCCGCTCCGTAGGAGCGAAATATTTGTAGCCCCCGGTTTCAACCGGGGGTTGGGTTAGGATAAAAAATTCAAAGCTCCGTAGGTGCGGCATATTATTCATCAGGGGAATATTTCGCTCCTAACGGAGCTTAACATCTGTTGGGTTCACCATACCGTGGGTTGAAACCCACGGCTACAAAGATTACGCTCCTGACGGAGCTAAACCCATGCGCACGTCCGCTGCTGGTGTACTCGAACGTGTTGCGTTTCAACAACCCAGGACGTGCGCAGCACGTCCCTACAGGTATTGCGTTCATCATCATAACAATTTCTCCTGTTGAAAAAGATTTCATACCCCAAAGATAATGATCAACTACCCTCTCCCCACGTAGTGGGGAGAGGGACATTCCGTCGCAGACGGTGTTTCGGGTGAGGGGGCGTTGCGCCAAAAGCTCCATCGGATCGGCATATTAACGGCAGGGAATATATCGCTCCTGACGGAGCTTTTGAATCAAAACAAAACGCAAAACCCCGCGCTTACGCACGGGGCTACAAATATGCCGCCCCTCTGGGGCTAAATAGGATATTCTACAGATCCGTCCTCAATCCAAATCTTACGAACGGGGTGAAATCGGGGCCTTCGTCGTCGAGCGCGAAGTCGATGTCGTAGCGTTTGATGTGAAGTCCGATGCCGCCGGAGAACCCGCCGAATCCATTTCCGGTGGGGACGTCCAGTTCGTGGCGCAGGTTGTTGTCATATCCCAACCGGAGCCGCACGTATTGTCCCATCGCGAATTCGGCGCCGAGAGAAAAATCGTTGAAGGCATAAAAGAAACCGCGTCCTTCAAGGTCGCGGTTCAGGTTGTGGAACTCCAGTCCCAGCGTAAGCGGCAAATGCTCGGGTTTGATGGTCGCGCCCAATTGCACATCGGGTCCGACGCGTTCGAGCACGCTGTCATACTCGGAAATTTGTGAACCGAGATTGAGCACGGAAAGCCCGAAGGTCATGTGTTCTTTTGCCCATTCATAATACAAGCCGAGATCGGCCGCCATCCAGGTCGAGCTATAATTCTGCACCGACGAACCAGAAACAAGGCTGGAACTAACAACCTTCGCGGACACGCCATAATGCAAGCCGTTCGAAGCCGTGCTGGAATACGAAAGCAGGAAGGCAACATCTTCCGTGTTAAACGTTCCGAGCGTTTGGCCATTGATATCTGTTTGCGTGGACGACCCGCCGGAAAAATACTGCACCCCGGCGGCAAAATTTCCAGCGAAGAGCACATTCTGAGGAACCGGATGCTCATACACGAACGAGCCTTCGTTAATATTGAGCACTAAGTGCGTAAAGCTCGCGGAAATATTATTCATGCGGTCGGAATCCGTCACGATAATGCTTGAAAGGGCGGCGGGATTGCTAAAGATGGTATTCGGATCGTTCGGCACCGCGACGAACGTGTTACCAAGCGCGGCAGCGCGCGGGCTGATCGGCCCATCTTGTATATCCGAAATGAATGCGCGGCCCGATTGGTCCACATCCTGCGCTTTTGCGGTAAGGATGAAGAGAGAACTGTGAATGATGAAGAAAAACAGGGACGTGGCAATCACCTGGAGGCTTCGGGGCTTCATTCGTGTGTTTTTTTGCTTCATTCAGATGGTTTTGACCTCACTATTACAGAAACAAGGGGTGTCAAGTTTCACTCTGGTTAGGGTATTTGTTTTTGACCTAAAAGCCCCCTCCTATAGAAGGAGGGGGTCGGGGGGTGGTTATTCCGGTTCCTGCACGACCACCCCCGGCCCCCTCCTTCTTAAGGAGGGGGAGTTTTAAGGAGAGGAGTTTTTCGCCGGTAGAGTGCCAATGCGTCGTTTCCGCCATTCGGATTACCAAAGGTGGAATCGCGCACGAATCCATCAAGCAGATGACGATCGAAGAGATTGATGTACCCGCCGAAATCGCCCTGGAAATCTAAGATGTACGAAACGGAGTCGTTGGCGAGATAATCTCCAATGCGCCCGGATTTTAATGCGGCTAACGCATCAGAATTCACAACTCCATCGATATTCACCACACTTCCAGGTGTGCTTGCGAAATAGCCGTAATATCCCGAGTTGAACGAAGCAACTTTTGCGTGTTCTGTCAGTTTTTCGAGCGTTGGTAATCCGGTTTCGAGAATCGTGGCCTGTGATTGATATTGTGGTTGCCGAAAAAGTATAAGTTGTAATAGGATGACGAGAACAGCAAGCATGAATCGTCCGCTCGGACGTGCTTCGGTTGACCCTGCATTGGCTCCAATGCTGATGCCAAAACCGATAAGGAAAATGGGAATTAACTCTTCAATATACCAATCGCGAATAAATCCGCGAAAGAATGAGTGAACAATGAGAAGTAACACACCGCCGATCACCAATAAATAGATCCCACGCTCCGCAGGCGATAGCTTTTTTCTTCGCGCAATTATAGCGTAGCCTATTGTAAGAATCGGCAATCCAAATGCTGCATACCAAAACGGTTTTAGTGCGTTTCTCACGGCTTCCATTCCGAAATGCCAATATTTTGCCCCACCATACAGTACATCATATTTGCGCATGGCCAGCATGGGAACTGCTTCCGCGCTCGACTGCACGATAGTGTCGAACTGCACAAAATTCCAGATCAGCCACGGCGCAAGGACTATGCAAGCGAGCATAAGCGCAAGCAGCATGGATTTCCATTCTAATTTTACGCGTGTTACAAATGTAATGATAGCAAGTGGGAGCAATATAATAAAACTATCGGTGCGCGAAAGCATTAGTAAGCCGGTGACGATTCCCAGGATGGCCCAATCTTTTAATATCCCGATCCTTGTTCGTAGATAGGTTCGGAACCATATCACAAAAAGCAGCGCAGTAAGCGTGGTTTCTAATCCATTGATACTTCGGATGATGACGAGGAAACTGAGTGCGTAGATCAAAGCCGCAGATGCAGCGGCAGTTTTTCGGTTGGATTCGCTTGCGTTCGGAAGAAGATCATAGATCGTACTACCGATAAGCCAAATAATAAAAGTATCGAGTACACTTTGAAAAAGGAGCACAACATGGATGAATCCCCATTTCGTTAAGCCCGTGACAAAGATCGGCGTGATGAGGAATAGCCACAACGGATGCATCCCATTCGTTGGATGGATCGTATCGAACGAGATCCCATAGCCATGCGCCAGGTTGCTCGCAATGGTGAAATAATAAAGGGCGTCGTCCGGAAGGCGAGTGGTAACTAATTGCAGCGGGTGGATCCCGAAATAGAACCACGCGCCGAACCGAATTGCGAGACCCGCAAGCGTGATCCAAACAAGCCAGGATTTATTTCGCATTATCCGCGTGGGTGAAAGGTTCGGTGAACTTCCTGCAAGTAGGAACGATCGACATGCGTGTAAATTTCGGTGGTGGAAATATCGGCATGGCCAAGCATTTCCTGCACGATGCGTAAGTCAGCGCCGCCTTCGATCAGGTGCGTGGCGAAGGAATGCCGAAACGTATGCGGCGAAAGATGCTTTTCTATCTTCGCAGCCTTTGCGTATTCACGCACAAGGTTCCACACGGACATGCGCGAAAGCGCGGTGCCGCGTTCCTGATTAAGGAACACGGCGTCCGTTCGCTTTCCAGAACGAATAAAAAGCGGCCTTACTTTTGAAAGATAGGTATCCATTGCATCGCGCGCTATTCTGCCGATAGGAACAACGCGCTCTTTACTTCCCTTACCGAATAATTTTACTAATCCGTCGCGTAAGAATAATTGCGAAAGCCGCAAACCGGTTACTTCGGAGGCACGCGCACCGGTCGCATACAAAAATTCGAGCAACGCATGGTCGCGAACGCCTTTGTTTGTCGTCACATCAGGCTGCGTTAATATCGCTTCGATTTCTGCAATGGAAAGGACATCCGGCAGCGTCCGTCGGATGGATTTTACATCGAGATTCTCCGTGGGATCATTGAGAATGATCTTTTCTGTGAGTAGATACTTATAGAATCCGCGCAGCCCGCTCACGATGCGAACAATGCTGGTGCGGGCCATGCCAACTTCGCCAAGTTCCCGCAGAAATTTTTGCAGATCGCCATAGGATACGCGAACGATGGGAACGTGCGATGGCGTGAGATACGATTCCAATTTTTGAATATCGCGCTGGTATGCTTCGAGCGAATTGGGTGAAAGCCCGCGCTCGATCCTGAGATAATTCAAATACAGCGCGATGGGATTCCTGGTAGTTCGCTGAATAGAAATATCTTCAGCCTCGCTGCCTAAGCTGGCAACGTTGCGCTTCGATCGTTTGGAGCGGCTAGTGGCGGGCAACTGTTTTTTACGTGGTCGAAAGCGTGGTTTTTGTATCCGCAGGTACAGCCGAAGGATAGGGGATGCGTGGATGGTGTAGCCCCGTTAAATGACGTGCAAACACGGCGCGGATCATCGTAAAATCCCTCATCGTGATATCGGATTGATCGAATTGTCCTTGCTCGAAACGAGTGCGAATAAGCTGCTCAACAGCGGAATCGATTGTTTCGAACGACATTTCCTCACCCTTCCTTGCAAGCGTTCGCGCAATGGCTTCGGATGCATCAGCCAGCATCACGATGACGGTCTCTTTCGAATTAGGGATCGGTCCGGTATAACGAAATTCATTTTCATTCACAATACCATCGCCCAAGCCTTCCGTGACAGCCCGAAGATAAAAGAAGGAGATGGGCAGCGTACCGTGATGCATGGGAATGAAATCAATGATACGCTGCGGCAGTCCCTCTGCGCGAGCGAGCGCAACGCCCTGTGCCACATGGTTCTTTACGCGCAGCGCGCTTTCGCGGGCGGTGAGCGTTTCGTGAATATTCCCACTCTCGCCCGTTTGGTTCTCGACGAACGTTGGAGGATCGTTCAGCTTCCCAATGTCATGATAATAGGCGCCGAGCTTTGCGAGCAGGGCATTCGCGCCGATAGCGAGAGCCGCGTGCTCGGCAAGCTGTGCGACCATCATGGTGTGCTGATACGTTCCCGGCGCGCGAAGCGCCAGCTCCCGAAGCAGGGGTTGATTGACGTTATCGAATTCCGTTAGCCGCAGATCGCTTGCGGTGTCGAAGAGCATCTCGATCACATACAACAACCCCAGCGTTACAACCGGCGAAACGAGCGCATTACCCAGCGCAGCGATCAGTTCCAATCCCGTTTCGCCGGGCGGAGTTCCCTGCTCTAAGGCAAGTGCCGTAATGGAAACGAAATATCCAATAAAAATATAGCCGATGCTGGTAAAAAGCTGACCGCGATTCCTCAGATCGCGCACGGTATAGACCGCGAACGAGCCGGCGGCAAGCCCTGGCAAGCCAACCGAATAATCATTCCCGTCGAATGCCGGCAACGATGAATGCGGCTACCACCGTGCCAACGAACCCCGTTCGGTTATCGAATAAGATGGTTAGCAGCATCGAGGCGACGGGAATGAGAATAAAATATTGAAGCGGGAAATCGATTGGGAGCGATACCGAAAAATATCCCATCACCGCCGGAAATAACAGGATCAGTGCTATGCAGCAGTATCTGCGCGTTATCGTTGTATATTTTTCTTCGGATGAATTTGAGGTATAGCACCATCAAAAGCACGATCACTCCTGCAAGCCCGATCGTGCCGACGATACGCCATAGTTCCGCGACTCTTCCGCCTCGTTCCAGCCGCGCTTTCGAAAGGCTTTCGAGCGATGCAACGATCTGCGGCGTAAGGACTTCGCCTTTTTCCACGATCTTTTGTCCTTCGATCACCAAGCCCTCGGTCGTGGGAACGCGGTCCACAATGGACTGTCGGCTTTCCTCCGTAAGTGCCGGATTGAAGGCAACCGTCGGAACCAGCGATTGTAATACCAGTACCGAGAGCGGATGTAATACGGGGGAGCCTCGTTTTATTCGTATTTCGAGTTTATCGTAAATTCGATTCGCAACGCCCTGAACGGTGAGCAGGGAATCGCGGGCGATCAGCGATTCCTCGTTCGGCCGGGTGCGGAGTGCGAAGAATTTTGAATCGCTCGACGTTTCTTCCTGCTTGCCTGCGGTGATAAACCGCATAGATTCTACATCGCCAATTTGCCGGACGATGAAGGACTCTACATCGGCCCAATCGCGTTCGTTGCGTTCGAATTGTTTTTCGTTCTGGGATTGAACGGTAGAAGCGAGAATAGTCCAATCGTCATTTGAGAGTCCAAGCGCTTTTGCAGAATCGAGCAGCGAGACTCCGCCGAGAGAATCTGCCCGCGCAAGCGCAAGCAGAGCCATCAGATGATCCCAATTCCTGCGGAAATTTTGCACACTTGTTGTGGGGGCATTTGTGTCGGGTACATACACCGGGTGAAGATCCTGAAGCGCCTTGCGGACATCCTGACCGTATCGAATGCCATCTTTATAGACTGGAAATGTGAATGGCGCGGTCACGTCTGCATTTGTCCACAACGAGCCGGCAGAATATCCCGACAATGCAATGGTGTGCGCGCTCGGGAACAGCGCGGCGATCGCAAGCGTAAGCGCAACTCCGATCGTCCATCGGATCGGTTTGGAGCGCCGCCATTTCGGGCGCGCAAGCACTTCCCGGAGCGATTGGATAGCGCGTGTGCGGAACGTGGCCTGGGATCGTTCGTCCTTCATGCGGCTTTCAACTAACTACCGAGGGCAAAAGGTGTCCTTGTCAATTAAGAATTAAGAAGTAAGAATTAAGAATGGGGGATGACCTCTCAATCTTTACCACAATTTCCTAAATTCTTAATTCTTACTTCTTAACTCTTAATTGATAACCCGTAATTCTTCTTACACGATTCCGGTTTAATGCTACGTTAACAAATCGGACATGCATATCGGAGCCGTAAAAGCCCCATGCTTTAACGTGCTCTCATTAAAAAAATACCATCTCGTGCGATATCGCTGGCGGCTTCCAGACCCTGCTCCTACAGCTCCTGTGGATGAGCAGCTTGCTGTGGATGATCGATCATCCGCAGTGCAAGAGCTTGTTCGCGCAATTAATGTGCCGGAAAGCATTGCGGGCATTCTTGTAGCCCGTGGCGTGCGGACATTCGAAGAAGCAAGGGATTTTTTCCGCCCATCGCTCGATCGGCTGCACGATCCTTTTTTAATGGACGATATGGCCCGCGCAGTCGAACGTATTCAGCGCGCTATCGAGAGCGGTGAGCGCATCACTATTTACGGCGATTACGACGTCGATGGCACCACGAGCACTGCAATGCTCGCGCTTTTTTTTGAATCGATGGGGGTACAAGTTGCGTGTCATACCCCAGATCGCTTCACCGAAGGCTACGGACTTTCCATCGCAGGGTTCGACCGATTGTTTGCCGTGACCGAGGGACCGCCAACCCTAATCCTCACGATCGATTGTGGTATTACTTCCGTCGATGCAGTTGCGTATGCCCGTTCGCGTGGCGCGGATATTATTATCTGCGATCATCACGAACCAATGCGCCTGGATGGTACACCTGTACTGCCGGATGCGTATGCCATTCTCAATCCGATCAAAGGTTCCTGTAATTATCCCTTCAAATTCTTGTGCGGTTGCGGCGTTGGATTCAAGCTTATTCAGGCGCTTGCGAAGCAGGTCAATTTGGGAGACCGCGCGTATGATTTTCTCGATTTTGTCGCGCTTGCCAGCTCGGCAGACATCGTTTCCTTGCAGGGTGAGAACAGAATCCTTACTTCCTTCGGATTAAAGCGTATCAACGAGCAGCCGCGACCGGGAATAAAGCGCTGATTCGGGCCGCGCAACAGACCGTGGGGAAGATCGGAACGAGTCAGGTCGTTTTTGGGCTTGCGCCGCGTATCAATGCGGCTGGAAGGATAGGGGATGGCGGCCGTGCCGTGAAACTCCTGATGGCAAAAACGGATGACGAGGCACAGCACTATGCCGCCGAACTCGAATTTGCAAATTCGAGCCGGCGCCGCATCGATGAAGATGCTTTTTTCGAGGCATGCGGTTTTGTCGATGGTTTGATCCATCGTGCCGATGGTGACGAATCGCCGCGCGACAGGATTATCGTGTTGCATAATCCCGGCTGGCATGCGGGCGTTATCGGCATTGTTGCTTCGCGTTTGGTAGATCGCTATCATCTGCCCGTCGTATTGCTAACAACGATCGATGGCGTTGCGAAAGGCAGCGCGCGCTCGATCATCGGGTTCGATATTCATTCTGCGATCAAACGATGCGAAAGCACGGTTATGAACTTCGGTGGACATAAATATGCAGCCGGACTTTCCATCGCCGTTGACCGCGTGCCGGAGTTTCGCACGGCCATCAATCAAGTAGCCAGCGAAATGATCACGGACGCCATGCTGGAACCCGAAATCCTAATCGATGCCTCTATCAGCTTAAATGAACTGAATCCAAAATTCTTTGCGATCACGCGGCAATTCCAGCCCTATGGGCCGGACAATATGCGGCCCGTCTTTCATGCAAAAGATGTGGAAGTGGTCGGGGTTCCCAGAACCGTCGGCAAAACAACCCCGCATCTGAAATTCCAGGTACGTTCTGCTACGATCGCCCGGCGAGCGGAGGAGCCTTTGGCTCCAAATGTTACGCCGTTTACGCTGGGTGGCGCAGCTATTGAGGCCATTGGCTTCGGGCTTGGTGAGCGCATTGCCGAACTCCAGACTGCGGACAAGAAAGGCCGAAAAGACCTCGAACTCGTTTTCTCGCTCGAAGAGAATGAATATAATGGCCGCATAACGCCACAGCTCGTTGTAAAAGATTTCCGGTAACACTATTCATCATACAGCATCTTGAGTAACCGTCGCCCTCGCGTCCGCTCGATCATTCCGAGCCTGTTTACGATGATGAACCTCTTTTCGGGGTTTGCAGCCATCGTTACTGCGCTCGATGGTAAGAATGGCGACGATAAAGATTTCGTGCTGGCTGGGTGGTATATCGTCATCGGAGGGATATTCGATATGCTCGATGGCGTGCTCGCGCGGCTTACGCATACTTCCAGCGAGTTTGGAGTCGAACTGGATTCGCTTGCGGATGTCGTAACGTTTGGCGTAGCGCCAAGCGCGATCCTTTTTAAGGCATTTTTCTATCAATTCCCGGGCACCGGACTTTTGTTCGCAGCGCTTCCGGCCATTTGCGGAGCTATACGGCTTGCGCGTTTTAATGTCCAGCTTGTCGGTTTTGATAAGGACTATTTTCGCGGATTGCCCATCCCTTCCGCAGCCATTCTCACCATTTCTTATGTCATGTTCCACCATCTCGCGCTTCCCGTCAGCGCACGGCTCGACGATCCGTGGATGTGGATCGTGACGATCGGGGCGGCGCTGCTGATGGTCAGCACCGTAAAATACGATGTGGTGCCGAAGCCATCGAAGCGAAATATTCTGGCGCATCCCTATAAATTTGGGATCTATTTTATCGGCATCGTTCTCGTGGTTGTAACACGCGGGAGCGCGATCTTCCCGCTTTTTGTTCTCTTTGTGCTCTATGGGATAATTCGTTCGTTGTATGAACGAATACGCCGCCTTATCCGCGAGCGCCGTGCTGCCGCGTTGCTCGACGAAGAGGCGCTCGATCACGAAGAGCATTCGACGTTCGGAATCTAAGCAGAACCACGATTCGCAGGATGGAAAAGATTAAGCAAGATGAATTCAGCGGCTTGAAGGTATTCTCAAGTTTTATGCTTGAACCAATTTTGTATAACGCTCAGAAAAATCCAGAGAACTTTTTATTTTCGCGAATGGTGGTGAATCCATCTTGTTTAATCCTTAAAATCCTGTAAATCGTGGTTAAGTATTACGTTTATATCGCCATCGAGCGCAAGGAAGCGATCCTCGATCCGCAGGGCAAAGCCATCGAGCATGCGCTTGGCTCGCTGGGTTTTCGCGAGATCGAGAATACGCGCGTCGGCAAGCATATTCGGCTGACGGTCGATGCCGCAACGCCCGAAGCCGCACGCGCCATCGCGGAACGCGCCAGCGAAAAGCTGCTCGCCAATCCGATCATGGAGACGTATTCCGTTATTGAAGTACGAAATGTAGCGCCGGCGTCCTCGCCGGTCTCCTTCGCTGGGGAACCGGCGAGGACGCCGGCGCTACAAGAGAAAATTTTAAGCGCATGAGAACTCGCATCGTTGTTTTTCCCGGATCGAACTGCGATCACGATGCTATGCATGCCGTGAAGAATGTGCTCGGCGAATCGGATACCGAGTTCGTGTGGCATAAAGAAGATTCCATCGGCAAGAATGTCGATCTCGTAATATTGCCTGGTGGGTTTTCTTACGGCGATTACCTGCGCACTGGCGCTATCGCGCGGTTCTCGCCTGTGATGAAGGATGTTATCCGATACGCCAACAATGGTGGAATGGTGCTAGGCATTTGTAACGGATTTCAAGTGCTTTGCGAAAGCGGATTACTTCCCGGCGTGCTTATTCGCAATGCGGGACTCCGGTTCGCGTGCAAAGAAGTTCATCTTCGAGTCGAGCAACAAACGAGATTTACCCGGAACATTTCCGAAGGATCAATTCTAAAAATTCCCATCGCGCACGGTGAAGGGAATTACATTGCGGACGATGAAGTCATCGCCGAGCTGGAACGGAATAACCAAGTGGTGTTTCGCTATGTGGATGCGCAGGGAAATCCCACGCGCGAATCCAATCCGAATGGTTCCATCAATAATATCGCAGGGATCATCAATAAAGAGCAGAACGTGATGGGCCTTATGCCGCACCCCGAACGCGCATGCGAAGCCATGCTCGGCAGTGCGGACGGACTCAAAATTTTCGAATCGCTACGCGGATGGTTTCAGGAAAAAGCTCCTAAAAACTCTACCAATCACAAAAACGCTGTTTCCATGAGAACGGCAGTCCCTATTTAATATTCATTATGGATTTCGGCTACATTCTACAACTCATAATTTTTGCGATTCTTGCCCTTGCGATCGTCGTGATCGTCATTGGCGTCGCGTTGGCTATTCCGCGCTCGAAGAAGATCAAATTGTTTCGATACAGCAAAAAAGGGGATGGCTGGATAACGGGGTATAAAAAAACCTAACTCTGTTGTGGTTTGAAAAGGTGTCTTTTAGACTGTCATCCTGAGGGGAGTTCTTGCGACGAAGGAGCAAGAACGAAGTCGAAGGATCTCCGGTCGTTCACAACTGAGCCAAACTGCCAGAGATCCTTCGACTCCGTTTGTCCTCCTCCCGGTCGGACAAGCTCCGCTATGGATGAGATTATTATATCCGTCACGATTATTAGGTTGTACTCACGAACCTTCTTGCTACAATCGAAGTTCGTGGTATAGTTAAACTATTTCCGGCGAACGCCGTCAAAATCATAGAAAACGGAGAATAATCCATGTTTAGAAATGTCGGCCCATTCGAGCTGCTTATCATCGTGTTCATCATCATGATACTTTTCGGTGGGAAGAAAATTCCTGAGCTGATGCACGGCCTCGGCAAGGGGATCAATGAATTCAAGCGCGGCGCGCAGGGCGACCCTGCTGAAGCCGCAAAGACAACACCAACCCCAGAACCGCCAAAGGCATAAGGGAAATTTTTAGCACTCACATGCACCATTGGTGCGCCACTTAATACATACTTATGTTAGACGACCTTAGCCCTCTGAAGCTGTTAATTATCGTTGCGGTACTGTTGCTCCTGTTTGGAGGCAAGAAGATTCCGGAACTTATGCATGGCCTCGGCAAAGGCCTGAACGAATTCAAACGCGCAACCCAGGGTGGAGATGACCCCAATGCCATCAAAACCCCCGAAGCGCCAAAAGCTTGATCAGTACCGAGTAGTGAGTAACGCGCATGACCGATCATGCGCGGAGCACCGAGTGAAAACTCGTTGTTCGCTAATCATATAACTCGGTACTCATAACTCTGTACTCAAGAAATGTTTGAAAATGTCGGTGGAGGCGAGATCCTCCTTATTTTACTGGTAATCCTTATTTTCTTCGGTCCGAAGAAAATACCGGAGCTTGCCCAGAGTTTAGGTAAAGGCATTCGTAAATTCAACGATGCCAAAGCCGGAATTGAGACGCAGGTGAAAACTGCCATAAAAGAACCGCTCGAAGCCATCACCGGCGCGAAACAAGGATTCGAATCCCAACTGCGCACTATTGCCGAGCCGCTTCATGCCGAGCTGAAAATTCCTCCCTCGCTAACAGCCCCGGTGGTCCAAACCGCGCCCGCGCAACCGCCTGTTCCCGAAACGCAGGCAAGAGATGCACACTCCCAAGCCTCGTAAAAATTATTCCGGCACCTGCTCTCGAGTGTCTATTAATTTCACTAAGTCAGCATCCGTGATCGTCGAACGTTTCGACTTGTCATAGATCGGAAGCAAGTACACTGTTCGATCCAGGACGAATACTTGGGTTATGACTCTCCCACCGGAGGATTTGCCTCGGCCTTTCGATTTAATTCCCAACCTGATTTTGTAGCAGCTATGTCCGAGCGGCGTTCCCATTTCGGAATTTTCTTTGAGTTTGTCGATCAAGGCGGTCAGCTCCGATCGCAGCGAGCGGTACTTCTTGGCTAATGGCTTAAATTCCTTCGAAAAGGTCGGAGTGATTTCGACCTTATAACTCACGAAGAAACTCCTCGGCTGATTTTAAAGTAATTTTTCCTTCACGCGCAAGTTTGACCTCATCCAGGGCGTGTTGCAAGTTGTGAAGGATCGTTACATCGCCAGAGCTTCGTTTGGCTGGCTTTCCATTTTCCTTTTTAGCAGGAATTCGCTCAATCTTCACCCGCCGGAGATTTTTCATCAATTCCAGAAAGGATGGCGCTAAGCTGTCGTCCACAGTAACATGAAAATCCATAAGAATTATAACGCGATCTGCAACGGATAGTTCGCAGCAACGGATACACTTACCGGGCGATCTCAACCTTCGTTGATTGATTGCCTACTCGCAAAAAGTAAATTCCGGGTTCTAAGCTTGAGACATCCAGCGTGGTGGGGCCGACACCCTCGCCAGCCATTGTCGCAGTCATGCGCTCCCGGCCCATAATATCGAACAGATGGATGGTTCCAGCTTGCCCGCCGAGAATTTGTAATTCATTTGTGACGGGGTTTGGGAATACGCGAAGATTGATGTTGGTTTCGGGAACTACGCCAACCGAAGAAGGAGCGGCAACCGAATATTCGAAGCTCCAGACGAGAGGATCATAACCATGCACATGAAAGACCATCGGGCGCTTATGGGCTCCCACAATGGAAGGGTTAATTTGATAGTGAATGACCAAACTATCTTCCGGTGGAACGGTATCGGGAAAGCTTGGCAAATTGAGGAAAGTAAACTCCGAAAAATCGCTTTCAAAAGTAATAGAATCCACGATGGCGCCCGCACAGGCATCTAAGAAAGCTCGTGTATTCTCACCAAGGCTCTGGGCGCTAAAAGGCGAATTGTATGGTGTCCCTTCATTCATAATATCGTGAATGGTGTCTGTAACGAGTTCCGGTTGGGAACCCTCTGTGCCCACGATTGTGCTCCCGTTACTATCGGGTCCGGGGAACCAGCACTCGAACGTTGTGAAGCCGAGCAGACCTACATCGGGGCTTGGCTGAGGCGCGAATGGAAATGCGGCTGAGGCCGATGAGCCATGGCTGTAATATACGGACACCCACAGCGTGTCCGGCCCGAATGACGATGGCGCATACGTGGCTCCATAATAAAAAGCTGCTCCATAAATTTTCACTCCGGGGGGGTAACCAAAAACGAATATGAAGTTGGAATCGCCACGAACTATAATGGAGTCGGCGACGAGCACCTCGCCGGTTTTCCAGTCGCTATCGAAGATAACAAAATTGATGGGTGCCTCATTTTGAAGGATGCCATTGCACAAAAAAGCAGTAGGAGAGCATGAAGTGGAGACGCTGACACGACCCTGAGCACGTCCTTCATTGGTCAATAAAAGTGCAAGAAGTAAAATTGCGATTCGTTGCGCTTTCATAATCTGCCCTGCAAAATGTCTTAGGAAGTTCACGTACTCGAACGTTGAATAAGGAAATGCTTCACGCTCCCTTTTCGTTCGTTATACCCTATGGAGCACCCCGAACACGCCAACGAAGCTTTCTCGCGCGATATACTCGAACGCATCGCACACGTTATTGCCGATGTGGAGCAAACGACGGGCGCGGAGATCCGCGTTTCCATCCGCGATCTGCGCGATGCCGGCGAGGCCGATCTCTCGCTCAGGGAATTAGCGCAAAAAGAATTCGCTGCGCTGCATCTGCATCATCACGACAAGCGGTTCGGAATTTTATTGCTCGTGCTCTATCACGAGCGGAAGTTTTATGTGTATGGCGATGAGGGCGTTCACAGCAAAGTCCATCCCGAAGCATGGGATGATGTCGCCAAAACGCTTGGCGCGCATTTTGCAAAAGGGGACTACGAAGGTGGCCTGCGTGAGGCGCTGAAAAAGATCGAGCATCATCTAAAAGGCAAGCTGCCTAAGAACGCCGCTCCGGTTGAGCACTCGCAGAATGAAGTGGTGATGAGTTGAGAAATTCCGTATTTTTTACCATGTCATCCTGAGCGGAGTTCGTCCTGAGGAACGAAGGACGAACGGAGTCGAAGGATCTCATGTAGTCTAGCTCAGTGGTGAATGTCCGGAGATCCTTCGACTCCGTTTTTTCTCCCTTCGGTCGAAAAAACTCCGCTCAGGATGACATCTTAAACCTTATCGCTGGCATCGAGACCTTATTTATTCCTGATACAGCCGATGTTCCGCAATATATTCTCTCACTCCATCCGGAACTAAGTATCGAATAGATTTCCCTGCACGAACGCGCGCGCGAATATCGGTGGAAGAAATGTCCATCAGCGGCATCGGTAATATTTTTATCCGGTCGATGAGGGAGGAATCAATTTCATCGAATTTTTGCCAGGGCCGGATCATGACCACCACTTCAGCCGATTCTAATATCTGTTCCCACTTATGCCATGTATGGAAGATCGCCATCTGATCGAGGCCGATGAAGAGCAATATCTTTTCCGGCGAGAGTTGATGCTGAATTTCGTGCAATGTATCAATGGTGTAGGATGGGCCGGGACGATCTAACTCGACGCGGGAAACTTCGAATTTTTCATTGCCTTGCGCAGCAAGTTCTGTCATAGTAAGCCGATGTTCGCTCGAGCTTATGTTCCCACCAGTCTTATGCGGAGGGACATTAGCGGGAATCAAAAAAAGTTTATCCAGCGCAAATGCTTCGACCGCTATCTCACCGGCAATGAGGTGCGCGAGATGCGGCGGGTCGAATGTACCTCCAAAAATTCCAATGCGTTTCACGAGACGGTAAACGATTATTCAGCCGATTAGATTGTTCTTTGTCGAAATTATTCGATTTTAAATCATCTATGGAGGATACCTCATCAATAGTATTGGATAGCGCACCAGTATTGAATAGCGCACCGGGCGATACAGCTACCACGCCCTACGCCGAGCAGTTGCACTGTCCTAATTGCGGGGCTCCCGCGCACGGGCGTTATTGTCATCGCTGCGGCCAGAAGCTGCGGACGCCGCATGATTACCGCCTGCTTCATTTTATAAAACACACGCTGCATGAGTTCACCGATATTGATTCCAAAGTTCTTCTGTCGCTTCGATATCTACTGTTCAGTCCGGGCAGGCTTACAGCGGAGTGGCGCGCTGGACGTGAGGGAAGTTTTGTCAAGCCGGTTCGGCTGTTCATTGTTGTTAATATTATCTATTTTATTTTCTTGCATTTTTTTCCTATTAATACGATCGTAGTGCCGCTCGAATCGCAATACAGTTTGCAGATCTATAGCCGGTACATCAGACCAACCGTAGATGAGCGGATACGAACTTCTCATACCACCTTCAAAACTTTTGCGGAAAAGTACGATGAAATATCATCGGAACAAGCGAAATCGCTTGTGATCCTTATGGTTCCGATGTTTGCGGCGCTCCTTGCTCTTTTGTATTTCAGGAAACATTACTATTTTGTGGAGCATCTCGTGTTCAGCCTTCACTTCTTCTCGCTCTTTCTTCTTCTTATAAGCTTTGGCGCTCTGATAATGGATTTACTCGTATTGCTGGGGTTTGAAGTCCTGGGACTCCAAATCAATGCTTATGATATTAATTGGGATACATGGATCACGTTATCCGATGCTACGCTGATCTTGCTTTATTTCATTGTTGCTTTGGGTAAGGTCTATGGTGGAAAGCTATGGGCGAACATTCTTCGAGCATCGTTTCTGACGTACAGTCTGCTCTACATTCTTTGGCTCTACCGGTTCATCCTCTTCTTCACAGCGATCTATTCCATGCCCTCCAGATTATAGAGTGGGTATGAATCTGCTCTCGGTTATGTCTTGATGAACCGGAACTCTGTGCGGCGGTTGCGCTGGCGGCCTTCGTCGGTATCGTTCGAAGCTTTCGGTTTTGTCGCGCCAAAGCCTTTGGGAACCAACTGTTTTGCGTTCACGCCGTGCGCGATCAGGTACGCACGCACCGATTCCGCACGCGCGAGCGAAAGCCGTTGGTTATATTGTGCCGTGCCGACGGAATCGGTATGCCCATCGATTTCGATCTTGAGCACTGGATATTTCTTCAGCAGATCGACCCAATAGTTCAGTTCGCTGTGCGATTCCGGACGCAGCGTCGCTTTATCGAAATCGAAAAATACGTTGTGGAGTTCGATACCGGAAGTGTCAATTCCCTCGTTTGTGTTGCCGCCGCCGGAATTATTATTCTCATTTAGCAGGCCAAACAAGCTGTCACCGGAGTGATCGATGTATCCGTTGTTTCCATTGCCGTTACCATTCCCGCCGTTCCCGTTATTGCCAATCAGCGCGAATAGGCTATCGCCAGAGTGATCGATATAGCCGTTGTTACCATCGCCATTCCCGTTCCCGCCGTTACCATTGTTACCAATCAGTGCAAACAAGCTGTCGCCGGAGTGGTCGATGTATCCGTTATTCCCATTGCTGTTACCGTTTCCATTCCCACCGTTCCCGATCATCGCAAACAAGCTGTCGCCGGAGTGATCGATGTATCCGTTATTTCCATTACCATTTCCATTTCCGTTTCCATTTCCGTTACCGTTACCGTTACCGTTTCCATTTCCGTTACCGTTACCATTTCCGTTACCGTTACCATTCCAGTTCCCGTTACCATTCCCGTTCCCGTTTCCATTTCCGTTACCATTCCCGTTCCCGTTTCCATTTCCGTTCCCGTTTCCATTTCCGTTACCTTTTCCATTCGTCGGAATCCCTTGGCTGGCAACGGCCAGCATGCTGTCGCGGGCTTGTTTCGCGCTATCGGCAGCATGAATGGCTGCATAATTTGGCAGCTTTGTCAGCGGAAGATCGTGTTCCACTTTGCGGTAGGAGATCGTATCGGGCACAGTATAATGGTCTGAAAACGGCGCGTATCCGGGCGCGGTTGCTGTGACGCCATATTCCTTTCCGGTGCCGAGCGTGATATAGAACTTGCCGCTCACTTTATTGGAATGATAAGTGGCGACTAATTTATCGGTTTTGAGATCGTTAACATCTACTTCCGCGCCAACAGGTTGAAGCGTCTCACGGTCATAGACCATTCCTTCAACCAAGGTAACAGGCCCCGGACGAAATTCAAGGGGAAGTTTTGCTTCAAATAAATTCAGCGGTCCGCGCGCATCGTCGCGTTGGCTGGAAAAAATAATTTTATCGCCGCTTGCAGGGATGGTAAGGAACACATCGTCGCCATAGCCATTAATGGGCCTGCCAAGATTGACGGGCACGCTCCAGGTTCCATCGTCGAGCTTGCGGGTCATGAACAAATCGTGGTTCCCAAAACCGGGATGGCCGTTCGAGGAAAAATAGAGCGTTTTTCCATCGGCGGAAATGAATGGCGAGCGATCGTTATAGCGCGTGTTGACCGGCTCACCCAAATTCGTAGGCACGGACCAGGAACCATCCGTATTTTTATACGAGACATAAATATCTTCAGAGCCTTCGATCGAACCATGCCGGCGGCTGGAGAAATACATGGTTTGGCCATCGGCGGTCACGCTGGGCTCGGCATCCCAAGCGACAGAGTTAAGGGGATGACCGAGCGGCTGTGGTTTCGTCCAAACGTCGCCGACGAGATGGGAGACATAAATATCGCAATCGCCCATGCCGTCCGGCCTTCGGCACAGGCTGAGATACATGGTCTGCCCATCGGCACTAACGAAGGAGGCGCCTTCATCGTCGATCGAGTTGAGCGGTGGCGGCAGCGGTATGGGCTTCATCCAGTGCCCGGTTGAGTCGCGGTGAGTCACGAACAGATCTTCGCCATAATCTTTGGTTTCAATTTCTTCCTTTGAGTTCGTTCCCGGACGCGTCGATGTAAAATAGAGCGTGTTGCCATCGGCGGTTTCAGTGGGGCCGAAATCCTCGTATTTACTATTGACGTCGGAGAGCGGAATGGGTTCGTCGGTGTTTTTCGGCCGTGCCTGCACTTCCGATGCATCCGAGATTGAATTTGATCCACCAATCGGCGTCGAACATGGCGGCGCTATCTTCCTTGTTCACAGGATCCATCCGCGCAATAAATTCCCTCAGCGCGAAGACGGCGCTGTCGATATTTCCGCACGACATGAAAGGAGAGTCCCAGATTGTAATAATTATAGACATCGAACATGGAATCGAGCCGGATCGCATGTTCGTAAGCATCAATGGCTTTCGGGTAATTTTTCAGGACCTGATACATTCCGCCAATGCGCTCGACGGGGTAGGGATAGGTGGGATCTAATTTCGCTGCGGTATCGTATTCGAAAAGGGCGTATTTATACTCCTTTTTTTGCTCGAACTCAAAACCTGCTCGGGAATAGGCGAGCGAACCCGCATGATCCACTTTGCCACTTTGGGCCAAAAGAGGAGTGGTAAAAAAAAACAAGGCAAATGCGCCCCAAAGGCGCGACCGAAATCGCATGAATAAATAGATAACCACCGGGTTAAGCTTATGGCTCCTTTCGCGCAGCCGGCTATAGATCGGGGGAGAACTTACCCTACGAGCCGTAATTCGTTATGTTCCAACCCTCCGGGGTCGGTTTGGAAAGCCCTGAGATGATGAGAACTCTCAGTTCGGTTCCAAGTGTTCAGGGGTCGGAACGTCGTTTTAGTTACAGATTTGCCATGTCGCCAGGAATATTCATAAGCTATTCTCGCGAAGATGAGAAACATGCGATGCACCTGCTTGCGCTGCTCCGGCGCGAGGGTTACTCCGTGTGGATCGACCAGGAGGCCATCGCCGGCGCCTCGATCTGGTCGGATGAGATCGTGCAAAATATCAAGACGAGCGAGATCTTTATCGCGCTTCTTTCCGAGTCCTCTGCGGCTTCGCCCAATGTTGCCAAAGAGATCGCGTTAGCCGCCGAACACGGTAAGATCATCCTGCCGATCGAGATCGGTAGTGTTGAACTTCCGGGCAGATTGGAATATGCGCTCGCCGGTATTCAGAAAACGAACTTTCATGATGAAGAAGCGATTCTGCGTGCCCTCAAGAGCCAGGTTGTAAAGCTGGAGGGTGCTCAGGCGGCAGCCGGTGGGTCAGAGCGTTCTAAGTTCAGCACCCGGCGCGCCCATATCAGGATGATGGCTGGCATCGCGGCGTTGGTGGTGATCGGCGTAGTTCTGTTTCTTGCGTTTCGGCCCGGTCCCAAAGAAGCAGAAATGCTTAATCCCGTGGTAGTGCTTCCGTTTGCTACAGTCAATCTCGATCAGGATAGCACGCACAATCTCGATATTTTCTCCGACGCGCTTCTTACGCAGCTCTCGGCGATCAATTCCGTTACAACGGTCGGCGCATCGGTGTCTGCTCCATATCGCGATTCCCGGCTTAATGCACTTGCCATCGCAAAAGAATTGCATGCGCGGTTTATCGTCGAGGGGCTGGTTCGCAAATCGCACGATGTCAATTTTATTTCTGCCCGGATCTTCGACGCAGCGCGCGGCGGGGAGATATGGGAAGAATCTTACAGTGGTAACGAAACAGAACTGTTCCCGATCCGGGAACGGATCTGTAACGAGCTGTGCGGATTCCTGCATGGGGTGACCTCCAGCGAGATCGATCTCAGGAAGGCCGAAGCGAACTTAGCCGCGCATCCGAACAATGCATCGGCCTGTGCTCGCGTTGCGAATATGCTTATTGGCAGCGACAAAACGCGCTCGCTCGCACTCTTCGAACGTGCCATTCAACTCGACTCTTCGAATCTTGCTTATTATCTTAGCGCCGGCATTGCTGCCGACCGCGATAACGATGTCGGTCGCGCCAAGGACTACGGGAGAGCGGCCATCATTATGTGCAAACAACGAATGGCACAGTATCCCGATAGCGAGAGCCTGACTGCCAACTTAGCGATAGCGCTCGATCTGGCAGGGCTCGATGCACAGGCCGAAGCAATCTACGACTCGCTGCTCCCGCTCTATCCTAAGGATGTTCGATTGAATTTCAATGCGGCCTGCACGCTTGCAAAGTCGGACAAGGCCGATGAGGCTGTGGAGATTCTTGAAAAATTATTTGTCTTTGCACCAGGGAGAAAAGCCGAGGTCGAATCCGATCCCGATTTCGATAACATTCGGAACAGCCCTCGGTATCAATTGCTGATGTATGGACCGCCGAGGTAGGAAGTGGTTACTTTATTTGTTTACTTTCTTATCGACATTCAAATAATTAGAACCTTTACAGCCTATTCCTCTTGTTTAACTTTTATGCACACCAGCGCTAAACATGTAAAACGGAAATCTACCTCGAAATCAGAAATCGATCGAAAGGCCCGCGTTCTTCTGGCCTTCGGTTTGTTTTCGCATTCGAAGACGAGTTCCGAAGACTTTGCTCGTCGCAAGGAGGAAGAGATTGAATTTGAAGAGCGTAATAAAAGGAATCGTCGAACGTGAATTACACGTTCGATGCCTGTGCGTTGATAGCCTTCTTTCGGCGTGAAGCAGGTGGCGAGGTCGTCAGGGATATTTTGATGGATATCCAATCTAAGGTTGCTATGCATGCTATCAACATGTATGAGGTCTATTACGACCTCGACCGGTCAGAAGGAGTTCAAGCCGCGAACAGAAGTCTCGATGTAGCAATGGAAGTAGGAATCGAGATTCGAGAGGACATGGATCCTGCGCTATGGAAGACGCGGGACAACTTAAATCAGCATCAAAAAAATCTCAATCGCCGACACGTTCGCTGTTGCTCTTACCAGACGACTCAATGCAACATTAGTCACTTACGATCACGCCGAATTCGACAAGATCGCCGAGCAAAAGGTTTGCAAGATTCTCTTCATCCGGTAATCTTCCTACCACATCGGAGTCCCGATAGCTTTATTCAGATTATACTGGCTCACTTCGAGCGAGAACATAAGCTGTGCCTGCTGGAGCTTTGCCTGTTCGAGCGCTTCCTCTGCCGTGAGCACATCTAAATTTGTTGCCGCTCCGTTCTTGTAGCGGACTTCAGCAATATCGTACGCCTGCTGTGCCTGCTCAATTTGTACGTCCGTTAATTTCAGGCGCGCGCGGCTGGATTGAAGATCGGCGAGAGCCTGTTCCACGTCTTCCTGCACGCCCAGTTTGACGTCTTCGGTATGCGCCTGCGCTTCGCGATATTGTGCGGAGGCTTCATCAATCTGCGCTTGCGTGCGGCCACCATCCAGGATGGGGATGTGAAAATCGACGGTTCCTATCCAATTAAGCTTGCCTTGTGTAAGATTTGGCAAATAGCCGTCCTTCACACCTCCGGTAGCACTTGCGGTGAGCATCGGGTCGTTGTTGTGCTTTGTATAATCGATTTGAAGAAGCGCGGTATTTTCGGCGTCCTTTGCCATGACAAGCTCCGGACGCTGTTTTTCCGCGATAGAATCGAGGACGTTCAGATCCTCGGACATCGGAGTGGCGACCGCCGGGCGCGTAACATTTATCGGGGTTCCCGGCTCCATTCCGAGGATCCTGCGCAGGCTCGCAACTTGTTTTCTGCGTCCGGCATTGAGATCGGCGATCTCGCTTTGTGTCTGGGAAATACGCGCGACAAAATTCAGGGTATCGAGCGAAGTGGCCGTTCCCTGTTTCACCCGTTGATCGGCATCGGTAAGGTCACCCTGAAGCACTTTTAGTTGGTCTTGTTCTACACGGATACCTTCATCGGTCGTAAGGATCGAATAGTAGATCTGCGTGGTGGCATACGCAGCCTGCGCTTTATAGGCATCGAGATTATCCTGCGCGTTTTTAATGCCGACCTCCGCCAGACGGTCGCCGGCGTCATACCGTCCGAAGGCCCAGAGGATCTGTTGCACCGAGAAGTTGCCGTTGTAATTGTTATTTGGCTCGGTGACGAACGTTTCGTTCAGGCCCGGCAGCGAAAAGGGGATCGATACGACTGGATCGATACGCGAATAACTGGCGTCGCCGGCGAACTGCGGCTGCGTGTAGCTTTCAGCTTCGTTGTACTGCGCTTTGGCCTGATCGATGGCCGCCATGCCTGCTTCGAGCGCGGGCGAATGTTTGATCGCCATCGCGACAGCTTGCGAAAGCGTGAGCGTGTCGGCACTCTGGGCCTTTAATCCGGAAGCAAATCCGATCGTGAGGGCTAAAATAATTCCTATGTTTTTCATTTCATACTTCATAATTTAAACGTCATCATGTTCCTTTAGTGCGCAGCCGCCATTTCTGCCGTTGCTACGACGTGTCCCTTCCGGATGGTCAGAATGAGCGGTAAACAGGCCACGAAAAAGATCGTGACAAAAACAAAAATATCGAGATAACTTTTTATCATGACCTGCCGGGTCACCATGCCTTCCAGCGCGGCAAGCCCCTGCTGTTTAGCCGTGGCAAGTGTCGAACCCTTTGAAACGAACGATTGCACCAGCCCATTCAACCGCTGCTGCGTGGCTGCGCCATACTGCGTAACATGCGCGATCAACCCGACGCGATTGACGGCCATACGGCTCGCCAAATAGGTATTGACGATCGCAATTCCAAATGACCCGCCAAGCTGGCGCATCATATTATTGAGCGCAACGCCTTGCGGAATATCTCTCGGTTTCAGCCCGGATACTGCAAGCGTCGTAATGGGAATGAAACAAAGCGGAAGCCCAATGCCGCGAATCACCAACGGGCCGAAAAAGGTCCACCATCCTGCATCGAGGCTGATGCGCGAAAGCATGAACGTATAGACGGCAGTAAGCGCAAATCCGGTGAAGATCATGAGTTGAGGCGGCATTCCTCGTTCTTGTATCTTGCCCACAAAGGGCAAGACAAAGAGCGTGACGATCGCTCCCGGAAGCAGCAGCAAACCGGTTTGCATCGCGGTATAACCCAGCAATTGCTGTGCAAAGATGGGAATTACAAAAACAGAGGAGAATAGTCCAAACCCGATGATGAATGTCAGGAATGCACAGGATGCGAGTGTTCGGCTTTTGAGCACATGCAGTTCCACGACCGGATGTTCCGTCGTCAGTTCGCGCCAGATAAAAAGGATGAGTGCAATAGCAGAGGTCACCGTGAGCGTCACGATAGTGCGGGAATTGAACCAGTCTTCGGTTTCGCCGCGTTCGAGCACATATTGCAGCGAAGCGATCCCAACAATGAGCAATACGATCCCTTCCCAGTCGATGCGTCCCACTTTCCGTTCGTCCTTCGGTTCTTTTACATACGTCCAGGAAAGAATGGCAGCGGTAATGCCGATCGGCAGATTGACGAAGAAGATCCACGGCCAGGTAAAATTATCGACGATCCATCCGCCGAGCGTCGGGCCGATCGTTGGCCCAATGACGACGCCCAAACCGAAAATGGCCGCAGCCATCGGGCGTTCTTTTATCGTGAACGTATCGAAGAGAATGGATTGCGAGGTAGAAAGCAACGCTCCTCCGCCAATACCCTGCATGAATCTAAAAAAGACAAGCTCTACAAGCGTATGGGAATTGCCACAAAAAAAGGATGCTGCCGTGAAGAGTAAAATGGAAAACACATAATAATTCCTGCGTCCGAACAGCCCGCCGAGAAAGCTCGTCATAGGAATGATAATGACGTTCGCGATCGCGTAGGCCGTAATGACCCACGCGACGTCCTCGATCGTCGCGCCGAGGGACGCGCTCATATCCGAGATCGCGACGTTCACGATCGAGGTATCGATGAGTTCTATCACCGCCGCCGTAACGACGGTGATAACGATGATCCATTTACGAAAACCTTGTTCTGCCATTCGTAGCCGTGACCTTTAGGTCACGGAGAAATAAAATAAATATTGTAAGTTAACACCGTGGCCTAAAGGCCACGGCTACATTATTTTCCGGTCGAAACCGTTACATCCACGCTCATGCCGGGCCGGAGCGGGGATTTCGAATAATCGCCACGATCCACAAGAATTTTAACGGGTACGCGCTGGGTAACTTTTACAAAATTCCCGGTGGAATTATCCGGAGGCAAGAGCGAGAATTTCGCGCCCGTTGCCGGTGAAATAGAGAGTACCCTCCCGTGGAAGGTAGAGTCCGGATAGGCATCGACATCGATCTCGACCGGCTGACCGATCTGCAAGTCATGCATTTGCGTCTCTTTGAAATTGGCCGTGATCCAAATATCGCGCTGTGTAACCGCCATGAGCGGCTGGCCCTGCTGGATATACTCGCCAACCTCCACATTCTTTTTCGCGACGATACCGGATACCGGCGCGACGATCGTGCTGTACGAAAGTTGCAGTTTTGCGTTGTCAAGATCGACTTGCTTCTGCTTGATCTGCGACTCAGCGACGGCGACTTGTGCCTCGGATGCCGACGCCGCATCGGTAGCGCTCTTCAACTGAGCTGCGGCGACTTCATCCGCCGATTTATAGTTATCGAGCTTCTCCTTCGTGATCGCGCCGCCGGCGAAAAGATTCTTGGCACGAGAAAGATCGTCGGCAGCCTTTTGCCGATCGACTTCTGCCGTTGCAACATTCGCGTGCGCAACGGAAGCGGTTGCTTCGGAGCTTTTTGCCGCAGCTTGCACATTCATGAGAGAAGCTTCAGCAGCTTCCACCTTCAGGTACAGGTCATTGGTATCGAGTGTGACAAGGATCTCGTTCGAATCCACCGGATCGTTATCGTTCACGCGAACTTCGGCAACATAGCCGGCAACGCGCGGGATGATCGGCGTGATGTCCACATCGATCTGGGCGTCGTCCGTGCTTTCGTGAACTTTATTGTATTGAATGATATGCCATCCGAAGAACCCGGCTCCGACGAGAACGGCCAGGAAAATAAACGGCATCACTCTCCGCACGATACCTTTTTTTTCTGTTGTGCTCTGCTCTTCCGTATTTGTTTCTGCCATGCGATTGATGAAAAAGGTGACTGACTTTTGTTAGACGATTTAAAATTGCTACTTAGACGAATGAACTATTTTTTTATTGCGCGACCGTGTTGCTACCGAACGCGCCGGCTTTCGGAGCAGCGTTCTCCGCTTCGGAGCCTTTTTCCGCGTATCCGTTTCGAGAATACCCTCGAAGAGAATAGTTATCAAACTTTGGAACGCGACTTGTGCCGTGCAGGGAAGTTCGCCGAGCGTTTGCGGCGCCATTAAGTTCTCGACGGCGGCGGTATAACTACGTAAAATAACTTCCGCCGGTACATCCGAGCGAAACACGCCGTGTTTGATCCCTTCTTCGAGCAGCGTCCCAAATTTTCGAAAGCGTGCTTGTTTGACCTCGTAAATTTCCTGCCATACTTCCGGCGCGTGAATGAACACATCCCGCGACAAGACCGGCGAAACACGCTGATGCTGAAAACCGATCATGGACATCACTTCCTTCAGCTTATCCAGAAAGGGCATCGCCTTATTTGCAAGAACCGCGTCGATCCGTTCTGAGGATTCCTTCAGCTTCGGCAAGATCACCGCGCGAAGAATGTCTTCCTTTGTTTCGAATTCCTTATAGAGCGTCTTTTTGCTGATCCCAAGCGCTTGCGCGATCTCGGTCGCGGATACTTTTGAGTATCCATGCTCATGAAATAGCTCTCGCGCCGCATCGACGATGCGGCTGCTCAGATCGGCGGTTGGCTTAACGATAGTAGTGTCTGGATGCATCAAGGAGCTAAGGAAACCGAAATTGAGCTATCAGTTTCCAAGCGCACGATACGGTCATTTATTGCTAAGGTTTCGATGAACAGATCATGAATTCATTATATCGTTACCCATGCACGTTTACCGGTTCGCCAGGATGAACCGAGCGTGAAGAGCTATGGAAACCCAAAATGAGCAGATTGGTTTCCGATGGGATATTGTTTTTGTTTATTTTTCGATTAAGGCAACGGCAAACCAGTTCGGAGTTGTCGATGTTACACCCGATGTTACAATAAAAAATCATTCTATTTTCAACTTTCATGGTGCAAATCGATCGAAGCCCCCAACGCGATGGATTCACATTCAGTTTGAATCCTCTAAGCATGGCCGAACTCAGAAAGCAGTGGCCGGAGCTTCACCCGTTGCCGCGTGTCTTCATTGCTTTTGACACGGCAAGCGATTTTGAGCAGTTCCGCGGCGCTCTTTACGACCAGGTTGCTCAACTTCTAACTCAGCTATCGGAATCTGAATTACGTCAGCTTGGTGGCTTTGAGGTGATTGATCCCATCACGCGTTCAAAAATTTTCCCTCCCGCGAATGCCTGATCGAAAATCCCTTTTCGTCGGACGAAGCGGTGAGTTAGCGGTTCTCTCGGAATTTTTATATTGAGGATATAATGCCGCGACGCCAGAAATAGATGTTGGAGAGGACGTGTTCGTAATTGAAGATGGAAAAGAAGGGTATTGGCCCGTACAAGTAAAAACTGCAACCGCATCCGAGGAAAACAAGCGATGTAGTGCTCAATTCCGTTTCAAGCGAAGTCAACTTGTTCTTACGCCAACTGTGGAACTTACGTATGTGCTCGCATTGCGAAGGAATGGCAAATGGGGTAGCTTCCTTGTCATACCACGTTTTGAATTATATCAAAAGTTTGTGCGTGGCGAATTGGGGCAGCAGGATGGCGAATGGATTAAGTGGACGTTCGTATATGAGGGAAGCCAAGTCTCTTGCCAGGGTTCCGATTTTACTGTTTATGAATCAAATTGGGATGAGCAATGGCCCGATCTTCTGAGGGAGGAATATAAGTCGATATATTGAGTGGGAACGATGGAGCAAAAGCCGATTTCCCTGCATTTGTCCGAATAGCTCCTACATTACTTCCTCCATCGTCATAAGTTTCTTCGCTTCACGCTCCTTCATTTCCGCCGATTCTTTCTTCTCGACGCTTGCCGTGCTGAATGAAAGCCCCGCTTGCGAGAGGCGATAGGAGTGATGCAATCCGAACGTGCGGGCGCTGGTGACGACCGGTGAGTGAAATTTTTCACGAAGGCCAGACATGGCACGCGAAAGGCGTTCTTTTTTTTCTGTATCGTCAAAAAATAATTTTTCCTGTGCCGTGGCTGGCTGGAAATCCGAGAGATGCACTCCGATGAACGTTACGCGTGGGCGCGGGTTTGCGGCCCAGATCTCGCGCGTCATTGCGGAAATAAGCGGGAAGATAACCTGCTCCGATTGCGTAGGAATTTTTAGATGGCTCATGCGCTGCGCGAATCGCTGATCGGCGAATCGCATGTAGATCGAAAGGCTGCGAGTTCTCATTTCGCTCGTTCGTAAACGCCACAGGCAGCGTTCGGCAATATAAAGCAAGAGCGATTCCACATAATCTTTATCCGTCGTCGTTTTTTGCAGCGTGCTTTGGTGCGATATGGATTTCGCCGCGCCGCGCTTCGTGAGCGGACGCGCATCGCGGCCATGCGCCATGTTCCAGAGAAAAGTCCCGTGAACATTCCCGAACAGCTTGCGCAGTACGCCGGGAGCCATCTGGCAAATATCGCCGCATACTTCGATGCCAAGCTCTTTAAGTTTCCGTTCTGTAGCGGCTCCAACGCCCGGCACGGCTTCGACGGGCAGTGTGGCGATCCAGTCCTGCTCATAGCCGAACGGCACGACCGTAATGCCATGCGGCTTCTTAAAATCGCTTCCGATTTTGGCCAGCACTTTTCCGCTCGCGATGCCGATGGAGGAACTTAGATCAAGTTCCTCATCTATTGCGCGCTGAATGGCCTGCGCTGCCGCAAGTGGATCGTCGCGGTAGCGCGGAACGTGCGTGAATTCGAAAAACGATTCATCCAAACTCAGCGGCTCGACATCCGGCGTGAACCGGTAGATAATACGCAGAATTTGCTCGGAAGCCTCCTGATAGTGCTCGTAATTCGCGCGCACGGGAACCGCCTGAGGAAATTGGCGCAACGCTTCCTGCGTGCTCATGCCCGTTTTTATGCCCAGCCGCCGCGCCACATAATTGCAGGAAGCCACCGCTCCGCGTCCCACCGGACCGGCGCATACCAGCACGGGTTTGCCGCGCAGGCTCGGATCGTGCTTTTCTTCGACCGAAGCGAAGAATGCGTCCATATCGAGATGACAGAGGATGAGGTTCATAGGTGCCTATAATAACACAATCAATATACGACAATATTTTCGCTCGTATGAGAAATGCGAAAATTTTTTTGAGGCAAGAATTTCATTCTTTCTTATATGGCCCAAGAAATTTCTCGCCGTTATAATGGATCATGTGATCCGGGCGTTCAGCAATCCAAACTTCCGTTTCCCATCCTATTTGCCCGCTCCATTTTTGGAAATCTTTTTTCGTCAGAAATGCCGTAACATACACGATCTCAGCCGAACAAGTGGCTGTTAGTTTTTTAAGTTGAAGAAGCCGTTCCTCGCTCATTGGTCCAGTTGAATGAACCGCCTCGATGAGAAATAACCAATTGTTGCTCGGCATGTATGCGATCACATCGGGTAGTTCTTCGTGAGAGAGTTCGAAAAAGCCTATTTGGGAAAGCCGTTTTTCGTTTTTATGCAGACCCTTATTCGATGTATCGCCAACATAGAGAACTTCTGGTTCACTTGTGAACCGGGGTAGAAATTCCTCGATGATAGCCTTCTGTAATTCATTATGCTTGCCTTGACTGAGTTCCACATGGAGTCCATCCGGTAGTGCAACAGGTATCTTCGGCAGATTTCGTTCTCTAGAAAGCTTTTTATCGAGCCGACTATTAGTTCCAATAAATGTCTTGAGTTTCATTTCCCATTCAAGAGTACGGAATGAAGCAGCCAGATCCTTAAATTCAGGATTGAGAAGATAGCCTCGGGTTCCATCATTCGTTGCAGCATTGGGTTTACTTCTAATTACTGCGTTAGATAGCACGGGATATTTTAGATGTTTTCGTCTGATGTCATCATAAGAGCCAGAGGAAATGTTTTCGTCATAATGATTCTGAAGAAATTCAATAATGTCACGAGAGCGAAGTGGCTTTATTTGATTGTTCTCCGTCCAGCTTCTTTTGATTCCTCCGAGCGCCATAACGCTTAACGCCATCAATTCTTTGCGCCGATCTGAAAGTTCAGACATCGGGATTCCAATTTCCGATAGTATTTCGCAGGTCGTATGGATTAACGACTGCAACGCCTTCGACTTGGATTTCTTTTCTTGACGCTTCGGCATTTTCAAATTGTAAGGAGAAGAGATTGACTCTCCGAATTCATCTGCATAATATCATCGAAGGAGTGCCGGAACTGACTATTGAGATAGTTGATAACTGATTTTGCAAGTGCGCGTCCGAGCATCGGAGGCACTGCGTTACCAATTTGATAGAATTGGCTTGTTTCATTCCCTTCAAATCTGAACCAATCGGGAAAGCTTTGAAGCCTTGCGGCTTCACGAACGGATAATCTGCGCCGTCTGCCATCCGGTAGCCTCAAGCGAATCATATCCCCGGTCGGAGCAGCGATATTTCTACATGTGAGGGTTCTTGATGGCCGGTTCGGATCTAAATCTCGCGGATTAATACACTTCGAAGCTATTTCATACTTTTTAATGTATCGATCCATCGATTCGGTTAAAAATTTTGAATCCTCTTCGAACGAATGTAGAGAATCTCCGATTGCGTCCGAAACAGTATAAGCTTTTACTTCATGCGCCGGGAATCGGAATTTTCCGCGATGCCCAACGACAAATAATCGCTCCCTATTCTGTGGAACTCCATATTTGATAGCATTCAAGAGCCGGTGTTCTACCAGGTATCCGAGTTTTTCAAGAGCTTGGACGATTTCATCAAAGTACCACCGATTGCTGTAGAGAAGTCCTCGCACATTCTCAAAGAGAAAAATTTCAGGTTGGAGCTTTTCGACGGCTGCAATAAAAATTGGAAATCCATCTCGTGAGTCATGAAGTCCAAATTGATGTCCGCCAACGCTAAAGGGTTGGCAAGGAGGGCCACCAATTAAAATCTTGGTACTTGGGTACTGTGAATCAAGTGAAAGAAGGACGTTCTCGCAATGGCCTTTTAGGTTACGATTATAAGTATTCACTGCATCAAGATCCTTCTCAAATCCGATGGTAGAAATGCCTAAAGATTCAAACCCGAGCGATAGGCCTCCGCAACCGCCAAAAAGATCCAACGCTTCGCAGAGAGATTCCTCGGAAGAGATTAGTTCGGTATTAATTCGCTCAATATAATCGGTCATCGTCTTGAGAATACAAAAATATAAGATAGAAAGTGCTGATTAATTTATCCTTCAAAACAACCCCCACGCGCCCGCTCGTCGAAACTGATCCACCGATAGCGGTTCCCGGTGGCCCGTCATGCCATATTTCAGCGAGAGCGCCTCGATGACCTTGTGCATATAATCCGCATAGCCGCCCAAACCCGACATGCGTGTGCCCCAATTCGGATCGTTTAACTTCCCGTTGCGGATCATCCGAATACGTGTAATAACGCGTCCTGCTTTTTCCGGGTAATTCTTTTCGAGCCAGTCCGTAAAGATCGGAGCGACGGCGTAGGGCAATCGCAGGATCGTATGCGCGACCCATTTCGCGCCATTCTCGCTTGCGCGTTTCAGAATTTGGGGAACTTCATTGTCGTTCAATCCCGGAATGATCGGCCCGACCATCACGCCAACCGGAACATTTGCTTTTGCAAGCTCGGCCATTGCGTGGAATTTTCTATCTGCCGTTGAAGTGCGCGGTTCCAGCTTGCGGCGAAGTTCCGGATCGATGGATGTGATCGAAAGCATCGTTCGCACCAGATTTAACTGCGCGAGTTCTTTCAGCAGATCGAGATCGCGCAGGATGAGCGCGTTCTTCGTAAGAATGCTCACTGGATTTCGAAATTCCAGAAACACTTCGAGCAATTTCCGCGTCAGTTGATGCGTGCGTTCGGCGGGCTGATAGCAATCCGTGTTGCCGCTCATCATAATGCACTGCGGCATCCAATGCGGATTGCTGAATTCCTTCCGCAGCAATTCCGGCGCGTCGTGCTTGACCATAATTTTCGTTTCGAAATCAATGCCGGCATTAAATCCGAGATATTCGTGATACGGCCTGGCGCGGCAATACGCGCAGCCATGCTCGCATCCGCGATAGGCGTTCAGCGAATAGGCCGTCGGTATGTCCGGGCTGTCGTTCTTGAACAGAATGCTTTTCGCGTGGTCCGGGAGAAATTGAGTTTGAAGTACCGGTAATTCTTCGGCTAAGGTTTCCCAGCCGTCGTCGAAGGTTTCGCGGTGTGTGGTTTCGAAGCGGTTTTGTGTAAGTAATGTTGTTCCTCGCATAATTATGTGTCTCCGTGAAATAGGTGCCGTTTTTCTTTTTTGTGAGTTCCCGATTACTCACAATCGACCCTCAATTCTGAGATGATTTCACCATTTGCTGTGACAAATGTTGATAACTGCCTTTCTCAAGGAACTCGTTCATAATGAAAGCTATGTTTTCCATTCTTTTCCTTATCCTGAAAATCCGGTGAATCGTGGTTCTATTTTGAATTTCTCCAAGAATAGGTGCTCATTATAGTAGTGCCTAATATAGCACATTTTTGGCGAGGATGTTTAAAAACGAAAATTTCGAGATCCGAACGGTGCGTAAGAGTTTTCGCATGACTCAACTAATTCTGTGGCGCGGGGGTTTGTATGTTTATGGACTACATCGAGTTTGATACGCACTTGAGCAAGGAAGGGACTATCCCTGTTCCCGATCAATACCGCAATGAACTTGCACGAAAAAAACTGCTCCATGTAAAAGTCACTGTGCCACCAATCGTTGACGATATTCCGCCTCGCCGACCGATGCGCGAAGACGAAGATGCTATTGAGTATTATCTCGAGAATCCTATCATCATTCCTGGTATAAAGGCGCCCACGCGTGACGAAATCTATGAAGGACGCTAAGAAGTGAAGTTTTTGGATACAAACGTCTGGTTCTATGCGTTCACCGATAGCCAGGGACTTTCCAAACATGAACGCGCCAAACAATTGATAGCGTTGGGTGACATCGGTATTTCTTTGCAGACCATCGGAGAAGTCTGCAATTCGTTGCTTCGAAAAGCTCATTTTGATGAATCGCAAATTCAAAAAATTATCCGTAGCTTCTACAGGCATTATGAGCCGATCATCCCAACCGAACATGACTTCCTGAAAGCCAGCGAGCTACGCAACCAATACCATTTTTCTCATTGGGACAGCTTGATGATCGCCGCCGCACTTCAGGCAGGGGCCTCAGAGTTTTACAGTGAAGACATGCAGGATGGCCTCATCGTCGATAGGACGCTTACGATCCGAAACCCATTTCGGTAAGTATCATCTTCCCGAAACGCATGCCCGACACAAATCTCGAACTACTCCTCATCGCCGGCCCGAACGGGGCGGGCAAGACGACGTTCATCAATACCTATTTACCGGAGTACACGAACGTCCGCGAATTCGTCAATCCCGACCTCATCGCGAAGGGTATTTCACCGTTCGAGCCGGAGGTGCGATGATCGAGGCAGGGAGAATTCTTCTCACGCGCGTTCACCAACTCATCGACGAAAAGATCTCCTTCGCGTTAGAGACGACCTTGAGCGGGAAAACCTATCTTTCTCTCATTGAAATGGCAAAAGAGATCGGCTATGATGTTCGGCTCTATTACATTTATCTCAACTCCGTAGAACTTTCACTGAGTCGGATCGCGGAGCGGGTACGCGAGGGAGGACACAACGTGCCGCGCGAAGATGTGCTCCGCAGATACGACCGCAGCCTGCAAAATTTCTTCGATCTCTATCTTCCAATGGCTGATGAGTGGCAATTATTCGATAACTCTTCACAAATCTTCGGTAAGATTGCTTCCGGCACTTCGACGAAACGAATTGTTGTTGATGAATTTATGTATGGAGAATTATGGAGGAAATATGGATCAAGTAATTGAAGCAGGACAGCGCGCCATAGATAAAGTAATAGAAGCCCACCGCCGCTCCGGCGAGCCGATGGTGATCTCTCCGGAACCCAACCTCCTGCAATGGGTGGTGCCGCAGCCCGATGGAACGATGAAGGTGGTACGAGAAGAGCGGCTGGGTGCTATTTCTTCACAAACTTAGCACGGCTCACGCCATCGCTTATGAAATACACGCCAGATGGAAGCGCTGAAACATCGAGCGTGTTGCTGGTTTGCTTCACCTCATAACTACGGCCAAGCGGATCGAGAATTGAAATATTTCCTTCACTCGATGTGACTTGAATTTCGTTTGTCGCGGGATTGGGATAAATTGCAAAATTGGATGGAAGGGGAGACGGTGCATTGACGCTGGCCTGAATGGGTGCAAGGTACCCCAGGTAGTCCTGTTCAACGTTCTGACCTGCGCCACGCTGTGCAACAATTATTGCAACAGCCTCGCCACTTCCTGTTACTGCAACGTGCCTGATCCAAAAAATTGGAGTGTCATTTGCAGATTGTATAAGTCGGGTTTGCCATGTCGTCCCATTATCGAAACTGACAAATACATTATTAAAGCGGGTCGAGTCGAATTCCCCACCTACCAAGAAAACTGGGTTTTGATCCAATGATGACATGTCCGTGGCATCAAAAGTAGAATCATTTAGGTTGCTTGGTTCCAGCCATGACAGTCCACCGTCCGTTGTCAGCTCAGGATCGGGGCTTCCGTTCAAATTGTAAGCTACTATAGTATCGCCTAATCCGAAACTGTACCCCAAGAGATCGAGCGTGAGCGGACCAGCTACTTTGGCTGAGTCGTAGGTATCCCAATTATCGTGCGTAGTGTATATTTCGTTCTCAATGGAAGTGGAGTTGCTGGGAAACGCAACTCGGTAAATCCCCGCACCATAGGAATGTCCAATGGTCAGGCTCGGATCGGTTGGGAGGGGAACAGGTTTCCAGTGGTTCCCACTGTCTGTCGTAGTATAAAGGTCGGGAGTTCCTGCCTGATTACCGTTTATTATTACATTACCATTTGCTGTAACGATTCCCGTTGCAGGATCGGAAAAATGAACACATGTAAAGTCTGGAATAGTAGAGGAATCGGAAAAACTCTGTTTTGTCCACGTTACCCCTCCATCGAATGTGCGGAGAATAACACCTGCGGACCCACACACGACAATGTTATTCGAGTCAATCACCTGTATCCCGCTGAGTTCATAATTACCGGCAGAAATTCCATAATTCTGCAACAGTGGAGGATCGAACTCCTGCCATGATTGACCACCATTATTGCTCCGAAGAAAGACGAACACCTGAACGTGTACTCCTGAATCAAGAACATTCTTCTCGCAAATAACCATACTCACCTCTCCGTGACAAGAAACAGCATTGTACTGGTAGATACCCTCACCCACAGCACTCGACGTGTGATGAGTAACTTGCCATTGTTGTGCCTCCGCACCGGAGATGAACGCAAAGCACGAAAACAGCGTGAATAGAACAAATTTCGCTTTAAACACGGATTTGAAGGATTTTAGTAAAAAGTCAGGGGAGCAAGATAGAACATCAAACCCTCCATAGACAAGAACGCACAGGGTCGCTCGGGTTACAAAAAAATCTTCAACAAAATGCGTGTCATAGGGACAAGCACTCTGCCCCTACTGATTGATCGTCTTATACAGCGTAATATTAACCGTGCGGGAATAGAAGCGGCCTTCGGGGGTATTGTTATCGAAGAGCAGTTGTGATTTACCGACGCCCTTGGCTACGTAATCCTTTGCTCCGAGGAGTTTAGCGACATTGTTCGCGCGGTCTTCGGTGAGGTGCAGATTGAGCGTATCCTCGCCGGAACGGTCGGCATAGCCGGTGATATAGGCTTGGGTTCCCGGCGTGATCTGCTGGCGGATGTACGCTATGGCGCGCTCGTTCTGCGGATCGATCTTCGAGGAACCGAAATCGAAGAGCACGAGGGTGTACCGCTCGATAACTTTATCGGCTAAGCGTTCGAGGCGTTTCTTACTGATCGTCTTTTGCCGCACGGGGATCGTTCCGGTCGTCGTGACTTCCTGACCGGCGGAGTCCGTGATGTCCAGACCGTACTCGATGGTATCTTCGGTACGTGGGATCTTCGCCGAGACGGACCGCATATCCCAGTCCCACGTTTTCGGCTTCGTTCCCGTTCCGTGCTCGTGATAGAGTGTCATGACAGGCTGCGTGACGTACATATCCCAATTTTTCACGCCGGCCTGTGCATGCACCGTCGGGACGAATTCCATGCCGGGCGGATTGGTGGTAAGCTGCGTATCGGCAAGGTTAACCGGCGCAAGAATGGCGGGATCGGACGCGGCAATTTCCACGCGGCGATTTTCTTCTTTTCCATCCTGCTCGGTCAGCGAAGAAGGTTTCGCGGGCAGCCCACGCTTTTCGAGCGTGATGCGCTTGGGTGAAATGCCCCAGGTATTCTCAATATAGATTCCTACCTTATCCGCTCTGGAAAGCGCGAGTCCCTCGTCGGCAAGTTCCTGCGGCTCGTTGGACGTGCATCCGGTGAGCGTAAGTCGCGCGTTCGGGTGCTCGCGCATGCGCTTGCCGATGATATTCAAAATGTCGTGATAGACGCTCACATTATTGGTCGAGTCGGTTTTTTTGTGTTCGTCGAAATCGGCAGTTTGGCTTGCGCTGAGGCTGTGATACCGCGATGGGATCGTGGAACTATCGAGGCCAAAGAAAATGAAGGGAAGCAGCGGCGTCTGCGTCGTGGAATAAAATTCCTCGACTGCGACCGAGAGATTGGTCGAGTCCTTCACTCCGTCGGTGACGCTGTACGCTTTGATCCCTACAAATAATGTTGGCGGCTTCGGAGGGGGCGGTGGGGGAGGAGGCGGTGGGGGTGGAGCGGGTGGTTCTATCGTTGTGACCGGCGTATAGCCAATGCTGACTCCGGCACGAAGCGCATTCACTGTCCAGCTCAAACCGCTGACCATATTGGTGAGTCCATAATCGAAGGAAACTTCAGGGATAAGATGCAGTGAGCCGGTGGAGTTCAGCGGGAGCGGGTACGACGCGCCTGCCATGATACCGATCCGAGTTTTTGCTGCGTCAGGGATGGGATTTCCCAGAATACACGTTCCTCGTTCGCTCGTTCGTGTTCACGAAGACACCTTCGTTCGATGGCTGAGTTATGGTTTCCGCCTGATTGTAGTTACTCCCTACGATCATGCCGATGTCTGGGCCAGCCATGAGGCGAAGACCGCCGAGATCGTAGGCATAATACGGCACGATGCTTGCTACGGTGAACGTCGATGCAATGGTATATTCGACAATGCCTTGCTGGCCGACGCCATTGACGGAGAGTTCCACAGATTCATCGGCCTTGAGGGTTCCTGTAAGCGAACCGATCCCAGCTCGAATGCCAATGTGACTGGGGCCGGACGCATCGTAATCGTAAAACAGGCCGCCCGCAAATCCGAAGCCATTTCCACTCTGAAAAAGTGTACAGCAATTCGGGATGCCAGGAAGCGTCTGGAAACTGGCGCTCTCGAAGTTCCAGGAACCATCGCCGAAGATACCGAACGTGCTATTCGAAGTATCTATTCGGGGAAGCTGCGACTGCGCAGAAGGTTGCGATTGCGCCGAGACAAGATTCGGCACAAGCAATGCCAAACAGACTGCGAAGAGTCCCGATGCGTTACGAACAAAGCTTTTCATGTGTCGGGATCTCTTAGCGGGAAATCTGCAAATGGTTGGACTTCACGATCGTGGGCGTGCGAAGCGAATAGACGTATGTTCCTGCGGGCAGCGCGCTCACGTCCGCAACAACAGTATAGGTTCCGGGCGCCATCGAGGCATCGACCATGCGGAGCACTTCATGCCCCAGCAGATCGTAAAGGATGAGCGTGGTTTGACCCTGCTCGATCAGCGAATAGGCGATCTCGATACTGTTGTTCGATGGATTCGGTATCGGGTCGCTCAAAGAAACCGTTCCATTCGGATTAATAAGCTGCGGTCCGCCCTGATAGCAGACGTTGCTCAGGCAGAAATTGCCGTTTTGCGTCGTCACCGTTATATTAGGCGCGCTCCACGAGAACGCATCGATCGTTACAGAGGTACAACTATCGTCCCCAAGCGCAGCCGTGAATGGAAGTTTCATCAAGGTCCCATTCGAAGGGGAACCGGAGCCAGTATAGACTATGATGAGGCTATCGCCAACCACGGTCATGGATGAGAACGAGCCAGGCGTTGGAACCAACAGCGTTTTGTTGCATGCGATCGTGACGCTGAAATTAAGAGCACCTGCCGGAACGCCCTGCGCATTCGAGACGGTAAGCGGAATAGTTACCTGCTGCGACTGTTGCGCAAACACCATCGATTGAACCGATATGGTTGTCGTGCCGGAAGTCGAGAACGGCTGTGACGTGCTCATGCAGCCATTGGCATCGGTAACCGTTACGGTATAACTACCTCCGGTGGAATCGATAGTGGTCTGGCTCGTCGCGCCGGGAACCGCCGTGCCGTTGCGCGACCATCGATAGGTTACATTCGGCGTTGTACTCGTCGCAGTCAGCACCTCATTGGCGGCTGAAATGGTGGGAACCGATGGCAGGGGATTGATCGTGACCGATACGGGCTGTGAAGTTCCTGAGCAACCGGCGGCATTTGTTACTTGCACGGTGTAGTTTCCGGTAGTGCCAACCGTAACTGTTTCAGATGTGGTGTCCGTCATAACAGAGCCATCCCTCAGCCATTGATACGTGGCGAATCCCGCTCCGGCATCGAGTGTTTCGGTGCCGGGCGTGCAGATAGCAAGCGGGCCCGGAGGCGTGATCTGCGGCGTTGCCTGCGACAGGATTATCGTTGTTGGTTGAGACGTTGCCGGACAACCGGAACCCTCCTGTACTACGACCGAATACATTCCAGCGCCCACGGTTATTTTCTCCGTTGTGTCTCCATTGGACCATTTATATCCTGTGTAACCACTACCCGCATCCAGGACCGCAGAATCCGCCGTGCTGCAAAGTGTTGTCTTCGATGCCGCGATCACAGGAATCGCACCCTTTGTGAACGTATATGGTGTGGAATCAACGTTGCCTGCGCAATCTTTCGCATAGATCATTGCGCTCGCGCACAGCGCCGTGTCGATAGGGCTGATGTCAAAATCGAACGCAGAAGGACATTCGGCAGGATGCACCGGCAACACAGGAACTGTTGTCACATTACTTGTCTGTTCGAGCCACACCGAATCAATACCGCGATCCCACGGACGGGTTTCCGTAACATGGACATGCCAGAATGTCGTTGAATCGGTTGGCGTGATGACGGGTGGAAGTGTATCCGCCGTGGTGCAATAGGTGATCGTGTCGAAGGAGAAATTGTGCGAGGTGTCGTTCGCGCGAAGAATGATCGATCCATTGAGCAGGGAATCCATCACGCAGACGTGGAACGTGGCTTTGGCGGTAGCGGGCGGAAACTTCCCTCCGGCGGGAACTCCCGAAAGGATCATATTCGTGTTCGAAACAATGACGAGAGAATCCACGCCGCGGTCGATGCTGGTAGCGCTCGTCACGGAATCCGTTACATTCCACTCCTGGCACTCGGCATGGCAATCGGCCACAGCGGAATCGATCCAGAAGCGTGGGGCCGTCAGATCGGGAACCGGCGGGTGGGCTGTGAAGCAGACGGTATCCATGCTTACATTCCCAGCGCAGTCCGTGAATGTAAAGACCACAAGCCCGCTATGCACCGTATCGACTTGCTGGACGAAAATCTTCACGGATGTGTCGATGCAATTATACGGCGGCGGGGGATCGATGGTCACGCTATATTGCGCAGCCGTCAGGTTTGGCGAGGTGTAGGTAATGTCCTTCAACCCGGTATCGTAGAGCGTGTCGTCATGGACGGTAACGGTATCGTGCTCGATCGAGTCGCATTCCGTGAAGGAGTTACGAAATTTTGGCGGGGTAATATCGGGGTGCGCGCAATCGACCTCGATAGGGCAGCCCCAGGGATTATCGACGAATACTGTCGGTGACGTATCGGTGGTTTCGGCAGTCGGGCTGAAGTCGATATTCACCGGGAACGTTCCTGTGCAGGGAGCCGGTGAAATAACCACGGAATCGGTCCAATTCAGGATGGCTACTCCGCCTGCGCCGATGGGTCCGACGTTTTGAAGCTGTGTGGTATCGTTGTTCGAAGGCCCCACGGGCTTCGGGCTGGTAATGTGAATCGGGTTCGCAACCGTTTGGCGAAGGCTGACGCCGTCCGCGCCGCCGACATCGTCGGTGAACAGAAAGGTTTGTACCTGAAACGGATTCGGCGAATAGCTCAGCGTAGCCTGATCCCAAACGAGATGATGGGGATACATTGCAACTCCGACCAAAGCTCCGTGATCGTAGCACCAATCGGGCGTACCATAGGCCGTGCGGAAAATCTCCGTTACGCTATCGCCAGAAAGGGCAGAACTGGCATCCGATGGTTCGCCAACCATGAGCGTCGCATCATCGCCGAAATCGCTTGCATTAGGAGTTGCCGGCCCCCAGGTAACGGCTTCCATGTCTGGCCAGTAACCGAATTGGACTAAGGAGAGCGGCAAGAGTCCGATCGGGCTTGGCGTGTAGGTGTTGTCGAAATATCCAGCCCCTACCGTTTCCAAATTCACAGCGCTTGGATGATTTTGAAATGACAGGTCGAAGCTTGGCAAGGGTGCATCCTGCGGGCAATTCTGCCAAATTGGATTGAACTTAGTATTCGTAATAAACCCATTGTTGGTGATAAGATCCGGGTTATCGTTTGCACCGGAGGCAGTACTATTCTCGTTATTGAGCAGGAACTCCGCTTGAGCAGGGAGGTCGTTCGATCCATGATTGACGATCTTCACGCTGATGACGATCACGCCGCTATTGGCAAATTGCACCGGCCAAACATTCTGCACAATGTCGAAGCCTTGCTCTTTCCAGACACAACGGATGGTATCTTTGATCTGCGTGGCATCGGGATTACTCAACTCTACCGACGGCGGCGTAGATCCCGCTCCTCCGCCCAAGTAGTTGTACGTATAATAGACATTATTTACCTCGACGGTCAGAAAGGAGTGGCCCGGAAACGTCAGTCCATCGTCGCCGGTCTGAGGAGGGGGGCCTTTCCAGATCGTGATTAGACCGAGATTCGTGCTCACCTGCGCAGAAACGAAATTATTCTCCGTGACTAATGTTGCTTGCGCGTGACCGATGCCCGGCAAAACCGCCGCGAAGCCAAGTAAAATCAGCATCGCAAGCAGCGATGCGTGGATGGGATGGAGCCGGTCGGGTGTTCGCAAAATAGATGGGAGCCGAAAAAAACTGAAGCAGTTCAAAAGTAACTGCCTTAAAACTAAGACATTCCACCCATAATTCCGCAATCGTTAACTGTGATGGCGGTTACGCACTATAATTCTCATCGAAACTACTCGTCTTGAAATCCCTTGCCGGCCATAATATGCGGAATATATTTTTCGATACGTGCCTCCCGCGTTTTGGATAGTTTGGGTTGAGCAAAATAAAAAAGGTAGCCCCGTTGACGTCCCGGCGTGAGTGCATAAAAAGCCTTTTTAAAAGAAGGGATCGTATTTAATTTATGCCGAAGTTCTTCAGGAACGGGATATTCGGATGTCTCCTTCTTTTTCACTTTCAAACCGGCTTTTTCTACATCGATGGCTTCGTGGATGTAGGATTTCACGGTGGGTTCCATCTCCACTATTTCTCCGACATTCCTGAAACGGATCTGGCGGCCCGATTGCACATTCTTTGTTTGCTGGATTAGAACACCATAGGGATCGCTCAGCAGGGCGCCTTTGACGAATAGCAGCGCGCAGTAGTCCTTAAAATCGTGGATGAGCACGACGTTGTGGTCATCGTAGGTGTAGCAGGGAACACCCCACTTCACTTCTTCTACGAGCGGCGTATCGAGCACGATGGTTCGTAATTGCTCCAACTCATCCTTCCACTTTTTTGCTTTGCGGAAATAAAAATCGACTTTGGGATTCATTCTCGCAATGGGAGCGCGTTCGGTGGTTTTAGTTTTCTTTGCCATACTTCCCCAACAAACGATGCCTTTTTGTTTTTCATTCGATTCGCTCGCGTGGTGGCCGGCGACCCTGGCGGCTCTCACCCTTAGCTGTGGCGGGCTGCCGCATACAGCGCGCGGGATGCCACAGCAGGAGGATGCATAAACAAGCGCCATTTAGGATTGCATGGAACCGACGGAACCGATAGTAGGTGCTGGTGTAGGAACGCTGTAAGAATTATCGTGGTTGGTTGTGGTAAGGAAAACAGCTATGATCCAGGATGAGCAAACACTCGAGCAATTAGAGAATACATTTCCGTCGCTTTCGGGTGATGCATTTTCGGCGGCATTTAAGAGAACGATCGAGTCCGGAATGGATGTGCTTATTGCAGAAGATGGATACATCTACAAAGTCTTCCCGGATGGCAGGCGAGAGAAGATTAAGAAGATCGATCCACCGTACTCCGTCGAACAAGGCAAGCCGATTCAAATCCGTTGAACGCGATCCCACGCATTCGCATGTTTGCCGGGCCCAATGGTTCCGGTAAAAGTATGTTCGATAACTCGGTGGATGGACGTAAACACACATGGCTCGCCGAAATTACGAACGGAACGACATTGGTGCTGAAGGAGAACCAAGTGCCCGCTTGGTTTAAGCGTGCCGTACTCGACAAGATAGGTAAATAGCAACGACCCCTCACCCGATCGCGTGGTGGCCGCCGACCCCGGCGACACTCCCCTTTAGTTGTGGCGGGAAGCATCGCCGACGATGGAAGCATCGCCGACGATGCGGCCGTACACCGCGCGAGGATCGCCGCTGGCGGGTGCCGCGTTGGAACTCATTCGAAAATTTGGAGTGTTGCAAATGAGAGGATATACTAATGCACCAGATCAACTACGTTGTTTGGAAAGAAGATGACCAATACGTTTCACATTGCCTGAACGTAGAGGTCGCATCGTGCGGCGACACGCGGGAACAGGCGATCGAGAATTTGAAAGAGGCTGTCGCGCTCTATTTCGAGGACGGCGAGTATTTAGAATTTTCCAATGTCGAATCCGTGGAAACAGGCACCGCATTGATCGATGCCTGAACACTTTTCGTCCGTCGAGGTCGTCCGCGCATTGGAGCGGCTCGGCTTTCGTAAAAAATCGCAGCGCGGCTCTCATGCAAAATTCAACGACAGCGCTGGCCGTATCGTTATCGTCCCAGCGAACCGGAAGGTGTTGCCAGCCGGAACATTCCGAAGTATTTTAAACCAAGCAGGGCTCTCGCTCGAAGAGTTCAAGCACAAACTCTAAGATATTGCCAGCCCAACTGTGCGGCGGGGTGAGCATCGCCGACGATGCGGCCGCACACCACGCGAAATTGCCAGCACGCGAGATGCCGCAGCAGGAGGATTCATAAACAAGCGCCAGTTAGGATTGCACGGAACCCACAATAGCATGAATGACTTTGAAACTCAACCGGCTCTTAATGTGTATCACATATTGAGTATGAATACCGCCGTATTACATTCCGATGCGCTTTCCTCGAAAAAAGAGGAAAAAGCCTCAATTCGCCACAAAAGGAAGGCGAAACACGAGGCTGTGTTCGATCGCGAAGCTATCGATAAAGCGCTGGATGAAAGCCTGAATGATCTTGGGCAGGTACGGGTATATGAGCTTGACATGAAGAATCCTAAACAATCGCTCCAAAAGATTATGAATCACGCTCGTCAAGCGAAATGAGGTCAATCGCTCCCTTATCGATCGAGTCTGTGATATAGTTGATTTTCTTTACTTGATCCGCCGTTAAATTGTTCTGATCGGATTTGGCGAAAAGAAGAATGAGATAAACTTCGTTCTTTGCCTTCCGGTGGTAATAGAGAACCCGGTACATAGCCGCGCGATTGCCTTTGGCGAGATCGGTTTTGTGGCAGCGAGTTCCATCTACATTCCTTCCACGTTTCGGTTTATCGGGATCGGCGCTCAACATCTTCGTGAAATTCTCAGCAAGCGCACCGTCCTCTTTTGCGACAGCTTCAAGCAAATTTCTGAACCCCGGCAACATATACACGCGCGGAGCATGAGGCTCGCTTTTCCGGCGGGCCGATAGCCACGATGTAATTTTCGCGAGTGCGTTATCGAAGCGGGCGCTCAAGGGACATTAGGATAAATGCACCTAACAGTGGAACCCGGATGTTTCATTCATTCACGGCTCCGCTCCTGTGTGCCGGCGGGTGCCGTGTACACGCGCGGGATGCCACAGCAGGAGGATTCATACACAAGCGCCATTTAGGATTTGGACGGAACCCACCTCGCAAGTGAATTCTCTTTATTAAATTTTATTTCGCATACCATTTGAATGTGTAGGCCATCTCCGGGCCTCGATCACCCTCGTATGCTAATTCAGCGACGAGTAGTGTGAACGGCTCCATGTACCGCGCGATGGATAAACGGCCAGCATTGAGCGGATCAAAACCAACGTCGCGTATCAGTTCTGCAGCAATGGCTTTGCTCTTTGCGTCATCTCCGCAATAGATAAGGCTCGGCCTGTTGGGTTTCTTCCTCGCTTCGTACACTCCAAAGAGAACTTCGCTGGGAATTGTATTGAAGGCAGAAACGATCCGAGCCTTTGGGACCTTTTTTGCAAGTTCTTCTGCGCCGGATGAATTGTTAGCAATGATGAGCTTCGTATTGTCAGCATCCATGGGAAGCGAGCAAGAAATAATCACTTTGCCGGAGAGATCCCCGGCCTGCTTCAGCACTTCGTCGATCCGCGACCAATGCACGGCAAGTAACAACACGTCCGAATCCTTTGCGGCGTCGCGTGGCGTTCCCGAACGAGCGTTTCCTCCTGCCTGGTGAGCAAGCTTGTTCAATTTGTCGGCACTGTGAGCATAGCTGAAGATAACATCGTGCCCGGCCTGCGTGAAGATCGTTCCGAGCTTCCCGCCCATCAATCCCGAACCCAGAATTCCGATTCGCATTTTATTCTCCATCGATTGCGAGTGAGGATGATAGCTCGCGAAAAGCTTCGGCCTGATCTTTCAGATTCGTGGCCACTTGCTCGGCAGTTGCGACGGCATCCGCACCGGCTAAAAATCGCTCAGGCGGGTTTTCCATTTCAACAATGGTTACCAGCGCTCGCGCCAACTTCTTCGGATCGCCCGATTGCTTGCCATTCTGGGATTTCCAATATGCAAGCATCTTGGCTCTCTGTTCATCATAATCTTTAATGGAGGGTACCGCGTAGTTCGTCGATTGCTCCGTGAGGAGTTCTGTACGAAAAAATCCAGGATTGATTATTGTAGTGTTGATCCCAAATGGCGCGACCTCGCCATGAAGTGATTCCATCCAGCCTTCTACGCCAAACTTCGACGCAGCATAAGCACTGCCGAATTCAAAGCCAACAAGGCCGGCTGTCGAGGAAATGGTTATGATGTGCCCCGAACGCTGCTTGCGCATGACGGGCAACACCGCGCGGGTTACGTTCATCGGGCCAAAAAGACTTGCCGATAACTGCCTCTCCATTTGTTCAGGAGATAGTTCTTCAAAGTAACCTGCATAAAAGTTTGCAGCATTATTGATCAGAACGTCAATACGACCGAAGCGGTCAAGGGCTGCTTTGGCAACTGCCTCGGCATCTCGCCGATCGGTAACATTGAGTTTGACGACTAAAAGATTCTCCCCTTCGCCGAGTGCCTTACGCACATTATCTGGATTGCGGCCCGTTGCTATAACTTTGTGACCAGCCGAGAGCAGCGCCTTAGCGATGTCCGCGCCCATGCCGCGTCCTGCACCTGTTACAATTATGACTTTCTTTTTATCGCTCATTGAAATCTCCATGCGGGTTTAACATGGATGAGTGCAGAAGAATTTGAAGGCACCGCGAATTGGCGCAGCACGCCGCAGGGTTTGTGGGGCGCGCGGGCGGCCAAAGCCAGCAGGAGGGTTCATAAACAAGCGCCATTTAGGATTGCACGGAACCCACAATAGGTGCCCGTGGTGTTCAGTAGCATTCAATCGCAATGAAAGAAACGAATAGGCTCTAATAATCAATAACGGTTGTTGCTTTTGGGACTTTTCGTTACATCTCAATTTAAAGAGACAACACCATAACATAACGACCTTTGAGGTATTAAAATGGCTGAAGACAAATTCAAATTCCCTTGTTCTTCGTACGAAGAGCTTTCCAAAATAATCAAAGCCTACGGACAAGAAAAAGGTCCGGCATCTTTGGATGACATTGCTAACGCGACAGCACTTAATCGAACAGTCATAAGTGGAAATAATGGTTTCCTTCTAGGCGCTGGCATTGTTGATGGCGGTAACCAGAAATCGGTGACAGAGATGGGTAGGAAACTAGCGATGGCTATGACACATAATGTAGAATACGAAGTTGCAAGCGCATGGCGGGAAATCGCAACCAATAACACTTTTCTACAAAGGATGGTCTCTGCAATACGTGTTAGAAATGGAATGGATGCCCCAAGCTTTAAGAACCACATGGCGTTTTCATCGGGCCTCCCGCGTACTCAGCAGGTTATGACAGGCGCAGGAACCATACTCGAAATTTTGAGAATTGGTGGGTTGGTCAATGAAGCTGAGAATGGACTTATTATAGCAGTTGATGGTGAGCAATCCTCTTCCCAGGAGTTTGGACGAGCTCCTAAGATCGATATGCTGACCCAAACAGTCGAAGCAGTGATTCCCACTGCCGCACCGATGAGGATGGTTAGGCAGTCGGAAGGAGTTTCACTGTCTATCAAAATCGACCTGCAGGTAAGTGTCAGCTATAAGATCTTGACACATTAGGCTCAAAACTTCGCGCTGTCATTGACGAAGTATCTAAGCAGGCCGCCGAGAACACTACAATAGTATAAACAATCAACGATGCCCGTTAACATCTTTCCAACCGTTGCCGAAAATGTTATCGGTGCGGTAGATGCGGTAGTTACTTACGGCACCAGCTGTGATGCTAACTTTCTTTCTCAATTGCTCGACATCGATGTGGCTGCAGCAAGCGATGCAATGGACATGGCTGTCCAAATTGGTTTACTTACCAAGACCTCAGCATCTTATAGCGGCTCACACCCATTTTCAAGCTACCTCGTTACGTCGGACGAAACTCAGAGATGCGCAGTTCTTCGAATTCTTTTAGAGGATTATCCTCCTTATGCGCTCTTCAAACAGAGATTGTCGGATACTAATGATGCAACTCGTGCCGCCAATAATGTGAGGGTCACGTTCAGTCTCTCTCGCACCCGTGAACAGATAAAAGGTACACTCGTAGACTTAGGAACCTTTTCGAAGAGTTTGATTCAGGAGGGTGGAGGCCGCCTATCTATAGATAAACTTGAAAAGTCAAATGCTAGTTATATTTCTGCATTACTCGCTGTCGCGCAAAACCGTGCCGATGCGGAGCTCGCTGTAGTTGAGCGTTTGGGCGAGGTTGCTGTGCGCTGGATAGATCGCAACGAAATTCTAAACCCTCTCATTACCGGTTTTCAATTGCTGGCCGAAGGCGGAGATACGAAGGCTCCAATTTTGCACGTTGGGAATGCTATTGAGTCGTTCCTTGCTCAAATGGGAACGGTTCACAATGTCCCTTTGACTACTGCCACTGGTATTAATGCAAAAGTAGATGCATTGAAGACCGCTGGTCACCTTCTGAAAAAGCACACTTTTATGTTGAAGTATTTGGGACACGTTCGTAATGCTGCTGACCATGGTACTGATCCCGCTACGGGCAGAACATGGGGGATAACCAAGGAAACCAGCGTACAGTATGTCCACGTTGCTTTCGCGACAATTCGTACAATCATTCTTGCATCATCAAATCAATTCGAGTTGTAGCTTGCTAGCAGTAGGAAACGGTCTACTTCTTCCCTATTTGTTCATGCGCAACTCGATGGCGTTGCAGGGAGCGGGATCGTTATTTTCAGCGGCCTGTGACTTTGCTGCGCTTCGGGGTTTTGGGAACGGAACGTAGCGACTTGCTTCGGGCGTATTTCTCGTGGTTCGCTTTAATAATTGCGCTCAAACGCTTGTGCTCCTCTTCGGTGAGCGGAGTGCTTTGTACATAAATATCGTAATCGTCGAGCCGAGCGAAATCAGGTGTTTTAGCGCGTGGCATCGTTGAAATCCTTAAAATATCGGTTTACTAAATGATAGGAAGCATCTTTTTCTATAACATCCGAATTCACAAGATCAGTTTTGCTCGGAGTGTGGCATTGAGCCTTCAGGCTCGGTGTGATGATCCGCCGAACCTGAAGGTTCGTCGTTACACTCCTTTTTAGTTCAATTTCGCCATAGGCACCAATGTCTTAAAGAAATTTCAACTTTTTTGATATTTGTGCGAACGTTTTGTCCTCAATGTTGCTTTTATGCGCAACTGCTAATTATAGCACCATAATTGGGCAAAGATGAAATATAAAAGATGAAAGATGAAAATGGGGAGGGGGATTATTATCCCACACATCTCATCATAATCACATTAATCACAGTCAGGAAGGACAAGAATATGATACTCGAACAAGATTCAGCGTCGTCGCCACAAACAGCAACACTTGGTCATCGTCCCGCGCCGCTCAGGCTCATGCAAGTTTTCGATGCGGCGAGAGCGAACGCCGACAATAAACCGGAACGGCTTATTACCTATAACCGAGGAATGCAGTCGTACCATGCTTATTCGGGCGAGGTTACGCTGGTGCTCAGCCGGTCCATCCAGCGTTCGGCGGAGATCGCGGGTACGCTCGCGCTGTTTATGGCGCAGAAATATCCGGACCGGAATGTGGTGCTCTTCAATACCTACGCCAGCGCGGACCTTATGACGGCCGGTTTTGCGCGCGCGCTCTACTACCTCGGCATGAAGGCTCCGACCTCGTTCCAGCGATATCTTCCGAAAGTTACCAAAGATAATTTCGACGATTCGGTCGATCTACCCTCGCCGGAGAACCTTCGCATTATCGATTGCCCGTCCTCGATGCTTACACCGGAATCGCTGGAACTGGAGATCGTCCGTAACGACGCGAGCATCGTGCTGGTGAACTCGCTGGAGTTCGCTGCGTATTCCGACCTTCAGAAAAAACAGCTTGCCGCATCGCTGCTGGATCTTCGGCACCGGTTGGGATTATCGGCATTCGTGTTCTCGCACGAGCTTCGCCCGATTCTTCCTTACAGCGGCGGGCGCGGCGCGCTTGGGATGCTTTCGGCGTATTCGAAATCGATCTGGCATATTGTGGAGGAGTGGGAACACCGGTCGTGGGTCAAGAAGCTCATGGAGGTAGAGATGAATGAATTAATGTAGCTTTCAATAAAAAGAGTGAGGCGGACTTTAACCCTACAAATTGTGTGTTATTACACCAAAACGAGAAAGGACGTTTCACGTCCTTAAGCTGTGATCTGCTTTCAGATTGTTTTTTCGAGTTTTATGGTTTTAATCGGAACGAGGAAGAGGAAGAAGAGCTATAAGCTGTGATCTGCTTTCAGATTGTTTTTTCGAGTTTTATGGTTTTAATAGTTCTGCGAGAACGTGCGTATTTGTTCCTGCTGTGATCTGCTTTCAGATTGTTTTTTCGAGTTTTATGGTTTTAATTAAGTGCAAAGCAGATCGGGCGTCGTTGGTGCTGTGATCTGCTTTCAGATTGTTTTTTCGAGTTTTATGGTTTTAATCTGCTCGAAAAACAAGCTTCTGAATTCAAAGCTGTGATCTGCTTTCAGATTGTTTTTTCGAGTTTTATGGTTTTAATGTGGACTGTCCGATCTCGGTAGTGCCAACTGCTGTGATCTGCTTTCAGATTGTTTTTTCGAGTTTTATGGTTTTAATTTGTTGTAATAGATTAGTTAACACTGCTTTGCTGTGATCTGCTTTCAGATTGTTTTTTCGAGTTTTATGGTTTTAATATCTTTTTTTTCTTTCGGTTCCCGCGTCCTGCTGTGATCTGCTTTCAGATTGTTTTTTCGAGTTTTATGGTTTTAATCGCGCGGGAAGATACGCACCTTCCGCAAGGGCTGTGATCTGCTTTCAGATTGTTTTTTCGAGTTTTATGGTTTTAATGCAGGCTCAGGGGGTGGCTTGCCGGTTGCGGCTGTGATCTGCTTTCAGATTGTTTTTTCGAGTTTTATGGTTTTAATTCGCCAAACGCTCGTCATCAATGGCTCCCGGCTGTGATCTGCTTTCAGATTGTTTTTTCGAGTTTTATGGTTTTAATAGCGGCAACTTTTTCTTGGGCAGTAAGGTTGCTGTGATCTGCTTTCAGATTGTTTTTTCGAGTTTTATGGTTTTAATGTCAACATATCCACATAAGCCCTCCCGAAAGCTGTGATCTGCTTTCAGATTGTTTTTTCGAGTTTTATGGTTTTAATCCGGTTCGCCGTATAGGTTGTAGTCGAACAGCTGTGATCTGCTTTCAGATTGTTTTTTCGAGTTTTATGGTTTTAATGCATGAAAGACTTTTGGTTGTCGCTCACAAGCTGTGATCTGCTTTCAGATTGTTTTTTCGAGTTTTATGGTTTTAATAGCAAATGAAAATCACAACGCCCATCAATAGCTGTGATCTGCTTTCAGATTGTTTTTTCGAGTTTTATGGTTTTAATTGTGGATAGTGATTTAACTATTCCAAGCATGCTGTGATCTGCTTTCAGATTGTTTTTTCGAGTTTTATGGTTTTAATGTTCGTAATTTGTCACGGTCAACCCTCGGGCTGTGATCTGCTTTCAGATTGTTTTTTCGAGTTTTATGGTTTTAATATGCTCGCCCTGTTGCGCGTAGCTCTTCCTGCTGTGATCTGCTTTCAGATTGTTTTTTCGAGTTTTATGGTTTTAATAAGCAGCTTGTATTTAAGCTCCCCTATTAGGCTGTGATCTGCTTTCAGATTGTTTTTTCGAGTTTTATGGTTTTAATCGTTGCCATTGTAGCGTTCTCGTTGCCTTGGCTGTGATCTGCTTTCAGATTGTTTTTTCGAGTTTTATGGTTTTAATAACGCAGATCGGATGGAAAGACCCGCGAACGCTGTGATCTGCTTTCAGATTGTTTTTTCGAGTTTTATGGTTTTAATGAACGGAATCTACTCCACCGCCACCGGAAGGCTGTGATCTGCTTTCAGATTGTTTTTTCGAGTTTTATGGTTTTAATGCTATACGAAGTTTTGGTTTATTGCGAAGAGCTGTGATCTGCTTTCAGATTGTTTTTTCGAGTTTTATGGTTTTAATTGCTCTTACGGCATCACTCGGGAAGCTGATGCTGTGATCTGCTTTCAGATTGTTTTTTCGAGTTTTATGGTTTTAATAAAGCTCCCATTGCCATATTGAAAAGCTTTGCTGTGATCTGCTTTCAGATTGTTTTTTCGAGTTTTATGGTTTTAATCTTCAGGCTACGTGCGAACTCTGCGACGGTAAGCTGTGATCTGCTTTCAGATTGTTTTTTCGAGTTTTATGGTTTTAATACGATGACAGCAAATTATTGACAAATAAGGAGTTAGAGGGACAATCAGGATAAAAAAATTAGAACATATCGAGTTGCTGCGGAGGGCGTTCGCTCTCCACGCGCGATTCTCCTTCGAATAGTTCCATCAAGCCGAATTGCTTATCGGTGATGGTTAAGATTCCGACTTTACCTTTCGGCGGAAGCGCATATTTCACCCGCTTCTTATGCACTTCCGCGTTCTCACGGCTGAACGAGTGACGCATGTATGTTGAAAATTGGAAAAGGCTAAAGCCATCCTTCAGGAGAGCCTTCCTGAATTTTGCATATTCCTTCCGATCTTTTTTGGTCAAGACAGGAAGATCGAAGAGTACCATGGTCCACAAGGTTCGGTATTCGTTAAATCGTGAGTTTTGCATTTAGTTACCACCCAGCCAGTTCCTAATAATAGTTGGTGAATTAGGTTCGGTTCCAAAAGGAAATTCCGGATATAAAATTCTGCGCCGTTCGCCTAAAAAACAAAATGCGAGCGAAGCGGCAGTGCGCTGCATCGCAACATGAAGCGGACGTCGCTTGCCGGCCATTACTACATCGACCGTATGAAGAGAAAGAAGCTGTTTTTTGACCGATGTTGAAAGTTCTGTAAAGTCCTCACCGTTCCTTACAATTTCGAGCACTATAGCATCGAGGAATGGACGGTAGGGTTCCATAATATCGTCCGCGAGTGGATAAGCATTGTATTTATTGCGATGATGGATTCCAAGCGTCGGTAACATGCCGCTTGCAACCAACGCCTGAGCGGTCATGGCGCGCAAAACGGCGTAGCCATAATTAAGAAGATTGTTCGGAGGTTCGCCATAGCGGTCGCGTTTGAAGCTAAGTTCTTCAGGGAAAATATTCGCCCAATAATAGACGGCAGCACGACCCTCCAAATTTCCCGCATCACCGGACTTAACATCTGACGACCATTTTAGCATATTGGGCGATGGCTTACCAGATAATGCCAGGAGAGACGCCTGATTTCTAATCTTGAAATCGATTGTCTGCGCCCACAAATTTTTTCGCATTGGTTTCGAGGCCCGAAGCTGGTATTTGAATCTCTCCGGCTGCACTCCACTCCCTGCTAACGGCAGAAACATTCCCACCGGCATGTGGTGCTCGTCACAGCTAACGACCGCAACGTTCGATTTCAGAAGTTCCCGCAGGAGCGGCTGTGTGATCGTGATCTGAGGATCGTCCAGCATAATAGCGCCGATATCTTCGATGGGAACCGTCGTAATCGGTATTTCCTCTTCTTCAGGCGCAGGCTGCCGCTCAATGACAAGCTGGTTGTCCTTCGTCGAAAGGTACGCGGGGTTCCCGAAGTACAGAGTGCGGCGGATCATGGTAGCCTCTTTAATTTCCCTGTTGAAGTAATTTCGACTCTTGCGGCCCGTATTGTGGAGGCCCGCACTTGAAATACATCAACATTTCTATCCTTTTTTAAATTGAGAATTAGAGCGAGTGTGCCGTCCTAAGAAAATTTGTCCGGCAGTATCGACTTTTATCACAAAGAAGAGGTTCGTGGCAATGTAATCAAGATTTTCCCATTCAATTTCATCAGGATTCTTTTGGTATCGAATTACCATATCCTTCTGCTTTAGCTCGACGAGAAGAGGCAATCCTTCCTTCTCTGTTCTAACAATAGCTTCGTTTGCCATGGCTCTTCGTGCGGCTGTGTAAAATGAGATGGTTTCATAATCTCGTTCTGCTCCTTCTGAATCGCCATAAATTGCCATACAATAATTCGAGCCAGAATCTACAAATAATTTTGGATTCTCCTTCGGTCGAAGCTGAATGAGTTGGGTGGCTGATTCTGTCATTCGAACATTGTGGATTGGAATGAGCTTTTTGCCATTCAAACTCATCATAAAAAGAGGCTTTTGCAGTGCATCCTTAATTTTAGATTCCCCGCCGTTTCGCTCAATGTGATCCTTAACAAGTTTCCGAATTGCCGGATCGACAATTTTCTCAACCTGTTTCATTTTATCGAGTGAGGAAAGCGGCTTTCTGATTACAAATTCTAATTCTCCATTATTGTGGGAATTTGAAATTTGTCCGAAAACAGACTCCGCGTGAAGCGGCCCACGCACCGCAATTGATTTTTGGATTTTTTTCTGTCCGTCTGGGTGTGAATAACGGTACTTGTTCTTTTTTGTAGAGAGCAAGCGTTTTTCGTTGCGATACGAGATTAGCATTTTAGAAAGCGCATCTTCCAATTCATGACGGTGGTTGGGGTATGGGCCGGGGATACCTCCTGCAACAATTTCACCCGTTAAGGGATTTGTAGTTTGCAGTTGGAGCGGGTCATTTCCCTCAACCTCGACCGGTTCTCCTATGCCTGCGGCTTTTACCAGATCCCGCCCTGCCTGCGTGCGAAGAAGTTCCAAGATATTATCGCTTAATTTTCGATATGGATCGATTTTGCTTGCTTGACTCAGAAGGTTTACCCACCAGTTATCGGTGTTTGCAATTACGAATGCGTCAATAGCATGATGCCGATGGTCTTTGCGTTCCTTCTCATTCTCACCAGCAAGATTGAGAATTTTATTGAGTCCCCAATACTTCCTTAAAAGATTTGTTACTTGGCCGTCAGTTGCACGAACGTCCAAACAAACGCGGCGTAAAATGTTCCGAGCTTCTTTTGCAATCCACGCAGTACTCTCAATGTCGCCGGGACGAAATTCGTCAAATTCTTCTTGAAGCATCCGCTCTTGCTTAATTCGCGGCAGCGCCTTAATTCTTTCTTTAAAATGACGCAACGACTCGGCTCCTTGCTTTTCGAAATACTTTATAGGTGTATCATTTCCCTTTGCGGCATTAAATTCCCTTTCAGATAATGTCTTGTTTCGGAACGAATTATCGAATGATTTGCTATAAGGTACAATGTGCTCGATCTCAATGTCTGGACTAAAAAGTCGCCCGAGCGGGATGATTTTTCCAGTATAAGGAGAAATACGTCCGCATTCCATCCAAAGCTCGTATTTCTGTTTATCCGATGGCTTAATCCTATCGACGAATTTCCTAAACTCCTCGACATCGATCGAAGAATTAATTTTTCGTAGATCTTCTTCGGCAAATTCCATTTCCAGCCAGAGTTCGAACTTTGTAATTTGGCTTCGTGAAATGTCAGCCCATCCCATTTTCCTTTTCGAGAAATTCTCAATATTCTTCACGTTGCCTCTCTTTGTCGAGATTATTTCTTCTCATATTCTCACGAACATCCTTCGGCATTCTCATGGATCGAGCAAATTCAATGCGGATTTGATCTGGTCGTCCCTCCTCTTGTATTATTGCGTTAACCAGTGAAACGGTTTCACCTAAGGCACGCATAACAATCGGGCTGCGGAGTTGATCGATTTCATCGTTGGGCTTCCGAATAATCTTATCTTCGAGAACTCGATCCTTGCCTTGTGTCTCTTCGTCAAACGAATGGTGATAACCTACAGCTTTGCTTGCTTCGGAGTAATCCATACCTTTCTTGAGAAAGGGAAGCATTTTATTGATTGCCTTGTGGCTAATGCGGGAATAATCCGGTTCGAGCGAAATTTCGGAGAATGCCTCGGCTTGTTCTTCCGAGAGGCTGAGATTTTTTTTACACCATTCCCTTAGCCAACTCTCATCGGGTGCGAAATAGAGCACATGCCAAATGTGCTCGCGTTTTTCTAGAGGAATCAAGCGCCAGGCATTTTGCCCAACCACCTTCATAATCTTAGCCACAGTTGTATTTCCCTTGATTTTGTCAATGTCGTTCATATATGCCGCTTTAGGAAGCCGAATGAGCGTCTTTATCTTGGCCTGCGAAAGCTCATCGGTCTCTCCTAAGACTTCGGCAAGAATTTCCTTCTCTTCAAGCGATAGAGGCCCGAGGTGTCTCTTATTGTCTGTCACTCGGATACGGCTAAGTGTTTCCCAAATCCGGAATTCCTGGAAGAGCAAAGAACTTCGAGGCGCGACACGCTTCTTTGGCTCGAATCGACATTTGCCTACCCTTCCTTTTTGAGATTTAAGCGGTCGCTGATAATAAATACATCTTTCTTTTATTTCGCGGCGACGCTCTTCGGTCAGAATTTCGGGATAAAATTTCGATTGTGTCTTCCAAATTGCTTCGAATTCCTCCTCGTACATTGAGCGATGGACGAAGCGTTTACGGATTCTTTCAACCGGCTGATCTGGGTTGTGCCAATTCTCAATGGCCTCGTTCGCTTGGTATAGCGAAAGGTAAAATTCTCCCAGCGTGCGTAGGCCTGAATCTGCAACCCGCTGTCGGAGTTCATTCATTTGGAGCTTAATCTCGCTTCGTTCTTTTTCGCCATCTTTCAAAGCTGTCTTTCGATTGCTCAAGAAACCGCGACGCTGGTTGAGGTGTAGCAAAACTCGACCGATCTCTTTGAGTTCAAGGCTCTCGTCAAGTCCACGGACTCGGAGTTCATAGAGCGCCCGTGCGGAGGGAAGTTCAAGCCGGTCGGGGAGCATATTCATTTCAAGCAACACTCGGCGCAGTTGTTTGCGACGCAGCTTATAGCGGTCGTAACCTCGCCGAATTCCGCGTGCGGTTCGTCGCGCGGCGTTTTTTGATTCTTCTACGCTGCTTTTAGCGTATTTATCTTCCTGCACACCAACCGGGAAAATCCTCACTCCGGAGCGAACGATTCGGTTTTTATCCTCCATGAGGCACCATCCTATAGATGTGGTGCCAATATTGAGTCCCAATGTTTTGGCCATATTCTTACTTTGGGCGGTATTAGGTGCCCATTAATTTAGAACTAAATTACGAAAGTTTTCGTATAGTTCGTTAACAATCTGAAAGCTCATCATAGTAAAGATGATTCTACAGGCGAAAGCCTTGGCCCTGGTTCGTCCGGGGCTTTTTTATGTCCGGCCTCAAAAATGTTGTATATTGAGTGTAAGAGTATGTGCACCAGTGTCTGAAAGAATAGTGTTCGCGTCATGTTCATTGACAACTGCGGCGGAATTAGGTAAGAAGTAATAGGTAAAAAGTGGGGGCATTTGGTAGGTTTCAATATGAACGAGTTCTCTGCGAAAAGAATTTGTTGCAACAAATGGCGAAAACAGCCTGGAAACGAGGAATCATCGGGAACTCACAAGAAAGAAAAACGGCACCTATTTCTGGGGGAAAGGATGAGGGATGAAGGATGAGGGATGAAGGATGAGGGATGAAGGATGAGGGATGAGAGGATGAGGGATGAAGGATGAAGGATGAGGGATGAAATGGGAGCACGATTTACGGGATTTTCGGGATTAGGGACGGGATGGCATAGATAATCCTACGAGAGTCGGAACGCAAGTGAAACAAAAGTGGTATTTCTATCGTCGGAATTTTCGGTCATAGTCACCTTACGGCGGCTAACACGGTTTTTTAGACTTTTCTTCTGAATTTTTACATTTTTCATCTGAATATGAAATCTCGAATAGCTTTTGCATTACCCCCGTTATTTATCGCGGCGCTGATGGCTGCGTATCTTGTATTTCCTGGCGTTATGTCAGGCCAGCTTCCATCGCATCCTCCTGTGGACTCGCTGAAAAAAGGGCCACAGATCAAGATCGATGAGGATAGCTATGACTTCCATGACATCGAGCAAGGCACGAAAGCCGAGCATAATTTTCTGATCAAAAATGACGGTACCGATACGCTGGTGGTATCGAATACGCGAGCGTCGTGCGGTTGCACGGCAGCGGTGCTAGATGTAAAGAGCATTCCACCGGGAGGCACCAGCCGACTGAAAGTGACTTTCGATGCCAATAACAAGCCCGAAGGCCCGATCATGAAGAGCGTGACGATCACCTCGAACGCCAAGAATACGCCGGAGGCGATGGTGCATATACAAGGCCGCGTGGTGAAATCGAAGATGGCGCACAAAACTCCGATGCACTTGGATGGGCTGTTCCAGGGAGATTGCGCGAGCTGCCATGTCAATAAAGGCAAAGGCGAACTCGGCGCGCGTTTGTACGAAGCCGATTGCGCGATCTGCCACGGCCAGAAAGTGGATGACAAGCCAGGTCCGGAACTTGCGAGCGAAGCGATGCTCAAGCACACTCCGAAACAATGGCAGAATATCATCGAGAACGGTATTCCGAACACAGCCATGCCGGCGTTCCATACGAAGAACAAAGGCCCGCTCGGCGATGAGGAGATCGCGTCGCTTGTGGAATACATGAGCGCCTTCAAGAAGGAAGCCGAACGCAATGGCGTGAAGAATTCACTGTCTCCTTCCGGTGCAGTCATGCAGGGCGGAACTTCCGGTGGAACTGCTGCGGTACCAGCAAAGAATTAAAAGTAGTATTGGTCTAAAAAATGAGGGGCGTGGAGACGTGAAGTCTCCAAAGCTCCGGCTCGGTTCCATCGACGCATTGCGCGGCACGGCTGCGCTGATGGTCGCTGGGTACCATATTTGGGGTCACTATGGAGTGTATCCGTTCCCCTCGATCGGGGTGGTTCCGTGGACGCATTCGGCAGGGATCTTTAGTTATTTGGTCTCGCCATTCCGGTGGGGGTATCTGGGAGTTGGTTTGTTCCTGGTGCTCAGTGGATTTAGTATCCATCTATCTTACGCCAGGAAATTTAGCGAATCGGGGAACTACGAGTTCGAATGGAGAAAATTTTATCTCCGGCGGTTATGGCGGTTGTATCCGGCGTATGCGGTTTCGGTGGTGGGAACATACTTTCTGCTGCAACTGACCGCGCATGGAACGGATCTGGTAGGCAATCCGCCAACGCTGCTGGATCTGCTCAGCCATCTTACGCTGACGCATGGGTATTTAAATCGGTATTTTTATGGGATCGTCCATGTGTATTGGTCGCTGGCGTTGGAGTTTCAGCTTTATCTTGGGTATCCGGTTTTTCTGTATGCGTTCCGAAAATTTGGGTTATCGCGTTCGATCATTGTTCTTTCGATCATATCGCTCATCTGGCGGTATGTGGTGATGCATGTATTTCATTACCAACTGATAAGCGTTGCATCGACCGGCCCGTATGCTCCGATGGGATTTTTATTCGCCCGAATGCCGGAGTGGCTGTTCGGCGCTTGGCTTGCGGAGTGGTTCGTGAGCGGAAAGAACAGGAACTATCGGCGCTGGCCACTCGCCATGGTAGCAGTTGGAGTGCTTTTTATTGCAATTCTTTCAACGCTTGCCGAGCCAATGTGGGTGTTTACCGATCTGCTGTTCGGCCTCGGATTTGCATTCGTTGTAGCGGCTGCCATCGTTCCAGGAAAGGAAACGGAATTGCAATCGCCTAAGCATAGACTTTACCGTTTACTGATCTGGACTGGCACGATCAGTTATTCGGTGTATTTGTTCCACATGCAGCTATCGTGGTTTGCCAATCCGTGGATTCGCGAGCTATTGAGCGCGCAGGTTCAGTTTTTGTTGCGAGTGATAGTGCTCATCGTTTCGATACCGGTTATTGCCGTGATTTTCCGATTTGTGGAAGCGCCATTTCTTTCTGCTCCGCGACCGGGAACAAGACTTTTCAGCATCTATTATGGAATTGGAAGATGGATCGGAATAAAACCAGATGCCTCTGTTACAATGCAAGCTCAATAATTTTTAATAGTTGAACACCATTGATAAACGCAATGGAATTAGCAATAGAATTGTTGCTAAAATTGAATGCCCGAACTCAATGAACATGAATTTGCATCGCCACTTCGGTCGAAGAATTTTGGCCGGAGCGATCATCTTTGTCTTTCTCGGATTTTTAGCTCGGTTCGTTCAACTACAGATCGTCGAAGGGCCTGCGCTCTCCGGACGGGCGATCGAGCAGGGACTTAAGCGGATAGAGCAAATTCCGGTGCGAGGAACGATTTTCGATCGAAAAGGGAGGGTTGTCGCGGCGAGCGTTCCTTCATTTAGTATTGCGGTTACTCCTCAGGATTTCGATCCCTATCGGAAACAGACGCTGCCGATGCTAGCGCGAATCCTAGGAGTCGATACGAATTTTATTGTTGATAAGATCAATCAGGGTGGATTTTATACACGTTTTCAGCCGATCAAAATTTGGCGCGACGCCGACGCGCGTGTCATCGCACAAATCGAGGAAAATCTTGATTCAGCTTCCTGGCGTCGATGTCGTTACCGAGTCGAAACGAGAATATATCGCGCCGGTTAGGGCTTCGCATTTGCTTGGATATACGAAAGAAATTTCGCAGTCCATGCTCGATGCCTTGATACACTCCCGACAGCGATTACTATCATCCGGGCGATGTGATTGGCTGAACGGGCTCGAGCAAGTTCACGAACGGAACTGCGCGGTATAAAGGGAGTGGATTTCGTCGCGGTCGATGCAAAAGGGCAGCGGCAATCGCGGTTGAATCAAGGTATTACCGATGTGCCAAGTGTCGATGGGGAATCCATTCAGCTTGGGATGGATATTGATTTGCAGGAATATGCGGAGCAATTGCTCGAGTCCGTATCATGGCGCGATCGTGGCGATTGATCCGAACAATGGGGATATTCTTGCGATGGTCTCCAAGCCCGATTTCGATCTCGATTTATTTTCTGGAAAGACGACGAAACAAGAATATCAGGATGTGATGCTCGATCCTGCGCACCCGCTCTACAATCGGGCGTTGCAAACGCGCTACCCGCCAGGCTCGACATGGAAGCTGTTGATGGCCGCTGCGTGCCTGACGACAAAAACAATTCCCTTCGATTTCAAACTGGATTGCCCCGGATCGTTCACCTTTGGCGATCATACCTATCATGACGATGCCGTCCATGGATGTCGATGTGCATCAATCCATTGTCCGGTCGTGCGATGTATTTTATTATCACATGATTTTGAAGCTTGGGATCGATTCGATGTACCGCTATGCGCGAGATGTTTGGATTCGATCAGATAACCGGCGTGGACATCAGCCATGAAGGTACGGGATTCATTCCCAACACGAAGCGCATGAATAAGCTTTATCCACGCGGCTGGACCTTAGGTTATGTGGTGAGTCAAGGCATCGGGCAAGGCGAAATCGGCGTAACCCCTATGCAGCAAGCCGCTATATGGCAACATGGGCGAATCATGGTGTATGGGTGCAACCCCATGCCGCACATGCTTTCTATAATACGCAAACAGGAAACTGGGACACAGTAACCTATAAAACGCGCCGCCTGCCGCTTCCGGATACCGTGATCGAAACCGTGCGCCGCGCAATGCTTGGCGTAACCACCGAGCCGGGTGGTACGGCGCACGAGGCGGCAATTCCGAATTCAACAATTCTTATCGCCGGAAAAACGGGAACCGCGCAAAATCCGCATGGGAAAGATCACGCGTGGTTCGATTGTTTCGCGCCGTATGACCACCCGCGGATTGCGATTTGCGTGTTAGTGGAAAATGCGGGCTTTGGCGGCGTAGTCTCCGCGCCGATTGCACGTAAGCTTATCAATTATTATCTGACGGGAACCCGCGAAGACCCTCCGCCCGCTATCCTTCCCAATACCCCGGCTTATGAAGAATTGAAAGCTGATAAATATGGCCACCGTTCGCTTGCCGACTGTAAAAGTAAAAGATCCGGCTGAGGCAATCAAGCCGAAGGATGCAAAGATGTAGGTGAAGCGCATACATCATTCGATATTTTTCAGATCATGAGTAAGAAATCGTCCCAGCCGAAAGCAAAGCCCGAAGCAACTCTATCCAACAGGTGCGGAAAAGCATGGAGTTGAAACGCTATCCACAGAGCTGGTACTATGCTGCTGCGGACTCGTTTATCTATGCTATTGCTACGCAGCGTTTTTTCCGATGGGAGCAGTGTGGGGCATTCATTACATTGCTTATGTTCCCACAGCAATGAAAGTTTTTCTTCTGATTCTTGGTGGTTTACTGCTCGTGCCCCAAATACAGAGATCGATCTTTTTCGCTATCTCAGATTTACTTGGCTCATCCAAGGGTGAGCAAAAAGTACACATTCTTCCAGCGTCGATCGTAGCAGGTATCAGTTTTTTGATTTTTCGAACCTTCAACATTGCTACGGATATCTATGGTGATAATATCTATATGCTGAAAGAGTATGGCGCCAACAGCACCTTCGATTGGAACTGGCTTGGGGATGTGTTTAATCCTCATTGGGTAGATAATAAGGAAGCGTTGACGGTCGGAGTACATCGAATTATCGCATACATTTTTTCGATTTCGATAGAATCGTCGTATCAGATCATGAGCGAGTTGTGCGGCGCGCTCTTTATCTTCATTTGGTTATGGTTCGTGCAGAAGATCACCATCAACCATGATAGTTCGACTGCGGATAATCGGTTTTTACGACCCTTGCGTATGGTTCTTATGCTTTTAGGAATGTTCGCGGGAGCCGAGCTGGTGTTCTTTGGACATGTCGAAAACTATTCCTTCAGAATTCTGACCTACACGCTTTTCTTCGTTGCTCTGTATTTCTATATGGAAGAAAAGCTTGGAACGATTGCGTTCGTCCTCATCTATTTGCTTGCATTTAAAGCTCATCATTATTTCCTTTCTGTTTTTCCCGGCGTTTCTTGTGGCGCTTGCCTACCGTTATCAGAATAAGTTACCAAAGCTTGCATCGCTTGTTTACATGGAGAGCGATTTTGAAAGTGATCATTATTCCGCACTTTCTTTGCTGGTCTTGCGCTTTATCTTTTTCTATTCCATTCGTGGAATGAGCCGTATGCCATGAGCGACGCGGCAATTCGAGCGTTCCTTTCTTCCCGTTGTAACTTTTCCTGCTCCGCTCAATCATTATTCTATTTGGTCTCCGTATCATATCGCAGATTTTTTAATCTGTTCTTCTTGATCGCAGCGCCAATGGTTGTAATATTGGCAAACGTGCTGATCTTTAATCGCAAAGAAATAATACTGGTCACAGCCGCGAGTGATTGTTTTTGGTCTTGCCGCGCTTTTTCCGCTTTTGTTTTTCATGGCGATGAACCCCATGCTTTCACCAGTGCGCGATTGGGATGTTTATACGTTATTTTTCCCACCATTGCTTTTTTTTGCTTCGATGCTTCTCATTCAACCGGAAGTGCGGTCGTATCTGCCCGCATTGCTTTCGCAAACATTAGTATTTGGAGTGCTATTGACAACAGTTTTAGTAGCTGTTAATGCCTCGCCGAATGAATTGCAAACCTGTTTGCTTGATGCAGGAGCTTACACGTACCGCTCCTATTATGGAAATTCCGATTACATCGAAGCTCGCGCTTTATCCTTGAATGACTCCTCGAAGACTACGATAGAAAAATTTTCCAACATTCTCGAAAAGTTGTCCGAAAGTTCAACTTCTGGAACGGATGGGGAATTAGCCGGCATGATGGCGCGCTTAGCAAGTCTCTATACCCGCGCGGGCGACGATAGCTCTGCAATTCTCTGGGCCGCTGAATGCACGCAGAACCGATACCAGAATCCACCGATCGATCGTGGATTTAGCGGGTTATTATATTCAAGCAAATCGGCTCGCCGAAGGATCTACTATCCTCAAGGAATTTTTGAAATTGAGAGACGAACGAGGTGACACGGATAATTCCTATCTCGAGGAGTTGGCTGCCGTTATGGCTCAACTCGGTGCGCGCTATAGCCGAACGGGTGAAGATAGTTTGACGATTGCCTGGGCTGAATACGCAAGAAAGATTGAGCCGCTCACTTTGAAATATACTTACGATTTGGCTGCTTATTACTTGCAGTCCGACCGGCCGTGGCAAGCATTAGATTTATTACACACTATTCCACCCGATTCTGTTTCCGTTGACGGGCTGACTACCACCGCCGTTGCGGCAGCGAATGCATTCGGCCCTGACAGCGGATTGCCCTACCTTTACAAAGCGCGCGCGATGGATCCATACAATCGCTCCGTCGACTCGCTGATTATTGAGATGAAAAAAGCAAAACCATAAGAGAACCATTTGTTCTTGCGAACCCTTTTCATTATTATTTTTTCATATAGGAAATTTTCACTTATTCAATTTTTATCATGTTTCGATTTATCTTTTCGTTTTCCATTTTCAGCATTCTTTGCTGTAACTTCGCGTTCGCTCAAACGGGCACGACTACTCCTCCGGCTTCGCCGCCGAGGCACGATACCCTTTGGCATAATGAGCTTGTCGTCGGGATAAACTTGACGCAGGTCAGCTTTGCACATTGGCAAGCGGGCGGAGTCAATGCGCTGGCGTATTTGGGATCGGTGATGGGCAAGTCCGTAAGGGACGCTTCCACCACGACTACGACGTGGACGAATACCTATAAATTCGCGTTTGGGCAGACGGATATTGATGAACAGGGCCTCCGCACTTCCGACGATGAGATCGCGCTCGAATCGCTTTTGACGTTTAAGATGGATAGCACGCTCAATCCGTATGTGGATGCGTCGTTATTCACACAATTTGCACCCGGTTATCAGTATCCGGATAGTGGCGCAGCGCAAGAGGTATCGAATTTCTTCGATCCGGCTTTCATCAAAGAAAGCGCGGGCATTGGGTGGGTTGAATCGAAGGCGTTTCAAACGCGGCTCGGAGTTGCACTTCGTGAGATCATCACCGATAATTACAATCAATACGCCGCCGATCCGAGTGAGCCGGGAATTCATAAAACACGAATCGAAGGTGGATTCGATTTCGCAAGCACGCTTCAGCTGCAGTTGGATGATAATGTTCTTTTCAAATCGGATCTTGATCTCTTCGATCCGATAAAAACGCTGGACAGGGTGGTAGTGCATGCAGATGCAAGCCTCATTGCGAAGGTGAGCAAATGGTTTTCGGCGCAGATCACGGCGGCGTTCATCAACGAGCCGGACATTTCGCCTTACACGCAAGTTCAGGAAGGAATTTCGATCGGGATCAATTATTCGATTTTCTGATCTATTGCGGTAGTAAATTTGTAATTCACTGTTCACCCATCATTTTCAATAAAGAATTATGTTCAAAGAATTCAAGGAATTTTTAACCAAAAGCAACGCGATGGCGCTTGCCGTTGGTGTTATCATCGGTGCGGCAACGGGAAAGCTCGTTACCGGAATTGTTTCGGATCTGCTCATGCCGATCATAAGCCTTGTTCTTCCTGCCGGTGATTGGCGCGAAAAGCAATTTGTCATCAAGAGCGTAGTGGATGCCGCAGGCAAGGAAACCGTAACAGCTATAAAGTATGGCGCCCTCGTTGGTGACGCCATTGATTTTGTTATTATTGCCTGCGTGGTATTTATTATCACGAAGGCCATGCTGCCCAAAGTCGTAGAACCACCCACGAAGGAATGTCCCGAATGCCTCGAAAAAATTCCGCTTGCCGCCAAGAAATGCAAGGCGTGCGGGTCGGTGGTGGTTTGAGATAATAGAAGATAGATAGACCCTACTTCGGAGCATTTCCACGCTTCGCACTGTTGTCGCGGCCTCACTCGAAAGAAAGTACAGGTTTAGGACAGCGTGGCGCTCGAAAACATTCGAAATTTTTGCATCATTGCCCATATCGATCACGGGAAATCGACGTTGGCGGATAAGCTATTGCTGGAAACGCATACGCTCGAAGCCCGCGAAATGACCAATAATCAAATGCTCGACGATATGGCGCTCGAGCAGGAGCGTGGTATTACGATCAAGCTTCACGCCATCCAAATGAAATATCAGGCTAAGGATGGCAATGAGTACACCTATAACCTGATCGATACACCCGGCCATGTTGATTTTACCTATGAAGTAAGCCGCAGTCTTGCCGCCTGTGAGGGCGCATTGCTGGTTGTCGATGCTACCCAGGGCGTCGAAGCGCAGACCATTGCCAACCTTTATCTTGCTATTGATGCAGGATTAGAAATCATTCCTGTTCTGAATAAAGTCGATCTGCAATCGGCGATGATCGAAGAAGTGAGCCATCAGATCATGGATCTTATCGGCTGCAAGCGTGAAGATATTATTCTGGCAAGCGCAAAAGCGGGAATTGGGATCGTGGATATTTTGGAAGCGGTGCGTTTGCGAATTCCTCATCCAACTGGTGATGTCAATGCACCTCTGCGTTGCCTGATTTTCGATTCCGTGTTCGATTCCTATCGCGGCTCGATTGTGTATATGCGCGTTTTCGATGGGACGATCAAAGAGGGTGACGAAATCCTCTTCATCTCGACCAAGCAAAAGTATCGCGTGGAGGAGCTTGGAACCCTGAAAATGGGCCGCGAAAAAAAGAAGCAGCTTTCTGCGGGCGATGTCGGCTATCTTATAGCAGGTGTAAAGGATGTGAAGGATACTCGCGTCGGTGACACCGTCACACATTTTCGCAATGGTTTAACAGAGGCAATTCCTGGATTCAAAGTATCTAAACCGATGGTGTTTGCCGGACTCTACCCGCAATCCGCAGAAGACTTTACGGAGCTTCGAGATTCGCTTGACAAACTTTCGTTGAACGACTCCTCACTTATTTACGAGCCGGAAAGCTCCATCGCGCTCGGCTTTGGATTTCGCTGCGGGTTCCTGGGGTTGCTTCACATGGAGATCATTCAGGAGCGGCTGGAACGCGAGTTCGGGCAATCGCTTGTCACAACAGTTCCGAACGTGGAATATCGTGTAACCACAACACGCGATGAAGTTGTGGTCGTCGATAATCCTTCTTCGATGCCGGAACCGGGAAGGATCGAGTGGGTGGAAGAGCCCTATATCAAAGCTCAAATTATCGTGCCGAGTGAATATGTCGGTTCGATCATGAAGCTTTCGAATGACAGGCGAGGTATCTATAAAACCACAAGCTACATCGATCCCACGCGTGCCGATATTCACTACGAATTCCCGCTTTCCGAGATCATTTTCGATTTTTACGATAAGCTGAAATCCATATCGCGTGGCTATGCTTCACTGGATTATGAATTTCTTGAATATCGTCGCAGCGATCTTGTGAAACTCGACATTCTGCTCAATGGCGACCCTGTCGATGCCTTTTCGACCATCGTACACCGGGATAAGGCTTACGATTGGGGAAAAAAGCTTTGCTCGAAACTTAGGGAGCTGATTCCACGTCAAATGTTCGAAGTTGCTATTCAGGCAGCTATCGGAGCGAAAATCATTGCCCGCGAAACCGTGAGCGCACTGCGGAAAGATGTTACTGCAAAATGTTATGGCGGCGATATTTCTCGCAAGCGCAAGCTGCTCGAAAAGCAAAAAGAAGGCAAGAAACGTATGAAACAAGTGGGACGCATCGAAGTACCACAGGAAGCATTTTTGGCGGTGTTACAAATTTCAGAATAATAGAACTACATGGCTGACAATAAAACCACCGGTACGGGAACCGCTTCCAGCGATGCGAAACGCAATCGTACCTACGCCGAAATTCGCGCCGAACGCGATGGCAAAAATCCGCAAGCAGTCTCTGGGGAGAAAATGGAGTGGTGGCGCGCGCTCTTAGCGATAATTGGGATCGCGACTGTGGCTGCTCCTGGAAGGAAAAAAGAGAGTTGGATACGCTCGCTTATTTACGCTGGCCTTATAGCATTTATCATCCGAACGTTTTTATTCGAAGCTTTTCGTATTCCATCCGGCTCGATGAAGAATACGCTGCTCGTTGGCGACCATCTGTTCGTGAACAAGATCGGCTATTTTATAGAGACACCGAAATACATTCCCTTCACGGAGACCGAGATTCCACATCTCCATATTAAAACGTGGAGCGTGAAGCGCGGCGATGTTGTCGTGTTTGAATACCCTGGTGACCGTGATGAAGTCGTGCCGCACGAGAAAAAGGTCAATTATATCAAACGGTGCATGGGTTTGCCGGGAGATGTCATTCAGATCAAAAACAAGCAAGTCTATGTCAACGATTCGATATTTCATTTCTATCGCAACGATTCGACGTTTATGAATCCGCCGGAATCCATCCTCGAATCGGATACCGAGAAGGCCGGTGCAATCGATCAGAGAATTTTTCCACATGGCGCGCCGTGGAACAAAGATAATTACGGCCCGATTAGAATTCCCAAAACGGGCGATGTAATTCCCGTTAACAAAGATAATATAGAGCGATGGCAAGTGTTCATCGAGCGTGAAGGGCATAAGGTCGAGCTTGGCATGAACGATCAGATCATGATCGATGGGAAGCCTGCTACCGAGTACAAAGTGCAACGCGATTATCTCTGGATGATGGGCGATAACCGCGATGACTCCGAAGATTCCCGCTTCTGGGGTTTTGCGCCGATGGATAATGTCGTGGGTAGTGGGATGATCATTTACTGGTCGTGGTATAATCCACCTTCATCCGGTAATGGCGATGGCTACGATCCCGATGAAGTGCAGCAGACGCATATCCGGTGGGACCGCATTGGGAATTTAATACATTAAGCATATATACGTTTTTACTATTATACAGCAAGTGTGGTTATGGATACCGATGTCCGGTGGAAGCAGCGTTTTGAAAATTACAAGACAGCCCTGGAGTTGCTCCGAGAAGCTCTTGATCGCATAGACCATCTTTCCAGATTAGAAAAGGAGGGGACGGTACAACGCTTTGAATTTACCCTGGAATTGGCTTGGAAAACGTTGAAGGACTATTTGGAATATAGTGGCGTTCTTTTAAGTCAGACCACGCCGAAACACGTTATCCGAGAGGCATTCAGCGCAAAAATCATCAGCGACGGTCAACTTTGGATAGACATGCTCGATTGTCGAAACAGACTGTCGCATACATACGATGAAGTGGCCTTTGATGTAGCGGTTCAGGAAATGGCTAACCGATATGTAGAAGGATTTGAGGAACTTTACAACTTTTTTAATTCGCGCGCATGAACCTTTTTGGATTAACCGAAGCTGAGCAAGAAATGATACGCAGCGTGTTACGCTGCCATGCCGAAGTGAGGGAGGCTAAAATTTTTGGATCGCGCGCCAAAGGGCAGTTCCATCGTAACTCTGACATCGATCTCGCCCTTTCCGGAAATATTCCCTTATTAAAACTTGCTTCCATCGCCGGTGAGTTAGATGAGTTGCCGCTACCGTACAAGTTTGACGTTGAGACTTACGACTCTATTGCATATCCTCCTCTGCGCGACCATATTGACCGAGAGGGAAAGAAATTCTATTCGCAGTGAACAACGTGTTCCCAATACATCGTCCGCTCAGCGCCTATCTCCACATTCCCTTCTGCGAGCGGAAGTGTATGTATTGCGATTTTTATTCGATCGAAAATCTCTCGCTCCGTTCTGAATTTGCCGATCTCCTGATTCAGGAAATAGATCTAAAACTTAACGCATATCCCCATCTCGCCGGGCGCGAATTAAAAACCATTTTCTTCGGCGGTGGTACGCCATCGCTGCTTGAACCTGTCGAGCTTGAGCGCATTATTCAAGCGCTTCAAGTACATTTTAGGATTTCCAGCGATTGCGAATTTACGCTCGAATGTAATCCGGGAACTGTAACATTAGACAGGCTGAGAGGGTATAGATCGCTTGGCGTGAACCGGCTCAGTTTTGGCGTTCAATCATTCGATGCAGAAGAACTGAAATTCCTTGGCCGAATCCATGATGCCGAACAGGCTCGCGAGGCAGTCTCACTTGCGCGGCGAGCTGGATTCGATAACGTAAGTATTGATCTCATTTTTTCGCTGCCGGGACAAAAGGAGTCAACGCTTCGCAATTCGCTTTCAGAAGCGATTACGCTCGAAACCGATCACATCAGTGCCTATAATCTGATCGTTGAGCATGGCACGCCGCTTTACCGGCTGGTCAAGCTTGGCAAAGTTATTGAGTTGGATTCTGATCGCTCGGCTTCGCTATTTTCTATCGTTCAGGATACGCTTGCCGATGCCGGATTCGAGCAATATGAAATTTCGAACTATGCAAGAAAAACTCCACCTCCTAAAGAAGGAGGGGGTTGGGGGGTGGTCAAAAGAGCGAAGCATAATTTAGTGTATTGGGATGGATTTAAGGATTATATTAGCTTCGGTCCTTCAGCGCATGAATTTGTTGGAGGCGAGCGCGCATGGAATGTATCCTCGCTGGAAGAATATGGGAAAATGATAGGGGACGGTAAGCTGCCTCGCATCAATTCCGAGCGGCCATCCTTCGAGGAGCGGCGGACCGAAGTGCTTTATGTACAATTGCGCTCGACGGGTGTTCGGCTCCGAGAATTTATGGAAGCGTTCGGTGAAGACCTTGTGTTAAATAAAAATGTTCATACGTTCATCGAGGAAGGATGGATGACGGTGAATGATGGAATCCTAAAACTGACATCAGATGGTTACAGATTTTGCGATGCGATCGTTACACGGCTAATGGACACTCCAGAAACCGTCGCAACCCGGATAGAGATCGCAAATGTAATCTCCTAAATCTTAATAATCGCCCCAAATCAAGGTTCAGAGGAAATGCCTTCCCAATTTAAACGAATTCATTATATTTTTGCAGGCTCGGCGTTTGCCGTTGGCCTGTTCACATATTTCCAAACGATGCAGCCAACGATCCCGTTTTGGGATTGCGGCGAATTCATCGCGGCTGCTGCGAAATTAGAGGTCTCGCATCCGCCGGGTGCGCCACTATGGATATTGCTTGGCCATGTGGGTGCATGGCTTGTCCCAATAGCGGATCTTGCTGCGAGGTATAATATGCTTTCGGCGCTCTGCGGTTCATTATCCGCGATGTTCCTTTATCTGGTCGGAGTGAAAGTGATCCGAATTTGGCGTGGTGAACCCGCAAGTATAATGGATGTCATCCTTCATTTTGGTGCGGCGCTCATTGGCGCTCTTAGTTTTGTCTGGTCCGATAGCGTCTGGTTTAATTCCAACGAGTTTATTGTATTCTCTCCAGGTCTGCTTTTGATCGCACTCATCATCTGGCTTGCAATGGTTTGGAACGAGCGTGCCGACGAGCCGGGCAACGAGCGATACTTGATGCTTATCGCTTTTCTTATCGGACTTTCCATGGGCGTGCATCAAATGTCCATGCTCGCGTTCTTTCCGGTCTGGGCGATCGTGTATTACCGGCATTGGAAGAAGCTTACGATTGGCAACTTTCTTGCAATGCAGGTGCTCGGCATTCTCGTCTTTGGCTACATTTTCAAAATAGTTCTGAGTGGGCTTGTTTCATGGGCTGGATCGGGTCTTGGGATTCTGTCGCTTGCGATCATTGTGGGAATTGTCTTTGGAATTTATTATACTTCCAAAGAGCAACCCGATTTGAAAGACCGGCGTACGTTTTTGAATCTTCTCCTTTGGGGCGGTGCAATGATTTTTCTCGGCTATACCACTTATGCCTATATCATGATCCGTGCGGAGAAGAATCCACCGATGAACGAGGGCGCACCCTCCACCTTTTCAAAGCTTGCGGAATATATCGGTCGTGAGCAATATGGCGAGGTAAGCATTGCCGATGAATTTATCCATCGTCGCCTGCCGCAGCAGCAAGGGGATCATCCGAATACCTGGAATAACTACACGAGCGACGGAGATTTCTTCTGGCGCTATCAGACGAACTGGATGTTCAATCGCTATCTCGGCTGGAATTTCATTGGTCGCGATGGCGATTTTCAGGGTGCCGGAGTGGATTTTTCCAAGACCTGGGCGATAGCGTTTGCACTCGGCCTGTTTGGGATTTATTGGCATTTCAAGCGCGATCCGCGGCGTGGGATGGTCTTTCTCTTGGCGTTTCTTGTCATGGGCATTTTTACCTGCTGGTATCAAAATCAGCAAGATCCACAGCCGCGCGAGCGCGATTACTTTTATGTTGGCGCATTCTGGGTATTTGCAATGTGGGTTGGGATTGGTTCCCTCGGCATTATGGAAATCTTAAAGGAGCGGTGGGCTTCGTGGAATAAGCGTAAACTGACGTTTGGGCTTGGGATCACGGCTACGCTGCTATTTATAATTGGCCCGATCAATCAATGTATAGGTTTGGCTGGACTTCTTCAGGGTCAGTCATTCAAGAAATCTTCTAAATGGGCTGAGTATTCCCGAAAGCATAATTGGGTGCCGTTCGAGTACGCCTATAATATCCTTCAAAGCTGTGAGCCGAATGCTATTCTCTTCACCTATGGCGATAACGATACGTTCCCACTCTGGTGTATGCAGGATCTGTATGGTATTCGCCGTGATGTGCGAATTGTGCAGCTTCAGCTTGTGACAATGATGTGGAATGTTAAGCAATTGAAGACCGATAACGATTGGGGTGCGAAAGCCATAACGCTCACCACGTTCACCGATAATTTATTAAAGCTTTCGGATGACGATGTCTATAAGCAACTGAACTGGACACCAGCGCCGCTCAATATGCCTATTTCAGCCGAAACTGCGCGCTGGATTTCGGGAGATTCCACCGCACCGGCAACGGTTTTTAATTGGACGCCAAAGTTTGTATTACCCAGCGATCAGGTGGTGCTCGATATTATCAAAAATAATATTTCGACGCGGCCGATCTGTTATTCTGTCACGGTACCGGAAGATGCTCGCGCAGGGCTTAATAAATACCTTATCTACGAAGGACTGACCGCACGCGTAATACCTTTCGAGCAGCCCGCCGACCAAAACGGACTCGGCGGCAGCATACAGCCTGAGCGGTTTGCCGAGGCAGTGTTTCAACGTACCATCCCATCCCTATTCCGAGCCAAACCGAGGAATGCTTCTGCATACTTACGCCGATCCCGAAGCGAGCCGTAGCGCATTGGACGACGAGTATTCGCTCAGCTATCGCTACGAATTTATCAGGCTTTCGAACTGGGAAGTGAGTCATGGAAATAATAGTGACGCTCGCCGTGCGCTCGATAGTATGGAAGCGCGAATTCCTATTGCCAATATCCCTCTGGATTATTCATTTGCATCGTTCATTGCCGATCTTGCGGATAAATCTGGCGATTGGAAGCTTATGAAGGAATATGCGGCAAGCGGCGAGAATGCCCTAAAAGCGTTGCTTCAAAATCCCGATTCCAAAGAGAGTTCGAGCAGATTCGAAGCGGGTTATGAACTTGCAAATCTTGAATTACGATCCGGAGCATTCGATGAGGCTAAAAAAGGCTTCGAAGATTTGGCCGCGCAGTCAAAGCCAGATCAGCAAGCATACCTTCGGCTTAAAGCCAGAGAGTGCGATGCAAGAAAACTTGAAGCGGATAAGCATTACGATTCCGCTTATTCCGTTTTTGCTGAAATTATGAGTTCTTATGGTCCCACCACCGCAGCCGGACCCGAATTGCAAGATTTACGTACCCATCTGGCCTTCGATTCCACGCAGCGAGGCCGATAAACCATTACACTATCCTGTAAATCCATCCAATTCTGAAAATCTTGGTCAAAATTATGGTCTCAGGAGCTTTCCATACTGATAATTAGTTCTAAACCGCCCTCGATTTTGAGACTGCCATTCCATTTTTGAGGCTGTAAAGACATTCTTTTATTAGATAATGCAGAACAAACACATTCATTACGCGCTTGCCGCGCTCAGTTTTATCGTTGCGGCGGGTACCTACCTCACAACCATGCAGCCCTCGATCCCTTTTTGGGATTGTGGAGAATTCCTCGGCGCTGCCGCGACCCTTGGGATTTCTCACCCGCCGGGAGCGCCGTTCCTGACCTTTGCGGGCCGCATTCTATCGATGCCCATGCCTTTTGCAGATCCCGCCGCCAAAATGAATGCACTTTTGGCGCTCTGGGGTGCATTTGCGGCGATGTTCTTGTATCTGTCCACGGTTCGCATCATTAGGTTCTGGCGTGGTAATCCTCAATCCACTTCCGATCAGATCATGCAATATGGCGCGGCGCTCCTTGCTGCGCTTTCCTTCACCTGGTCCGATAGCGTGTGGTTCAATTCGAATGAGTTTATTGTATTCGCGCCCGGACTATTCTTTATTAGTATTATCATTTGGCTCGGCCTCATTTGGTATGAACATGCCGACGCGCCGGGCAGCGAGAAATATTTGCTTCTCATCTTCTACCTTATCGGTCTTTCGATCGGAGCGCATCAAATGTCCATGTTGGCATTTTTTCCGGTATGGGTCATAGTTTATTACAAGCATTGGCCGAAGATGACGGTTGGGAAATGGGCCGAAATGCTCGTAACGGGAACCGTAGGGTTTCTCTTTATTTTTCTTGTTGTCCTGACTGGCATTGTCGGATGGTTGGGTGGGGCTAAGCAAGGTACGCTTACCTGGATTGCGGCGTTATCGTCGATAGGATTTGTTATTTATTACTGGCAGAAGAATCAACCCCTCGCGAAGCTTGTGCTTACGGGTGCCGGGCTGGTATTTCTCGGTTATACCACTTATGCAATGGTTATGGTACGTGCCGAGCAGCAACCACCGATGGATCAGCATCATCCTTCAACGTTTGGAGAATCTGGTGCAAGCGACGGACTATATAATTATATTTCCCGCGCGCAATATGGTGAAGCTCGTGAGTTTCCACGCCGCAACGATGATCCAAGCTCGAAAGACGACCCCATGCATGGGCCGACCTGGAGCACGGATAAATCCTCTTGCGGTGCGCCCTACACAAGCGATGCAGACTTTTTTTGGCGCTATCAGGTGGATCACATGTATTTCCGGTATCTGGAATGGAATTTCATTGGTCGAGCGAAGGATGTGCAGGACGCAGGAGTCGATTGGACGCATACGCTCGGTATTCCTTTTATCGTAGGATTATTTGGGATCTACTGGCATTTCCGGCGCGACCCGAAACGGGCGCTTGCTATGATGGCCGGATTCTTGATAATGGGAATTTTAACGGCGCTGTATCAGAACCAGCAGGACGCGCAGCCACGCGAACGCGATTATTTTTATGTGGGAGCGTTCTGGGTGTTTGCGATGTGGATCGGCATTGGCGTGACGGGTATTATGGAGTTTACTTCGTGCCAGACTTGCAAAGAAGCAAAACTTGCCATTGCAAGATGCTGGCCCGAAGGATCGCGAAGTGCTCGAAAGTCCGAAAGAATCCATTCCGGTTTTGCGCGGCCAGGGTCCGGTTGCCGTACTTGGCGGAACGCTTGCTTTGGCATTAGTTCTCATTCCGCTCAATCAATGCCTCGGTCTTGTAGGCATGACGGCGTTTGGCGAAAGCTTCCATCAGGCGGCAAAATGGGGCGAATATTCCCGCTTTCATAATAATGTTCCCATGGAATATGCCTATAATATCTTGCAGAAGCTGCGGACCGGACGCCATTCTTTTCACCGCCGGCGATAACGATACGTTCCCGTTGTGGGCGATCCAGCAATTGTATCAGATTCGAACCGATGTCCGGATCGTCAATCTCTCGCTGGGGAATATGGGGTGGTACGTCAAGCAATTAAAAGACGATCGTCCATTTGGGGCTAAAAAAGTAAAGCTGCCATCGTTTACCGAGGAGCAGCTTTCGAACCCCGATGAGACACCGCAGGGCATTCATGTGGATCATGGGCCTGCCTCGATGGTGACGGTCAATGTTTCCGCAGCCGCGATGCAAAAGTTCACGGGAGTTGCACAGCCCTATACCTTTAGCTGGAAATATACGTCGCAACACCCTGATCCAAATGATAAATCGGCATACTACTATGAAGTAGCCGATCAACTCGTGAAGGATATTGTCGTAAATAATATGGATGACCGTCCCATTTATTTTGCGATAGCTGTTCCGCCCAGTTATTGGACGGGCCTTAACGATCATGCTGTTTTCGAGGGCTTGGTCGCGCGAATCGTACCGACAACACATCCTGCTCCGCGCCAGCTTTTCGACGGAGATATTGACGAGGATCTTTATACACAGCTTGCCTACCGTCTTACGCCCACCTTGAACGCGAAGCCTTACCGCGCCATGATGATGAACAGCTACCGCGATCCTGAGGCGAATCGAAGCGGGCTCGATGAAGAGTACGGAACTACGACATACTTCCAGCTTTATGCACGGTTGGCTTATCATTTCCTGAACAAGAATCAGCCGGCGGATGCGCGCCGCGCGCTCGATACCTTTAGGGTGCGAATGCCACCGAATCTTATCGATTGGAGCTGCAACACCCAGGAATCCGTCGGGATATTGCAAGAGACCGGAGAGCTTTATCAAGCTGCCGGCGATAGTATCCATGCGCTACAATATCTGAAACTTTCGGCGATGTTGTTCAGCTCGGCACGGCCAGACCCAGGGACGGCAGGCACCGATGAATATCTCAAGAACGAATTTCAGATCGGCGATCTCTTTATGAGAGCAGAACTTTACGATTCCGCTCGATCGGTTTTTTCTGGACTTCGCTCCCAGACGGAAGGCGGGAACCAGCTTTATGTAGATTTCCGGCTCGCGCAAATTGATGAGAAAGTCATGGAGCAGCATGGCGATAAACGCAAAGCGCTTGCCAAACTGGATGAAATCCTGACGAAATATGCGCAGCTTGCCCAAATGGGAGTTGGCCAGGAGATCGCAAACGTAACCAGCGAACGCGACGAGCTTGCTAAAGAACTGGGTGTCGTAGATACGACCGCAAAGCCAGCTTCATCAGGATCGCCTGGCTCGCAACCTGCGGAATCAGGCACATCAGCAGCGCCTGCGCCTTCTCCTTCGAGCTCAAATTCGAAACCACCGCCGGCGCCGGGTAAACAACCGTAATTCTCGATCACATTTTCCTGAACGGAAAACAAGAGTGCTCCTATCGCTAATTATTCCCGCATATAACGAGTCCGATCGCATCGGGCCATCGGTGGAGAAAGCGTATAGCTATCTGGGAAGCACGGACTATGACTCGGAGATCATCGTCGTCGATGATGGATCGTCCGATAATACCATTCAGGCCGTTAAAGATGTTTTTGCAAGAAAACCTGAGACGCTAACCCGGGTTGCAACACGCCTTATCTCTCTTGGGAAGAATTCCGGGAAAGGAGCGGCGGTTCGGCGTGGAATGCTGGAAGCTCGCGGAAGCGTTCGCATTTTTACCGATGCAGATTTTTCTACGCCGGTGCAGGAAGTGGCAAAGATCATTCCACTCATCGCTTCTGGAGAATATGATGTAGTGATAGGAAGCCGAGCAGCGGAGCGAAGAGCGCTCGTAAAAAAACATCAGCCGTGGTATCGGGAAGCGATGGGCCGCTTTTACAATATACTGGTTCAGCTTTTTGTGTTTCGCGGAATTCGAGATACGCAGTGCGGTTTCAAAGGATTTAGCGGCGACGCCGCCACGTTGCTCTTCTCGAAGCTCCGCGTGCAAGGATTTTCGTTCGACGTGGAAATTCTCTATCTCGCGCGCCGGTATGGTTACCGCATTCGGGAAATTGCGGTCGAATGGTATAACGATGAACGATCTACCGTCGGCGCATTGACGGATTCGGCGAAAATGTTCTGGGAATTAATTAGAATTCGAAAACTTCACTCCCACGATCGCTAAAGGAAGGCAATGGCATCGACTCCAACTCCAAAAGAGCGCGTGAACAAACCCAGGGCGAACACTCGCCCTGCTACCACTCCGCACATTCTTCCACCAGCCGAGCTTTTTCGCTTTAAGTTGTGGCAGATCGCGCTGGTGTTCCTTGGCCTTACGTTGATTTTCCATTCTGCGATTCTCTTTGGCGGAAAATTTCTCTGGGAGGATTTTGTCGAGCAGGAATTTCCATTTCGGACGCTTGCGGCAAGTTCGCTTGCGCAAGGTGTCCTGCCGCATTGGAACCCTTATGTTTTTGCGGGAATGCCATTCCTCGCGGATGTACAAGTAGCCTTTTGGTATCCGGTCAATGTGCTGCAATCGCTTTTTGTTTCGGACGGGTATCTTTCTCCGCTTGTGATGGAATGGGCTATCCTGCTCCATTTTTTTGTGGCGGGATTTGGAATGTATTGGTTCTCGAAGAAGATCTTCGAGATCGACGATTGGTCTGCGATCTTTGCGGGCATCGCGTATGGATTTAGTGGTTATATTACCGCGCAGTCGATTCACCAGATGATCGTCTATCATATCGCGCTGTTTCCGTTCGTTGCCTACTTTTTCATTCGCGGGTTCGATTCCTGGAAACATGCGATCGTAGGTGGTTTGATCTTGGGAATGATGTATCTCGCCGGGCATCCTCAATCGACACTTTACTTCACCTTTTTTCTTGCTATTCTAGCCTTATATGAACTTGTTCACCGCGCGAAGCATAAGAGTGGGGTGCTGAATATATGGACGATCGCGCGAATGGCGCTTCCAGTTCTTATTGGTTTTGGCATTTTTGCGATTCAATTTTTGCCATCGCAAGAGCTAGCAAATCTTTCCCGGCGCGATACGATCACCTACGAAAAATCGCTCGATGGTTCTCTTACGTGGGGGCATCTTTTAACGTTTGTTCTGCCGCGCCTTTTTGGTGTTTCGAATGGAGCCGCCGATGCGAAAGTGCCATATTGGAATGGTCCCTATTATCTGTCATGGGAAACGGCGATCTATATTGGTGTACTTCCACTCTTTTTCGCAATAATGGCTGCGCTTCATTCGCGGAAGAAAAAATATGTTCCTTTGTTCGCGGGTATGGCCCTTCTTGCTGTGGCTTTTGCTTTAGGAGATCATTTCTTTATTTATCGGATCTTCTTTCAGCTTCCTCTTTTCAATAAGTTTCGCACGCCTGCGCGTATCATGATGCTGTTTAGCTTCGCTGCCACGGCGCTTGCCGGGGTCGGATTTGCGGATGCGCTCAAAGCTACAGGGAAAAAATGGGGAGATAATAAAGGACTTCTTGTTCGGGCACTGCTTGTGCTTCCGTGGCTGCTGGCGATTGCCGGAATGCTTCATGCGTCAAGTTTTCTAAAGGGCGTTGCTGAAGGTGCGGACGATTCTATCTCCTGGGCAGCAAGTTTGGCGGCGCTTCCTGTGATCGCGCTCATGGTTCTCACAGGGCTTCATTATCTTGGGAACTTGCGCGGCAATATGTTCGCAGTGCTTGTGATCGGGGTCACAGTGATCGAACTATTTACGTATGGGATGGACCTCAATGCTTCGCCGGAAGACCCGCGCGATGCCTTTCGTGAGCAGCCAACGCTTGTTACCATGCTTCAGCAAGATCAGGCAAAAGAATTAAGCCGCGCTCGCATACGGATCGGTAACCAAATGCTTCTTAAACGAAATCAGGGAGCGTATGACAGAATTCAACTTATCGAAGGCTATGATCCACTCGTTCTACAGCGATTAGCTCCCGACATGGCCAATCCTGATAACAGCATGGATCTGATGAACGTCAAATGGACGATCACTACAGGTGCAACGCAGGGATTTGCCAGACGCACCACATATCTGCCAAGGGTCAAGCTTTATTATCAGGCCGATATTATGGGTGATTCTGCCGCGCTTACGCTTCTTAAAACTGATTCGAGTTACGACTATCGCAATCGCATTCTGCTCGAACAGCCGCTCACCATGCCGCTTGGCGCTCCCGATCCGAACGCAAAAGCTGTTGTAACCAAATACGGTGATAATGAAATAACCGTCTCTGTCACTTCTGCATCGAACGCGATGCTCTTCTTTTCCGAAATTTATTATCCCGCATGGAAAGCGTATTTGGATGGAAGTCCTGTAAAACTTTATCGGGCGTTTACTTCGCTGCGCGCGGTTGAAGTTCCTGCCGGAACGCATACTATCGTTCTGCGCTATGAATCAAGTGCCTTTGCGATGGGAAGTATGATGACGGTCATCACTCTTATGCTTAGTCTTGGTTGCCTCGGTGCGCTTGTGGTGTTTGCGCGGCGCTCAAAGCCTGAAACCATGGCGTAATTTTCCATGCCCATCGAGAAAATACTTATTCTCGCATTTCCCGGCATTGGGGATGCGTTACTTGCAACCCCCATGATCGAACTGCTCCGTAAGGCAAAGCCGGAAGCATCCATACACGCGTTCGTGATGTTCACAAGAACGCGCGAAATGTATGAGGCCGATCCATGCATTGACAAAGTTCACCATTATGATTTTTTGAACGCGTCGAAATCGGGTGCGCTGAAGTTCGTTTCCGATCTGCGGCGGATGCAATTCGATATTTCCATTAATATTTACCCCCAGAACAGGCGTGAATATAATGTGATCGGCCGCATGATCGGCGCGAAACGAAGGCTTGCAGTAAAATACCGCCGCCGCGATCCTCAGAACATGAGTTGGCTGAATACCGACACGCTCCTTGAAGACGATCGACTGCATTGCGTGGAAGAGAATGTCCGGTTGCTCTCACTGCTTGGTATTCAGCACGAGCTTAACGAACGTTCTCTACCCAAATTGCGGCTGAATATTGCCGAACGCCATTTGACATGGGCCGATACATGGCTAAAAGAGCAGAAGCTCGGGGAAGATTCGTTACTCATTGGATTTCACGCTGGGACTGCGCTCTTCAAGAATCATATTCGGCGCAGATGGGCACCGGAAAAATTTGCTGAACTGGCCAAGCTCCTTACCAAAGAAATGGGAGCCAAAGTCTTGCTTTTTGGCGGGCCTGATGACATCGACGCCAATGCAATTATTCGGGCGAATGCCGGGGATTATCTCATTCCTGTCGAGTCTAAAAGTATTCTCGATTCTGCTGCAGTCATGCGTCGCCTCGATCTTTTCGTTTCAAACGATTCTGCGCTCATGCATATCGCGGGAGCGCTGGGATTGCCAACGGCTGCGATCTTTGGGCCGACCAACGAAACCTACGTCCATCCCTGGAAAACACGATACAAAGTTGTTCATACCGGCATTGAATGCCGGCCATGTTTTGTCTATTCGCCGAAGCCATTGACATGCTACCGCACCGATCCGGCCGAACACTTTCTGTGCATTCGCGGGATCGAAGTCGAGCAAGTGTTCGGCGCTGTAAAAGAACTGCTACATCCCGGCATTTCGCTACCGGTTATTTAATTAATAGCCGGTTATTTAAGCAACAGGAAGGTTCCTCGCAACGTGCTGGTTCCCGCGCTCGCGCTTGTGAAGCGGACCGCATAATAGTAACTTCCCGCCGGAAGATTATCGAGGTGGAACGTGTATGGAACAGTTCCGCCGCTCGCCACCGTAAGCTCGTCACGCGTGATCTGCTCGCCAAGCGCGTCATAGAGCATGATCTCGGCTACGCCATCTTCTGCGGCAACGAGATTCAACGTGGTTTGGAAGCCACTTTCTTCTGTCACAGGATTTGGCCGCGGCTCTTCGGAAGTGAGGATCGGCTGCCCATTCAGAACACCGATGAGAATGCTATCGCCACATTCCGGCGTAAACGAGGTGTTGACTCCGCTTGGCGAATTTGTTGTTAATACGCAATTATTGAACTGCGCATCTCCGCCGTTCAACTGAAGCGAATCGACTTGGATCATTCCACCAAGCGAATCCGAGACCATCGCTTCTAATTGAAGGGTCACTAAGGGGGCACCCTGAACGAGCTGAATTCCGGTTCCGCTTGTGTTGGTAACTTGGAACGGATAGTATTCGATCATGTGGCCGGGTGTTCCTGCATCGACGATGTTACCAGGAGTGACCGTATAACCCGGTGCGGAGAGGGAGCCAGATACAAAATTATCTTGCCGATATTGAAAGACGCCAGAAATTTCGGTCAAACCAGCCGATGCGGGGACATTAATGGTTGGAGTGAGTGTGGCGTTAAAAGTATTGCCCGCAGAAACTGGCATATTGGTAAGACTGAGCACGAAAATCTCTGTATCCGCCGGTTGTACAATTCCCAAAACTTGGGCGCTGAAATTCGTATCCAGCGTTCCAGATGATTGAATAGTAACGGTGGAGCTAAGAATACCAGTCGAAGTACTGTCATACGCGACATGCACTGGAACCGTCTGACCGGGTGAGATTGAGATAGATGCAGTAGATGAACCACCCACAAATATAAATCCCGTTCCGGCCACATTCACATTCACGGTGATAGTTCCACATCCTTGATAATTCAGAAGGATCGTCGTATCGGGCGTAGAGCAGGATTGAATCTTATTGAAATCCAAAGTAGAAGGAGTGGTCATTGTCAGGGTGGATGCGCCGCTGCCCGCTGTGATCGTGGACGAAACGGGCACAAGGGAATCCACCATCGTGCCATTTGCCTGTGTGTATTGAATATGCAGATTGCCGGTGTAGGAACCTGTAATAAGGTTCACAATAGCCACAGTAACATGCAAAGAATCTCCACTTCCGAGCGAAACGGGCAATGGCTCGCTCTCGGAGCTTCCGAGCGCGCCCGTCAGGCCGGCATCGAGCGAAAGACCCGTCACAACGAGTGAATCGCAACCCGTATTATAGATCACGAACGAGACGGAATCGGGCGAATCGCACTGGCTGATCGTCGGGAACGCAAACATCCCTGGCTGGAGTGGGGGATTGGTTGCGAAGGAGGATGTCCCGGCAATACCGGTGCCCGAAAGTGCGAAGGAACTATCCGATTTTGTCGTTCCATTGTTAAGTTCATAGTAATACGTTGCAGTACCGGTTTCGAGAGCTTTTTGGGTCGGATAATACCGGAAATGAAGTGTCAGGGTCCCTCCCGGTTGGATCAATGTTCCCCCTAAGTTCACAGAGGAATCAAGAAAAATAAACGGAGCCGGCAAAAACACACTGTCGATAAAAGCTGGCTGACACGAAGTGTTTTCGAAGGTAATACTATCGTTGATAAAAGAACAAATAGAAGCATTCCCAAAGTTGACCGAAGGCGGCGCGAAATCAAGTGAACCATTAGGCGCTCCGGAACCGGTAAGCATGGCCATGTTCGAACTATCAAAGCCCATATATTCGTAATGGAACGTAATAGGCGCGCTGGAAGTCGTCAAACTGATAGGAATAAAACGAATAAACACAGGCAGCGCACTATCGGTGGGAATCACGAGCGGAAACTTGACCGGATTGGCGTTCGCATCCAATAGTGCAAAATGCACATTATTCAGATCGGCCTTCGTGATGGTAATGGTATCGCAGCCGGTGTTGGCAAGTAGAAGTGGGCTTGTGGTCGAGTCGCAGGTGGCAAGTGAATCGAAATCGAGCGTCGCCGGAATGGTCAGCGCCGGATGTGTGGTGTCCAATTTGGCGCTGGTTCTGAGTCCAACTCCGAACGAGGTATCGTGTCCCTCATAATGCATGGCAAGTTCCAGCGAATCGAAGAGAATCGCTGAGCTTGTGGGAGTAGCAAGAACATGCAGTTGAAGCGTGTCACCAGGCCCAATATCGATCGGTGGAGTCAGGGCTGCATTCGTTAGTTTCCAGTTATTCTTTTCGAGCAAGGCTTTCGTAACAGCCATCGAATCGCATCCGTTATTGATCAGCTTGATGATCGTATCGGCAGCATTACAGACTGGGAGCGAATCCTTGGTTACCGTACGAGGGATAACCGAAAAATCAGCCGGTGTGGAAAGCCCCTCGAGCGATACCCGCACATAAATGGTATCGTAGGGATTGAGTCCCCAGTCTGGCTGAAAATAGGATATGAGGTAGATGACTCGAATAGTTACCGAATCCGAGCCGGTCGAATCCATGATTGCGCCGGGATGCCACGCGAGGCCGAATGCTACCGAATCGCCCGTTGGGATGGACCAATAGGGAATGGGAACGCTATCTAAAAATACCGCTCCCGTTGTATCGAGCCCACCTGCGGTATCGATGATACTGATATTCTCGACTTCGATTCCGCCTGGATTTATCGTATCGTTATGCAGGAAATAGATTTTTTTGCCAGTATCGCAAATTACCGAAATAAGGGATCGAACCCTATCCGTATCGGAGAACGTACATTGCGGAATGACCGAATTGCTATCGCCGCCATCGATCGTTTTCCAAAGTCCGCCAGTGCCATCACCAACATAGACGATATCGCCGCAGCCTGTTACGGAGAAACGAGTGTCCGTATTAGGCCCGGCTGCATTGCCCTGACTGGGTCCGCTAACATTGATCCATGTCTTGCCGGAATCAGTTGAGCGCATCAGGCCAGGCTGCGCGTTTGGAAGAGCGGAACTGGTTGCACCGCAATTCTGCACATACATCACTCCATCGACACCCTCAACATCTCCGGTCGTCTGTATCGGAAGCAGCGTCGGCTCTTGATTCCAATACATCCCCTTATCGATGGAACGAAGTACGGGGGAAGGTTGCGCGATGGCACCTTTTCCGGTATCCTCGGGTGCAGCAACATAAACAGAACTATTTGGTATGCCATAAACGCCAAATGCCTCATGCTGAATACCACCCTGAGCGTTCGCCCAATTTAAACCTCACATCCGTGGTGTATAAGAACGTCGTGGTAGTGTCTCCAAATTTATACTCGGTTGCCACTCCAGACAACTTATCTTCAAAAGCAAGCCCATTTTTCTTCAAAGTTAACTGCTGTGTCCACGTCAGCCCCTCGTTGGTAGAAGTCCAGATACCGACGCCCAAAGGTTCCGTTACGGTAAGTGCGTTTGGAGTTTGGCGCACACACACAGGCCCGATAAATGCTGGTTCGTTTGAGAGTGCATACCACGTTTGGCCGCTATCGGTCGAACGCCAAAGCAACGGGTCGCCCACATTTAATTTGCCGCCGATGACCATCCATCCAGTGTCCCCAATACCCGCAGAGCTGAACCAAATATCCTCCACGATCGGAGCGGTATTGCTCAAGACTGGGATCGTGCAAGTTTTGAATGTCTTGCCACCATCGGTCGTTCGCTGGACCATCCCGGAATTATTATTAACGTTGTTCCAATGAAATCCGATAATACCAACATTGGCATTAAAAAACCAGGTCGCGTTAATCCAGCTGCCATCCTCCGGATTAAGCTGCCAAACCTTAGACCAATTGCCGTTCTGCGCAACCGCGCGCGGTGTGAAAATCAAAAAAAACGCGGCGAAAAAAAACGCTGCAAGCGCGAGACGGTTTAACATATTGCTACGTAAGGCGTTAACGCCATTCCATTCAAAACAGAGACTCTTCATTGTAGAAAGCAGATTTTCCAGGGCAGGCCGATTCCCACCCAAGCTATGAGCGACACGAAATACACCCCGAAAGTTGCATCGTGTGCAAAAATAATTTCTTATGCTTTTCCGGAAGAACAGGCATCTATGCGCGCGCAGCATTTGTGCTTCATGAACTGTGGCGTTTATGAGCTAATTTAACCAGTTGTTCTTCGAATATTTTTTTTAATTTTCATTCTTGTCTTTCTTTTCATGAACTCATGCGGAGTTCCGCAAAATTTCGAATATTCCTGAAAAATCTACCCTGAAAATCCTGGTTGTGGTCAATGAGCGCTGACGCACTCCGCGACTCCATGTATCCTCCTGCCGACACCCGAATAAAATAGATGCCAGATGGCACATTCAATACATCCAACGGGATGCATCATTTTGTAGGGACGTGCTACGCACGTCCTGCTCCCAATCGAAAAAACTAAGCGCTCTGATCCACACGTCTAATCCGTACATAACATAAGAGAATTCCCGATCGCAAGAATGCTCCCCAACCTTGAAAAGCCGAAAGTGACCATGTAAATCCATTTTATTTTTTTGTCCAGTAGTTACGTACATCGACACCCCCGAACCTCCATTATGGGTTCCGTGCAATTGTAAATGGAGCTTGTTTATGAATCCCCCTGATGGCTTTGGTAGCCCGCTCGCTGCAAATGGCACCCACTCAAGCACACGGCAATACCCGCGTGGATGTTTACTGGCACTTTTTTTGTTGCTTTATCGGCAATGACCAGTCGAGCAGAGATGAATTCCTGCTCTAATTCAACAAAAAATAGGATAATTATTATGCTAAATCAATACACTAAATATACTCGTACACATAGACAAACTATTATATTGAGCATCATGCTTATGCTTGCGTTTGGTTCGCTCGCAGCGCGCGCGCAGGATAGCGGCGCATCGCCTGCGGCCACAAAATCAGCTCCCAGCACCTCGACCGCGCCAAGCACGCCCAACACCGCGACCGCGCCGAGCACACTCAGCACCTCGCAGGAGACAACCACCGTTTCGCATTCATCCTCGCACGAAGTGGAAGACGGCTTGAGCACCAACACAATGATACTCATCGGCATTGGGCTTGTAGCGCTACTTGTGGTCGGCATCGTGATTGGCCGCTCTTCAAGAACCAAAGAGACCATCAGCCGAACGACGGTGATCAAGTAACATCGAATCATTTAGTCCGCAATCTCCTGCTCGCGCGTAAGCTCTTGCTTGCGGGCATAAATCCCGTCGCAAGCCGGAGCTTGCGACTGCACCCACACGTCTCAATGTGTGGAACGTGAGCACTTGCATTATGTTAGCACAAAAAAATGTGGCATAATATCTTGCCACACACAATTCAAAATAAATGCCTCGCACACAATTTCATTTAGTACGCAAGCTCGGTTACGGACTTGCGCTATTCTTCTTCACGAGCGGCTGCCATCCTCTTCCAACGCGGAGCGATGCGATCATTGATCAGCTAAACACATTAAAAACAGATGCGACGGCGCTATACGATAATTTCAACTCCACATCCTATATGGAACCGTTGCAAAGAGTACGGGCTGACGTGTCGCTTCTGTTAACCGCCGAGAATGAAAAGCCGAACAATGAAGCTTCCTACGATCAGGTCAGAGTAATCAGAGTCCAGGTTTCTAAGGACTCCACGCGAAGAGCAGCAGGCCTGATCCTCCCGACCCAGCTTGAAAACGACAAAACAAAGGTTCTTAATCTCATCGACACCGCAATCCAAACCGAATATCTAAAACCGATCAAGTGATGCAATAGGATAGTGTTGAGATGGACGCACACGATCCGCTATGGCGAAAATTCCGATCGTCCATATCCACGATAACGTGCGCGGAGAGAACCATTCCCGCATTCGAAAGAAGAAGAACAATCCCGATTCTTGAATCGCAGGAATTTATTCGTTCAAACGGAACTCTGTTTTGTACTACGAGAATGGGTGTGAGCAGCGGGCTGGCTGTCGGGATGGGCTTGTCTTCTAATGCTAAATAGAGCACGATCCATTCTTCATCGGTTGGCACGAGCAGGGAATTTTTGGTAAGAAACTCGGCGACCTGTTTTGGAGGTCTTCCGTGGTGCCGTGAATAACACACTCTTCGTAATCTTCGACAATTGCGACGTGAAGGTTTTTCATGTAAATAGTTTCTTGGGATCATTATGTTTGAATCGCGAGTCTTGCACTTGGATTGCCGTCACTGATCTAAGCTTATTACGCAATGATTGCATAAATTAGCTACTATTTGCATGTGCGCGGGCATGAAACATCTGCGATTCGAAATTTTCTTTGCTTTGGGAATGACAATACGCTCATATTCCAGGTTAGAGCCTGTTTAGGAAGGAATTCTTGCTCATGGAAGAGCAAATTTGTGATAGATTGGCCCAGGATTTGCTTCTTCTCCTGTGCTGTAGAATCAAATGAACACGTCAATTACGATGTTATTTGTATATTATCCGTCAATTAATGAATAATGGAATTTGCCTGTCAAGGCCAAAAAAGAGTTATATTTGTAACTAATAGAAATGTTGCTCCCCTGAATTCTTGAAAAAGAGCGCAGCGGAGGACTTAAAACCTCATTTAAAAAAACAGAGCCTATGATACAAACTCGAACACTACGCTCTTTCGTCGCCATTGCCGCGCTCGGTCTCGCACCGCTGGTAACGAGCTGCTCGAACAAAGCAACGGAAGAACAAATGAAGACGTTGCACGATCTCGACCAGCAGCGGGAGCAATTGCAATCCGACTTGCAGCACGCGCAGGATAATTTGCGTGACTCGCAAGGCAAATTGGCGAGTGCCAACCGTGACCTATCCGATTGTCAGTCGGACACGAAGGCAGCGCAGGCTGGTTTAGCCATGTGGCCGAACGTGTGGCCCGATAGTGCCGATTGGCAAATGGCGCCGCCGGCGGATGCTTCCGGAAATAAAATGATGATGAAACACTAACGAAGGAGAAACACACACTATGAAGAATATTAAAAAAACAATTCTTATCGCTGGCGTTTCACTCCTTATCGGTGTGAACGCTTACGCACAATATCCTGAGGATTTCACCAAGGATCAGGCGGATTCAACGATCAAATACCGAACCGCAGAAATTGCCGGGTTAAAGGATGCCGTTTCTAAAGCACAAGCGGATGCTCAAAAGGCATCTGCCGATGTTCAGCAGCGGATGGCCGATAACACGCAATGCCGCGATGCGCTCTATGCGATGCTCGGCAGCGACCGCAATGGCTTCAATGCCTATCGCGAGCGTATCTCCCGCGATGAGCAGGAACTGGCCGCGCTTCGCCAAATGAGCAACCCGCAATTGAACGATAACAAGTCGCGGGTGATGGCGCTCGAAGATGAAATTCGTTCGCTCCGGGGCAATAAGCTGGTGCTCATTCCTGACGACAAACAACGCGTGCAAACGCTTTCCACCAATTTTATGCAAATGCTGCATGGAATGGTTCCACCCAACATGACCTACACCGTAGGTACCTGGCGGAAGGATCGCGCATGCCTTTGGAACATTGCAAAGAAGCCGGAGATCTATAACGATCCGTTCGCATGGCCGAAGATTTGGCACGCCAACCAGGATCTCATTCACAATCCGGATCTCATCCAGCCCGGGTGGGTGCTGACGATCCTCAAATCCCCGGTCACTCCGGAGGATAAAGATCTGACGGGATACCGCCATCGCCGTATGCATGCCTCGACCGAGTGATATTTGTTTTTTTGAGGCATTGAAATCGTCCTTTCTGCTGTTGCAGAAAGGACGATTTTGTTTTTTAATGATCACTGTAGATTAAACGCATAATTCTTCGTAGCCGTGACCTTTAGGTCACGGTTAGAAACATTTAACTTACCGTGACCTAAAGGTCACGGCTACACGAACCATATTCTTGGAAGTAATAGAGCGTAAGATACGGCTTTCCCCCAGCGACCCGATGAGCATGCTCGGACCCGGAGATCAATTTCTCCAACTCATCGAGCAGAAGTTCGATGCGAGTATCGTTGCCCGTGGCGATACGGTCATCGTTCACGGAGCGCCGAATGAGGTTGCCCAGATCGAACGTGTATTCAAGGAACTAAGCTTTATTCTATCGAAAGCCGGAAAGCTTACGTCGCGCGATGTTTCCACCGTGCTCGATCTGATTGAAACCGGCCCGCCGGATGGTATGGGCGGCGAGGAACTCGATTCGGTCATTCTCTTCGCGCATCACGATGCCATCAAAGCCAAAACGCCGACGCAGAAAGAGTATTATCAGGCGGTCAAGAAAAATGATATTGTGTTCGCGATCGGCCCCGCGGGAACCGGGAAAACGTATCTTGCCGTAGCAATGGCTGTTTCCGCATTAAAAAATCGGGAAGTCAACCGCATCGTGCTTGCACGTCCCGCAGTGGAAGCAGGGGAAAGCCTCGGATTTCTGCCGGGCGATCTGGCGCAGAAAGTCGATCCTTATCTGCGCCCGCTCTACGATGCCTTGCAGGAAATGCTGACCGGTGAAAAAGTGAAGACCTTTATTGAAAAGGGAACCATCGAAGTGGTGCCATTGGCGTATATGCGTGGGAGAACCATTAATAGCGCGTTCGTGATCTTGGATGAAGCCCAAAATGCGACTCCGATGCAGATGAAAATGTTCCTGACACGACTTGGAACTGGTTCGAAAGCCATTATCACCGGCGATCAAACGCAGGTCGATCTTCCTTCGCGCAGCCAATCGGGACTTATTCAAATTCAAAATGTTTTGCAGGATGTGCAGGGCATTCGGTTCGTCTATTTCAACAAAGGCGACGTGGTGCGGCATAAATTAGTGAAGGACATCATCGAGGCCTACGAAAAATTCCATACGCGCCCCGGGCATGGCGGCGATGAAGAAATGGCAACAGAACGATCGGAGTTCTTCCCTTCCAGGCGGAAGCAGAGCGTAAAGCCTTTTATGGAGCTATTCCACTTCGGATTTCTTACCGTGACCTGGATGGACGTGATCGACGTCCTCTTAGTCACGTTTCTTTTTTACCGGCTGTATGTTGCGATGCGCGGAACCATTGCCGCGCAAATATTTCTCGGATTGCTCATCGTCATTGCAGGTTCCCTTGTTGCTCGTGCCGCAGACATGAAGGCGCTCTCATGGCTGCTGAAAACGCTGACGGACATTTGGGTTATTGCGCTGATCGTACTATTCCAACCGGAACTTCGCAGATTATTACTCTTCCTCGGTAGAAATCCAGTAATTAAGTTCTTCATCCGGTTCGATGTCAACGAATATGCCGATCTCATCGTAAGCGCGCTCGAGGAATTGCGCCAGCGAGGGGAAGGTGCGCTCATCGTTATCATTCGCACGACGGACATCAAGCTTTTTGTCGATACCGGGCTTCCGATCCGCGCGATCATTTCGAAAGAATTACTTGTCTCCATATTCAATCGCAAAGGGCCGCTGCACGATGGAGCGGTTGTCATCAAAGACCGTTATATCGAAGCGGCGCGCTGTACGCTGCCGCTATCGGCGGTCGAGCGCATTGGGCAGCGGATGCTGGGAACTCGGCATCGTGCTGCGCTCGGAATTTCCGAGCAGGCGGATGTCGTCGCATTGGTATTGAGCGAGGAAACGGGCCAGCTTGCACTTGCGCAGGCTGGCAAACTCGCATTGAATCTGACGCCCGAAGAAATGCGTTCGCGGCTTGCCGGTGCGATCACCGGGGTTGCGAAACCAACGAGCCAGGAGGCGCAGCATACTCGCGATTACGCATTGGAGGCCAGGGAAGCATTTGATAGATAGAATATTGTTGTAATATGAATAACTGTCATTCTGAGCGTAGTAAAACGGAGCGATAGCGGAGTTTTGCGGAGTCGAAGAATCTCGTGAGATTACATGGGATTCTTCGACTCCGTTCGATCCTCCTTCGTCGGATCGAACTCCGCTCAGAATGACATCTTGCACTTAATCAGAGTTTCCTTGAATTTACAAACACCACACCTCGGTCTTGTCTCAGAAAACCGCCAAACATTAATTGCAGATCTCCGCTCGCGGGGGATCACTGATGAGCGTGTGCTCGAAGCGATGGCCGCTGTTCCACGCGAGCGTTTCCTCGACCGCACATTTGCCGCGCGCGCGTATGAGGATTCCGCCCTGCCCATCGGCGAAGGACAAACCATTTCCCAGCCCTACACGGTTGCGTATCAAACGCAGGCATTACAGCTAAAGCCTGGGGATAAAGTTCTTGAAATTGGAACCGGCTCTGGTTATCAAACTGCGATACTTGCGCAAATGGGGGTTCGTGTGTTTACGATCGAGCGGCATGTGGAGTTGTTAGAATCCGCCCGCAAGCGGCTGGAAGCGCTCGGGTATCACCGCATTATTTCCCGCGCCGGAGATGGAACCCGCGGCTGGCCGGAGTATGCGCCGTTCGATGCCATTCTCGTTACCGCCGGCGCGCCGGACGTGCCCGAATCGCTCACCAAACAGCTAAACCCCAACGGCGGGCGCATGATCATCCCCATTGGCGGAAGGCAAAGCCAGAAAATGTACCTTATTCGCAGAAACGGCGACGACTTTGCCGGTGAGGAACTTATCGGTTTTGCGTTCGTGCCATTGATAGGAGCTGAGGGGTGGACGGCGTAACCCGAACCACGATTTTCTGGTTGTAAATTACTACTTGCCCTAGTGGTTGTTGGAACGGGGGGGATTAATGGCCTAATAAGCCCAATAAGCCACTCAGCCATATAATGGTTAGCATTGCGGCGAGTATTAGTGTCATTGCTCGCATGAAGTTCGAAGAAAGGCTTCCGTAGTAAAAGACGTCCTTTAAGTATGTGATTACGCGCTCCGTTGGCGAATGATAAATCTCTGATAGTTCGTCCTCGTGCGGCGGCTCCACATGATGTTTTATTAGCTTAAAAATGTTAGACAAATACAGTATGAGAAGCGGGGCTAACGCGAACCACGCAAACACTTCCAAAAGCCACATGCTCTTCTGAAGGAAATTCATGGGTACAAAGATACGAAATTAGGGGTGAGATTGACAAATAAACGATAGCAAAACTATTCATTCACAAAGGAGCTACGGCTCCTTTTTTATTTTAAATGAAATAAAATGCGTAACTTTGTAACTATGATTCTCCCTCTACTCATTCTTTCAACTATTCTTGCTGGTGAAGATGGCCCAGTCGCATGGGCTGCCTTAGTGGTTTCAGCGATTGCTGTTGGATGGAATATCTTGACTCAGGTGAAAAAGAATAGACCCGCCGTAAGGCTTGAAATTAGGAACGTTAGTAGCCCTTATTTTCCCGAACAAGGTGCGCCGAATATAAACATTCTTTGTGTGCGTCTTAGCTTTGGCTCCGATTTTGCTTCGCTTGAAGGCCCTCCCGATATACAGGACAACAATGGGAAGTCGCTCAGTTGGTCGCCACCAGATCCCGAAGATTGGAATAGTTCATTCGACAAAAAGGATTCGCCAGTGAGGATATATTTTGAAGGTTTGACTCTAGAGAGTGACAGTCAAACGATACAGGCCGTGTGCCGATTCGATGGGGTGAGGTTTACCATACGATCAAACAAACTACAATGCGATGAGCTTCTTAGCTCTCACGTTGACGGGGTTCGTAGGAAGAAGCCGGGTGAGAAAGAGGATGATTTTTTGGACTTGCTCGAACCGAAAGTATAAAAAGTATATTGTGAATTCAAACTGATCAATTCTCTTGGACTTAAATTTAAAGGGAATGGATTTTCCTAACGGAAATAGAGTTCTGATTAGCCGTGCAAGAAAAAATATTAGTCATTACCGGCCCAACCGCTTCTGGCAAAACCGAAGTTGCGCTGGGTCTTGCTCGCGCAGATCCGCATATCGAGATCATTAATGCCGATGCTTCGCTGCTATACCGTGGGTTCGATATTGGCACGGCCAAGCCAAAGAAAGAGATCCTTGCAGAGATTCCGCATCATCTCATCGATATTTTAGAGCCGAACGATGAGTTCAACGCGGGGGAATACAGCAAACGCGCCCGCGAAGTTATCCGGGAAATTATCTCGCGCAGGGGAACTCCGGTTGTCGTGGGTGGTACGGGTCTTTATATCGATGCCTTGTTCGATGGCCTTTCTTCTATTGAAATTCCGGAAGAAAAATTGTCGGAAGCGCGAACACGAGCGCAGAATGAAATAGCTGAAAAGGGATTCGATGTAATGCACGAGCAGCTACGCACCATCGATCCGGAACTATACACTCAAATTCAGCGGGAGCGAAATCCCATTCGCCTCGAACGCGCGTGGTCGCATTATTACGCTACCGGCGAACCGCTTGGCGAAACCCGAAAGCGGGTTCCCGAACCGTTCGAATACCATCCAACGTATAAAGTACTTACCGTTCCACGTCCGGAACTTTGGCAAAGAATTGAAGATCGAATAGACGCTATGCTAAAAGGTGGTTGGCTTGAAGAAGCCAAAGGACTAATGCAAAAGGGTATCACACGCAATATGCCGGCTATGCGCGCCATCGGTTACCGGGAATTATTCGATGTGATCGAAGGCAAACGCTCTCTCAATGAAGCGCGCGAACGCATCATTTTCAGAACACGCCAGTATGCCAAGCGGCAGGTGACATGGATGAAGAAATATAGTTAGATTCTAAATTTCGTCCAGACTTGCTCGCTGATGAGGAATGCGAATCGCAGAAGGCCGAGTCCGAGAGGGAAGCGAATGACGCTTCCGGTCAGGCTCAAGCCGAATCCGACCGCTACACACACGAGAAGCCAAAATGGCCAATGTTTGATGATAGAACGCATAGATTCTTCTCCTTTCGTCTAAGCAAACTTAATGAGTGGGGATTGCGATAGCATTATCCTTTTGCAATGGTTGTGTTAACTTTTTTTCTACCTTAATAGCAGTGCAGATCTGACGTTTGCCATTGATTTCGATCATATTATAATAATATCCGCCGCCTCGAAACACCGGATACACAGCGCCACCGGCATTCAGGCATTCGATCCCGTCACGAACATAGCTCCCAGTGAAGTGGATATGCCCGTGCAGAACCAGATCCACATTCGTCGCCTTGAACAATTTGAAAAGCTGGCGTTTGCCATGAAGTTTCAGCGTCCGCTGTTCGATCCTGGCCGCAATGCCGCCTCGTGAAATTCCATCGGCTAATTGCAGATGTGAAACATCGCGCGGGCGAAACGTGTGATGATGAAGGAGCGCGATCCTTGCGGAGGCCGTGTTCCATGCGTGGTGTTTCGCAAGCCCTAACGCTTGCTGATATGCTTCCGGCGAAACAATACCATTCGAGCCAACAGGGTTTTGCAGGAGGGAATATCTCGCAATGGAATTAAAGCCGACCAGGCACACATTTTTTACACGTTTGAGAAATGGATAGCCCTGGGTATCCATCGTTATAGTATCGGCGAAGAGTTCGGCAAATGTATCCTGAAAGATCGAGACTTTCTCATCGTAATCGAGCTTACGGCAGCGGTCTGGGAACGAGAGAACATCATCCGCTAAATGCGGGCCGCCGAAAATGTCGTGGTTCCCAACAATGACCGTAAGTTTGCTGCTCTTCAAGATACCGAAGGATTCGAAAAGCCGCCGGACGGTCAGAAGGTCGCGAGTGTCCGCATTGCTCGTAAGATCCCCCGTGATAATAATATGATCGGCGCCGTTTCGCTCAAGAGCGTCTTCGAGCGCCCTCCTCAGTCGTGGCAAATGCTGAGGGTGGTACTTGAGATTAATATGGCAATCCGATAGATGTGCAATTAGCATAATTTTTCAATGAGGGGCCGATAGATAAACACGTATCTTCGACTATGGGTGACAAAAGGAGAATAAGGTTACATTATATGTATGTTAAGTAATGGTTACCAGGAAAGTTCTTGATGTCAATTTATAACATATTTATTGTCATCCTGAGCGGAGTTCGACCCGACGAAGGAGGGTCGAACGGAGTCGAAGGATCTCGTGTAGTTCGGCTGCCAGGTGAACTACATGAGATCCTTCGACTTCGCAAAACTTCGCTATCGCTCCGTTTTGCTTCGCTCAGGATGACAATAGAAATAATAGAGTGATTCGTCATGCAGAGTTTTGAGGTTCGTATTTTTGTATAAAATAGATCAAGACTTTTGAAATTTAAGAAAAATCCGCCCAAACTTTCCTTTTTGAAACCAGCGCCAGCCGATCCGCAGCCCGAACGTAATCGCTTGGCGTCCGATGTCCGCACGCTATTTGCGTCCCGAGGAGATCGCGCCGGTGGATGTGAAAGTCCAGGAATATCCGAATGGCCTTCGCGTTCTGAGCGAACGTGTGACGGGCGCGTCATCGCTTGCCGTGGGGCTGTGGGTCAAAGTAGGTTCGCGGGATGAAAATCTGCGAAATAATGGCATCGCCCACTTCATCGAGCATGTCGTATTTAAGGGAACCGCTGGGCGAACGATGCGCGAGATCATGCGCTCTATCGAATCGCGCGGCGGTTTTCTCAATGCGTTTACCACGAAAGAGCATACGTGTTTTTATACCTGGACGCGCACTACGCATCTCGACGAATCCGTCTCGGTTCTTTTCGATCTTGCCACACGGCCAAAATTTTCTGCGCGCGATATTGAAAGCGAAAAGGCCGTCGTCATCGAAGAAATTAGCGGATTAGAAGATGAACCGGATGAATTGGTATTCGATCTGTTCGAGCGTGAAATTTTTGGCAAACATCCGCTATCGAAACCGATCATCGGCACGGCGGGAACGGTTAACAGTTTTAATTCGAAAAGACTGGCAGAATTCCACCGCAAACATTATGGCGCAAGCGATATTGTTATCGTAGCGAGTGGTTCCCATTCGCATGAGGATCTTTTCCGTGCTGTCGATCGAGCCGTTCGCCATGTTTCACCGCGGGTTTCGCGGCGGAATGTTCAAGTGCCGAAATTTCCACGCACGAATGGGACACAGCATAATATCTCCCGCGCATCAGGGCAGCAAGCGCATCTTATTCTCGGACGCCGCGCGCCGGGAATTCATGCTCGAAGGCATCTTGCTATTAATGCGCTCATCACTATTGCCGGAGTGGGCATGAGCAGCCGGCTCAATCTCCGCTTGCGTGAAGAATTGGGATTAGCGTATGATGCGATGGCATTTTATTCTGCATTCGAAGACGCGGGTGCAGTGGGATTTTACATTGCGACAGCAATAGACAACCGCGAACGTACCATCCGTGAAATGCGACGCTGTGCCAGAAATCTAGTTGCAAAACCGATCTCGAATGCGGAACTGGAACGCGCCAAAGAGCAGCTTATTGGCGGACTGGTGCTGCCGATGGAGTCCGTCACGAACCGGATGATGCGTTCGGCGCAGAACGAGCTATACTTCGGCGGTTATCACCCCATCGAGCGGGATGTGGAAAAAATCGCGCGGCTTACGCTCGAAGAAGTCCGCGACGAAGCCGCGCGATTATTCGAGGACGAAAGTGCGCTGATGCTTGTTTCTGTGGTGCCTCAGATAAAGAAAAGTGAAGATAAAACGAAAGCGAAATAAGAAAAGAATAGATGCCTGAAATTAGCAGATTTTATGGGATCGTAATTACGATGCACTTTCGCGATCATAACCCTCCACATTTTCATGCATGGTATGGCGAGAAATCCGCTAAATTTTCAATAAAAGACTTGACCCTTATAGAAGGAGAACTTCCGCGGAATGCAATTTCGTTAGTGCGTAAGTGGGCTAAAGTACATCACGAGGAATTGCTGGCCAACTGGGCTGCCATTGAAGCCGAGGATACAATAAAAAAAATAGCACCATTAGAATAGATATGGAATCCGTAAAATCCGTTCGTTATGTTTCGGGCTATAAGCTGGAGGTCGTTTTTAGCGATGGTCTCTCAGCCATTGTGGACCTCGAACAGGAATTATATGGCCCGCTCTTTAGCACACTAAAAAATGTCGATCTTTTCCGACATGCTATTGCAAATCCAGATACTCATACCGTCGAATGGCCGAATGGGATTGACCTTGCGCCGGAATATTTATACAACTTAGCACGGAAAGCAGGATAACCGAGTCAAAATCCGGTTTATACAAAGTTGAATATGCCAAAACTAACTATCGACGGAAACGAATACGAAGGCCAGCCGGGCCAAACGATCATTCAGGTTGCGCTTGAGCATGGGATCGACATCCCGCATTTTTGCTGGCATCCGGCGCTGACGGTTGCGGGCAATTGCCGCATGTGCCTGGTCGAAGTAGAAAAAATGAGCGAAGCTGCAAATTGCGTGCGCCACGCCGATCGCCGAGGGCATGGTCGTGAAAACGCTCTCGGAGCAGGCGACGAAAGGCCGCGAGGACATCATGGAATTCCTGCTCATCAATCATCCGCTCGATTGCCCGATCTGCGATGAAGCCGGGCAGTGCAAGCTGCAAGATTATGCATTCGATCACTCGCGCGGCGTTTCTCGTTTTGTTGAAGAAAAAGTTCACAAAGAGAAGCGCGTGGCGCTTGGGCCGCAAGTATTGTTCGATGCTGAGCGCTGTATTTCCTGCTCACGCTGCATTCGTTTTGCCGATGAGATCGCGGAACAGCCGGTGCTAACCTTCGTCAATCGCGGGGATCATGTAACTATTGTTTCGAATCCCGAAGAAGGCTTCAATAATAATATGTCGATGAACGTGATCGATATTTGTCCCGTCGGGGCGCTCACGAGCCGTGATTTCCGCTTCAAGGCGCGCGTGTGGGATATGTCGTTCACGGATTCTGTGTGCCAGGGATGCTCGCGTGGTTGTAGCATTCGCGTTGGCGTTCGCAATAACGAGATTCTGCGTTTGGAGCCGCGCAATAATCCGAACGTGAATGGATATTGGATGTGCGATCACGGACGCTTAAATACGTACAATGGCGTGAACGATGAGCGTATCGATGGCCCGCGCATGAAAGACGCGAATGGCATTCATCAGCCGACAGATAATGAAGCGGCAGTGCGACGCGTAGCTGAGGAGCTTTCCAAATACAAGCCGGACGAAGTGTTGCTGCTTGGTTCAGCGCGTCAGCCTATTGAAGATAGCTACCTCTTTCTTAAACTTGCCAAAGAAAAATTTGGACGGCATAATGTGCCGTTCATTCCGCATATTGTTGGCGAGGACGAGCGCTTACTTCTCCGCGCCGATAAGTTACCGAATGCAATGGGCGCGACGCTTGTCGGTTGTGTCGCCGACGGGCATTATCAGCATATTCATGGTGAGAAAGAAGCAGAAAGAACGATCATCGAATTGCTGCATTCTCGGAAGATCAAAGCGGTATTTTCCATTGCAGGGAATGTGCTTGCCGATCCAGCGCTGCTCGAAGCGTTCGAGAACGTGGAATTTTTTGCAGTATGCGCTTCTAACGAAAGCATTACCACCAGACGCGCGGATGTCGTGTTCAGCATCGCGCAATGGGCTGAACGCGATGGCGTTATGGTGAATTTTGAAGGCTGGGCGCAGCAGCTTCGTCCCGCAGTTACCACAAAATACTACCAGCGCGGAATGGATCAGCTTCACATGTCGCGGCTCGACCGATTTGGCTCGCCGTATGACAAATGGGCGCGCTCCAACAAACGCGACGCTCGTGAAGCATGGCGCTTTGTGCAAATGGTTGCCAATGCGCTTGGCAGCAATTGGAAATATCATGAAACGGAAGAAATTTTTGATGAGATCGCAAAGTTGATTCCCGAATTTCATGGCATGTCTTATGACTCTCTCGGCTCATTCGGTCAGCCTATCGCAAGCAATAAAGGAATGGTGAAGCAGCCGATCTACCGCGAAGTCTATCAATCGGAGTCGGAACAGATCGAAAGCGTCGGAAGTGTGATATTGTAATGTAAATGGAAGAATTTAAGCATCTCGAACTTGAGTATTATACCGATGTACAGGGTATAAATCATTTCGACCGATGGATGGATACACTTTCGGAAAGAGTAGCGCTCAAGATCGTATTCGAGGTAGGCAAACTCCAAGTAGGACTGGGTTCTACTCGCTCGCTTCGCGAAGGCTTGCAGGAACTGAAAATTCGGATAGGGAAAGTCACATTACGTACCTATTTTACATATTACGAGGGCCGGGTCATTGTGGTATTGACTGGTTCTGAAAAGCGCGATCAAAGCCGAACTATTTTGAAGGCGAGAATGCTATTAGAAGAAATGCGTGAAGTGAAAAGAAAGGAAAAATCGAGTGGAAAACCTGACACACGTTGACATGCTCCGTAAGCATCTCACATCGACCGAAGCAATTGCCGATTACGTGAATGAAGCTCTCGGCTGCGAATCGGTGGAGTACGCACAACTTGCGCTTCGCCAGCTTAATGAAGCGAAGGGCTGTAATCTTCCCACACGCAAGAACGAAGTCCGCATTTTAATGGACATCATGCGTAAATCGAATTTCAGCCTTCAGCCGCCATCGAAAATCCCGGCAGTACGGCGCTCTCTGGTTCATCGGCCACTCAGGAGAGCTTCACGAACCGCTGCTTAGTCGGAGCAGATCGAGCGCGCGGGAAACGTAACATTGTGAGAAAGCATGAACCGTGATACCAGATCGTGACCAGCGCCTTCAAGATAATGAGGATGAGGCACGTCGCATCAAAGAAGAGCTTGTATTGCTTCGTGAAGCAATACTTCGGCATGAGAATGCGCTGAATGCTCTTGCCATCGAACGAACAAATCTGGAAAGTGCCCCGGGCGAAGAACAGATCGAGATTTCTCCAGAGCTACAGGAGTCCCTCCGATCTCTCAAAATTGTTACTTCTCGGAGAATCTGGCCGAAGATGGTCATCGGAGCATTGGCTCTCGCAGGGATTTTGCTGGGACTTAGCGGATTAGGAATTTTCCACAACGATGGTAGCACTTCCGTCGCACAGCGCGCGATTCCTATACCTTCTCATGTTGCCGCGCCCATGCCAAGTACAGGGAATCAGGTGCCTACCGTTACGCTCCCTTCAATTCCAGGATCGGCACAGGCAAATTCGACTTCTCCCAAAGTTAACGAAGTGCCTGCTGAAATGCTGATGAACATTCTACCAGGAACGACCTATACTACCGAGATCACCTATAGCACGAATCGCTCTGTCATATCGGTGGTGGAAGTTCGGGATACACCTCAGATCGCTCTGCATATAAATCAAGCATCGCAAACAGCTTTCATACCCTTGAGGACCTCGTTTCGTATCGATACTGAAGGCATGGATATGCAGCATTATAAAATGGTGGTTCTTGCTCGTAGTAAGCAACATGATCTTGAAATTCGATCTGAACCTCGTCAATTGCGATTCGAAAGCAAGATTTTAGGCGTTTCATCGTCGCAATAACCGAATTATTTATTGCAACCTGTCGAATCCTCATTCCATTTCAATTGTTCTCCATAAATACGGAGCGGATGGCAAGGATGCATGTCCACTTCATCATTCATAATTCATCATTCATAATTTCCCCGGATGGTAATTGAAGCACTGATAAAAATAGCGATCATTTTATTCGTCGTGCTGACGGCCGTATCCTACACGGTGCTGCTCGAACGCTGGGTAAGCGCGTGGGTTCAGGACCGCGTCGGGCCGAACCGCGTGGGGCCGCTGGGCTTGCTTCAGCCGCTCGCCGATGTCCTGAAGCTGCTTCTCAAAGAGGACATTGAGCCAACGATGGCGCAATCGTGGTTCCATTGGGTCGCGCCGGTGATCTCTATTGCTGTAGCATTCAGCGTGCTTTCCGTTATCCCTTTTGGGAATTCGCTCACGATCGGCAGCAGCATTATTCCATTGACCATTGCCTCCGGTATCAATATCGGAGTGCTGTTTATCGTGGCGCTTACTTCGCTCGGTGTGTATGGTATAACGCTGGCAGGGTGGTCGAGTGGATCGAAGTATTCGCTGCTTGGCGGTATTCGCTCCAGCGCGCAGATGATAAGTTACGAGCTTACGCTTGGACTTGGATTACTAAGCGTTGTGATGTTAAGTGGTTCACTCGACCTTAATACGATCATCGCCGGACAAGCGGGCGGTTTATGGAATATCATTCGCGCTCCGATCGGTTTTCTGCTCTTTTTTGTATCGTCGTTTGCGGAGACGAATCGATTGCCGTTCGATCTTCCCGAAGCAGAGCCGGAACTTGTCGGTGGTTATCACACCGAATATAGCTCGATGAAGTTCGCGCTTTTCTTCCTTGCGGAATATGCGAATATCATCACGGCAAGCGCTGTGATAACAGTTCTATTTTTAGGCGGATGGCACCTTCCATTTGTCGATACGCTCGGTCTTTCCAGTCTGGTAATGACGATCGTCGGGGTACTTGCTTTTACGCTGAAAGTTGTTGGACTTTTGTTCGTTTTTATCTGGGTACGCTGGTCGATACCTCGCTTTCGATACGACCAACTGATGAACCTCGGATGGAAAGTGCTGTTGCCGCTCGGTATCGTCAATATCATCATGACGGCACTTGAAAAAATGTATTTGATGCAATAAGAATGGAATTGTCCCCAGACACGAAAGATTGGATAAAATTCATCTGGAATGAATTTCTAATCCTAATTACATATTCGTTCTTTTTTGGAACGGAATATGGTCTTGCGTCTTTAATAAAAAATGTTATTGGTGAAGAAGCTGTATCGGTAGCGCCCGTTGCCACGCTTTACGAAGGAATAAGAATTTCATTGACTATTCTATTGTTATTTGCATGGGGAATTCATGGAACATTAACATTTATTGAACTTTTGAGGAGGCATTGGAATAGTTTTAGAGGCAAAATAGGTTAAGGAATCAATGGAACGAGCTCATTATCCGATAATTAATATCCGTTCTGCCGCCTTAGTTTTTTTGGTGGCCAGTTTTACATTGCCTATCCTTTGGACAGTCCTAGTTCTTTGGGGCGTTCCGAAAGTGACCGTTTTTTGGATTTTGTGTGGAATTACACTGCTTGCTGGAATTACCAACCTCTTTCAGTTAATTCGAAAAACAGAGGGCAAAGTGGCGCATAACTCTCGTTTAGAACCACACATAAAAAACGAACCGGCAACAGAAAATGCACTACTCGATGAGAAAATTCACGCCTTAGAAAAGGAAAGCGAATCTATAATTGCCACCTACAAAGAACTTGATTCTCTCGACCAAAAATTGCAGGCAGCTGAGAATGAACTAAAAAGAAGCAAATCAATTAATCTCAATCTGAGTGATGTTCACTTGCTCGAACGTATGGTCGAGATCTATATGAATGAATTGAACCAATCAGATAAATCAAAAGCGGAAATCGCAGCTCAAAGGCTTGCAGTCTATCACTAATGCCAACGCCAACAAAATACAATAATCCTGCCTTGAAGCGAAAACTTACGCTGTGGGAAAAACTCTATCTTCCTGAAATTTTTCGCGGCTTATTCACGACGTTCAAGCATCTGTTTCGTCCGAAATTCACGCGGCAGTATCCGGAAGAGCGCTGGGATCCGCCTGCTTCATTTCGCGGACGCCCGGTGCTTGTGATGGAGGATAACGGAGTCGAACGCTGCGTAGCGTGTGGGCTGTGCTCGCGCGTGTGCCCGCCGCTTGCGATCGAAGTGCGAGCCAGCGAGACGGAACTATTGAAAGAACGCTACCCGGTCGTCTTCGAGATCAACATGCTCCGATGCATTTTTTGCGGCTATTGCGAGGAAGTGTGCCCGGAAGAAGCGATCATCATGAGCAAAGATTACGAACTTGTCTTCCGCGATCCTTCGGAGGGAATTTTTGGAAAAGATAAGCTGCTTACTCCGAAAGCGCAACTCAAAGATCGCCTGGATTATCTTGCAAAAATGCGAAATTAAATAGTTGATAGTGAATAGTGGATAGTGGATTACGGTCATAAACGAACAAAGCGTTATTGCGTTGGCTTTATTCTTTCTGCTACCCTTTATTTTCTACTTTTCACTCTAAGCTTCATTCCTGCAACTGCCCGAGCGAGTGGAGAAATTGTTTTAGTCCGAGCGGCGGAAGAAATTCCCGAGGGAGATGATGTTACCATCGTTGTATCTGCTTCGGCGCGAGAAACGGATATTGACCGAACGCTTGCAGTGGAATACCCCTCCGGCTGGAAATTCAAACGTGCATGGCGCGTCGAGGCGGGCAGCGATCATGCTGTGAATATCGGCCCGTTTTCTGAAGTTACGTCGCTTCTAACAAAGGAGCCGGGTCATAATGTGCTCGCCCTTGCGGATTACTCTGATGATTTCGATCCCGATGCCGAGGGAATCGCTTACTTTATTGTCTTTACTCCCGCGCCGATAGCCGGAAAATCATTGAGTGAGAGTGCTACGGTCAAAGCGGCGCTTGTGGAGCGAACCGATCCCGACGCGTCGCCTGAGATCGATCCCAAGACAAAAAAGCCTATTCCTGTAGATCATGATTGGCGCATGACCTATCCATCGAGATACGATTTTTCTTTTAGCGAAATTACATCGAAACGGTTCGTTGCTTCCATAGAAATCAAAAGAACTCCGAGGACCGCGCGAGGACTTGTGCTCAATGGTACTACATATGCATTGGCTACCTGGCAGGGAAGGCCGGAACTTCTTAAAGACTATTTTCAACATCCTTTTTCTATTCAGTGTTGGTTCCGGACAAATGGATTCAACCAAAATTTGCTGAGAATGCAATCTGAAGATGGCAGTGAAGTACATCTCGTCGTCGGGGTGCTTGGTCAGGTAACGCTCGAACTGGTTGGCACCAGGAATCACATTATTCTCACGAATCATGCGATCGTGAACGATGGCGCATGGCATAATCTTGTACTGTCAAACGATTCGGTCGGGACTGTCAGATTGTTTGTCGATGCGCAGCCATCCGTGAGCGCACACGTTGCGCTAAGGCTGTTCGGCGATATTTACCGCTTAGGCATTGGCGATTCCTCGAAGATACATAAAGATTTTAGTCTGGATGAATTACAATTTTTGAAAGGAGCCTATCGAGATCCATCGGAATTCATGCGTGGAGCGATGATGGCGTATCACGACACCGCACATCGTGCGTTTGCCGTTTTTCATTTCGATGATTTCGGGGCTATTGCCAAATCAAGCATAAGCGAAACAGCACCGATGTATTTCATGCTCGATAGCGGAGCCTACTTGCGCGAAACCACTTCTCCCGTCGAATTGGAACCAGCCACGCTCACGGCGGAACTTCTTTCACCAACGAGGGTCTCGATCGCATGGCACACATCGAGCGAGCTTGGAATAAAGCAATATGTGCTCGAACGCCGCATCGGGCCGTATGGGCCATTCGAAAAAGTGCTTGTCATGGATGCGAAACACGGAATGAAAGCTCCCAAACGCGGGCAATCCCTTGCTTCGAGTTCCAGTTATCATGCCTCCGAAGATTTGCCCCAATTGAACGGCGATATCGATCTTTATTACCGCGTGGCGATCATCGGTTTTGGCGAAAAAGAGCAGCCACTTTATACCTATCCAGTGAAATTGGAGTATGCTCCGAATCCGCGATATTTTCGTCGAACAAAACGATCCGAATCCGTTCAGTACATCCACTGACCATCGCGTTTCGGCTTACAAAACCGGAAACTGTGCAGCTTTCCATATTCGATATGATCGGCAGGGAAGTGGATGTGCTCGTCAACGCCAAACTTGATGCAGGACGTCACACCTACGATCTCGATGCAACGAACTGGCCGCAAGGAATTTATTTCTATAAAGTAAAAACGAATGGCGCAATAATTACGCGAAAGATGGTGTTGCTGAAATAACATGAGATCTTCTGGACTTCGCAGCATATTTTTTGGAACGCCCGAATTCGCGGCAGATATTCTGCGCGATCTATTCCAAAATGGCGACCAGATCATCGCTGTTGTTACCACGCCCGATAAGCCGCAGGGCAGGGGAATGGTACTTCACGGAAGCGCCGTAAAAGAAGCAGCGATGGAACTTGGCATTCCCGTTCTCACCCCCAATAAACATCGCGACCCCGAATTCTTAGAAAAATTGCGAGTGCTAAATGCCGATATTTTCATCGTCGTAGCGTATAAAATACTTCCGAAGGAAGTATTCACTATCCCGCGGCTCGGTGCATTTAATATCCACGCTTCATTGCTTCCGAAATATCGCGGCGCAGCGCCGATCAATTGGGCGATCATTCGCGGAGAGCAGGAAACGGGAATCACTACCTTCCTGCTCGATGAAAAAGTCGATACCGGCAAGATATTGCTCGCAAAATCCATCCCAATTGGTTCCGATGAAACGGCTGGCGAATTGCATGACAGGCTGATGGTACTCGGTGCCGAAGTTGCGCTCGATACACTTCAAGGACTTGCATCCGGTACACTACATCCTACAGATCAACCGTCCAATCTTGCAACCACGGCGCCAAAGATTTTCGCCAAGGATTGCGTCATCAATTTCGATCAACCACGCGAAATAGTTCACAATTTCATCCGGGGACTTTCACCCTACCCCGGAGCCGTTACCGAACTTCACGACCATCGGTTAAAATTACTTCGAAGCCATATCACTGCAGATGCTTCAGCAATTCTTGCGTCAGGCAAATTCCAAATCTCATCAGATTCAAAACGGTTGTTTATCGGTACTGCAACCGAAGCATTAGAAGTTCTCGAACTCCAACGCGAAGGCAAGCGCGCTATGTCAACAGAAGAATTCCTTCGCGGAAACGCAGGATTATTTCAACCTCACAATTCGTAATTTGAAATTCGTAATTCGTAATTAAAAAAGTGGGCCCTGCAGGACTTGAACCTGCGACCAATCGATTATGAGTCGACTGCTCTAACCAACTGAGCTAAGGGCCCGATGGGGGAAAAGATGAAAGATGAATCCGCCGCGGCGGAGAAAGATGAAAATCCTCAAAATCACCTTTTATCTCAGACACCTTTCGACTCCGGAATGCGAATGGAAATTAGCTCCGGTTTCGTCCGCCGGAGAGCAAACGGAGGATCATAAGGAACAGGTTCAAAAAATCGAGATAAAGATTGAGCGCCGCTAAACTCGGCGGTATTTCGTGTGCCCGTTTGAGGATGCGCGAGGTATCGACTAATATAAATCCCGAAAAAATGATGACGCCGATGATCGAAAGCCCAAGATCGAGCGTCGTTGACTGCACAAAGAAATTAACGATCATGAGTCCGATCACCATAAAAAGCCCGATGGTCAAGCTGGCACCCATGTAGGAAAAATCCTTCTTCGAGACGTAAGTATAGGCTGTCAATCCCAGGAAAATAGAACCGGTTAGCACCAGCGCATCGTAGATCGTACCGGTGCTTGTGCCGCGAATATAGCCATGCGCAATAGCATACAGCATCGGCGCGACGAATAGCCCGCTAACGAACGTCGCGATCGAAAGCGAGGGCACGGCGCGAGAAGGATTATTCGCGCTCCGCGATGCAAACCAAAACGCTCCGAAAAATACGATAATACCAATGAACGGTGCATGCGCGAACGAGAACGCCAGGTCGGTATTCATCGCGATCAGCGCGCCAGCAATGGCGCTTGCCACCGCGATCAAGAAATACGAATAAACGGTGCGAACATACGCCAGCCGTGCCGCGCCAACTAATTGCAGCGCTTCCGGTGTGAAAGAATAAACAGGTGTTCCAAAATTTGCCATGCTGATAAAACGAAATTAGAAGAGGGTAGTTTCAACCGCTAAAACTATGCGCGCGCTGTGTGCTTGATGAACTGCGACGTTTCCATGCCCAATTTTGCCTTTGTGTCGTATGGAAATAGGCATCCCTCAAATGCAATTAAATCGTCATCGATAGAAAATATCGAAAGTCAAGAGTTTCATCTCCGAGCCAGCTTTAAGGAGGCTCACAAGATAGTTTACTTCATGTAGAAGCCGTGACGCTTGCTCCGAGCGCGCGCTCAATGATAGCTATTACCTCCTCTTGTGAAAATCCGCGAGGGCGAAAGCGAGAACGCGCGAGATGCACGGCTTCTTCAAGCGAACCTACCTCACCGCGCAAATACAGCCAGACATGATAGCCCAGCCGGTTACGGTCGTTCTCTTCGACGGTGGGAACGTTCGCTACGGCGGCGTAGGCTGTCTGCGCAAGCTCGGTGTCGTGTTCTTTCGAAATATGTAAGGACATGTTTTTTATCGTGCGACCGATACGCGTTGCGAGACTTGCCCATCTTGCGTCTTCGCGATCAGCATATAATTTCCATTCGCAAGTCCATTGAGAGAGGTGAGATGATCGGCATAGGTATCCCGGTTGCTAAAAAATTTTCCGTTCTCATAACTTTCCCCGATTCATCGCAGATCAAAAGCTCTACTTCGCCCAGTGTGCTCGAATCCGCTGAGTTCAATTTCGAGTATTTGATCGTTATCTGGATTGGGAAACACGCTGAGCGTGAGGCCGCTCGCCAGCGTAGCTGTTGGAGTTACACTGGATCAGTGGTTTCGATTGTTTTATATACTCGCCAAAGCAACAGTCCATCGGGATCGAAAATGACGGTATCGGGCTGAAATCCAAATGTAGTAGTTGCTGTACTCATTTGCGTCGAGTCCATCATAACTGTATCGTATGCCACAAGGCCCGTTTTTGTGGAACCTTTAACGGGCACATACAAGCGGAAATAATCCGTCGAATCGTTATTCTTTAATTGATGGAACGCAGATATCGCTCCGGTTGGGGTTTTGCTCCAGTGGATCGAATCCTTCGCATATCCGGTGCCAAAAACCCACTGCTTGAAGAACCACCCTAAGTCCTTTCCCAGTCACGGTATCGAAATCATTCCAAAGATCCTAGCTTGTTGCGGTCGAATACGCATGGGTATTGCCATAATACCGCACGGCATTGAAAAAGACAGCATCGCCAAGATATTGGCGAAGCATTCCGAGCACACAGGCTCCTTTTTGATAGATCGTCGAATACGGATAATTACTATTATGATTATCGACCGTTGCTGCGCCAAAGAGAGGCAGATTGCTTCCTTTTGCACCGGCAATATTCTCATGCTGGCGGGAAATATATTTCTCTCGTCCAAATAATCGTTCCAGATCGAGCGATTCGCAGAAATGCGCGAAGCCTTCGTTGAGCCACGCATCGTTGAAGGTGCGGCACGTCACGCGGTCACCCCACCACATGTGCGAAAGCTCGTGGATTGCGATGGTGCTGTTATCCGTCGTATCGGTTGCGGGATTACCGGCGATAGCGCCCGGATCGAGCGCAAATCATGGTTTGATGCTCCATCGAGCCGAACGCGGTTACGGTATATCCTACTTTCTGGAATGGATACGGCGCAAAAAGCGAATCGTAAAATGAAAGGATCGGACTGACTCGCTCGTTCATTTCTGCGGCGGCGCTTACACTATCGCTTTCTAACGAATAGACATCGAAGGGCGCGCCGATCGTGTTGGGAACTTGCTGCTAGACAAACGGCCCGGTAACGAACGTAAGCAGATACGTCGCAATGGGTAACTTTCATGCCAGTGCATGATGCGCTCACCACCCGCAGGTGGACCTCCGGGCGTTACCTGTATTCGAAACCAGCACGCCATTCGATGTCGTAATTTCGCCTGGCGGAAAATAAATGTGAAATCGACCGAATCCGCTTTATCGTCCGGCAGATCGTAACACGGGAGCCAATGCCGTGTGCAGCCGGTATAAGGCGCAAAAAATCCGACGCCCATTGCGAACATCATCGTATCCTCATCCGTCACGCCGCCCCATCCAGTCCATCGATGGTGGTTCGTATTGCTCTGGCAATGGGTGGCCGTGATAATAGGTCTGAACCTGGAATTGGGAACTGTTTATGATGGACGATTGCGGATTGACGAAATACTCGCCGGACTGCGTATCGACCTCTTGAATATTTGCGCGGACATTATTTACGAAAACGCTGTCGATCGTTCAGATATTTTATGTATTGAAGAACTTGGGAAATAGTGCTATCGGCAGTAGCCGTCATCGTTACCTTGCCCCAAAGCGAATCCTGGCGCGGTCGAGCCGAACGGTGGCATTATAGTAAGTTACATCGTATCCTTTTTGCCGGCTGCGCACGTACAACGCCGCTGGCCATCAGCAGGAAGGGTTAGGAGTATGATAGTGCGGTTTCATAACGATATTTCCAAACAAAAAAACGAACCGAGAAGTGGCATAAAGAAGTTCTGATACGTCCCCCCTCCTAAAGAAGGAGGGGGTTAGGGGGTGGTCAACGATGTAGAATTACCACCCCCTGTACGCATAATCGATCATGCGTTCCTCCTTCTTGAGAGGGAATAATAATTATTAAATGCCGGAAACGACCGAATTATTGCCGAAATCGCTCGCCATTCGCCATTCGCCACTTACGAATGGGTTAGATGTGCGCTGCCTCGAAGCCAGACGGTTCCGCTGCCGGATCACATTATTGCCGCGAGCGAGGAAATGCGCGAGATCGTCTCGGTTGTGCGGGGCATCGCGCCGACGGCGATTACCGTCCTCTCATCGGCGAGAGCGGAACGGGCAAGGAAGTATTTGCCGAACTCATTCACGATCTCAGCGAGCGAAAAGGCCCGTTTGTTACCGTAAATTGTGGCGCAATTCCGGAGGGACTGATCGAGTCCGAGCTGTTCGGACATGAGAAGGGCTCGTTCACGGGAGCCATCGGCCAGCGAAAGGTATTTTTCGAGGCAGCGCAGGATGGTACCCTTTTCTTGGATGAAATCGGCGACATGCCGCTTGCGCTGCAAGTAAAATTGCTTCGCGTGCCATGGAAACGGGTACTTCACACGCGTCGGTTCAACCACGCATCAGAAAACGAATGCTCGCATTATTGCCGCAACCAATCGCGATCTGGAACTCGATGTTCGGGCCGGAACATTTCGTTCCGATCTCTATTATCGCTTGCGCGCAGTGATGCTTCGGATTCCTCCGCTACGCAACCGGCGCGAGGATATTCCGTTTCTTCTCGAGACGATGCTGGAAGAGTTTGTCCGAAGAGCACCATATTGTAGGCCCGGATGGAAAGCCGCGCATGCCGCAGCTTATGCCGGATGCGATCGATCTGCTCATTAATCATGAGTGGCGCGGTAATATACGGGAACTGAAAAACACACTCGAACAACTCGTCGTGCTCGTGTGCGCGGTGCAGGAAAACGATGGACCGCTGTATTATTTCTGCGCGCGATGTGGAACGCTCGCTTACATCCAGCGTATCCGGCTGGGATGGCCAGCGATTCGAGCGACCGCTGCCGGCGCCATCCACGGTCCGCGAAAACCCACAATCGGAACGAGAACTTATCTATCGCGCGCTGCTGGAACTACGTGGCGATATTGCGGAGATCAAGAATATGCTCCATGAGCGCGGCACAAATCCGCCGATACAGAATGCGCTCGCGCTGCCCGCATCGACGAATGGCCTCGCAGCCAATAAAATCATTGGACGAACTCGAAACCGAAGCCATCCAGCACGCGCTTAATTTTTATCACGGCAATCGCCGGCACGCTGCGAATGCACTCGGCATCAGCGAGCGATCATTGTATCGCAAATTAAAAGAAAAAGGATTAGAACAAATATGACTCGTCCTATTTCTTACATACTTTACTTCTTACCTCTTACTTCTCACTTTGCGTCGGCTGGAGTTGGTTGCTACTCCTTCACCGGTGCCAGCATTCCCCCCTATTTGCACACGATCGGCATTCCTTTGGTCGAAGATAATTCCGGCTTCGGGCAATCGGCGGTGCGGCAGGATCTCACGAATCAGCTTATCTCAAAATTCACGAACGATGGCTCGTTCCGTGTGGCAAGCGTCTCTGCGGCGGATGCGAAAGTGGAAGCTTCCGTTCCCGCTGCCGGTATTGACGACGAGCCGGTCAGCGTTATGGCGGGAAATATCGTAACGAATAAACAGATCTCGCTCAAAGTACACGCCATTTACACCGACCTGAAAAAACAAAAAGTATTTTGGGAACGCGATTTTTCCGAAACCGCAACCTACGCCATCTCCGGAGGATTGGCCGCCCAGCAAACTGCTCTCTCTCAGGCCGAAGATAAAGTTACCACCGATATTCTGATCGCGGTGATCTCGAATTGGTGAAATACAAACAACCCCCTGTAGCGCCGGCGTCCTCGCCGGTCCCCTTTTTAATGGGGGATGGGGACCGGCGAGGACGCCGGCGGTACAAGAACAGATTATTTAATTAGATTAAACGAGTTATGAGATTAATAAAAAAATCCGAGCAACCGGAAAACAAAGGCTACAAGTTGACGAGACGCAGAAGGCCACATTATGAAATTCCGGGCCGAACGTATTTTTGCACCACCAATGCGAGCACGGGAAAAATATTCACCGAGACTGAAAGAGATGTTATTCTTGCTTCGATCCACTTCCTTGCAAGTCAGGACTTTACTTTATTCGCCTGTGTCGTAATGCCGGATCACATCCATCTATTAATTCGTCCGAATATGGGGGGTGATTCGGAAGCAATTTCGCTGGAGCAAATATTTCGTAGACTGAAAAGCTTTACTGCGCATAAAATTATTAAAGGGCCGCGAGGCCATATTTGGCAGCCGGAACGAGACGATCATCTTATTCGTGATTCGAAAGAGTATTTTTATTGCAAGCAGTATATTATCGAAAACCCGCTTGTTGCTGGCTTATGCGAAAAACCAGAGGATTATCGGTGGTTATATTTCAGAGATGACATAGGAATGTGATTATAGCTTCGGCATCCAAAATCAACGTTCATGTAGCGCTGGCGTTTTGAATTAATGGGTATGTAGCGCCGGCGTCCCCGCCGGTTCCCCGGCCCCACAACAGGGGAACCGGCGAGGACGCCGGCGCTACAAAAATTCTATTTTAATAGAGAGATTGCTGTGCGCTGCACATTCCCATTCACGTTTACCACACACTCATACATTCCCGGCGCGGCGCCCGTGGCATCCCAGGTGAAGGAATGCTCGCCTGCCGATAACTCACCCTCGTAAACCCGCGCAACCTCCGCGCCGAGGAGATTGAGGATGGTAACTTCACTCTCGCCAGATTCTGCGCAGGAAAATGTTATTGTGGATGAGGAGGTGCAGGGGTTGGGGTAGCTTTGGATTTGGGATGAAGGTGTTTGCATTTCCGAAACCGAGCTCGTGTGAATCATCTCTGATAATGGCCTTCTATAAGCGCCGCCTGGCGGTCCAGCAAGCGCAGAGGCACCTATAAAAAGATTTCCGTTGGATACAGCAAAGGCGTCGATCTTAACATCAGGCATCCCGGAACTCTCCGAAGTCCAGTTTGCGCCGTTGTTGGTTGAGAGAAAAATGTTTCCCTGGTTTGTGCCCGCAAAGAGATTCGTGCCGATCACCGCAATAGCACTAACAGCAGAATCGGTGAGACCCACATTGTTCCAGCTTACACCGCTGTCGGTTGAGAGAAAAATGCCATAACCGCCAGCAAAAAGATTTGTACCGCTCGCGGCAAGTGCCGTGATAGTATAGTAAACGTCAAGGGTGGAATTGTATGGCAATCCGCTACTCGTCGCGACCCACGTTGTGCCGTTGTTAGTAGAGCGAAAAATCCCATTGCCGGTGCCGCCACCAGATATGTCGCCAGACCCAGCAAAAAGATTTGTGCCGCTCACTGCGAGGGCATTGACTCCCGCTAATCCCATGCCGGTTGTATCCAATGTCCAGATTGCGCCATTATTGGTCGAGAGATAAACACCGCCGTCTGTCCCTGCAAATAGATTTGTGCCGATCGCAGCAAGGGCAAAGACATCTCCATGAGGACTCGTCAAGCCGTTACCCGCCGCCGTCCAGCTTGTCCCGTTGTTATTCGAGAGATAAACGCCACTACCAACTACACCACCGTACTCAGTCCCAGCAAAAAGATTTGTACCACTCACAGCCAAGCACTCGACATTCGGGTTAGTCAAACCAGTATCCTCTGGAGTCCAATTTTCCCCGTTGTCAGTCGTGAGAAAGACTCCTTCGCCATAGGTTCCTGCAAAGAGATTGGAATCAATCATGGCAAAAGCAAGGATATCTCCATCTCCGCCTGCCGTGCTCGGAGGTCCATTCGTCTGCACCCATTGTGCACTTGCGTTCGGGGTGGAAGAGAGTGAAAGTATAAGAACAGATGCAAGGATTAGGGATTTGTTTTTCATGCGGCAGGTATAATATTTTATGCGAACGAGCCTCAAATCTCAGGCGTTCCGAGTGCATGTTAATTAAGCCTATCTCCATTCAAGATTCACTGAAGAATACCGATGCCACGGGACTCCTTAAGGGCATTAATGCTTTTTCGACGCTTGCTATAGATTTAATTGCTACTCACGAGATTCTTACGCAAGACCAAAATCGACTATTTGCATTGTCGGAAGAATACAAGCGTTTGAAGGATCTTGATGGCTTGTATTCTAATGCACGCGCTCTGATTCGGTCAATTTTCCCATACATTGAATTTGAGGTATATTGGTTTTTCCATATGTGCTTATTTTTTGAAGAACCAGCAAGTCGGCTTCTTCCAGAAGATCGAAAAAAAATGGAAGACTTTATTGAGAATCGTGTGGAAGGAAGAATGTCGTTCGTGGACTCATTCAAGTTCGCGGTTAAGCGTCTTATCGCTGCATACGAGCTATCTTATTCCCCCGACTTCATGTGCTGGGAATGGCAAGAATTTCAGAATGCAATCTTGCTTCGAGATAGACTGATGCACCCCAAGAGGGAACAGGATATGATAATTGAAACCGAAAAATTCGAGGCGATGTGTGAAGGAATTGCATGGGTTATGGGAATAGTCAATTCCTTGGTGCATGAGGTAAACTTCAAAACTAAAGAAATGCTTGCGAGCCTTCATCCATCGAAACAGTTGCCAAAAACGCTAACCAGCCTGTCCGAATTACGGGACTTGTCACAGTTGGTTTTGGATGACGAAGTGGAGCTTGCCGATGCTCTAACGTGGCTACGAAACCGAAATAGTTTAGTGTAGCTTAACAACAAAAAGTGTATCAAAAAACCGTGCCCGGGAAATTAGGACAAAACCTAATTTTGCCACATGCACCCATTTCCCAAAGAAATTTTCGAGTATTTTTAGGAATTACTTGCATTCGGGTGATATTGTGCGTATATTAGCATGTGCTGTGATGGGCACCCATATCAATTACGAATTAAGAATTAAGAATGGGGGCCGGATCGATGTTCATTGACAACATGCGGTAGCTTTCGTTATGAACGAGTTCTCCGTGAAAAGAATTTGTTGCAACGAATGGCGAAATTAGCTTGGAAACGACAGTTCATCGGGAACTCACAAGAAAGAAAAATGGCACCTATTTCTTCAAGCAAATGAGCACCATTTTCTACCAGCTAATGAGCAACATGCTCTTCATACCGCTTCACAAACTCGGGATCGCGGCGGCGGAGGTTTTCGTGATCTACTTTGCCGGAGCGGGTCATGAGCTTGTAGGCAAAGGGGAGTGGATCGAGGTGCATGTAGTCCTTGAGGTTTTCGAACATGAGCAGGCTTTCCATCGCTGCTTCCTGATATTCCTCGACGACAGGCCGTCGGAGCGCTTCGAATTCGATGAGGGCATCCCTCACCCTGCCCTCTCCCAGAGGGAGAGGGTTGTTACGTAAGGCATGGAAGAGTGCAATGGAATCTTCCAGCGCCAGCTTGGTTCCCGAACCGATCGAGAAATGCACGGTGGCGAGGGAATCGCCGAGCAATGTAGCGCAAACTTCAGTTTGCGATCGGGCGGCGGGGTCGCAAACTGAAGTTTGCGCTACATTTTGCGCTACACACCACCAGTGTCTGTTGCGGACGAAGGTGAAATTCAGCCATTTGGAATTATTCGAGAGCAAAGGTTCACCTTGAAGATCGAGATGAAACACTTGTTCGAGGTAACGGCGGGCGGAATCGTCATCCATATCGTCGAATCCGGCGGATTCCCATGTTTCCGGATCGCACTCGACGATGAAGGTGCTGGTATTTTTATCGAATTTATAGGCGTGAGCAGCGAACACTCCCGCGTTATTTTCTCGGAAGATGAGCGTCAGCCCATGAAACAGATGCCGCGTACCGAACCAAATGTATTTGTTGCTTCGGGTGGAAAGATCGGGCTTGAACTGCTCCTGGAACTCGGAACGAACTCCGCTCGCTACGCCATCGGCGCCGACGACGAGATCATAAGTGCCACTTTGGATAAGTGGCTCAATGTCAGAAATTGGAGAACGAAATTGAAGATTCACGCCAAGCTCGCGGCAACGATCCTGCAGCACTTTGAGCATCTCGATACGCGCTATTCCGGAAAATTTATTTCCTCGAACGGTGATTTTTTCATCGCGATGAATAATATCGACGTTCTCCCATCGTTCGAACCGGTCGATAATTCCCTGCCACGACGGGACGTCCTCTGTTTCGAGATAGGAGAGCGTCTTATCCGAGAACACGACGCCCCAGCCGAACGTATCGGTTGGCGCGTTGCGCTCGAAGAGATCAACGTGGATCTCCGGCCGCCATTTTTTTACGAGAAGGGAAAAATACAAGCCCGCAGGCCCGCCACCAATGACTGCGATCTTCATGGTTCAATTAATGGCTATAATTTGAGTTTGAAAATTTTTTATTATGTCATTCTGAGCGGAGCAATTCGACCCGCATCGCCGACGATGCTGGGAGAATTGCGGAGTCGAAGAATCTTTTGCACTACATGAGATTCTTCGACTCCGTTCTTCTCTCCTACGTCGAGAAGAACTACGCTCAGAATGACAGAGATATAACGACAGGGATAGTAACTAAGCATTTACTCGTTGTATAACCTAATAAACTCTATGGAAATTTCAAAACATCTCATAGCCTTCGGCGGGGACGCTATGATGACCGACCCCGGCAACAAGCTCTCAGCGCAATTCGTACTTAGTTTGGCCCGAAAACTTCAGGCAGAAAGTAAACAGCGTATTTGCTTTCTTCCTACCGCGAGCGGCGATTCGGAAACTTACATTCAAGCGTTTCATGCGCGATACGATGAGCTTGCAGAAGCTTCGCATCTCAATCTTTTTTTACGAAAAGAAAAGGATCTGCGAGCATTTCTGCTTGCGCAGGATGTAATTTACGTCGGAGGCGGAAACACCGCAAATATGCTGGCGATCTGGCACGTGCATGGCGTCGATAAAATTTTACGTGAAGCTTACAACACAGGTATTGTGATGTGCGGCACCAGCGCCGGCTCGCTTTGCTGGTTCGAGTGTGGCGTTACCGATTCGTTCGGCCTCGATCTTGCACCGCTTTATGATGGCCTCGGATTTATCAAAGGCAGCAACTGCCCGCATTATGATTCGGAAGCTCTGCGCCAGCCGCAATACCACAAATTTATCATGGAAGGGCTTCCTGGCGGTTATGCAGCCGATGATGGAGCCGCATTGCATTTCATCAATGGTGAGTTTTACGAAGCGATAAGTTCCAAACCTGCGGCGCGCGCATTTGATGTGCGAAAACAAGGGAACGACGTAATTGAAACGAAGCTCGATGTTCGGTTCCTTGGCACGTAGAGACGCGCCATGGCGCGTCTCTACCCTCCTGAAAGAGAGAACATCAGCAGTCCAAGCACGATAAGCGTTAGGACGACGTAGAGATAATCCTTCTCATACAGAAATGCAGCGACGGAAAACGCAACGCGCAGAATCGGCGTGAGAATGAGCAATAACATTCCCGATTGCATGATCGCACGAGGATCGCCGGCGAAGGCGGCAGAGATGATATCGGGAACCACGCGCAGCATCGCCGGTTCGTTCGTGAATGTTGAATAGGAGGGCCTCGTCGCGAAGGTATCGGGAAGATAAAGGATCGCGCCAAGCACGACGATGGCGACCGTGAGCACCACGCAGATGCGTAATAAGTTACCGATGATAAGCTCGATGACGTGCTCGTCGGCTGCCTGGTTCATGGTAATTTCAGATGGTTCCGGTTGCACCATTGTAGATCATTTCCACAGCCATGATAAAAATTACGATGCTGAATACGATGCGGAGCACTCGAACATTTGAATTCCCGAGCACTTTGGCGCCGACAAGCGATCCACCCAATACGCCGAGCACGACCGGCATCGCGAGCACAGGATGGATATAGCCTCGATGAAGATACACGCCTGCGCTTGCCGCTGCGGTAACGCCGATCATGAAATTGCTCGTTGTGGTCGATACCTTGAATGGAAGTTTCATGGCCTGATCCATCGCAACGACTTTGACTGCACCGGAACCAATTCCGAGCAGTCCGGATAGCACGCCGGCGATCCCCATGAATCCAAATCCGGCCAAAACATTCTGCACGCCATACGGAACCATCGTTCCATCAACGGGATAGGTCGAGGGGAGTTTTAAGCGAAGTGCGATTGGATCGGAAGTATGAAGCGGTGCATGTTCGGCGCGCGGTCGAACAGACAGATATGCGGAATAGAGTAAGGCAACGCCGAAGACGACCGCAATAAAGCTGGGCGAGAGAATGCCGCCGAGATAGGCGCCAACCAATGCACCTATCGTTGTGGCGATTTCGAGGAACATTCCAATGCGGATATTGGAATATCCCTCCCGCACATACGCCGATGCCGCGCCGGAGGATGTTGCGATCACGGTGATAAGCGAAGTGCCGATCGCGTAACGCAGATCGATACCGAACACAAGCGTCATCAGCGGGACGATCACTACGCCGCCGCCAAGTCCGGTAAGCGAGCCGAGAAAGCCCGCCAGGATAGCTCCCGCGAAAAGATACATGCTAAGTTCAGCGACGGTTAGATGCATTAGATCATAAACACAATATGGGCGACTCTTGTGCAATTTCTCTTTCCCGCCCTGTGAAGGAACCGATTGGAGTCGTCATGAATTGTGTATCTTATGGAGAATGCTAACACGCATACAATGACGGTTGAAGTGCCAGAATCGGCCGGATTAACCGAGCAATCGCTCAAAGAATATCTTGCTGCAAAGCTTTACGGCGATGGGACGCTTTCACTGGGTCAAGCTGCATCGATGCTTGGTAAAACCAAATGGGATATTCCACCAATATTGAAGCGGTATGGTGTGCCTTACTTCAATTATAGCGCGGCGGATTTTGAAAAGGAGTTTCGCTTCGATAGGTCGCCCGGATGAGATCGATCATCTCTGATTCAAGCTGTCTGATCTCTCTGCACAATTCTGGCGATTTAGATCTATTGCAAAAAGTATTCGGCGAAGTTACGATCACTCCACTCATTGCTGAAGAATTCCAGTTGCCACTTCCGCCGTGGATTACAGTAATGGAGAACAGTGGAACCGTGCCCACTTTTTTTCAAGGAATTGAAATAGATGCTGGTGAAGCAAGCGCGATCTCGCTGGCACTCGAATTGGGAAACGCAGTTCTTATTGTGGATGATCTGAAAGCACGACAGATCGCAGAACGGCTTTCAATAGAGTTTATGGGAACGCTCGGGGTGGCTGTCGAAGCAAAGCGGCTTGGAATTCTTCCCTCGATCCGTCCAATTATCCAGCGTCTCCATAGTGTGGGCCTATGGTTTTCCGAGGGAGTGGAAGCGCGAGCTTTAGCGCAGGCAGACGAAGTGTAAGCATCCTGGCTATCTCAATTTATATGCTCGGCCTTCACAATACCACATCCGAACAATGGATCGAAGCCGCAAACCGCGATCCGGCTTCGATACTTGTCGATCACGCACACTGCGAAAAGAAGGCAGCGACAATGGCGATCTCATTGCTGAATCGCTATCCAGAAAAATCGGAGTTGGTCGAACAAATGGCAGAATTAGCAGAAGAGGAAATGGGACACTTTCGTCAGGTGTTAAGAGAAATGACTGCACGAGGCATTGCGCTAACGCGGGACTCGGGAGATCGGTATGCACAGCAGCTTCACGCGAATATTCGAACACAAGAACCATTTCGGTTGCTCGACTCGCTTATAGTAAGCTCGCTTATCGAAGCGCGCTCTTGTGAACGATTTCAATTGCTTTCGAAATCGGTAGAAGATGAAGGATTGCGAAAGTTTTATCGTTCACTTCTTGAAAGCGAAGCGCGCCATAGAACAGTTTTTCTTGCCCTTGCACGGCTTTATTTTCCGTACACAGAAGTTACAAAAAGGCTCGATGAATTAGAAGATACCGAAGCATCCATTGTTCAGGGTTTACAACATGAACCGATTATGCATGGATAGGCTTTCCATTCTTAATTTTTAATTCTTAATTGTTTCAGCTCGTTTCTGATTATAAACCATCCGGCGATCAGCCGGAAGCGATAGCACAGCTTGTCGAAGCGATCAAGCGTGGCGATCACGCACAGGTATTGCTTGGCGTAACGGGTTCCGGCAAGACGTTCACAATGTCGAACGTGATCGCGGAGATCGACCGTCCCACGCTTGTTATCAGCCACAATAAAACACTTGCCGCGCAGCTCTTTGGGGAATTTAAGCAATTCTTTCCGAATAACGCGGTCGAGTTTTTCATTTCCTACTACGATTATTATCAGCCGGAAGCGTATATTCCAACGACAGACACGTTCATCGAAAAAGATTTTGCCATTAACGATGAAATTGACCGTTTGCGACTTAAAGCCACCAGCGCTTTGCTCGATGGCCGCTCGGATGTTATCATCGTTGCCTCGGTAAGCTGCATTTATGGCATTGGTTCGCCGGATGAGTATGCTCGGCAAATGCTGCGTGTGGAAACAGGTCAGGAAGTGAAACGCAATGACCTGTTACGCGGGCTTTCAGAAATTCACTACTCGCGTAATGATGTGGAATTCCAACGCGGGACATTCCGTGTGCGGGGTGATATTGTCGATGTTATTCCTGCGTATGAAGATGAAGAAGGTTACCGCATTGAGTTTTTTGGTGATACTATCGAGCGTATTTCCAAGATCAATCGCATCGATGGTAAGATATTGGGCGAGGCTACGCGAGCGACGATTTATCCGGCGAAACATTTCGTGACGAGCGCGCCGGAACTGGAGCGCGCTATTCTTGCGATCGAATTGGAATTAGAAGAGCAGCTTACGCTCTTTCGCAGGCAGGGAAAGCTACTTGAAGCTCAACGTATTGAGCAGCGCACACGATTCGATCTGGAAATGCTGCGCGAGCTTGGTTATTGTTCCGGCGTGGAAAATTATTCGCGCCATCTGGCGGGACGTAAGGCCGGTGAGCGGCCGAGCACGCTCATGGATTATTTCCCAGAAAAATTTCTTACCATTATTGACGAATCGCACCAATCCATCCCACAGGTGCGGGGCATGTTTGCAGGTGATCGCGCGCGTAAGGAAACCCTTGTCGCACATGGTTTCCGCTTGCCGAGCGCGTTGGATAACCGTCCTCTCAATTTTGGCGAGTTTCAATCCATGCTCGATCAGGTTGTCTATGTAAGCGCAACGCCATCCGAATTTGAATTTGCAGAAGCGAAAGGAGTGATCGTGGAGCAGATCATTCGCCCAACGGGTCTGCTCGATCCACGGATTGAAGTTCGGCCAGTAAAGAATCAGATAGACGATCTGCTTGCAGAGATACGAAAACGCGCGCGAGTAGGGGAGCGCGTGCTCGTCACAACGCTCACCAAACGCATGGCCGAAGATCTGACCGATTATTACACGAATGTCGGCGTCCGGATCAGATATTTACATAGCGATATTGATGCATTGGAGCGCGTTGAAATTCTGCGCGATCTTCGCACTGCGGAATTCGATGTGCTGGTTGGCGTTAACCTTTTGCGCGAAGGTCTCGATCTGCCGGAAGTTTCTCTTATTGCAATACTCGACGCTGACAAGGAAGGATTTCTCCGCAGTGAAAAATCCCTTATGCAAACGGCGGGACGAACGGCGCGTAATGCCGAAGGGCTTGTGATCTTTTATGCGGATAAAATCACTGCTTCCATGAGCGCTGTGATGGAGGAAACGTTGCGCAGAAGAGAAATTCAGAATGCCTATAACGAAGCGCATGGAATTGTTCCGCAAACGATCAAAAAGTCGATGGAAGAGATCATGCAGTCAACGTCTATTGCAGATGTCTCGCACAAACAGGAAGCTCGCAAAAATGCGGCGGTGGAAAAACGCGAGAGCAAGCGCATGACTCCGCAGGCCGTCTTAAAACATCTTTCGCCTGCTCAATTATCCGATCTTATCGAGCAAATGAAGCTCGAAATGAAGATAGCGGCGAAAGAAATGGATTTCGAAAAAGCCGCCGATATCCGCGACGAAGTTCAGGCGCTCGAAAAAGTGCTGGCTACTACAAAATAGATGTTCAGCCTTTTTCTTCCCGAGAAGTGTCTTCATTGCGGGCAGCCATCGGCTTTTGCTCGTAACCATAACCTTAAAGATAAGCTTTCTCATTATCTTTGCGAAGTGTGTCTGAGAATCCTCAATAATCAGGATGCTCCCGAGGAACGAATGATATGCGAGGAGTTCGAGCGGCATGGAACGCGTGTCGGGTTCACGCATACCTTGGCGGCTTATGTCTTCATTGCGAAATCTCCGTTGCAATCAGTTATTCATGCTGTCAAATACGATGGCATGGCAAGACTTGCTTCATATCTAGGAAAATCGCTTTCCTATCTCATTCCCAATGAAGTGAATGTAATAATTCCTGTCCCGCTTCACCGAACACGCCTTGCGGAGCGTGGGTATAATCAAGCAGAAGTGATCGCAAAAGCTTTATCATCGGAATCGAATACAAGTGTTGTTTCGGTGATCAAGCGCGTAAGGCCCACGCCGTCGCAAACGAATTTATCGATACCAAAGCGCATCGAAAACATGCATGGAGCATTCGCGTTGACGCGAGAAAGTTTGGGAATTAAAGGTAAGCATATTCTTATCGTAGATGATGTAATGACGACAGGTTCTACGCTTGCGAGTGTAGCAGAAACATTGCTCGAAGCAAAACCGAAATCCATTAGTACGCTGGCGTTGGCAATTGCTGCACAAAGTGCGTAGGTTGGTGCTTCCAGCCCGACCTTCCCGGCTCATGGGGACGTCGGGCTGGAAGCACCGACCTACGGGAACGAAACACTTAAGCCGCCCGTGCCATTTCCTGCTCTTTATATTGCAGTTCGTATAGCGTCCGATAGATACCGCCATGCTTTAGCAATTCATCGTGCGTGCCTTGTTCACGGATTTCACCGTGGTGCATAACGATGATCTTATCTGCTTTCTGGATGGTCGAAAGCCGGTGCGCGATAACGATCGAAGTTCTGCCAACCAAAAGCTTTTCGATGGCGCGTTGGATCATCTGCTCGGATTCCGTGTCAATGCTCGAGGTGGCTTCATCCAGAATCAGAATGCTCGGATCGTAAGCCAGCGCACGTGCGAACGAAATAAGCTGTTTTTCGCCGACGGAAAGGATCGCCCCGCGTTCCTTCACTTGCGATTCAAATCCGTTCTGCAAGCGAGAAATAAAACTATCTGCGCCAACGAACGCCGCCGCATCCCTGACCTTTTGTTGGGAAATATTCTCGTTCCCGAGACTAATATTCGTTGCAACATCCGCGCTGAAAAGAAATACATCCTGCAATACGATAGCGGTGTTCCGGCGAAGGTCATGTGGGTCGAGTAAGCGAATATCTATCCCATCAATAAGAATTTCACCGCGCTGGAATTCATACAATCGCGTGACTAAATTCGTGATCGAGGATTTCCCTGCTCCTGTCGCGCCGACAAATGCAACGGTTTGCCCCGGCTTGACATGGAACGAAATATCCTTCAGCACATAATCTTCATCGTTATATGCGAACCAGACATTCCGGAACTCTATTTCTCCGCGAAGCCGTCCCGGTGTGATGGCCGTTTCAGGCAACGCCAGAACGGAATCGTCATCGAGCAAGCGGAAAATGCGTTCGCTTGCAGCCATTGCGGATTGAAGGATATTGTATTTGTCCGCAAGATCGCGAATGGGCCGGAAAAACTGCTCCGTGTATTGGTAAAACGCAACGAGCGTTCCAACGGTAACGCCAGCCATAAGTGCAAGCTTCTTATCTCCCAAAACTAATGTGCCGCCATACCACACTATGAGCGCCGTTGCAATGGATGAAAGGAACTCCACCGCAGGATAAAACACCGCATAGTAAAAGACGCTTCTGATATTCGCATCAGCCGTTTCGTGATTGATCTTCTCGAACTCGCGGTAGGTATGTGCCTCTGCGCCGAAAAGCTGTACGGTAATCATTCCTGCCACGTGCTCATTCAGGAATGAATTCACGCGCGCAAGTAACCGGCGTACTTCCCGATACGATTCACGCGCTTTTTTGCGAAAGATCGAGGTCGCGATCAGGAGCAATGGAAAGATCGTCAGCACCACCAGCGAAAGCTTCCAGCTTGTCGCGAACATGAATACAAAGATCCAAAAAACTACGAACACATCTGCCACGATCATGATGATGCCGGAGCTAAAGAGATCGTTCAGCACTTCCACATCATTCGTGATGCGCGTGATAAGCCTGCCCACAGGATTGCGGTCGAAAAAGCGCATCGAAAGCTGCTGCAAATGCGCGAAAAGTTCTCGGCGCAGATCATAGACCGTCTGCTGGCCGATCCATGCGGTAAGCAATGTTTGCGCATACAGAATGAGCGATTGCAAGACCAGAGTCCCGACGATAGCAGCGACGATAAGCGTCAGTCCGCCGAAATCGCCTTTGACAATGTAATCGTCGATCGCGATCATCGTCAGCATGGGCCTGAGCGGCCCCAGCGCCGAAACAACAATCGTTATCACGACCGCAAGCACGACCTTCCATTTATACGGCGCAAGGTATTTTACCAATCGCCGCATAAGCCGCGCATCGTACGCTTTTCCTAAAATTTCCTCTTCGTGTGGCATGAAAAGAGGTAAACGAAGAGCAGAGGGTTTTTGTCTCTGCAATGTGAAGAACGAAACCTTTGTCTTACGGGGTTAGAAGAGTATCATGATGCTGGTATTCGACAAACCGAAAACTGCTGCCGATCTCGCCCGAGTCCCCGACGATGGCAAGCAGTATGAATTGATTGCAGGCGAAATTATTATGGTTCCACCACCTACCCTTTTTCACCAAGACATACTCGGCTATCTTTATTCGACGCTCGACACGATCGTGCGGCCCCGTAGGCTCGGTAAAGTGTGGCCATCTCCTGTCAATGTCTATGCGAAAAATAACGACGTCTATCAACCCGATATTCTTTTCGTGCGACGCGAGAACTTTTCGATGCTCGCTCCGGATGGTGTGCATGGAGCACCCGATCTTGTCGTCGAAATTCTTTCGCCATCGAACGCATATTACGATCTCAAGCATAAAAAGGATATTTATGAGCAAATCGGTGTTCGCGAATACTGGATCGTCGATCCGATGGATCGTTCCATCGAATGTTTTCAGAATGCACCGAAGGGATTCGAAACATTCTTTCTTGGCAAGAACGAGGGCCGCGTGTGCTCCCGCGTTGTGCCGGAGTTTTGCGTAGAAGTTGCGAATGTGTTTGCGCTGTAAAATTCCCACTCCTAAAGAAGGAGGGGTTTTTTTGCTATTGCAAATGCACTAAACTCACTCGCTGGGTTTGTCCGCCCACGTTTACCACGCACTCATACATTCCCGGAGCCATGCTGCTGGCATCCCACGAGAAGGAATGCTTGCCCGCAGAAAGTTCGCCCATGTATAGCCGTGCCACTTGGCTCCCAAGAAGATTTACAATGGTTACTTCGGCGTAGCCTTCATTTTCATTTGTAAAAGTAATAGTTGCTTGCGAAGAGAAGGGATTGGGGTAGGATTGAATTTGGGATGGGGATGGGGGTGGGGTTTGAGGTACGGAGCTTATGCCGAAATCGGAGAGGGGACGGCGCCAGACACCGGAATTTCCAGTTCCTGCAAAAAGATTCGTTCCAAAGACTGCAAGAGCGCCAATATCTGTATCAGTCAAACCAGTATTCACGGATTTCCATGTAGCGCCATCGTCACTTGAAAGAAAAACGCCTCCTATATAAGGGCTGCCCGCAAAAAGATAATTTTCATATGTTGCAAACGAAGAAATACCTCTATCAATGAGACCTCCATTTTCCAATTCCCAACTTTCGCCTCCGTCGGTGGAACGAAAAACACCATTAATAAACATTCCAGCAAAAATGCTATTATTACTAACTATTAGAGCATTTATTTCATCATCACCGGGTTTTGGTAACCCGGAAGTAGATAAAACCCAGTCGTTTCCTTCATCAGTTGATCTATAAAACTCGTCATCGTCGCCTCCGGCAAAAAGAGTCGTTCCATTAGTGACTATAGAAATAATGTAGCCTTCTGCTGGACCGAGCAAACCATTGCCCGATTGCACCCAAGTATTGCCCATGTCGGTAGAGAGAAATATATTTCCCGAAGTTCCAGCAAACAAACTGTCTCCAACCATCGCAAAAGAAGTCACAAAATTACATGGAAACTGAGGATGTGGGTTTAATGGCAAAAATATCGAATCCCAAGCGTTACCATTATTCGTAGATCGCAAAACAGTACCCTCGCCATCAGATGTAAAAATAACATTACCGCTCACAATCATAGCTCCAATTGCCGATTCATTACTTGTAAGACTCCATGTTGAACCATTGTCAGTAGACATTATTAGGCCATTAGTAGAACCCGCAAAAATGATGGAATCATTGACTGCAAATGGTGACACAGTCGTATTAATTAACCCTATGTTTGAAACAGTCCAGCTATTGCCATTATCGGTTGTGCGACGAATCCCAACCTTAAAAGCGCCAGAAAAAACATCTGAGCCATTAGTAACTAAAGCCTGATCGGCATCACTGTCGACCATATTCCACGTTGTTCCGTCATCCGAAGATAGATAAACTCCTCCGTAGGTACCGGCAAAAATATCCGTTCCAACGATCAAAAACGTGCTAACATCAGCATATTTTGGCAATCCGTTAGAAGCTTGATTCCATGAAAGACCATTATCAGTGGAAAGGTACACCCCGCTATCCAATGTGCCCGCAAAAACATTGGACCCACTTATCGCAAGTGCGCCGATATAATCATTCAATGGCAAACCGCTACTCGCCCAGCTCCAATCGTTGCCATTATCAGTTGAATGAAATACATTCCCAAAGTTTGTTGCAGCAAAGATATCCGTTTCACTCGCTGTAAGGGTAATGATAGAGCTATTGAGAACTCCTGGCGCTATGGTATCTTCCAAGCCATTATTTGCTAAGATCCATGTTAGCCCGCTGTCAGTTGAAAGAAAAACTCCACTTCCGGTTCCAACAAAAACATTCTTACCGCTTACAGTCAACGCAGTAATGTTGCTGTCTGTTAGACCAGTATTAGCACTTTCCCAATTAAAACCGCCGTTGGTAGAAATGCAAATGCCACTATCCTCGGTTCCTAAAAAAATAATTGAACCGACAGATGCAAGCGCAGTAACATTCGTATTTATTAAACCATTATTAACATTATTCCAGCTTGACCCACTATCAGTGGACCGAAAAACGCCGGCTCCATTTGTTCCTGCAAACACCAACCCTTTACTTACGGTGAGAGCCTGGACGCTTCCCCCATAAGACCCATTGCATTGTACCCACTGCGCGCGGGAGAGATCGCTCATCGCGGCGAGAAGAAGGATGAGACCGGTAATTGCGAGGCGTCGCATCAGAAGTAGTGATTTCCGTGTGTGGGCCGAAATGTCCGCAGCGGCGGATTCGGCCACTGTTTGAAACCACGTAGGACGAAATATCATTTCGCCCCACACGGAAATTCATTCATCTTGAACTTGGCCAGCGTAATCCAGGTTCCGTCGCGCATATTCCGCTTCCAGCGCCGCAAGCTGCTCCTTCGTATTCACGCCGCTCACTTCGATGGGGTCGTGCGTGCTGACTACGGCAACAGCATCCGGCCCGAACTGCTCGATGATGAGCTTGAAGGTATCGGTCAAGTAATATTCTCCCTGCGCGTTCTTGCGGTCAATGCGCTTTAGGACATCGAAGAGCACATCGGAATTAAAAACATAAATTCCTGTATTTATTTCCTCGATCGTTCGCTCTTCGGGCGTTGCGTCTCGTTCTTCGACGATGGTTTTCAGTCGTCCCTTTTCGTTACGGAGAATGCGTCCGTAGCCGGTCGGGTTTGGCATGTGAACGCTGAGGACAGTCGCAGCCTCTTTGCATTCACGATGATGTGCGATGAGGCGCGTGGCTGTTTCTGGCGTAAGGAGCGGAACATCACCGGAAAGAATGAGCAGATCGCCATTAAATCCATCCAGTTCCCGCTCTGCTTGCTGCACGGCGTGTCCGGTTCCAAGCTGTTCATCTTGAATCGCGATCTTTGCTTCGGGAAATTTTTCAGATAAATAGGCAGAAACGGCATCGCGTCCGTAGCCAATAATGGTAATGATAGGGAATGCACAAAGTTCTTCGCACAACCTTACGACATGCCCAAGCATCGGTTCGCCACCGACGGGGTAGAGCACTTTAGCGAGGGAAGGGTCTTGCATCCGCTTGCCTTGTCCGGCAGCCATGATGACAGATGCGAGGGGACGATCTGGAGTCTCGCTATTATTGGAATGCACTTTGTGGGCTGAAACCAGAACTAATTAACCATCGAAAACGCCTGAGTATTATCCGTTATCTTTTTGATTCTATTTGCTTTATCGACCTGCACAATGGTCGGTCGATGATAACGGAGTTCCTCGGCATCTTCGTATTCGCCGTAGGTGATGATGATAACTTCGTCGCCGATCGCACCACGGCGCGCGGCAGCGCCATTCAGGCACACCACGCCGGAACCTGCCGGGCCTTCAATAAGATAGGTCTCGAAACGCTCGCCATTATTATTATTGACGATAGCCACTTTTTCGAACGGCAGCATATCGGCGGCGCGCATAAGCTCGGCATCGAGCGTGAGCGAGCCTTCGTAATACAGCTCGGCCTGCGTGATGGTCGCTCGGTGGATCTTGGATTTGAAAAGAATGCGTTTCATGTTAAGGTCTCAGATCTGGATGTTGTCTATCAGGCGCGTAGCCCCAAAATTTGCCGCAATAATGATGCTTAAAGTGGTATCTGTGCCTCCTCTTGTCTCAAACGAGGCCGCCGGTTGAAATGTTTCGGAATTGACGATATCGAGGTAATCGAGCACTCCATTCGGCGCAATTCTGCTAAATTCGGCGATTCCAGCCGCTCGCGCATTGTGGATATTACCATGATTTTTAAGCTCGTCTCTCACAAAAAAAAGGGTTTTCGAAATGGCAACTGCTTCTTTCCTTTCCTCAGCATTTAGATAACGATTCCGAGAACTGAGTGCAAGACCGTCTTTTTCCCGAATCGTCGCGCCTGCAATGATCTCGATAGGAAATGCGAGGTCAACAACAAGCTTTCGAATGACCGCTAATTGCTGGGCATCCTTCTGTCCGAAATACGCAGTTTGCGGCTGAACGATATTGAAGAGAATCGAAACGACGGTGGCAACGCCATCGAAATGTCCAGGACGCCGCGCGCCTTCGTAAAGATTCGTAATTGTATCGAGATGGATTTGCGTGGCGTGTCCTTTGGAATAGATCTGCTCGACGGTTGGAGCAAATAGGAACTCGACTTCTTCGTCAACAAGCATACTTGCATCTGCTTCCAAGGTGCGCGGATATTTGTCGAAATCTTCCGATGGGCCGAACTGCGTGGGATTCACAAAAATGCTGACAACCGTCACATCGGTATGCTGTTTGGACATGCGAATAAGCGAGAGATGCCCCTCGTGCAGCGCGCCCATCGTGGGAACGAAGCCGATGCTTTTTCCCTGATCGCGCTGAAGCGCAAGCGCGCGGCGGAGTTCTGTGACGGTCGTGATGGTACGCAATGGATTTTGTTTATAAAAGAGGAAACACGAGAACAATACCATTCCAGTTCACACTCCCAAATCTTTCGTAACTTTGTGGAATGAAGATGTCGAAGATCATACCGCTCGATTTCGAGGTCGATACGCTGACGAACTCGATCATAAATACGATGACCGGAGAAACATTTGATACAGAAATCCTTCCGCTAAAAAAAGACGACGTGCTTAGCAAAATCGGATGGGTGTTCGATTGGGAGCAAGAATTAGAGGAGAGAAAAGAAGTGTACAAACTCGTTACATCTCAAAATCCCTCCTTGATTCATGGCCTCATTAGTTTTGAAGATCGTAAGGATCATCTTTTCATCGATCTTATCGAGAGTGCCTCTTTTAATAAGGGCCGAGCAAAGCTTTTTGAGGGTGTGCCGGCCAATCTTGTGGCATTCGTCTGCAAAACTTCATTTGAAAGAGGTTACCGAGGATATACCGCATTTGTGGCAAAAACTCGACTCTTCGAAGCATTATGAACAATCGCTTGGGTCAAAACGATTGTATGGTCATCACATGTTAATAGAAACAGAAGCAGCGATTCGTTTGATTCAAAGTTATTACAAAGACTTCGATGTTGCCCGATTTTAAGAAGCTCGATGAAATTGACGTTCTGATTTTCGGAAGGCCCACGCCAGAAAGCGATCGAGCCATGACGGAGTATATTAAGGCCCATCGGGTAAAACATTCCCGTTCCGAAAAATCTCGTTCCCTGCCATCCCGCCACACAAAACCGAAAGCCAAAACAAAACACTAATTACCCCACCAGCGAAAGTCCGATCCGCTGAAGCTGGCATTAAATAGGAACGGAGGGCCATCTATGTTAACTACAATATCCGCTTCCCCATGCTGCTGGCAATAAGATCGGAAGCAAACTCCGCGCTGGCATTGCGCACATCGAGAATGGGATTTACTTCCGCCACTTCCATTGAAGCCATGTAGCCGGTATCGGCGATGACTTCCATGATGAGATGCGCCTCGCGGAACGTTAGTCCGCCGGGAACCGGCGTACCTACGCCGCTCGCAAACATCGGATCGACCACATCGAGATCGAAACTGACGTGTAAATGATCCACTTTATTGTGCAGCGATGCAACCGCTTTTGTAATGAGTTGATAGACGCCTTGTTTATCGAGATCAGACATGGTGTGTGCTTCGATCTTTAGCTCATGCACCAGCGCTCGTTCGCCCGGATCAACCGAGCGAAGGCCGATATAAATTAATTGATCGGGCTGAAGTTTCGGCTCGTCTCCTCCGATGCTCGTAAGTCTCGGATCGCCCATGCCAAGCGCAACGGCTACCGGCATTCCATGTATATTCCCGCTCGGAGATGTTTCGGGAATGTTAATATCGGTATGGGCATCGATCCAAATGACACCGAGACGCTTGTTCTCGCGTTTGCAATGGGCTGCAATACCTGCGATGGTTCCGATCGCCATAGAATGATCGCCGCCAAGTACGAGCGGAAATTCGTTGCGGTCGAGCGCGGATTCTACTTCAGCGGCAAGGAGGGTACATGCATTCGCAATTTCCGGCAGATAGGGAAGTTTTATATCTTCGATCTCCTGTACTTCGGCATTGCGAATCTCAATATCGCCCGCATCGATAACGTGGTAGCCGAGGGCGCGAAGTTTCTCGCTCACGCCGGCAATGCGTATCGCGGATGGCCCCATATCCACGCCGCGCCGGCCTGCGCCCAGATCCATCGGGAAGCCGATGATCCTAACGGTTGGGGCAAGGGATGAGGGATGAGGGATGAAGGATGAAGGAGAGGAAAAATCCTTATCAATTGAGCGGTCTTTCATAGTTTCCACCGACTTTCATCCTTAAAAACAGAAACAACATTCCGGCCTTCATCCTTCATCCCTTATCCTTCATCCTTCCCCGAAAGATGTTTCAGCACATTCGCGATGGTCGCTTTCAATTCCTTCCGGTGCGAGATAATATCGATGAAACCGTGCTCCTGCAAAAATTCCGAACGCTGAAAACCGGGTGGGAGTTTTTTATGAATTGTTTGCTCGACGACGCGCGGTCCCGCGAAGGCGATAAGCGCTTTTGGCTCTGCGATATTGACATCGCCAAGCATGGCGTAGCTTGCCGTTACGCCGCCCGTTGTAGGGTCGGTGAGTACAGAGATATATGGAAGCCCTGCTTCTGCAAATTGCGCGAGCTTCGCGCTGGTTTTTGCAAGCTGCATAAGCGAGATAGCCGCTTCCTGCATTCTTGCTCCGCCGGAGCTTGAGATCATAATAAAAGGCGATCGATTCTTTATCGCAAAATCAATCCCACGCGAAAATTTCTCGCCTACGACAGCGCCCATCGAACCGCCGACATACGCAAAATCCATTACACCCATCACGACAGGCCTCGCATCGAGATGGCCGGAGCCAACTCGAATAGCTTCTTTGAGATGCGTTTTTCGCTCGGCCTCAGCTACGCGAGCAGGATATGGTTTGGAATCTACAAAACCGAGCGGATCGGCGGGGCGAAGTTCTGCAGCGATCTCTTGTTCGAGACCATTATCCAGCAGAATTCGAAAATATTCGCGGCTTCCGATGCGGAAATGCTTGTTGCAATGCGGGCACGTAAAGAGATTCTCTTCGATCTGCTTTCGATAAAGGATTTCCTTGCATTCGGAGCATTTTGCCCACACGCCGTCCGGCATATCGCGCAAGGCGGTGCCATTTGCCGCCGGACGCGACTCGATATTCTGCTTGGATCGGGTAAACCATGCCATAGATGTACGTAAACGAAGAAGATGTCCCGGAAGTGCTACCATTAAAAAATCATGTCCAGATGATGATTTCTTAGTTTTCGAGACTTTGATTAAGCTCAAAGCTGCCTGGATTCCCGCATTCGCGGGAATGACATGGAGAGGTATCCAAGCGCGAAGCGCAAAAAACACCTTAATCTTGTCATTCCCGCGAATGCGGGAATGCAGTACTTACATAAGAATTTTCGTTTTCTCTATTGCACAATTTTGTTGGAGTCTCGAAAAATTGTAGTATTTTAGTAGCGTTCTATTTGTAAACTCATTCGAATCTTCTATTTTTCACAATTTCTTCTAAAAAAATGAAAACACGCCTAACGTCTTTCCTTGCGGCTGCAATTTTTTCCGTCACAGCGTTACTTGCTACGAACGCGCACGCGCAATTCACGAATGGCTCATTGTATCTCGGTCCAGAGCTTGGCCTCGGTCTTGGATACGGCGGAGGCATTGTTCTTGGCGGTATGGTTGAGTCGCCGATCACGAATCCCGGCACGGTCGGTCCAGGCAGGCTTTCGATTGCAGGACGCATAGATTATTGGTCCTGGTCCGATGGATATTATTCACTTTCATATATCCCGATAGGCGTCTATTGTAATTACCATTTTGTGATCAATGATCCACGCTGGGATCTTTTCGCCGGACTTGGTTTGGGCTACGCGGTCATTAGCCAGAGCTATAACGGTCCTTCCGGAGTACCCTATTCTTATCCTTCCGCAAGCACGGTATTTATCACGGGCGACATTGGCGCTCAATATTTTGTCTCTCCCAATATCGCGATTCGTGCTGAATATGGTTTGAGCTATCTTCCGCTCGGCATCGGCGTTGATTTCCGTATCTAATCGGTCTTGAATAGTATCATGCTTCGATTTATGCCGCGAGTGTTGGCGCCGATTCTTCTCGGCGCCACGCTCCTCGTTGGTTGTGGCAAGAAGGAGCAAACTTCACCATCGCCAGACTCTGCGAAAATTTCTGCTGGAACTGTAAAATCGGGGCAGGGCAGGGGAATTGTTCGTGCGGTAGACACTGGCGCGAGAACCATCACGCTCGATCACAACAACATTCCAAATGTGATGGATGCGATGACGATGGAATATTATTGCGAACCCGCCGATGCGCTGCAAAAGCTGAAGGTCGGTGATTCTGTTAGTTTCACCTTGCAGGATCGGGGTGAGGGGAATTTTGTGGTTTCGGCTATTGCTCCTGTTAAGAAATGAGTTTGTGAATCTTTGATTAATTCCTACATGTCATTCTGAGCGAAGTTCGTCCGACCGGAGGGAGGACGAACGTAGCGAAGAATCTGTCTGGCAGAGCACCAGATTCTTCACTTCGCAACGCTTCGCTCCGCGAAGCGTTGCAACTTTCAGAATGACACTCGTACTTAAAGAATGGCACTCATACTTAATCAGAGTTTCCTTAATCAAAAAGCGAAAACATCGTTTAGCATCATGGTGAAGCCGGGAAACATCGGGCTTTTCAGAATATCCTGATCTTTGAAAAAATTATCCGATAGGAAACGGTCGCCGTTACGTCGAAAGATTTCAATGGTCTCATCTTTTGGATCGACGATCCAAATATTCATCGACGCCACGTTCGGCGTAGATCGTTTTTTTGTGAGTAAGATCGTAATACGCGTTCGATGGAGACAGCACCTCAACTACAAGATCGGGTATCACATTAAGTTTATCGCGCCCGATCTTGGCAACATGATCGTTTCGCACAAAAATGAGATCGGGTTGGAAGACATCGATGTCGGTTAGCCGCACATCGATCGGTGATAGAAAAACCCTTCCTAATCCATGTGATTTAACGAAATTATGCAAGGCAACATGGAGCGTGCCGATAATATTTTGATGAAGCGGGGTAGGGGCAGGTGTCATAATAAGTTCGCCGTCGATGAGTTGATACGGCGCGCCCTCAGGCAGAGCCTCGTAGTCCTTGTAGGTGAGCGGTTTTTCGAGCGTGGTTAGCATAGACATGGTAGGTGCTATGACGAGGGAAAAGTTCTTTTAGTCGCACTCTTTGTACATCAAAGTTAGTTTTCCTGATATGACCAAAACCCGTATCGCTTTTATTATGCTTCTTGTGTTATTCGTTCCGAGTATGGGGTGGGCACAGATACAAGTCGGGCCGGGGCAGATGTACCCGAATATCGGTGCGGCGGCAAATGCACGCATCGTCCAACCCGGCGATACCATTTTTGTTCACGCCGGAACCTATATCGATTCGAACACGCTGATCGACAGCCTGATCGGTACGCCCGAACATTGGATAACGATCATGCCATACGGGCAAGATTCGGTCTCGATCCATGTGCAATATACGTTTCAAGCCGCGCAGTATCTAAGAATTTCAGGATTGAATTTTTATGGAAACGATACAGCCGAGAGCGCACGAGTGTTCCATTTGCTCTTTTTCGATTATCAATATGTGTGCTTCACTTCAAATCACGATATTATTGTAGAAAACTGCACGTTTGCCGATCTGAATAATACAGGAAAGGAAAATACCGGCGCGTGCCTCAAAATTGACGGAACCGAGAATTTTCAGGTGTTAGGCTGCGCCTTCCTCGATGGAACGAATATTACGGATGGGATTAGTTTGAATGCAGATATTAATGGACTTGTCAGCCATTGCACCTTCGTAAATATGCCCGGCGATGGCTCACATTGCAAGGGCGGCGCAAAAAATATCACTTATGAGCAGAATCTTTTCATCAATTGCGTGGCCGATGGCGTGGATGTTGGTGGCGATACTGGACCTCAGTATTTTTGTCCGCTCGATGCGACATGGGAAGCTGATAGCATTATGGTGTATGCCAATGTTTTTATTGGCGGCACAACTGGAATGCGGCTGAGTTCCTGTCATCATGCTTTCATTTTCAACAACACATGTTTTAAGACGACCGAGTTCGCGTTCCGATCCCTCAATACCAGCGAGACCGGCATCACGCTCGATAGTAATTATGTTTATAATAATATTTTTACGACCTACAGCCCGTATGGTATTTACATGAACGCATCGGACAGCTTCAACTACAATACTGAGTTTTTCAAGAACAATTTATTTCACGACTATTTGAATCCCGATCCGGCTTCAATTAATTGGTCAGAGTTGCCGGGAGTGGATGTATCGGGTTCTATTATTGGCGATCCAGAATTTACAGACACCTCGAACATGGATTTTTCGCTAAAGCCGGGAAGCCCTGCGATCGGCGCCGCATTTCCTGAGTCTGAACCGGTTACAGATTATCGTGGGGTGCCATATTCACTCACAGCGCGATCCATCGGAGCTTATGAGTTCCAAACCTCTGGCGTAAGGCCTACTGCCAATGCTGAATCAACATTTACAATTGCGCCAAATCCATGCAGCAATGCTCTGACCTTATTCTGCAATGGCAATGAAGCTCCGTCCGAACTTCGTGTTTCGGATGTGTTAGGCAGGGAAGTATTTCACACCAGTATCTTGCCGAATAGCGGTGTCAATTCGATCCCATTGGATATCACGACACTTCGGAATGGCGAGTATATGTTACTTGTCCGGGCAAGCAATGGAGAACTGCTCGGTCACCAAAGTTTCGTAAAACTTCAATGATCGGTTAACTGCCGCTGCTTCGGGAACCGGGTGTAGCTTGCGGCACCGGTTCACCGGCATCGATTTTTTCGTTCAAAGCTTCCACGGCACCGGTGAGCGGCAAGCGAATTCCACCGCCAAGCTCTTTGAGCGCGCTCTTGTTCATGATGTTATCGATCAGACGATAATCTCTGGCCTGCTCTGGCGACATATAGTTATCGCGCTCGGCGTCTTTCGCAATTTGTTCGATGGGTTTGCCGGTGTGGTAGGAATAAATCCCATACAGGTCTTCACGGACGCGGAGCATCTCTCTGGTGTAAATTTCAATGTCCGTAGCTTGGCCCTGCGTACCTCCGAGCGGTTGGTGGATCATAATGCGTGAGTGTGGAAGCGCCGTGCGTTTGCCCGCAGCGCCGCCGGCCAGCAGCAGCGAAGCCATCGAAGCGGCCATGCCGAGGCAGATCGTTGCGCAGTCCGGCTTGATGTATTGCATAGTGTCATAGACCGCAAGCCCGGCCGAAACGGAACCACCCGGGGAATTAATATAAATATTAATATCCCGGTCGGGATCTTCGGATTCCAAGAATAGAAGTTGTGCGATCAGGAGTGAAGCAACGTTATCGTCGATCGGGGTACCGATAAAAACGATGCGCTCTTTGAGCAGGCGGGAATAGATGTCGAAGGCGCGTTCGCCGCGCGGAGTCTGCTCGACGACCATCGGTACGAGAGCCATTTGCATTTCAGTGTATGGGTTCATATTAATTACGAATTACGAATTTCAAATTACGAAAGAGAACGACGTTCCCTTGGTGGAATTATTGTATTTTATTCCTTTTGGTACTATGCAAATTCATAGAGTGGAACGGTGGTATCTGGTTTAGGCATGGCTTGCAAAATCTTCTCAATGTGACGTAGCGTTTCAGGCGAAAAGAGGACATCGCCACAAATATCGCAAACTTCCGCAGGTACATGATCGATCACAACCACTTCACCGTTGTGATGAACGGTGTGGGTTACGGTCGTTCTCTCATAGCTGCCGTTGCAGCCTTTAATGGTGCATCTCATCTCGATCTCGCCTTTCGGTTGGTGTCAGCCATTTGGGAAGCTTCGGTTCATACACTGTAATTATTAACAGAAATGGCTTCCCAGACGTGCATACTGTATGCAACGGACGACCACCTATAGTAGTGCCATTCACCAGGCAGCATGATCCCCGTTTATGATTCGGATAATCCTCAATAATGTTTCCATTCAAGATCGAATCGATCATTTCATCGACGGTGATATTTTCATCAGCAAGTTCTTCCGCCGCATGTCGAGTGAGCCGAAAATTCTGGCTAATGGCGAGACGGCGTATTTCTTCTATCACGGTTCAGACGATCTTCACTTTCTCTCGCAAACGGGCGCCGAGCTTGTCACTGATCAAGCGGTTCGAGATCGAATCGTGTTTTGCGTAATATTTCAGTAAGTTCTCTTTGGCAACGCCATATTTTGCGGATTCTTCCTCAGCGAGTTTTTCGAGATCCTCATCGGTTACTTCAATTCCCTCGGATTCGATCAGTTTTTCGCGAAGGAGCATCCATTTCGCTCGTGCATCTGCGATGGGGCGGTATTGTTCACGGAATGCCGCCTCGTCAATGCCGTAGGTTGCCGGAAATCCGCGCCGGACGTTATCCTGCTCGCGCTCTTCGATCATCTGGCCAAGAATAGCATTCGAGATCGCGCGCGGAACTTCGAACGGGTGCATTTCCATAAGCTTAGCAACGATCTGTTCTTCGAGATCTTCTTCCGATTTTTTCGCAGCCGATTCTTCGAGGCCGCGTTTTATCTCGTTCCGCAGTTCTTCTTCGGTCGAAAATTTATCTTCAGAGATCTTTTTAATGAGCGCCTCATCGAGTGCCGGAAGTACCACTCGCTGTGCTTCGATGACGGTTACTTCCACGCGGCCGATTCCTTCCTTCATCAGTTCGGTTCCCGGCTCGCGCTTTTGATGAGGAAGCTCGACGATGACACTCGCGCCAACCTCTGCGCCGAGTAGCGCCTTCTGAAGTTCGAGATTGATCTCCGGATCGGCGAGATAAATTTCGGTTTGCTCCGATTTGCCGGGTTCAGCACCCTCCGCCACATCCAGCTCGCGCATTTCGATCTTGACGATGGTGTGTGTATCTTCGACTTTCGTAGCAGGTTCGCGTTCTGCGAGGCCGAAACGCAGGCGTTCTATACGGTCGGTTACGTCAGCGTCCGTGATGGTGATGTTCTTTTTTTCTATCTCAATTCCGGAAAAATCTTTGATCTCGATAGTGGGTGAGATCTCATACTGTATCTTGAAATGCGCGCCTTCGCCGGCGTGGCGATGCAAGTCGGTCATGACGGGCGTTCCTAATGGCTCGATCTTATATTCTTCCAGCGCTTCGCGGAATTTATCTTGCGCGAGTTTTTCGAGGGCGTCACCTTCGATGGCATCGCCATGCAATTTCTTTATCAGGCCGAGCGGCGCTTTGCCGGGGCGAAATCCCGGCAGGGAAAGACGCGGGCGCATCGTTTTATACGCTTCGTCAAATGCCTGTTGAAGCTCGACTTCATCGACCTTGATCTCAAGCTCCCGCGCGATCGGACTTTTTTCGTTAATAGTAGCAGTCAAATTCTAATGTAGCGCAAACTTCAGTTTGCGACTTTTTTTGTGATTATTTCGCAAACTAAAGTTTGCGCTACAATGAGTGCCGGAGACAGGACTTGAACCTGCACATCTTGCGATACGAGATCCTAAGTCTCGCGCGTCTGCCAATTTCGCCACTCCGGCTGGTTTTTTTGCGAACAGACGCACGGAAACATTGCGAAAATACGGTTCGTTGCAAAACCGTGATGATCTTGTGTTTTGCTGACGGATAATCGGGAATTGCGTATTTTTGTGAAATGAGAATATCTTTAATCAGGGTCTATGCGTTTTTTCTATGTTTCCTTGCAGGAACTGCCGCAGCGCAGCCTACAAAACCGATCGTAGCAGGGCAATACGGTTATCTCGAAATCATGGATGAGCAAGAGAGTACGCTTCTAAGCCTTCCGGCATGCATTGCTATGACGCTGAATTTCTATGGCGCGGATTCGCAATGGACGGCCGTGCGTGTTGGCTCCGCTTTGGGGTTAAATTTCGATGTTCAGGGCAGGGGCAGGTCTTCAGGGATGGTCAAACGGCTCGCCAGCTATAATCCGGATCTATTCAATGGAATATCACTCGAGCAAATTCAAGAGGGTATGAAGAAAATGGGCTACACTTGGGATCGATGGCAGTGGCCTGACGATAGTACAGGATTCCGCAATGCGATCAACGCGATCAAGCAATCGATCAATTTGCAAAAGCCCGTGATTATAGACGAGCTGATACAATATGCGAGCAATAATGTGGGGCGCACAGGAAATCACCAGGCGCTTTTGGCGTTCGGATATGACGAAAAAGAGGGTGAACTTCTCGTTATGGATCCTGCTATCAAGTTTCCAGGCAAGCGCCACATTCCATTGAGCGAACTCAAAGATATGTGGCACATAAAAGGGTATTATCATGCGCTGTTCACAGCGCCGAAGGGTGCGTTTCCTGCCGGGCATACGCAATAGTTCGATCATTGCATGGCAGTAGCTTTGGGATGAAATAAAAAACTTATCGGGAATATATTTCTGGTTCATTGTGGTTGGTTGCGGCATGTTATCTCATGCAACACGCGAAAAAATTGCTCACGCTCATAATGTTTTGAGCGATCGGTTGTCAGGTATCGAGTATCAAAATATCGGCGAACTTCTTTTTAAGCAAGCCCGAAGTTACGATACAAAGCCGTATCTCATTTTCTACGATCTTGCGGGCAATCGAAATTTATTCAGCTATAAAGAGTTCTTCACGCTCGTGCAGCAATGCGCGTGTGTGATGCGTGAGTATGGCGTCCGGCGTGGCGACCGGGTTGCAACGATCAGCCACAATCATTCCGACACGGTTATCCAATATTTCGCGGCATGGCTCATGGGTGCGTGCGTAATTCCCGTGAGTTTGTCAGAAGATGATAATAGAATCCATTACATTCTTGAACATAGCCGAGCTAAGCTGGTCTTTTTAAGAGAGGATTACGCGGAAAGAATTTCTCCTATTATCCGATCGGTCTCATCCGAGCCATTGGTCATATTCTGCAGTCAGTCCTTTCAGGAGCAGCTTCAGATGGCGTCTCCGTTTTTCTCCAGCGAGGAAGCAGTAACCATCGAAGATGAAGCGCTCATTGTCTATACCAGCGGCACGACAGGCAATCCAAAAGGCGTAGTGCTTACGCAGCGCAATTTACTTGCCGATGCCAAGGGCATCACTGCATGGCATGGCATGACGAACGCGCAACGCATGATGTGCGTATTGCCGATTCATCACGTTAACGGGACGGTCGTGACGCTTGTAACACCCATGTATTTTGGCGGGACGGTGGTGCTGAATCAAAAATTTCAATCGGAGCATTTTTTCAAGAGAATTGAAAAGGAAAGAGTGAATGTCGTTAGCGTTGTACCGACATTATTAGCATTTTTGCTGCAATACTATGGGATGGATGGGTCAAATAGGACTGATAGTGAGCCTAAATTGACATTTAGCTCTCAACACCCGACATTGCGGCATATCATTTGTGGTGCTGGGCCGCTTACCGTCGAGCTTGGGACGCAGTTTGAAGATATGTTTGCTATACCCATAATGCATGGCTACGGTCTTAGTGAAACGACGTGCTATTCCTGCTTTTTGCCCATCGATCTGAGTGCGGAGGAACATCGAAGTTGGATGCGCGATTTTGGCTACCCCTCCATAGGAGTAGCTATCCCTCAGAACGAAATGATGATTGCGGACGAATCGGGCAGAGAGCTTCCGGCGGGAGAAAAAGGTGAGATCGCGATTCGTGGCGAAAATGTGATGAAATATTATTATGAGAATGATGAAGCAAATGAGAATACGTTTAGCTATGGCTGGTTTCGCTCCGGGGATGAGGGATTTTATCAACAAGATGCGAATGGTCGAAAATATTTCTTTATCACCGGCCGTATTAAAGAGCTTATTATTCGCGGCGGAGTTAACATTTCGCCGCTTGAGATTGACGAAGTGCTTGCCAAATGCCCTGGTGTGAAGGCCGCGATCGCCGTTGGGTTCGAAAATGATTTTTATGGCGAGGAGATCGGCGCGTATGTGCAGCCAATGGAAGGCGCTGCGCTCGATGCCGAAGAAGTGCTTGCTCATTGCCACACACTTTTGCCGTTCTCAAAATCGCCGAAAGTCGTTATTTTTGGCGATGATATTCCGGTAACGAGCACCGGCAAATATCAGCGCAACAAGTGCAAACCACTTTTTGTCGAGTGGAGGAATGTGCAATTTCGTAAGGTTTAAGGCTGAATTCCATGTCTCATGAGATATTTTTCACAAAAGTAGAATTAATTGTTATGAAATTGTGTCTTTGGGGTTGTTACTTGTTAAGGACTGTTGTCTCCAAAGAAAAATCACGTTTGAATAACGGTTTTCGCTGACTGACAGGCGTGAAGAGGTTTCAATAGTCTAACGTAACACATAACCCCATCCTAATTCTGCAAAACATCTGTTTAATCTGCTCATGAAGTCCCGCGTTTTTCGCATCTTCGCTTTTTTCACGGCATCATTCACCATTTGCCTTGCGCCATCGCTGGCGTTTGGACAATGGCGCCCGGATTCATCCCAAAACACGCCCGTATGCGATACGAGCACCCAACAGCAATCGGTTCAAGGCTGTACCGATGGAGCAAATGGGGCTATTCTTGTTTGGCAAGACTATCGAGGCGACTTCGATCAGATCTATGCACAGCACATTGACTCGAGCGGAAGGTTATTGTGGAACCGGACGGGCGTGATGTTAGCCGCACAACCTGCGAAGGCAGAGGCTTCAAACCAGTCCTATCCGATCATTACCACGGACGATAGCGGCGGCGCCTATGTCGTATGGCTCGATAGCCGGTTTTCCGGTGGCAATGGAACATGTCTCTTTGCGCAACATATACTGGCTAACGGCACTCTGGCCTACCCGGATACGGGACTTGCCGTGGCCGTTGGCCTGAATGGCTGCCTGAATCCCAAATTATGTGACGATGGCTTTGGGGGGGCTTATGTAGTATGGGAAGATAACCGTGCCTGCGATGCTTCCAACCGTCCGGACATCTGGATGAACCGTTTGTGGCGCAATGGAGTGAAATATGGACTCACCTCGACAGGTACGGCCGGCAAGGATACCACGGTCAATGAAGGAACTTCAAAAAAACCGAATAATGTCACCTACTTCCACGATCCGAACGCGAACTTCGAGTGCTATATGGTTGGGCAGTATCTCAATATCCCCGGAAAAGGCTCTTTCGAGATAGCTGCTGTTACCAACGATACTCAGCTTTCCCTTAAGACCAACCCCAGTCACGGAACGTATGCTTACTCGATTGGGAATTTAATGGGTCTTCCCATCGATACCATGGCGAATAAGCAATCAGGACCGGCTATTATAAACGATGGGAATGGCGGTGCATTTTTGGCATGGACCACGAATTACACCAGCCCGAACGCCATCTATGGAACCCACATCGATAGCACCTGCACGGCGTGGTGGGATCCTGCTCCTCAGCCCGGGTTCCAGCTTTATATAAATCCCAATACATCGAGTCCTTCAAAAAATGTTTCACTCAATCGGGACGGTAATCAATTGTTGCTGACCTGGGAGGTCACCAATGCGGTTAACAATAGCCAGGAGATCTTCGCAGACCGGATGCGTAATATTTCCGTTGGCACCGGTCCGGGCGCGCCCTACAAAGACAGCGCGTTCGTATGGGGTAACCCGGTGCTGGTTGCGAGCAATCCGATCCAGGAGATCGCTCCGCAGATCTTTCCCGACGACTCGACGGATCTTGGGATTCGGGGCGCTTTGGTTCCATTTATCGATCAGGAGCAGGGTTTTGCGGACTACTACGAGATTTCGGCTGTTCGAATTCTCGGGGATGGCATCGATCTTCTTCCGCCGGCTGGAACGAACTTTTGGTACTTTGAGCAAAAACCTCACATGCACAATGATTACCAGATTGTCCAGATCGCAGATCCGGCAAACGGCGGAAGCAATAATGGGTTGCTCGCTGTGTGGAACGATGCCTGGGATGGCAAGGATACGATGCTCTACGCGCAACGCCTCGATCGGACAGGCCGGAAGTATTTTCCAAATCCCGGAACATCGAATACGTGGGGACTTTGTATTGCCGGCAACAGCCCGACGAAACAATGGTCCGCAAAACAGCCAACCCTCATCCCGAGAACCGATGGCGCGATCGCTGCATGGACGGATTATCGAAGCGGAACGTCTGCTATTTATTCGCAGCTTATACTTGCAAACGGTACGCTGTGGATTCCATCGGACACGTCATCTCCGGCACTGACGGTAGTCTCAACCACCCCGAGTGACAATGACAGCCAGTGTAACTCGCAATGTACCACCGTGCTGGCCACCGATACCGGAACCATTAGCGGTACGGGGAGGCTGTTAAGCGGGTTGGACACTGTTATTGCAACATCTCATACGAATATGACGTTGGAAACATCCAGTTTTCAGCGAGGAGCGGACTCTCTTTCATTTACCGTTTGCGTGACCGATTCTTTTGAGAATGGCTCTGCCACAATCACCGTTAAAGATACGTCACTGAACCAGACAACCATGAACTTCACCTACTGCACGATCCCGGATACAAGCCATCCCACGCTCACATGGGATTCGCTCTCTAATCCTAATTGGCTTGTGGTTCACATCAGTGATAATGGCCCATGGAACAGAGGTTTGGCGGCGGTGCATGTGACAGACTATTCTAATGTCCATTTCTCCGATTCCGGGGCAAAGATCGTTTCCGGGGAGGGTGAACTTGATGATACCGTCAGTATCGTTTCGGACACAGCTCCGGGGCAATTTTGGATCGAGGCGACAGGAGTAGATGGGAATAATTCTGCGATCTATAAATTTTACTACAACCCACCCGATGCGGTGAATACGCTTCCATCGGTTCCCATCTCTATTGCTGTTTTTCCAAATCCTACGAATGGCGATGCGACCGTTCAACTCACCGGAGCGCCCGATGCGGAAGTAACGGTGCTGGATGTGTTGGGGCGCACGGTCGATCAATTCCAACTCGAAGGCTCTCATGTCTGGCAGGCGAGTGGATTGGCATCCGGAACCTACATTGTTCGTGCTGTCATTGGCGACAGCGTGATCTGTAAACGGATCATCCGGGAGTAGGGGACATGGCGCGCAGTGAAGGAACATACTGCACACGCTTTTTCAATCCATTAATGCTCGTTCAATAGGTCTATGATACAAAACATCTCTCGTTGTTTTCTGTTTGTTAGTGTGGGCTTGATTTTTGTTGGGACAAGTATCGTCGAGGATGCCCATGCGCAGTGGGCACGCGACTCTGCTACGAATACCGTAGTTTGTGATACCACGGGCCAGCGCGATTCCCCTCAGGCGGTCTCGGATGGCGCAAACGGAGCGGTCATCGTATGGGAAGATGGCCGCGCCGGCGAACTCACGATCTACGCGCAGCATCTTAATGCGAATGGTTACCCGACCTGGACAAAAAATGGTGTGAAACTTGCTCAAAGCACTTCGAACCAGCAGTCCCCAATTATTGCCACCGATGGAAGCGGTGGCGCTTACGTGGTGTGGCAGGACGATAGAAATGCTTCGACGAACGGCATCGACCTTTATGGGCAACACATTCTATCGGATGGTTCGCTCGGATATTCAAATGCAGGCGTTCCCATCGTCACCGCAGCCGGGAACCAGGAGAATGCTGTGATCTGCGCGGACGGCCAGGGTGGTGCATTCGTTGCGTGGGAGGATTCGCGCAGCACGGTCGTAACCAGTCAGCCCGATATTTACTATAACCGAATGACTTCCGGCGGAGTCAGCTTTGGTCAGAGTGGCGCGGTTGTCGATGCATCGGTGAACCGGCAAGTTGGGCCATCGATCTGCCCGGATGGCACCGGAGGATGTTACGTAGCGTGGGAAGATGAGGGAAAAACCCCATCTGCGCTTTACGGGCGGCGCATCGGTTCCGATGGCACGATGCTTTGGGGCCAGCCGCCGCCGGCGCCAGGAGTATTGCTGTATAAAGCACTTCCAACTCCCAATAATCCTCAGCCTAATTCGAGCGATGTATCGCTTTCGCTCGATAACGGCCAGCTTCTTTTTGCCTGGGAGGTGACGAATAATTCCACGGCAGACGGTCAGGATATTCTTGCGCAGCGCATGAACTGCGCCACGACGTCCGATACGACTCCGGTCTATACGGGAGGCCCTATTCAGGTTACGGGAGGATGGCCTGAAAACCAGATCACGCCGCAAATTTTCTCGGATGATTCCCTCTTTACCAATAGTTCATTTTCCGAGTACGGCATTTTGGTGCCGTTTCTCGACTACGAACAAGGTTCCAGCAACAATGTCGATGTAGCCATGGTGCGCGTGCTTGGCGATGGTATGACAACCATGCCACCGTTCGGAACCGGATTCTTTTATCTCGAACAGCAGCCCCAATCACGCACCGGATTTAGAGCGGTGCAGATCACCGATAGCGATCCTGCAAAAGATGGCATTCTCGCAGTTTGGAACGATTCGCGGTATGCCGGGCTGGGGTATGGCAAAGATACCACGGTCTTCGCGCAGCGCATCGACCGGAATGGGCACAATTATTTCCCAGCCACAGGCAGCACCAAGCTCGCTCAACCGGTGTGCTCCAGCCGCGATACCGGCGGATGGATCGCAAGGCAGGTTGCCCTTGCGCCTCGCACCGACGGCGGCATTGCAGTCTGGACCGATTTCCGGCGGGGGAATAACTATCCAAACATTTATGCGCAGATCATCCTGATGTACGATTCGCTTTGGATCCCTACCGATACGACGCGGCCTACGATCACGGTGCTATCGACTTCGCCGAGCGACAATAGCGATTCGTGCAACTCGCAATGCAACACGGTGCTTGCTATCGATCCGGGAACATTCGTAAACTCACAGAACCTTGTGGCCGGGATCGATTCTCTACTCCTGGAAGCATCTGTCAATATGCACATCGATACCATCAACTATAAGAAAGGCGTGGATACTGCTACATTCAGTGTGTGCGTGACCGATTCGTTCCAGGATGCGTCCGGCACCGTCAAAGTAGAAGATACGTCGAAAAATTTGCAGACCATGAGCTTTACCTACTGCACCATACCGGATACAAGCGCGCCGCTCATTACCGTGGATACTCTTACCAGTCCCTACTGGCTCGGTATTCATGTTCGCGATGACCGCCCGTGGGATCGCGGATTAAGTGCAGTGACGTTTACGGACACAACGAACGTCAGTTTTTCTAAACAGGTACATAAGTTCGTTGCCGGCGAGGGTGCGTTCGACGATACCATTAGCATCGTCGATCCATCGGTTGATGCGAATGTATGCATGATGGCTACGGACACAGCCGGTAATGCTACGCAGGTTATTTGCTTTAACTCGTCGAACTCCGGAGTGGCGCAAACCACAGCCGCACCAGTTTCACTTTCGGTTTTTCCGAATCCTACCAATGGCGATGCCACGATTTCGCTCGAAGGAGCGCCAACGGCCGATGTTACGATCTTGGATGTATTAGGACGAACGATTGGCCAATTCCATATTGATGGTTCGTATAACTGGCAGGCGAGTTCGCTCCCGGCAGGAACCTACATCGTTCGTGCAGTCATTGGGAATATTGTGGTGTGTAAGCGGATCGTGAGGGAATAAAGCGCATCACCTGCAAAATTTGGGGTGTACACCGGGTTTCAACCCGGTGTACACGGGCATTAATTTGCGAGCGGCAATAGAAAGGGCTGCAGGCCAAACGGCGAGCGCTGCGACGAGAGGCCCGCACAGGTCAAAAATAAATGCCAAAGGAATCATAAAGGTAAGTGATTGTTCGATCCTTGAATGAAACGATTCTATCTGATCGTATTCGCATTACTTCTTCCCCTTGGGCAAGTGAAGGGGCAAATGCTGAATTTCCACGCGGTTTATTCAATTCCTGAGGATTCTATGGAGATCTCCTGCGGCGGCAGCATCCCTCAGGAATGGGGTGCGGATTTTGATTGTACCGTCGTCCCAAGCATTAGTGGGCTATCGGTGCTGTATAGTTATAGCGATCCAACGCTCGTCTATCCGAATACCAGTTTTACAATGATCAATTTCAGCATCGATACAACCGACCACACGATTCGAAAATTACGTTTGTACTATCGTTCCTTCTCTGAGGGCCTAACAGGGGACTGGTATCATGAGTACACTGAAAGTGGTGCGATTTTATTAGACTCGCTCCCTTATAGTGGAGATCTCGACACTATAATTAATATGTCTTTTGACTCCTGCCATGCAATCTCCTACGACTCCGCATCCGAACTCTTTGAAACAACAGGACAGAAATGCACCGGCGAAGTCATAGATAGCGGCATTGTAACTTTTTCAGCACTCGATCTTCAATTCAGCCTTCATTCTCAATTAGTTGTGGCGAACAATCCTTCCAATGACATAGCTGAAATCTCATCTTTGCGAATTGTGTCAACATATAATGGCCTGATTGCTAATTTTTCTTCCGCAGAATTTAGTCGTATTGTTACTGTAACAAATACTCTCGGTCAATTATGTCTCAATGTAAACATTCCACCTGACTTACAAGAAATCTCATTGCCTCCTCTCCCTCATGGTTGTTACTTCGCTCGCATGGGGATGCAGGTCGTAAAGTTTTACGTTCTTGAATAGAGAGCCATAAACAGTTGTGTTGCTCGTCATCCTCGTTCCTCCGGTTTGCAACATTTGCAGGGTTGGTAGCGTGGGGCAAAGATGAAAGATGAAACGGGTCTTCCTGTAGCGCCGGCGTCCTTGCCGCTCCCCCATATCGGTTACGCAAACAACCCGTGGGACAGGCGAGGAGCATCGTCGGCGATGCGGCCGGCGCTACGGGGAGTCGGGCTGGAAGCACCGATCCTTCGGCAAGCTCAGGACAGGCTCTACGCGATTAGGCTCTGCGTAGTTCAGCCACGTCGCGCTCGAACGCTTCGGCATTTTCGGGTGAAAGATGCGGAAGCGATTCAAAAAAATCGGATAGTTCGCCAACTCGAATGCCAGATTTCAGCGTGTGATGCTCCTCGGTGGCGGGAGTAACCGAAATCCGGATCGTTTCATGAGCAAAAAGCGCCTTGATCTTATCGACCAGCGGTGTCCCAAGTTCATCCGAATTAAGTTGAAAGATGGCTTCCATAATGCCTTAAACGGCAAGCTCTTAATAACAGTTGCCGTGACATGCTGGCGTCTCAAGCGCGGTTGGTAATTTTCATTCCTGCGGCTTGCATCGTTTGCAGGGTTGGTAGCGTGGGGCAAAGATGAAATATGAAAGATGAAAGATGAGGGGTGATGACAACGCCGTAGGCGTGGCCCGTTTGTAGAAACCGTTTCGAGTTTGGATTTGCAAGCTCCGTTAGGAGCGACCTATTCACTGGTCGCTCCTAACGGAGCTTGATCGACTATAAAATAATCATTTTCTACAAACGGGCCGCTCCTGACGGAGCTTACATGAAAGATGAAACGGGTCTTCCTGTAGCACCGGCGTCCTCGCCGGCCCCCCATATCGGTTACGCAAACAACCCGTGGGATGGGCGAGGAGCATCGTCGGCGATGCGGCCTGCGCTACGGGGGAGTCGGGCTGGAAGCGCCGATCCTTCGGCAAGCTCAGGACAGGCTCTACGCGAGAGAGTCGGAATCGGGCGAGGTCGCCCGACACCACGCAAGGGCGCCTGATACCACGCAAGGGCGCCTGACACCACGCGGGGCGGTACGTGATTTTGGCCTGTTTTCGGCAATAGGCACCAATTTCTGAAAGAAATTTCATTTATTTGTTCAAAATATTTGCTTTTATGATTTTTATGTCGTATCTTTGGTATTGCTTTGATAGGCACCCTGGTTCAATTACGAATTACGAATGACGAATGAGGGGAATTGGGGAAAGGATGAGGGATGAAGGATGAATTTGGAATTTGGAATTAATTAAGAAAGAACATACTATGACTTACAGAACACGGACGAAGAAGCGGCTTACTTTGGAAAGTTTATTCGATATGCGGAGCGAGCCGGAATCGAAGCCGATGTATAAATACTCGGATGGGGATGACCAGATCGAGGTGCTGAACGATACTATCAATCTGGTTCTCTCGCGGGATATACGCAAGAACGTGAATATCGGCGCGAATATCGCCTTTAACATCGCACGAGAAAATCCGGATCTGGATGTGTGGTACGTCAATACCTACGCCGGCATAGCAATGATGAAAGAGGCGTTTGCAAAAGCATTGGAAGGATCTGGAATGCCGGTTCCCGAGCCGGTCATTGAGGCAGAAGCATCAGCGCCGGAAGCGCTCGAACCCGATGAGGACGAAGATGATCTGGAGGGCGAAGACGAAGATGATTGGGAGGATGAAGATGAATATTCGTGGGAAATGGAAGACTGGTCGGAAGGCGAGGAGAACACTGGCTCACTTCCGAATCTCTATATTCACGATGTTCCGATCGGGACGTGGGATACTAACATGCTGGGGGATGACATTTGTGGCCGAGGCCGCCTGGAAAATCATCCGGTCGTTGTGCTGAACTCGTTCGAGTTCGCCCCTCTCGGCCGGAGTCAGAAAGATAAGCTGGTGATCGAGCTTGTCAAGCTTCGAGAAAAATATGGTTTGACGTTTATCGTGTTCTCGCACAAATTGAATTGGGACATCGAAGCCGGACTTCCGGGCCGGGGTTCGCTTGGGGTTTTGGCGTCGAAATCGGGAGCTGTCATCCGGCTGAAAGATCCGTTCGAGCACATGATCCATTCGAGAAGAGGCGAAAAACAGGCTGGAAAGGGCATAGTTCATGAAACACAAATGCGTTCTTCGAAAGTCACGTTCAAAACTCCATCGGAGCGGGATGGGGTGCCGCGGCTGACAGTTTATGAAGATTACCTCGTCGATCCGTGGATAGGGAGCGATAAAAAATCCGGCGATTTCCTAATGCTACTTGCAAAAACGCGGCTCCTCAGGCAATATTACATCGATCACAGGGAATATCTGTTCACTCGCGGCCTGGAACCGACGGAATATCTGCTCGATAAGGGCGAGTACGTGCCGATGGAAGAAAAAATGGATGAAGAACTTATCCATTACGAATGACAAATGACGAATGACACGTTGAACTTCAAAAATAGACAATCGGATGTACTGCTTAGCTCTGGAGACATTGACAAATCCTGTTCATTGAAAATTTATTGCGGCCTGTTGCAGGGTATTATGCAGCAGGACAACAAACGCGAAGCGTTCGGTTGGCTGAGAACGCTCAACGGAATCCCCTTGCTTTCCCCATAAGTAATTATGTAGAATCCGAAACGCTTTCTCTTTGTTACTGCACTCTCAAATTTAAAACCCCGTTACTCATTACTCGTTACTAAAATGACATTCCCATCCGACCTTAAATATACCAAAGACCACGAGTGGCTTCGCATTGAAAGCACGACGGGTGATCGCTCATCCGTGATTGGCACGATCGGCGTCACTGATTTCGCGCAAGGCGAGCTTGGCGATGTGATCTATCTCGATCTTAAAGAGGGCATTACCGCTAAAGCCCACGAATCTCTCGGTACGATCGAAGCCGTCAAGACCGTGAGCGATCTTTTTACTCCCGTGAGCGGCACAGTCCTCGAAGTGCATTCCGCACTCAACGATACCCCGGAAACCGTGAACAAAGACCCTTACGGCGAAGGGTGGCTCGTGAAGCTCGAACTCTCAAATCCGAAAGAAGCTGAAACAATGCTTTCGGCAGATGAGTATAAGAAACTGATCGGTCAGTAAGAATCGAAAAGAAATTTAAGATGCTGGGGAGCTTTAGGAACGATCGTTCCGATTTCCCGGCATTTTAGTTTTTTTTTTGAACTTATGGCACACACCGGCGATAGCGTCCTCATTCTCGATTTCGGTTCACAATACACGCAGCTCATTGCCCGCCGCGTCCGCGAGCTTGGCGTCTATGCGGAGATATTTCCCTGCACAGCTACCATCGCGCAGATCGAAGCATTTGACCCATGCGCAATTATTCTGAGCGGCAGTCCTTTTAGCGTCTATGCGCCGGATGCGCCACGCTGCGCGCCTGAAGTATTCCAACTTGGCAAACCTATTCTCGGCCTTTGCTATGGCTTGCAGCTTATCGCACATGAAATGGGCGGGGTGGTTGATAAAAGTGCCAGAAGAGAATATGGTAGAGCAGAGATTATTATTGAAGATAAGAATTCAAAGCTGTTCAAAGATTTTCCGGCTCATGCAAATGTCTGGATGTCACACGGGGATTCTTTAAGTAAGATTCCACCAGGATTTCATATCACCGCTCGTAGTACGAATGCACCTTTTGCGGGAATTGCAAACGCGGATGAATCTATTGTGGGAATTCAATTCCATCCTGAAGTAGCACATACAGAAGGCGGGAAGCAAATTCTTTCGAATTTCCTGTTTGAGATCGCTCATGCCGTGGCCGACTGGAACCCGAGCGATTTTATCGAGGCAACCGTAGCAGAGATTAAAGAAAAAGTTGGCGGAGAAACCGTCATCTGCGCACTTTCAGGAGGGGTAGATTCCGCTGTTGCCGCCGTGCTTGTTCATCGCGCAGTGGGCAAGCAGCTCAAGTGCATTCACGTCGATAATGGCCTGATGCGTAGAGGCGAAAGCGCGGAGGTGGTACACACATTTCGTGATCATTTCGGTATCGATCTCGATTTTCGCGATGCATCCGGTCTTTTCTTGGATCGCCTTGCAGGCGTGATCGATCCCGAAGAAAAACGCAAAATTATCGGCAAAGCATTTATTGATGTTCTTGCGGAAGAAGCGGAAAAATTCCGTGGTGCGAAATTCCTGGTGCAGGGGACAATATATCCCGACGTGATCGAATCGCTTTCCTTCAAAGGACCTTCAGCGACGATAAAATCGCATCACAATGTCGGCGGCTTGCCTGAGAAGATGCATCTGAAGCTGATCGAACCGTTACGAGAATTATTCAAAGATGAAGTTCGCAATGTTGGCCGCGCCTTGGGAATTCCGGAGCATTTTATTGATCGCCATCCGTTTCCAGGCCCCGGACTTGCTATTCGTGTTATCGGCGATATTACTCGACCAAAACTTGAACTGCTACGTTCTGCCGATGCTATTTTTATCGAAGAACTTCGTGCATGGAATCTCTACCAGGAAACATGGCAAGCATTCGCAGTGGTTTTGCCCGTGCAGACTGTCGGAGTGATGGGAGATGAGCGCACCTACGAAAATGTCGTTGCACTCAGAGCCGTGACGAGCGTCGATGGCATGACGGCCGATTGGGCACGCTTACCGCATGATTTCCTTGCTCACGTATCGAACCGCATTGCCAATGAAGTTAGAGGACTGAGCCGTGTGGTCTATGACATTAGCTCGAAACCGCCTGCGACGATCGAGTGGGAGTAGCGCATTTTTTCATAGCCTCGCGGGTTTACAATATTAATGCTCCGCAAAATACTCTCTTTGACCGGCTGTTTTGGCATGATAGTGCTTTCGTCATGCTGTCAGCCCTCTCATAAAGATTCGTCGCCGTACGTGGTTAATTCCGATTTTCACGAGACGTATGGCCGCGATCTCGATCTCTATGATGCACCTCCGGTCGATTCCGCTTATTACCCGATCTACACGTTTGGCATCCAGAATACCGGCACCGCCGATGACTATTTCACGCTTCAGGTTCTGTATCGGAGTGATACCGTAGGGTATAGCATCACGAAGTTCGTTCCGGCTGGGCAGATCGTGCTTTTTCAGTCTCCGCTCGAAACTCCAGACTCGAATACTTTGAACGCTACTTACTCGTATGTGATCCCGGATACAAACCCCAATATCGATGAGATCTACTTCGGGCTTTCGTTTCCAGATACCGGTTCCGCTGAGATCCATTCAGCGTTGCCTTCGATTTCTATTCTTTATGGCGCAATTAACAACGGCCCGGAAGGGTGTAATACGCCGGCAAGCTCGATGACTGTGGATATTGATAGTTTACCTAAGCGATAAACTAATTAAGAACTTTATCTCACTTCATTTCCTATAAATGTTACCTCTGAAAGATTACCCATTTGCCGCGAGGCCCATGATCGTAGCACATCGCGGCGATACCTCCCTCGGTGCTAAAGAAAATAGTATTGAGTCTGTAGCTTCTGCGCTGGTTTCCGGCGCGGATATGATCGAGATCGATGTCCAGTGGTCGTTGGATGAAGAATTCGTTTGCTACCATGATGAAAACCATCGCGAGTTGCATACACCCATCCATAGCATTGATTATCGCGATCTAAAGAAACAGGGCGTTGCTTCGCTGAATGAAATTCTGACTATTGGTAAAGGCAAGACCTATTTCAATATCGAGATCAAGGAATATTCCGCGCGCGACCCGAAGTTATTTATGCGCGCACTCGTGGAATTATTGACTTCACTTGAACTTGATGATGATGTCTTACTCTCCTCGTTCCGTCCCGATTTTCTTCGAGAGGCAGGTTGGAAGATCCCAACATGCATCATCCGGCCTGACGAAGCAATGAGGAATTTATTAACCTTTCGTTCTTTTGCAGAACCTATTCTTTTCGATAAGCCGCTCGCAAGCTATTTACCGTTCGAATTAATGACGATAGCGCGCGCAACAGGCTATGCCTGCCAAATTGCGGAACTCACGCCCGACAGCCTTGCCGACATCGAGAAGCATAATATATTCCTGGGAGTTTATACGATCACGACAGAATTAGAGTTTGATGAGGCTGTTGCGCGCGGCGCTCGAATTCTCGTGTGTGAGCATCCGCACAAATTCGCCGCGCTTCGAAATCATCGATTTCCAGCGATCGAAACGATGCCACGGATCTGAGTACTGCTTAGATCTATGTACACTAATCGCCTTGCGAGAGAGAAATCTCCGTATCTTCTTCAACACGCTCTACAATCCCGTCGATTGGTATCCATGGGGCGAAGAAGCCTTTAAAAAGGCACGAAATGAAGATAAGCCAATCTTTCTCTCGGTAGGCTACAGCACCTGCCATTGGTGTCATGTGATGGAGCGCGAGAAGCTTTGAATCGCAAACGATTGCCGAGTTTCTGAATCTGAACTTTATTTCGATCAAAGTCGATCGTGAAGAGCGGCCCGATGTCGATGCTGTGTATATGGCGGCACTGCAAGCCATGACAGGCTCCGGCGGCTGGCCAATGTCTCTATTTCTTACGCCCGATCTAAAGCCTTTTTTTGCCGGGACCTATTTCCCACCGACCCCGGCGCATGGACGGCCCAGCTTTTCACAGCTTATCGAACGCATTCACGAGCTATGGTGGAGCGATACGGGAATCGCTCGTGAGTTCAAGCTCACAAATTACCGACGCATTAAAACGATCGAGCAGCAATGGGCCAATATCAGAACATCCCGACATTTCAAAGGACTTGCTCGATAGCGTTCTTCACCATTTCGAAGAAACATTCGATCCAATTGAAGGCGGTTTTGGCCGCGCCCCCAAATTCCCAAGGCCTGTGCAATTCGACTTTCTATTTCATTACTTCAAGGCATTTGATAATATTCAGGCGCGCGACATGGCACTTTTCACGCTTCGGAAGATGGCCATGGGAGGACTTAATGATCATTTAGGCGGTGGATTTCATCGTTATTCGGTCGATCGGTATTGGCGCATTTCGCATTTCGAGAAAATGCTATACGACCAGGCGCAACTTGTAAATTCCTTTCTCGATGCGTGGCAGATCACTCATGATCCATTCTTTCGATACGTTGCACAGGACATTGTCGATTACGTCCTGCGAGACATGACTCACCCGGATGGAGGATTCTTCAGCGCAGAAGATGCGGACTCCGAAGGTGTAGAAGGGAAGTTCTATGTCTGGACGCTTGCTGAAATTGAAGCAGTGCTCGGTCAAGACGCTGAGGCTTTTGCAAAATATTATGGCATCACGCAAGAAGGCAATTTTGAGGATGGTAACAATGTATTATATGTCATAGATTTGTCCCATTCGTCCCATCAGTCATTGCCGCCGTTTATAAAAAAGCTTTTCGTCGAACGTGAAAAACGCATACGCCCACTCCGCGACGATAAAATTCTAACTTCCTGGAATGGCCTTATGATCGGTGCCATGGCGAGAGCCGGAGATGTTCTGAATGAGCAACGATATACAGAGGCCGCAAATGCTGCCGGAGAATTTATCTGGAAAAATCTCCGTCCCGAAGGAAATCTGCTTCATCGATGGCATGGTGGTGATGATCAATCATCCGCCGAAGCGAGGTTTGATGCTTACTTGGACGACTACGCATTTCTAATAAAAGGCTATCTCGATCTCTATGAAGCAACATTCGATGCCAAATGGATCGAACGAGCGCTGGAACTACAAGAGGAGCAAGATGCTGATCTCTATGACTCTACCGACAGCGGTTATTTCAACGCCCGCGAAGCTCCAGACCTCATATTACGGTCGAAAAACGAATACGATGGCGCCGAGCCAAGCGGAAATTCTGTTGCTGTGCAGAATCTTTTCCGGCTTGCGAATTTCGCCGAAAATGATCAATTCAGAATATCGAGCAGAAGAGATATTGCGATCATTTAGCGCAAAGAATCAGAATTATCCTTATGCCATGCCAGAAATGATGGCAGCCGCATTTTGGTCACTGCAAAGCCCAGCGCAAATCGTGTTTTCTGGAGAAAATGTTTCTGATCTGAAGCGTATAGTTAATTCTATTATCTACCTATAACGGTTAAAATGAGGGCCGAAATCATCACCGGGACTTTTACAAGATCGCTTCCCGCATTAGAGGAGTAAGCAACCGTGTATATGTGTCAAAATTTTGTATGCCAATTACCCATTACCGATCCAGCCGAATTAGAAAGAGTATTCACGCTAATTCGGCCTAATGCGATAAAGCCTTAACGTATCGAGTCCCTGATCGAGCAGCTGGTCAGACCTGCATCGTATCTACGGCCATCGTCATAAAAAAATCCCAGAACTGCATCCTGAAATATACCAACGGAATCGAGCACATGCGGAATAAGCGCTCGCCCCGGCTCGAAAGCGTCCCCGACCGGACTGGAACGAAATATCACGTAATCGATCCGGTTCGATCTTAGTTTTCTCACTAAAGCTTCTGCATTGCGGGTGGCTGAAACATATCGAGCGTAAGTACTTCGCGGGAAGTATCTGTTATCGCTCGATCCAGCCCGGCAACGTCGCACAGAATTCTGCTTTTTCGATTCCCGGGAACCGCAGCTTCGTCTAAAAATCGTGAAATGGCAGCATCCTGATCGAGCACCACTGCCTCTCCGAACGCCGGATTGGGAATACAATGATTCACTCCCACACCGATTGCCAATAGCAACGCTGTTACTGCAAACGATGCTCCGATCCACCGAATGCGAAAAGCATAGCTCAATTGTTCCAGCACGATCGTGCATCCGATCACAAGTAATGGCACGATGTGGAAGAGATAGTATGGCCGGCTGCCCTGCGTTAGCAGCCATACAAGTGTGCAGACCACGCCGCACCACATGAAAATTCGCTGCGAATGCGATACGGAAACGCCTGTGGCGTTCCCGCCGTCCCGCGAGCGAAGCCGCAGAGCCAGGAACCATAAAAGCACCAAAAGCGCAGCGCCCAGAAGGACGAGCATCCCCGGCAGGTCCCCTTCGAAAAGATGGAACCGTTCCATGAGATTCGATACCTGCACATTGCGCGAGAGCGGGCGAAGTATCGGAATTTCATTCAGCACAAAGCTGAAAATGCCCGCTTTTCCGCCGCGTCCGAATAGCGAAAATTCGCCGGAACCAATAAAGTACGCCATGCAGAGCAGCGCTGTTCCTGCCGCCGACCCGGCAAGCCATGCCAGAAGGGCTGACCGCTTCCGCCAAAGCCTATTCGCGACAATGAATACGCAGCTCGCGCCGGCAGCAAGCGTCAGCAAATGCGGCGAAAAGCAAATGGTGAAAACTCCTACCGCTCCAGCCAGGAACATTTGCCACGATCCGAATTTGTCGATCCTCGAAAGATAGTAGCAATACCAGATGAGTACTAATCCGGTCAGCAGATCATATCTCGCGGAGTGCGTAGCCCATACGAAACCTTGTGAGAGAACCATCAACCCCACCGCCAGCGCGCTAAGGATCGGAGATATTTTCAATGAACGAGCGATAAAAAACAGGCTGCCGATGAGCAGCAGCGCCAGAATCGCCGTTACCGTTCTGCCTATCGAAACGTAATCGTATTTGGGAAAAAATACAATTCCCGGAATGCCATAGAGCACCGCGTTGCCCCACATGCTTCCGGCCAGCACACCATTTGTGCGTACCGGTTCCCCGAACGATTCCGGATACAGCAGAACACCGTGCTCGGCCTCATGCACAAATTCGCGCATCAACCACGTTTCGTCACCGCCCCAGCGCACCGAATCGAATACGGGAACCGTATAAAGCGTGCGAAGCTGCAATGCAAACACCGCAAGCGATACCACGAGCGTAAAGAACGCTACTAATTCTCGCGGACGCTGGGACGGGAAACGCATGCTCGCTTAAACGAGCTTCGCACTTACATTGATCTGCACTGCAGCAAGCGCGCGCGATACCGGGCAGCCCGATTTTGTCCCGTTCGCAATTTCCTGAAATTTTGCATCGTCGATGCCAGGCGCTTTCACTTGCACATCGAGATCGATCGATACCACCGTCCATTGGCCCGCTACGTTATCGAAATTTGTTTTCGCATTCGATTTGATCTGCTCTGGCGGAAATCCCGCTCGTTCAAGGCCGCCGCTAAGCGCCATCGAGTAGCAGCCCGCAAGCGCGGCCGCTAGCATTTGTTCCGGAGTAGAACCCTGGCCGCCTTCCATACGTGAGTTGAACGAAAAAGGGAAGGCCTTGTCAGACAAAACCATCTCGCCATTACCGTTCTTTATGATCCCGTTCCATTGTGCCCGTGCTGTTGATGTTATCATTGATTTTTTAAAAGTTAAATGATTAGTTGTTTCCGATGAAAATTCAAAAACAAAGGTATGAGCGTAAAAATTAACAGGAGCGGCTGATACTCTTCAAAATTTATAAATTCACAATAAAGGCCTGTCTCGCGGAAACAGGTTTTTTTCTTTCATGAGGAGTTCATGAACTGTGGCGTTTTTGACCCACTTTCGCCACTTTTCAAAAATTATTCATCAAAGAAGCACCTATTTCTAAAAGACACTCATTCTGCTTTCCTTCAAAATGTCAATGAACGTCGCACCCCCCATTTCATGATTCATCCTTTCCCACAGCAATGGTGCCCATACTTTCATATTCAATATACGGCGAAATTTCCTAAAGTCAAGCGATTCCTGAAAATAATAGAAAATAATTGCTCGTGTAGTCACCTGGAGTATGCTCCAGGTGACTACACGAGCACGATATTTTCGAAGCTCAGACCTTCTCCTGCGTGAAAGTTGTAGTGGCCCGGTTTCCCGGCCTTCTATCTCGAGGAAACGAAACTTGAGCATCCCGGTTACATTTCAAGTGTAGCGACGAACCTTCAGGTTCGGCGAAGATCGACACCCGACCTGAGGTCGGGTGCTACACTCGGATCAGCTATTCCCCAAAATAATGCGAATGTTACTCTTTAGGTTAAGGTTTTAACACCATGCGTTTCTGCTCTCCAAAACGGCTGTGCTTAGCGCTGCTGCTCCTCTCGGTTGCGGCAGGTGGTGTGCGGGGGCAATGGAGGATTGTGGCGCGGAATGTGGTTGGCTCCAACTTCGACGGTCTGGGCGGGTGCGTTATACATTCTACAAATGGAGTTCTTTGGGTTGGTGGGCACAGTGTTGCGTTTAGCACTGACACAGGTAAGACATGGACGAATATAGGAGTGCCAATTCAAATCGGCGGTGGTACGGGCGATCTTACAGATTTGGCATTTGCAAACATGGATACTGGAGTTGTCGAGGAATTCGTAACGGGGGGTGGACTACTTCTAACGACGAATCAAGGAGGGACGTGGAACAATATCCTGAGATCGCCTTTTGGAGTTGGTATTGCGTATGAGCGCACAAAGCCAATTTTGCACTTCCTGGGGCAATTCCCGCCGGACATGTGTAACACTTCAGATAATGGAAATACTTGGACATACGGATCAATAGTTCCGTCGGCGCAGTATGCCGATCAGGCGAATGCTTTCGCTATCGCGAACGACGGAACAATGTATGCGGTCTCAGGCTACAAATCTTTGGATTGTCATCTATACCTTAGTTTGGATAGCGCGCACACATGGCAGCCCACAGCACCATTGCTGCAATGGGATAGCTATTCTCTCAGCACTGATTCCTGCGATGAATCAAGACTCTATTTGGTCAACGAGCAATACGTGGATTGGGCAACTCCGCACGTTTCTCAGATTCTTGTGAGTTCTGACAGAGGAGCTTCATGGGCTTCCACTATTTCACAGCCAACTCTCTTTTTTTCGGGGTCTTTTACGAGCGCACCACACTCACAATATGCTGGGACAATCAATAATGGTATTCTTCGTTTAACGGATCAGGGGGTAACATGGAATAGCATCGGTGGCCCGAATTGTCCTGTTGATTGCAGAAATCTGTGTGCAATAAACGACAATATAATTTTCGTTTTTGATGCTGAAGATAATCTTTGGGCTACGTTTAATAGCGGTGGCGATTCGATTCTTGAATCAAGCTTTATTGCAACATTCTCTGCTTCACCATCCACTCTGTTTGTAACCGATACGATATCCTGTGATAGCCTCACTCGCTCAGTCATATTTAGTAGAACTGGCTGCTCGCCACCATCAGTCACATCTTATTCGGTCATTGGAACCGATTCAGAAAGTTTCGAGGCAAGCAATTTCAACTCTGATTCGATTTCTATCACTCTTAATAGAATTAAGTTAGGAAACAATCTGGCGCAATTAGTACTTCTCCTCGATAATGGTGCAAGTGATACGGTTACTCTTTCCGGATATGTTGGTAGCTTGACTAGTGTTCTCACACTCTCTACACAATCCGTCCAAACCGACACCCTCGGCGCAACCATTGCGGTTCCCATCACGCTGAACGGACTCGAACGCGCGGAGAATGTTGACCTCGTAATGCATTACGATGGTTCGGTGGATTATCTCGGCTCGTTCTCGCCATCGGGTGTGCAGTTGGATGTTCCCGATGAGCAGTGGGCGGGACGGTCGGAGCTTTCCATCACCGGTGCAACATCCGGCGCAGTAATGGGCTACGCAAAATTCAATGTGTTTAACGATTCTAACGAAGCTGCTCACGCGACATTTGATTCCGTAAATATTCTCACACAAACTTCGGCTTGCGAGTATTCCATGCCCGCGCCTGATACCAGCACGATCACTACGCTTTCTGGTTGTGCAATTCCTATTCTTTCTCAACTTATTCATCTCGGCATAGATCCGGTGTTGAGCATAGTTCCAAATCCAGCGAACGGAAATGTTTGGATCTCATCGAATGCCGATCTCGGCGCGGTAACTATTGAGATCTACGATATGCTCGGAACCGAGCAGAGCGAAGTTTCCGGTCAGATCAATGCAAATGAACCGATGGAGTTGCAGCTTCCTGAACGCAGTGGTGTCTTTAACATTCTGGTGCATTCGCTGTCTGGAACGCGGACGCTTCGCGTAGTGCGGCAGAACTAAATACTCTCCCTCCTTCTTTAGGAGGGTGCTTTTCCTACAAACCTGTAAAGGGATTGTGGCCGAAAACTGCAATTAGTGAGCAGGGTAATGCGCGTCTCTCTGAATTCCTTCTCGGACGTATTGTGCAGCAAGCACATCGAGATCGACTTTTCGCTTCTTCGCCAGGGTCTTCAGTTGCCGCGCGGAAAGATCGTCAATGTGAAGTTGAATAAGTCCTTCCGTTCGCTTAAGGTTTGGGAACGCGTTGGGATCGGTTACCACCTCGGCATTCTCGAAATCGAAATAATCGCTAAGTTCATGCGTAGCCCAGAACTCGCGTTCCTCATCTTCGGAAGCGAAATCGGGTCTTTGCTTAAGTGGATTGCGTGCCATATTTTTGTCTATTCTTTTTGCTCATGTCGTGAGCTGATATTACGCGAATGAGATTGCCCTGTCGAATGGTAAACACCACGGAAAGCAATCGGTTTCCATTCGACTTACTCAGAGCCACGTAACGTGGTTCAAGCGTAGAATGCGCCCTATCGTCGGTGAACAGAATGGGACGGTTCACAAACACCTCTTCTGCTTCGCGATCGGAAACGTTGTGTGATTTCAAATTCTTGTCGGAATTACCGGCATCCCACTCGAAGCCTGTGCATTTCGCGACCAGCATAGCAATCTCGGCATGACGGGAGGGACTGTTCTTCATCACACAAAGATACAACAAAAACCCTCATTGTAGATCAATGAGGGTTCTATTGACTCGATTTTTAATCTTAGTTTACAATCCTGCCGTGGGATTGCTGATGTGATGTCGCATGAGCTTGGCTTCGGCAACGAAGATGACGTTCTCGGCAATGTTCGTGGCGTGGTCGGCAAGGCGCTCGATGTGGCGGAGGAGGGCCATGAGATGCGCCGCCGGCTCTATCATGACGGGATCGGATTTCATTTCGTCAATAAGATTAAAGAAGATCTGGCGATTGAGATCATCCACTTTATCTTCGCTTTCAAAAACAGAGCGGGCTTCGTCAGCATCGGTGTGAATGAAGGCATTCAGCACACTCGTAAGCATATCTCGTGCTGTTGAGATCATTTCATGCGCGCCGACGCGCTCGATAAGCTGCGGATAATCTTCCAGCGCTTCGACACGCTCGGCAATGTTAACGGCAATATCTCCGATGCGCTCGAAATCGCCATTCATCCGCATGGCGGCAAGCAGCAAGCGCAGATCGACCGCGACAGGCTGAGCGAGCGCGAAAATTCGCTGGCACTGCCCATCGATGGTGAGATCGAGCTCGTTCACGCGCTCTTCGCGCGCGATCACGAATTTCGCAAGCTCGATATTCGATTCGTTCAACGCGCGAATGGCCGTCTCGATCTGCTCATCGACGAGGGAACCCATGCGAATAAGCTGCGAGCGAAGCGTATCGAGTTCATCCTCGAAATGTCTGTGTACTCGTGACAAGGAAGTAGTGTAATTAAAACTATTATTATCCAAAGCGTCCGGTGATGTAGTCTTCTGTTTGCTTTTTCTTGGGGTTGGTAAAAATATCTTTCGTCGCGCCGGCTTCGATGAGTTCTCCCATGTAGAAGAAGGCGGTTACATCGCTTACGCGGGCGGCTTGCTGCATATTATGCGTAACGATGACGATCGTATAGTTCTCCTTCAGCTCGAAAATAAGTTCTTCGATCTTCGCGGTGGAAATAGGGTCGAGCGCGCTGGCGGGTTCATCCATCAGCAATACTTCGGGCGCAACGGCCAATGCACGTGCAATGCATAACCGCTGCTGCTGGCCACCGGAAAGGCCCATGGCGCTATGATGCAAGCGATCTTTTACCTCATCCCAAATGGCAGCTTGAAGCAGGCTTTTTTAACGATCAGTTCGTTCAATCGAGCTTTGTTGCGGGTTCCCAATACTTTCGGGCCATACGCCACATTCTCCCAGATCGACTTCGGAAACGGATTCGATTTTTGAAAAACCATCCCGACACGCTTCCGCAGATCGACGACATCCAAACCCTTTTGATAAATATCGACGCCATCGATCTGAATCTTGCCGGTGATGCGAACACCCGCAATAAGATCGTTCATGCGATTGAGCGTTCGCAAATAAGTAGATTTCCCACAGCCCGATGGTCCGATAAAGGCTGTCACCTGTCGCTCGGCAATATCCAACTCAATGGACCGAAGCGCTTGCTTCGATCCATAAAAGAGGTTGAGATCGCTCGTGGTGATCTTATTGGGCAGGGTCTGCTCTCGATTAGGAGGTAAAATCTCCGGCATTCGCATCATGCGCTTCGTATCTTGGTATTGCTTTTCCGCGACTTCCACGTTCATTTTTTATAATCATTTGTGCAGTTCGCTTTTAGAAACAAACCTGATTCTCAAATAGTCTAACAAGCTTCCGTTATGTCTATATTATGTAATCATTACGCATATTTTCTTAACATCAGCAGGGGATTAAGAAATGGTAAATATGAGGATTTGGCAGCACTTAGCCCGTGGAAATCCTGTTTGGTCAAAAAATGTCAAAAACCATTCTTATTGCCGACGACGAACAGGATATACGCGATATGCTTGCCTATAACCTCACGCGAGAGGGTTTTGCCGTAGAAACTGCCGCAAACGGCAAAGAAGCAGTTGAGAAGATCGAGCAAACCCCGATGGCACTCGTTGTTCTCGATATAATGATGCCGGAAATGGATGGCTTCGAAGCCTGCCGCGCCATTCGTGCAAATCCGAAAACGGCACACACGCCGGTCCTGTTTCTTACTGCGCGCTCCGGAGAAGTCGATCAGATCGTATCGCTTGAACTTGGTGCCGACGATTACGTTCAAAAGCCCGTTTCGCCACGAATCTTAGTTGCGCGTGTAAAATCGCTGTTGCGCCGGTTCGACCGCTCAGAGCAATCGGCGCAGCCACAGAACGAGAAGATCGTTTCGCCAGGAGTGAAGATCGATCGAAGTTCGTACAAGGTATTTGTCAATGATAAAGAGACTTTTTTCCCGCGTAAGGAGTTTGAGCTTCTGTATTTTTTGGCTGCGCATCCGGGCCGTATTTATAAACGAGAAGCCTTGCTCGATGAAGTATGGGGACGCGATACCTTCGTCGTCGAACGAACGGTGGATGTCCATATTTTTAAAGTACGAGAAAAACTTGGAGATTACGGCAAACGCATCGAGACCGTGAAGGGCGTAGGATACCGCTATATTTTGGAATAACACGTGCCATCACTTCGCACCCAGGCAGCGGCTTTCCCGATCGCCTTAGTTCTTATAGTCCTATTAATTTCTGACCTTTCGATCTGGGGTGCTGCTCCGTCGTATTTGCCGACCGCTATTTGGGTTTCTGTTGCGTTACTCATCATTTTTTCCTTTGCAAGCCTTTGGTATGCGAGGCGTCTGGTTCTGCCCATACGGGAACTCATGCCAACAGTGGATACGAAAGGCCATCTTGAATTTCGCAGTACAACGGTTGCCATAACGCCCCCGGCGGAACTTCGCGCGCTCTCCGACGTGATCGACCAAATTGCCGAGAAGCAACGCCGCGACGATCAAGCCCGTGAAAAACTCGAACGAGTCCGCAGTGAATTTCTGGCTAATGTTTCGCATGAACTGCGAACCCCGATCTTCGCCGTACAAGGTTTTATCGAAACGCTGCTCGATGGCGCCGTGGATGATCCTTCCGTCAACAGGGATTTTCTGTTTCGCGCACGCTTGCAAGCGGAACGACTCAATAATTTATTGAACGATCTGATCGACATTTCGCGCATCGAGTCCGGCGAGATGCACATGAGTTTCCGGCTCTTCGACATTCAACCGTTTCTCCGCGATTTTACGAACGAGATGCAGCCGATCGCTCGTGCGAAAGATATCGAACTCTATTTTACCGGTAACACGCTGCCGCATCATGAGGTTAGCGTGTATGCCGACAAAGAGCGCATCAAGCAGGTGCTGATCAATCTGGTGGATAATGCGATCAAATACTCCGAGAGCGGCGGGTCCATCAAGATCGAACTGATGAATGCGGAACCAAAACCGGATGAACTCACCATACGCGTATCCGATACCGGCGTTGGTATCGCTCCGGAACATCTGCCCCGATTGTTCGAGCGTTTTTACCGCGTGGATAAAGGACGTGCGCGATCGTCCCCTGGCGGAACGGGGCTTGGTCTCGCGATCGTCAAGCATATCACCGAAGCACACCACGGAAAGATCAATGTGACAAGCGAAGTAGGGAAGGGCAGCACGTTCCAGTTCACGCTGCGGAAGGAGCCGTTTTGATGTTCTTTCCGTTATGTCCGGATGCCAACGGTTCTTCGTGTTTCCGGATATAGATTTTCGTTCTTTGCAGAAGAGGGAAACGAGCCGCCTCACGTTCATATTCAAAAAGCTGAAGGAAGGGCAAAGTTTTGGTTGAATCCTGTTTCGTTGGTTTACGACAGCGGATTCACTCCTCGTCAACTACGGTTTATTAAGAAAATAATCATTGCAAACCATGAACAATTACTCGAAAAATGGAATAGATTCTTTGGAAACGTATGAAGTTAGAGCAACTGCATTAAACTTCTCGAAAGAGTTTATGGATGTCCATCTTGAGGACGGGAGAATGATACGCGTACCACTCGATTGGTTTCCTCGCCTTCAACGCGCTTCTGAAACACAGCGAAAAAAATTCAAATGGCAGGATGGTCATCGCGCAATGCATTGGCCTTCGGTTGACGAGGATATTTCCATTCATGGTCTTCTAAAAGGACTAAAAGCTCCACGCAGCAAGGCCTATCTTGAAAATGTTTGGTCAGAGGAAGTGACGCGCCAACGTGGTGAAACAGAAGCAAAAGATCGCGCAAATCGATCTCCATTACGTGCGCCGCGCAAAAAGACGGCAAAAGCCAAGCATTGATCTTCCGATGGCAAAAATAATCTTATCTACTCCCAACGAACCCGTTCCATCTTTCGAAGGATTCTCGCAAGACATGTTCAAGTTTCTTCACGGACTGAAGAAGAACAATAACAAAGCGTGGTTCGAAGCGCACCGCGAGGATTACGAGCTTTATTTGCGCGAACCTTCAAAAGCACTTGCGTATGCGATGGGTACTTATTTCCGGGAACATAAAATGCCGGTGACCGGGAATGCAAAGACTTCGCTTTTTCGCATCAATCGAGATATTCGTTTTAGTCCAGATAAATCTCCGTACAAAACACACATCGGTCTTTCCTTCCCACTGAATGACACGAAAAAAGAAGAATGGTGTGGCTACTATATGGGCTTCGAACCCACAAAAACCGGAAAGGGCATGAGCATCTTCGCCGGTGGCGGAGTATGGATGCCGATTCCACCATACTTAAAGCAAATTCGAGCAAAAATTGCCGCGAAGCCCAAAGACCTCAATAAAATTTTGAATGCTGCCAGTTTTAAGAAAATTTATCCGAAAGGATTGACCGGCGAATCCCTGAAGCGAATTCCCCAAGGATATAGCGAAGATCACCCTGCCGCGAAATATCTAAAAATGAAAAGCTTTCTATTTGGATCCGATCTTACGGAAAAAGATTTGCTTTCGGAAGACTTGCCAGAAATACTTGGCAATAAATTTAAAGCTGGTTTAGCGATGGTAGAGTTTCTTGGAAGAGCGCAATAATAATAATTTAAGAGGACGAAAACGACCTAAATGACATAAGGGTGTTAATGATTTCTTTTGTCACTTGGGTCTTTTAAATCCTTTTTAATAACTTCTAATAACATCTTCAAAAATGAGCCAAAAATTTATTCCGCCACATGGCGGCTATAAAAATCTTCTCTCTTATCAAAAGGCTGAAATCGTTTATGATGCTACCGTTCGTTTTTGCGAGAGGTATTTTAATAAGCGAGACCGCACCGTAGATCAGATGGTTCAAGCTGCGCGTTCCGGAAAACAAAATATCGTGGAAGGAAGCGCGGCCTCTGGGATGTCCAAAGAAATGGAAATCAAGCTTACCGGCGTAGCCCGCGCGAGCTTTGAAGAACTGCTCGCCGATTACCGTGATTTCATTCGTCTGCGAAATATAGAGGAGTGGCCGAAAGATCACCCATATACTATGCGCCTCAGAGCATTAAACCTGCAGCCCGGTGCCAATTACAAAACATTTCAAAAAGCAGTGGAGCATCCTGACCCGGCAATATGCGCCAATTCTATTATTGGAATGATAAAACTCACAAACTTTCTTCTCGACCGACAAATTCGGTACCTTGAGACAGCGTTCGTAGAAGAGGGTGGCCTCCGTGAGCGCATGACCCAAGCCCGCCTTACAGAACGCGCGCACCAAAACTTTGTGCGGCCTGCTAAGGGCCCAAAAGACAAAAACGACCGAAGAGACTAATGTGCCAAAGCAAATACTTGAGCTTTTGGTCATTTAAGTCCTTTTCGTCCTTAAAAAACTAATTTCGCAACTCTAAGGGAACATAACACCCCTCCAAAGTTTTACCGCACTGGCAATTCGGAGGGCTTGGCCCTCTAATAGGCAAAACCCTTAAAATTCATTAGAATTTTCCATATTTTTATACGTGAGAAAAAACCGCGCTAAAATTATCGTTATTCTGCTCTGTATTATCGGAGCAGTGTATGCGCTTTATCCTACCTATCGTTCGACCGAGCTTAAAAGCGAGCTGGATGCGTTCGGCAACTCCCCACAGGACTCCTTAAAGAAAGTCCAATGGCAAGATGCCAATGGCGAGGCACTGAAGGACGCGAATGCCAAAGCCATCAAGCTTGGACTTGATCTCCGAGGCGGCATTTATGTTACGATGGAAGTCAATGTCCTGAAATTCATCGACGAACAGGCATTGCAAAAAGACGATATTTTCCAGCAGGTTCTGGATGCAACCGCTAAGGAAGAAGCCACTTCAGAAGATCCCGTCGTTCCACTGTTTGTCAAGAATTTCGATGCGATCGCAAAGCCCAAGGGCAAATCGCTTGCGAATTATTTCTATTTTAGCGAGGCTGGGGCTGGTGAAGATGCCAATATTCAGGCTGCGCTTCAAAAAGGCGCCGATGAGGCTGTCGATCGCGCGATCGAGATCATTCGAAACCGCGTCGATCAATTTGGCCTGACAGAGCCAACCATCCAAAAAGAAGGCACGCGCCGTATCATCATCGAACTTCCCGGCGTTGGCGATCCCACGCAGGTTCATCAACTTTTGGAGGGAACCGGTCAGTTGGAGTTCCGGACAATGAAAGACCCGGAGATTGTTCAAGCGTGTTCTAAACCGCATCGATCACCATTTGAGTGGGGATACTGCTCTAGCCCGCCTGGAAAATATCGATACCGGAAAAACCGACACAGCCAAAGCTAATACCGCAGTAGCCGATAGTAGTAAGACTGCTTCCACATCGGACACCAGTAAGACTGCTTCTTCCACAGATAGCACTAAAAAAGATTCCATTGCAAATGCGGCCGCGACCGCTCACCTAAGCCCGGAAGACTCAGCGAACCGTGCCGATTCCATCGCTGAAATTGGGATGTCGAAAGATCAAAAATATGCACACTATGTAAAAACACACCCTTTTACTTCTATTCTCACCAAGGTCAGACCAAGCCAAAATGGCGATCTCTATGTCTCCGAACCTGACCGCGCGCTTCTGAAAAGCATTCTCAATCGCCCCGATGTGAAATTGTTGTATGCGGACGAAATGGGAATCATGTTTAGCCGCCCGATGCCGAACGATAAGGGTGATAATTTCTATCAGGTGTATTTCTTGAACACCCAGCCCGAGCTTACCGGGAAATCGATCGTTGAAGCTACCACGGATGTCGATCCGATCGAGCGGTAAACCGGAAGTTTCTATGCAAATGGATGACGACGGCGCGCGCGTATGGCGGCGTGTAACGCATGCCAACATTCACAAACAGGTTGCTATCGTGCTCGATAGCGTAGTGTATTCCGCGCCTGTGGTACAAGGCGAAATACCGAACGGCAACTCGCAGATCACGGGTATTGGCGATATGGCCGAAGCAAATCTGCTGAAGATCATATTGAAAGCCGGCGCGCAGCCTGCTCCGGTCACGATCATTCAGGAGTCCGTTGTCGGGCCGTCACTTGGCGCAGATTCCATCGCAAAAGGATTAGCATCTGTTATCTGGAGCCTCGTGGTGGTGATCTTATTCATGGGATTTTATTATGTGACAGGCGGAGTAGTTGCCGATCTGGCGGTGGTCATAAATCTGCTCTTTACCGCGGCCGTGCTTGCAACCTTCGGCGCTACGCTTACGCTGCCTGGCATGGCTGGATTAGTGCTGACGGTTGGCATTGCGGTCGATGCGAACGTGCTTATTTATGAGCGTATTCGTGAGGAACTATCGCTCGGAAAATCGCTAAAACTGGCCATGGACGATGGTTACCGCCGCGCATTCGCGCCCATCTTCGATGGCCACTTGACCGCGTTCTTCTCCGGAGTTATTCTGTACGCCTTTGGAACGGGAACCGTGCAGGGTTTGCAGTAACGCTGATGATCGGCGTATCGGCGTCGCTCTTTACTGCTATTATCATTACTCGCGTTATTTTCGATCTTATCATGGAGCGCAACCCGGAACTCATTAAATTTGGATAAACGTAGAGACGCGCCACCGGCGCGTCTCCATCGACCGAAGAGATCGGTCGTTAGGTTTAGAGACGCGCCGGTGGCCCGTCTCTACAGGACACATAAAATTTATTATGCATTTTTTTCGTAAAACAAATATCGACTTTATCGGCAAACGCCGAACATGGTATTATGTATCGACCTTCGTAACAATGGCCGGTATCATCTGGGCGCTGTTTCGCGGCGTCGAGTATGGTATCGACTTCGCCGGCGGCACCGAAGTACAGCTTCAATTCCAAAAGAACGTCAGTATTGAGGATGTGCGCGCGTCGCTCGATAAGGCCGTCTATTCGAGGTGCCGAAGTAAAATATTATGGCAAAGACGAATCCGGCGTGCTCATTCGCGTTCGTGAAGGCGCGCAGGGCGCGCAAGCCGGATCCGAAGCCACCAAAAAAGTTATGATGCCATTCGCAACCGGATTCCCGAATAACAAAGCGGAGCTGATGCAAGAGCAGCATATCGGCCCTAAAATCGGCGCGGAACTTCGGCAAAAAGCTTTCTTAGCCGTCTTTTTTACATGTGTTGTCATCCTCATTTATCTTACATTCCGGTTCCGGTTCGTGTATGGATTGGGAGCGGTTATCGCCATCGTGCATGATGTACTCGTGGCATTTGCGTTCGCGGTTATTTGTAATGGATTGGTGCCGTGGCTTAATCTCGAAATGAATTCCACGCTGCTTGCGGCGTTTCTTACCATTGTAGGATTTTCGGTGAACGATACGGTTATCATTTTCGACCGTATCCGCGAAGACCAGCGCAAATACAAAGGCCAGACGCTGAAAGACATTATGAACCGCGCCATCAACGAAACGCTGCCCACGAACGATCATCACATCCGGCACCGTATTTCTTGACACTGCTCGTGCTCTTCATCTGGGGTGGGGAAGTGTTGCGCGGATTTGCATTCACCATGCTCATCGGCGTGATAACGGGAACGTATTCTTCTATTTTCGTGGCATCGGCCATTGCATTCGATTGGCTGGAACGCGATAAGATCAAAAACGTCGCGCGCCACTGTTGGCGGACGTAAGCAGGCCGCGAAGCGCGTGCCGGCAGCAGCATAAAATCGATTTTTAATGTCATTCCCGCAAAAAGCGCATGATCGATCATAAGCGGGAATCCAGTCGGACTTAAGTAGAATCTAAATATGGATTCCCGGCTCATGCTCGATCATGCGCTTTTCGTGGGAATGACAATTACCGTCCCTTGCGTTTCTGATTTATGACCTCATCTTTCGATACTACGCCCGGCAAACTTCAGATCAATCTCACCGGCGATCTCATCGGCGGCGCGGACGCCATGAAATTCTCCGTCGATCTTCGGGAATCCCTTGCGAATAACCCACTCCTTTTCAAGGAGGGGGCAGGGGGTGGTATTGTAGAGATCGATGCCGGCTCCGTCGGTTTCGTCAATAGTTCGGGACTCGGTATGCTCATCGCAGCACGGCAAGCCGCGCAGGAGCATGGCGCCGAATTCCGTTTGCACGCTCCCGGCGAGCAACTCAAGCATCTGCTCGAAGTCACCAAGCTGACAGAAATTCTCGGAGCATCGTAGGTGTCTGTTATGTCGTGGCGCAGTTTTCGCGCCTGGTATGTGATGAAGCGGCTTCGATGGCGTTGTAATAGGAAGGCTGGGAAACCAACCCCTACAAAATTTTCCGCAACTTTTTCTTTATTTTAGGGTTTTAGGGTTTATTGTACTAAGACAAAAAACGGGGGAGAAGCCTTAACTTTATCCATGGCATCGTAACCCACTAACGGTTTTTCACTTATTTTAACACAATGAAACGTATTGTTACAGGTTTTTACATCATTAGCTTCATGTTATTGTCATGGACGACCTCTTACGGTCAGGTTACACATTCCACGATTCATCCTACCGTTCCATACAGTAAGGTTCCGCCCCTTATCACCCCGCCAGTGATGCATTTTTCAAGCCGATTCAACACGCTTTCCTCCACCGCAGACACTGTGATGGCCTACTTCGATCCAGACAGTACTGGAAATTTTAATTGGTACTTTCTTCCATCGCATTTGACACTCAATTCAGGTACGTCGTCAAATCCAATTGATACGCAATACGTGATTAATCGTTATGCAGAGCGCTTTACGTTACCGAAGGTTTCCCCATGGACGACTCGTTATCTTGATAGCGTTGAAATTTTAATGGCCCCTGTAACATTGCCGCAGGATGGAACGACCGATTCATTAGTTATCGAACTCCGACCGGGCATCACATTGTTCGAACAGCCAAACAATGATACTCTTTTTGGTTTTAATGCAATCAATGCTCCACTCCGTACTGCAGTTATTACTACAGACAATTTAGTTGCAACGCAGGTTTACGACACGGTGATCAATTTTAACTATAAGTTACCTGCAAGCATCGCCTCTGATTTCTTCATTGATTTGTATGCGACTGATACGGATCTTACCGAGACGCAATTTGCCATTCGCGGCGATTCCGTTACCTTCAATCCTCCTTTGGAAGATCCTCTGACAGCTTCCGATCAGGATATTTATCGTGGAATGTGGGCTGTCGATGATCCGACTGATCCGACATATCCATACTTTGAAAATGACTATGCGGGCCTCCAATTTACCAACCAAGATGGTTCGCAAACCGATTATTTTTACACGAATTTTGTTATCATTGCTTACATGAGTAACGCGGCAGAAAGTGCTGTCGATGAAAATGGCAATCCGCAGAACGTATTGGAACCAAACTTTCCGAATCCTGTGAGTAGCTCTACGGAGATCGATTATAGTCTTGCAACATCGGCACCAGTATCGCTTTCCGTCTATAATGAACTTGGTCAGCAGGTTTCGACAATCGTAAGCGATGTGCAAAGCGCTGGGGGACATTCAGCGATATTCAATACCGGTACCCTTCCGGATGGGATCTACTATTACACACTCCAGTCCGGCGAATTCACCGCGACGAACTCGATGGTGATCGCACGATAAGAGCAAATAGAAACGTTTACTAAAAAGCGCCGGTGGGAACCGGCGCTTTTTTTTCTTGAATAAGAATTTAGAATGTCATTTCCGCAAACGCGGGAATTCAGTCCTTGCACTTGCATTACACTAATGGATTCCCGCTTTCGCGGGAATGACAAATCAATCAAACTATTTTCTCAAACTCGTGATCAGATCTACGATCTCTTTTTCGGTCTCTTTTTCATCGCCGGCGGTGTATCCGATGTGCTTTTTATAGACGGAGCCGTTCGGCATCAGAATAAGACTGTAGGGGAGTGACTCCATCGAAAAAATATCGCGGGCAATATCGCCATCGGGATCGAGCAGGACAGGGAAATCGATCTTCTGCGTATTCACCCACGCGCGCACCTTTGAAACGGATCGCACCTGATCGGTATTGATGGCCACCATGTTCACTCCCTCGGACTTGAATTTCTCTGTGAGCACTTTGAATGCTTTCATTTCCTGCTTGCATGGCTCGCACCATAACGCCCAGAAATTCACGAGTAACGGCCCTTTGCCGAAATAATCCTTGAAATTCACCTGATCGCCGTTGACGGTCGTTACTTTAAATTTCAGGTTAGCGGGTATGTGGATAGAATCTGCCTGCGTTTGGGCAAGCAATGCACCAGGTAAAGCAATGATGGCAGCAATAACAATTGATCGAAATAACGTCATAATCCTTGATTCTTAATTTTTAATTGAGCATCCACTTTTCGTTTCACGCCGAGCGCTATCTTCGTGAAAAAAAATGCGGCCCATCCGAGAATCCAGAGCGCCGCCGGCAAACCACTTCGATCCATGCCGATCAGAAGGAATGTTACGCAAAATATCAGTATTCCGCGTAGTGGCAACCGCTTCAGTCTGGACCGAAAATCCTCTGGTATCATGACTGCATAATAAATAACGGCCTACATAGATTCCCCCAATACATGCCCCACCGCGATGATTTATTCTGCTTATGAGATTTCTGCCTTTGTCAACCGCTGGGAGCGTCCGATATGCTCTTGTTCTTGTGCCATTCCTCGAACCATTCGCTGTATCGCACTCCGGTGCCGGAACTCTCAGTGCTTAAAGAACATTTTCACGCCCGCCGAATAATTCGTAATGATTAATTCGAAATTCGTAATGGAAAACCAGGGCCTGTAGCTCATCTGGTAGAGCGCGTCGTTCGCAACGACGAGGTAAGGGGTTCGAGTCCCCTCAGGTCCACTCTGTTTTAGTGGATAGTTTATAGTGGATAATATTCAATGAAGACCCACTCCTTCACTATCCACTACCCACTATCCACTATAAGTGATTCTTCCCATCTATACCTTCGATCACCCCGTCCTGCGGCAGGAAACGTCGCAGATCGAGGAGGACACTGCCGAGCTTCAGAAGCTGATCAAGAACCTCATTGCCACCATGCGCAATGCCGAGGGGCTTGGATTAGCGGCAAATCAGGTGGGGAAGTCCCTTGCGCTCACGGTGATCGACTTGAAGCATGTCCCAGGTATGGAGGAGCGGGGAGAGCTTGTTTTGATTAATCCTGCGCTGATCGGGACAGAGGGGGAATCGGTCTTCGAAGAAGGCTGCCTGAGCCTTCCCGGTATTCGAGAAGAAATTGTTCGTCCACAAAAGATCGGCGTGAAATTCCTCGATCGGAATATGAAGGAAGTTGAGATGGAAGTGGATAAAATTCTTGCCCGCGTCATTCAGCACGAGATCGATCATTTACACGGCAAATACTTCATTGATTATCTCTCGCAATTTAAGCTTTCACTTCTGAAGGTAAAACTTACCAAAATGATGAAGGGTACAGTTGAGACGGAATACCCGCTTGCGCCGCCATCTGACCAGCACCATAAGCCGAAGGGTAAAGTACGGAAGCTGCGCGGGATGTGAGTATCTTTCTCAAAGACACCCAAGATATGGGAACTTCTTGCATTCGTTATCGGAGTTTCGTATTTTCGTGTCCGGTGTTTGTACACAACCCTTATTGATTCATTCCTTGTCTCATGAATCCTATGTATTTGTTTCGTTTTCAACATGTTGCAACGAGCTCCATCGCACTCTTAATTGCGATGCTTTTCGCCTTCGTATCCGTGCATGCTCAGGCCTTAAAGAACGGGATGGGCACTATCACGATACCAAATGTCGGCACCTATGGAATTGACTCTGTGGAGTACACTTTTGGTTACGACGCTACCCAGCAAGCTACAGTTAGCGAGTTTGATCTTATTTATAACGGCGGACAAGATTACCCTCTTGTATTTCTAGGACCGGCAGAGTTAGGATTACGTCAGGAACTCTATGATCAATCCTATTTTTTGAGCACCGATCTGAAAGATGGAAAGGGTGGAGTCTCCTGCACATTTGAAGGGCTTACAAATACTTCACAAGCTTCCGGAAGTTTTTCTTATTCGCGGTGGATTCCTCAACTACACCTCTCCTCGCCGTCGGATACGCTGAACATGACCCTGAGTATGGTCAATCCGTTCTTCGATTTCCATCTTTTAATCGATGGTTCCTTAGATGATACAGACGACCAAAGCTACTGGAGCTGGTTCAGCCAGAAGTATGTGACGCGCAACTCGAACGGTAAGCAGATCGGCGACGATTCCGATTTTTGGGATTTTCTGTCGGCCGATACGACGGAACGAATTTCGGATTCCGTGAAGACACCTGGCCTGTACTCTGCCCAGCTCACATTCGTGGCGGATACCATGATCTTCGTTCCTGATACCGGGATCACATTCTATTTCAATGTCAAGCTGGCAAAGTATCAATATTCATGCTTAGGGTTGCCATTCCTAATTTTTGACGCTTCGTATGATACGACGGGAGAATATACACAAAACCTCGATGTCTATCACACGGGTACCGGTTGGAAAGATGCAGGCATCGGGATGATCCGAGACACAGGTCTCATCGTCATCAATAATTTTTTGAGATTCCAGGGCAGCTTGACACTCGATACGGTGAGCAACCGCATTGACGATATGAATGGCAAGCTATTTGTTTTTACTACATTACCTTTTTCTGAATCCCCCGGCATATTCAAGCTTGACTCTGGGAATTTGACATACTTTGGTTCATGGTCGTACTCTTGCAATGGTTTGGTATCCATTGCAAAGTCACTTTTAGCGACGGACTCGATCCACTCCAGTCCAAGTGATAGTCTGGCAGGATATGGATTTAAATTCGATTCGATCTCATTTATCACGGATTCAACTGGACTCACTGGCATCCAAGCTGGAGCAACTGTAAAGCTCAATAATTTGATGGAAGTCGGAGGCCCATGCAGCGATAGCGGTTCAACCACTCCGAGTTCTCCTCAAATTTCCATTGCCCCCATTCAAATTACGAGCAATGGAATCGGCGGAGCGATCCATGCTGGAAACATCGGGTTTGGTCGAACCTTCTGCGTCAGCGATGTCTTCATCTCGTATTACTCCCAGCCCGACTCGCTAAGTTTTGGCGCACAATTTAAGACGCCTTGGATTGATAATGTAGGGTTCGGAGTGGGAATCAAACATGGATATTTCGATGCGTTTAATTTTAATGCCCAGCAATCATCCGGCGGCATTCCTATCGGGGAAACCACACTCCTCTTGAGTGGTCTTCGCGGAGGAGTATCCGGACTCGCCTCACTGGGAACGACGGTGATCTCACCGATCAAATGCACGGTCGGAGGAACGTTCGACGAAGCAATCCCCAATACCATGCAATGGCTGGGCGACCTTACATACAATGAACCGTCCTCGCTAAAGGGTTCAATTACGCTCAATATCCTCAACATTCCAGGTATCGGCTGGCAATGCGTTGGGAATGTAACGGCAGAGGTGAACTGGAAGCAGTTCGTAAAGTTTAGTGGAAGCTTCATGGAAGGCACACTGGGGAACGGCTACATTTTTAATGGCTCGGGAGACCTGATGTTTACATGGAATCCTTCGTTTTCGGTCATTGGAAAAGCAACAGGAACGCTTTCCATACCCAAAGTGCCGGGTACCAACGCGATCTCCTCGTATATTAACTCCTATTTGCCTATCCAGTTCGGCGGCATCGAAGCCTATACGAATCTTACTGCTTCGACAGGGGTATATAAAGCAAATATCACTTTGCCGTGGGTCGGATCGGCACACGTAGTCGTGAATTGTTCACCCGCCTCCATCAACTTTGGAAGTGGTACGGTGCCACTTTCTATTACGGCGCAGCGTGGAAAAGAAATTACGTTATCGCTTCCGCTCGATTCGATTTCCGTTCCAGCCAACATGGCCTTTGCGGTGATCCGAATTCGCGCGAACGGGTTACCACCAGCTTCCACCCTCATTGATCCATCAGGGGCTACGCACACACCGGGTTCCAGCGATACGCTCATCGGATACCGGACGGATACTTCTACACAATGTGGCTTTTGGGCTATTCGGAATCCCGCGCCGGGAACTTGGGTTCTGTCCATGCCGGCGCGTACTGCGTCCGATACCGTCGATGCTCAGGCCGAACCGGTCGAGGATCCCATTATCTGCGAGGCTACCCAATCCGGAAAACAGGTGACGGTCGCATGGTCGCCGCTTACCAATGGAGATACTGCGGAAGTTGATGTGTTTCTTGACGACAGCTCTAATACCTACACCGGATTCCGGATCGCGAGCGCCGATGACCGTGCTGGAACCCTGACTTTCGACCTTGCAGATTCTCTTCCGCAATGTACGTATTATCTTTACGCGATGCGCGATAACGGTACGTATGTTTCCGAATCGTACAGTCCTGACCCGCTCGATAATTCAAAATCCTCGATCTCCGCTCCTACCGGACTTACCGCGCAATATCATGGGGACACCGTTTCGCTGCAATGGGATTCGGTTACTTCTCCCGGCGTAAGCGGCTATGCCATCAATGTATCCGATGGGTACGGTAATGATTCCATCTATGCGTCCGTGCCCGCCTACGCCAACAGCGCAACGCTGTTGATTCCCGATCCGGCAGCGAAGTGGATCAACGTTTATGCATTCACCGAGGGTGTGCTGAGTTGCTGGAGTAATTCTGTTGCGGCTTCCTCCGGCGTTACTCAGCCGGCAGGGGAGTTTATTCCCAATGGGCTGGATCTTCAATTCTGGCCGAATCCTGCCGGGAACGAAGGAGAACTTACCTTTACGCTCGATTCCCGCGAGCAGGTAACAGTTTCCTTGCTGGATGTACTGGGAAGAAAAGTACTTACTCCGATTGTCGGCTCGTTCGATCCAGGTACTCATACCGTTTCAGTGGATGTGAGCGCACTCCCGATGGGTACTTACTATTGCCGCGCTCAGGCGGGAACTTCGATCCAAACCATGAAGATCTCGATCGAAAGATGAACTGTCCCGACGTTACTAACTTTTGCATTTTTCTAATGCGGTGAAATGGTTCACCGGCTTTTTATTACAATCAAGAAGTAGTATGAGTAAATTCGAATTCGCTTTTTTTCTTATTCTTGTCGCATTACAATGTAGTTTGAACGATGTGCATGCTCAACATAACTATGCGTCTGTTCCACAAGGCTGTGCTACAGTGATCGACGTCGTTCACTTTGGTCATTTAGAAAAATCCTTTGTGTATAATGGACAAGGTTTTGAGACAAGGAGCGGTTATCCTCTCTGGTACCCACCCGATGGGGCAGGCAATATCTATTGTACTCAAGAAAAGAGAAACTCGAACGGCGTAATTTTGGTGCTTACCTCATCCGGGCGTGTTTTTGAACTTACAATGGATCTCGAAATGGGCACTGTGTATGTGAACCTATGGAAGGAAATCGCTCCTCTTCCAACCAATGTCCAATATCCTTGGAACCAGTTGCTCGGTGACGCACTCTACGCGCTGAACACCGGCGGCCAGGTCTATGTAACGCAAAACGATTCCACGTGGCAGATCGATACTGCTGGATTTGGTTCGACACGCCCGCAACATCTGGCGATCGATACTGCGCTGAATGTTTATGCCGCGACTGGTGCCGGAGTTTTCGAACAGGGGCCGACGGGATCGACTTGGAATCTTCTTCCGGGCAGTCCTACGAATGGAGTTTTTTACCTTTTTGTTAGCCAGTCTGACGTTATCTATGCACCCACAAATAACGGCATTATGAGTAGCGCGGATCACGGTGTGACTTGGGCGTTCGATTCTGCCGGGATGGGACAAGAATTAGTCAATTTCATTTCAGACGATTCCGCTGGGAATCTTTATGCGACCGCTTCATACGGCCCCGATTCGAACACGGTGTGGATGAAACCAGTGGGTGGCGAATGGCGATCCATTGGCGCAGCGCTCGGGCATCTTGCATACGATTCTCTCGATCAAGTCTCTCAAAATTATCTGACAGGGGTTGCTGCGGATTCGGGCATTCATGTTTCTTCGTCTTTCGGGCTTTTTTCTTCCTATGATCAAGGTGCAACCTGGCAGCCGGATAATGCCGGAATTGCTGCCGAGAACATCTATGATTTCTTCGAGTTTCCCGATGGACAGCGGATCGCAACAACCGATCTCGGACTGTTCACTTCAAACGCCGGCGATACCACCTGGAATATGACTTTTCCGCAAAACTCCTATTATCCCGGCATCCAGTTCTTCGTGGATAATGCAAAACATCTTTATGTGCAGGGAACAAGCAGGCGAGAGAGCTACCTCGTTGGGTTTGCGGTTGAATACCACTATTTCCCGAACGACATTTTTGTTTCAACCGATGAAGGCTCGACGTGGCAACCGGATACGACCGGGCTTTCACAATTCACAACATCCTATAACTACGCGGAATTCGTGGATGAAACCGGAACCGTACACATCGCAAGTTTCGACACGCCCCACATGCGTCTTTACTTCAAATCGCCTGGCGGAAGCTGGCAGGGGGATTCAACGGGGTATGTTCCCGCCTCCGGCGATGCTCCGGAGACATTTGCAAGCGACCATAATGGCTCGATTTATCTGGCGGTCAGTAATGGTTCGAACTGCTATGAGTTATTAAAGCGCCAGATTTCAGGCGGCTCATGGAGCGTTGTTCCGACAAGCGCATTGGGAGGCACGCCCTATATGTTCGCGGCCTCGAAATATGGCAAACTCATCGGCGATACGGGAGATTCTATTGGGTATTACGATGGCTCCTCGTGGACTGCTATTCCAAACGCACTCATCGCAATCGCACAGGGTGCTGTTTATACCTCCATCAGCGTGGATTCTTCCAATACCTTATGGGTTGCCAGCGATCCGAATGTCTATAGCACAAGCGACCTTGGTCAGCATTGGGTTTTGCAATCCGATACGAGCCAGTATTTTCCGGCTATGGCATCGTTTGGCGATACCACCTTTTGCCTCCAAAGCGGCAATGGGCTGTATTATTTTGCGACGGGGAGTGCATCGGTTTCCGAGAAGCCTGGTGCAGGTGTGAACGTTGCGATCTATCCAAATCCATCGAGAGGAGAGTTCGTGATCGCAGTACCGGGAGCCAGAACCATGATCTCCGAAATTTATGATCTGGTTGGAAATCAAGTCGCTAAAATAACCGGGATTTCTGAGACGTCGTGGAAACCGGCAGCCGGCCTCAGCTCTGGTATCTATTTCGTACGAATCTCAGGAATCGACGCAAACGGAAACCCTTTTCAAACATCCAGTCAGATCTCGCTGGAATAGCGGATCCAGCCTGAGCCAATTCGTGGATAACTAAAATGTCCATAAGATACATTATGTAAAGTCACATTTACATCAAGCGGTGTGAATATCCCCCGCTGGATTCGCTTACTTCTTGGTGTCTCGGATCACGTTGAGAGACCGCATGCTCTTCTCCGCATATTCGAAAATCTCACCAACATCCGTCTGGCTGCGCAACCAATCGACATACTCCTGAACACTCTCCTGAACCGTCCCGCGTGGATCCCAGCCGACCGATTTCAGTTTGCTTATGTCCGAGCACGAATTCCGTGTATCGCCAAACCTAAAGACCCCAGGAATGCACGGCTCGATCTCCTCGCAACCCGAAATTTTCGCAACAATGCGGTCGAATTCCTTCACGGAATATGCCTTTCCTCCGCCCACGTTGAATTGATGGCCAACCATTTGGTCGCTATCAAGCGCCAGCAGATTTGCCTTAACCACATCGTGGTAATTGACAAAATCCCGGTGCATTAATCCATCCTCGTAGATCGTTGGTGCCTTCTTGAAGAAATAATGCAGAGCAAATATCCTGCAAGCCCCGGAATACGCATTATAAAACGATTGCCGTGGCCCCTGAACGATCGAATACCTCAGAGCTACGCTCGGAATCTCATATTTTCGCCCAAACGAGAGCGTCATTTTCTCCTGAGATTCCTTCGATAGCGCATACTGGTTTTCCGGATGCGAAAAGCTTTCTGGAGTCCATTGCCATTGCACCGGCTTGCCGCATTCCGGACATTTCATCGTCCAATCACCGCGCTCCAACTGCTCGACGGGACGAGAGCTTGGTGCCACAAGTCCATGTATATCACAAAGATAAAGCCCTTCGCCATTCACTGCCTGTGAGCTTGCAACTACCACTCGCTTTATCGGTAGTTTATTTGCTACGATCAGCTCATAAAGCAACGCGGTCCCGACAGAATTTACGCTGAAAAAGGTGCTGAAATCGGGCAAATAATCCTGATAAGCAGCTAAATGGATCACTGCATCAACCCCTTGTAATGCTTCAAGGAAAATCTTAGGATCACGAACATCGCCAATAATAAGCTTCGCTTTCGGATGAAGATATGTCGGTATCCCCTTCAAATGTACCGGCTTAGAAAGATTATCTAACAGCACGACATCGTCACCGCGCTCGATGAGTGCATCGGCTGTGTGGGATCCAATAAATCCTGCGCCCCCAGTGATAAGTATTTTCATTTATCTTTCTTTTCTCCGAGTTCATTTACCCATCCCGCATGGACTGCTGGATTGCCTACAACAAGTTCGAAATCCTTAACGGGCTTCGTCACAACCGCGCCTGCACCGATCATCGCATATTTGCCAATGTGCGCACCTGGAAGTATGGTCGCGTTAGCACCAATGGATGCGCCCTCACCGATCATCGTTCTCTCCGCATGTTCGTGATAAACTCGGCTGCGCGGACGCATATCGTTCGTGAAAGCCACGTTCGGTCCAACGAAGACCTTATCCCCGATCACGACCCCATCCCAAATACTGACGCCATTTTTAATGGTCACGTCATCACCGATAATCACGCCGGACTCAATAAATGAGTGATCTCCGATATTGCACCGCTCCCCTATTTTCGCACCCTTCATAACATGCGCGAACGCCCACACGCGCGTACCCGCGCCGATGGCGTCGGACTCGACAAGAGCGTTAGGGTGGATAAAGATGGGGTCGTGCATGATTTATGTTCTTCCTAACCAGTAACCGGGCCTTCTAGCGTTGTGAGCAACCGAAACGATCTGAATCTCATCTTCATTGAGAATTCTGTAAAACAAAGAGAATGGAAATTTAACAAGCTGCTTAACACGATGGCCGCTCAATTCATCAATTTTATAGAGTGTTGGATTTTGGGCAATTTCTAAAGTGGCTCGTTCGATTTCTTCTTCAAAATCGAATGCGGATTGTGGGCTGGCCTCCAAATAATACAGTGCCGATCGGGCAAGTTCCAGTTGAGCAGGCGAAAGAAAGCGAACAATCACTTTCTGATCAAGCTCCGAAGATTTCGAAACACTTCTTCAGCATCTATCGACTCTATTTCACCCCTATCGTATGCATCCGCCCTCCGGCGCGATTCTTCAGACCACGCCTCCCGGTGTTCTGCGGTTTGTCCGAGTTTTATCGCCAATCGTTCTGCAAGCAGGAATTGGCTATACTCATCTAATTTTTCGGCTTCGGTTATAACATGTTCAAGTGCGCTCATATACTCTGTAACTTATTAGAAGCGTATCGAGTGCCCGCATTGCATCACCGCATCAATACCATCGGCAGTGTTTGAACTTGGCCGTTCATGCGGATAAGGCATTCATACGTCCCATCCGGCAAGCCGGTGGGGTTGCTCCACACAAAGGCTGATAATATTCGTATTAAGTTATTAGGCTGGCGTAGTATAATCAAGAGTCATTCTTACATAAGCCACAAGCTCTGTCTGGTTAATCATTGAGTCGAGAATTGCTTCTCCGCCGTCATGATGGAACGGTGCAGAAAAGTTAACGATTTCTTCGAGTGAGTCAATACGTTAGCGTCTTTAATAATCGGTGATCCGGCGGCTAATTTAGTTCTACAGACATTGATAAATCCACTCCCCAGAGAAAACCCTGGATTCACCGAGGGGGGTCCATAAACTGTCCGAAGATATCCTTCAAGGTAAGGGCGAATGCAAGGTCCAATTTCCATAACATCAAAATCACCTGGTGAATGAAGGAAATCTTTCAATTTAGTGTGATAGATATCATGATCGTTGAATGCCTCATTTTCGATATCCCATGCTCTGAGTTCAGAGCCAGATTCAATGTGAGAAAGCTTAAGTGCGGTAAGTGAACCCTTATTTGATGCAACCTTCCAAATCCGCCCTAAAAAGCCTCTGTTGTGAGAAAGGACAATCACTTGCGCAGATTTCTTGACTAATGAGGTAATACGCTGTGCAGTTGTGAATGAGCGATGGTCATCAAGACTCGAAACGGGATCATCAATGACTATTACCTTTGACTTCAAATTCGGATCTCTGTCTAACGACACAAAAAAATATGCAAGAGCTAAAGCGTTGCGATCTCCGGCACTCAAGGAGCTTCGAAATGATGGACTGTCTCCAGAGCCTTCAAGCGGTACCGAGTGGCCGTTTATTTGAAATTCATACACACATGAAGGGCCTGAACTTGTGTTCTTTTCTATAATCTCCCCAACTTTGAATGAAGCGCCAAACTTATTGAGATAATTATTTATTTCTTTATGGAAATTTGGGAATTCTCGCTGTTTGTATGCTTCTAAATCAGCCTTGGTTTGATCTCGCACTTTTTCTGTTGCAGCCTTGTCGTTCAATTCTTTTTTGTATTCATCACAAAGCGTCTTGTCGTTGCTGCTATACCTAACCTTAGTCGCTTTTATTTTCGCAAGCTCTAATGTCAACGGAGTTGTGGAAGCACCAGTGGACTTCTTCTTCAAATCTTCAAGCCTTTGATTACAAGATATAATGCTCGCTAATAATACCTTGAATTGCTCAACCTCAATGTTATAATTATCGATTGCTTTTTCTTCCTTTGATGTCAATTGAATTGGCTCCAAGGGATTTAATGATTTTCTTTTTAGTAGGTCGATAGCAATTGTAGAAGCAGATTGTCTTGCCTTCGAAATTTTTTCGCTGTCAATCGAAATCTCGGGAAGTTCAATGAATTGAGACCAAAATGTCCTCAATTCTCCCAGAGATCTAATTGATCTCTCAAAATCACCAATATGGTCTGCATTGTGTTTAAATGAAATATTCTCTTGGAAAGAGGTGATCTCTTTCTTGAGGTTTGAGTAAGACTTGCTGAAATAGGAACGGTATTCAGTAAATAAATCGGAATCCTCAAGTTTCAGCCCACAGAATGGACATGCCGGTAGATGATTATTTACTTTAGTGTTCTCAGCGTTGTCTTTTGTATTGTTGCCCTCGTCACGTCTTATGAAGGACATTCCCGATGAAACCCAATCTTCAGCCCCATTCCCGAGTAAAGCAAAATGTGTTTGAATGTGAGTAAGTGCATTTTCTCCAAAATCTTCAATCCCTTTAGACAAAAAATTCTTTAGTTCATCCTTGTCTATCGGCGATAATTCAATAGTCACGAAGAGCGCGTGGAACTTTATCAAATCGCTTGACTTGGCAGCTAAAAGTAACTTCTCGATATTCAAAATTTTAGGATCAATGTCTGTAATTTCAGGAAGGGCACAGAAATCCCCGATGGACATGGTACCTCTTTCAGGAGGATTAATTTGTTCATCCTTCTGTCGCAAGGCTCTATTATGGTTAGCAATCTTATTTGCAAGCTCATCATAACGATTCTTGAGTGAAACACCAACCTTGCCGAGGATTACTGATGTTAAGCCCTTTCTGTGTTCTGAATCAATTGTTAAACCCGAACAGACATTCTCTTCAACAAAAAGATCATCATAAATACTAACCTCATCTAATGTTGAATTCCATCTTCCGTTTTCGAAACGCACCGTCCCTGTAACATTCGTTATTTCAACTACAACATTTGCATCATTTGTCGCTCCAAGTCTTCTCCGTTCAAGTATCGGAATCGGATTCCCGGTTCCTAAAGAACGAATAATAGCACTCAGGGTTGTCTTGCCCATTCCGTTTTCAGCATAAATAAGCGTTAGTGGTTTTAAATCGATGGGACAGCTTGTCGAATCGAACCTTCCAACGTTACGAATTAATTGAAGCTTAGAAAGCATATACTAAATAGTGGTTCAGCTTTGTATTTCCCTCTCAATCATCTCCAGCAACCGCACCACTTCGACACCAATTTTCCCGCCATTGATCGGCTCCTTTCCGGTTTCGATGCAATCTACGAAATGGCGGCATTCGGCTGCGAGCGGTTCGTGGCGCGGAAGCGTGGGAATGAATATATCGCCGGGACGGTACGTTAGCTCCGCCGCTTGGGACTCATCAGCGCCCACGCGGGTATCAACGCCTTGCGAGTAGATCTTTATTTTCTCCGCCGGCTGCATATCATCAAAAACTACTGTTCCATGCTCCGCAGATATTTGCATGAGCCGTACTTTATTCGATGTTACCCAACTCACATGCACATGGGCGGTTACGCCGCACTCGAACTCGATAAAGATATGCGTGAGGTCAGCAAGTTTATCTTTCACAAAACTTCCTGACATCACACGCATCGAGCGTACTTCGGTGGAAAGTCCGGTTTGCCACATGAGGTAGATGAGAATCGAAAGATCATGCGGAGCAAGATCCCATACTACATTTACTTCCGATTGCGGCGGACCGAGATTGATACGGATGGAATCAATATGAAATAACTTCCCAAGCCTTCCACTCGCAATACGCGCAGCAAGCCACTCGACCGCAGGAGAAAATTGATACACATGTCCAACCGTCAGCACGCGATGAAGAGAAGTCGCTAATTCATGCAGCTTTTGCGCATCTGCATACGAATACGCCATCGGCTTTTCGATCATAGCGTGTTTGCCGGCATCGAGCACCTGGCGGCCAATTTCGTAATGGGTGGGAACGGATGTTGCAACAACAATGGCATCGATTGCTGGATCGCGCAGCAGATCGTTCATGTCATCCGTCACGCGAATGTGTGGATAACGCTTCGAAACGAATTGAAGCCTTCCCTCTTTACGGTCAGCAACAGCAACGATCGCTGCACCTTCCGTGTCGTTAAAGGAACGAATAAGATTCGAACCCCAATATCCCGCGCCAATAATTCCTATTTTTACCATGCGTATTAGTTGATAGTTTATAGTAGATAGCGGATAATAAATAATAATAGCGAACCTGTGGAAACGTGTGGTATGAACAATCCGCCCGATTTGGAAACTTTCCACAATTCACTATCAACTATCCACTATTATCCTCCGCCTTTTCCGGTCAATACAACACCTATCGTTCGTAGAATAATCGCAGCATCGAGCCAGGGCGAGATGTTGTGGATGTAATACAGATCGAGGATCACCATATCGTTAAAGCTGACGCTGCTTCGCCCACTGACCTGCCAAAGTCCCGTCAAGCCTGGACGAACCGCGAACCGCTCTTTGTGCCACCCTGAATATTGTTCGTATTCATAAGGCAAGCAAGGACGCGGACCTACTAACGTCATTTTGCCCATTAGGACACTCCAAAGTTGCGGCAGTTCATCGAGAGAATGCTTTCTGAGCCAGCGACCGATGGAAGTTACGCGTGGATCGTTCTCGATCTTAGCGGTTGGCCGGTTACCCATCTGAATATGTTCGCTAACATGGTCGCGGTGGATGTCATCGTGTTTGCCAGAATACATCGTACGGAATTTGTACCAACGAAACGGCTTTCCATTCATTCCGATAACTTCCGTGCTGTAAAAAAGTGGCCCTCGGCTGCCGGTCTTAATAACCAGCGCAATAACAATGAGGAATGGCGAAAGAATAACGATCCCAACTGCCGCAGCAGCAAGGTCAAGTGCGTGTTTTAAATAATTACCATAAAATCCGTGCAGGCCATGAGAAATGGGCGTTGCAGTTACATTCAAGAATTCCGATGCGCTCTTCGTTACACGCTCCTGCACTACCTTGAAGTGGTCGCTCAGAAGATGAATGGGAACGCCTGTTTCACGCGCCTCCGAAATAAGACGGACGACATCTTCATACGGAAGATCATTTTCAGCAACCACCACCTCATGGATATTATGCGCAGGCACAAACTCCAATAAGAATGGCACGGTGTTAAGCCTCAGAACATCTTTAGTTTCTGATGGAAAGTTACCATGCAAAGCCACGATAGCAACAACTTCAAAGGGCCGGCTCTTCCCTGCCATGGACTGTGCGAGCAATTCGTGCGCTTCCTCGCTCACGCCAACAAGCAGAATACGCCGAACCTCGATGCCGGAAATAGCGGGTAATAATAATTTCCGAAACAGGACGATCCGAAAGAACGAAAGAAAAGCGAGTGAGCAAACGGTGAATAATAAAAGATTGATACGGCTATGCAGGATCCAATCCTGCCTTACGAAAAACAGTACCGCGATAAGCAATAGCGCATTAATAAGCAGTGCGCGCGAAAGTTGAGCGAACTGCATCACGCCCGTAGAATAGATCTTCAGCTTGTATAGAAGATGCTGCCGAAAAATGAGTATCAGCAGCGGGAACGATGCATAAAGGATCGCCACGCGAAGGATATATTCCCCCATAGAATGCTTCGTATCGTATTCATCGATGCCCGTGAAATAATGGAGCACAAGCGTTGCAACGGCAGCAAGCGTTACGGCCAGCCAGTCGAGGATCACAAGCGTGATCTTAGGCCAGCCATGTCGCCTGATGCTCGCTGCGAACCACATTTAGGGACGCGCTCCTTTCGCGGCATAGAATTCCCGGATGGCATCGGCAACGAAAGTGATCTGCTCGCTTTTGAGTTCGGGATACATTGGCAAAGAAAGAATCCGCTTCGAAGCCCGCTCCGCGCGCGGGAATGCACCTTCTTTATACCCCAAATTTTGAAAGCAAGGCTGCAAATGCAAGGGAACAGGATAATGAAGACCTGTTGAAATTTCTCGCTGCTCTAAAAACTCTTTTAACTCATCGCGCTTGTTAGCCTGAATAACGAAGAGATGATACACATGCCCAGCCCCGTCCCGAACTTTGGGAAGTTTGATCTCCCGCACGTCAGCAAGAAGTTTTTCATACTTCGCGGCATGTTTCTGGCGGGCTTTCGTCCAGGCTTCGAGGTGTTTTAACTTAACTCCTAAAATAGCTCCCTGCAATGCCTCCAATCTGATAATTATGGCCGGCGATCGTGTGCCAATATTTATTTTCGGAACCATGATCGCGCATGCGGCGCATTTTTTCGGCAAGCGCGGTATCTTCTGTTAGAACAGCGCCCCCTTCACCATACGCACCGAGATTTTTGCCGGGATAAAAGCTAAACCCGGTAGCCTTGCCCCATGCACCAGCCATTTTACCACCCAGCGATGCAAGATGCGCTTGTGCCGCATCTTCAATAAGTATCAATCCATGCCGTTTGGCGATGGCAGCGATCTCCGGCATATCGGCAATTTGTCCATAGAGATGTACGGCCATAATGGCTTTTGTTCGGCGCGTGATGCGGCGTTCCACTTCCTCGGGATCGAGCGCATAATAATCATCGTGATCGACAAAAATTGGGGTTGCACCGCAGAGCAAGACGGCCTCTGCTGTTGCGATAAATGTATTTGCGGGAAGGATAACCTCGTCCCCGCGCTTAATGCCAAGTGCCCAGAGCGCCAGATGAAGCGCCGATGTCCCGTTATTCGTAGTGATACATTGCGATGCGCCCTGTGCGCTCGCAAATGCTTCCTCGAAGGCCAAAATTTCGGGGCCGAGAATGTATTGCGAAGAATCGAGGACGCGCTCGATTGCACCCGCAATTTCATCGCGAATGGATTGGTATTGAGTCTTCAGGTCGAGAAAGGGAACGCGCATAGTTCTAATTTGTGGGACTAAGCCCATATTATGTTGCGGGTAGCATACCCAATTGTTCTTTAAGTTCCAATATTTCTTCTTTTTCCATCACAAGGTCTTCCGTACCTTCAGCACGCGCGCCTCATAACAGATCCGCGCGCCAAAGCCCATGAAGACGAATAGATATTGTGTAAAAACATAAAAATAGAAAAAGGTATTATCGTTGGTGCAGCTCACGGCAAACATGACTGGCGTCATGACAAGAATAGCACGGAGCGGGAAATAATGCTTTACGCCGCGCCCCCAAAAGATCCCGCGAACAAAAATATCGGCAAGGCCAAGATAGAATAGGAATAGCCCGATCTGACCGCCATCGAAACGAATACGCAAGTATTCATTGTGCGGTGCGCCCACGAGTGTGACATGCTGCACCAGCCACGCCGCATATACTTCGGTTCCCCCCGCGCCATAACCCCAGAGCGGGCCTTCATTCGCCTTATCCTCGAAATATTTCTGGAAAAAGCCTCTGCCGCTATCGCTCATGTTGACGGAGTCACCCGCTATGAATTTATGCCGCGTCGGCAAAATAAAGATAAGGCCGATGAGGATCGCCATGACTACAAATCCAATAATTGTAAACCGAACATTTCTCCGGTAAATGATAGCGATTATGGAACCCGCAAGAAATGCGAGCGTCGGAGTTCGGCTTGCGGCAAGCAAGAGCAAGAGGACATCCACAACGTACAGGATACCCAATTTCCATTCGAATTTTTCCATCATGCGCATCATGAGGATCGTTCCCATTGTTACATAGAAGTACGCCACAACGGTTCGATAGCCGATGGCGCCATCCGTCATGGCGCCTTCGTATTTGATCTGGTCCCACCCGGTCATTGCCGCGTATAAGTCGAAGATCGCAACGATCACGTTGAGCCACATCATGAACTGGTAATACCGCTTAATATGATAGTCATTCTGAATCACATTAAAGGCCACAAGATATAGAATCGAGGGTAACGCTATCTCAAGCACGGTGCGAACGCCCGTCGAGACGTTTTCGGACCAGGCCAGGGAGATAAAATAATATCCCAAGAACGCCCACCAGAGCTTCGGAGAGTATTTCCACGCTCGCTTTCGTTCCACAGTACTTAGTTTTGCCCAGGTCATCAGACAGACAGCCATCGGCAACACCCCGCTAAACAGTTCTACCTCGGTAAAGCCAAAATTGATGAAAATGCTTTTTGCCCCAAACACGATGTAAAAGATCGGAGTGGCAAACGTCCAAAGAATGGTATAGGGCCGTGGCGTCTTGGAGATACACCCCAGGAGCGCCAACAGAAGCGCCATAGCGAGAATATCGTTCACGAGATTTTCAGATATTTATTGAACTAACGGGCTGCCCCTCCCGGAGCATCCATTCGTAAATTTTCATTTGGCTCCGGGCAATGTTATCATGCGTAAAATGCTCGGTGACTCTTTTTCTTCCCGATCTCAGCGAAGTGGCTTCGCTCTTGTTTATTCCGATAGAGCCGGCCGAGATATGCGGCAAGTTGAGCAGTGTCCCCTTCCTTAAAAACAAGTCCGGCATCACCGATAACATTCGGAATTTCGCCAGAAGATGAACCGATCACAGGCACACCCATTGCCATTGCTTCAAGGAAAATATGGCCAAACTGCTCCACCCATTCCGGCGTGGTCCGGCTGGGCAACACGAGCACGTCCATCTTGGCAAGATGGTGCGGAAGTTCTTCGTTTCTCACGGCAGGATGATGCAATAACGTGTATAGATTTTTCGGCAGCCTAAACTTTTAGCTTGTTCGAGCGCGTCACCCGCGCCGACAAAATAAAGCGTAACGGCCTCTTTCAGTGTCCATCTGACTCACTGCACGAACCAAATCGAGCACGCCTTTTTCCTCCGAAATGCGTCCGGCATAACCGATCGTAAATTCGGGCATCGGTGCGTATGGGAGGACAAATGCCCGCGTAGGCAGACAGATCAATTCCTAATTGTGGCAAAATATGGATCGGGTCGAGCAAAGCCGTGATCGCGCAGCATCATTGCGGGCAGCCGCGTTCCCGGCTATGGCTGTGGCAGAATGCCGGAGATTAAATGATTCCGCCATGCTTTAATTCCACTTGGCTGATAGGGCAAATTCCACCAAGTGAAAAATAAGGCACGGGATTTCGGGCTGAACAATTTCAGCGCCCAAAGAATCTGCGCGTATGATAACGCATACGCCCCTTGCTCGACATGAACAATATCCGGTTTTCAGCTTCGAATCAGACGGAAAAATCGAAGGCGAATAGAGATATGCACTCTCCTTGCCAATAAAGGCCGAGTGGAGAATATGATGCCGCACATTGGGAGCCTGCGAGCTATCGAAAAGATCGGCGCGATTGGAATAAAGCGGCCCACGCCACGCATGAGGAGTTACCAGCGTTATCTCCACGCCCGGAAGATGCGCCAACGCCAGAATCTTCGCCTGATTGGCGCGAACGGTGTAGGTATGCCCAACATAGAGTATCTTCATGGGTTCAGGCAAATCCGAGGAGTGAGATCATCGTTCGCGCGCGTTTGGAGTAAGTTTCATCGCGGACACGTTCGTACCCTTTTTGAGCTATCATTCCCGCGTGTTTCCGGTCGCTGGAAAGCATCTTAATTTTAGCAAGCAGAGTTTCAGGAGTCGAAAAACATTCCATCTCTTCTCCTTCGACGAAAAAATCGGATTGTTCTTCTGAACTGGTCGTCAGCATAGCATTAGCGGTAGCCGGGATCTCAAAGGTTCGCATATTGTGGCTGGTCACATTTTGTGGACGCAAAATATTAATAGAACATGCTCCGAGACTGAGCACTTTCACCGCTTCCTCGCCATAAACTGCTTTCGATAATATCCATTCCTTCGGAACAAATTTCGCCTTGTGCCAGTCATTTCCAACAATGCGTATATTACAACTTGTGAGCGAGCCGAGCAACTCATCGCGTTCCGGTGAGTAAGTGCCAACAAAGATCGCGTCATGAAGGGCATCGGCTTTATCGGTTTTAACGGGATGATGCAGAACTGGGTCATAAGCAAACGGTAAATAGAATACTTTTTTGGCATTCGCTTTTTCAAACTTCGGAAGCAGTTGCTTATTCCATGTGAAATGCGCGTCATAGGAAGGAACGCTTTCGAGCAATCTGCGCGATGAATTCGCTGGTTCCCACGGGCTATCGGGATTGAAATTTACGAGCATGCGATCGGATAAAATGCGTTTGGCCGCACTCAGCGTTTCAGGATTTATGCGCCGCCCTTTTATGACGAGAACAAGATCTGGTTGTTTTTCTTCAATGGTCGATGTAAACCACTTCCCCACTCGGTCTGCTATGCGCGATCTGAGTAGCTTATCTGCGAAGGCCATGTTCGCGAGCGGATGCGCATGCGCAAACTCCTCCCAATCGAATCGAATCACAGTCCAGCCAAGGGACTCGAAAGCGCGCGCGTAACTTTCTTCGAGCGAACCATGCCAGAACGCGCCGGAAATGAGAACTTTCCTTTTTCCTTCATCCTTCATCCTTCATCCTTTCCAGAAGGCTTTCGCACCCACAGGATGAGGTGTGGCGCGAAAATGGATGGCATCATATCCTCTAAAAATCCTAACCGCAAAGCGCGCGGAAGCCGTCGGCGTAAAAACGACGAGGCATGCTGAGCCGTATATCCTCCGAACGCATCCAAACCATCGAAAATAGAGGAATCGCCATTCGAACGCACGGATTCTACCTGGAACCCGCATACCTCAAATAATCTGGAGAACGATCTCAGATTGTAAAAGCGTATATGCGCGCCTTTCCACTCGTTCGAAAAATCGGAAATGGAAGTAGATAATTCTGCATGAGTAAATGCCCGAAGCCGTTCGCGGAAATAGCCATTATTGGGAACGCTCGTCACGAGTAATCCGCCTGGTTTGAGCACGCGAAAGATTTCGCTCACCGTGAATTTCGGATCGTAAAGATGTTCGAGCACTTCAATACAGACAGCTCCATCGAACGAATTGCGCTCGAATGGGAATTTCTCGGAAAGATCATGCACCCTCGCATCAAGACCCATGTTGCGGTGCGCGTTCGATACCGACGGTGCTAATATCTATGGCCTTCAGATCGCGCACCTGTTTTACCATCCACGATTGGTAATTAGATGCATCGCCACAGCCGACATCGAGCACAGAATCATTCGGCTGAAAAACGTTGGCTTCATTTTTCTTAAAATGAAGGGTGATCTGCTGATCGGTAAAGGAGTGAGTTGGCGTCCAGCCTTGATCGCGGTTCCAGTATTCGTCGTAGAAAGTGGAGATTTCTGTTCCTTCTTTATGGGACGTATGGGTCACATGGGATGGATGTAGGATATTAGCGTAGGTAACTTCGATGGCTTGGCCATAAGTGTCCCAACCGAAAGAATTTGATTGTGGGCGGCTCCTTCTTTTCCTATTTCCCTTGCTTTTTCCGGATTATCAAGCAAATCAACGATTGCAATGGATAATGCATCGGCATTCGCAGCTGGGACAATAATTCCGCTCTTTCCGCTTTCGATGAATTCGCTGGCGCCGGTATTTTCGGTGGCAACAACAGGCAAACCACTCGCCATGGCTTCTGCAACAACAAGCGCCAGACCCTCCTGCACGGATGGCAGTGCAAATATATCGGCTTGATGAAAATGCTATACCAATTCCCGATTTGGCACGAAAGGAATATGCTCATCAATTTCAGTTCGCAATGGACTTGATTTCAACCAAGCTTCAAAATCCTTTTCGAATCGGCCGATGAGTTTTAGATTAAATTTCTTCCCTTTTGCGCGCATCGCTCGAACCGCTTCCAGCAAATACGGAATGCCTTTTTGAAAACCAATCGCACCTACGAAAAGGATGGTTGGAATTGTGAGAATGTGCTTATTCGGCACTTGGAGAAAAAAGTTCGAGATCGACACCGTAGCGAACTTTCAACACTTTTGCTGGATCGAATCCGCGTGCGAGGAAACTTTGCCGCGCAAATTCGCTCGGCGTCATGATGAAATCCGCTTCGTGGTATTCTTTGAGTTGCTTCTCTTCAAGCAACCGATCCCAACTTGAACGCTGAACCGGGGCAACTCCAAAACGTTTGAGTTCTTCATCTATGAGGCGGTATTGTTCGGTTATATGCGTGGAACCCCGCTCGATTATCGCGCGCGCGCCGCGCGCCTTTGCTTCCCGCATTTGGAATAGCGATTGGCTTGCCCAGCCTACGAACAGATCGCTATTCGTGATGTACCGCAATGCGGAACGATCGTATAAATTATCTTTGACAAAATACGAGAGCGATTGTGAATCGGCAACCGGAAGCTGCCGAAACGCAAATCCGAGATATTCCGGCAATGGAACCTGGAGAACGCGTTTAAGGAAATCCGCATCGTTGCGCAAGGAATCCGGAAGCCTTCGGTTTGGAATACGCTTTTCGTTCAGCGTGCTTGTAATGAAGCGCTGGAGATGCCCACGCTTCTGAAGCTGCTCGACAAGGTGGAACGCATGAAAGCGTCCGGCTACACTAACGGTTACGCGCATTGTTGTAGGCTGTTCTTCGCGGGGCAAGAGCGATGGAGCAGCTAATGTTCAGGCCAATTCTATTTCCAGCAACGGGGCATTTTTTTCGACTGAAGTTCCTTCGACAGCCAGTATCACGCGTCACGCGGCCTGCTGTAGAAGCAAGGATATTGTTCTCCATTTTCATCGCTTCTAAGACAAGAACCGTGGTCGTGCGTTCCACTTTGTCGCCAACGGAAACCTTCAGCGCCCGAACGAGTCCGGGCATGGGCGCCTTTATGACAACAATTCCGGTACGAACGGTTCCCGATGGCCCGGCCACTTGAAATCGCTCACGTATAATGCGTTCCCGTTCCGACTCGATCTTCAGTTCAATTCCATCCAGCGCTAACCCATCGCTTAGGCGTCCATCGGGAAGAGCAAATACCTCGAACTGCTTGCCTTCAAAGGAGACAGCGTAATGCCCTTCAGCTATTTCTAACACATTACACTCTGCAATGGGAATCTCTTTCCAGACCCCATTCCATTGAATGCGAAGCTGCCCTTCTCCGATATTTATTTTTCCCATGTTGCTTGAATTACGGATACATCGTTCGCAATGGAGAGCTTCAACTCCTCAATGGAAGCATATTTCTTCTGTGGGCGCAAATACCGCAAACATTCAACCGTAAGCTTCTTGTCGTATAGATCGCCATTAAATCCGATGAGTAAAACCTCGATCGTTCGATCGCCAGAATCGGAAATCGTTGGTTTTGTGCCGATACTCAATGCGGCTTTGTATTGCTTACCATCATGAATGACTTTTGCGGCATACACGCCGTCGGCAGGAATAAGCTTAATGGGATCGATCTGCAAATTAGCGGTGGGAAATCCGAGTTCTCGACCCAGAGCATCACCATGAACAACGGAACCCGCTAAACTGTAAGGACGGTCGAGCCATGCGTTCGCCTTCGCCATATCTCCTGCTTTCAGCGCATCGCGTATTTTGCTTGAACTAATAGAGATACCGTCTTTTTCTACGGGGGCTATTTCCTCGATCAGAATTCCCATTTCGGGAGCCAATTTCTTCAGATGCTCGGCATCTCCTTCGCGATTTTTCCCAAACGCGTGATTGAATCCCAGAACCATCGCCTTCGTGCCAAGCGCGTTTACGATGGTGTGCTTAAAAAAATCAATGTACGATGTTTGAGAGAATTCTGGAGTGAATTTAATGATAAGCGTTTCGTCGATACCCTCTTTTTCGATCAGCTCGATGCGTTCGTCGATGGTGGTTAGCAGTTCGATGCTCGTACCATTTCTGCGCAGCACTTCCTGTGGATGCGGGTGGAAGGTAATCAGCAGCGAGCGGTCTAATCCAAGCTCCTGCCTCTGCTCTCGCAGGCGCGCAAGGATCCGTTTATGGCCAAGATGTACGCCATCGTAGCTTCCGAGCGTGGTAATGGTATTCGGGTTACGGGTCGCGTTTTCTAATCCCCAGGTGATCTTCAATGGGCAATGATGAATGATGAATTATGAATGATGAAGCGCATGCGCCATCTCGTGCTGCTTGTCATTAAGCTCCTGCTGATTAATAAGATTAGTGGTCTCTTGTAAAGTCAATGCGTCGCGCACATTCCATTCGCCGATTGCTTCGCGTTCGAGATCGATAAGAATACCACCCGTTCCGAGCTGTGCGGCAATATCTCGAACAAGGCTGCGAATGTACGTCCCTTTCGAAACGCGCACTCGGAAAGTGATATACGGTAATTCGATGGAGATAATTTCAACATTGTGTATGAAAATTGTGCGAGCAACCATCACCGGCGTTCTTCCTTTGCGGGCCGCGTGATAAACCGGCTGCCCTTTCTGCTTGATGGCGCTATAGATCGGTGGGATTTGCTCATGCTCGCCGGGAAGAGCATGGATAGCCCATTCCACTGCTTCGCGGGTAATACTTTCTTCTCCACCTACGATCTCAACTGGCCGTTCGAGATCGAAACTGGGGCTTGTGACGCCCAAACGCATTCGGACACGGTACGTTTTATCACGCCCCATAAGATTCGCAAGCTCTTTTGTTTTGCCTCGTGTGGCGATGATGAGCAAACCGGTTGCCAGTGGATCGAGCGTACCCCCGTGACCGCATTTTACACGGCGAATACCTGTCACGCGACTGATCGCTTTGCGGATTTGATTCACAGCGTGAAAAGAGGTTTCGCCATAAGGCTTTCTCACCAATAGCAATGCACCTTCGGGACTTAGGATTTGCTGCCCGCGCACTGGCGTAATCGGAAAGCACAGAATCACGATCAAAGCATTCAATCGGGCTGCTCACTCTTGGATAGCTTCTTTTGTCGGTGGCCGAGACTCCCCTATTTTCTTGAATATCTCTTCAATATGCGCAACTTCCTCCTGCGTATCGTCCAAATAAAAAAATAATTCGGGGCATATCGCAAACGAATGGCATGGGCAACGGCGGCGCGAAGATGCGGTGCTTCTTTCTTGATCTTTTCCAGAGCTTTAGCGCCCAGAGCCGGTACCGCCGAGCAAGCTCACATAGACGCGCGCGCTACGCAAATCAGGCGCCATCCGGACTTTTGTAATGGTGATAAGGGAGTCGGTAAGGCTGGAAAAATCGGTTTGCAGGGCATGAGCAAGGGCTTGCTGCACTTCCCCGGCTACGCGTTCGGTTCTAATTGACATGCACACAAAACAGGAGGATTCCGAGGGCGTTCCAATTGTCAGACGCAGATTCCCACATGGTGTGGTCCGCCTCAGCGGGCTTTAGCGTGCCTTAAGTCTTTGGGGACATTTTAAAGCCATTATTCGCGATAATGATTCTCCTCCAAATAACGAATTGCTCTCCGCTATTGGACTCGCCTGAAATTCGGACGAAATATGGGCCGGTTGGAATGCTTGAGGCATCCCACTGCCAGGTCGTCGTCTTGGACGAAGCGATCTCGTTGCCGAGCAGGTTGTAAATTCCGATCTCCGCCGTGAGAACGCCGCTGGACAGGATAGTGACATTATCCGGTGCAGGATTCGGAGAAATAGTAAACGAGACGTTGCTTGGAAGAGCGTTCGCGACTCCCGCCGATCCTGCGACAGTGCCTACTAATTTGTATGTGCTGCCGCATCCGCACGTCAATGTTCCCGTAAACGTTCCCGTGGCATTTACTCCGGGTGTGAAAGTAACCGTAAAGTTTGCAGTATCACCTGCCGCATCATCACCCGGAAACATGAGCTGCGAGCGATCGATGGTAAATACATCCGACCCGGCGGTAATGCTAGCGGTTGTTCCAATATCGGCGCCAATTTCGTCGATTGCGGTCCACGTTTGGCTTTGCGAGCTTCCGGGCATGGCTGTAAATGAAGTTGGTCCAGAAAACCCCAATGGGCAGGCTGTTGCTGTCCGGCTAAAAGTAAACACTAAGCACAGCAGCATGAAAAAAGCTGCCACTCTCAAAAACGAAGTGCGATAAGTTTTCATGTTTTTTCGTAAGAAAAGTGAATAAATGTACCTAAAACACCTAAAGAAAACGTACCCATTTATTACAAAGTTACAGCTTTTTAGGGTAAATCGGAGTGCATACCTGGCGGCTCTCAATCCTGTTAGTAGTTGGAGATGAAGGTGTCGGACATTTCTAAGTAACGAGTGGGTTCCTAACGAGCAATGAGTGGGAATTGTCGCTCATATTGTAGGGACATGCTGCGCATGTCCGTTTGCACGAGCAATCATTCCAGATTTCGGATAGTCTTTTAATTCATTGAATCCAGGAAGAGACGTGCGCAGCACGCCCCTACGGTCTTAACATATATTTTAGTGAAGCCGGGGGATTCATCGCTAACCCACTTTGCGTTAAAGGGCGCACTATGACATTTGGAAAAACGATCCGCAAAGAGTGGCTTTTAGATGAAGATGTAATTTTTTTGAATCACGGTTCCTTCGGGGCGTGTCCGCGTTCGGTGCTTGCAGTGCAGCGTGAGTGGCAGGAACAGATGGAAGCGGAACCTGTGCGTTTCATGACGCGCGAGTTGCCACAACACCTCGATGTGGCACGAACAGAACTTGCATCGTTCGTCGGCTCGCGCCCGGAAGATCTGGTGTTCGTGCAAAACGCAACCGATGGCGCAAATGCCGTGCTTCGTTCCCTCCTTCCGACGTTCAAACCGGGCGATGAACTGCTAACCGCCAGCCATGCCTACCGCGCCGTCCGGCAAACGATGGTGTATGTTGCAGAACTCAGTGGTGCAACTGTGGTTGATGCACAGGTTCCCTTTCCTATCGCAAGTGCCGATGAGGTGACGGATGCCATCGCACGCGCGATCACACCAAGAACAGTCTTTGCTGCGATCGACCACATCACCAGCCCGACCGGCGTGATCTTCCCCATCAAACAGATCATTGCACTCTTTAAAGAGCGCGGCATACCCGTACTCATCGATGGCGCGCATGCACCGGGGCAGATCGATTTAGATCTCGATACGCTCGGCGCAGACTATTACATTGGGAACTGCCATAAATGGCTCTATGCACCAAAAGGCGCAGCGTTCCTGTGGGTGGACAAGAAACATCAATTAAAGATCCATCCGACTGTTATTTCGCATTATCTGGGCGGGGGATTTCAAACAGAATTTGCCTGGACAGGTACGCTGGACCCAACGGCCTTCCTGAGCGTCCCAACCGGAATTGAGTTCCACAAAAAACTTGCTGCCTCTGGAAGCCGCGAGTACACGCGGAAGATGATTTTAGGCGCACGGCGCGACATTTCTAATGCACTCGATGTGCCACTTGCCGCTCCGGAGGAAATGCTTGCTAATCTCTGCACTTTTCTTTTACCGAATGACCCAGATGCAACCGATGAACGTGTTCTGCGTTTGCATGATGTACTCTTCGATGAGTATCATATCGAAGTGCCTGCGATGAATGCGAACGGGAAACTTTATGTGCGAGCTTCCTCGCAAGTGTATAACGATCACTCGGATTTCGATGCTTTGAAAGCGGCGTTGGTTGAGATTGCCAGTTCAGGCAGGATTGTCTGAACTGTGATTGATGGGATTCTGCTGGGATGTTTCCGCCTCTATTTTCTCCACCAACTCCCGCACCGCCTCCCACTCCGGCGTGCCTTTGAGCGTGCCGATGCCGTCGTCCTCGTCGTCCAGAAATGATTTTATGACCCGCATACCTCGAAATCCCGCCTGGATCGCTTTGCGAAACGTCTGGATGGCCGGCGGAATAGTCTTTCAACATGCATTGCAGGCAGGCGGTATTGTAGAGCGCATTTCCATCCCGAAGATCTTCCAGCTTTCGGGCAGCAGCTCGAGCTTCGTCATCCCGGCCCGCAAAATGAAGGAGCATGGCATGAATCACCCGATTCCATTCCTCGTCCGGAAAGAGCTTCAGCCGCTTTTCATAAAGTGGAATGGCAATTTCGGCCCAATGCTTCCGCTTCTCCTCTTCCTTTGCATTGCTGCAGACAAGAACGAGATTCCATAAGGCAACCAAGTGTTCCGGCTTCCGTTTCAGCGACTCTTCGTAGGGTGCGATCGCTTTGCCATCCTGACCAGTATTCCATATAAAAAAATCCGAGCGCAAAATGGCTCAGGAAATCCTCCGGCGCGTTCCGGATATATTCCAGTGCGGTGGCCTCCGCTTCGGCATCTTGCCCTGAAGCTGGAGAATGAGAGAAAGCGGGTTATAGGCCACCCACAGATCGGGCTTCAACCGGCGCGCCTCGTTGATAAGTGTTAGCCCCTCTTCGAGCAACGCGGGATCGCGGGTGTAACCGCGGTAAAGATTTGCAAGCGCATTCGCTTTGGCTGAATAGGCACTCGCATACGCAGGATCGAGCACAATTGCTTCGGAAAAAAGCTGTGCCGCAAGCTGAAAGCCTTCTTTGCTCTGGCGGAGAAAATACTCGTCGCTTTGAGAAATAATTCATACGCTTCGGCATTCTCGGTTCCGCGCTCGGCAAGCTTTCTCTTTTCGTCCGAGGCGAGATGCACTTTCAGTCCTTCGACAACTTTCAGTGCCACCGCTTCCTGGATTTCGAAGATGTCATTCATCACGCCTTTCATCGAGTCCTGCCAGAGGTGGTCTCCGGTTTCGATGTCGAGTAAGCGGGAACTGATTTTTATCTGGTCACCGAATTTCCGGACATCGCCTTCCACAAAATACCGAATGCCCATCTCTTTTGCATACGCGGGAAGCGTTCCTTGATAGCGCTTGAAGTCTTTCGTGGTCTGCGCATCGGTGACATTGAGAGCCTTTACGTTCGAAAGCGCGGAGATGAGTTCACTCACAATTCCATCGGCGAACCAGCCGTTATCTGCCCGTCGGTGATATATCTTGAAACGGAAGTATCATCAGGCTCTTCCGCGAATCAGTCTCGCTTCACTAATTTGAGGGACGGCGCCTGCGTTGCCGCCAGTCCCAATCGCCGCAAGCGCGCGGATAACGGCATCAATGTTCGTCATCGGCGCGCGCTGGATGCCGGCAAGGTGATATTTCAGTTCTTCGCGGAGTTCAACCGGCTCCAGATCTAAGGGAAGTATTTTTTTCTTTTGTTCGGCGGCTAACGATACTTCCTTTATCGACGTTAAGGGACTCATTGGACGAAGGGGACAACAGGACAATGAATGCCTTACACCCATCGATGGCATCGACGATCTCGCTCGACCAGCTCGTGGCAAGATCGATCCCTGCCTTATCGATCCAGCAGGAAAGCCCCGCCGAGTCGAGCAGCTCTGCAAGCTGTTCCGCATACTGCGGAATCTTTGCGGGAGTAGGAGATGAAGATATCAGGCATGTTTGTCTGAACCTGGATTTATGGGATTAATGGGATGGGGTCGTCGTTGAACTATGGTAATTAACTTCGAATGGAATCGAACACCAAAATAATCCCATTCATCCAAATAATACCATAAATCGCCCTGAGCTTGTCGAAGGGTTCACACATTGATTCAACTGCTTCTTCTACCCGGACTCGGCGGCGATCACCGGATGACGCATACGCAGCTATCGCTACCCTATACGCTCATCACGCCGGATTACGTTCCGTTCGAGTGTGGCGAAACGCTTGCTGCGTATGCGGAGCGATTTTGCGAGCATCTTCTTAAAACGCATGAGATCCACCTCGATCATCCGCTTTTTATCGGCGGCTATTCGATGGGTGGCGCGATCGGGATCGAACTCACCAAAATATTGCCAGTACGCGGACTTATCCTCATCGGGAGTCCATTGTCGTCCGACGACATCGGGCTAATTCCTCGTGTCTTCGGCAGATATGTCAGTGGGTGGCTTCCGTTGTGGGGTTATCGGGCGTTGGATTGGTTGATCGCTCCAGTCATGCGGAAGTATTCGGGCATCGGAGAATATGAGGTCATGCTCTGTGTAGCAATGTACCGCGATCTGCCTCGTGGGCTGTTCCGTTCGGCGTACCACGCGCTCGCAACATGGCAAGGTGAGAATATAACCTTGCCATTCGTTCGCATTCATGGTGCTGACGATCATATCATTAGTTGCCCCAAGCCGGCGGCACATATAATTATCATTCCGAATTCGAAGCACCTTGTGGGACAGACAAAAGCGGGCCTTGTGAATGAAGCCATCGAAACATTCATTACGAACGTAATGCGCGATGATAGATAATTCATTGATGGGACGGGACTTGATTCGATCTTCATATTTGCAGGGCTTGATAAAACAGGCTGCGCGCTATTCTTAACATTACGAAAAGCGATAATAAAGGACAGAAATGAGTTCGGAGAAATTTATCCCATATTATGTCGATAAGTCAGTGTATATCGCCGGAGTTACCCACAAGGGCGTTGATAATGAAATGCGGAAAAGTTAATAACTCTGGAAATCCTTCATTCCATGCGAATTATGGGGTTTGGCTGAGAGATTCGTTCACACCCATTTTTTGAAGAATTTGGTTCCGAATGGAACCGTTTTTGGGATAATGAGTGGACAACTTACTTCATAACAGAAGCGTAATGTTGTTGAAACACCTAAATTTTAATATAAAAGCGAGGCCGAATTTCTATTTGATATAGTTGATTCTTACGACTTCCGGGGCGTCGGTGCCCTGCTGGATGCGAATAATGTATTCGCCGCTGGGCAAGTCGGGCATGGCAACCTGCAATTCATTCGAACCGGCGCCCATCTGGCCAAGTTCGAGCGTGCCTTTTTGCGTGCCGGCCAGATCGTAGATCCCGGCTGTAACAGAGCCTTCCTGATCGGTGAGCACTTCCAGGTGAAGCGTGGAGGCCGGATGCAAAGGGTTAGGCCATGCGTTCGTGACCACCAGGCCGGCCCGTTCTCCTGGCTGTAAAGCAACACTACTTGCCGGGTTCGCCGACGTCGGAATGGTGTTGGCATGAGTTCCAGCAATAACACCGGTGAGAGAGTGAATGCCCGAACCTATCGAAGCTGAATCATTCCCAGCATTCGGGTCCTGCGGCTTTACCGCTTGCGGCTTCGAAGAAACTGTAGAATGAATTAGTTGCGCGGATGCGCTGGAAATGCAGAGCGCGAAAGCAAAAAGAAAGATAGTAGTACGCATGGCTATCATAATACTCCTAAAAACCCACTATTCCCCACCTTTTCAATAACTTACGAGCAATAAAAAAGTGGTAAGCAATGAACGCATCATGATTAGGCAGCAGTTCCGTTAAATTAGAATTTTTAAAGAATGGCACTTTTTACGCACCCGTCCGGTTAGACGCGTTCCTAAAAGTAAGTCGTACTTTCACACATTTTTCCTCGAAAATCCTATGCGAATGCAGTCCAAAGAGAAAGAACTATTACCCGGCACCGAAGAACCGAATATCCGCATTGCAACGCCGCTCAGCCGATTGCAAGTCTCTTTGATCCAGGAATCGCTCCGCGAAACAGGCTGGAAGCATTCCGATTTCTTCGTCGGCTCCGTCTCGCCGGGAGGGTCGCGCCCGCAGTTCAAGATGACCGTTTTTCAGGCTAAAGCTGGTCTGAAACGTAGCGAAGTAGTGCAGAAGCTACAGACCATCGTTGGAAAATTCAAAGAAGAAAAGGTCGCAAGCTAAATCACATCCTAAGCGGATAATAATAGCATTGCTCTTCAATGAGTGACTTCAAGAACCTTCTTCTCTCGCAGGATGGCTTTGTAGCCACCGTTCAACTTAACCGCCCCAAAGTTCTCAACGCGCTCAATATTGAGCTAATGACGGAGCTTGTCGATTGCTTAGAAGCACTCGATCTGGATGTCGGCGTTCGAGCTATCGTGCTTACCGGAAGTGAACGAGCTTTTGCCGCCGGCGCTGACATCAAGGAAATGGCTGATGCAACGGCAGTCGAAATGCTGACCCGCGATCAGTTTGCGCGCTGGGATCGAATCCGCAAGATCAAGAAGCCCATCATCGCAGCTGTCTCCGGTTTCGCGCTTGGTGGAGGGTGCGAACTTATGATGCACTGCGACATCATCATTGCAAGCGAGACTGCGCGCATTGGTCAGCCGGAGATATTGATCGGCGTTATGCCCGGCGCCGGCGGTACGCAACGCCTTACTCGTGCAGTAGGCAAGGGGCTGGCAATGGAGATGATTTTGACGGGACGGCAAATCACTGCAGATGAAGCACTTAGAGCCGGTTTAGTAAACAAAGTTGTACCACAGGAATTTTACCTGGAAGAAGCTCAAAAACTTGCTCGCGAAATAGCGGATAAGCCGCCAGTTGCCGTGCGTCTCGCAAAGGAAGCCATCCTCAAATCTTTCGATACCACGATAGAGATGGGCTTAGAATACGAGCGCAAGAATTTCTATCTCCTCTTCGCCACCGAAGACATGCGCGAGGGAATGTCCGCCTTCATCGAAAAGCGCAAAGCGGAGTGGAAGGGGAAATAAAACCTTCTTCCCATTCTTTCGGTTAAGCATTTATGAGCAAAATTGAAACATTAGTCGCAATTGCTGCTAAATTACCGGAACAGAAAATCGATGAATTGGTCGATTTCGCTGGCTTTTTATATCGTAAGGAAGAAGAATCAGATGGTGAGATTGATGGTCTGCTTTTAAGCTACGATGTCCTCGCAGAAGATTGGCTTAGTCCAGCGGATGAAGAGGCATGGAAAGATCTTTAATTCGTCCGGGTGATGTCGTCACCGTTAAATTCCCATATATTGAAGATGAGGACGGCTTTAAAAATCGCCCAGCTCTCGTTATTGCCACACCGCGTCCTCTTGTAAGTATATTATGTGAGATTACCACTAATCTGACAAATCTACCCCATACCATTAGACTTTCGCCGGAGGATTTCATTGAGGGCTCGATTCGAAAGCACAGCATTATTCGTTCAGATGTTATCATCACTATGCACAATCGAAGGTTTAAGGAGCGGGTCGGCACCATAAATCCTTCAAAAATGTCGGAAGTGCTCAAGGCAATCTCAGAGATTCTTTTTTGAAAAACACTCTAACTTCTAATGCCCGATTTCCAAACAATCCTCACTTCCCTATCCAGCGGCATTTTCACGATAACGCTTAACCGACCGGAAGTGTATAATGCCTTTAATGAGCAGCTTACGACCGATCTCATTGAAGCATTTAAAGAAGCCGCGAAGAATGATGAGATTCGCGTCGTTGTTGTTACGGGCGCGGGCAAAGCATTCTGTTCTGGGCAGGATTTGAAAGATGCTCCGACGGGAGGTGGCAAACGCTCTCTTCGCGATTCGCTGGAACGCCGATATAACCCGCTCATCCGCGCAATTCGTAAATTGCCGAAACCAGTAATCGCTTCTGTGAATGGCGTAGCTGCGGGTGCTGGCGCATCGCTCGCGTTGGCGTGCGATTATAGGATCATGTCGGAAAGCGCAAAGCTCATCGAGGTATTTGTCCGCATCGGCTTGGTGCCAGATTCCGGTTCCAGCTGGTTCCTCGTAAAAAATTGCGGCGTGGCAAAAGCGTTCGAGCTTGCGGCTCTCGGCGAAGACATTTCCGCCCCAAAAGCACTGGAATTGAATTTAGCCAATAAAGTGGTTCCTGCCGCCGATTTAGAATCTGAAACGCTAACAATCGCAACGGCATTTGCTACTGGGCCAACCAAAGCCTACGGCTACATCAAGCGGATGATGGACCGCGCAGCAGCCGTTTCGCTCGATGATGCGCTGGATTATGAAGTCTTTATGCAGGAAGCCGCTGGGCGGACTCAGGATTACTCCAATGCCGTCGAAGCATTCAAAGAAAAGCGCAAACCGGAATATTCAGGGAGGTGAAATGGCCGTTATGAAAAATAAAAGGGTGCATTGCCATGCGCCCCTGTGAGGGGCTGAACTTCCATAGCATGCATCCCGTTTGAATTTTGTAGGGGCGCATGGCAATGCGCCCATCCCCCTCTGAATATGGATAAATCACGACGTTCAATCCGTCTCTGGAAATACGATTATGGCCAACCAGGATCGTATTTCGTAACTTTTTGCACACATAACAGAGAATGCCTTTTGAGCACCATCGAAAATGATTCCGTCGTGCTCAAATCCATTGGAAAAATTGTAGATGAGGAAATTCACCGGACAGTGAGCATTCGTGAATCCGTGGAAATGGACGCTTATGTAATCATGCCCAATCATGTTCACCTATTGATTAGCATCACTCAGAATGAGAGCCTTGAAACCCAGTCTGGTACATTCTACCGGCAATCCTGCTCCATCCCATCCATTGTTGCTGCTCTCAAAGCTGCTGTAACTCGAAGAGCTTTTAAAGAAGGCTTGATTTTATCGAAAGACATATGGCAGAGAAATTACTTTGAACATGTTATTCGAGATGACGACGATGCGGAACGAGTCCATAACTATATTAGGCTGAATCCTTCTCTTTGGAACGAGGATAGCGAAAATCCTACAAATAATGAACGCATCGCCATGCATCCAAATAAGGACCGGAATGGGGATGGGCGCATTGCCATGCGCCCCTACAATAACATTCAGATCAAAACACAAAACAAATAATCAATGACTACCATCGGAATCATCGGAGCCGGAACGATGGGAACCGGCATCGCACTTTCTTCCGCGCTGGCGGGGTATGACGTCGTGCTTTATGATATAGCAGATGGTTTCCTACAGCGATCATATCGAAATATCGGCACGATGATGGATAAATCCATTGAGCGTGGCAAGCTTACTCATGCCGATGCGAACGCGGCGGCTATCCGTATTCGCACCACCAGCCATTTCGATCATCTCAAAACTGCTGATCTCATTATTGAGGCCGCCATCGAAAAGCTCGAAACCAAGCAGGAGCTTTTTTCGAAATTAGACGATATGTGCGGCGATGAATGCATCTTCGCAAGCAATACCTCTTCCCTTGCGATCACCGCCATTGCCAGCGCGACCAAGCGGCCTTCGCGTATGCTTGGACTTCATTTTTTCAATCCCGCGCATATCATGAAGCTCGTCGAGATCATTCGCGGGCAGGAAACGACGGACGAAGTGATGTACCGTGCCGAAGGTTATATCAAACAGATCGGCAAAGTTCCTGTGCTTGCGAAAGATACGCCGGGATTTATCGTCAATCGTGTAGCGCGCAATTTTTATGGAGAAGCATTCCGATTACTTAACGATGGTATTGCCTCGCACGAGCAAATAGACCGCATCATGAAAGCAAACGGTTTTGCCATGGGGCCGTTCGAGCTTATGGATCTGATTGGAATAGATGTAAATCTTGCAGTAACAGAATCCGTCTATCACCAGTATTTCGATGAACCGCGCTTTCGCCCGCATCTGGTGCAGCAAAAAATGGTCGAAGCAAACCGGCTGGGAAAAAAGACGGGACGCGGGTTTTATGATTACGCCCAATAATAACTCATCCTTTGTGTCATCCTTCGCTACGTAAAATCTCTGCTCCGCGAAGATTATACTACGTCAGAATGATAATCATGCTTACACTCAGATTCCAAGTGTTACCTTTGGAACCACCCGCTATATCCAAAAGTTAAAGGCACATCGGGCATTTAGCTCAGCTGGTCCAGAGCGTTCGCCTCACACGCGAAAGGTCACAGGTTCGAACCCTGTAATGCCCACTTTTTCAAATTAGGAATTGAGCATTAAGAATGTTGGATCATAAAAATAATCCTTTGCAATGCTGTGCTTTTTCGACCGCACACTAATCCCGAAAATCCATCCTGTTAATCCGCAAAATCCTGTAAATCGTGGTTTGGTTTGGGTTATCGTGCGATCATTATTGGAACCTCTTGCATCTTCCCGTTCATACTCACGATACACTCATACATTCCCGCTGCCAATCCGCTTGCATCCCAGGTGAACATGTAGGTGCCGGGTTCTAATGGGCCTGTGAATATCCGCGCAACAGGGGTTCCAAGAACATTCACCACGCTCACTTCCGCTAAGCCACTTTTGTCTGTCGAGAAGTTAATCGTTGTCGATTGCGTGAAAGGATTGGGAAAGGTGGAAAAAGATGTTGATGGTTGTGCCGTGGTAACAGAACTGGAACCAATCAGGCCCGATAGTGGGCACACCCAAATACTATCATCGGCACCGGGAATGACACCCTCCAGCGTTCCGGCTGCGGCCCACAGTTGTTCGTTCCATACTAAAAGTGAGTTGACAAAGAACGTGCCGGTTCCCGGCTGGGATTCTAAGGTATCGGTTTCGAGTGCCCAAAACAATCCGGTATCCGTGCTAAGATAAATGCCATCATTCGATGCCATGAAGAGATTTTGACCATAGGCAAGAAGAAAATGGCAGTTGAATTCCGGTGTTAACAAGGAATCGAATGCTCCATTGTTGACCGGTTCCCAATTTAGGCCCCCATTGGTCGTTCTAATAATGCCTCCTCCGCTGCCCAATGCGGCAAAAATATCCCCATCCAGCACCGCTAACGAATAGATAAAGGTGGGCACTGTGGTGCTGACTACTGTCCAGTTCACACCTCGGTCGGTGGATGCATAGAAATCTGAATTAGCAATGGCTGTTGCATAGACATTCGTCCCATCGGTCGCGAGGCCACTCGCACGGGGAAGGCTTTGTTCTTGCGTCCATGTTGCTCCGCCATCGGTGGAAACACAAAGCCCGTTGGATGTTGCCGCTACCATGTTTGGCGCACACGTCACAAGGGAACTGATCTCGGTTGCGCCGTTCAATCCGTTCGTATCGGGCTTCCAGCTTACGCCGCTGTTCGTAGAGATGAAAAGTCCAGAACCGGACGTACCTGCGAAAACCTTCCCGTCGAAGGCCGCAAGCGAAAAGACCGCCAGCGAATTGAGTCCATCGGAGATCCAGGTCGTGCCGTTATCGGGTGAAAGATACAAGCCCGCCGCAGATCCTGCAAAAATGGTATCGCCGCTGGCGGCAAAACATTTGATGTTGGATGGTCCGGTCGTTTCCACCCACGGTGGGTTGCTTTGCGCGTGGGATGCGGAGCAAAATGATAGAACGAGAACGAAAGCAAAAAGTAAAGAGTGTTTCATAGTTATTATTATGCTGCTATTTCGACAGGACCATGGGAAGCTCCTGCGTGAGGCCATTAGCACGCATCACGCACCAATACGTCCCCGGCGAAAAGCCGCTTGCATTCCATGTGAACGAATGCTCGCCCGCTCCTAATTCCCCATCGTAGAGATGCGCTACTTCCTCGCCCAACAGATTCACCACCGATAGTTCCGCAGCGCCGCTTGCGGAAGTGGTGAGGGTGATCGTGGTAGATTGGGGGAAGGGGTTGGGGTAGGAGTTGAGGGAGGGTTGTGCTACCGGAATGGGGTTAACCGCAAGATTTGCAAAATCGGAAAGCGGGCGACGCCAAATACTATCACCATCACTACCCCCAAAAAGGTAACCATCAGCAGCAAAAACAGAGTAAAAACCTCCTGGAATACTGCCAAATGGCGTTATAGCATCCCAGCTGTTCCCAGAGTCAGAGGAAAGATAAATTCCAACTGGGGTTGCAGCGAAAATATTGCTGCCGCTCGTTGACAAGCTGAGAATAAGGCTATCGATTAGACCATTACTTGCAGCTTCCCAACTATCGCCGCTATCGGAGGAACGAAATATTCCATTCCACCACCCGACAAATTGGTATGTGCCAATCGATGCAAACACTTCATCATATACCCCCGCAACAGAAGTATCCAGTCCATTGCTTCTGTCATTCCAGGTTTCTCCGTTATCAGTGCTTAAATAGACGCCGGTCGACCCAACAAAAAGATTTGTGCCATTGACTCCAAATCCCCCGCCACTGCGTGCCTCTGCAAACGACATTCCTTGAGTGCTTGAGGAAACCCATGTCCTACCCGTGTCATTGGATCGGAAGATCGGACCATCACCCCTCCAATCGCCCCACATAAACAGTGTATTCCCAGAGACTCCTAAATGATCGATGTAATTATTGGAATCGATATCGCTTGTATCGGCTACCCAGCTTATTCCATTGTCAGAGGATCGGAAAACACCGTGATAATCGTAAGACCCCGCGAAAACATATCCGGCAAAAGTCGTCAAAGCATCGAAGGTGATATCTCCTAAACCACTATCGATTAAAATCCAAGTTGCACCGCTGTCAGTAGAGCGGAAGATACCAGATCCCCACGTAGATGCGAAAAGATTCTCCCCATTATTAGCAAAGCAATTGACCGCCGATGGCCCTCCCACGCATTCCCATTGCGCCCTCGCGTTAGGCGAAGCAACGACGGTAAAAATAGTAGCAAAAAGAAGAAGTTTGTATTTCATAATTGAATGAATTGAGTTTGAGAGCATCTTTCTCCAATGTTTAAAACGCACAGGGTCGCTTGGGTTACAAAAAAATCTTTGCTTTTTTGCAGAATTATTGGGACACCCTCGAAAACAGCTTAAAAACGGCACTTGGATAGTGGCTCACTTTGGATTCGGATGATAAATTAGCATGTCATTCCCGCGAACGCGGGAATCCAGACCTCAGAGAGACGAAATTTTCGGTGACATTCGAGAACTGGATTCCCGCTTTCGCGGGAATGACAACTCCGCCACTTCCCTTCCGGGAGTGATTGCCTGCAATTGCCCGTTTCCATCCCGTTCTCAATAATCAAACCTCTTCATGGCACATACCAATTTTACTTCGTCCGATATTCAGATCAAGACTTTTCAAATACAGAACGATGCCGATGAACAATCGGTGAACGAATTCCTTGCGGGCAAGACCGTCCGGCATTGGTCAGCGAGCTTCGCTCCAGCGACTTCGCTTCCCTCTTCCGATGGCACACCGATCGTGCTCGGCGTGTGGAATGTGTTTGTTGCTTATGAAAACCGCCCGCCTGCGGAGTCGCGTCCCGCACCGGCGATGGAGCATGGCCGGCAATATGCTGCCGGCGGGCAGCCACGGAAATTTGCTGAACGATCTTCCGGTGATCGATCTTCTTCAGACCGATCTTCTGGGAACCAGCCGAACATTACTCCGCGCCAGAACGCTGCGCCTAAGGCTGAAAAAGCGGTAACCGAAGATTACAAGCCACAAATTGCGGATGCGGATTTCCCGCTGTTCGATGCAGTCCGCAAGTGGCGTAATACGCGGGCACGTGAAGCACGCGTGAAGCCGTACAGCTTTTTCAACAACCGCCAGCTTGAAGAACTCGTAACCGCAAAACCGGAGAACACCGAGGCGCTGCACGCCATTGTGACCGATATGGAACCCGCGTTGTGGGATAAATATCAGAACGAGCTGCTGGCTTTTGTTGAGACTGCTCGTGGGGTGAATGCGGAAACGCCGGTTGCGGAAACTGTTGCGTAACCATTGAAGCAGGGTTCATTCTCAATCATTATTTAAAATAATGTCATTCTGAGCGGAGCAGATCGGAGCGAAGCATCGGCGACGATGCGGCGGAGATTTGCGTAGTCGAAGAATCTCCGGACGTTCACCAGTGAGTTAAACTGCCAGAGATCCTTCGACTCCGTTTTTCTCTCCAAGCATCGTGGGCGATGCTCGTCGAGAAAAACTCCGCTCAGGATGACAGTTTTACTGTTTCGATTGAAATAAAGATTCTTTCTCATGCCTCTCGAATACCCCACCATCGCTCAATCGCTCCTCGATTCTCTCTCAAACGAGCCGGGTTTGCAGCATGAACTAACTTTCTATGCGACATTTGCGCATAAGACTTTCCTTCTTATGCAGCGTGAGGGGCCAAAAGCCGAAGGCTTTGTAAAGCTGCAACAATCCTTTGGGGACACCGTAGAAAAGGTACGTGCTATTATTCAAGATCTTCTCGATCATGGCTATTCCGAGGCGAAGGTATTTCTCGAACTATCGCCCGCAGGGATGGGAAAATTGATGGATCTGATGCACGATCTGGCGCGAATAAAGCAAAGTAAGCAGTAAGACTACTTCACAAGAAATCATGGATCATTTGCTGATACCGGGCAGATTAGACGAATTGGAGCAAGTCCACGAATGGACGCGCCAGCAGCTCGACCGCGCCAGCGTCCCGAACGAGCTTCGGCATAATGTGCTGCTCGCGCTTTCCGAATGCGTAACGAACGCCATACGTCACGGCTGCAAGGAATGCCGCACGAGCAAAGTGAAGCTCGAGTGCAAGACCGAGGATCATGAGATAGCGTTTACCGTGCGCGACCGTGGCGCTGGTTTCGTTCCAGAACTTGTTCCCGACCCAACGAACGGCCCCTATCTTCACCGCCCCGGCGGGCGAGGAGTGTATCTCCTCAAAGCGCTCACCAATGAGTCCACCATTGAGTCCTCCCACGATGGCACCAGCGTAACATTCCGGTTCCGGTGGAAGTAATGTCCATCCTTGAGGGCTTGCAACCTATTCTGTCCTTAAGTCTGTTGATTTTATATGACTGTTAAACAGGAAGTAATGGCTTTGATCGAGGAATTGCCGGAAGAGGCAACGCTCGATGAGATAGAGTACCACCTTTATGTCCGCAAGAAGCTCGACCGGGCAGAAGAAGCCATCACGAATGGAAACGTTATTTCGCATGCCGCTGTGAAAGAGCGCATTACAGCATGGGTCGAAAAATAGTTTGGACCTTGCCCGCGATTGAAGATCTTGAGTCTATTTAAGCTATATTCATCGTGATTCTTCCTACTACGCACGGCTTTATTTAGAATGAGGAAGGCTTTACTTAGGATGAAAATTTTTGAAAGAGTCCCGAACTAAGAGAAGATATGGTTCTACTTTAAGACCATTCGCTATTTTTGCGAGACTACTAATCGTAATCCTTTGTTCACAACGTTCAATTGTTCCAATATACGTTCGGTGCAAATCGGCGTGTTCTGCAAGATCTTCCTGGGAGTATTTTAATTTTTTTCGATACCCCCTAAGGTTTTCTGCAAGAATAGCGGCAAGTTCTTCCCCCTTCATGGGGAACAATATGATAAATAGCTATGTATTAATCGACAGATGATTCGTAGAGTATTGAAGTTCAACAGATAAAACATAGAATTTGAAGTTCTTTTTTCATCATAAACCAAGTATTACAATGAATAAAGTGAAGTGTAAGAGAAGATTACAAACAATTGCTGTGGTTTTATTACCGCTGCTTTTCTCGGTAAGTATGTGTCGCGCACAATATCATGGGCCGAGTGATTTTCATGGCGCGGTCAAGCTCGCAATCCCATTTCCCACCACGTACCCACCAATAACGCTCAGCATGCCACCGGATGTGATTACGGGATACCTTATTTTCGATAGTCTGATGCAAATTGATCTTCATCAATACCAAATCGATTCGATTGTGAACTCGATCTATGATTCCGATACATTACGATACGCTCTGAAATACGCGTACGAGATGGAAGACTACGATCCCATTGCTTTTTTCCAGCTTATGGAAATTTTTCCATGGACAGGAGAATATCTTAACCGTGCACCACAGGGATTATATAATCGAGTTCTTAGCCGTGTTGGAACTGCAATTCCCGATAGTGGAAAGATACTAATGAGCCTTGCGTATGCTGATGCCATTGTTGATCTTACGGTTACTGACACCTTCTCTGTGATTGATCTGACGAAACCGAGTAATGCGAATGTCTGTGAAGGAGTAAACGCTACGATTAACGATATTATTAAGGGACAAAACCTTCCGGGAGGATGCAGGGACTCTCTAATGGGAACGAAAGAAAATAAAAGGGTTCCAATGAGTGTACCCGGCGATTGCATGGCTTTTCAATATTGGTATTATTGGCTTCAGAATATACAAATTCCTTTGGGCGTTACAACCTATAATCGGGCACCCTGGTGTGTTCCCGATAGCGAGTATATCGTGTTCCTAAAATTCGATGGCTTAGGTAGAGATAGTGTTCAGTATTATGCTACTCTAACTCCTGTTGGTATGAGCTTTTCTACTCTGGATGGAATGTATCCCGTCCGCGGAGGAATTGTTTATGATCCCAATAATGACCTCGGTTTTGGCACGGGGCTAACCGTGTCCGAATTCAAGTCAAAACTTCGCCAAAAAATTCTATCCATCACCAGTTATTGAGTAATTATGAAAACATCGCAATACTTTCTTGTTATCATAGCGGCTGTATTCAGCACGACAGTTGCGAAGGCACAGCCATGCTGCTGCCAGAAGTTCCCGTTTTATTATTGCAACGAAGCCGCGTCCAACCCGCAGGCTACACTCCAGGAATGGTGTACTGACGATCCCTATAACAATGGCGCGCCAAGTACTGGCGGGGTATTAGGTCCCACTGTCGTCGTTAAAGCACCGAATATTTTTAGCTGCATCGCAATCGGCAGCATTAACTCTTGTGGTTATGTTTCCGGCGGAGTCGATTCTACCACTTCATCCAGACCCGGAGTTAATGTGGATTCAGATAACATTGACTTTAATTCGATTGGCTCGCTTTTTATACCGCTTTATCCCGGAGGTCCCAACCAGCTCGAGGAACTTTGGGCAAGCCCTGGAGGGCTGATTCAGAGCTGCATTCCATCGGCAACATTCGATAGCAGCTGCTGTATCGGTGTCGTCTTCGAGAGTGATCTCAGTTGGTGGCAACAAGAACTTGGGCCGAGTTTCGATCCTGCTACCACGGCGCTGGCTGTGGTTATCAGGCAATGGAACTCAAGTTGTCAAGTCTCATGTAGTATTGGAACTAATTATATCTATATCAACACATGCCCGGGATTTTTCACAAATAGTAGCGATCCTAATTATATCCCAACTGAACTGGCTCGAGGTTATGCCAATTTTGTGGGAAGACCGGCGGTACCGGGTGGCAATATTCAAGTTGGAGTGCTCGACGATAGCGAGTACAGCGTCTATATGAATTATGCATGGGACTTTTCCTCGATTATCATGCACGAAATGGGCCATTGGCTCGGACTCCCTGATCGCAACGATACATGCGAAAACACAGGCGGGGAGCCGTGCAGCACCGATAATAATTCTTTCATGTCACCACTTAAAAATGGTGTTCAGCGTTGGAATGGGGATAGCGAGGATTGCTGCTGGCTCAATAAACTATACAATCCGTCAAGTGTACCAAAATGCAATGAAGCGTTGCAGACATGTTTGCCGCTAAGTTCCGTTGGAGAAAATATCGATGTTGGTGAACTTAATCTAATTCCTGCTTATCCAAATCCCACGACAGGTGAAACGACGCTTGGATTTACCAATGACCGAACAATCAACTACACTTTCGTGATTTACGATGTTCTTGGTAGAATCGTTTATACAATAGAATCAAATCAAGTCGCCGCTCCGGGAAACCATGTTTTTACTATTCCATCAGATGCTCTTCCTTCGGGTAATTATATTTATTCCCTAAAAGCCGGCGGGGTAGCATTATCCAAAACACTTTCGGTAACTAAATAACAGACGAAGTCATAAAATGAGAACCATCAAGCTACTTTTGGCTACATTGTCGTATTTTGTTTTTGCTTCGAATGTGGAAGCATGCAACCAGGGCTCTCAGGCATCTAGTACTATCTCCGTTGTTGATAGCTCTAATGTTGGTAAGCTTACACTTATTTCACCATATCCAAATCCTTCCAGCGGAGCAACATCGGTTGGTTTTACGAATAGCCAAAAAGTTACTTATAGCTTCATTGTCGTAAGCATTCAGGGAGATACGATCTATACGTTGGCCATGAATCAAAGCGCCTCTCCTGGTAGCCATAGCTTTACCATTCCAGCTGGCACTCTTATTCCCGGTACCTACTTCTATTCGCTTCAGGTGGGAAGTGCGGTTTTAAAGAAGAGGCTATCGGTAGTGAGATAGTTTTAGCGACACTGCCAGTCAAGCTCCGGCGGTGTCGAACATTTAAACTACCACTTACTTTTTCTTTCCACTCTTTTTCCCGGATTTTGATTTTGCGCTTGATTTCGGCTTTGGCGCAGCTTTCTTTTTAGCCGGAGCTTTTTTCGGAGCCGGTTTCGCTTTTGCAGCAGGTTTTTTAGCGGCCTTTGCCGGTTTATGTTCGGCCTTTTTTGCTTTAGCTGCTGCCGGTTTGGCAACATGCTCTTTTACCGCAGGATCTTTCGCGGCTTTCGCAGGTTTTGGATCGGCTTTAGGCTTGCCTTTTTGCTTTGCGTTCACGGGAACTTCTTCTATCTCGTCGATGGCGTGTTTGGCGCTTTTCTTCGTTTTTGGAGTCTCATCAAAGAGCGCATCTTCTTCTTGCATCTCGTGATCTTCATCTCCTTCCAGGAATTCGGGGTTTTCGCCATCTAACATGCCGGGCAGGCGCTTTTGAATGGTGCGCGGCACCAGCGGAACCGGCGGAGTTTTCGAGACCGTCGAAAGGTGCCGCGCGTTCGGAGCGGCAGCATTATCGTCTATCACCACGTCGATGAACCGTTTGCGCGGAATGGGAAGCAATATCTGGAAGCCCTTTTTTGACACCTCGATGGTGAACATGTTCTCCGTATCGTCGCTCTTGATGAGCTTTACGTTATAGACCCCATACGGCAGGAGTGGAACCTTAAGCACCGATCGCGCTGTGCCGAAGGCCGGCATCATTGTGCGCGTAGCCGTCATGCCAAGCACTTTGAATTCGAGCAATCCCGGCTGAATGCGATAGCGCACCGCGATCTCGTAGCGAAAGCTCGAGAATTCCTTCGCGGTCTCGAAGGCGAAGGTCATGTATTCCTGACCCGAAAGTTCCTCGAACACTTTGCCGATGTAACAGCGATATTCGACTTCTTTTACTGGTGGTAATGGCTCCATGTCAATTAAGAATTAAGAATGATGAATTAAGAATTTTGGGAAGGTTTCGCTTTCATTGTAGATACAATTTGATCAAAGGACACTTTTTCCTGTTCGCCGGACTGCATATCTTTTAAGATCCCGGCGTTTTCGGCAAGCTCTGTTTCGCCAATGATATAGACGAATTTCGCTCCCACGCGATTGGCTTCGCGCATTTGGGCTTTCATTGAGCGAGCGTTAAAATCGGCGGTAGCGGAAATGCCGGATGACGTTAAACTTGAAAGTATTTCAAATGACTTAAAGGACGCCAAAGGACTCAGCGTGACAGCAAAGAATGTCGTGCGAGCATTCGCAAAGAATGGATTCTCGGCCACATCGATTTTCCTTTCCTTGCTTTCGAGAGCGATCAGCAGTCGTTCGAAACCGGCGGCAAAACCAACAGCCGGCGTGGTCGGTCCTCCAAGTTGCTGTACGAGGCCGTCGTACCTGCCGCCGCCGCAGAGCGCATCCTGCGAACCAAGAT